>JANRJJ010000022.1:0-317400 GCA_033764035.1 bacterium
GCGCCGTTATCCCCCTCCAAAAGGCAGGTCAGCTACGTGTTCCTCACCCGTGCGCCACTGTCGGTTTCCCGACCGTTCGACTTGCATGTGTTAGGCACGCCGCCAGCGTTCATCCTGAGCCAGGATCAAACTCTCCGTTTGGTCTTCGAGTTCTTTCCTTTGCGTACAAAGCTCAAAGCTTGACGTTTACTTTCACTTTTCTGTTGTTAAGGTACATCTGACGTTCCCACGTCGTTTACTGCTCTCGTGCAGTGAGAAGCATAATAGCAGTACGGTATACCTATGTCAACACCATCCTTATGGCAATTTGTTTAACCATTTGGCCGAGAATTTGGGATAACGGTTCGCTTAAAATTCTGCTTCAGCCTGTGTAGCGGATCACCACCAGTGTGAGATCATCCAGCACCGGCGCATCGACACAGAATGCATCCACCGAATCGACGATATATGCAAGTACACCGTCAGCCGACAACCCTACCGACTCTCTGATTACCCGCGCCAGCCGCTCAACGCCGTAGCATTCCCCATAAATGTTTTCAGCATCGGTCAGCCCATCCGTGTAGTAGACGATCACGTCTCCCGGCGTAAGCTGAAGTTCGACAGCACGCATGGGATTATCCTCAAACCAGCCAATCGCCCGCCCGCCAATCGGCAGCATTTGAATTTGCCCAGTTGCGGCCTGCATAAAAAACGGTGGGTTGTGTCCTGCATTGATGTGAAGCGAAGCCCCACCCTGGCGAAACTGACTATGATACGCGGTGACGAACATCCCGCCTTCGCTGTCCTGAAGCAGCAGCGTGTTGGTGCGCAGCAGCGTATCGAGCGGCGAAAAACCAGCGAACGCATGGCTGCGGATCACGCTGCGCGCTGAAGCCATGAACAGCGCGGCTGGCGCACCTTTATCGCTTACGTCCGCGATTACCATGCCCATCGAGCCGTGATCGAGCTGAAAGAGATCGTAAAAGTCGCCTGCGACTTCACGCGCCGACCGCCAGCGCGCCGCGACCTCGTACCCCTGTAAATCCGGCATCTGGCGCGGCAGCAGCGATTCCTGAATTTCACGTGCCATCTGAAGTTCGCGCTCTAAACGGCCTTTTTCGACGGCTACGCGGTACAGGCGTGCGTTTTCGATAGCGATGCCCGCCTGCCCTGCGACGACATCGAGCAGCGCCAAGTCCGATTCGGTGAAAATGCCATGTCGCAGTGAAGTATCGCAGTAGATCACCCCCACCAGACGGCCTTTGACCAGCATCGGCGCGCACAGGATGGCGCGCAGCCCACGCATGATAATGCTTTCGCCCGGCTTATAGCGCTGGTCGAACTGGGCATTGTTGGTCAGCAGCGACTGCCGCGTGCGCACCACTTCATGAATGATGGTGCGGCTGTAGGCATTTTCTGCATCGTCGCGGTCGCCACGCACAACATGCGCGTGCAGTTCGCCCGCTTCATCGGCCATCATCAGCACGCCGCGCTGTGCTTTGGTGACGTGCATCACCGCATCCATCACCATGTTGAGAACTTCCTCAAATTCGAGACTGGTGTTGATGCTGCTGGTAATCTGGTACAGCGTGAGCAGATGTTCGGGACTGATCTGGTTCAAGCCAGAAGGTTCGGCCATAGCATCCTCATGGTTTCAGCCGAAGCTGAGATTTATGCAGAAAGCGCAAGTATAACGTAATCCCTGCTATACTCCGCTGCGTTTAACTACAGAACTGTTGTTGAGAGAAAAAAGGTTTCGAAAATGCAGTTTGATGTGACCATCTTCCCCACTCGGTTGAACGCCGCCGCCGAACTCGCACAGCAGGTTGAAGCCTACGGGTTCAGCGGATTGTGGACGAGCGAAACCGCCCACAATCCATTTCTGCCGCTCACCCACGCCGCCGCTGTGACCGACCGCATCGTTTTGGGTACAGCCATTGCCGTCGCTTTTCCGCGCAGCCCCATGGTCACGGCACAGATTGCCTGGGACTTGGCAGAACAATCGAACGGACGTTTTGCACTCGGCCTGGGAACCCAGGTCAAAACGCATATCGTGCGGCGGTTCAGCACCCCCTGGACGGCCCCTGCCCCGCGTTTGCGCGAATACATCGAGTCGATTCGGGCGATCTGGAACAGCTTCCAGACGCAGGCTCCGCTCAAATATGAAGGTGAACATTATCAGTTTTCGCTGCTCACCCCGTTCTTCATGCCTGCCCCGCTGCCTACCCCGGATATTCCGATCTACATTGCAGGCGTAAACGAAATGCTGTGCCGCCTGGCCGGAGAGCTGTGCCAGGGCTTTCATGTTCATTCGTTCCACACGCCGCGCTACCTGAAAGAGCTGATTCTCCCGAATGTGCGGCAGGGTGCGGAGAAAGCCGGGCGCGCACCGGGCGATTGTGCTTTAAGCTGTGCAATTTTCGTCGTAACCGGGCGCACCGCCCAGGAAATTGAGGATAACAAAGGGGCGGTCAAAGCGCAGATCGCGTTTTATGCCAGCACCCCCAGCTATTCCGCCGTCATGGAAATGCATGGCTGGATGGATTTACACGAGAGGCTGAACGCGCTTTCGCGCCAGAACCGCTGGTACGAAATGGGCGAACTGATCAGCGATGACATGCTGGCCGAATTCGCCGTGATCGCCCCGCTCGACGAACTGGCGCACTCCGTCAAAGCGCGCTATGACGGGCTGCTGGATCGCATCGGGTACTATCTGCCGTTCGAGATCGAAAAAGACGCGGACAAAGAACGGATGTGGCGCAGCGCCGCCGATGTGTTCTCCGCGTGAAGTGCAGCAAAGGGACACGGACAGACCGTGTCCCTGGCCGTCCCGTTATTCATACGGTATAAACTTTATAGCGTTTCATGTAATCTGCGAACGCCAAATCAAGATCGTTTTCGGTCAGGCCGCACTGATCCAGCGTATAGCGATGACCCAACCGCTCCTGCTGCTTATCATGGTCAAGCCAGCCCTGCATCCGGTTTTCAGCCTCTCGTGCTAATGGGATATTGAAATACTGGTAAATCGCCCGCACGGTTTTCAATGGGTCAAGCACGAAATCATCATAGTACACATCGTAGAACTGTGTCGCGGGGCGCTGATCCCGTGCAATTTGTGCTTGCTGCACGGAAACTTGCCAGATGTGCAGCCAATCCCGTGCGATCTTGTGTAAATCGATGGATTTGTGCGTGACCTTGCGCGAAATGGCCGTAAAGCTGACCCACGACGCGATCACCTGGTTGAGCGTGCGGTGACACTGAATCACATACGCATCTGGAAACACCGTCAGCAAATCGTTCAGTTTAGGCAGGTGCAGCGGCGTTTTCAGCACCCAACGGCGCGGCGGTCGCCCATAGTGCATGACCTGAAGGTACTGACGATAAAGCTGATAATCGAAGACAGCGCTGCGCTGCATGAACCAGTCGAAATAGTCCATTTCTGCATAAATGAACACTTCTCCCAGGCTTTGCGGCATCAAAAAATAGCATTCATCCGCTTCATTGGCATAGGTAGGGTGAATGCTCCACAGGTTGAGCGATGTATTGCGCACCAGGTTCACAAACCCTTCAGTCTTGCGCTGGCGTTCTTGAACGTACTGCGGATCGACCGATTCGATGGGGTTGAACAATTCCCACAAGGCAGGGCCATGCAAGGCCGGGTCTTGGGCTAGCAGACGTTGGAGCAACGTTGTACCCGTGCGCGGCAGTCCAGTAATGATGATCGGGTTCTTGATCGGCTGTTGCAGAATATCCGGCTGTTGGCGAATTTTCTCTTGCAGCTTCAGGTAATTTGTGAGCCGGCGCATGACATCATTACGAAAATTCAGTTTCAACAGACTGCTTGCGGTTGGGTTTTGTTCGACAAACGCGCACAACGCCGCCATATCGCGCAGAAATTCAGGATGATTCCATCCGCGCAGTCCCGTTTGTTTTTCGGCGGCGGCTTTCAGATGATCAATCTTGAGATCGACCAGTGAAAACCCTAAACCGTCCAGAACAGAGGCAGCCCCAACGGCGATGCGAATGGGAAGCGCAAGCTGTGCCGTTTCGACGGTCGTTTTAGCAATAGCCATGCTGCACCTGTTTCATCGATTAATCGACCAGAATATCGTATTTGTTCACGTATTCGCTAAAGGTACGCTCCAGGTCGCTGCCTGAAAGCCCGAACTGATCGAGCGTATAACGGTGACCAGGGCGTTCTTTCTGCTTGTCTGCCTCCAGCCAGGCGCGCATACTGCCGTCGGCCTGGGGCGTGAGAGTCATGCCGAAATGACGGTAAATGCGCTGGATCATCACCATTGGGTCGCTGACCAGTTCATCGTACTGCATATCGAAAAACTGCGTCTTGGGGCGTTTATCGCGGGCTTTTTGCGCTTCTGTCAGCGACACCTGCCAGATTTTCATCCAGTTTTGCGCCACCTGACGGGCATCATCGGTTTTCAGCACGAATTTACGCGCCAGCGCGGTATAGCTGATCCACGATGCGACGACATGTCCCAACCCCCGGTGACACCAGATCACGTGCGCATCCGGGTACACTGTGAGCATATCGTCCAGCTTCGGCATGTGCAGCGGCGATTTCCACACCCAGCGGCGCGACGGTTTACGGTAGTGAAGCGCCTGAAAATACTGCTTGTGCAGTTGATAATCCGGCAGCGCGCTGCGTTTCATGAACACGTCGAGATAGTCGATAGGCAGATGCAGCGACAAATCACCGATGCTTTGCGGCAGCAGGAAAAAACATTCATCGGCTTCATCCGCCGCCATTGGGTGAATGCTCCACAGCGTGAGCGAAGTCCCACGCACGGTACGCTCGAAATTGGCCGCCTGTTTGCGCAGTTCCTCAGGCGAAAGCGGCGAATCGACCGTGACGGGGTTGAACAGTTCCCAAAGCGCCGGGCCATGTGCGCCGGGGTCTTGGCTCAGCAGGCGTTGCAGCAGCGTCGTCCCAGTGCGCGGCAGCCCTACAATGATGATCGGCGACGTAATTGGCTGCGAAAGCAGATCGGTGTGGCGTTTTTTCGCCGCTTGCAGTTTCAGGTACGTGGTCAGGCGGCGCATCACGTCGGTACGCAGCGCAATTTTCGAGATCACCGATGATTGCTGATTGCGGCGTGCATAATCGAGAAACACTTCCATATCGCGCAAGAACTGGGCATCGCCCCAATCGGAAAACCCGGTCTGTTCCTGGGCTTTCTGCTTGAACGTTTCCAGGTCGAGGTTGACCAGGTTGATTCCCAGTGAGTCCAATGCAGAAGTAGCACTTATTGCCAAGCGGATGTAAAAAGGCACCTGCGTCGCTTCAAACGTCGTTTTTGCGGCGGACATATGGCTGCACTCCCTTCTGCCATGCGGATAATGGGATTGTACCCACAGGTACGGCGCTCAAAACATGCAGCTTATTCAAAATGAGAGGATTGTAATGGCCGCACCCCATGACTATGCACACGAACATGCAGAACGCTTTCGTGCGCAGTTGATCGACCTGCTCAGGATTCCAAGCATCAGCGCTTTTGCCAGCACACATGGCGATCATATCCGCGCCGCCGCCGAATGGCTGGCCGACGATATGCGCGCCGCTGGCTTAGATCGCGTCGAAATCATGCCTACAGCGGGCAACCCGGTGGTATACGGGGAATGGCTGAACGCGGGGGAAGGCGCAAAGACCATCCTGGTCTACGGCCATTACGACGTGCAGCCCGCCGATAAGCAAAAGGACGGCTGGACGAGCGAACCGTTCGAGCCGGAAATCCGCGACGGGCTGATCTACGCACGCGGGTCATCCGATGACAAAGGCCAGTTGTTCATCCACATCAAAGCGGTGGAAGCGTACCTGAAAACGGTTGGCTCGCTGCCCGTCAACGTCAAATTCCTGATTGAAGGGGAAGAAGAAGTCGGGTCGAAAAACCTGGAGGACTTCATCACCCGTCATAAAGACCTGCTCAAGGCCGATATTTGCGTGATCAGCGATAATGGAATGCCTACCATCGATCAGCCCGCGATCACCGTATCCGTGCGCGGCCTGACGTACATGGAAATTCATGTGTGGGGGCCGTCCCAGGATTTACACAGCGGCGGGTACGGCGGCGTGGTGCATAACCCGGCGCTGGCGCTGGTGCAAATCCTTGCGAAGATGCACAACGCCGATAACAGCGTCGCCGTCCCTGGTTTTTACGACGATGTGCTGCCGATTACGCCCGACGACCACCAGGCGATGGAGCAGACGAACATCAGCGACGACACGATCCGCCGCGAAACAGGCATCACCAACCTGTGGGGCGAACCTGGCTACCTGGTGCGCGAACGGTTGGGCGCACGCCCCACGTTCGAGATCAATGGGCTGTACAGCGGCCACATTGCAGAAGGCGCGAAAACCGTGCTGCCCGCACGAGCGATGGCGAAAGTCTCGTGCCGCCTGGTCGCCAATCAGGATTCGACTCGGATTTATGAGCTGGTCAAGGCGTATGTCGCCAGCCTGACCCCGCCCACCGTGATGAGCGAAGTCAAACTGCTCAACCGGGGTGAAGCGGCATCTACAGGCATCGATACCCCCGCGATCAAGGCGGCGGTGCGGGCGTATGCCAAAAGCTGGGGCGGCGCGCCGCCGATGTTCATGCGCGAAGGCGGCAGCATCCCGGTCGTGGCGGATTTTCAGCGGCATCTGGGTTTGCCCGTCGTGATGATGGGCTTCGGGCTGATCAGCGATGGCGCGCACGGCCCGGACGAGCATTACGCGCTCGATATGTTTCACCGGGGCATCGATACCGCGATCACGTTCCTGGATGAAGTCAACGGTTGACCGGAATTTGCAAGGGGCGCGACACAAGCGCCCCGCGCACGGTTCAGCGCACGTTGGCGCGCACCCAGGTGTTATAAAAATCGTCCCATTCGATGTCGTCGGTTTCCCAGCCGGCATAGATGGCGATGCCGCGCACAGCACGCGCCGATTCCCCGCTCTGCGACAGCCCGGCCCGGATTCCCTCTACGGCGGTGATCACATTTTCGACGGCGGGGTCATGGCCGGGCGGCTCCGCGTCATAGGTGGGAATGCCGATGACGATCTCCGTTCCGGCATCCAGGTCGGTGATCGTTTCGGCAAAGGTGCTGACCTGGTACGCCATCCACACCGTGTAATCGGCGGGCGCGGTCAGACCGCTGTTGTAGGCCATGACCGCAATCTGATCGACCAGCAGCGCCACGCTCTGCTTGTAATCGCGTTCCCACACCGTGCCGGGGACGATCAGCGGCGGAACGGGAATGCCCGTGCCGATGGGACTCCAGTCCGGCGGCACGGCGGCGGAGATCAGCGCGTCATCGCCCAATGTCTGGCGCACGCGCCGCAGCAGCGCCAGGAAATTTTCATCGTCGTTCCAGACGGGTTCGATATTCAGGAACACGCCGTCGAACCCAAAATCATCGATCACCCGCTGGCTGAAATCCGCGACGATCTGATGCGTGGCCGCGTCATTCATGCGGTAGCCCAACGGCGCAATTTCGACCGGGTAGCTCACCCACCCGTACAGGTCGGCCTGGGGATAATACTCGTTGAAGCGCGTGACAAAATTCTGCACGTTCTCGAAATTGGCTTCGCCGCGCCAGACATTTTCGGCTTGCAGCCAGCTTACCCAGGCATACACCACCCCAATCTCGTGCCGTTTCAGGCGTTCAGTCAGCGCGAAAATTTCCTGGTCGGTGCGCGCCTCATACGTCCATTCCGTGCCGATCCACAGCGCATTGGGCAGCGAATCCACCGGGCGGTTGCGCGCCGCACCTAACGCGATCACCACCCCGATCACGAAAACAGCCGAACCGATCAGGTACAACCCGGTACGGCTGATTGGCAGTCTGAACGACGGCACCGCTGCCGCGCTGCCGCGAACGCTCCCACGCCCTGCGGCCATCGCACTGCGCGCCGACGTAATCCCCCGTGTGACCACCGACGACGGATCGCGTACCACCCGTGCAGCGGGCGGCGGCGCATTGCGCACGGGCGGCGGGATGCGCGATGCCTGTGGGACGGATTCACCGCGCTTTTGCCTGCGCCGGGCGATTCGGTCACGCGCTTTGCCCCGGTTCAGGCGGTCATGTTCGGCGGTATCATGAGCCGCCCCCGGCGGCGTGTACGCGACCTGTTCACTGAACGCCGCGCCGGGGTCAACCGGCGGGTTCTGGCGCGTCACCTCATCCGCATCGAACGCCCGATGCAGGGCAGTATCGTCGTCCTGGCTGCCGAAATCGTCCGGCGCTTCAGCATAGCTCCCCGGCGGAAACTGCGGTTCCGCGTAGTCTCCGTCGTCGAACGACTCAGGTTCGGGCAGAGTCCCATCGGGGAGTCGTGGATCGTTCATCACCTATCCCGTCAATCTATCCAGAATCCGGGGTACCAGCATCAGCAGCACCACAATCACAAATACAATACTCGAAATCAGCGACGCTGCCGAGGCCACATCCTTCCCTACCTTCGCCATCGGATGGATTTCGGTGGTTTCCAGGTCGATGGCCGCTTCGATGGCGGTGTTCAATGCTTCAGTGATCCAGATCGCGCCCAGTGCCAGCGCCAGAATCGCCCAATAAAAGCTGCTCACCCCCAGCCACAGCCCAATGCCCAGGGTGATGATTGTGGCGGCGCTGGCGATCTGGATGCTCTGTTCGCGCTTGAGCAGGTACAGCAGACCTGCAATCCCGTATTTCAGGCTCGCCAGGCGGTTCGGATTCTTGGTTGAACCACCGTAATTGCCGGGGTCGATCTTCATCGTCCCTACAATCGACATATCGAGTTCTTCGCCATCCGGCGTGACCAGCACATTCCGCTTTTCGGCTTCTTCAGAAACGTGGCCGTCTGGCGACTCCTGCCCGGTTTCGTTCACGGGTTCGGTTTGTGGGGCTTGTGTATCGACCATTTCATTCCTCGCTTATCCATACCAGGGTAAAAACGACTTTTGGCTGCGAAGAAGGCCGCTGTGTTCAATTGAAAAGAATGCCCAACCGTGCCAGCAGCGGCGGCCCCATCACCAGCAGGCCGATCAGGATCGACGCGACGACCCCCAACAGCACCGCCGCCGATGCGACATCCTTGCCGACCTGAGCCATTGGGTGCAGCTCCTGGGTGGCGACGTTGACCGCCGCTTCCACCGCCGCATTCAGAAATTCTGCCATCCACACGATGGTGATCGCCAGGATCAGCAGCGCCAGCCCTAGAAATTCGATCTCCAGCCACAGCGCCACCGCCACGATGCCGATGCTGGCGACGGCCTGAATGCGCGTATTCTTCTGCCAGCGCAGCATATACAGCCAGCCCGCCAAAGCATACCCGAAGCTGGATACACGGCTTTGGCTGGTGACCGGGCTGTAATCATTCGGGTTGATCTTCATCGTCGCGGTGATTGTATCCACGAATGACGAGTCGCCGTTCGTCGTGCTGGCCGCCTCTTGCGGTGATGCATCAGGAGTCATGCGGATCGCTTTCATCATGCGATGCGGACTCCAGCGCCGGGACGATTTCCAGCGGAATCCCCAGGGCGATCAGCGCTTTTTCCTGCTCTGCCCACATCGCGGCGCGGTTGCCTTCGGTATCGTGATCGTACCCTAACAGATGCAGCGTTCCATGCACAGCCAGCAGGGAGAGGCTGTCCATCAGGTCATGGCCTTCGCGCTGTGCCTGGGCGGATGCATACGGGTACGCGATGATCAGGTCGCCCAGATACGGCGGTTCATCGCCCATCTGGTCGGCCAAAGCGCCAGACAGGTCATCCGCCGGGAACGACAGCACATCGGTCGGCGCATCGATTCCGCGATAAGCAAGGTTGAGGCGTGCCACTTCCGCATCATTGGCAATCACGATGCTGATCCCGCAGCCGGGGTCGGCCTGATGCGCGCTCAACACCTGGGCAGCCGCAGCGACCAGGCGCGCCGAATCGAGCGCGTACCCGTCGTCATTCTGAAGTTCGATCTCAAAATCAGGCATGATCGTCTTTCTCTGCACTGGTTTTCGGCTCACTTTCATCGGTGCGGCGGCGCAGCGGCGGCACATCCGGCATCGGGGAGTCGTCATCGTCCAGAATTGCCGCTGGCAGTTCCTGGGAAATGCTGTAACGGTTTTCCTGCTTCGGCGGCGCGGGCGAAACCAGGTTCGGGATGATTTGACCGCCCGCATCCCGGCGGGTTTCCGGCTCTTTGACGTTTTCTCCCCCGCTCATCGGTTCCCCGGCTGGGAGCGAATCCGCCCCAACGCGCAGTGAGCGCATCTCGACGGTTTCAGCCGTCGATGCTGGGGTAAGCAGGCTTGGGTACTGAATGCGCGGATGAAACACCGCTTGCAGCATATCGATCAGAATCGTGCGGATCGTCGCCAGGTCGTGCAGCGTCAGGCCGCTGTCGTCGAGCTGGCTTTCCTGCATCCGGCTTTCAAAAATGCGCCCCACAATCGACTCGATCTCGGCTTTGCGCGTCGGTTTGGCCGCCCGCACTGAACTTTCACAGCTGTCGGCCAGCATCAGAATCGCGGTTTCGCGGCTGCGCGGGCGTGGCCCCGGATACGTGAACTGATCCGGCTCGATGGGTTCTTCATCGCCCGCCCGCTGCACGGCCTGGGTATAGAAATAGCCCACACGGGTTGTCCCGTGATGTTCGCAGATGAAATCGCGGATGCGCTGCGGCAGACGATACGCCCGTGCCAGCTTGTCGCCATCCGTCACATGGCTGATGATCAGATCGGCGCTGCGGTGCGGATCATTGAGCAAATCGTGCGGGTTGACGTTATCCGCCTGGTTTTCCACAAAAAACGCCGGATTCAGCATCTTGCCAATGTCATGGTACAGCGCCGCGACCCGCACCAGCCCGGCATCCGCGCCGATGGCGTTGGCCGCCTGTTCGCTCAGGTTTGCCACTTGCAGCGAATGCTGATACGTCCCCGGCGCTTCGCGCAGCAGCCGCTGCAACAAAGGCTGATTCGGCTGGCTGAGTTCGCTCAGCTTGAGCGTGGTCGGCAGGTTGAACGCGACTGTGAGCAGGTACAGCACCGCCAGCGCCACAATCCCCGACAGCAGGCCGTTCATCACGCCATACACGATCAACAGCGGGGTGAATACGCCTTCGCCCGTGCTGGCGGTCAGTTGGAACATCAGCACGATGATCAGGTTGGAAAGCGCGACCAGCACCCCCGCCAGAAAATAGCTGTTCAGGCGGTCGAAGCGGCGCAAACTGAGCGCGCCGATCACGCTGCCCCCGCCGACCAGCGCCGCCACTTCCAGCGAATTATCCGACAGCAGGCCAATCAGGAATCCCAGGCCGACAGCGGCCAGGAGCGCCACGTCCACACCGATCACGCCCGCCAGCACCAACGCCAGCCCCGCCGCTGGATACAGGTAAATCTGCTGCGAATCGCCATCGAACAAGCGCGCCCCCAACAGTACGATCAGGAACAGCGTCCCCAAGAGCAGCAGCACGTTCGGCTGATCTTTCAGCGCATTGGCGGAACGTGACAGATACAGCCCGAAACCCGCAACCGTGATTGAGCAGGCCATCAGCGCCCGCAGAAACACTTCCAGGCGGCGGTCTGCCGAACCTAAGAGGTCGAACTGCCGCAGCGCTTCAAAATCGGCATCGTCGATGCGTGTCCCGCCGCGCAGCAGAATTTGCCCACGCTCGAAACTGCGGCTTTCCGGCAGTACGGATGCAGCGGCGGCTTCGCGGGCGGCAGTCGTCGCGGCGGCATTGGGCAGGCGGTTCGGGCGCAGCAGATCGCGCACGAAAGCCGTCACCACCGATGCCGCTGTGGGATCGAAACGCACGCTGACCTGCGTCGGCAGTTGATCGATCACCTGAGGCAGGTCGTTTTCGCGGATCGATTCGCGCATCATGCGTTCCAGCACCAGCGCCATTTCAGCGCGGGCGGCTCCCCATGTTTCGCCGTCCATCGTGACAACGGCGCGCACGGTTTCTGAATCCAGGTTCAGCGCCGTGATCTTTTCCACATCGCTGATTTTCTGCGTCGGTGTGCCGAATGGGTCGGCGCGCACATCGTCGATGAAGTCGAGAATCTGCGTGAGCAGCGCGATCTGCTGCCGGGTGACGTTCGGGTCAGGCGCTTCATAGATCGGGCTGATTTCCGCCACCGCCGCCGCACGCCGCCGCTCGGTCAGTATCGCGCTGACATACGTCAGGCTGTACGGCGCACGAATATCGGCGGGCGCAACCATGCCCACCTGAAGCTGTTCCGAAGGCGCAGCACGGGGAAACAGTTCGTCCAGCGCCAGGATTACCGCCCCGGCCAGCACGAACGCCGCCACCGTCAGCGTCCGCCCCAGCCTGGGCAGCCACACCGGGGAGAACTCTCCCCCTGTACGCCGCAGCCCGCGATCACGCATCGGCGTTATTGAAGCAGTTCGCGGACGACTTCATTGACGAGCTTGCCATCGGCAATGCCCTTCACACGCGGCATGAGCGCGCCCATCAGCTTTCCCATCTCTTTGGCGCTGCTCACCCCGGTTTCGGCCATCACTTCGCGCACGATGCCGGCGATCTCGTCGCGGCTGAGCTGGCGCGGCAGGAACTGCTCGGTCACATGGATGATCGCTTCCGCTTCTTCCACCAGGTCATCACGGCCAATCTTGCGGGCTTCTTCCGCGCTTTCCTGCCGCCGCTTGACTTCCTTTTGCAGCAGGCCGATCACGTCCTCACCCGTCAGTTCGCGCCGCTCATCGACTTCCACCTGCTTGACCAGGCTTTGCAGCAGGCGGATCGTATCGCGGGTCTTGCTGTCCTTGCTCAGCATCGCCTGTTTCAGGGCTTCCTGCATTCTCGCTCTTGGGTCGTCCATGTTCGTTCCTCGTCCTTACAGGATGCAGTGCATCACACGACGCAGCACATCGCCGCATTCTATGTCAGTCGAAAAGGGGTGTGACGTAAACCTGCCGCTTGACCGGATCGCAGCGTTCCAGGCGCGCCGGGACAATGCAGTTGGTCAGTGGGCGCGGGCTGGTATTCGTCACCCGAATGTAGGAATCAGTATACCCTACGTTGATGAAACCCTCCTGGGTCACTCCGCCGATTTGTTCCCACAGTACCGGAACCACCCGCCCGATCTGGCGTTCGGCGTAGGCCGCTTCCATCGCTTCGGAAAGCGCCAGCATTCGCGCCGCCCGCACCTTTTTCGTCTCGTCGTCAATGTGGCCGCGCATCCGTGCCGCTGCCGTACCGGGTCGTTTGCTGTAGCGAAAGACATGCAGCCCCGCGAAACCGACCGATTCGATGAACGCCGCCGAAACCGCGAACTCGTCGTCGCTTTCGCCCGGAAACCCGACGATCACATCCGTCGTGATCGCCGGGTCGGGGATGTACTGGCGCGCCGCGTCGATCAGCGCTCGAAACTGCGCCTGAGTCGTCTTGCGCAGCATCCGTTTGAGCGTGGCATCGCACCCACTTTGCAGCGGCAGGTGCAGGTGCGGACACAGGCGCGGATTTTCCCACAGCGCGAAAAAACCTGGCGTTAAGTCCCAGGGTTCAAGCGAACTCAACCGCAGACGCGGCACATCGGTATCCGTTAGAATCGTGCCGACCAGCCTGGCCAGCCCGTCGGGATCGCCCAGGTCGTGGCCGTAGCTGCCCAGATGCACCCCGGTCAGGACGATTTCCTGATAGCCCATCGCGGCCAGCAACCGAATTTCTCCGATCACATCGGCGGGTGGGCGGCTGCGCCCCTGCCCGCGTGCGACCGTCGTCACGCAGAACGTACAGGCATTGTCGCAGCCATCCTGCACCTTGACGAACGCCCGTGTCCGCGTAACGGCATTCGGCACGGCGCGTAGAATCGGCTCGTGATCGAACGGTTCCGGCGCGATGCCCGTGATCTGCCCGACGAGCGCATCTTTGCCCAGGTTATCCACTACGCGGGCGACCCCCGGCAGCATCCGAATTTCATCGGGGGCGATCTGCGCGTGGCAGCCCGTCACAGTGATGGCCGCGTCCGCGTTAGCGCGGTGAAGCTGGCGGATCATCTGCCGCCCAGCTCGCACCGCGTCATGGGTGACAGCGCACGTATTCACTACCACCTGATCCGCCGCCGCCGCGTCTTCAACGATTTCATGTCCCTGCTGGCGGAACTGCCGCGCCATGCTGTCGATCTCGGCCTGGTTCAGGCGGCAGCCGAGCGTCCGCAGATGAATTTTCATGCCCCGTACACCACCACCTGCTCAAAATCGACCACGACCGCGCGATCCTGTTCCCCGAAGCCGAACGAGCGCGCCACCACCCCAAGCTGACCTGCTGGAATGGCCGTATCCGTCAGCGTATCGACCATCCGGCCTTGTACGCAGCGTTCTTCCGGCGTGGCGTAAAACTCAAAATAGACGCTTTCCGCCGCCGAGTCATTCGGAATGCACAGCGGCGCACGCACATCGTTGATGTAAAAGGCGAATGTATCGCCCTGCCCCACCACCCGCACCCGGTTGAGCGCGTTCAACCCGGTGTTCACGCGCACACTGTTCAGTTCCGGCAAATCCATCGTCGTGATGATCCAGTTGCTTAAGTAGCGGGGTTCGCCATTCAGCACGCGCTGCACCGCATAATAGCCATCGCTGCTGACCAGGAACAGATAATAATTGTCGCGATCCTGCGCCCGGAAGATCACCCCGTAGCCGTTGTTCTCCGGGCCTTCGATGGCGCGGGCTTCAACGGTCATATCGAAATCCGCGAAGTGGTGCGGCGCAAGCGAGTATGACCCGCGTTCGGCATCGCCAATCGAAAGCCGCAGCGCGCCATCGGTGACCGCCGCGTTCAGCCGCCCGACGTACTGTTCCCATTCCAGGTTGAAGCCATCCGCCGCGCCCCCATCGAAAGACGCAGCGTAGACCAGCGTCCCCGGTTCGGCATCGATCACGGTTCTCCAAGCTGCCGCGCCGCGCTGAAGAGCGACTAAGCCGACCAGCGCCAGCGCGGGCAGGATGATCCACAACAGGCGTTTCAAGGGAGCCGCCTTATCCTCTCTGTGTTGTCGTGATGCAGCGATTGTAGGGCAAAAGCTGAAGGTGACAAGTCGAAAAGTGCAGCCGCGTCACGCTTCCAGCCGCGCCAGCCGCAGCGCCGTCCGCCGCAGACTGTAGTTTTTCAGCAGGTCATAAAAGGCGTACAGGCCGATCAAGGGTGCGGCGCTCATCAACGGCAGCCCACACAGCCCGGACGACAGCACCAGCACCGGAAAAAACAGCCCCAGCACGCCACACCCCAGCATGCTTATGATCAGGAGTTGTGCGATCCAGATCGCCAGCGTCACCCCGAACCCCGCCAGCGGTGCGGTGAGCGCATTCCGGTTGTGCGACGAGATCAGCAGGCCGACGGCGCTCATGGTGCGCAGCCGCAGGATCGGCTCGATGATGAAGATCGCGCCGGGGATGGCGACGACGATGAGTGAAACCAGCAGGATGAACAGACCGTTCGTATTGCCATTCACCTGGGTTTCCACCCAGTTCAGCGCCAGCGCGACCGCCAGCAGTACGACGGCAGCCCCGCGAATGCCGACCACCCCGCTGACCGCCCGCCACGCCTTGACCTGAGCCAGCGCGTGTTTGGCCAGCGTGAAATGGGCTTCGCGCAGGTTCGCCAGCCGCAGCAGCGTCCAGCGCCCGCTGGTGATCTCGCTGCTGATCGCGTCCAGTGATACGGTGATGCTCACCAGATCGACATACAAGCCGCCGAATGCGCCCAGCATCCCGATCAGCAATGTCCCGGCAAGCGCAGAATCGATGAAATAGCGCAGCAGCGGCGTGGCCTGGGTGTCTCCGAAAAAGACGTACAGCACGCCCGCCAGAAACATCCACACGGCGGCGATGCGCACGGCCAGCCACAGGCCGCGCCGCCGCAGCACCCCCGCTAATGCGCCCGGTGACGCGGCGGACGGCAGTCTGCGCGTTTCGAGTTGAAAGACCGGGTGTTTGCTGATGATCGCGTTGTACGGCGTGAGTCGTTCGAGCATGTGAGCCTGCTTTCGCGGATGCTGTCCGCACAGTACGCGGATGCTGCCCGCATAGTACAACGCACGTCGATCATGGGCTTAAGTCGCTGGTCGCTTCGGCTGTCGCTTCCGGCGTGGATTCCGCTTGCAGGAATGCCTGTGAATCGAAACCGAGCGCGGTCAGCAGATCGCGCTCTTCAGCATAAAAACGGTTGAGCAGCACCTGGTAACGCGGGTCATCGTTCGAAACGGCCAGCGCGGTTTCCAGCCAGTACTGCGCCGCTGCCCGATCCCCGGTGAGCGCGTAAGCCGCGCCAAGCTGTGCATACGTGCCGGGGCTGGCCGGGTCGAGCGCGACCGCCCGCTCGAACGCCAGAATGCTGGACGCATCATCCCCGATGGTGCGGTAGTGCAGCCCTTCCAGGTAGCGCACCCGCGCATCGTCTGGGGCGAGCGCCACCGCCCGGCGGATGTCCGCGCTGCCGTCTTTGCCCTGCATATCCCGCGCCCAGCCGTTGTAGGCCAGTGCCAGCGCCGCCCGTTCGGGGTCACCGACGGCCTGTGAAAACGCGAGTTCTGCGTAAGGCCACTGCGCCTGTTCCGCCAGCGCAATGCCCAGGCGCAGCGCCCGCTCCGCCGCTTCAAGCGCGGGTTCGCGCAGAACGGTGACCAACGGGGTGACAATGGGCGCATACGCGGGTTCGGTTCCCGCTGTCTCCAGCCAGGTGAGCGCGTCGGCATCGACGGCAGCGCGAATCAGGCCAAGCTGAAACGCCGCCCAGGGCTGCGCTGGCTCCAGCGCGGTGTACTGCGCCAGCACCGCCGCTGCCTGCGTCCACTGCCCCAGGCCGATGTAGGTTTCGGCCAGGTCACGCAGCAGGCGCACATCGTCTGGGGCGGCGCTGAGCGCCCGTTGCCAGTAAGCCGCCGCTGCTGCCGGGTCGCCAATTTCGCGCCATAAATCACCCGCCAGGCGCAGCCGTTCCGCCGTCCAGCCCTGAACGAGCGCGCTCGATTCGACCAGGTACAACGCTTGTACAGGCCGCCCGGTGCGGCGCAGACTTTCGATTTGTGCTTGTGGGGTTTGGTTCTGCTGGTACTGGGCGATCCAGCCCAGAGCGGCGATCAGGGCGAAGGCTCCCGCCCCGGCGGCCAGCACCGCCACCCAGAACCAGCGGCGCGCCATGCGGTGCGGCGGCGGGGATTGCACACGCATCGACACAGGCGCGGTCAACGGATCAGTTTGTACGCCTCACGCACCACGCGCTGAAGCTCATCCGCCGTGAAGGGCTTGATCAGGTAAGCATGAACGCCTTGCAGCTTGCCCACCAACCGATTCGCCGGGTCGCCATAAGCCGTCATCACAATCGTGATCGGCATATCGGCTTTGCCGCTGGCGCGCTGAAAATCCTTGATTGCGTCCAATACTTTCCAACCTGTCGTATCGGGCAGCGCCAGGTCGAGCAGCACCATATCCGGGATGATCTCGTTGAAGCGCTCGAAGGCGCGCACGCCGTGACTTTCATGCGCTGTGGTGAAGCCCATGCGCCGCAAGATCACGGTGATCACGTCGGCCACTTCGGGGTAATCTTCGACGATCAAAATCTTGCCGCTCAGTTTTTCGCCGTCACCGTCCGCCATGCTTTCGGTCTGCATGACTTTTTGCGCCGCGCTGGTATCGCCCTCAAATGGGAGCGAATCCTGCGCCGCGTCGCTTTCGGCATCTTCACCCACCACGCTGACGACCTGAATCAGGCCGGTTTCAGCGGCCAGCGGTATGACGGGCGATGCCGTGACATGCGGCATGGTGGTCGTCTGGCGCATCACCGCGTCATCGCCTTCATGCCCGCCCTCACGTTCGCCTTCCGCAGCGCCGTCGAGCGTGTCATCGGGTATAATGAATGTGTACACAGGTCGTTTCGCCATGAAATAATCCGGGAAAGGACTCACCTATAAATCCAAGTTGAGTATACCATGCGCACTGTGATCAAAACGATCAAGGTCTACTGACAATTCCCAAACCGATTCTTAATCTGCCGCGAGGCGAAGAACTGTCACCGTATGGAACTTCCCTTTTCAATTCTCCCACTGCGCACCATCGACCTGTTGTATACGGGTGATTGCAGCATCCTGGGTGTCATGCCGGATGGCGCTGTGTATGCCGAGGAAATGTACGGCGATGATGGTTGGCTGGCTCAGCACGAAATCGACCCATCCGGCCAGGTGGTGCGCACGGTCGATGAACGATCCGGTTCTGCGCTGCCCATCCAACCGTTAGACGTTCCCGAAAGCGCCAAAGTTCCAGCGCGGGGATGGCATACCATGCCGCTCAACTATGCAGGCCCACGCCATCGTGGGCTGCGTGGGCTTGAACGGGTGGACGAACTGGTACAAACGCTCTCGATTCCCGATAAAATCGCGCTGATCGCCCGGTTGCGCCTGTCCATTCCCCCACCCATGCTGATTGGCCTGGCGGAAAGCTACGTGCTGTCTGAAGCCGAAATCCTGCACCCGGATTGGTTCATCGTGTGCCGCCGGGTACGGTTCGCCCATGCGCTGCCCGAACGCCAGACCGATGCCGACGGCCAGCCTTACGATTACGACACCCGTCCGCTGTATATTGCCCACGCCGTCAACCGTGCTGACGACGAGACCACCCCCAGGACGGGCATCTTCGAGCCGATCAGCCCGGAACTTCACCGCCCGCTCGACTGCGTGATTTCCGGTTCACGCCTGTATATCAGTGATGGCGGCGATTCAGCGACAGGCCGCACCAGCAAAATCCACATCTGGACGCTGCAACGACCCGATCCACCATCACCGGAAGACGAATGGCACAAAAAACTCTACGGCTGAATGCCCTCTCAGTAAGTATCATCCCCACCGTGGCGGCGATCATCGTGCTGATGACCTATCTCACTGCGCCGGTTCGTCTTTCTGCACAACCCAGCAACGCCCGCTCAGCCGTCGAGACGATTTGCCCGCGTGAAGCGGTGCGCCCCCGCGCCGATGGTTTCGACGGGACGGGCATTATCCTGACCGCCTTCGACCGCCGCGCCATGTGGGTCTATGACGTAGATCGCGGACGGCGCTACCCGCTGCCGGAAACCGCGCCGTGCCTGGGCAACTGCCGCCTCTCGCCGGATTTCCGGTCGATCACCTACTACAACAGCCTGACTCAGGCCTTCAACGTGATGCACCTGGACGGCAGCCGCCGCCGCTTTCTGGTCGAACGCGCCATCGATATTGAATGGTGGGGGCTGGATCGCTTTTTCGTCTGGACTCCTGCGCATCAGGCGTATGCCTTCACCGAAGGCAGCGAGACGCGCCAGGTGTTCGCTGTCCGCGAGATCGACTCTGTGCAGCCCAACGGCGAATGGGGCGTGCGTGTGACCGTCAACAGCGCGGGCGATGGCTTTCAGCGGGCGCTCGTCAACCTGAGCAACCCCAACCGCCTGATCGCGCTGGGCGTGGACCAGGCCTATTTCAATGCGCGAGCGTGGTCACCGGATGGCCGCACGCTGGCGCTCGTCGCCCCTGCGCTGGAGCCGGACTCTGGCTTACAGGGTGCGGAGCTGTACACGCTTCGCCCGGAGGACGACCCGATTGCCCCGACCCCGCTGACCGATCTGCGTTCGATGGTGGGCGCGGTGCGCATCAACGGGTTATCGGTGGGCGATTTGCGCTGGTCGCCGGATGGCCGCCGGATCGCGTTCTGGGTAACCCCGCTCACGGGCGCTGACCCGGAAACCGACATCGAATCCGCGTCGATCATGATCGTGGACGTGGCCAGCGGCGCGCTGCGCACGTACTGCGCTTACCGTGCGCCGGAAGTCACGCCCAACCCGCCGCATCTGGTGTGGTCGCCGGATGGTGCGTACCTGGCTTTCGCCGCCAACCTGGACGATGAAGCCAGCGGTAACCTGCTGCTCGCGCTCGATACTGAAAGCGGTGTGCTGTATACCCTCAGCGAAGGGGTGGCCGTCGTGTTCGGTCAGCCGCATGTGCTGGCGTGGGGACTGAAATAGGTCGCGCCCATGCTGCTGTCCCTGCACCTGCTGCTCACCCTGCTCACGCCGCCCGCGCCATCGCCATTGGTGCGGCGGCTGCTGCTGCGCGATGCCGCCGACAAAGCCGATCTTGCCGCTGGGCGGCACACGACCGTGCGCCGCAGCCCGCTTCGGCGGATTGCGCCGCTGGTGCGGGCGGCTCTGGTGATCATCGTGCCTATCGCGGCGATCCTGTTCCTGTTCCCATCGATGATCGTGGTGTACCTGTCCGCACTGGCTTATGCCCCAGTCATGATGCCCGTGATTGCGCTGGCCTTCGGGCTGATCTTCACGGGCAGCGTGGCCGCCAGCATCGCACGCGAACACGAGAACCGCACCTATGACCTGCTCAGCGTGATCCCGTATGGACGTTTTGGGCTGCACTGGCTGTACTGCCGCAACTGGATTAGGCTGAATCAGCGGCAGTTCTGGTTCGTCCTGCCGTTCATGGGCATCGGCGCGGCCAGCCTGCTGTTCGGCCTGGGGGTGATCGATCTGCTCAGCGCGCCGCCGTTCGTGTCGCTGGTGCAGCGGCTGCTGCTGGTCGCGGCGTACTTGTTTGATGCACTGCAATCGTTCGCCGCCGCTGCCGTGATCGGCATGTGGATTCCGGCGGCGGCCACCAACCGCATCAATGCCCGCCTGAACGCGATGGGGTTGTTCGCGCTGGTGCAGATGGCAACCTATGGGCTGCTGGCAGCGTTGGGCGGCGTGGTGCTGCCCTTGATCAACCCGCCGAACATTTCCCAGGTGGTGCAGATTGGCATGACGGCGTTATGGCTGCTGGTGTTCCTGGCAGGGCGTGAATTTCTGATCGTGGCGCTGTGGCGGGCGATGCTGGCACAGTTGAACGTGACCACGACGGAACTAGACCTGACTTCGAGAGCAGAGGTATAATTTACATACGAAGGTAGTGAGGACTGATGGACTGTGACCAACCTGATCGACCCCAACGCGATCCCGCTGACAGAACCCGCATCGCCCGATGATGCAGGCTGGCAGCCCGATCCGCAGCATCCCCGCCGCCGTCCGCCCTGGATCAAGGTACGCGCCCCAAGCGGCGATAATTACGAGCGCGTGTACGAACTGATGCGCGAGAAAAAGCTCAACACCGTGTGCGAAGAAGCCCAGTGTCCCAATATCGGGGAATGTTGGGGGCGCGGAACCGCCACTTTCCTGATGATGGGCGACACCTGCACCCGGTCATGCGGTTTCTGCGATATTAAAACGGGCCGCCCAAGCCCGCTCGACTGGAACGAACCGAATCGCATCGCGGAAAGCGTGCGGGCATTGGGGCTGCGCCATGTCGTGATCACCAGCGTCAACCGCGATGAGCGGGCGGACGGCGGCGCGCCGATCTTTGCGATGGTGATCAAGCGTATTCGCCAGCTTCAGCCGGGGTGCAGCATCGAAGTGCTGATCCCGGATTTCAAAGGCAGTGAGGCCGCGCTCAAGATCGTGGTGGATGCGCAGCCGGAAATTCTCAATCACAACGTCGAAACTGTGCCGCGCCTGTTCAGGAAGGTGCAGCCCCAGGACAAGTACGAATGGGCGATGAAAACCCTGGAAAATGCCAAGCGGCTTGACCCGCTGGTGCTGACCAAGAGCGGGATCATGGTCGGCCTGGGCGAAACTTTCGATGAAGTGGTGGACGTGATGCGCGACCTGGCCGAACGCGGGGTCGATATTCTTACCATCGGCCAGTATCTCCAGCCCAGCAAGCAGCATCTCCCGGTCGAAAAGTTCTACCTGCCTGCCGATTTCGACCGTTTGAGAACGATTGGCCTGGAACTCGGCTTCAAGTGGGTGGAAAGTGGCCCGCTGGTGCGCAGCAGCTACCGTGCCGATCTTCAGGTGCGCGAACTGAGCAAGCTGAATTACATCCGCGCAGCGGCACAGGCACAGTGAACAAAAACACGCCTGATGAGTTCGATCAGGCGTGTTTCACAAACACACGTACAGACGTAAAGCGTTAGGCGGTGTAGGCCGGGCCGCCGAAAGTACGGACGCTCTGATAATACGTCCACGCCCACCCACGACACCAGGCGCGGGAGGTGCTTGTCCAGCCGCGATTGCACACCGCCAGCATGTCATTATAGAAGCGCTGGTCACAGGTCGCCCGCGAAATGCCGCTGCTGTCGTAGCAGTTGTCATGGTTGTTGCACGCGCCCGTGAAATTGAAGCGTTCCGTCTGCCAGCGCGTGACGTGGAAATAGTAGATATTGTCGGGGATGATCACATACAGGCTGAGCGCACTGGGGCCGCAGCCGTTGGCGGCTTCGGCGGGCTGTGCGGGCGATGCGAACGAGACGGCGGCGATCACGACCAGCAGCGTGACCAAACCCAGGATCAGTTTGCGCATGGATGAACTCCTGCTTTTGAAATGAGGATGCGAATAATGAGCGAACCCTCATCTATGCTACAGAAGGCGAATTCCTTCGGCAAGCGGAACCGCTTGTTCTTAACAGCAGCGGTGGTTAGTCTTAAACTGGCGGCATGTGCCGCGCCGCCGCTCGCACCGCCTGGTCTTCCAAATCCGCCCCCGCCGCCGGGCATCAGCGTTCCGGCGCACGACATCGACGATACGTTCTGCCCGCCGCCGCCTGGTTGGTTCACCTACATTGTGCGCCCCGGCGATACGCTCCACGACCTGGCCGAAGCGTCGAACAGTTCGGTGAGTGAACTGGCCGCCGCCAACTGCCTGAACAATCCGCGGGCGCTGGCCGCCGGGACGCGCCTGTACCTGCCGCAGCGCATTGGCTGAACGTGGTCTACGTTTCGATGATCTTGTCGTCGATCAACTGCTGCTGCACCTTCTGACCGCGTGGGTCGAAGGCGAAATGCTGCCCGTAAAGCTGAAATTCCATATCCAGCATCGCACGCCCGGCGCGGTTCTTTTCGATGGTGAACACTACCCAGTCGCGGAACTGCTTGGCCGTATAGGGATTGAAGTTGACATGATCCTTCGCCATGATCTGATACTTGTTGTTCATGATCAGCGCGATGTCGCTTTCGTAATCGAGCGCGCTGCTCCCGCGCATGTGGAACAGGTGAATGCGCTTGCTTTTCAGCCCTTCACGGTCTGCCGCGACAATCGACCACACCGGAATATCCAGCGTCATGGCGATGTCCTTCAGCCCTTCCACGATGATCGTCACCTTATCATTTTCATCGCGGGGACGTTCTGGGTGGACGGCGATCTTTTGCAGGTAATCCACGAACAGGACGACATTGCCGCCCGTCGCTTCACACAAGCGCGATGTCATTTCTTTGATGGCGCGCAGCGTGGTCACGGCAGGGCTGGCCTTGAGCAGGATGAGCCGGTCGCTGTAGCGCACAATGCGGCTGAGCGCCGGACCCGTTTTCGGGTTATCGCGCAGAATCGCTTGCAGCGACCCCTGATTGTTATCGTCTTTCGTCCCCATAAAGCCGCGTGCGCGCTGTGCCACGATGATCTTGTACAAGTCTTGCAGCTTGACCCCGCGCGCCGCATCGACTTCTGGCGGGTTCAGGCTTTCCAGGCACAGCAGGCGGTGCATCAGATGGGTTTCGGTGTGTTCATACGACAGGTAGAACACATACTGATCCGGGCGCATGGCTACGTTGCGGGCGACTTGCAGCGTGGCAATCGTCTTGCCCACGCCCTGCGCTCCGCCCAGCAGCACCAGTTCGGTCTTGCGCAGCCCCCCACCGATCAACCCGTCGAGCGGGTCAAGGCCGGTCGGCAGCGGAACAAAATCCACCAGGTCGCCGCGCACCACGCGGTCATTGGCTTCGCTCAACACCTGGGTGAGCGTGCGTGGCAGATGCGCGCCGCCTTTGCCTGCCGCACCGCTGCCGCCGGATGCCGCACGTTCCCCGCGTGGTGGGCGTGCCGGGGGCGGCTCGTATTCCGCTTCGCGGCTGGGGGGTGATTCAGGGCGGCTGGGCGCGCCAGACTGGGGCATACGGAACTGCCCCCCGCGCAGGGGCTGCACATCTGAAGGTTCGTTGGGGTCTTGGGAATCGTCGGGAAAGCGTCGTGTCGTCATGCCATGCCTCAAGTCAGAATACCCTTAAGGATAGTGAGACACGCTGTACGGCGCAACATCCCCGAAAAAGTGAACACCGCCGTGCTGCCCGGCGGTGTTCAGGGTCAGGAATGCGCGTCAATCGGCCAGGTATTCGACCGTGTATTCGGTTTCCCAATCGCCATAAATGACCAGGCTGCTCTGTTCATATTCGACGGCCAGCAGGTAGAACGGTTCGCTGCCATCGACGACGACTGACCCGCCAATTTCCGGGTAGCGCGTCACGACCGCCGCTGCCGGAGCGACATCTTCATAGGCGTACACGCGGAAGGTGGGAACACTGGAATTCGCATCTGACCAACTGTAGCGCAGCGTGGCCGGCGCGCCGCCTTCGATGGCGTAATACTGGTTGCCCGTGTCGATATTGATCTCGCCGTCCACGGATTCGCCGGGGGTCAAAATCTGCGGCTGATACAGGCTGAACACGAACGCCCCTTCATCATCGCCCGACCGCCCATCACGGCGCGTCAGAATCACCGTATATTCGCCGCTTTCAGGAAGTTGTGCGAACACCAGGGCTTCGCCCAGGCGGATAAACCCGGTGAACTCGATGAGCGTATCCCCATCCGGCCCCAGCAGGAACAGTTCTGGCGTGCCAAAAGCGCCTGATTCAGCCAGGCGAACATCCGCTGCGACAATATCGCCTTCTTCGCCTTCAAACGTGTACTCGAATTCAAAGGCCGTGTTGGACATTACCCCTTCCACGCTTTCGCCATAGGCGATAGACTGCGTTTCCTGGGCGGCGGCGGGCATGACAACGGCGGACATCACGACGACGAACAGCACGAGCAGCGACAAGCGTTTAGACAAGATACGTTCTCCAGTCATACTTTAGCGAAGCGAAATTGCAAATGTGACATCTACAGGTGTCGCGCTGTCGGCGGCGTAATCGCTGACATTCGCGCTCACTGCAATGACGTACAGGATATTGGAATCGGCCTCGAAACGAACTGATCCACCGGACGACGGGCCGCTGACTGTGCCAATTGGCTCCCAGGTTTCGCTCAGGTCATAGACCGCGAGCGCAACGGCATTCTCCCCGCCTGTGACGGCGAAAACAGGTTCGACCACGCCATCGGCATCTGCAACCGCGAAATAGGCATCGCCGCTTTCAAGCGAAAGCGCACCTTGCAGCGCGTCTGAGGACAGGACAGCGGCGCGCGTCACCTTCAGGCTGAACGTTCCGGTCGATTCGCCCGTATCGGAGGCGGTCACGATCACGCTGTACGTCCCGTCGGATTCGATCTGGGCGACCGCCAGCGCATCGGGCGCGTAGTTGCTGATAGGACGCTGTGCCAAACCAACCGCTTCATCCGCCTCGTTGTAGAAGGCAAGTTGAGGCACAAAACTCCCAAAAATATCGACGTTTCGCGCATCCGCAACGATCACGTCACCCGCTTGGGCTTCAAACGTGAAGCGCATGGGTGCGCTGTCATCAAAGTCCGCCGTGATCAGTTGATCGAAATCGATGGGCTGCGTTTCGATCTGCGCCGAAACCACGCCGCTACCGAGCAGCCCCACCAGACCTATCATCGTGAGAAGTCGTTTCATCGTCGGCTCCTTAACTGCCCGGCAGGGCATCGAGATCGCCCAGCCCCAGGGTGTATTCGACATCGATGGTCTGTGTCAGGTAATCGTTAGGGGTATCGGTGGTGACCGCGACGAGATAAACCTCGGTTTCGCCGCCATTGACGATCACCGATCCACCGCGAAAGGCTTCGCGCCCTTCAATGACGGCTACATTCGAAAAACTACCGTCACCGTTCAGGCGGCTCACCACGACGTTGGCGCTGTACGCTGCCAGCGTGTCAGTCTGGTCGAACTGCACCTGAAAGCGCGGCAGCCCGGTGACGAAGTAGTAATTGTCGATGGTTTCAATCGACAATTCGCCTTCGATGGCCGTTTCGGTCAGGGGTTCGGCCAGCGTCAGTTCGAGCGCGAATTCGCCCTCGTCTGAACCGCTTCGACCGCCATCGCGTGCGATGAAGAGTGAATAGGTTCCGTCATCGGGAAGCTGTACAGCCAGCAGATTGTTGGAACCGGGCAGGAAATCGACGGGCGTTTTCACACCCACGCGCCCGTTGGGGCCGTCGAGGATGAGATCGGTTGATACAATGGTGCTGTTGACCCCGTTGGGGCGGGTATCAACCACCACGACCTGTCCTGCTTCACCCTCAAATGTGAAGGTCTGCTCGAACCGTGTATCGTTCAGGACTCCGGCGTACACCTCACCATACTGAAGGAAAACGGCTTCTTCCTGTGCAAAAGACGCAGCGGGAAAAACGAACACGATCACGAGGATCGCCAGCGAAAGACGGACTATCGTTCTGTGCATTCGGAATCTCCTGGTGCATGGACGCATTTCGGTTATAGCACAGGGATTAAAAACCCAGCGAGTCGCCTTTTAAAGGAGAAACGAAAGCCAAAAGCAGGCATGGTGTAGGGAAAAAGTATTCCATCTGATGAATAGAGGTTCCGTTTTTTGGGGAGAAAGGGACATACAACGGGGGTTTATCGTCGAAAAACATGAACACCGCCCGGATACTGCGGCGGTGTTCATCGATTGAGCGTGGGTTAAGCGTTGGCCGAACGTTTAATTTCCGTGCGCCAGGCCAACGCACCATTGATCGTTAACGGTTGCGGACTTTTTCCAGCCAGTCCGACACTTCATTTTCGGCTTCCTGACGGGTACGGCCATACCGTTCCTGCACCTTGCCGATCAGTTTGTCGCGTTCCCCGGCAATCTGTTCAACTTCATCGTCGGTCAAATCGCCCCAGCGCGAACGTACTTCACCGCGAAGCTGCTTCCACATTCCCGCAATCTGATCCCACACGCCGCCATTGGTTGGATTGTTCATACCTTCATGCTCCTATGGTTTCCTGTACACTGCTATGCAATGACAGTTTCAAGGTACCGCATCCTCCGGTATACGCGGATCATACAGGTAGAGCAGTTCAGGATAGGCCAGGTGTCTTTACGAAATCAGGAAATTTGAAACGTGAATTTTTCCGCCAGACGTTTTTGGTAGTTCACAACAACATCAGAAACATGTTAAAATCGGTCAGTTTTTCGATGCGGAAAACGGCATTACTCCGCAGCCCGTATCCTAGATCGGGTTTGTACCTCCCAGTACGAACGTAGTAATGGTGCCAACCTATTCACAGGAGGCAAGGGTTCGTCGTGATACAAGAATTGATGAGTCGGGCTAATCAGCGCGGCGGCTACGTGACCTTCGAGGATGTTCTGGATGTGTTGGACGCAGAAGGCGACGAAGGAGCATCAATCGAAGCCATTCTGTACGAACTGGACGAGATGGGCATCCAGCTTCGCCAGGAAGGTGAACCCCCGGATCGGCTGCTCCTCATTGAAGAAGAGGAGGTGATCGAATTCGAGCCGGAAGAAGTTCTGCAAGACCCCTCCGTTGGCGACATCAGCGCGGTATCGCCCGATGACCCGGTAGGGTTGTACTTCCGCCAGATGGCCCAGGAACCCCTCCTGACCGCTGCCGAAGAAATCGACCTCGCCAAACGGATCGAACTCGGCAAGCAAGCGCGCGAAACCCTCCTCCGAATGCGCGAACGTTTCAGTCCCTCCATTTTCACACAACTTGAACGCCTTCTGCTCGACGGCCAGGCCGCCCGTGAACATCTGGGGCGTGCCAACACCCGCCTTGTCGTCAGCATCGCCAAGCGTTATATGGGGCAGGGTTTGCCCTTCCCGGACTTGATCCAGGAAGGCAACGTCGGGTTGATGCGCGCCGTCGATAAATACGACTATAAGCGTGGCAACCGCTTCAGCACCTACGCCACCTGGTGGATTCGGCAGGCGATCACGCGGGCGCTGGCGCAAAAAACCCGCACGATCCGCATTCCCCTGCACATGACCGAACGTATCCGCCAGATGTACCGCACCGCCCAATCGCTTGAACAAAGTTATGGCCGCCGCCCATCCCCAGAAGAAATTGCCCTGGAGATGGATGTCCCCGTTGAAACGATTCGCGGCATGATGGATGCCAGCCAGCACGCCATCGCGCTGGAACGCCCGGTTGGGGATGATGGCGACAGTGAGTTCGGGGATTTCATCGAAGACCAGGACTCCCCAAGCCCGGTCGAATCCGCCACGCAGCACATGCTTCAGGAAACGATTGAAGATGTGCTTTCGGAACTGACCCCGCGCCAAAGCCACATCCTGCGGCTGCGTTTCGGGTTGGGCGGCGGTGAACCGCACACGTTGGAAGAAATCGCCAACAAATTCGGCCTCAGCCGTGAACGGATTCGCCAGTTGGAAAAAGAAGCGCTGCGCCGCCTGCGTCATCCGCGTCTGGCGCATAACCTGCGCGATTATTTGAGTTGAACTGACTGCTCTACAACCCCATACCGATTCATAAACCGGGCAGTCCAGAACGCCCGGTTTGTTTTTTCACTGGCCGCTGCACGCTGCATGACCCCAGGATGGCACGTTTGATCGCGACTTCAACAGCCCCACCCCGCCCACCCTTCGACCGTGCGCAAGCGGCGCGGCGCGTCGGCATCGTCTCACTGACCGTGACGGTGCTGTTGTGCGCGCTCGCGCTGAGCCGCTATGGTGCGCTCGATTTTGCGCGCATGGGCGAAATGTTCTGCTGCGGCAGCCCGACCGGTTCAAGCGGGTACGATGGACAGTTCGCGCTGTATATCGCCGCTTTCGGCGCGAATGCCACCCCGTTCATCGATGGACCAACGCTGCGCTATCAGCGGATTTTATACCCGGTCACCGCACGGGCGCTGGCGTTGGGGAACCCTGGTTGGGCAGCGTATACGCTGATCGCCGTCAACGTAATCGCGCACGCAGTCGGTGCGGGACTGCTGGGGTATTTGCTGGGTGCAGTGGGCAAAACGCACGGAATCGCGGTGCAGCGGCGGCTCCCCTGGATGGCGCTCGCGTTCACCTTCTGGTTCGGCGGGCTGATCGCGGTACGGCTCGACCTGAACGAGCCGCTGTGCATGGCGCTGGCACTGGGCGCGGTCGTTGCCTATCTTGACCGCCGCGACCGCCTGACCGCCGCCCTGCTCATCCTGTCCACGCTCACCAAAGAGATCGGGCTGGTCTTTGCGGCGGGGCTGGCGCTGCACGCCTTTTTCAACGGCGAACGCGCCCGCGCTGTCTACCTGCTGGCCGCGCCGGGGATCGCATTCCTGGCCTGGTGGGGCGTGCTGTACCTCACGTTCGGCACGCTGCCGACACGCTATCCCGCCGCTCGCAATCTGCTGCCAGTTCCATTCAACGGCCTGTTCGCAGAAAGCAGCCCGGTCGAATTCGCCATGCTCGTGTTCTGGCTGGCCGCCCCTACCCTGATGCTCACCCTGGCGGCGGCCTGGCGACTCATCCGGCACGGGTTCTCGCTTTCCGGTGCGCTGATGCTTGCGGCGGGCGCGTGGGTGATGCTGATGCCCGATGTCAGTTGGGTTGACCCGGCAGCAGCGTATCGGGTCGCCATCCCGCTGATCCCGTGCGGATTGCTGTGGATGGCCGAACACGCGCCGCGCCGTGTCCATTGGCTGTTTGCTCTATGGCTCACCAGCCTGCTGGTCGCGCTGATCACACCGGGGATGTGGTTTTAACCATTTTCTCATTTTGTTGGACTGATAGGGTTATAGCCACTGCTGAACGAACTCCGGTTCAATCGAATGAGCGCACAGCGCGATCAACGGTTGAAGAAAAAAGGAACCTTTTCAATGGCACCCGCACAGACAAAACCCCAATACGCATTTTTTGACGGCAGGATCGTCCCGTTCGCGGAAGCGAACATCAGCGTGATGACGCACGCTTTCAACTATGGCACAGCCGTTTTCGGCGGGATGCGTGCCTATTGGAACGCCGATGAAGCGCAGCTTTTCCTGTTCCGCCCGTTCGAACATTTCGAGCGGCTGCGGCAGTCGGCATCGCTGCTGCGCATCGAGATTCCGCACACGCCCGAAGCGCTCACCACGCTGCTGACTGAACTGCTGCGCGCCGAAGGGTTCCGCGAAAACTGTTACGTGCGCCCGCTGGCCTATAAATCCACCGAAATGATCGGTGTGCGCCTGCACGATGTGGACGACGCATTCACCATGTTCGCTATCCCGTTCGGCAGCTACATCCCGAATGAGGACGGCGCACATGTGTGTTTTTCATCATGGCGGCGCGTGGAGGACAACGCGATCCCGGCACGCGGCAAAATTGCCGGGGCGTATGCCAACAGCGCGCTCATCAAAAGCGATGCGGTGCTGGCGGGGTACGATGAAGCGCTGGTGCTGAATGAAAACGGGCATGTGGGAGAAGCGAGCGCGGCGAACATCTTCATCGTGCGCAAAGGCGTGCTGATCACCCCACCTGTGTACTCGAATGTGCTGGAAGGCATTGTGCGCCGCTCGGTGATCGACCTGGCACGCGAAGTCCTGGGGATCGAAGTCGTCGAGCGGGAGATCGACCGCTCTGAAGTGTACCTGGCGGATGAGATGTTCCTGTGCGGGACGGGCGTGCAGATCGCCGCGATCACCAAAATCGAGCATCGCCCCATTGGTACGGGTACTATGGGAACGATGACGCGCCAGTTGCGCGATCTGTTCTTCAATGTGGTCGCTGGGCGCGTGCCGCAGTACCGCCACTGGTTGACCCCGGTGTATGCTGCCGAAGCCTCCCCCGCACGCTGAAGATCGCCAGCCTTGCCGGATCAGGGGATGAAATGCCCTGATCCGCGCTTACCCTTCGTGCGTGACGGAATGCAGCGCGTCCAGCCGCGATTTGACATCGTGCAGCACCCGCGTCACCGCCTGGGGATCGGCCTGGCTCCAATCCAGCTCATCCACCGTCGCAAGGAATTGTTCTGCCGCTTCCAGGGTGGGAAGCGAGCGCTGACGGACGCGCATCCACTGCAAGGCGACCCCGGTGAACATCCTGAGCAGCGAGGTTGGCTCGTTGATGAGGATGGCCCACCCGGCACGCTCATGCGGCTTGAACTGACTCGACACTTTGGCGATCTGCGCCAGGGTCAGCGATTTGGTCAGGTATTGATAATCGAGGATGATATGAACGAAAGGCAGCGGGCTGGATTCAACCATTGCGTTCAGATCGTTCAGAAACGCAACCAGGAGTTCGGGCTGGCCTTCGCCACCCGCCGCCGCAAAAATCAGTTTATCCGGAATGTACCATGCCTGGTTTCTTATATAAGTCATTGCAATACCTTAAGGCCGTTGCCGATTAATCATCAGAGCATATAGCGATACACTGCTCTGTCAAGTTTGTATTTTATAACAATGTTGTTTTTGCGTTTGAAACTGATCGGTCGGATGCTCTCCAAGCGTGACCCACTGGTGACAGCCGGTTGCAGTGCGCAGCGCTTAAGGCTCGATGAACTTTTCAACCACACCGTAATCGTTGTGACTATAATCATCCTACGATATTGTGAGTAAGGGTTAACCACGTTGACAGAGATGATGGGGAAGGTTGTCCTGGTGACAGGCGGCACCAGCGGGATTGGCAAGGAAACGGCCAGGGAACTGGCACGCATGGGCGCAACCACCGTCCTGGTTGGGCGCAACCCAGAAAAGACGGCAGCAGTCGTCCGCGAGATTCAGGACGACACGGGCAATCGACAGGTGACCGCGCTGCTGGGCGATCTTTCGCTTCAGCGCGACGTGCGGCGTGTGGCCGATGCTTTCAAAGCGGCACATGATCGGCTGGACGTGCTGATCAACAATGCTGGCACGATCTTCTTTGCGCGCAAAGTGACGGCTGAAGGCATCGAAGCGACCTGGGCCCTGAACCACCTGGCGTACTTCCTGCTCACCGAATGCCTGCTCGACGTGCTGCAAAAGTCGGCACCATCGCGCATTGTCAATGTCGCATCCAAAGGGCATATGGGCGGCAGCATCCATTTTGATGACCTGATGGCCGAGCGCAGCTATGATGGCCGTTCGCGTTACAACGATACCAAGCTGGCCAATGTGCTGTTCACCCGTGAATTGGCCAGGCGGCTGACGGGAACCGGGGTGACGGTGAACGCGCTGCATCCAGGGACGATTCCCTCAAGCTGGAACCGCGATGGGCAGCCCGTCCCCAAGTGGCTGGTGACCGTGCTGCGTCCGTTCACAAGCACGGCGCAGCAGGGCGCGCAGACCACGCTTTATCTTGCAACCTCCCCGAAGGTCGAAGGAGTATCCGGGGCTTACTTCGCGCACAGCAAGCCCATCACGCCTTCAGCGAAAGCGATGGATGATGCAGCGGCGCAGCGTTTATGGGCAGTCAGTGAATCGCAGATCATCGCGGGCGATGTCGTCGGGGCATAAAATCGGACATGGTGCGTTTGTGAGCGGAATCTGAGCCTTCCACATGCCGATGATGCTCGTCGGCATGTGGAAGGGTTGACCGTGCTTGCTTACTGCGAATCGCGCACGTTCGGGGTGTGAGTCAGGCCGCCGCCGCGCACGGTCGCGCCGACCACCAGCCCAGCGCTGATCAGCACCAGGTTTTTGACGATGTACTGGCCTTCGAGCGTCAGCACGAAGGGGAACTGTGCGAACACCAGGTCTGGCCGCAGAAACACGGGCGATACCGTCCCTGGCATTTGCAGGAACAGCAGCAGAATCGTCACCCGCATGAATTTACCCGTGATGAACCCCAGGCCAATCGCCATCTCCCAGACTGCCAGGAACGGCAGGAACCACTCCATCGGCAGGAACGTGATCGACTGGCGGATCAACGCTTCGGCGGGGCTGCCGCCGGGAATCAGTTTGAGCGCGCCGAACCAGAAGAAAATCACGCCCATCGAAATCCGCAGCAGCGTGATGCCGTGCCGCGCCATCCATTCTGTGACCGACACATCGACACGGTTGAACCAGTGGGTATAGCGTTCACGCATATGTGAAAACTGCATGGTCTTTCGCTTTCTACTCCAGTGCTGTCACCAGCACCGTTTCAGGCTTATGTGAAAAATAGCGCAATTGCTTGTGAACATTGTAACAAACAAACGCCTGAAAAGAGATTAGAGATTGTGCAACCAGGGTAGAACCTGTGCGTATAGTGGTGCATAGCCTTAACATGCATTCAACACGCGGAGCAAATACGCGCATGAGCCAGACCAACGGATATGCCTCCTCCAGCGCCCCGGTGATTCGCACCCGCGCCCTGACCAAAGACCTGCCGCTTGGCAGCACGGTCGTTCACGCGCTGCGCGGGGTCGATCTGGAGATTCTGAAAGGCGAAATTGTCGGGATCGTCGGGCCAAGCGGCAGCGGCAAAAGCACCCTGCTCGGCTTGATCGGCGGGCTGGACAAGCCGACGAGCGGCACCATCGAAATTGACGGCGTGGACATCAGCCGCATGAATGAAGACCGCCTGACGGAAATTCGCAACGAGAAGATCGGCTTCATCTTCCAGTTTTTCAACCTGATTCCCACGCTCACCGCAGTGGAGAATGTCGCGCTGCCGGTGCAGTTCGCCCGCCGCGCCCGCTTCAGCCCGGAAAAACGCGCCCGCGAACTGCTCGCCCTGCTGGGACTGAAAGACCGGATGCACCACCGCCCAAATCAGCTTTCCGGCGGTCAGCAGCAGCGCGTCGCCATCGCCCGCGCTTTAGCGAATAACCCCCCGCTTCTGCTGGCCGATGAGCCGACTGGGAACCTGGACACTGAATCCGGGCGGGTGGTGCTGGATGCGCTGCGCAGCATCCGCCAGGAAACCGGGACAACCGTCGTGATCGTCACTCATGACCTGGAACTGGCGAAGCAGGCTGACCGAATCGTGACTCTGGTCGATGGCCGCATCATCGACGCGACCCGCACCGCTGAAATCCGGGCGGCCATGTCGCGCTAGCGAGGCCATGTCGCGCTAGTGAACTGCTGAGTACCCCCGGCGTATGGTACAATGCGCAACCGTTTGTCGGCTCAAGCTGCATTACGGAGCGCATGTATGACCAATCTGACCTATCCCGTCAGCGTCGCCGGGGTGGAACGCAATCTCCGCCTGTTTGAAGTCGCGCCTGGGGTGAAAATTGCCATTCTCAACATCCTGGGGGATACGGAATTCGTGCAGGCGGTGGCCAAAGCCCTGGCCGCCAAACTGATCCCGGTGGGAGCCGATATTCTCGTCACCCCGGAAACCAAAAGCATCCCGCTGGCGCACGCGCTTTCGGTCGAAATGGGCATTCCATATGTGGTGCTGCGCAAAAATCATAAGCCGTATATGGGCGATGCACTGCGCGCCGATACCCAAAGCATCACCACCGGGCAGACGCAAACGCTCTTCCTGGACGAAAAAGATCGAGCGCTGGTGGCCGCACGCAACGTGATCCTGGTGGACGACGTGATTTCGACAGGCAGCACGCTGCAAGGGATGCGCGCCATCATGCACACTGCCGGGGCGCACATCATCGCGGAAACGGCGATCTTCACCGAAGGCGACTCTGCGAAGTGGGCGAACATCATCGCGTTGGGGCATCTGCCGGTGTTCGTGGATGATGTCGATTAACCCCCTATCCATTGCGCACTAGCGGGACGGCGCAAAGGAGCAGCGCAAACGCATCAAACCTCCTCATCCCATGCGAACTCCGTTCGCCCGCAAGCGACGCGAAGACGAAAAAGAGGCTTTTGTCCCTCTACCCGCGTGCTGACGAACAGGGTTCGCCCTGGAGAGGGACGGCTCAACGGAGTTGAGCAGGGTGAGGGGCGCTTTCCCTTGCGCCGTTCACATGTTTGTCACTCCAAATCCGGGATCAGCCGCAGCGTGACGATCTGGAAGGGTGTGATCTCCAGTGTGACCGAACTGCCATCGCTGACGGCCAGTTCGCGCTGGTGTTCCTCCATCAGATTGACGACCGACGCGGCGCGCAGCGGGAACCCGAACGTGAGCGTGACCGATCCGCGTGTGCGCCCGTATTCGTACAGCCGCACGATCACGCCGTTATCGTCCTCCGCCCGCTTGATCGTCTCAACATGGATCATCGCCTGGTCGAACGCGGTCAGCGCGGGTTCCACGAACGTGAAGGCGGGTCGCGTGCTGGGCGATCCGCTCCCCGGCACGATGAAAGCCGGGTCGTTGAAGGCATACGCTGACTGCGCGGTATCGAACACATCCGCATCGATCAGCAGGCGGTAGGCAAACAGATGCGTCCCTTCATCGGCGTGTTCATCCGGCGCGGTGGGCGCACGCAGCAGGCTGAGGCGGATCACGTTGTCTTTGACATCATGCCCATACTTGCAGTCGTTGATCAGCGCCACACCGAAATCGCTCTCCCCAATATGCACCCATTTATGTGCGCACGTCTCGAAGCGCCCCCAATCCCATGAATGGTTGCGCGTGGTAGCGCGTTCGACGTTGCCCCACTGCACTTCATGCGTGGCGCGCGTCGCCAGCACATTGACCGGAAACGCGACTTTGAGCAGGGTATGCTTTTCATCCCAGTCGATGCTGGTATCGAAGTCGATGTACGGCTGTTCGGCCACCAGCGAAATGCGCTGGATGAAGGTGCTGTGCTGAATGGTGCGGCGAATTTCCAGCGTGCGGCGCAAATCGCCGCTTTCCACGATGCGGATCGAATCGGCGGGTGCGGCCAGCGTCATCCGATCCTCAAAAAAGATGTCGATGTCCCACGCATCCCAGTTATTCGGGCGGTCTTCAAACGCCTGAAACTGGTTGGCAATCATCCCCGGTGGCAGCACTTCGCGTTCCAGCGGGTAGTAATAAATCCGCGTGATATCGCCCGCCGCGTTCAGTTCGACGCGCACCATGCCGTTATCCAGGCAGCTTGTCGATGTCTCGCCCCATCCCCAGGCATTTTCGACGATGGGGCTGGTGTCCGCCGCATCATGCAGCGTAAGCGGGGTGATGCTGTAGCCGACGTTGCCGCCATAGCGCTTGACCAATGCCGATTCGCCCACCCCTTCATCTTGCAGCACAAGCGGTGAGTTCGTCTCGCGTTCGATGATTACCTGCCCGGCATATGCGCCGCGTGTGCGCGCCAGGTCGTTGGTGTACGCCCCGGATGGGTTGATCAGCAGCAGATCGCCGCCCATCTTCTGGCGAATCACGTCGAGCGCTGCGCTTTCGACCGTATCGAAGATGGCGCGCACTTCGGCATAGTAGCGTTCGCTGTCGGCATAGACTTCGCCAACGCTGCTGCCGGGGATGATGTCGTGAAACTGGTGCAGGCACACGATCTCCCAGGCTTTGCGCAGCGCCTCATGCGGGTAGACATACGCCTTGTCCATCAGGCTGGCAACGGTCGCCAGGTATTCGGCATCGTGCAGCATGAACTCGCTTTTGCGGTTCCAGCGCTTGTTACGCGCCTGGGTGGTGTACGTGCCGCGATGCGCCTCCAGGTACAGTTCGCCGTTCCATACGGGCAGCCTGCTGCCCGCTTCGGTTTCCATGCGGTGGAAAAAATCGCCCACGCGGGTGGACTGCACCGCCGGAACGCCGGGAATACGATCCAGCACCGCGACATTTTCGAGCATTTCGCGGGTTGGGCCGCCGCCGCCATCGCCCCAACCGTAGCTCATCAGCATTTCGTTATGTAAATGCTTCTGCTGATAATTGATCCACGTCCCCAGCGCGATCATCGCATCCACTTCAGCGTTATACGTCGCCCGTGACTTGATGTTCCATGCTTCCGGGGCGGTGCTGAAATGCGTCAGCACGCGGGTTCCGTCCAGCCCCTGCCACCAGAACGAATCATAGGGCAGGCGGTTGTACTGGTTCCAGCCAATCTTGATCGTGAAAAAGTATTCCAACCCCGCCCCTTTGATCAACTGGGGCAGGTTCCACGCATAGCCGAACACATCCGGCAGCCACAGCACGGGCGATTCCGCCTCCGCGCCGAAATGCTGGCGAAAGAAGGTACGCCCCAGTAAAAACTGCCGCACCAGCGATTCTGAACCGGACAGATTGCAGTCCGCTTCAACCCACATCCCGCCGATAGGCTCCCAGCGCTTTTCTGCAACACGCTGCTTGATCAGCTCGAACAGCGCCGGGTGATCCTGCCGCACATAGTCATAAAGCTGCGGCTGGCTTTGTACGAAGTTGTAGAAGGGAAATTCTTCCATCAGCCGGATCACGTTGTAAAACGTGCGTTCGGCTTTACGCCGTGTCTGGTCAACCGTCCACATCCATGCGGTATCGATATGCGCATGTCCGGTTGAAGCGATCAGCACATCGAGCGGTTCGCCCGCCGCCGCAATGCCGCTTTCCAGTGCCGCCATCGCTGCCGGGATGCTGGCATAAAACGCCTCCCCGATGGGATCGCGGGTATCCAGCAGGGTAAAGGCGTGATCGAGCGCATTCCACAAGCGGGCTTTCGCCGGGTGATGTTCATCCAGAAATTTGGCCGCCGCCCATGCATTCCGCGCCAGCGCGATGAACTGGCGCGTCGGCACATCGACCTGTACGACGGCGGGATAGCCCATGTGCAGCTTGCGACCCGCCGGGACATGCGTCCCCCCCATCAGGCCGCACCACCCATGCAGCAGCAGGCGGTGTTCACTGCCATCGCGCCAGCGTTCCGGCAGATAGACCAGGTAATGTTTTTTATCGACCGCGCCATACGCTTCGCCATCCACATAGATCAACGCTTCGGGGTGGTCGAAATCGCCCGCATCCCCGAACGGGAGATGCAGTGCAGCGGGCGATCCCGTCTCAAATTCCGCCGGGATGGTGAAGCTGCCCGCCAGCGCAAAATTCAGGTGCTTGATGCCCCAGTACGTGTTCGGCTCAATCACCTCCCAATCGGCAGGGTCGGCGGTCAGCGGCGGCGGCGTGAGGGCATGATCGAGCGTTTTCAGGCGAAAAGGACTGAGCGGCGCGGACCGCCGAAAAATGTGCGCTTGCAGCAGTTCCAGCCGCCGTTGGATTTTGAGTTCGGTATAGCGAATGTCGTGTGAAAGCATGATGCCCTTTTCAGCGCGCCAGAAAAATCAGAGGATTGATTTGACTGTAGCGCAAAGGCCAGGCAGAAAAAAGCCCACCAAGACCAGTCCAGGTTGGGACAAATAGCGAAGGCGCTTGGTCAGGCTTCCCCTTCGAGCAGCCAGCACGCATACACGATCTTCCACTGCCCATCGTGCCATTCCAGGATGCGCGTCTCGTGGCTAAGTCCCGGCATATCCATATCGGGTTCGTTCGTGTCCGCGCCGTACTGCTCGAAGGTCACCCATGCCATCTGTTCACTGACCTGAATATTCACGTTTTCGCGGCGCACGTTCGCTGACACCGGGTTGGGGGTTGGGTTTTCCTGCATCAGCCGCTTCATGGTCGCGCTCAGGCTGTCCCAGCCTTCGGTCACGCGGATGCCGCCACGCGCCCACCACCCCATCATACGAATCGATGGGGCGTGCAGCCAGCAGTCCGCCCATGATGCGTAATCTTTGTACCAAAAGGCGGATGTCTCCGCCTCGATGACCTTCATCACCGCTTGTCTGGCTGAATCACTGTCGTTGATCATACGATTTTCCTCGGCTTATACAGGCTTCTTCACCGGGCGCGCCCCGCCCACAGCGAGCGTGTCAGGCAGCTATTGGCATGGTTCACGGTTTCCTGCCCAGTGTACGCCATGCCGTTGATCTCGAACGAAAGCTGTACGCTGATCGTCGCACTGCCGTTCAAATCCGGCTCTGGCAGGTTGTAATTCCCGGCGTAGTTCAGGCCGCCAACGCGGTACACCGTGAAGCTGATCCCGGTTTGCAGGTAGGTGAGCGTGACCGACGACCGATCTGCCGATGGAACCAGGATCAATTCCTGTGAGATCGAATTGCCCACTGCGCCGCAGCTATCTTCCACCCCTGTGGTGACGTGTGTCCACGCACCATCGCGGATATAGGGCGTGTTCGTCGCCTGCGCGGGCGGCTGCGCCGTGATCGTCGGCGCGGGGGTCTGGGTCGGTTGAAGCGTGGGCGGGCGCGGCGGAATGGTTGCGGCGGGCGCAATCTGTGCGTTCGGCGGGTCGATGCTGACCAGCGCCCCGTACACCCAGGCGTTCAGGCCATCGGTCGTTTCCACCAGCAGCCAGGTATCCGCGCCGCTCCCCGCCCGCGCCAAAATCGGGAAGCGATCTGCCTGCTCCGCCGTGCCGATCACGGCGTAATCCGTGCCGGGGCCGCCGCGCATATTGACCGCATCCCCGTTCACGATGGCTTGCGGCATGACCGGGGTATCCAGCGTACCAGAGTCGCCCGGAACTGTTTCACCGGGCAGCACAATCACAGGCGTATTCGGCGTATTGGTAGCGAACGCCGGGACGATGATTACGGCAGCCTCAGTCTCTGCTTGTGCGACTGCTGCATCGCTGTCACGGGTGCCGTCGGCATACTGCGTACTCATCACCGCGATGGTCGCCATCAGATCGACCGTCGGAGTTGGCGTGAAAGTCGCCACCTCTACCCCGGACGACTCGCCCGTTCCAGCGGTGGGCAGGGGAGCGCTGTTCAGGTTCGCCAGCAGCATCCCGAACGCGATCACGACCCCGGCGGCGGCGGTCAATGTGAGCGGGGCGACATAGCGCACTGCCCCGCGACCCCGCGATTCACGCGGCAGGCGCGGCGGATATACTCCAGGCGCGGCCAGCATGGGCGAATCGCCGTGCATATGCGCAATGAGCGCGGGCGAAAGCGGCGGCAGATCGCGCATATGCGAAGCCGCTTCCGTGCGCACCGCTGATGCGATGGCCTGCCAGTCACGCAGCGCAGCCCGGCACGTTTCGCAGCCGATCAAGTGCTGTTCAACCGCACGGGCTTCACGGGATGTCAGCGTTCCAGCGACGTAGAATGGGATTTGAGCTTCCCACTGACGATTATGCATTGAACATCTCTCCCCAGTTCTCACCGGAGGACTGCAAGACGCGCCGCAGCAGGTCTTTGGCACGGTGCAGACGGCTTTTGACCGTTCCCACCGAAACGCCTAAAACTTCTGCGGTTTCCTGTCCGCTTAACCCGTGATAGAACACTAAAATCAGAATTTCCTGATGAAATTTCGGCAGCTCGTTGATTGCGTCCCGCAAAAGCTGCTGCTGCGTGCGGGTTTCGGCGCTTTCGTGCGGCGTATCATCGCCCGCATGAAAATTTTCGTCCAGTTCAACCAGGCGCGGGGTATAGCGCCGCCCGGCATTGATCGCCCGGTTGCGCGCAATCGTGAGCAGCCATGTGCGCACTTTGCTTTCGCCGCGAAAACTGCCCGCGTGTTTCCATACCGCCATCATGACATCTTGCAGGACTTCTTCCGCAAGCTGACGGTCGTCCAGATACGATGTCAGGTAATTCAGCACGTTCGCCCCGTGACGGGTGTACAACTCCGTCAGCGCCCGCCCATCCCCACGCGCTATCGCCTGGATCAGCGGCAGATCGGGGTCAGGCTGCGGGGTCAAAGTGGGATAGGGCATCATCCGTGCCTGCGCTCTCGCTGGTACCATGCTTCCTCCACATGAGTCAGCCTGTTAGACAGCGCTGCCATGCGGGACGTTCCGTTTTTGAACCGATCATCAGCAATAGTTCTAAAGTGCCAGTTGTGTGAAAAGTGTAAACCGCCTATACTGCAATCATTATATGACTTGGGCTGTGACAAGGCTCAGTCTCAATCGTTTTATCGTCGCCGTTCTCATTCGAGAGTTTGTGTTCGAAAGGCGATGAAGATGGCTTCCGGGTTCCATTCGTTCGTGTTCAAGAAGGATGTTCAGACGATCCGCCGTTACAGTGCGGACACTGCCGATATTCTCGAACAAATCTATCAGAATTACGGTGCGCACGCCGGGTACTCCGCCGCTAACGCGATCAAGAAGATCATGGCGAGCGTGAATACGGCGGGCGGCGCGGCTGGCAGCAATTGGCAGGCCGAAATGCGCGAATGCCCTCAGGCGATGCTTGATGCGCGGCGGGCGGTCGATGTGTTCCTGTACGACTTCGGCGCTGTCGAAAACAACCGCTGGTCACGCGAGTAACGCTGAACGACCAGGCGATCACCGTTCCCATTTCCTTGAATACATCCCCACATTCGAAGCACCGCCGGGGAAATTTCCCCGGCTGCTTCGCATTCCATGCCGCCTTTAGCGGGTAAAGACACGGTATTCCCAGGGCTGCATCGGCAGCGTTTCGCGCCCCGTGAACGCCACCTGCTGGCCGCTGGAAAAATCGGTATATGCCCCATGATGAAGCGCCTGGCCGAACCTGACTTCACGCGCATGGTCGGAAAAATTGAAGGCTGCGAATACCTTGTGCTGAGCATTCTGGCGCACGAAACTGAACACGTTCGGCTGATCGTTCGGCACGTGGATCATGCGTGCGCCCCAATGGGCGTTCCATAGCGCGCTGTTCTGCTTCTTAAGCGTGATCAGGCGGCGGAACAGGTCGGCATTGGCGTGTTCCTGCCAGGTAATCGGGTCTTTCTCGAAAAAGGCCAGCCTCCGGGCATTTCCCGCTTCCTGCCCGTTGTAGATCAGCGGCATCCCTTCGCTCACGAACGAAAGCGCGACCGCTGCTTCCACGCCCGGCCCGAACAGCTCGTATTCGGTGCCATCCCACGCATTCTTATCATGGTTGCTCACGAACAACATGCGCATGATGTCCGCCGGGTACGCCCGTTCGTTCCATGAATGATACACGTACAGCGCCGACACATCGGCCTTGCCCATGCACAGCGCATGAACCGCGTCATGCCACGTCCACGCATACGTCATATCGAAGGCTTCCGCGTGTAAATCCCGCGACTCCCATTCTGCCAGCATGAACACGGGCTTGATCGCGTCCAGTTCGCGGCGCACCTGGTTCCAGAAATCGGTGGGGACGAATCCGGCCACATCGCAGCGGTAGCCGTCGATACCGATCTCGCGCACCCAGTAGACCATTGCTTCGGTCATGTAGCGGCGCAGGCTTTCCTGTTCATAATCCAGTTCAATGATGTCACCCCAGTCCCACCAGGGCGTAGGCCGAAAATGCCCCTGCCAGTCGCGCAGATACCATTCAGGGTGTTCGGTCACGAGCGGGTTGTCCCACGCAGTATGGTTGGCCACCCAGTCGATCAGCACGTACATATCGAGCGCGTGCGCGGCTTCGACGAAATGGCGGAAGTCGTCGAGTGTGCCGAACTCGGCGTTGACACTGTAATAATCGCGCACGGCATATGGGCTGCCCAACGTCCCTTTGCGATTCTGCTGGCCGATCTCGTGGATTGGCATCAGCCATACAATGTCGATCCCCAGCGCTTTCAGCCGGGGCAGGTGCGCTTCAGCGGCGCGGAATGTCCCTTCCGGGGTGAACTGACGTGTATTGATCTGGTACAGGACGGCGTTCCGGCTCCATTCCGGGTGTGTGATCTTCACGGGCGGAGTCGGCTGATACGGATTCATACAGGATTACGCTCCAAAGAGAAAAGGCAAATGGTTTACCGTCAGGACGCTGGTCTTTTTCCATTCCAGCGCGGCAAACACTACAATTCTGGCGGTTCATCTACCATTGTGAAAGGGGTCATCGTGCAAAACGCCTCACAGTCCGCCGTCCTCCTCATTTCCTGCCCGGATCAACCGGGGCTGGTCGCCGCGATCACCCGGTTCATCGCAGAACATCACGGCAATATTCTGCATCTCGATCAGCATGTCGATATGCAGGAAAACGTCTTTTTCATGCGTGTGGAATGGGACTTGAGCGGGTTCACACTGCCGCCCGATGCCATCTCCGAAACATTCAGCCGGATTGCCGAACCGCTGCGCATGAACTGGCGGCTGCGCTTTTCCGACCAGGTGCCGCGCATGGCGGTGTTCGTCTCGAAAGAGGCGCACTGCCTGTACGAAATCCTGGCGCGCTACCAGGCGGGTGAATGGAACGTGACGATCCCGCTGATTGTGAGCAACCATGCAGCGCTGGAACCGATTGCCCAGAAATTCGGCATCGAGTTTCGCCTGTTTCCCATCACCACCGATACCAAACTTGCCCAGGAAGCGGCGCAGATCGCGCTGCTGCAAGCGTATCAGATCGATGTCGTGGTGCTGGCGCGCTATATGCAGATCCTCACCCCGGCGTTCGTAGAGGCGTTCCCGAACCGGATCATCAACATTCACCATTCGTTTCTGCCTGCATTCGTGGGCGCGAAGCCGTATCATGCCGCGTTCAGCCGGGGCGTGAAGATCATCGGCGCGACCAGCCATTATGTCACGGGCGATTTGGATGCGGGGCCCATTCTGGAACAGGACACTGTGCGCATTTCGCACAAAGACTCGGTCGAAGACCTGATTCGCAAAGGTAAGGATGTCGAAAAGCTGGTGCTGTCGCGGGCGATTCGCTATCACCTGCAAAGCCAGGTGTTGGTCTACAACAACAAAACGGTGATCTTCGGGTGAATGCCCGAAAGTTCATACGATAGTCCTCTGTTCACCCTGTCGGTTGACCCGCCCGCGCTGACCATATGCCTTAGCCCAGGTTCCGCCGTCTATGCGATGGATTCAGCTTCCCAGGCTCCTACAATGAGAGCCGTTCCATTGTGAACAGAGGAGTGAGCATGAATTTCAAGCGTTTCGGAATGGGGATGCTGTTGGCTGCGACAGCGCTCGTCGGCATGAGCGCGCTGGCACAGGACAACACGCGCCCACGCACGGCTTCGGATTTTCGCCTGAACGATCCGTATCAATTGGGCGGCCTGGGCGTGTACTGTGAAAATGCGCAGGGCGCAGCCGGGGAATCGTTTACAGGCGGCGGGCTTTCGGTCTGGTCGGTTGGCGGGCGGCGGATCATTTTCGTGCCGGAAAACGAATTCACGGGGACTCAGACCGGGGCTGGCAGTACGACGGCCACCGGAAACCAGGCACAGGCCACCCAGGATGTGAACGCCACGCCGACGGTGGCTGCGACCGCAGGCGCTTTCCGCGTGGTACTGCTGGCAACCGGGAATGCGCCGAATGGCGCGGTTCAGCTTTACCAGGTGGGCGAAAATCAATTCCTGCTCAACGGGGTGCTGGAAGATGGCAAACCGTTCCAGTTTCAATGGCGCGGCTGCGAATGGCTGTCGGGTTTCATCACTACTGAAGCACCGTATGCCCCTCCGCGTAACGTGGCGACCCGGCAAACCCCCGTCGGCACGCGCACGGTGACGGGTACGCCGGGCGCAGTGACCACCGTCACCAGCCTGGGGACGCAAACGCCACAAGGCACGCAGACACAGCAGGGCAGCACGACGGGCGGCAATCAGGGTCAGGTGGTGACCAGCACGCCCCAGGCCACCGCGACAGGTTCAGGCGGCTAAAGCCGTTTTTGATGTGTGTAATGCATGAAGGGCAGGCACAATCGGCAGCGGTTGTGCCTGTTTTTATGCGTGGCGTGGGTCATCCGGGTTCACACCGCGCTTGATCATGTCTTCGCCAAACCGTGTCTTGATTTCGTCGAGCGCCGATTGCAATTTACGCTTTTTCTCGTCGGGCGCGCCCTCCCATAAGCCGAGCTGTTTTCCGGTTTCAGACAGGCCGCTCACGCCCACGCCGATCAGCCGCACGGCGCGACCGCGTACCCACACCTGATCAAACAACTCCCGCGCCGCTTCGTAAATCGCATCGTCTTCATTCACCCCGTTGGGGATCGTCACCTGGCGCGTCAGCGTCGTGAAATCCGACCAGCGCAGTTTGAGCCTGACCGTCGTCCCGTGAAGCTGTGAGCGGCGCAGCCGCCAGCCCACGCCATCGGCCAGCACGCGGATCGTCTGGTGCAGCAGCACGGGATCGCGTACATCGCGGGTGAACGTCGTCTCCCGGCTGATCGATTTGGCTTCGCGGTCGGTTTCGATGGGGCGATCATCGATGCCGCGCCCGCGCTGCGCCAAATCGCCGCCCATTTTGCCGAACTGCCGCGTCAGCGTCGCTTCGGGCATCGCCGCCAGGTCGCCTATCGTGTGAATCCCCTGGCGTTTGAGGGCTTCCGCCGTTTTGGGACCAACGCCCCACAATTCCTGAATCGGCAGTGGAGCCAGGAAAGCGGCTTCTTCACCCGGCGGCACGACGGTGATCGCGTTGGGCGGTGCATCCTTGCCCCGGCTCGCTTTGCCAATGTTGTTGGCAATTTTGGCAACCAGTTTGTTCGCCGCCACGCCGAACGAACACGGCAGACCGTGCAGATCGCGGATCGCCGCCTGAAGCTGACGCGCCAGCGGTTCTCCCGCGCCGCGCACCCCGGTCACATCGAGAAACGCCTCATCAATCGAGATTTGTTCGATGAGCGGGGTCACGTCCTCCAGCAGGGTCATCACCCGCTGCGATGCGGCGCTGTAGGCCTTGAAGTTCGGCGGCACAACGATCAGATGCGGGATCAGCCGGACAGCCTGCGCCATCGGCATGGCGGAATGCACCCCGAAGCGGCGCGCCGGGTACGAACACGACGAGACCACGCCCCGGCTTTCCGGCCTGCCGCCGACGGCGAACGCCTTGCCCCTCAGCGCCGGGTCGCGCTGTTCTTCGACCGCGCAGAAGAACGCATCCAGATCGAGATGGAGAATCGTGCGCGGCATATCGGTCAAATCCTGGTGAATCGACGGTTAATCCCCGCGGGGCGTGTCATGCGCCGCGATGGAAGTCGGCAGCCCGTCGATGCTGCATGTATTTTTCGTCTGCCAGTAGCGTTCAACGCCGTCGTCACCCTGCTTTTCCGCCCACTTGATCAGCGTATCGCGTTCGCCCTGGTACTCATAGAGCGGCACCGCGAACCCGCACGACGATTGTACTTTTTCCACGTCCGCAACAATGATCTGCCGCGTGCCGGGGTAGAGGCTGAACTGCGCGGCCAGCGCGTCCCATTCGGCATCGCCTGGTCGCACTGCCCGCCCCTGCCCATACAACCGGACGATATTCGGCGCACCATTGAAAGCGCAGAACATCAGCGTGATGCGTCCGTTTTCGCGCAGATGCGCCGCCGTCTCGTTGCCGCTCCCAGTCATGTCCAGGTATGCGACGCGGTGTTCATCCAGGATGCGGAAGCTGTCCAGCCCTTTGGGCGAAACGTTGACATGTCCATCAGCGCTGAGCGGGGCGCTGGCGACAAAGAAAAGGTGCTGTTTCTGAATGAAAGTGCGCAGTTCAGGCGTGATGTTTTCGTGCCATTTTGCCATATGTAAAGAGTCCTGAGTGTAAGAAAAGCGGATTATCGATGCGTCCAAGCCCGCCGATAAGCCGCCTTCTGTCGTGGGTGATCATCTCTCTAGCGGCGCACTTACGCACGCCGTCCAGCAGCATACCCGGCGCTTTTTGCGGGACGGGCCGCCCCAATGCGCCTGCTTTGCCTTGCTCCCGGTGGGGGTTGCCCAGCCGCGATCATCACTGACCGCGCTGGTGGTCTTTTACACCACCGTTTCACCCTCGCCGTGCCTAAGGACGCGCCCCAGACCCGGCAATATACCTCTCTGTTGCCCTGTACCATCAGGTCGCCCCGATCTGGCTGTTAGCCAGCACCGTACCCTATGGAGGGCGGACTTTCCTCGGACGGACGAGCCGCCCGCGATCACCTGGCGAACTTGAACGCACGGCTATTATACCCCCGGCACAAGACCGCTTATAGTCCGGGAAAAAGGGGTGTGGCGGGCGGCTGGGTGCAAGCGGTGGGCGAACGTGGGTTGAGCCTGAATGCCCGTGCCAGTACAATACACGCTCACCGTCAGCACAGTTTTTAGCGGTCATGCATGACGACTCTTTCACGGCAGGTACGCCCGCCTCGGCGGATGCGTCCGCCGAATTTGCAGCGCATCGGACGGCGGCTGGTCACGCTGTGGCATTCGCTGTTCGCCCCTGGCGATCTTCCCACGCTCATCATCAGCGTGATTTTGCTGCTCATGCCTGCCTTTTCGCTCAATGCGGCGGGCTGGCTGCTCGATATGAACACGCTGATCCCGGTGATCGTCCTCAGCGTGGTGTTCGGCTTTCTGCTGGCGCGCAGCCAGTACAATGAACTGGTCGGCCTGCTGATCGGCGCGATCTATGGCGGCTGCCTGATTTTGCTGATCGCGGCCATTAACGCGCCCGGCGACCTGGGGAGCGGCCTGTATGAGGTATTCACGCGCAGTTTTCAATGGCTTTCGGATGCGGTCTCCGGCGGCATCAACCAGGATGAGCTGGTCTTTACCCTGCTCGTGGCCGGGCTGTTCTGGTTTCTGGGCTATAACCTGATCTGGCATCTGTTCCGTATCGACCGGGTATGGCGGGCGGTGCTGCCGCCTGCCCTGATTCTGATCACCAACAGCGTGTACTACACCGGTTCGGCCAGCCTGGATATGTACCTGATCCTGTTCACCTTCTTCACGCTGCTGCTCATCGTGCGGTCGAACATGGAAATGCGCGAATGGGAATGGTACACCAACGGGATGCGCGTCCCGCGTTCGCTGCGCAACCAGGTGTTCCGCGCCGGGATGGTGCTGGCATTCGTGATCCTCTCGATTGCCTGGCTGATTCCGCAGAACGATGCACAGGATCGGCTGCGGCAGTTTCAGGAATTTCTCGCCAGCGACCCGCTCATCGAAATGAGCGAACTGTGGAACCGCCTGTTCGCGTCGGCTGAAACGCAGGGACCCACCACTGCCGATTACTACGGCGGCGATTCGCTCCAGCTTGGCGGCGCGATTCGCTTAGGGGCAGACGAAGTATTCCACGTCTCCACCCCGCCCACACGCCGTTATTACTGGCGTTCCCGCGTGTTCGACCAGTACGACAATGGCCGCTGGACATCGGCGGCGGATATTCGCCTGACCGACCCCGAAGCCCCGCTCGATGTGGTGCAGGAAGCGTATGTGACGGGGTCGCGTGTTCCCGTGCAGCAGGAATTCATCATGGGGTTGGGCGCGTCGCGGTTGGTGTATTACGCCGCCCAGCCGTCGCGCATCGATTTAGCCACCCGCGCCGACCTGCGCTATACAGGTGATTCCGTCAACAGCATGGCGATCAGCGTCGTGCGCCCGCTGCGCGTGCTGTACCAGGGCGACAGCTACACCGTGACCAGCCTGATCAGCACGGCCAGCGCCGATCAGCTCCGCGCCGCCGGGACGAACTACCCCGTCTGGGTGACGAACACCTATCACGGCTATATTCCGACGATGACCAGCCGCACCGTCAACCTGGCGCGGCAGATCGTGACCGAAGCCAACGCCACCACCCCTTACGATCAGGCTCGCGCCGTTGAAGCATGGCTGCGCGTCAACATCACCTACAACGAACTGATCCCCACCCCGCCAGAAGGACAAGACCCTATCGATTGGGTGCTGTTCGATTACCGTGAGGGGTACTGCAACTATTATGCGTCGGCAATGGTGCTGATGCTGCGGTCGCTGGGCGTACCAGCGCGCATGGCGGCAGGTTTTTCACAGGGCGAATGGAATGCAGGGCTGAACAGTTTCGTCGTGCGCGAACGCGATGCGCATACCTGGGTCGAAGTCTACTTCCCCGGCTATGGCTGGGTCGATTTCGAGCCGACTTCCGCACAAGCGCCGCTCAACCGGGGCGATATTCCCCCAACGCCGGAATCATTCCCAACCAATACGCCGCTCCCGCCCACCAATACCCCAACCCCACTCCCGACGGATACGCCGCCGCCCACCAGCACCCCGGAAGGCCAGCCGACCGATGCCGTCGGCGTGCAACCGCCGGATGTGCAAGCGACCCCAACGCTGACTCCATCGCCCACCCCCACCCCAACGCCGACTCCGTTCGTGCTGCCCACTCAGCCCCCGCCGGAACGCCCGCAGCCGCGCAGCGCCTTATCGTTCATCCTGCCCGCGTTGGGCGTGGTGTTCGGGCTGCTCATGTTCACCCTGGCGCTGATCGTGACGGCCTTCCTGATCTACTGGTGGTGGGAATGGCGCGGGATGCGCGGCATGAACCCGATTGTGCGCGCATATGCCCGCCTGGAGCGTTATATCGGCCTGCTTGGTATTCGCACCCGCGCCGAACAAACGCCCGAAGAACGCCGTCAGGTGATCATTGGGGAAATTCCTGCCGCCGAACCGCCGATCACGGCGATCACGCGGTTGTACACCGCCGAACGTTATGGCACCCCGCGTCGTTCGCCCGCACAGCAGAGCAAGCGTGACGAAAATGCCGACCGCGCCTGGACGGATACCCGGTCGCGCATTGTGCGGCGCTGGGCAAAGCGCACCTTCCTGCCCTTCCTGCCGGATGACCGCAAGCGTGGACGACGCAGGCGGCGGTCAGCAGGTGAATGACCCCAAAAACAAAGCCGCTGTGTAAGTCGAGTGGACTCGCACAGCGGCTTTACGCTGGCCATGGATCATGCTGTCTGCTGCGACGCGGCAATCAGGCGCGGTGATCGACCTTCACCAGCCTGATGACGGCCTGCCCCGCCGTTTTGATCGTCGTCATCAGGCTGTGATCGATCAGCGGGGCTGCCGCCAGCCGCAGCACTGAGCCGATCAGCAGCACCGCGACCAGGTTCAGTCCGCTGCCCGCCAGAAAACTGCCGATCAGCGGGCCGATGAACGTCGCCAGCCCAAGCACCTGATGATAAGCGACCGAATACGCGCTCATGTGCGCCTGGGGCGCATTTTCGGAAAAGTACGCGAACAGGCCGATCATCGCCACTGCCGTCCACGATGCGCCGCTCAGCGCCGCCGCCAGCAATGTGATCGGCAGTGAGGTCGCCGTTGCCGCGATCATGACGGCAATGCCCGTCCCAATCATCGACAGCGCCACCATCGCCCGGTTGCCGATGCGCGCCACCACGCGGGTGGTGACCAACCCGACCGCCGCACCCGCCGCCAGTTCGATGATCCCGTACAGCGCGATGAACCCTTCCGACGCGCCCAACGTTTTGACCAGGTGCAGCGGTACCAGTGCATACACCGAAAAATAGGCGATGTAGGCGATCATGATGCACACCGCCACCGCCCGGAACCCGTGCGAACGCCAGGGGTTGGCCTCCGAAGCCGGGGAATTGGCCTGGCGCGGCGGCGATGCCAGCGGGCATTCGTTCGGGCTGGGGTCAACCGCCAGGCAGTGCCACCAGCTCATGATGGCGAACACGAACGCCAGCACATACATCAGTTGATAGTTCGTCGGGAAGGCGCTGTAATCCAGCCAGAGGCCGAACGCCAGTGCGCCAATACCGACGGTGATATTCATGGCGGTTGAACGGCGGCTGAGCAGCGCGGGCATCGCCGCGTCATGCATCGAACTGCGCATGAGCAGCACGAATGCGGTCGCAGCGGTTCCCTGCACCAGTGAAGGGAGCGATGCGGCCAGGATCAGGTAAGGAGTCTGCCATTGATCGGGCATGAAAGGGGCAAACGCCGGGAGCAGAAAGACGAACCGAAAGAACAGCCCCGGCAGCCGCAGCGCACGGTTCGCGTCGCTGAAGCGGCGCACCCACAGCCCGGCGACAGAGGAGGAAACCAGCAGAATCAGCGCGGGCAGCGCCGTCAGCCAGCTCAGATCGGTGGCGCTTGCGCCAAGCCGAATTGCAAAAACCGATAGAAACCGCGAGGTGGCTGCCATCGCCAGCCCAAACCACGCGATGTCCCAGACGAGATGGCGGAAGTTCGATTGTTCGACGTGAGTCAGCGGCAGATTGACTTTGGACAGCATGATCGGCGAACGCCGCGATTCCGGTAGAACCGGGAGGGGCGTTCTTGGTATCCTTTGTTGTACATGTGCAGCAGATGAGAACCATGTCAACCGTACACTGCGCCCGTGAAAGCCAGCAATAGAGCCAGGCCTTAAGCCTATGGTCATAATGGATATGAAAGGGGATAGACCAAATGCTGTCCAGTTTACAAATCGCACAGCAGGCGCAGTTGAAGCGTATAGAAGCCATCGCTGATGAAATGGGCTTGACCCCGGACGATTTCGACCGCTACGGCAGCCCGTATGTCGCCAAGCTGCGGCTGGAGACGCTGCCCAAACTCGCAGACCGCCCGAACGCGAAATACGTTGTCGTCACCGCGATCACGCCTACTCCACTGGGCGAAGGCAAATCGACCACGACGGTGGGTCTAGGCCAGGCGATGCAGCATATCGGCAAGCGCGGCGTGATCGCGCTGCGCCAGCCGTCCCAGGGACCAACGTTCGGGATCAAAGGCGGGGCGGCGGGCGGCGGCTATTCGCAGGTTGTCCCGATGGAGATGTTCAACCTGCACCTGACGGGCGATATTCACGCCGTGACCGCCGCCAACAACCTGCTGGCCGCGATGATTGACAACAAGCTGCTGCGCGATAACCCGCTCAATATCGATGTCGATACGATCACCTGGCGGCGGGTGATCGACGTGAACGACCGGGCGCTGCGCGAGATCGTGATCGGCCTGGGCGGAAAAAATGCCGGCGGGGTGGTGCGCGAAAGCGGCTTCGATATTGCCGTCGCCAGCGAAGTCATGGCGATTTTGGCGCTGACCACTTCCCTGCACGATCTGCGCCAGCGTTTCGGGCGTATCGTGGTCGCGCTGAGCAAAGACAAGGAGCCGATCACCGCCGAACAAATCGGCGCGGCGGGCGCGATGGCGGTGCTGATGCGCGATGCCATCCGCCCCAACCTGCTGCAAACGCTCGAAAATACCCCGGCGTTCGTCCATGCCGGGCCGTTCGCCAATATCGCGCACGGCAATTCCAGCATCCTGGCGGATATGTTCGCCATCAAGTGCGGGGATTATCTGTTCACCGAAGCCGGATTCGGCGCGGATATTGGCGCGGAAAAGTTTTTCAACATCAAGTGCCGTGCCAGCGGACTTAAACCGGATGCGGCGGTGCTGGTCGCCAGCGTGCGCGCCCTGAAAGCGCACAGCGGACGCTATAAAGTGACCGCCGGAAAACCGCTCCCGCCGGAAATGCTCGAAAGCAGCCCCGCCGATGTCGAAGCGGGCGCGGCCAACCTGATCAAGCAGATCGAGAACATCCGGCGGCATGGCGTTACGCCCGTCGTGGCGATCAACGCCTTTGAGGGTGATCACCCGGAAGAACACGCGCTCATCCAGCGGATCGCCACCGAGGCCGGGGCTTTAGGCGCGGCGGTCGCCCGGCATTTCGTGGAGGGTGGCGCGGGTGCTGCCGAACTCGCGGAAATGGTGGTGAGCGCGGCGGCGGGCGAGAGTCAGTTCCGGTTCCTGTACGATGTAGAGCAGCCGATCAAGGCCAAGATCGAGACGATAGCGACACAAATCTACGGCGCAGCGGGGGTGAGCTATGAGCCGCTGGCCGAACGGCAGATCCGCGACTATCAGGCGAACGGCTTCGGCAATCTGCCCATTTGCATGGCGAAAACGCATCTCAGCCTCAGCCATGACCCAACGCTGCGCGGCGCGCCGACCGGCTTCACCCTGCCGATCCGTGAGGTGCGCGCCAGCGTGGGCGCGGGATTCATCTATCCGTTGTGCGGCGATATGACCACCATGCCCGGCCTGCCCGAACACCCCGCCGCTGAAAAGGTCGATATTGACGAACACGGCAATATCGTCGGGCTGTTCTGATGTTTAACTTTTGCCATCCCTGGTTTACGATTCAGCCATGAACCGATCATCAGCAGGGGATCACATCACGAACACCATGATCAATGTCCTTTTCGTGTGCATGGGCAATATCTGCCGTTCGCCAATGGCCGAAGCGGTGTTCCGTCACCAGGTACAAGCCGCCGGGTTAAGCGACCGGATCGCGGTCGAATCGGCGGGGACGGGTGGGTGGCACGCGGGCGAAAGCGCCCACAGCGGCACGCTGCGCGTGCTGGCCGCCCATGATATTCCGCATGACGGGCGGGCGCGCCAGATCACCTGGGACGATTTCAGCCGTTTCGATTACCTGCTGGTGATGGATCGGGAAAACCTGAGCGCCGTCAACCGGGTCGCCAAAGGGCTGGCCGATCACAAGGTCAAAACCCGGATCGGCCTGTTTCTGAGCTATGCCAAAGAGGCGGGGTTGGTCAAGACCGATGAGGTGAGCGACCCCTACATCCATGGCCGCTACGATGACACCTACGCGCTGATCACGACCGGGGTCGATGCGTTCCTGATGTATCTGCGCAAGGCGCACCACCTGTAAGCCGTTCCCGCGCCCGCCTACTGACCTTTCCACACAGGCGGGCGCTTCTGCACGAAAGCCAGAAACCCTTCTGCGCCGTCTTCCCCGTACAAAATCTGCCGCTGGTAATCGGCTTCGCGGGCGAGTGCTTCATCGTAGCTGCTGTTGAGCGACCGCTGTACGGCCTGCTTGCCGAACCGAAGCGCGGCGGGCGACTGACGGCTGATATGCGCGGCGTAGAGCAGCACGTCATCCCGGAACGTTTCGACCGGGATCACGCGGTTGGCCAGGCCGATCTGGACGGCAGTTTCCGCGTCCACATCCATCCCGGTGAACATCATCTCCAGCGCCCGCCCCGTCCCCACCAGGCGCGGAAGCAGGTACGTCCCGCCGCCATCCGGGATCAGCCCCACGCGGATGAACAGTTCGGAAAACTTCGCCCGTGCGCTCGCCAGTCGAATATCGCACGCCAGCGCCATATCGCAGCCGATGCCCGCTGCGTACCCATCGACGGCGGCAATAACTGGGTACGGGTAGCTGCGGATCGCCTTGAGCGTCGGCCCGTACACTTCGGTCAGCATCCGGTAGGTACTGTCGGCGCTCATCCCGTTCTGCATCGCCTTCTTGATGTCCGCGCCGGACGAGAACGACCCGCCTGCCCCGGTCAGCACCACGCAGCGCGTCCCATCCTGTTCAGCGGCGGTGAGCGCTTCCCGTATCGCGGGCATGACCACATCATCGACGGCATTTTTCACATCTGGTCGGTTGATCGTGAGGACGGTCACTGCGTCATGGCGTTCGATCACCAGCGTTTCGGTCGTAATCTGCATGTTCAAAATCCTTTTTTATCAAATGAACGTTCGGTTTCTATCGTAACAGAAATGTGCCGCCGCCGCAGTTGGAATTTCTGTGCAGGCGGCGTGAAGGGTCGCCCCTCAACCACCGGGGCTGAGGGGATGCTTCCACAACATGGCTAGGAAATGAAGCTGCTGGTTTTGGGTGCGGCGGGCTTGCTGCCACTGCTGGCAGGGCGCGCCGCTGCTGCTGCGGGCTTTGCGCCCGCTTTGGGAGCCGTCCCCGTTTTGGCAGCAGGCCGGGGCGATGGGCCTTTGGCGGCGGGTTTTGCGGGGCTGCCCGCCCGTGCGGCAGGTTTCGGGGCAGGCCGTGCCAGCGGTGCGGACACGCTCGGCTTTCTCGCGCCCGCTTTGGGCGGCGTTTCTTTGGCGCGCAGCACTTTCATCAGTTCGTCGAGCAGGTATTCGCTGTTCTGGTCGTCGCCGCGCAGGATCACGTACAGGTAGGCGGCAGCGGGCGCGACCGCCAGCGCCAGCAGTTGATTGCCGCTGTTGAGCAGCATCAGCGCCATCACGCCCATTGCCGCGAACATCAGCCCAATGCCGAACGGGGTCGCGCCGCTTGGCACATCGCCGCGCACGACGGTATAGCCGTTTTCGTTTTCCAGCCTGCCGCGTAAATGGGTGCGGCGCGGCACATTGCCCACCACGGGGGCGTTCACGCTGATCGAAAACATGCCATTTTTATCGATCCACCCATCCAGCCCAGGGCGGCTGTTCGTCCCCTTGATCTGCAACCGTTCGGTGATCGACTTCAGACTCTCTTTGACGGTTTTATCCGTGTACAGGATGAAATGCACGGCGTTTCTCCAATGAACAAGTGTGCTAAATTTTAGCCGATCTGCCGTCCGTTTTCAAGCATTCACAACAGCGGAATCGAAAGGCCGCCGTCCACCACGAACGTCTGCCCAGTGGTAAAAGCCGCTGCCGCAGAAGCGAGGTACAAGGCGATCCCGCGCAGATCGTCCGGTTCGCCAATGCGCCCCGCCGGGGTGCGCCCCTGCACCGCGTTCAGGATCGTCGCGTTTTCCCACAGCGCCCGTGCAAATTTGGTCTTGATTAGCCCCGGCGCGATGGCGTTCACCTGAATGTTGTCCGCCGCCAATTCCATCGCCAGTGTTTGCGTCAGGCTGATCACGCCCGCTTTGGTCATGCTGTAAATACCCTGCATACTGCCGGGGCGCAGCCCATTCACCGAAGCCACGTTGATGATCCTGCCGCCGCCCTGGGCGCGCATCACCGGGACGACCGCCTGGCACAGCCACACATTCCCCATGATATTCACCTCAATCGTCTTTTGCCACAGGCTGTCTTCGGCATCCAGCATCGCGCCAAAATGGGGGTTGGTGGCCGCGTTGTTGACCAGTACATCCACCCGGCCATACGTCGCCATCGTCTGGTTGACCAATGCCTGAAGCGCGGCTTTATCGCCGTTGTGCGCGACGACCGGGGTGACATCGCCGCCTTTGGCGCGGATGATGCCGACGACTTCATCCAGGCCTTCCTGTTTGCGGCTGCTGATCACGACTTGTGCGCCTGCTTCGGCGTAGCTTTCGGCTATGGACTGGCCGATCCCGCGTGAGGCTCCGGTAACGATGGCAACTTTTCCTGAAAGGCTGAATAAAGTGGTCATTTTGGCTCACCGTTTGCGTAGAAATTTGCACAGAAAGCCGGATTATAACGTGTTATGCTCGTAGTGCAGGGTCAGGTAACGCGCACAATGGGGACACACACGCTATGTGGTACGACATCACGCGCACGGTGAACGCAGCGACTGCCGTATGGCCGGGCGATCACCCGTTTCACGCCGCCCACGCGCTGCGCATCCCGGAGGGTTCCTCCGTCAACCTGACCACGATCACCATGAGTCCGCACACGGGGACGCACGCCGATGCCTACTACCATTATGAGCAGGATGGCGAACACCCGGCGCATATGCCGCTCGAAAAGTACATCGGGCGGGCGCGGGTGATCACGGTGTCGCGGCGCGATGGCGCGCTCACGCTCGACGACGTGGCACACATCAGCATCACGGGCGCGGAGCGAGTGCTGATCCGCAGCGCGGTCAGCGAAGCCGCCGATGATGCCCCGTTCCCGACCGAGTTCCCCTATCTCAGTGTCCCGCTCATCGACGCATGGGCGGCGGCGGGAATCGTGCTGATCGGCCTGGATTCGCCGTCGGTGGATGCGTTCACAAGCCGGGAGCTGCCGTGTCACCACGCGCTGCGGCGGCAGGGCATGGTCAACCTGGAAAATCTGGCGCTCCGCGGCGTGCCGGATGGCGATTACGAACTGATCGCGCTGCCGCTTAAGCTGGATGCGGTCTGTGGGTCGCCCGTGCGGGCGATTCTGCGTCCGCTGAACCGTTAGCGAAGGAACCCTTCAATGTACAACTCGCTTGGCCTGATCTTTTTCGCGCTGTTCGCGCTCACCCTGTTCGGGATGTATATCCTGGTGCGCCGCCGCATCGGCAGCGCGGTCGTGGTATCGGCCTTGGGCGTGGCGCTGAGCATGGTCAGCTTCATGCTGTTCACGATCACCCAGGGGAATACGCTCGTGTGGGCGATCCTGATGGGACTCGTGATCGGCGGGCTGTTCAGCGGCACAGCCCTGCTCGTTGCCCGCTATTTCATCATCAGCGAAGAACGGCGCGCCCGGTTCGACCCGTATGCACCCGCGCCCACCGACGCTGCGTCGGGTGATGCTGCCGCGGGCAGGCAATCCCCCGGCACACCCGGCTAACCCGCCGATGTGCGGGCGATTACCAGTTGATACCCGCCCGTCCCGCTGAAGCGCCCGGCTTCGATTACGTACACGCCGTCCGCCGGGATCCGCACCGCGGCGATCTGCGCGTTCGTCCCCAGCGTTGGGTCGGCGGCATCATCGTTATAGGCCAGCGAACGGCCATCATCGAGCAGCAGTTCAAGCGCCGGGTCAAGGCTACCGCTGGTGGTGATCATGGTGAAGGTGTAGGTTTCGCCCTGGCGCGCCTGGAACGTCCAGCGGTCGAACGGAAACGCGGCGGTGAGCGTTGAATCGAGCGTGAGGGTATCCTGATCCGGGATCGTGATTGGCTCATCACCCGTAATGCCGAGCGTGTATGTCCCCGCGCCCTGCACCCACTCGACCTGAATCACATAGTCGCCATCGGCGGGCAGGGTGACGGCGGGCAAAATCGCGTCGTATGCGCCGAACAGTTCGACCCCGACCTGATCATCGTTGTAGCCGAACTCGCTGCCGTCGGGGTTGAACACGCGCACCGCCATATCGAGCTGGAGATCGAATACAAACTGACGCGCCAGATCGACCGCGATCACGCTGATACGTTCGCCCGCCTGGCCTGCATACGTCCACTGCTGAAGGGGATCGGCTTCGCTCAATGTCCCCTGCACCGGGACATCCCGTACCAGTGCCGCCGCTCCCAACCGATCCGGTGGGAAAGTGGACGGTATTTCGGGTTTGCCCGCGTCGTTGAACGCCAGGCCATAGGCCGCCGCATCGGCACGGCGCGCTAAACGCCGTTCATCGGGCGCGAGCGCAATCGTGACCAGCACGCGACCATCCGGCAGCCGCCCAACGCGCCCGCGTGCCACCTGGCCGCTCGCGTAGTTGATCCCATCCACACGCCAGCCGATTCGACCGTACAGCGTGAGCCGCTCATAGGTGGTCAGCGCCAGACCCAAATCGGGCGCAAGCAGGGCGCTTTCCAGCACACCGTACAGGGATTCATCCGGCGTGGCCGCGTCGAACACCTGATAACGCATCAGGCCATCGGCAGCGGTCACCGTCAGGGTGAGCGCATTGTCGGAATACGTCGTTTCACCCGCCGACGGCACGAACACCGCCAGGTCACCCGCATCCCAGCTATACGGGATTAAGTCGCTGGATGGCGACTGGGCGGGCGTAGGTTCGTCGGTCTTGTCCGCTTCCCCGGTCGCTTCGGCAGTGACTTCGGCGGTTGCATCGGCATCAATCGGTGTTTCGGTCGATTCCTGAGCCAGAAGCGGCGACAGGGCGGCGGCACCCAAGCCGCACAGCAGCAGTAGAACAGCGGGACGGATGCGGCTCATCAGCGACCTTCACCGTTTCGGGATGTTGGACAGGACACGAACGCCCATCATTTCGACTTCTTCACGCCGCCGCAGCGCCGGGTCGAACAGATGCGCCAGCACCGCCAGCCCAATCCCGGCCAACAGCCCCAGGCCAATTCGCAGCAGCGGGCTGAACCGATCCACGATGGGCGGCGGGGCAGCCGTGATCGGCGTTTGATCGAGCAGGGTGACGCGGGCGGGCTGGCCACCCAACTGTGCGAAAAATTCCTGGCTGCGGGTGGTCAGCACGTCGATCACGGCAGTGGCGGCGGCTTCTAACCCCGTTGAGTCCGGGTAGTTCAGGAAAATTTCCCCAACGCTGCGTTCATTGTCGGCGGCAATGCTCAGCGCCGCCGGGTTGATCGTGATCCCCTGTTCGGACAGCGCCAGCGTCACGGCATCCTTAAAGCGCCCACCCGTCACCCATTCGGAAAAGGCGTTCACCGTATATTCCGACGACAGCCAGATGTCCTGGTAATCGCCTTCACTGCGCGGGATCGCTTCGAACGCCTGCACCGCGCTGTACGTGATCACCGTGCCATAGCCCCCCGTGCTGGCCGGGGCGCGGTCGAGCAGCCCCGGCAGGGCGAAGGCCGCCGCGATCACGGTTGGGATGGCGATCAGCCACCAGCGACGCAGCAGCACCCGCGCAAGATGGATCAGTTCCACAATCACCTCGTCATCCTAAACGTTCGCCCGTATCATACAGTGAGACAAACGGGCAAACAAATCCGCTCCATCCCCCGTTGATCCTACCTGAAGGGGAGTTTTCATGATTCGTTACACTGCCGACCCCGCGCATCCCGATGCGCGGCGCGGGCTTTTACAGCGGTTGTTCGCCCGCATGTATGCCAATTACGATGCGCTGGCCGAACGTTACGAACAGGCCGTGAGCGATCACAAGCGGAGGCTGTTCGCGGATTTGCAGGGGACAATCGTCGAGATCGGCGCGGGAACAGGCGCAAATTTCCCGTACTACCCGCCCGGAATCGACTGGATCGGCATCGAACCGAACGTGTTCATGCACGATGCGCTGCTAAAAGCCGCTGAAAAGTATGCGATACGCGGTGAAATGCGCGTGGGCGTGGCTGAACGGATCGATTTGCCCAATTCGAGCGTCGATGCCGTCGTCAGCACGCTCGTGCTGTGTTCGGTCGATCATCAGCACGCGGCGCTGCGCGAAATACTGCGCGTGCTGAAGCCCGGCGGCGGCTTCCTGTTCGTGGAACACGTCGCCGCACCAGCGGGAACAGGGCTGCGGCGGGCGCAAACGCTGATCAAACCGCTGTGGAAGATCGCCGCCGATGGCTGCCGCCCCGACCGCGATACCGTGAGCGCGATCCGCGCTGCCGGGTTTTCCAGCGTGGAAGTCAGTGCGTTTCGTGCGCCGCTGGCCATTGTCAGCCCGCACATCGCCGGGAAGGCGATCAAGTGAGCGATTTTGCGCCGCGTCGTTTCACGCCTCAGCGCGGGCGCAAAGAAGGACCCTGATCGAAAGCCTTCTCCACATAGGCCGTGATCTGGCGGTTGAAATGGCGCGTGTCGAACCCTTCGGCGTGCTGGCGAATCGTCCGCACGTCGTAACGCGCCGGGTCGAACGCCTGCATCACGTCCATGAGCGATTCGACCGTAAGCGATGCGAAGTGTTCGCCCGTCACGCCGGGGATCACGGTATCGAGCGCGCCGCCCGCGCCATATGCGATCACCGGGCGGCCCGCCGCCTGTGCCTGCACGGGGGTGATCCCGAAGTCCTCCAGGCCGGGGAAGATGAACGCCCGGCAGCGCGACATCAAATCCGGCAGTTGGTCATCCGGCACAAAACCGATAAATTCGACCGTCGGTCCGGCCATGGCCTGAAGCCGCTCCAGATCGCGGCCTTTACCGCCCACCAGCAGGCGCACACCCAGGCGAGTCGCGGCCTGCACCGCCAGATCGATCCGCTTGTACGGAATCAGCCGCGAAACCACGAGAAAATAATCATCGGCGCGGGCGGCGGGCTGAAAACGCTCGGTTTCGACCGGGGGATAGATGATGGCCGACTCGCGGTCATAGTACGTGCGGATGCGTGCCTGAATATCCCGCGAGATCGCGATCATATGATCGACCTGGTGCGCGGCGTAATAATCCCACCGCTTTAACCAGGCGATCAGCGGGCGCAGCGCCAGTTCGACGGGCTTGCTCAGCCCTTCGCGGGCGATGTACTGCCCCAGCTCCCATACGTAGCGCGTGGGCGCAAGGCAGTAGCAGATGTGGATCGTATTGGCATCGACATTCAGGCCGTGACAGAAGCCGCTTTTGTTGCTCAGCACCACGTCATAGCCGCTCAGTTGAAGGCCGCCCCACGCCAGCGGGTACACCGGGAGATAGCGCTGATGGTGGGCGTGAATCCCCGGCAGCTTATCGATCCACAGCGTGCGAATATCCCATGCGCGGTAAAAATCCGGCATCAGGTCGGGCGCGTACAGCCCGGTGATGAGCGGGCTTTGTGGGTACAGCGCAACGAGCGCTTCCAGCACATCTTCCGCGCCGCCGCGCTGGTTCAGCCAGTCATGGACGAGCGCCAGCTTCATGCCTGCACCCGCATTGGGGCGAAGCTCATGCGGTGGATGGCGCACGCGCCGAACGTTTGCAGGGCAGCGCGGTGTTTAGCCGTCCCATAGCCTTTATGATCGTGAAAATGGTACTGCGGATAGAGCAGGTGCATGTCGCGCATGACTTCATCGCGGGTGACTTTCGCCAGCACGCTGGCCGCCGCAATGCTGAGCGAGAGGCGGTCGCCCCTCACCATGCTTTGATACGGCACCCCCCATGTGTCCAGGTCGGCACATTTGATCGAATCGAGCAGCAGATGATCCGGCGCAAGCGGCGCATGGGCAGTCACCTGGTCGAAGGCGCGGCGCATCGCCAAACAGGTGGCCGCCACAATGCCGAGCGTATCGATCTCGGCGCTGCTGGCCGCCCCTACTCCCCACGCCAGCGCGTGCAGCTTGATCGTAGCGATGAGCAGCGAACGGGCGCGGGCGGTCATCTGCTTGCTGTCGCGCACCCCGGCCAGCACCTCGCTGAGATCGCCCCGGTCGAGCGGCAGAATCACCGCGCCCGCGTACACCGGGCCGGCCCATGCGCCGCGCCCGGCTTCATCGATGCCGACGATCACGCGCCGCCCCTGGGCGATCAGCGCGTGTTCAGGCTTCAGCGCGGCGGTGATGGCTTTGCGCGGCATAGAGTCCCTTGCGCCAGTTCAGTTGAATTTGCCAGATTTCCGTCAGCAGTTTGAGCGAATCCTGCACTAGCCGCATCCGGCTGTCAGGATCGAAATACCAGGTGATCGGCACTTCGCGGATGGTATAGCCCCGCCGTTTGGCGATGAACAGGATTTCGATGTCGAAGCCGATCCCGGTCATCTGCTGCACGTCGAACAAGTCCTGAGCGGCGCGGGCATTGAACATCTTGAAGCCGCACTGCGTATCTTCAAAGCCGCGTACCGCTGTCAGTTTGATGATCAGGTTGTTGAGCCGCCCCATGATATGGCGGTATTCCGGTTCACCGATGCGCCGCGCCGCTTTGCCTTCGCGGGTGCCAATGCTGATGTCGTACCCATCGCTGTGGGGCGGCAGAAACTTGACGATTTCCTCAATCGGCATCGACAGATCGGTATCGCAGATGAAGCGGTAATCCCCGCGTGCGGCCAACATCCCGGCTTTCACAGCCAGCCCTTTGCCCCGCGTGGTCACGCTCATCACGCGCACATACGCATGATCGCGGGCGAACGCCTGCGCCACTTCGGTGGTGCGGTCGGCGCTGCCATTTTCGACGATCACCACTTCCGATTCAAACGGCTGCGTTTTCAGAAACGCATCGATCTTCGCCAAACTGGGCGGCAGCCGATGTTCTTCGTTATGCGCCGGGATGACTATTGACAACAAAGGGCGCGTGGACATGGAACCGAATAACTCCGTGATGCTGGTAAAAAGCCGCTTGTCACAGACGGCAACTTTCCCGTCAATGCCGGGGAGTCAACAGCGCGTCGATCTGGGCATCGTTCAACCGCCTGTGCCGCTGAATGGCAGGCCGTTTGCGCCAGGCACGCGGTGCGGTTAGCAGACCATCGATCATGCCGCGCAGCCGCGCTCGTGCGGCTTTTCCCCGCCATGCGCGCACCGCGTCACGGGCGAGCGCCGCTTGTTCCTGCACGATCTGCGAACGGTATTTCACCCACAAGCCCGCCGGAAAATTCTTGATCAGGATATATAACAGATTGCGCCCATCATGGTAGCTGGCCGTCACGCCGCCCCCAGTCGCGGATAGCTGATGGTACACCACAGCACGCGGGGTGTAAAGACAGCGCCAGCCCGCAAGCTGCGCCCGCCAGCCTAAATCGACATCTTCCCCGCTGAAGAAAAAATCGTCGTCGAGGCTGCCGATCTCGTCGAGCATGGCGCGGCGGTAGACCGACGACCCCCCACACGCGCTGAACACCGCCGCTTCGGTGTCATACTGGCCGTCGTCGCGCTCCCACACGCCGCGATTGCCCGCCCGCCCGCTGGTGGTGAAATAATCGCCCGCCGTGTGCAAATGATCGCGCTGGTCCAACAGCAGCATCTTGCTGGCGACCGCCCCGGCTTCGGGGTGACGCTCGAACAGGTCGATCACCGCCGCCGCCCAACCCGCATCGGCTTCGGTATCGTTGTTCAGCAGGGCGATGTACTCCCCGCGTGCGAACCACAGCCCGGCATTACACGCGCCCGTGAACCCACGATTGACGGGCAGCGCGATCACCCGGACATGCGGGTAACGCGCACCGATCAACGCCTGTGAGCCATCGTGCGACGCATTGTCCACGACGATGATTTCAAGATGCGGGTACGTCTGACGTTCGAGCGCATCCAGACAGGTGGGCAGAAAATGGCCGCCGTTCCAGTTAGGGATGATCACCGAGAGCAGGCCAGGAATCACGCTTTCAATACCCCTTCTTTCGCCAGAAACGCATCGACTGCCGCCTGCCATGTCCGCAGCCGAATGCCGAGCATCGCTCCGGCAGTGTTCGCCAGTGGCGTATATTCCGGCGGCACGCTGGCACGCGGCCATTCCGCCGCGCTGATCGGCTGGATTGCCACGCCGCCATATCCGGCCTGGTCAAGCGCATAGCGGGCGAAAGCGTAGCGTGAACAATGGCCTTCATTCACGAGGTGATACACCCCGCACCGCCCGATCTCGACCAGGGCAGCAACAGCCGCCGCCGCATCGTCATTGTAAGTGGGATTGCCGATCTCGTTGGTGACCACACGCAGCGGGTTGCCCGCACTGGCCGCGTTCAAAATCGACTGGATGAAATTTTTCCCGCCGTGTGCGAACAACCACGCCGTCCGCACAATCATTGCACGCGGGTTGCTGGTCAGCACCGCCTGTTCCCCGACCCATTTGCTGTACGCATACGGGTTGACTGGGGCTGCCCGGTCATATTCGTGATACACACGCCCGCCCACCCCGTCGAACACCTCATTGCTGCTGATATACAGCACGCCCGCGCCCACTTCAGCGGCAGCGGTGGCGATATTGCCCGCCCCATGCCCGTTGATCAGCACGGCTTTCTGCGGGTCACGGGCGCACCCATCGACATCCGTCCAGGCGGCGGTATGGATCACCCACGCGGGGCGGGCGTGCTGCAAGTAAGCGCGTGCGGCGGGAAAATCGGTCACATCGAACGTGTCTGAATCGACCGCGTGAACCTGATGCCCGCGTGCCGCCAGCAGCGCAACCAGCGCCGCGCCCAACCGTCCATGTGCGCCTGTGATGAGGAGTTCCATGCCCGTTCAGTAACCTTCTGTGTTCAGGATCGCCGCGCCGGCGCGCCGTTGCTGTAAGCCGTCATCACGATGGCGGTCTGGTCGCCGTCGTTTTCCAGGCTGGCCCAGACCGGGCTGAAAAAGCGGTTGTGCAGGTCGATCACGTCCGCCGTATCGGTCACGATTTCGATCACCTCTCGCCCCTGTGCGGCTTTGCGCCAGCCAAAATCGGTCAGGTTGGCCGACCCTTTGAACGCGATCAGCCCATCGATCACGATGATCTTCTGGTGCGGGAAGTACTGACCTTCCTGTTGAAACACCCGCGTATCCAACCGGGGCGCTTCTTCGCGGTATTCGGTCAGCTCCTTATACACGCCTTCGTTCTTGACTCCGCTTACCACGCCGCGCACGTCCACCCGCTGCGCCGCCAGCTTCAGCGCACCCAGGAGCAGTGCGCTGATGCCATACGTCGTGAAGTGGACGAACTGCTGCGCGCTGTTCAGCGCTTCCAACAGCCCGCGCATCGGCGGGTAGCCGGGAGCCTGCCCCTGCATCGCCAACCGCATATCCCGCCCGATGCGCGCCAGTTCACGGGTATGTGCGTAAAGTTCTTGAAAGTTCACCCTGCGCCCGCGTGCCGCCAGGTATTCGCCCGGAAACGGATAATCATCGGTGGGGATGTACTGTACGCCGCACGATGGGCAGCGCACGATGGGCGCGCTGATCCCCTGCGGCATGGTCTGCGGGAGCGCGGGCAGCAGAGCGCAGCAGCGTTCACACAGATATTCTGGCGGCGCGAACCGCAGCAGCGACTCAATATCAAAACCGGGCATTACGTCGTTCCCTGGTGAATGTCCGGCATAATCCTAACGCAATTCCCACAGAATGAACACCTGCTCTAAATCCTGCCGCCAGCGCGCCTCTAAATCCGCGTCGGTATCGTGGATCGTCGCCATGCCGCGAAAATAGCCGCCCCCCGGCATCCCCGTCGCCTTGCTGACGACGAGCGCGCAAAGCTGGCCATTCCCCTGGGCGAATTCCTCTGCGCAGATCTGCCGCATGATGTGGGCAAAGGTGAACGAATGTGGGTGCAGGTACGCGACTGGGTTGTTTTGCGCCAGTTCGCTGTACGTGATCGTGCGCTTTTCCCGCGCACACGCGATCATTTCGGCACGCATCGCTGCTTTGTAGGCCGCCCACTCCTCCCCGTTCAGGGTGTAGACATAGGGAATCCTGCGCATGGCCACCTATTGTAAGAACAGTGTCGCCGTCGTGTCGTCGATGATGATGCGCACCAGCGCATAGGGAACCCCGCTCGCCTGCACCGTCAGGGTGTTCAGCAGATCGTTCGCGCCCGCTTCGACCTGATCGACCAGTCCGGCCAATTCGCCTGGTGGGTTGACGAACAGCGCGCCGTCGATGTCCAGCCCGACGAACGTCAGCCGCCGCCCGCTGCCGTCCACGCGCAGCACTGCGCCCAACCGCTGGGATGCGCCGCCCAACTGCGGCAGAGTTGCATCGGCATACACCACCATCCCATTCGGGCGCAAATCGAGCGCGACATTCTGAATCTGCGGGTTCTGGTTGGCGCACAACGTGGTGCGCTGGCGGCACAGGTCGAGCAATCCGGCTTCGGTGAAGGTGACGGCTGCCGCGTTGGTTCCGCCCGCCGTGCCAATCGTGAAATCGTACAGCGTCGGCTCGTTCTGGATCACCTGCACCCCGTAATCACCCAGGTTGATCGTGACCTGTTCGACGGGCTGCGCTTCCTGAATCACAGGTGCAGCGGGCGGCGGCGCGCTGAAGGCGCTTTCGACCGATCCGCTGGGCGCGAAGCCCGCGATCTGCGCGGCGATGCCCGGCAGCGCGGGCAGCAGTACGACCAGCCCAACGACGACCGCGACCCCGACGATCCCCAGTAAGCCTAAACACCCGCACGCCGCAAGTGGTAATCCGCTGCGCCGCTGGCGGGAAACCCGCTGTACCTGCATGGCCTATCCCTCAGCCCTGTTCAGCATTGGACGCTTTCGGCATTGTCCGCTACGCTTGAACGATGGACGAAAAGCGTGAAGCGCAAGTATACGGATGAATGCAGCGCTTCGATAGCCCTAGCGCACAGAGGTGCATCATGGTGTACAGGCTGTGGACAGCGCTGCTGATCCTGCCGCCGCTGTTCACACTGGCGATCAGCGCCGCCGTCGGGTTTGGCCAGGCGCAGCCGCCCGGCGTGGGAACCGATTTTTTCAGCGCGAATTCGTGCGCGCTGCCATGTATCTACGGGATCACCCTGGGCGAAAGCACGCGGGCTGATACCGTACAGCACGTCCAGGGATTCAGCGATTCGATCCTGGCTCCGCTCGGCGCGCCGATCATTTTCACGACCTTTCACGCCGGCCAGCGCGCCATCGATGGCGCGTTCGATTTTGGCGGCATGATGGGCGGCGCGGGCGATACCGTGCTGGCGGGTCAGTTTTACGCCAATGACGGTTCCCGGCTGTGGACGCTGGGCGAACTGCTGCTCATGGGGCATGACCCACAGCAGGTGCGCCGTTCGTGCAGCGGGGTGTATCCCCCGCGCTTGATCCTGAATTTCGAGCAGGGCGATCTGACCGCCGGGCTGCTGCTCACCGAACCGCGCCTGACCCCACAAACCCCGGTGATCCTGCTGTATATTGCCCACCAACTGCCGATGTACCTCCAGGCGCAGCGCAACTTTTTCGCTATCGGCTGTTCGGTCGAAACCGAATGGCGCGGCTTCGCGCCGCTGGCCTGGTACTTCGAGCGTTAGACGGCGTGTGCCGCGCTTTGTGCCGCTGGCTTTGACCGCCCGATCAGCACAGCCAGCCCAATCAGGATGAGCGCGCACGCAAACGTCACGCCGAAACCGCCGCTGACTCCGCCGCTCACCTGGCCTTGCAGCCAGGGGATCAGCGCCACGCCGATATTGCCCGCCGCCAGGATGCCGCCGCCGATCTTGCCAATCGAATCCGGGAAGCGCCGCCCCACCAGCGCCAGCGCCGATGGAAAGACAGGGCCGCACACGAACCCGAACGCGAATGTGACCCCCGCTCCGATGGCCGGGTTTTGCGGGAACAGCAGGATCACGCCGACGACCCCCGTAAGCAGCACCGCCGCCCCGATGAGGATCGTCTCATCGCTGAGACGGCGCGCAAGCTGGCTGCCCACCACCCGCCCCGCCGTGATCCCGAACCAGAACAGCGAGACATACGACGCGGCATCGCCGCTCGGCAGCCCGGCCACATAGATCATGTGCGTCGAAATCCACGCGCTGAACCCGATCTCCGCGCCCGTGTACACGAACAGGAAGGCGGCGAACAGGATCAACAGCGGCCACGCCAGCGGCTGCGCGGCTCCGGTACCCTGATCGACCGGGCGCGCCGCTGGCCTGACCGATACCGCGAACAGGAACGGCAGCAGGATCAACTGCGCCAGGCCGATCCACAGATAGGCATTCGGGATCGGCGCGGTTTGCAGAATCCAGCGGGTGACCTGGGGGCCTAAAGTCGCGCCGATTCCGTAACAAACGCTCAGGATGTTCAATTGCGGGGCGGCGTGCGGCAGGTTCAGCCGGGTGACGATGGTATTGCCCGCGACCAGCATCCCGCCGAAGCCGAAGCCGAACACGAGCATCGCCAGGTAGCCTCCGAGCATCGATGCCGCCAGCATCATCAGGCCGCCGCTCAGCGCCAGCGCCGCTGATGCGATCCACACCACCGCCCGCGATGCGAACCGATCCAGCAGCCGCCCGATGGCGATATTGGCGATGATCCCGCCGACAGTCTGAATCGTCACAAACAGCCCGCCCTGATCCGGCGGCACATCGAAGTATGCGATCAGGTACGGAATCGACGTGCCGATCAGCCCGCCCGCAATGCCCAGCATGAGAAATGACGCGAAAAAGACCAGGTTCAAAGGATTGTCCTCTGGTGGATTGTCGTGGGGTGGATGGGGTATGCCTTCCTGTGTATCGACCATCATAGCAGACCGTCCCAGACCAAACGACTCCACTTCATGCAGTTGGTACGGCCTCTAATGCCAGGTCGTGCAGCGCGATCACGGCTTCTTTCAACTGCTGTTCTTCCACCACGAACGAGATGCTGCACTCGCTCGCCCCCTGGGCAATCGCCACCACGTTGATCGCACGGCTGCCCATCATCGTGAACACTCGCCCCGCCACGCCAGGAGTCCCGCGCATTCCCGCACCCACCACTGTGACAATCGCAATCGAGTCTTTCACGTCCACTTCATCGACATCCTGCCGGGCGATCTCGTCGGCCAGTTCGCTTTCGATGGCGGCTTTGGCCTCCGCGCCTTTATCCACCGTGACCACGAAACAAAAGCTCTGCTCGCTCGATGCCTGGGAGATCATCAAGATATTGCCGCCCGCCTTCGCCGTCGCTAAAAAAGTCCGCCCGGCGATACCCGGCACACCGATCATGCCCTTGCCGCTCACGGTGAGCAGGCTCACGCTGCGCACGCTCGTCACCGCTTTGATGATCGTCTGGCTGGGCTGGCTTTCCGGGCCGATCAGTGTGCCGGGGAACGACGGATTGAACGTGTTGCGCACGCGCATCGGAATATGTTTGTTCAGAATCGGCTGCACGGTTTTGGGATGCAGCACTTTCGCGCCGTAAAACGCCAGTTCGCCTACTTCCTGGTACGAAACATAGGGCAGCACTCGCGCACGTTTATCGATGCGCGGGTCGGTCGTCATCACTCCGTCCACATCCGTCCAGATGATCAGTTCGCTGCTGTCGGTCGCCGCCGCGAAGATCGCGCCGGAATAATCGCTGCCGCCGCGCCCCAGGGTAGTGATCTGCCCGCTGCGCGTCGCACCGATGAAGCCAGTCAGCACCGGGATCACCCCTTTTTCGATCTGCGGGAGCAGCCCGCCCCGGATGCGCGCTTCGGTCTCGTCCCAGAAGGGTACGGCGCTGCCGAAGCGATCATCCGTCAGCACGAACTGGCTGGCATCGTAGGCGGCGGCATTCAAGCCGTGAGTCCGCAAGGCGGCGGCCACCAGCCGCGACGAGAGCCGTTCCCCGAACGCGACGACCGAATCGCTGATGCGCGGCGTGGCTTCGCCCAGCACATTCACGGCCTGGCACAGGTCGATATGCTGGCGCAGCAGGGTATCGATCTCGTGTGTGGCCTGGTCGCGGTTCTTGCCCGGCGCGGTCAGCAGATTCACGGCTTCAACGTGCCGGTCGCGCAGCTTGTTGTTACACGAGAGATACCCCCATTTGCTCCCATTCGCCGCATCCGCAACCGACCCAATCAGCGCGTCGGTCACGCCGCTCATCGCGCTGACCACCACGATCACCTGATCGCCGCGCTGTACCGCTTCCGCGACGATGTGTACCACGTTCTGAATCGCTTCGGGACTGCCGACGGACGTGCCGCCAAACTTCATCGTGACGAGTGCCATGTGCCGCTGACTCCTGGTGTGTGCATTCCTGGTCGAAAAAGGACGAGCGCCGTATGCAACAAAAAAAGCGTGTGGGGTTTCCACACGCTTCCGTTTCCGTTCGCCTAACCGTGACGGCCTTACGACATGCGCATAGAACCCTTCATCGCCCGATGAGGAGTCATAGTAGTCATGCCAGTAGTCATATGGCCGCAGTTCGTATTCATGCCCATGAGGATAACGCGCCACTGGGGTGCTGTCAAGCTGCACGATGATGGGCCAACCATCTTCGCGTTTAAACATGAATTCCATATGAAATCCACAGGTTGACCCATGTTTATGCAGACCATACCGCATATATTTAGGGTGGCCTCAAGTAAGCCTCATATCTCCCCGGTAATGTTAAAGTCAGTAATGTCCAGAAAGGTCAGACCGTTATGCCTGTCGCTATTGATCCGCAATTTTCCGTATACCACCTGGCCGAGCGGGTGCAGCAGACCAGCACCCTGCTCAGTCACCGCCGCACGATGTCGCTGGTCAGTTACGAAATCGAAAATGCCACCCTGATCGACGGCGTGCGCACCCGCATTTTCGCCGCTTTTCAGTACTACAGTAAGTTTCTGCCGCAGCTTGCCCGCTACACCACGCTGGCGCTGCGCGCCGAATCGATCTACGTATTCGGCGTGCCGGATGTCACCCTGCCTGCCCTGCCCAATGTGACGTATATCCCGCTCAAACGCACCGATCAGCTCGCCAAAGAATGGTTCCTGATCAGCTACGGACGTGAGTATTTCAGCGCGCTGGCGACCGAAGAACTCACGTCGATCACCGACCCGGATCATACCCGTAAATTCAAGGGAATCTGGACGTTCGATGTCTCGATGGTATCCATTCTGGAAGATTGGCTGTCGAGCGCGGTCGATGCGCAGCCGCTCAACGTGAGCGAAAAAGACCTGAATTTTGACCGACAGATTCGCCTGATGAGCAACACGATGGAACGGCTGACCCGCCGAATCGACCGCCTGAATACGCGCCTGACCGACGCTGAAAATGCCGTCGCTCAGGAACTTTCGGAACGGGTGAATGCCAGCCTTGCGCCCACGCTGCAAGCACGTCGCTAACGGTTTGATTGGCTTTATTTCGCTGCTGTACAGGAAACGATCACACGATGCCCTGCATCATTCACACGCTGACCCCCGCTGGTTTGCAGCCCGCCGACTACACGGCTGAATCATTGGCAGATGCAGCCCGTCACGAGCCGCGTACAGGCGTATATACCATCACCAATACCTTCGAGTCGATCAAGGTGCTGAGGCTCGATGCGCATCTGGATCGGCTCGAAGATTCTGCCCGGCGTTCCGGTATTCCCCTCACGCTGGATCGTCCCCGGCTGCGCGCCGCGCTGCGCCAGATGATCGACGATTCCGGCTTTGGCAATGTCCGCTTCCGCATCACCGTCCCGGCGGATGCACCCAGTTCGCTCATCCTCTCGATTGAGCCATTTCACGGGGTCGCGCCCGCTCTGTATGAACAGGGCGTACATCTACAGACCACGCACGCCGCAGCACGCGATAACCCTGCCGCCAAAACCACCGCATGGATGCACGACCGCGCCGCCCTGGACGCACAGCGCCCCGCCGGAATCTACGAAATGCTGCTCACCGATGCGGACGGGACGCTGCTGGAAGGCACGAGCAGCAATTTTTACGCGGTACTCGATGGCGAACTGCGCACCGCCGGGGATGGGGTCTTGGCGGGGATTGCACAGCAGATCGTATTCGAGATCGCGCCGCCGCTGCTGCCCGTGCGCCGGGAAGCGGTGCGCATCGACGCGATCCCGCGCTTCAGCGAAGCTTTTATCACCAGTTCCAGCCGGGGAATCGTCCCGGTCGTGCGGATCGACGGGATCGTGATAGGCCCTGGAACACCTGGCACGCACACCCGCGCTCTGCGCACCGCCTATGCGGATTGGATGCGCACACACCTGGAAACGCTGTAGCGCCCCGAAACCTGTCTATTCCAACGGCACTTTGAAATCGTAAATGCCATCGCGGATCGGCCAGCGCAGCCCGTCGCGGGTGCAGACCATCGCGCTGCCTTTGCGTTCCAAATCACCGCCGCATTCCGGGCAGGCGAAAATGTCCGCCGCTTCCAGTTGGGCGGGCGAACTGCCAACGGCGGTATTTTGGGTGAACACGCTTGGCGAATACAGCAAACCGCTCAACTGCATCAGCCCGTCCACGCCCGCCAGCACCGCCAGCGGGACGATACGCTTGAGCAGTTCCACGCGGAAATACGAGACGGGAAGCTGCCGTTTCATGGTGAAGCCAGCGGCACGCAGTTCCCGCCGAATATAATCGGGATGAAAATCGAAGTTCAGTTCGACGAATTCGACCGGATCGAGATCGTTTGGGTTCCACGCCTGCCGCTTGAGCGCCCAGCGCAGCATCGATTTGAGATGACGCTTGCTGGCATATTCCAGGATGAACAGTGCATCCGGCACGGTGATCCGGCGGATTTCTTTCAGTGCGGCGGGGACATCGGCAATGTGGTGCAGCACGCGAATCACCGACACGCCGTCGAACACGCCGGGCTTGAACGGCATCCGGTACATATCCGCCGCGACGTACAGATAACGCTCCTGCTTGCCCAGGCGTTCCTGAGCATCCGCCATCTGCGAAAACGAATAATCGAGCAGCACCACCTGCTGATACGCGGCCATTTCCGGGGTCAGCCGCCCGAACCCCGCGCCGATCTCCAGAAAACGCCGCCCGCCTTTAGGGGGCAGCAGCCGCCGCATAGCGATGCGTTCGACTCGGTCTTCATAATCGCGGCCTTTATTTTCCCAAAAACGGGTGCGGTAATCCGTCCCTTCATAATCACAGATCGGCGGGCGATCCGGGGCGCGTCCGGCAAACCGTGACGACTTTTCAGGGTCGTTCATGAGCGCTTGATCCTTCTACTTTTCCTTGCATTGTAGGCCGCCCGGCCATCCCGCGCTACTCCCGCACCGATCCATGTGCTAGGGTGAGGAAGGGGTAGCCGGAATTGGGACGGCTGCCGGTGCCTGTGCCGCGGCCTGTGCCTGAATTTCGCCAGAGAATTCGCCGTTGAAGGTGTAATCCTCTACGCCAAGCGTGGACATCGCGTCTGCCGCTTGAGCATTGAGCGCGGCGGGGCCTCCCGCTTCCCACACCTCCGGGCGAATCTGTTCGTCCAGCCCTGGAATGCCCCCCTGTGGGATGATCCCGGTTTCGACGGGCTGGTTTTGCAGCGGCACGGGTTCAAAGGCCAGGTCATAGCCCAGGCCAGCGGTACGGGCGAACCCAGGCCAGGGGTCGGGGACGTTGGCGGTCTGAGCAAGCAGGTTGATCGGGCGACCTGCGACAATATCCGCAAACAGGTTACCCGCCTGGGCAAAATCCCCCGGCAGGTTGTACAGCGCCAGCGTGATCGGCTCGAACAGCAGGCGCAGATTCTCGAACGGGTCGGCAAGCTGGGTCTGCGACAACGGAATTACCGCCCGCACATCGAGCGCAATATCGAGTTCTTCATCGACCGGGACTTGCAGGTCAAGCGCGACGGGCAGTTCCAGCCCTTCGGGAAGCTGCAAAAACACCTGAGCATTGTTCAGCGTCCCCACGCCCGGCAGATTGATCGTAGCGGCCACTGCCAGCGGTACGGAGTCCGTAAGCGTGACGACGGTATCGGTTTGCAGGGGGATATTCAGCACCACCGGAATGCGGTCACGGACGGGGATCGTCCAGTCGATGGTCGCCTCATTCAGGCCGACAAAGCTACTGTGCAGGCCGGATACCAGCGGGGTGACGATGTTGTTTTTGATGTCGAAGATGAACAACAACAGCCCGACGACGATCACCACCAACACCAGGTTGACGATGAACGAAAAGATGATCATGAAGTTCTTGATACCGCTGCCCAGTGCTTTGATCGTGTTCATGCCGCGCATCCCGCCCGCAAGGTATGCAAATCATAACCGTGAGCGTACCACAAAATGCGCGGCCAGGAAAAAAGGTTCACCCTGGGAATGCCAGGGTGGGTATCGCTATAGACCCGCTTCGCGCCGCAGTGCGTCGGCTTTGTCGGTGCGTTCCCAGGGGACATCCAGGTCGTTACGCCCAAAATGGCCGTAGGCCGCTACCTGCTTGTAGATCGGGCGGCGCAGGTTCAGGTCGCGGATGATGGCTGCCGGACGCATATCGAAATGACTCCGAATCAGCGCTTCGATCTGTTCATCGGGAATCGCGCCGGTGCCGAACGTCTCGACGGCCAGCGATGTCGGCTGCGCCACGCCGATGGCATACGACACCTGAAGCTCGAAGCGCGTCGCCAGCCCTGCCGCGACCACGTTTTTAGCGATGTAGCGTGCCATGTACGCCGCGCTGCGATCCACTTTCGTCGGGTCTTTCCCACTGAACGCGCCGCCACCGTGCCGGGCTACCCCGCCATAACTGTCCACGATGATCTTGCGCCCAGTCAGTCCCGCATCCCCCATCGGGCCGCCCGTCACGAAACGCCCGGTCGGGTTGACGAAATAGCGCGTATCCGCGTCGAGCAGCGCCGCCGGGATGATCGGCTTGATCACCTGTTCGATCACCGCCGCCCGGATTTCATCCTGGCTGACTTCGGGCGCGTGCTGTGTGCTGATCACGACCGTATCGACGCGCTTCGGCCTGCCATAGGCGTATTCGACTGTGACCTGGCTTTTCGCGTCCGGGCGCAGCCAGGCGATCTGGTCGCTTTTGCGCAGTTCGGCCAAGCGGCGCGTCAGTTGATGGCTGAGCGAAATCGTGAGCGGCATCAGTTCGGGCGTTTCATCGCACGCAAAACCGATCATCATGCCCTGGTCGCCAGCGCCTGTCGCTTCAATTTCCGCGTCGGACATGCGGCCTTCCTTCGCTTCCAAGGCCTGATCGACACCGAGCGCAATATCGCGGGATTGTTCGTGAATGGCGACGATCACGCCGCACGTATCCGCATCGAACCCGATATGACTGGCCGTGTACCCAATCTGGCGGATGGTATCGCGCACGATCTTTTCCACATCGACATAAGTATGCGTGGTGATCTCCCCGAAGACCAGCACCAGCCCGGTTGTGACCGACGTTTCGCACGCCACCCGCGCATTCGGGTCGGCGGCGAAGATCGCATCCAGCACCGCATCGCTGATCTGGTCGCAGATTTTATCCGGGTGACCTTCGCTCACCGATTCCGACGTGAAGAAGTAGCGCGGGGAGGTCATAAACGTGGTGTTCGAGGTTTGAATGTGGGGCTGCTGCACCATTTGGGGTGAACTCCTATCCTTTAAGCACTGCACGAACGAACAAAAACGCCTCTCGGCAAACAGAGAGGCGTGAATCGTTCTCGCAATTCAGCGTCTCATCTGCCAGAGGTCTTGGCTGCCTCTGTCGAAAGTGGCACCGTCCCGGCGCTCCGGGGGTTGCCGCGGTGTCATGGGGTCGAATCCCTCAACCGCTCTTGATGAGCAGCACGCGCCGTTTCAGGCACGCGCTTTATTCAATTAAACGCGCTGTTGGGGCAACCAGCGGCTTAAGATTCTTCACACTATAACATCGTCATTCCAGCGCTTCAAGATCGTGTATGCCTTCGCGCTTCAGGAAAGCACGCACATAGCCCAGCAGCGCTGTCGTGATCTCGCTGCGCAGCATCCCCGGCTCGATGTCCTCCATACCGACCAAACCTTTGACGATGCCATAACCGACCAGGGCGCACCGTGCGCGCTGATCATCGTTCATGGCCGGGTGATACCCCTTCAGCATCGCTGCGATGCGCTGCGTGATCGCCCCCTGCATTCGCTGTGTGAGCAGGTGATGCGTCGGCGCGTTCATCGCCCCGAACAACTGCGAAAACGCCGGATGTTCCGCCTTGAAGGTCATGATCCCATCCACAACACCGCCGACCGTCTCTGCAAACGAGCGCGATTCGTCCACTGCCGTTGGGAAAACCGTCACCATCGCCCGCAGATACCGATCCAGCAGCGCCGCCACCACCGCCTCTTTCGACGGGAAGAACTGATACAGCGACCCAATGGCGACGCACGCACGTTCAGCAATATGGTTGGTGGTCACGGCCTCAATGCCCTGCTCGGCAATCAGCGCCGCCGCTGCATCCAGGATCAGCGCGAAGCGCTGGCGGCTGCGCGCCTGTTTTGGTTCGTTCCATTCGGGAACTTCGGGTAGTGGGGTGTGCATCATGAGAATTGAATGAAAAGCCCTTGAAATATGAGCAAAAGCTCGTGATATACTGAAAACGCGAGCATTTGCTCATTTTATCACATTTTCAAGGGATCATCCATGACGACAGCACAAAACCCGAAACCGACCCGACGGCGTTTTCTCAGCACGCTGGGAACAGGCGCAGTCGGCGCGTTCATCGGCGGGTTTGGAATGGAACGCTTGCTCACAGGGTGGCACACTGCCCAGGCCAACGCCCCTGCCGCCCCGCTGACAGGCCGCAGCGTTGAACCCATCACCGTGACGACGGCAGGCGGCGTGAAAATCCACGCTATCCAGACCGGGTACGTAGCGGTCAAGACCGCGCACCGCCAGTACAGCGGAACCGACGGCACCGGATTTTTTCGCCATCGCCGCTGACCCCCACTGGACGGGATGGATGCCGATCAATACCTGGGTGATCGAACACCCTGAAGGCGTAATCGTGGTCGATACGGGCGAAACCGCGCAGATCAACACGCCCGGTTATGTCGATTGCGACCCGGCAACGGGCCTGATCTACAAGTCGTTTCTGCGCTTCGCCGTCACGCCCCAGGACGAAATTGCCGCACAGTTGACCGACCTGGGCATTCAACAGGGCGATGTGCGCTGGGTGGTGCAAACGCACCTGCATTCGGATCACGCGGGCGGCCTGAGCGCTTTCCCGGCGGCGGAATTTCTGCTGTCCGCCGTCGATTATCCAACCCAGCTTGGCGCGCTGATGTGCCATTACCCGGCGGATTTCGCGCCCACGCTGACGACTTTCCCCAATGGGCCGCTGCCCGGCTTCGACCGTTCCCAGGCGGTCACCCGTGCGGGCGATGTGTGGATCGTCCCCACACCAGGGCATACCGAAGGCCACCAATCGGTGATCTTCCACGATGGGCAAAAAGCCTATTGTTTTGCGGGCGATGCCTCATTCGACGACGCGCAGTTGTTGAATGGCTCGACCGCCGGGATTGCGGCCAACCCTGCCGCCGCCCGTACCACGCTGGCCGCGCTGCGCACGTTCGCCGCTGATACGCCGATGGTCTACCTGCCATCGCACGACCTGAACGCCCGTCAGCGTTTGATCGACGGGACACCCGTCAGCGTTTGATCGACGGGACACCCGGTCATCCTTCGCACTTCCGGCATAGAGCCATCCCCCCAAGTTGAGGTACAATGTTCCCCGGTTTGCGCAGGCTGACCCCTGCGCGCCGGGGCTGGACGCAACCCACCGCTGGATACCCGTGTCTTATCATGCGGCATCCGAACGGGGTCGTGTACACCCATTACACGCAACCTGCAACGCATGGAGAGTGCATGAGCTTACTCGATTATGGCCGCATCCTGGTGCGCCGGGGCTGGATCATCGTCCTGCTGGCGGCGGTGGCCGCTGGAAGCGCGTATCTCCTCAGCCGGGGACAGACCCCTGTCTACCGGGCGACCCAGTTGGTCTTGATTTCCCCTTCGCGGAACGATCTCGGTATCACCGAAGCGACGCTGCGCCTGATGAACTCGTATGTCGTGTACCTGAAAAGCCAGGAACGCGCCCAGCAGGTGATCGACGCGCTCAGCCTGGATATGCTGGCGGGCGAGTTGGAAGGTGCGGTCACTATTCAGGCCTCCCGCGACAACCTGACCGTGCAAATCGATGTTGACCTGCCCGAAGGCCAGCCCGTCGGCCAGATTGCCAATGAATGGGGCAATCTGCTGGTGCGCTACCAGCAAAATGAAAATCAGACCCGCCGCCAGGAAGACCGCGTAAATGCCCTGCTGCCCGATGGTCCGGATATTTCCCTGCTGCGCCCGCGCCCCAGCCTGAACGCCGCCATCGGCGCGGTGATCGGCGTGATTCTGGGCGCGGTGATCATTTTTGTGCTGGAATTTCTGGAAAGCGTGGTCATCCGCCGCCGTGACGACATCGAACGCGGCCTGGAACTGCCCGTGCTGGCCGCAATCCCCGACGGGCAGAAGTGAAGGAGACGCAACGCATTATGGCGAACGCAAGCACACACCTGGTCACCCTCAGCGATCCGCGCTCGGCTGCCGCCGAAGCCTACCGCACGCTGCGCACCAACCTGATGTTCCTGAGCGTGAACAAGCCCGTCGCAGCACTGGCGATCAGTTCTCCATCGCAAAACACGGATAAAAGCACCGCGCTGGCGAACCTGGCCGTCACCTTCGCCCAGGCAGGCCACAAAACGATCATCATCGATGGCGATCTGCGCCGCCCGCGCCAGCACGAATTATGGGGCATCACCAGCGAACGCGGGCTGACCACCATGCTGCTGGAAGAAAGCGCGATGGCGAATCCGCCGCTGGCTGCGACGGACGTGCCGAACCTATCGGTGCTGCCCAGCGGAACACTGCCGCCCGTGCCGACCGATGTGCTGAGCAGCCCGCGCATGAACGACGTGATCGGCGTGCTGAAAGCCCGTGCGCATTACCTGCTGTTCGATACCCCACCCGTGCTGGCCGCCACCGATGCCGCGCTGCTGGGCGCAAAACTGGATGGTCTGCTGCTCGTCGTGCGGGCTGGCCACACCCGCCGCGACCATACCGCCCAGGCACAGCAGGCGCTCGCCCGCGTGCAGGTGCGGGTGTTGGGCGCGGTCATGACCAACGCGCCCCGCGAATCCACCAGCTACTAGGAGCCGCATCCATGAAGGGTCTGATTCTCAGCGGCGGCAAAGGCACGCGCCTGTACCCGCTCACCTATACCCGTGCCAAACAGTTGATCCCGGTCGCCAACAAACCCGTCCTGTTCCGCGTGATCGAGATGATCCGCGATGCGGGCATCGATGAGATTGGCATCGTGGTCGGCCAGACCGCCCCGGAAATTCGCGCCGAAGTGGGGACGGGCGAAAAGTTCGGCGTGCGCGTGACCTATATTCCCCAGGAAAGCCCGGATGGGCTGGCACACGCCGTCAAAATCTCCCGCGATTTTTTGCAGGATCAACCGTTCGTGATGTTTTTGGGCGATAATGTGATCCAGGGCGGCATCAGCCCCTTGATCCGCGATTTCACCACGCATCAGGAATGGAATGCCCAGATCGTGCTGAAAGAGGTCGAAAATCCGAGCGCGTTCGGCGTGGCAAAGCTGCGCGCCGACGGCACCATCGAACGGTTGATCGAAAAGCCGCAGCACCCGCCAAGCAATCTGGCGCTGGTCGGCATTTACATGTTCGACCCCCACATTTTTGAGGCGGTGAACAGCATCCAGAAATCGGCACGCGGCGAACTGGAGATCACCGACGCGATTCAATGGCTGATCGAACAGGGCTACACCGTCTCGCCGCATATCCATCGCGGTTGGTGGATCGATACCGGCAAGCCTATCGATATGCTGGAAGCGAACGCCAGCGTGCTGGACGAGATCGAACCATTCGTTTCACCCCAGGCGGAGATCGTGAACAGCGAGATCGACCGCCGCGTCACGGTTGAAGCCGGGGCGCGCATTGTGAACAGCACGGTTCACGGCCCGGCGATTATCGGGCGCGGCACGGTGATCGAAAACAGCTATATTGGCCCGTACACCAGCATCTATGATGAAGTGACGGTGAAAGCGTGCGAAATCGAACGCTGCATCGTGCTGGAGCGCAGTCACATTGAAGCGTTGGGCGTGCGCTTGTACGGCAGCCTGATCGGGCGGAATGTCACGCTGCGGCACAAAGACACGCTGCCGCGTGCGCTCACCTTGAATCTGGGCGATCACAGCAGTGTTTGGATCGTTTAACAGCAGCAGGAATTGACACAAATGACACAGGCAGCACAACCCACACTCACCGCAGAACGCAAGGACATCAGGCTGATCGTGGTCGATATTGACGGCACGCTCCTGAATTCGCAGATGGAACTGAGCGCACGCAACGAAAAAGCGCTCAAAGCCGCCCAGGAACAGGGCGTGCAGATCGCGATTGCGACGGGCAAAACCTATGGGGCGGCGCAGTACTTGTTCGACCGTCTCGGCTTCAAGACCCCCGGCATTTTCGTGCAGGGGCTGCTTACATATGACGCGGCGGGGACGATCACGCATCAGCAGGTACTCAGCCCTGCCGTCGCCCGCCAGGCGATCACGTTCGCAGAAGATCGCGGTTTCACGCTGCTGGTGTACAGCGGGGCGCGCATCCTCACGCGGACGCGCGATGAAAAGCTGTACGCGGAGATGGCGAAGTACCACGAAACGCTGGAACCGGCTGGGCCGCTCGTCAACATCCTGAACGATATGCCCGTGAACAAAGTCGTTGCCATCGGCGCGGATGCGCGGGCGATCAAGGCGCTGCGCTGGCAGTTGACCAGCGTATTGGGCGGCACAGCGCGGGTGATGCAGGCGGGCATCCCGAACATGCTCGAAGTGCTGCCGCCCGGTGTCTCGAAAGGGTCGGCGCTGAAGATGATCACCAAAGACATGCGCATCCCCGCCGACAGCGTGCTGGCGATTGGCGATGCCGAAAACGACATTGAAATGCTTGAATTCGCCGGGATCGGCGTGGCGATGGGTCAGGCGGAACAGGCGGTCAAGGACAAGGCAAACTATGTCGCGCCCACACATGACGAGGACGGGGTCGCGGATGCCATTGAAAAGTTCGTGCTGCCGATCCTGCCGCCCGCCCCGGAGGTCAAGCCGGATGCAGCGCCCACTGCCTCAGCGGTGAAGGCCGAAGCGAAGCCGGAACCCCCCGCCGCCGCCACGAAAGCAGACGACGCAGCGGCAGCCGATGGCGCAGCGAAAACCGGACCATCGGAGCCAGCCGCCTCATGAAAAACATCCTCGTCACCGGGGGCGCGGGGTTCATCGGCAGCGCGTTCGTGCGCATGATGACCGCCCGCTACCCGCAGTATCGCATCATCGTCTACGACAAGCTGACCTACGCGGGCAACCTGGATAATCTGCTGCCCGTGAGCGACGAACCGAACTACCACTTTTTTCGCGGCGATATTGCCTCCCGTGCCGATGTGCGCCAGGCACTCCAAACCCACGAGATCGATACCGTCGTCAACTTCGCCGCAGAAAGCCACGTAGACCGCAGCATCATCGATGCCGATGCGTTCATGCATACTAACGCCATCGGCGTGTACATTCTGCTGGAAGAAGCGCGGACGCACGGCATCGAGCGCTTTTTGCAGGTTTCGACCGATGAAGTATACGGGTCGGTTCCTGAAGGCGAATCCGTCGAGACCGACCCGCTGGCTCCGCGCAACCCGTACAGCGCGGCCAAAGCGGGCGGGGAACTGATGGTGCGCGCTTACCACGAAACCCACGGCATGAATACCGTGATCACACGTGGGAGCAACACCTTCGGGCCGTACCAGTACCCGGAAAAACTGCTCCCCTTCTTCATCACCGAAGCCATCGACGACAAGCCGCTGCCCCTGTACGGCGATGGAATGCAGGTGCGCGACTGGCTGTACGTCGAAGACCACGTCAGCGGGATAGACCTGGCGCTGCACCGGGGTGAACCCGGCGGCATTTACAACATCGCCGGGGAAGATTTACGCCATAACCTGCATGTCGCCCAGGATATGCTGGCAAAGCTGGACAAGCCAACGACACTGCTCAGGCACGTCCCCGACCGCGAAGGCCACGATCTGCGTTACGCGATGAACTGCGACAAGCTGCGCGGGCTGGGTTGGTCACAGGCGCACCAGTGGGATATGGCTTTAGAACAGACCGTGCGCTGGTTCCGCGATAACGAATGGTGGTGGCGCAAGATCAAGACTGGGGAATACCTGGAGTACTACAAGCGCCAGTATGCGGCACGGCTGGCCGCTGCGGATACCCACCCCACCGATACCTGAGCGCCACAAGACCGCAGTTGAAATCGACTGCGGTCTTTTTGTTTCAAGCGAATCAGGTATTGTGCAGCGCTCGCCAGACATGTTCCGGCGTGAACGGCAGATCGCGCAGGCGCACCCCAACCGCATCGTAGATCGCGCTGGAAAGCGCCGGGGCGACGGCATCCTTCGGAATTTCCGCCACCGCCTTCGCGCCGTATGGCCCGGAGGGTTCGTAGGTTTCGACGAAGATCACGTCCATATCCGGCACTTCATCGGCGCGGTAGATCGGGTATTCCCCGAAGCGCGCCGCCTGGGGTGTTCCATGCGCATCATAGGCCATCGCTTCGCAGTGCGCGTAGCCCAATGCCTGGATCATCCCGCCTTCGACCTGGCCGCTGGCGGTGAGTGGATTGACGGCCACGCCGCAATCGACCGCGAACAAGAGTTTATCGACCGTGACCTGCCCGGTTTCGGTATCAACCGTGACTTCCGCATACTGCGCGGCGAACGGCGGCGGGCTGAGTTCGCTCATGTGGCTGGCCGTCGCCATGATCTGGTGCTGATCCGCCTGGTGCAGGCTGTGCAGCGCCACCTGTTCCAGCGTGACGCGCCGCCCATCCCGGTGAATCACCTGACGGTCTTCCAGTTCTAAATCGTGCGGGTCGCATTCCAGCAGCCAGCGGGCGGCATGGTCGATGATCTGCGTCCGCACCGCTTCTGCCGCTTTCATCACCGCCGTACCGCTGATATAGGTGGTACTGCTGGCATATGCCCCGGTATCGAACGGGGTGAAATCGGTATCCGACGCATACACGATGATGTCACCGAGCGGCACACCCAGGGTTTCGGCGGCGATCTGCGCCAGCACAGTATCCGCGCCCGTGCCTAAATCGGTCGCGCCGAACAGCAGATTGAACGAACCATCATCGTTCAGCTTGATCGAAGCCGCGCCCATGTCCAGCCCGGCGATCCCTGTGCCATGCATGGCGACAGCCATCCCGATCCCGCGCTTCAGATGCGGTTTGCCAGGGACGGTCTTGTCCACCCCGCGCTTGTACGCCCAGCCCATCGCCCGCGCCCCAATATCGACGCATTCCTCCAGCGCGCTGGTGGTCACCACCTGGGGCTTGCCTTCGCGCCCTTCGCCCAACGCGACCGCCATGACCAGCGGATCGCCCTGTTTGATCCAGTTTTTACGCTTGAAGTCGATCACATCCATGCCCAACGCGGCGGCGATCTCCTCCATATGCACCTCAAGTGCGAACAACGCCTGGGGCGCGCCGTAGCCCCGGTATGCGCCCGGCGTGGGGATGTTTGTATACACCACATCGCACTCGAACTTGCTGTACGGCGCGTTGTAGGTGGTCAGCCCGCGAAAGCCGCTCACCATTTGCACGGTCAGGCCGTGCGTGCCGTATGCGCCCGTGTTGGCGATGATGTACAGCTCCGCCGCGACCACCCGTCCATCGGCAGTCACGCCCGTCTTGAAGCGCAAAATCTGCGGGTGACGGCTGCGCGCGCTGGTAAATTCCTGTTCGCGGGTGTACTCGAAGCGCACCGGGCGGCCCGTCGCTAGCGTCAGGTGCGCGCACAGGTCTTCGATCAGCATTTCCTGCTTGCCGCCGAACCCCCCGCCGATGCGCGGCTTGATCACCCGGATTTTTTTCACAGGCAGGCCGATCAGCGGAGCGACCATGCGCCGCACGTGGAACGGCACCTGAGTCGAAGTGCGAATGACCAGGCGATCATCCTCATCCCACCAGGTGATCACCTCGTGCGGTTCGATGCTGGCCTGCTGCACCTGATGCACACGGTATTCCCCCTCAAAAATGTGGTCGGCCTGCGCCCACTGCGCATCGGCATCCCCGGTCTGGGCATAGATGTGATGCACGATGTTCCGGCGCGGGTCATGAATCCCGTCCTTGTCCGCTTCAGGGTGAATCGGCGGCGCATGGCCGCTCATCGCTTCAACCGGATCGAACACGGCGGGCAGCACGTCGTATTCCACGCGGATCAGCCGCAGCGCTTCATGCGCGATCTCGTGGGTTTCCGCCGCCACCACCGCCACCCGATCCCCGACGTGCCGCACCACGTTGTCCAGGCTCACCTGGTCATACGGCTTCGGGTTCGGGTAGCTCTGCCCGCCAGAGGCATACAGCACACGCGGCACATGCTGGTAGGTCAGCACGGCATGTACGCCGGGCAGTGCCAGTGCTGCGCTGGTATCGATCTGCACGATGCGGGCGTGGGCGTGCGGGCTGGTGAGCAGGGCTGCATGAAGCATCCCTGGCATGTCCACGTCATCGGTGAATACGGGTTTGCCCGCCGCCAGCTTGACGGCATCGACCTTCGGTTCGGGCTTGCCGACCGTTTTGAGCGCCTGCACTTCGGGCGGGGACACGATGATCGCCGGGATTGCCCGCGTGCGAATGCCTGTTGCGCTGCCGCCCCGGTCGGGTTCGCCGCCATCGAACGGTGTTTCATCCCCTGAAAATCCGAACCATTCCGGCGGCGCGGGGATCGCCCGCTGCAACGGCTCGAACGGGGGAACGGTTTCGCCGCGCATGACGGCGGCGGCGCGCAGAACCGCCTGCACGGGTTTGACATACCCGGTTTCGCGGTCGAGGATGCCGCTGATCGCCGCCCGTACTTCTGCTTCGGTCGGGTTGGGCTGGCGCTTGATCAGCGCATAGGCCGCGAGAATCTGTGCCGGGGTGGTGTAGCCGCTCTGGATCGCGCCCGTTTCGATGAACGCCTGCTGAAGCGGATGCAGCGCCCGCGATGTCCCCACCCCTTCCAGGGTGATGATCGCGTGGCCGTGCGCCTGGGGCGCAAGGATGGCATGGGCATTGACGGGCTGGTCGTCGAACAGGATGGTATCCGCCCCGCTCAGGTTGTGTTCGTCGCCAAACTTGACGCTCCAGCAGCCGAGCCGCCGCAGCACGCGCAGCAGCCGTTCATGGGGGTGTACATCGGTCGTGCAGGGGTGGCCGTTCAGCGTAAAGGTGATGGGAGTCATCGGGTCGTCTCGATCAAGGGAACTATTTGCGTTGTGCGTTACGTGAGTTCTTCAGGCAGCGTGAAAAGCCCATCGAGCGCGAACACCAGGCCGGGGAAAAGCGGCGCGGCATCGAGCAAGTCATCTGCCTGGTAACGGCGGATCGCGTTATCGTCACGGCGGTAGCGCAGCAGTTCGCGCCGGTTCGGGTAGATCACCCAAACTTCATCCGTCCCGGCGTTGAGAAAATCGCTCACCCGTGCGCTCAGTTCCTCCGCTTCATCCCCCGGCGAGACGATTTCGACCGCGAGATCGGGAAAGCCAGGGTAAGGACGCTGCACATCCCAGGCGGTTCGCAAATTCGTTTTGCGGATGAACGACAGATCGGGAACCCGTGCGCCTTTTAGTCCGCTGTCATCTTTATCCAGCAGGTACAGCAGTCCATCCCCGAACACGTACCCTAGTTGGTTCTGCCGGGCGAACGGCTTCAGGATGTCGTGCAGATTTTCGCCTACGATGATGTGAAGGCCGCCGATGGGGTGCATGGCTTCAATGTCCGTGATGATGAGCTGCCCGTCCACCACTTCGACTCGGTGATGCCGTGCAGCAGCGTACAGCAGTTCCGCTTCTGAAACACTCCTGGCCGTAACCGCCGTCGGGGTCATCCCACCCCCTCCAGGCATTCCATGAGCGCCCGCCCCACACACAGGCGTGCCATCTCGCGGCGGTATTCGGCGCTGGCCTTGTAATCGCCCACAGGCTGAAGCTGAAGCGGCACCAGCTTGACGGCGCTGGCGATGTTGGCCGCGTTCAGCGGGTTGTTCGTCAACACCTGTCCTAACTGCACGGCGGTCACGGGTTCCGCCGATGCGCCGCCGACCGCCGCATCCACGCTCGCCACAAGGCCATCTTGCAGCGCCACGTACACCGCCGCATTGACGAGCGGTTCGCCCGCCGGGGTGCGCGCCACTACCGCCGCCCCCATCGCCTCCCGGAAGGGGGCTGGCTGGATGAACGGCAGCCCGACGCACAGCACCAATCCGGATTCCAGACGTTTACGAGCGGCCAGGTGCAGCAGGTTCGCCCGCAGACAATCGCCCGTCGCCGGGTCGAACAGGTCGATCAGCACATCGTAGGCCATCAGCGCCGCGTGCCATTCGCGCAGCAAAGGGTGCTGACGCTGCTGAAAACTTTCCATCACCGATACGTTATTGCGCACGTTGAGCGGCAGGCAGCGCGTGAGCGCCCGCCGGAATACATCCGGCAGTTCGGGGATTTCGAGCAGGCGGCCCAGCATCACGCCCGCACCGATGCTTACCCCGCCGTCCAGCCGCTCGATTCGCTGAAGCTCCGGCACGGCCTGCACATCGATCACGCGCTCGTAGGGCAGCAGTACGCCGCTGAACGTCAGCCCGCCGCCGCTGATCGCCAGCGCGTGCGGGTGTTCGCGCAGCAGGGTTTTGACAGTTTCCAGGTCGGTCGGGCGCGTGTAAAAGGTCGGGTTTGCCATATTGAAAGCTCACAAAAAATAGGCGACGGCCACCAGGTAAATGATCCCGCCGATCAGCAGCACCGTCGCGGCGATCCACAATTCTTTACTGACAGACAGTGTTTTACGCACATGCTCAATATAGCACGCCCGCGAACAATAATCGGCAAAATCCATGTCGATGTCGGTACTCAGTTCGTAGCGCAGCGCGTGCCGCTGGCACACGTAATGGCGGCAGCGCGGATTCGCACACTTGACCAGCCGTTCCGCGCCGTTCTCACGCTCGCAGACGATACACCGCGTCGCTTCCCGCTGCATCACGACCGCCTTTATCGCGGATAAACCGCCAATACCGCTGGCACTGCATCGAACGAAGGGACTTGCAGCGCTTCGCCGCTGTCGATGTGAAGCATGGTCGAACCGCCGCCGTCCAGGTTGAATGCCTCCACCAGTGCCAAATCGCTGGCCGCCAGAAACGTGCTGAATTCGGTCAATCGCATTCCAATCAGCGACGACGAGACGACAATCAGCACGCGCCCCGCTTGATCCTGCCCAATGGCCGTCCGCCGGGAGGCACGATCCGGGCGGGGGGTGGTATACGCGGCGGCTCCACCGCTGACCAGCATCGGAAACGCCTGTACGGCCTGTTCCAGCGCTTCGCCGCGATACGGCTCCAACAGGGTAGAGCGCACCCGCACCTGCCCATCCTGCACGGTGAAAAAGCCGCCCCGGTCGGTGTACGCGGTGCCGAAGACCTGCCCATCGCTCACCAGCAGGCCAAGCGCCTGCCCCTGCGCATCGAAAAAGTTGGCATTTACGATCACCGCCGCACCCGCCAGTGCATCACGCCACCCGCTGATCGTGAGCGGTTCGCCAGGGCGGTAATGCGCCCGGAACGTAAAATACGCCGGGTCGATGCGCACGACGAGAAACTGGGTCAGCGTGTAGTTCCCGCCCGGTTGCAGCGTGCGCCGCTCCAGGCCAGGGGCGAGCGCTACCCATTCGGCACTGTCGGTCACCGCCCCGGCAGTCGTCTCTGAAGCGGGCGGCGTGGTGATGGGGTTGATCGTAGGCTGGATACACCCGCTCAGCAGCGATGCAGCGGTGAGCAGGGAGGAAAAACGCAGTCGGTTGGGCAACGGGCTATCATCCCAAAATTCCACTTGAACGGCATTTAAGCCTGTGTTATACTCTAACCTATCTTGTCATCATCACCAAATCCGGGCAATTAGCTCAGTTGGTTAGAGCGCACGGTTCACATCCGTGAGGTCGGGGGTTCGAGCCCCTCATTGCCCAAGAATACAGCGTAAGCGCCACTCCAAGCGACTGGCGTTTTTGTTTCCCCCCACGTTTCCTACGCGCTAACCGCACCCTTCACCGATGATCTGGCCTGTGGCATGGCCTACACTACGGGACAGACATGGGAGCAGACGGCATGAATAGCATCAGGCAGATCATCGGGTTCTTTCAGGAAGTCATCGCAGAATGGAACGACGACAAGGCCCCGCGTCTGGCAGCGGCGCTGGCGTACTTCACGATCTTTTCGATTGCGCCCCTCTTGATCGTCGTGATCGCCGTCGCGGGGGTCGCATTCGGGCAGCAGGCGGTGCGCGGTGAGATCGTCACGCAGATTCAAGGGTTGGTCGGGCAGGAAGGCGCAGTCCTGATCGAGGACATGATCGCGAATGCGCGCCGCCCCAACGACAGTTTTATCGCCACCATCATCGGGATCGGTACGCTGCTGCTGGGCGCGGGTGGGTTCTTCGGCCAGCTTCAGGACGCGCTCAACACCGCGTGGGATGTTCAGCCAAATCCTGAAGGCGGCATCCTGAACCTGATCAAGGCGCGGTTCATCTCGTTTTCGATGGTTTTGGGCGTGGGCTTTCTGCTGCTCGTCTCCCTGGTGCTGACGACCGTCCTCGCCAGCCTAAGCAACACCTTCACTCAGGTGATCCCCGGCGCGGGCGATACGATCCTGCAAATCGTCAACCAGGTGATCTCGTTTGGGGTGGTGACCGTCCTGTTCGCGCTGATCTTCAAATTCCTGCCGGATACCCGGATCGAATGGCGCGATGTATGGGTGGGAGCGGCCTTTACCTCGCTGCTATTTTCCATCGGCAAGTACCTGATTGGCCTCTACCTGGGGACAAGCGGAGTCGCGTCGTCGTATGGCGCGGCGGGGTCGCTGATCGTCGTGCTGTTGTGGATTTTCTATTCCGCGCAAATTCTGCTGTTAGGGGCAGAATTTACCCAGGTGTGGTCACGCCGCTACGGGTCACGAAAAGGACAGCCCAGTTCGCGCAGCATCGTCCCCGTGCCAAACCCAGCAGCAGCAGAATCCACCCTGTACGCCGCTCGGCCAGGGTCGGCAGCGTCCCCGCTGCGCCTGCTCCCCGCGCCGGCACCAGAAAAAACGGAAAAACGGCTGCTATCCGCCGGGGTCATCGCCTATCTCAGCGCCTTGATTGGCTTATTGATGGTCGTGCGCCGCCGCGATTCGGGATCGATGCGGCGGTGAAGATGAGCGTTTCGCTTGGCTAGGTTCGATAATCGCAACAGTTGAGAACAGAGGCGCGAAAACGCCTCTGTTTTTGGGTATGATACACACAGCGCTGCGTGTGTATGGTACGATGATTCGCATGGAAATGAAGCAACCACAGTCCACCGCCCTGGCGGTACGTCAATGGATAGTCCTCGGCTTGCGCTGGTTGGGGCTAATCTTTTTGGGCGGATTCGTCCTGCTGCTGCAAAGCCAGGCCAGCGTCGCACCTGACATGAGTGGGCTGGTGATCGCGTTCGGCGCGGGCGTGGTGCTGAACATCGCGCTGGTTGGCGTGCTGCTTACCCCGAATATCGCCGCCGCTTTTCCATTTGCGGCCTTTTTTGCCGACATCATCATCGTCGCGGGGTTCACCCAGTTAGCCGCTGGCGACCCGCTGCTGCTCTTCCTGGCGGTGGGACTGGGGATTGCCGGTTCACTGATTCACGATTCGGTCATGGGCGCAGTGCTGCACGTGATCGGCGTACTGGCCGCCGGGCTGATCAGCGCAGCACTGGCGACAGGCAGCACCGAGATTTTAGCTACCCCCGGCACTGCCGACGTACTGCCGCTGCTGCTCGGCATTTCCGGTGCGGCGGTGATCGCTGCGTACCTGGTCGAACAGCGCACCACACAGATTGAGCGACAGCTTGAACAGCTTGGTCAGCGGCGCATGGCAGAAGTGACCGAAATGCGTGAACGAGTGCGGATGTTGTACGACATTTCCTACACGATGGGGCTGACACTTAAGTACAACCAGGTATTGGAATCCGCACTGGAAGCCGGGCGCGTTGGGCTGCGGTTTACGTCGGCAGGCAAAGACCAGGAATTGATCGCGGCGGTGCTGTTGTTTCACGCTGAAGACAGCGCGCTCCATGTGGTGAGCGGGCGGCGGCTGACGCGCAGCGATGCGCGGTTAGTGCTGAAGGGGAAATCCGGCTTGCTCAGCGAAGCACTGCGCGAAGCCGTGCCGGTGTTCGGCACGGGGACGAAAGGCGACCCCGAACTCTCATATTTTGTCTCGATGCAATACTGCCGTTCAATCGTGTGCGTGCCGCTGCGCGCCGCCTATGACAATTTTGGGGTGCTGGTGTATGCCAGCGAACGCCTGAACGCCTTCAACGACGAACACACCGAACTGCTCACCGCCATCGGCGTACAGGTGACAATTGCCCTGCAAAACGCCGTGCTGTATCAAAACCTGGTGGAAGAAAAAGAACGCATCATCGAAATTGAGGACGACGCGCGCCGTAAGCTTGCCAGCGACCTGCACGACGGACCGACACAGAACATTTCCGCGATGGCCATGCGCGTGAATTACATCGTCAAACTGCTGGAAAAACGCCCCGAAGGCGTGGCCGAAGAACTGCACAAGCTGGAAGACCTGGCGCGCCGCACCTCGAAAGAAATTCGGCAGGTCTTGTTCACCTGGCGGCCATTGGTGCTGGAATCCCACGGGCTGCAAGCCGCACTGTTGGGGCTGGCTGAAAAAGTTCAGGAAACGCACGGGCAGAAAGTCCAGGTGCGCGTCACGGGCGATGCCGCTTTCCTGCTCGACCGTAAGCAGCAGGTGGTGATCTTCCATATCGTCGAAGAAGCGCTGAACAACGCGCGCAAACATGCCAATGCCGCGCTGGTGAGCGTATCGCTGTACCGCCAGGAAGAAGTCGTGATCTTGCAGGTGATGGACAACGGCCAGGGCTTCGATATGAACGCCGTCGGCCAGGGTAACGGGCGCAACAGCCTGGGCATGATCAACATGCGTGAACGCGCCGAACTGATAGAAGGCACGTTCAATGTGGAAAGCGCACCGGGGCGCGGCACGTTGATCACGGTCGTGATCCCGCTCAAGGCGGGCGATGCGGCACAGCCGTCGCCGGATGGGGTGCAGGTTGAAGTGCGTTCGCTGCCCCGTCGTTCGCTGACCAAACTCGCGCTGGCGGCAGCAGCCCGCGTCGAAAAATCGAGTACGCGCGATTCCAACCATTAACCGAACCTACCGAAACCTATCGGTTTACCTATGACTCCTTCCAACCTTGCCGCGCTGCGGGGCGAACCCAGCTACGTCTGGCGTTCCGGCCAGGAACGACGCTTGCAGATGATCGCCCGATGGGCGACGCTGGACGATGCACGGGTGCTGGAGGCGGGCGCGGGCGTGGGCATGTATGCCAGCCAGTTCCGCCGCCGCTTCACCCCGCACGTCGAAGCCTTCGATGTCGAGCCTGACCGCGCCGCCGAAGCCCGTATCGATACCCCGCACGCCCTGGCTGCCGCCGCCGAAGCGCTCCCCTATCGAAGCGATTGGTTCGATACCATCCTGAGCAATGAAGTGCTGGAACATGTCCTGGATGACCGCGCCGCCGTGCGCGAGATGATCCGCGTGCTGAAACCAGGCGGGCGGCTGGTGATCTTCACGCCCAACCGCTGGTATCCGTTCGAGACACATGGGCATTACTGGCGCGGCGCATACCATTTCGGCAATACCCCGCTCATCAACTACCTGCCGGATGTGTGGCGGAACCGGCTTGCGCCGCATGTGCGCACCTACACCGCACGCGGGCTGCGCCGCCTGTTCGCTGACACACCATCGCGCATCGTGCATCATTCGCGGGTGTTCGGCGGCTACGACAACATCACGCGGCGGTTCGGCAAGCCCGGCGAGATCGTGCGTGATGCACTGCACCGCCTGGAAAATACCCCGCTCGATGTGTTCGGCCTTTCGCATCTGCTGGTCGTGGAAAAAACCCGTTCGGCGCAGTAAAAAAGGGAGCGGCTCCCATCGGGAACCCTCCCTTTTGCGGCGGTGTGCCTCAGCGCAGCGCCTTCAGCGCACCCACGCGGTCTTAGTTGCTGTCCACGCGGCGGATGGTGACTTCTTTGCCGCGCAGCGTCGCGCCCTGCTTCATCTGGCGCAGCACCCGGTCAACATGGGCTTCCATCACATCGACATACGTTTCGCTGCGGTGGATGTCAATCGCACCGATGGCCTTACCCGGGATTCCGGCACGCCCGGCGATAGCGCCCACCACGTCACCCGGCTGAACACCATGATCGCGCCCGGCATCGACCATCAACCGCACCATGCCCGCTTCGCGCCCGGTTTTATCGGTACGCGGGCGGCGCGGACGGTCTTCACCCTCTGGGCTGTACGAACGCGCCGGACGATCCCCGCGTTCATAGCGGCCATTCCCGCCTGACGAACGGCCATAGCGGTCGCGCACCCCGTTCGGGCGTTCCCCTTCGCGGCGTTCGCGGAAAGCGGGTTCCCGCACTTCATCCAGTGGGCGGCGCAGGTCGTCACGCCGAGCCAGGCGCACGGCTGCCGCCGCGACTTCGGTCACATCGTAGCCGCTTTCGATCATCGAGGCGATCAAGCCGATTTCGCGGGTCAGGTCGGGCGCGGCGATGGTATCACTCAGCGTGGCGCTGAAGGCGGCATCGCGCTTAGCCAGCACTTCTTCTGCCGTCGGAATCGGCGCACGGGCAATCGTGCCTTTGGTGTAGTGTTCGATCACGCGCAGCAGACGGCGTTCACGCGGGGTCACCAGCGTGATTGCACTGCCTTCGCGCCCTGCCCGCCCGGTACGCCCAATGCGGTGGACATAATCTTCGGCATCATACGGAATGTCGAAGTTGATCACATGCGACACGCTTTCAATATCGATGCCGCGTGCGGCCACGTCCGTTGCGACCAGGATATGCACCAGCCCACTGCGGAAGCGGCGCATCACCGTTTCGCGGACATCCTGGCTCAGGTCGCCATGAATGGCTTCGACCGGAAAGCCGCGTGCCAGCAGCGCATCGGCCAGGTTGGCCGCGCCGATCTTGGTGCGCGTGAAGACCAGCGCGCTCTTGATTTCTTCGGTTTCCAGCAGGCGACCGACCAGCGGCAGCTTGTATTCCTCATCGATCAGGAAATACTTCTGCGCGATCAGCGGGACGGTCAGCGTCTTTTGCGCAATCGTCACGCTCACCGGGTCGTGCAGGTACTTGTTGGAAAGCGCCCGAATTTCGCTCGGCAGCGTCGCGCTGAACAGCGCCGTCTGGCGCGTTTCCGGCGTTTCGCGCAGGATGCGTTCTACATCGTCGATGAAGCCCATCTTGAGCATTTCATCGGCTTCGTCCAGCACCAGATACCGCACGCCGCCCAATACCAGCGCCCCACGTTCGATCAGGTCGATCACACGGCCTGGTGTACCGACCACGACATGCACGCCTTCTTCCAGGCGTTTCAACTGTTTGAAATACGACGACCCACCATAAATCGCCGCCACGCGGATACCCATCTTGCGGCCATATTGAATCACCGCTTCAGCGACCTGTACCGCCAGTTCGCGCGTCGGCGCGAGGATCAGCCCTTGTGGCTGGCGAAGGTCAAAATCGATTCGTTCGAGCATCGGCAGGCTGAACGCTGCCGTTTTGCCCGTCCCCGTCTGGGCTTGTCCGAGAACATCACGCCCTTCCAGCAGCGCCGGAATTGCCCCTTCTTGAATGGGCGTGGGGTTCTCATAACCCAGTTCGATCACGGCTTGCACGAGTTCGGCGCGCAAGCCCAGACGTTCAAATGAACTCATGTTGCTCCCACTTACAGATAGTTGTCGCAAACACCCTGCTTTGCTTCGTCGCACGCATCGGTCATGTCGTCCCAGCGTTTACGGGCGTGCGGGGTCATTACGAGGTGTACAGCTCGGTGCGGATACTGGTCTTTCGCAGACTCTTCTAGTCTACTGGATTTTAGACGCGGCGTATATGCCCGATCTTTCGGATTTTACCACCCAAAAGATCGGGGCTGAAGGGTGCGCGTTCAATCCCCCGCTGGCGCAGCGGCGGTTTGTGTCGCGGCATACACAATTGAACGCGGTTCGCGTACCACGAAGAACATCACGGCTGCGCCCGCCAGCCCCGCCACCACCGCCAGCGCAAACGCCGCATTGAAATTGGCGGCATCGGCCATCGCGCCACCCAGAATCGGCGCGATCAGCGCCGCGGGCGCGACCAGCGTGTTCGCCAGGCCGATGTAATACGGGCGGTCGCTTTCATGCCCGAACTGTGCGGTAAGCGGCAGCGGAATCGTCCACAACCCGGCTTTCGCCATGCCCAACAGCGCGAAGCCGACGTACAACCAGGCGGGCGATGTAGCGAACACCGCCACAAGCGCGCTTCCGCCAGCGAACAGGATCGCCACCCCGTACATCACGCGGTGGCTCCAGCGATCCCCTAACCACCCCAGGATCGGGTTGGCCAGCACGGTGAAGGCGAACAGCACGCCTGTCATGATGCCGATCTGCCCTTCATCCAGGCCGAACTCGCGTTTGGCGAAGATAGCATAGAAATACAGGCCGATGGCCGAAAACATCGCCAGCATACGCGCCACCAGGAACCAGCGGAAGGCGCTGTCCTGGGCAATGATGCGGCGCAGATGGGCGAAAAACACGCCCATATCGCGCTTTTGGGTGGCGACCAGGTTCGGTTCACTTTCCGGTTCGCGCGTCCAGGCCAGGAAGAACCACGAGATCATCATGGTCACCCCGCACAGGAAGAAACACAGCGCGAAATTGGTCGGCGCGGCCACCACTGTCAGCAGCAGCCCGGCCAGCACCGCGCCACCGCTGCCCGTCAGGTTGGCCGCCGCGCTTTGCACACTGTAGAACGTCCCGCGCACATGGATCGGCATGATTTTGGCGATCATGCTCTGCCAGGCGGTCGCCGTCAGCCCGCCGCCCATCGCCTGCCATACAATGGCAATGAACGTGAACACCAGCGCCCATCCCGCCCCAATCGCCGGAATGGCCAACGCGATCAGCGCCAGGAAGAAGAACGGAATCCGTTCGTTGAGCGTCATCAGAATCGCCAGCGGCTTGTAGCGCCGCAGCCGCGCCACCCGTTCCGCCGTGAGAAGCTGCGGCAGATACCAACCGATCTCGTGCATGGCGCTCATCAGCCCAATCAGCACGACCGATTCGGTCAGCGTGGACAAAAACAGCGGAATCACGGCGGTATACGACGCGAGCGAAAGCCCCAGGCCGAAGAACGCGCCATCCGATAAATTCACAATCACATTATGCGTCAGATGACGACGCGATGCCTGATGCACGGGTTAACCCTCTAATCGAAACGCAACCACACGGAAAAAAGCGAATAGTGAAGTGGGGGAATAGCCAGGAAGTGCCTTTATTGTACGGTAAGTCCACTTGTCTGTTATAGTGCCACCATCTCAGTCCAGTCGTTAACGTCGGGTTAGGAGTTCGCCATGACCGATTTAATCATCCGCCGCACCGATGTCTTGCAGATCGCGCCCGATCCGGTTCACCCCACTGCCGCCATCCTGCGCGATCACGATGTGCTGATACGCGGGAACCGTATCGAATCCGTACAGCCGACCGGGGTCGATCCGTCGCACTTCCGCCGTGTGATCGACGGGCGCGGGCGGCTGGCCATGCCAGGGCTGATCAACACCCATGCCCATGTGCCGATGGTGATCTTTCGCGGCCTGGCCGAAGACGTGAACATCGACCGCTGGTTCAACGATTTCATGTGGCCGCTGGAAAGCAATCTACAACCCGACGATGTGTACTGGGGAATGCTGCTCGGCGCGCTCGAAATGCTGCTTAGCGGTGTGACTACCGTCGCGGATCACTACTTTTTCATGGATCGTGCGGCGGAAGCGGTGGAACGGGCGGGTTCGCGGGCGCTGTTGGGGTGGGCGATGTTCGGCAGCCAGGGCATGGGCAAAATCGACGAGACGGCGGCATGGGCAGCCGAAACCCAGGGCGCGGCGGATGGGCGCATTCGCACGCTCATCGCTCCACACGCCCCGTACACCTGTGACGATGCTTTTCTGCGCGCCAGTGCCGCCGCCGCGCAGCGTTTGGGCGTGGGGATTCACATTCATGCGGCGGAAACCCCGCAGCAGACGCAATCCAGCCTGAACCAGCGCGGGATCACGCCAATTCAAGTGCTGGCCGAGACAGGTATTTTCGCGCTTCCGACGATCATCGCCCACGCTTTAGGCGCGCTGCCATCCGATATAGCGCTGATGGCGCGTCACGCTGTCGGAATCGCCCACGCGCCGAAAACCTACATGAAGCTGGCGATGAGCCATGCCCCGGTGCTGGCCTTCCGCGCAGCGGGTATCCCGGTTGGGCTGGCGACGGACGGCGCAGTCAGCAACAACACGCTCGATATTTGGGAATCGCTGCGCCTGATGCCGATGGTGCAGAAAGCCGTGACCGGGGTCGCGGAAAACATGACCATCCCCGAAGCCCTGTACGTCGCCACCCGCGAAAGCGCCCGCGTGATTGGCATGGGTGATCAGCTTGGTTCGCTGGAAGCGGGCTACCTGGCCGACCTGATCCTGCTCGACATGAGTGGGCTGCATCACCAACCGCTGCACAGTACGACAGCATCACTGGTCTACAACACCCGCGCCAGCGACGTGCATACGGTGATCTGCAATGGCCGGGTGCTGGTCGAAAATGGAGCGCTGCTGCACATCGACCCGGCAGCGGTGATCGCCCAGGTGCGGACGAATATGGAACGCCTGGCGCAGCGCATCCCGAATCAGCGCATCCAGGTGTACAACCCCTAGCGTGGCTTAACAGGCGTGGCGCTGCACGAGAAATTCCTGGTAAGCACCGGCGTAGTAGGCGCTGCGGATGGGATCGGGTGCGGTCGGCACGCCCAGGCGCACCACATCGGCGCACGCCTGGTCGAGCGTTTTCCAGTACCCCACGCCCACCGCCGCCAGCAGCGCCGCGCCCGTCCCGGCCTGTTCCGGCTGTAGGGCAGGGATGAGCGGCACGCCCAGCACATCGGCCATGATTCCGCGCCACACCGGGGAATCCATGCCGCCACCCGCCGCGACCGCCGATCTCAGCGGCCCGGTGAGCGCCTGCACAGCATCGAACACGTCTTTAAGGGCGAAGGCCACGCCTTCCATCACCGCCCGCGCCAGGTGGCCGCGCCCATGCGCCAGCGTCAGCCCGGCGAATCCGCTGCGGGGCAGGCCATCCCGCGCCGCCAGGTACGGATTGCGTTCACCCATCAGGTACGGCAGGAACAGCAGCCCGTCCGCCCCTGGCCGGGTTTGCGCCGCCTCTGCGCTCAGGATCATGTAGGCATTGGGATCGCCCTCCAGCCCGGCGATCCCACGCAGCCAGCGCAGCGCCAGCCCTGCCGCCAGGATCGCGCCTTCGGCATACAGCATGTCCGGCGCGGCGTGGTTGAACACCATCAGCCGGGCATCGGTGCGGAGCCGCTCCCCTGGCTGAGAGCGGAGCGGCGCGAACACCTGGCCGCCGCTGCCGATGGTCACGCTGCCCCGCCCTGGCGCGATCAGGCCGCTGCCCAATGCCTGGGCGGGTTGGTCGGCACAGCCGTACACCACCGGAATCCCCGGCGCGAGTCCGGTCAGTGCGGCGGCCTGGCGGGTGACGAACCCCGCCACCGCCGCCGATGCGCCCAGGCGCGAGAACAGTGTGCGCGGCAGCCCGAAGCGGTCGATCAACGACCACGCCCAATCGCGCCGGGCGATGTCGAACAGCCCGGTGCTGGCCGCATCGCTGACTTCCGATGCGATCTCGTCGGTCAGCCGCAAGCGGACGTAATCTTTGGGCAGGATGGCGGCGTGCGCCCGTTCGAGTACTTCCGGCGCGTGTTCGCGCATCCATACCAGCGTCGCGCCCATGAACCCGGCGGCGGGCAGCGTCCCGGCGGTGGCGGCATAGGCTTCCGCGCCGACCCGCTCGGTCATCGAGAGCGCCGCCCCCCGCGACCGTTCATCCGCCCAGATCACCGCCGGGTGTACGGGCGCGCCCGCTGCATCGACCAGTACCGTCCCGTGCATCTGTCCGCTTAGCCCCACCGCGCTGACTGGGACATGCGCTGCCGCCGAATGCGCCGCCCGTATTGCGGTGGTCGCCGCGTCCCACCAGATTTCCGGGTCTTGTTCAGCGTAACCCGGCTGTGGGTGGCTGGTTGGGTATTCGGCGCTGCCTATGCCGATCAGCCGCCGCGAGTCGGCATCGAGCAAGACCGCTTTCACGCTCGATGTCCCAATATCGATCCCCAGAAAAACGCTCACGAAACGCGGTTCTCCAATCCCAGTGCAGGAATATCCGGCATGACCGAGTCGTACAGCCAGGCGCGAAAAAATGCATCCAGGTCGCGCCCGCTGGCCGTCTCGAACGCGCTGATCGCATCCTCCGTCGTCGCGTTGCCGTACTGAAATTCCTCCAGATACGCCTGAATTGCAGCGAAAAAGGCCGGGTTACCAATCTCGATCCGCAGCGCGTGCAGCAGCAGCGCACCGCGATAGTACACCCCGGCGTTGAACAGATCATCGCGCAAGGGCGCGCCCGGTGGATCGAACTGCGATGCATAGCGCTGCGCGCTTTCCAAAGTCCCACCCTGAGCCAGAATTGTGTTCCCGCTCATATCCTGGTAGGTATCGCGCACGATGTCGTTCAGCACCGCCGTGCCATCCGTCTGTTCCAGCCACAGCCAGGAGGCATACGTCGCAAAGGCTTCGTTCAGCCAGATGTCCGACCACTGGCTGAGCGACACGCTGTTCCCGAACCACTGATGCGCCAGTTCGTGTGCAATCGTCATCTGCCGACGGTTAGAATCGGCATCTTCGATGAAGTTCAGCCCGAACAGCGAGATCGTCTGCGTTTCCAGTGCGAACCGCAGGCTTTCGCCCACCACCACTGCGCCATAGCTCCCGAACGGGTATTCCCCGAACACCTGCTCGAAATAGGCCATCATCTCGCGCTGGGCGCTGAACCGTTCTGCGCCTTCCTCCAGCAGGTACGGCGGGAAAAAATTGCGGATCGTCGGTTCGGCGCTCTCGTCGGTTTGCAGCACCAGCAGATCGATCTGCATCGAGGTGAGGTAGCTCGCCATTGGCCGATCCATACGCCAGTGATACGTCAGCGTCCCGGCGATCTGTTCGGTCGAGATCAGGTCACCATTGGCGACGGCGGTATACGGGACGGGTACGGTAATCATAAAATTGTACGTCGCTTTATCGAGCGGATGATCGTTGACCGGATACCAGGTGGCGCTCCCGCCCGGTTCGCTGGCGACGATCACGCGGCCATCGCGGAAGTTCCAACCGTTCTCCCAGCCAATTTCCGGGGTGATCAGCGTGAACGGGGTGCCGCTGTATCCAATTTCGACCACGAATGACGCACCAGCAGCCAGCGGCACCGCAGGCGTGATCGTCAGTTCACGCCCATCGCGGCTGAACTGGGCAGGTGCGCCGTCCACCCGCAGTGCATCGACGTTCAGGCCGATCAGGTCAAGGTTGAACGCGCTCAAGTCCTGTTCCGCTACCGCCAGGATGCGCGCCTCCCCGTCGATATGGTTTTCGGTCAGCGGCACGTAAAGCGTCAGGTCGTAATGCTGCACATCGTAGCCGCCGTTGCCTAATGCCGGAAAGAACACATCGCCTGCACTGGGCGCGCCCGCTGTTCCACCGGATGCCGGATCGTTTTGCGCGTGCGCGATCATGAAGGTATATGTACAGACCCACAGGCTCAAAATCAGCCCGCCCAACCGATTCCGTCTCACAGGCCCGCTCCCTTATCCGCGAAGGATTCTCATGTTTGAACAAAATTGTGCCGTACACACATCTATGTACTGTAATGCGTGAAACCTGCCAAAAAGTTCATCCAAGAGTCTAGAAGGGTTCATAAAAGATAATTCCGTGTTACACTATGCCGCATTCAAGCTGGACATGCCACTCATGAAGGAGTACCGATGGTGGAACCCTCACTCGCCATCAAGACGATTGATTTAGGCCGTGTGTATAAGATACGCGGCCCGAAAAAGCAGGGCGACAAAAAAGAACTGATCGCGCTTTCCAACGTCAACCTGGAAGTGCCACGCGGCCAGTTGTTCGGGCTGCTGGGACCGAACGGCGCGGGCAAGACCACGCTGATCAAAATCCTGTGTACCCTGCTGCTCCCCACCAGTGGGGTTGGCCTGGTGGATGGATTGAACGTCGCCAGGCAAACCCAGGAGGTGCGCCGCCGCATCAGCATGGTGAGCGGCGGCGAAACCAGCGGGTTCGGCCTGCTGACCATCGAAGAAAACCTGTGGATGTTCGCTCGCCTGTACGGGCTGGACAACAAGATCACGCGCCACCGCATCGGTGAACTGCTCGAAATTCTGGGAATCGCAGACCGTGCGCGTACCAAGATCAGCGATCTTTCGACCGGTCTGCGCCAGAAAATGAACTTCGTGCGCGGCTTCCTCACCGACCCGAACGTCGTTTTTCTCGATGAACCGACGCTTGGCCTGGATGTGACCGCCGCCCGCGATGTGCGTGCCTTCGTCAAGCAGTGGATGAGTGACCACCCCGACCGAACGCTGCTGCTCACCACCCATTATATGGCCGAAGCCGATGAACTGTGCGACCGCCTGGCGATCATCGATCAAGGAAAGCTGCTCAAGGATGATACGCCCGAAAACCTGAAGCGCGAATTGCAGCGCAGCGCGATCTTCAACCTGAAGGTGCAGCCCATCGGCGGCAAACCGCAGAACGGCGCACGGCTGGAAAACATTCCCGGCGTGCAGACCGCCGCCTTTGCCGACCATGCCGAGTTCACCGAGATCAACCTGACGCTGGAACAGGAGGACGCGCTCCCCGGCGTGCTGGCGCACCTGGGCGAACGCGGCTCCAGCCTGATCGCGCTCGAAAAGCGCGAACCGTCGCTCGAAGATGTGTTCATCGGGCTGGTGGGGCGGCGGCTGGATCAGGATACATCGAAACGAGAGGATGGAGCCGACGGATGAGCGTGATCACCGAACGTACCCCTGCCGCCCCAACTGCCCCACCCATCAGCGGAAGCATTCGCAGTACCGAGCGCGTGCATAAAGCGACGGGCGCATCGCTGTTCTGGCGGGGAATGTGGGCGCGCGCCTACCCCCGGCTGATTGGCACACAGCGCGATGTAGGGTGGTTGGTATCGGAAACCCTGCTTCCCCTGCTGGCAACATTCGCCTATGTGTATGTGTACATTGCGACGGGCGCGCCCCAGGAATACATCGGCTTCGCGGTCATGGGCGGCACAGCGACGGCCTTCTGGCTCAACATCCTGTGGAGCATGGCCAGCCAGTTGTACTGGGACAAGGACGATGGCAACCTGGAACTGTACGTGATCAGCCCCGCCCCGCTCACGTCGATCCTGATGGGCATGGCCGTCGGCGGGTTCGTGATGGCGGCCACACGCGGCTTTTCGATCCTGATCATCGGGTCGCTGTTGTTCAGCGTCAGCTACGAGATCGCCAACCTGCCGCTGCTGCTGGCGGTGTTCTTCTTCACGATGGCGGCGCTGTACGGCATGGGCATGATGATGGCTTCGATCTTTCTGGCGGCGGGGCGCGAAGCCTGGCACCTTTCCAACATGCTGCAAGAGCCTATCTATCTGGCTTCCGGGATGTATTTCCCGGTCAAAGCGTTGGGCGCGCTGGCCGCGACGGTTTCCAGCGCGCTCCCGCTCACGCTCGGCATCGATGCGATCCGGCAGTTGATCTTCGACAATCAGACCGACATTGGCTGGCTGCCGCCGGAAACATCGCTGCTGCTGCTGATTGGCCTTTCGGTGCTGTTCATCGCGGGCGCGCATTTTTCGCTCAAATGGCTGGAAATGATCGGACGGCGCGAAGGCCGCCTGATCGAACGGCGCAAGTGAGGACTCGCTGATGACCACACATCCACTGCAAAACAATGCTGCCGTGCGCACGCACCCGGTGCTGCGCGGGCTGATCACCGGGGCATGGCTGGGCTGGCAGATCGAATCGAACTGGGCGCAGCCGTTCCTGTTCGCCATCTATGCGGTGGCGCGCCCGGTCGCCAGCGCGCTGATCATCGTGGTGATGTACAACGTGATCACCAATGGGGCGACCCAGGAACCGCTGTTCGCGTATATCTTCCTGGGCAACGCGCTGTACATCCTGGTATCGAATGTGGTGAACGGGATCAGTTGGGCGGTGATCGACGACCGCGAACACTACCGCATGGCCAAGCAGCTTCACACCGCGCCGATGAGCTACTACGCCTACCTGATGGGACGGGGGGCGGCGCGCATCGCCATCGGGACGATCAGCACCGTGATTACGATCCTGTTCGGGCTGGTCGCCTTTCAACTGCCGATACAGTGGGCAGCGGTCGATTGGCCGCTGTTCATCGTCAGCACTGCGTTCGGCCTGCTGGCGATGCAGGGAATCGGGCTGATTCTGGGCGCGCTTACGATGCAGCTTCCCCAGAACATGTGGTTTATCGGGGAAGGCGCGGTCGCCGCGTTTTTCATCATCTCCGGGGCGATCTTTCCGCTCGATGTGCTGCCGGCGTTCGTGCGCCCGCTCGGTTTCTTCTACCCGGTCACGTACTGGCTGGAACTGGCGCGGCGGGCGCTGCTCGGCAGCTTTTACCCGGCTTTTCCTACCCTGGCCGCGTATGACAACACGACCCTGCTCATTGCATTGATCGCGCTGTCGCTGACGATTTTCGGCGGCTCGTATGCGATCTACCGCTGGTCGCTGCACCTGGCGAAAGAAAAAGGGCGGCTCGATATGGAAACAAGCTACTGAAAGCGCAAGGGCTGGTGTCCTTTGCGCCTTCAGCCCGTCGTCTTCATGCCCGCCGCAATCCCGTTGATGGTGGTCAGCATCACATTGAGCAGGGTTTCATAATCGTCCGTGCCGGGGGTCATCGCCCGCAGTTCGCGCAGCAGTTCCACCTGCATGAAATTGAGCGGATCGACATAGGGATTGCGCCGCTCAATCGAACGCTGCATGATGGGCGCATGGCCGAGCAGTTCGTCCTGCTCCATCACCTGGCAGACATGCTGACACGCCAGGGCATGTTCGGCCTTCATGCGCGTGAAGATCGACTCGCGCAGCGTGTCATCGGTCACCAGGGAGGCATACAGTTCCGCAATGCCCATATCCGCTTTGGCCAGGTCAAGTTCGCAGTTCTGGATCAGCACGCGGAAGAACGACCAGTCGCGGTACATCGCCCGCAGCAGCGGCAGGCCATCGCCCGCGCCCTGGCAGAACGCCTCCATCGCCGTCCCCACCCCGAACCAACTGGGGATGATGGCGCGGCTCTGCATCCAGGAAAACATCCAGGGGATGGCGCGTACCGAATCAAAGCCGCCTTTGCTGCGTTTGGCGGGGCGGCTGCCAATGGGCATTCGCGCCAGTTCGTTGATGGGCGTGGCCTGCTGCCAGTAATCGAGAAAGCCCGGCGTTTCATACACGAAATGTCGGTAAGCCGCCTGCCCCACCCCCGCCAGTTGATCCATCGCCGCCCGCCATGCCGGATCGACCGGCTGCGGTGACGGCAGGCCTTCGGCCAGAAAGACCGCGTTCATCACCTGGTGCAGATGCCGCCGGGCAATATCGACATTGGTATAGCGGTAGGCAATCACTTCGCCCTGTTCGGTCATCTTGATCTTGCCGCGCATTGTCCCCGGCGGCTGCGAAAGGATCGCTCGATTGGCCGGGCCGCCGCCGCGCCCGATGCTGCCGCCGCGCCCGTGAAACAGCTCCAGGTCGATCTGGTATTCGGCGCATACATCGGCCAATGCCTGCTGCGCCACATACAGATTCCAGTTGGAGGCCAGGTAGCCGCCGTCTTTGTTGCTGTCGCTGTAGCCGAGCATGATCTGCTGTCGATCCCCGCGCTGGCGCACTTGTGCGCGGTATTCAGGACTCTCGAACAGCGCCCGCATGATCGACGGGGCGGCTTGCAGGTCGTCGATGGTTTCGAACAGCGGCACGAGATCGACATCGGCCTCTACGCCCACTTCGCGGGCAAATTTGAGCATGATCAGCAGGTCACTGGGCGCGGTGGACATGCTGGCGATCACGCTGTCGATGCAGCCTTTGCCATAGCGCTTGTGGGCTTTGGCGATCATGCGCCAGGTGGCGATCACGCGCCCGGTTGTTTCGCTGAACTTGGGGTCGATGGGAAAGAACGGACGCGGGCTGCGAATTTCCGCCGTGAGCATCGCCTGCTTATCGGTTTCGGGCAGCGATTCAAAATCGGCGCACATGCCGTAATGTGCGGCCAATTCGTGCAGGGTGGCGCGGTGCAGCCGGGCATCTTCGCGCACATCCAGCGAAACCAGATGCAGCCCGAACAGCTTCACCCGGCGGATGAACCGCCCTAACGTGCCGCGCACGACATGCCGTGCCTGGTTTCGCTTCAGGCTGTCGGCCACCAGCCCCAGATCGATCAGCAGATCGTCGGCTGTCGCGTAGTCGTCCGCTTCCAGGCGGTCATGGATCATGTCCATCATCAGGCGGTACACTTCATCGGGCGCACGATCCGGGTATGGAGTCTGATGCACCCGCGCCAGCAATTCCGGCGATACGCCCACTTCATCGAGCGACTGCGTAAGATGATCGCGCAGTTCCGCCACCGCTTGCAGATACGACATTCGTACTGCCCGCCGCATGACCTGAAGCGCCTCCAGCGACGCATCCGCCGTCACGTTCGGGTTGCCGTCGCGGTCACCGCCAATCCAGGATGCATATTCCAGCACAGGCGGTAAATCCGTCCATTCCGCATCAGGGTAGTACCGCTCCAGCGCCGCCTGAAGCTCGTCGTACACATCCAGCACCACATCCATGATGGCGGATGTGATGAAGTACACGCCAAAATCGACCTCATCGCGCACGGTCGGGCGGCTGGCACGGGTGGGGCGTGTCTGCCACAGTTCTTCGATTTCTTCGCTCAGGCTGGCATCGATCAGGCGCTTTTCACGCGGGAGCAGGCGCGGCGAATCGCGCCGGTGCATCAACTGCGCCAGGTGAAACAGCTTGATCAGCACTTCCTTGCGCTTGGCTTCACTGGGGTGCGCCGTCATCACCAGCCGGATGTTGGTGCGTTCCAGCAAAGCCCGCACCGCCGCCGCATCGAGTCCCGCCGCGTGCAGGTCGTGGATGGCCGTTTCGAGCGATTCGGTCAGGTCGTCCGCCGCTTCACGGCTGCGCAGCACACGGATGCGCTGCTGATCTTCCGCGATGTTGATCAACTGAAAGTAGTTGCTGAACGCTTTGATCAGCACCCGCTTGGATTCCAGATCGAGCGCCTGAATGGTTTCCCGCAGTGAATGTTCAGCGGCGGCATCGCCATTTCGACGGTCTTTAGCGTAACGGCGGACTTTTTCGACCAGCGCGAAGGCTGCTTCGCCGTGCTGTTCGCGGATCACCTTGCCCAACAATGCGCCCAGTTCTCGAATATCCAGGCTCAGCGCGCTGAGATCGGTCGTTTGTACAGTACGGGCGTTACGCTCCATCATCGGGTTTGTTCCTACTGCGCGCTGTGATGGCCTCAACTATAGCGCATTCCGGCGCGAAACAAACTTGGCAGGCTGTACAAACAAAACGGACACAAGTTCTTGTGTCCGTCACAAACCAGACGGTGTCCGTCACAAACCGAATTTGATTGAATGAGCGTTACAGCGCCCGCAGCGAGTCCATGACTGGGACAAACAGCGCATCGCGCAGCACCGCCGCATCGGATTCGAGCGACTGCACCAGCACGATATAGGTCGTGCCGTCCGCTTCGGCCAGCCCCAGGCTGACGGCCAGCCCTTCCAGGGACAATTCATACAGGTCGAATGTGAACGCACCGCCCTGGTACGTCCCGGTGCTGTCGCCAATCTCCGAGCCGAACTGCGATTCGAGCAGCGCGAGAATATCGCTCATTCCCGTGCCGGGCGCGGCCTGGATGATCAAGGCGCTGTTGGCCTGGGCGGATTCTGCGTATACGCCCGGCCCCAGTTCCTGCCAGCCTTCGGGAATTACGGCTGCGATGCCGAACGTGTCGTTTTCAACAGCAGCCAGGTTCAGCGCGCCCGTCGCGGGAAGTTGGAATGTGGGGATGATGGCATCGACGCACGACGTATCCGGCGTGTTCTGGGGGTCGTTCAGGAATGCCAGGGCGATGCTGCGCGGGCATTCACCGCTTACGCTTGCGCCATGCCCGGTGAAAGGGAATTCGATAAACGTGCTGTTCGAGAGCGTTTCGGCAGTTGCACGCCCGAATGCAGGCGGCGTGATCGGGTCGAGCGCCCCCGCCATAACCAGCGTCGGAATATCGCTCACTACCGCTTGATTTTCGATGGCCGCTGCCGCGCCCGCGCTGTAAGCCGGGCAAAGTACATTGGTCAGTCCATCGCCGTTGTTAGGAATGGCATCAAAATAGGCTTGCAGCAGCGGGTTGACTGCCGCCTGGTTGAGCGGGGCGTTGTCCTGGCGCGTCGCCACTTCTTCATGGCACTGCACGGCGATATACGCGCCAAAATCGACCGCATCCAGGCTGGCCAGCACCAGGCCGTAGATCGCATTTGCCAGCGTGAAATCGCCATCGCGCATGTTGCTGATCGTCTGCGGCAGCAGCGGGAACAGTTCGGTGATGTACAGAGCGCTATTGATCATCGCCACGACAGCATCACCCGTGTAGGCAAGCTCGTAACGTTCGCCCGTCAGTGGGTTGGTGACCGTTTCCAGCACCGGTTCGGCGTTCAGGCTTTCGAGCAGAGCATAAAAGGTCTGATCCAGGTCAGGATAGGCCGCCGCGCACCCCGCATCTGCTGCGCACGCTGCGAACAGCGCATTGAATGCGCCTTGCGCGCCCGCTTCAACTTCGGCATACAGGTCGATTTGCAACGGGTACGGCGCATCCAGGATCACGCTGCGAATGCCTTCGGGCGTATCACGCATCGCGGTGAGCGCCAGCCGCGTCCCATAACTGATGCCGTACAGGTTCCACGATTCATACCCCAATGCCTGGCGCAGATCGTCCAAGTCCTGTGCGCTTTCGCGGCTGTTGAAGTTCGAGAAATCCACGCCCTGAGCGGCCAGGTTCTCGGCGCATTCGACCAGTTCCGCCTGCGAGTCATCGCGCAGCGCGGCCAGCGGCACCGTTTCGTCCAGCACTTCAAGCGACCATTCGGTGAAATTCGGGCAGCCGAGCGCGGGTTCGGCAAAGCCCGTGCCGCGCTGGTCGAACATGATGAAATCACGGTCGGCCAGGAACGGGGCAAAACGTCCCTCGAACGCCAGCGGGATCGTATCGAGCGCCTGGCCGCCGGGGCCACCTTCCAGGTAGATCACCGGGTCGGGCTGCGGGTCAGCGCTTTGTGAGCGGAAGATCACGACGGGCAGGCGCATCACCCCGGCATCGGGAAGCGCTTCGCCGTCGGCATCGCGGGCGGCAGGTACGGTCAGGGTGCCGCAATCGGCGGTGAACCCGGCGGGAATTTCAACCACACAGTCGGCAGCTTCAAATGCGCCCATTTCCTGGGCGGTGGGTTGTGCGTTCGCCGTGTACGCGGCACTGAAGCCGAGCATGAACAGAGCGCACATGATGAGTACGCGACGAACCGGAAGGCTGATCATGAGCAAAGTCATTCTCCCAAGCTGATGTAAACATCGGTTTCACACGGTCTGCATCACTTTTGCAAACCGCGTTCAGGTTCAGACTACCAGAACGCAATCACGGATACGCCCCTATTGCATGGGGTCGCACTCCCCCACTCAGGGGATTTGCAATGTCAAACGAGCTGGAACGATTCTGAGGTGGCGCACGTCATGACAAAGTACGTCAACTCTATTCATCATGGATCGAAGGGAAACATCACCCATGAAGCGTTTGAAATGGCTCCTCCTGATCGGGACTCTCGTCTTCGGCGCGGTCACCAGCGTGAGCGCACAGGAAACGGGCGGCGACCGCCAGACGATCACCGTCAGCGGGATCGGATCGGCAGCGGGCGAACCGGATGTCGCATATGTCGAACTGGGCGTTGAAAGCGTGAACGCCGATCTTTCGACCGCGTTCAGCGATACCAGCACACAGATGACGGCGCTGATCGACGCGCTGATCGCCTACGGCATCGCCCGCGAAGACATTCAGACTACGCTGCTCAACGTGTACCAGGAAGACATCTACGACCCGAACACCGGGCAGGCGACGGGCGAAACCCGCGACCACGTGCAGAACTTCATCCGCATCACGGTGCGCAGCGTGGAAAGCGTTGGGGAACTGGTCAGCCAGGCCGTCGATGCGGGCGCGAACCGCGTGATCAACCTGAGTTTCGGCATTCTCGATCTCAGCGTGCTGGAAGGCGAAGCACGCACCCAGGCAGTGGCGAACGCCCGCGAACGGGCGGCGCAGCTTGCGGGTCAATTCGGCCTGGAAGTGGGCGACGTACTGCACATCCGCGAGACCATCGGCAGCGCCCCGGTGACAGCCTTTGGGTTCGGCGGGATGCGGGCTGAAGCCCAGGCGATGCCTGTCGAAGGCGGTCAGCTTCAGGTGAGCGTGCAGGTCGAAATCACATTCACGCTCGTGAACGGGTAGCGAACAGAACGCACCCCGGATGCTGAACGGTATCCGGGGTGCGCCGCTGATCAGTTTTCCTGTACCACCGTGAACACCATCGGGCGGCGGCGCGTTTCGTTGAAGAACATGCGCCCTAACGCTTCCTGCACCTTGTCGCGCCGCCTGCCATTCTGCGACTGCCGCGTTTGCAGCAGCGCATCGTTGATCGTCGCCTTCATCTGCTCCATCAGTTGGTCACTGTCGCGCAGATAGACGAACCCGCGTGTGGTGATCTCTGGGTCACCGATCATGCGCCCGGTCGAATTGTCCACCTTCACCACCACCAGCACGAACCCATCCCGCGCCAGCATTTCGCGGTCGCGCAGCACCGTCCGGCCAATATCGCCTACGCCGCTGCCATCGACGAACACATACCCGCCGGGGACGCGCTCACCAATGCGCACGCCGCCTTTATCGGCTTGCAGCACATAGCCGTTTTCGACCACGAATATTTTGTCCTGGGGAATGCCCAACCCCGCCGCCAGCTTCGCATGAGACTTCAATTGGCGCAGTTCACCGTGAATGGGCATGAAGTATTTCGGCTTGACCAGGCTGATCAGCAGTTTCATTTCTTCCTGAGATGCATGACCAGAGACATGCACGCGGGCAATCGGGTCATACAGCACCTCCGCGCCGCGCTGCAACAGGCGGTTGATCGTCCGGCTTACGGTTTCTTCATTGCCGGGGATGGTGTGCGCGCTGACGATGATCGTATCGCCCTGCATCACATCCAGGCTGCGGTGCTGCCCGTGCGCCAGGCGGCTGAGAACCGACGACGGTTCCCCCTGCGAACCCGTCGCCATGATCACCAGGTTTTGCGGCTGAATACTGTTGATCCGGTTGAGATCGACCAGCAGCGAATCGGGGATGTTCAGCAGGCCCATCTTGCGGGCGATCTTGACGTTTTCCGTCATGCTGTGTCCGGCAATCGCCAGCTTACGGTTGTAGCGTTCGGCCAGCCGTGCCACCTGGGTGATGCGTGAAATGTGGCTGGCGAACGTGGCAACGATGATGCGCCCGGTCGCCTTGCTGAAAATCGAATCGAACGCGGCCTGCACCACGCTTTCGCTCTGCGTCCAGCCGGGATTTTCGCTGTTCGTGCTGTCGGCCATCAGCATCAGCACGCCGCGCTGACTGAACTCGGCCAGTTTCGCATAATCCGGCTTCTTGCCATCGATGGGCGAATTGTCGAACTTGTAATCGCCGCTGTGGACGACGATCCCATACGGCGTATGAATCCCGAAACCGACACAGTCCGGGATGCTGTGGCACATGTGAAAACTTTCGATCTTGAACGGCCCCACCTTGAGCGTATCGCCCGGTTTGAACACATTGATCGTCGTGTGGTCGAAGGCTTTGCCGTCGCGCAGTTTCGCCTCCAGAATCGCGGCGGTCAGCGGGGTGGCATAAATCGGCACATTGCGGAAGGCATCGACCACATGCGCGGCAGCGCCCGTGTGATCCTCATGGCCGTGCGTGTACACGATGCCGTGAATGGTCAGGTCGGTACGTTCTTTCAGGTAGCGAAAATCGGGGATGATGTAATCCACGCCGAGCATATCGTTGGCCGGGAACATGATCCCGGTATCGACGATGATCGCATCGTTGCCAAGCTCGAACACGGTCATGTTCTTGCCGACTTCGCCGCACCCGCCAATCGGGATGATGCGGAGGCGCGCCTGTTTGGGCGCAGGCTGGCGCGTTTTCTGTTCCGCTCTCGGCTCCGCTTGTGACTGCGGGACTTTTTGCTCCGCTTTGGGTTCTCGCTTGGCCGGCGCATTCGATCTGGACGCGGGTTTTTGTGTTGGTTTGGACATAGGCTTCACAGCGCCCCTTTTAATTGGCTGTACACGGCGAACCGCAGCACATTTGGGCGGTTCACCCCCTTCCTGAACACGGGGCGCAATCCTTTCTGATGACTAATTGGCTTCATTTCAGGGAATCAAAAAACTGAAATCCTGTGTCAAACGGTTTTTTTCTTAACAGTATAGCACATGCGCAAAATGGCGTGACCCGCCATTCTGGCCGTGTACCATAGGCCGATTCACCATGCGTCGAAGGTGTGCAGCGCTTGAATCACCCGCGCCTGTTCGCCTGCTGAAAGGTCATTGTAAAATGGCAGCCGCAAAAGGTGGTCGCTGACCGACTCCGTCACCGGGCAGTCGCCTTCTTTGCCGCCGAACCCGCGTCCCATATCGGAAAGGTGCAGCGGCAGGTAATGAAATACGCTCAGAATGCCGTGCGCCTTCAGATGGGCGATCAACGCCTGGCGCACGGGCAGCGATGGCAGCAGCAGGTAATACATATGATATGCCTGGTCGCACTCCGGCGGGATTACTGGCGTGCGCACGTCATGATCGGCAGCCCAAGCCGCAAGTTCGGCGTGGTACGTCTCCCAGATGCGCTGGCGGCGCGTTTGCACCTCGTCGCGCTGTTCAAGCTGCGCATACAGATACGCGGCCAGGGCATCCGACGGCAGGTAGCTCGATCCCAGATCGACCCAGGTATATTTATCGACCATCCCCCGGAAGAAGCGGCTGCGGTTCGTCCCCTTTTCACGGATGATCTCCGCCCGTTCGACCAGCGCCGGGTCGTTGATCAGCAGTGCGCCGCCTTCGCCACACGTAAAGTTCTTGGTTTCGTGAAAACTCTGCGTCGCCATTACGCCGAACGTCCCTAACCACTGCCCCTGGTAGCGCCCGAACAGCCCGTGCGCGTTATCCTCCACAACGGGGATGTTGTGACGGCGCGCCGTCTCCAGGATCGACTCCATCGCGCAGCCCACCCCGGCGTAATGCACCGGGACAACAGCGCGGGTGTGCGGGCTGATCAGGCTGGGCAGCAGGCGTTCATCCAGGTTGAGCGTATCAGCGCGCACATCGCAGAAGATCGGCTTTGCGCCGCGCAGCACGAATGCATTCACCGTCGAAACGAACGTGAACGACGGGACGATCACCTCATCACCCGGCTGAATGTCCAGAATCAGCGCGGCCATTTCCAGCGCGTGCGTGCAGTTCGTCGTCAGCAGCGCTTTTGGTACGCCGAGCGCACTTTCCAGCAGGGCATGGCATTTGCGCGTGTAGCCGCCATCCCCGCTGATGTGGCCGGAACGCACCGCATCCGCGATGTATTCGATCTCACGCCCCATCAGGGCGGGTTTGTTGAAGGGTATCGAGACAGCAGCAGCGGCAGCCGTCGCGGGCGTTTCCGCTTTTGAGGTTGTACTCATTCAGAAGGATCATCCTCGTTACGCCATGCATGATACCATAATTGGGTGCGCTGCGTGCGAAACCCACACTTCTGATAGGTGCGCTGCGCCACAATGTTGCGCCCCTGAGTCACCACTTCCGCCCGTTCCAGCCCTTGCACGGCAAAATAATTCAGGCTGGCCAGCGTGAGCGCCGTCCCAATCCCACTGCCGGAATGCGCACGATCCACGCTCACCAGGCCAATTTCGCCGGTCGCGCCGTGCTGTTCACAGGTGATATACCCCGCCGCCCCGTCGATGTCCGCGACCAGCACGCGCACTGCCGGATCGTTCAGGCTGTTTTCAATCCATGTTTCATACAGACGGTCACAGTCTTCACGCGCAAAATGTGCGTCCGCGTAAAAACGCGATGTGGTGAAGCTGTTTTGTGACAATGCACGCAGCGCCGCCCGATCTGTCGGTTCAGCATCCCGAATCCATGCCTCTGTCGGGCGTTGGCGATCCTGGGTGGCGAGCGTCAACGCCAGCGTCACGCGGATGTCCATCAGATGAAAACCGTTCGCCTCTGCCAGCCGTGTTGACGGTGGCGAATCGCTTTCGCACAGGAAGTACAGACAGTCGATTTGGTGTTCATCCGCCCAGGCGCGAATCTGGTGCATCTCGTCCGCGTCAGTAATCGACGTTTTCAGCACACGGGCGATTCGGCGCTGAAAAAATGCAGAGTCCCATTCCAGAAAGCGCACAAGCTGCATCACCGGGTCGGCGTTCATGCCAATCTACACAGTGCCAAGCGGCAGCACAACACAGCACGACATACAGAAGCAAAGCATCGAATCAGCACTCGCTTGTCTGGCGGATCGTTCGATCTTCAGTGTAGCATCGACTCGGCAAAATCAAAATCAAGGCACGAACAGGCTGCCCAGGCGCGGCGGCGACCCGGCAGTGCTGTAGCGCTGTTCCGGTTGGTAGGCCGAAACTTCTCTGCCCACATAGGGCGCAAGATCGGTGACGATCTCCAGCCGATCCCCATCGTGCCGCAGCACGATCACCTGCTCATAAGGATGATCGACCAGGCGCACCGTGCCGTTGTAGATGCTCACCTGGACACGGGTCTGCTGAAATGCGCATTGTTCCTGGTCAGTTCCCCAGGGCGCTGGTTGATCCGGGTAGCAGTAAGCAAAGGCAAGCGAACGGTCGGCATACAGCGAATGCACCACGGGCTGAAAATACCACCAGGTTGACGGGATGGGGCGGCGCAGCGCATCATCGGCAAAATCGCCCGTGATCAGGATCGCCGTCCCCGGTTGAATCGTGGGCAGCACTTCCGCGATCTTCAGCGGGAGCGTTTGTATCTCCCGCGCAAAGGCGAAGTACCGGGTATGCTGTTCCAGCAGGCGCAGCGTTCCCAGGCCGACCAGCACGCCGATACCCGCCGCGAACAAGGCATTTGCATAGCGCGGACTGCGGCGCGAGACCGCCCACAGCACCAGCGCGATCACCCCTGCCGCCCCAACTGCCGAATAATAATACGTGCGCAGCGACGACAGGCGATCCCGCGTGATCAGGTACAGCGATGTCCCCAACCCGATCAGCGCCAGGCACACCAGCGCGATCAGGATCGCACGGCGATCCATGACGGGTAGATCCGTGCGCGGGGCTGTCGCCAACCGCCCGATCACCCACGCGCCTACCAGTCCCGCCAGCCCTGCCAACCCAAACGCCAGCGCTGACACTTCCCCCTGCGGCACGACCCAAGCCGTCACCAGATGGCGCGCATAGATCGTCCCAACCGCTTCGACGATCCCGCCGATTGTCCAGTTCGGGTCGAACAAGCCGCTCTGATACCCAAAAGCCCGCGTATTGGTGATCAGCCACACCGTGAGCGCGATGCGCAGCAGCGGCACTTCGTACCACAGGAGCGCGGTGCGAATCAACGGCCAATCGATTTTGCGCTGAAAGAACAGCAGGATCAGCGGCGTGATCAGCGACAGCACCAGCGTGATCTCGTAAATGTTCACCGAAATGAACAGCGCCGCCGTCATCATGACCAGTGTGGTGATCCGGCGCGACTGCCAGTATACGATCAGCAGATACACGGCCAGAAAGTAGCAGAAGGCCGCGCAGTGAATCGCCAATGCACCCAGGTAGAACGTGCCTGTATCGGCGGGAAAGACCAGCGTGAGCGCGCCCACCGCGAAACATAGAGCGGGCGGCAGTTCGAGCCGGAACCCGATCAGCGCGGCACACGCCGCCTTGCCGAACAGCAGCAGCAGCGCCACGATGTTGATCCCGGTGGCCAGCCCCGGCGAGAGCGCATAGGCCGCCCACCACGCCAGCGGCAGCATGGGACGTTCAGCAAAAGATGGAATATTGCCTTGATCGGCAAAGGCGAAGTAAGCCCATGCATCCCCGGTCAGACCGCCGTTGAACCCGGTTGGCAGCCACAGCACCAGCGCAAACCCCAACAGCACGGCGAACGTGATGCGCCGGGGGGTGAGCCATGTGGAGGGGGTCAGGGTCAAGGATTGTCCTGTTCTGGCGCGTCGTCGGTCGTTTCGCGCACCGTGTACGAAGGCCGATCCATCGTGCGAAAGTGAATGCGGGCCAGGTATTCGCCGATGATGCCCAACGCGAACAACTGCACCCCGGCGAAAATGGCGACGGTCGAAGCCAGAAATGCGAAGCCCGGCACGACGATCCCTTCAAGCAGCGACCGCCCGATCACGTACACCAGCACCAGCGCGCCGAACCCCGCGAAAGCGAACCCCAACAAACTGGCGAATTGCAGCGGCAGTACGCTGAACCCGGTGATCATGTTCAGCGCGTGCGTGATTAGCTTGCGCAGCGTGTACGTCGATTGCCCGTATTTGCGCGGCACATGGCGCACCGTGACGGCGGCAAAGCGCGTCGTCCCCCAGGTGAGCAGGACATCGATGTTCACGTAAGGGCTGCGGTAAGTGGCGAAGGCTTCGCGCAGCCGGGTGCGAAAGACGCGGAAAGCGCTCACCCGGCGGGCGATGTTCACCCCCATGCTGCCTTGCAGCGCGAGTTTCGTCACCTGGGAGGCCAGATCGCGCAGCAGGCCGTGTTGTTCGCGTTCCGGCGAGCCGTATACCACATCATGACCCTGATTCAGCGTCTCCAGCAGTACCGGGATGGCATTCGGCGGGTGCTGTAAATCGTCGTCCATCGTCACGATGATGTCATGCCGGGCGCTGCGGATTCCGCACAAAAGCGCGTTGTGCTGCCCGTAATTGCGCATCATGTGAATGCCGCGCACCCAGGGGTATTCGCGGCGCAGCCGTTCGATCACCGTCCAACTGTCGTCCGGGCTGCTGTCGTTGACGAAGATCACTTCATAACGGGCGCTGATGGCCGGGAGGGCTGCCGCCAGTGCAGCGGTCAGTTCCGGCAGGCTTTCTTCGCTGCGATAAACCGGGATCACGACCGAGATCGATTCGACCCACGTCACAAGGCGGCTCCTAATTCAGATAGCGAACGCGCATCGCTTCATGCACGCGGTTCACGACTTGCAGCACGATGTCCGGCTGATGCTTGCCCAGCACGCCGCCCGCCTCCAGGAAGGCATCACGCAGAATTTTGCCCCAGTTGCCGGTACTGCGCAGCTTTGGGTCGGTCACATACTGTTCGATGGTCTGCGCCGCCTGCCCGCTGAGCGGCTCCAGCATCCGGTTCAGGCTGGTGTACACCTCGTCGATGTCACGCGGGGCGACCTCGTTCAGGTCGGCCAACGCCCGGTGCATGTAGCGGCGCTTCATTTCGTAAAATTCGGCCAGCGGCATGGTCGTCCCCGCCGCCGTCGTGACCACGATTTCCGACCCTTCGCGGTCGCTGTTATCCTGCTGGGCGATGTAATCGACTTCTTGCAGTGGACCTAAGATCGCCAGCAGCGTTTTATCCTCGTACATCGGGTTCAAATCGCAGCCATACTTGCGGAAATACTGCTCGATCACGGCATGGCTGAACTCGAAATCGGTCAGCACCGCCGCCATGCGCGATGCGCTCACGTTGGCGGGCATCCCGGTGCTTTCGACGGTACACACGCGCCGGATCGTATGTAAATCCGGGCGCACGCGGCCTATCGGGTTGTGCATGACCGAAATGGGGATGCCCATACGGTCATCGTACAGCATCGCCCGCCCGACGGCGTTCGCCCGCTCGTGGTCGATCAGGTCGGCATACTGCGCCAGGCCGTTTTCGGTCAGGTGCGGGCTGGTTGGCACTTGCAGGTAGCGCCCGGTCACGGTAGCCCCACGCAGATACTCACGGGCGCACAGCAGTTCGGGGTCACACGTGCCGTTGACGAATGGCCCCCCCTTCAGCACAGCGGCGTTGGCGATGGCCGTTGCGCTGCGCAGTACCGTATAGAACGTGAGCAGCCCCAACGCTTCGCTGCGCCCCGCCAGATCGATATGGATATGACAGCCCTGGTTGCGGAACAGGTTGACGTAATGCGCACTGTCGTCGATGTGGTAGCGTGCGCGGCGTTCTTCGAGCCGCTGGCGATATTCCGGGAACAGTTCGTTGACTTCCAGCATCAGATCGACGGCGGTCTGCACCTTCGGGTGATCGGTCATCTTGAAATCGCTCTCGGTCGGGTAGCACGACATGATCGCCGTGATCAGCCCGGTATCCTGGCTGGCCGCCGCCAGCGCCGCGAACATCCCATTCAACGCGGTGCGCGTCTTTTGGTAGCCGACGCTTGGCGCGATGTGCGCTTCAACCTGGTACTGACACGCCTCTCGGTCGAGCCGGGGATAAATGCCGATGCGCGACGCATGGACATAATACGCCTTGATGTACTCCTGCACATCGGCTTCGGTGGGCGGCGCACCGTCGCCATGCACGACCCCCAGTTCCAATTCCGCGCCGATCACGCGCATTCGGGTGAGCGGATCTTCCGTCTCTTGAATGTTGGTGTGGTTCACCGAAGGATTCAGGTTGTACGGGACGATGCTGTCCGCGAACGTGTGGTCGCCCCGGTAGCGGGCGCTGACCGTACTGCCCATCACGTAAGCCCGTCCGTTCTGGTGCGCCAGGATGATGTTCCCGCGTTCCAGCGCCGCATCATCGGCCTGGTCATGGTGCGCCGAGAGCGGCACACCGACCGCGTCGGCCATATCGTCGAGCGGAAGCGCGCCCGGATGCGCCTGTTCGATCAGCGTTTCTAAGGCGCGGTTGAACTGCCGCTTTTGTCGTTCGATTTCCGCCCAGGGGACATCGGTACTGAAGGCAAGCAGGGTTTCATTGGACGGCAGCGACATACGATCATTCCTTCATATTCCTGAACGTGCGGCGGGCAGCGAAACAGTCCCAGCGCGTAAATGATCGTATTGTGTCGTAATCGCGTCATTCCCACAAGAGACCGAAACACTGGCAAGCCCACCCAATTCCTACTATAGTTAGAGGGCTTGACGAACGGTATGTGACTCGGTGAACATTCGGATGGAGCAGCGAACCCATGACGACGATTTGGGCTTTACCCACACTTGAGATCAGCGATTTAACCAGTGTGCGCGAATCGCGTCCTGTCGCGTTGTTGACAGGTGAGCGCTCATGGGGTGCGGTCAGCCCACTGCTCGATCTGCCGATTGTGGTACAGGCCGAACCCACCAAAGTCGAATTGAGCTACCTGGAAGAAATGGCCAGCGGGCTGCCCCCACAGGCCGAAGTCGTGTACGCCGTCGGCGGCGGCCTGGTGGCAGATGTGGCCAAGTATCTGGGGTGGGCGCGCAAAATCCCCGTCGTGCTGATTCCGACCGCGCTCAGCGTGGACGGTTTTTTCACCCCCATCGTCGCCGCCCGCACCTCCGGTTCGGTGCAGTACGTCGAAACCGGCCCGGCTGAACGCATCATCGTCGATTGGTCGGTCATTCGCAATGCCCCGCTACATGTGCGCGGCGCGGCCATCGTTGAACTGCTCACCATCACCACCGGGCTGCTCGATTGGCGCTATGCCGCCGAACGCAACCAGAACACACGCGGCGAACGCTACCAGGCATGGGTAGCCGAAATCATGGCGAGCATCGCCCGGCAGGCGTTCAAGATTGCCGATGGTGTGGGCAAAGGCGATGTCGATGCGCTGCGTAACCTGCTCGACCTGCTGTGCCTGGAAGTGCGCATCACCAGCCAGATCGGACATACCCGCCCGCAGGAAGGCAGCGAACAGTATTTCGCCTATGCGTTTGAATCGCGCCGCCCGCGTGCCAAGCCGATGCCGTATGCCGATATGGTCGGCCCTGGCATCCTGATCGGCACGGCCATTCACGGCCAGAACGTCACGCCGATCCGTTCGACGCTCGATGCCGCCGGGGTGCGGCTGAACGCGCTTTCCGCTGAAGATATTGCCGACACCATCAAAATCCTGCCGGATTATGTGCGCAAGCACAAACTTCCCTACAGCCGCGTGAACGATCTCGACCTGACCACCGAACGGGTGCAGGAGATCATGCAGGCGACAGGGCTGGGGTGAACGCCCATGCGGTTGATGTGACGCACAACAACAAAAAGGCGATCCTGAACCGGATCGCCTTTTTCATGCCCGCCCGCAGACCGAATCAGCCGTGCGCCTGGGGCGGCTGCCCACCGGATGCGTTGGGGTCGGACGGCGGAATCGGGGAATAATTGGTGACAGGCTGTGAAGGGAGGTTCACCGTCACGGGCGATTGCACCGTGATCGGCGCGCCCGCGCTGCCGGAACCGCGCCCGACGATGCGGTTGAGCAGGTCGAACCAGAACGGCGCGCCCTGACCGATGGCAAAGGTGGTGAACAGCAGCCCCACCACCTTGATGAACAGGCTGCCAAAGTTGAAGCTCCCCGAAAATGGGACGATCAGCGCGAGGTTGCGGCGGTCATTGCACGGCGCAAGCTCGATCACGGCGTTCGAGCCATCGGTCACCGTGTTGGCTTCCGCTGGCGGGACGACTTCGGGCGTAGCAGTCGCAAACGCCGGGTCTATCCCCAATGACGGGTCGCTGAAATCCTGAATCGGTTCGGCAAACGGGACGAACGTCTCCTGTGCAGCATCGCTCGCCTGGAATTGCAGCACGTCGCCCGTCGCTTCCGGCGGGATCGGCGTGGCGGTCGCCGGTTCAGTGGGCGTGGGAGTGACGGCGGCGGTCGGCGTGGTCACGATCACAACGGGCGGCTGCTGGCCGACAATGCTGTTGCACTGTACGTCCTTGTATTCCCAGCCAATCGGCAGGTTGAGGTTCGCCACCTGGTTGAGCGCGCTCGCCGCCTGCCCTGCCACAATTTCGATGTTCTCGCTGCCTGTCGTGGCGGTCTGTGCAGTGCCGGAAGTCGCCTGCTGCGCGACAAACGCCGATGCCACCTGGGATACGCTGTCGCGCACCACCGGGCTGGTATACAGCGAATTGGCAAGCTGGATCGAATCGACGTTCAAAATGGCCGTGATCACGAAACCGATGATCAGCGTATACAGCTTGATGTGCCGCTCGAACGACTCTTTGGTCTGGCCCATGCGCGCATCGAACCATTTGCCCAGGCGCGTTTGCGCATCATCCAGCTTTTCCGCCGATGCCAGCAGGGTTTCCAGGGTCTTTTTGGTCGCCGGGTCGCTGACCTGGCTCACCCCTTGCAGTACTTCTTCCAGGTTGCGTTCGCGGACATCGACCTCGAATTCGTCGCGCTGGTTCTGAAAGCGGTCGATGGCGCTTTTCATCTCGTTGGCGACATGCGGGTCGCTGAAACAGATCGCAAAATCTTCCAGTTGTTCCAGCGTGATGCTGCCAATCTTGTAGGCATTCAGTTTTTCACGGAAGATCTGAATTTCCGTCTCGGTGATCTGGCTGGTGGTCAGCGCCGCCTGCGCCGACACAGCGCCGGGCGCTTGCGGCTGGCTGATCGCGGCGTTGATTTCCTGGGTGGCCGTCGTGATCTGTTTTTTCGCTTCGGCGGCTTTCTTTTCCAGCACCTTTTCCAGCGCTTCGCTCACCCGCACGGTCAGGCTGTTGTGAAAGCGCGATTTCGCATTCGTCAGCAGGGTATCGATGACTGCCGTCGAGAACAGATCCGTATCGATCCACGTCACACCGGAAAGCGCCGGTTCGGTCAGCGTGCCGGGCGCAAGCTGCGCATTTTGTGCCTGCATAGGCAGCGGAGCCACATTGCGCCGGAACACGCGGTTGACCACGTTGGAAATGCTCACGACCAACTGAATGATCGGGTTGTTGCCGCCGTAAGCCTGCCGCCCGCTCAACGCCGACCACAGCCGATCCAGCCCGGTCTGTTTCACGTCCGTGACCACGTTCAGCAGCGGATGCCGCAGCACCTGAGCCTGCATATCCTGGTCGGGGATCAGGCTGGCAATGCCATCGCGCAAATGCGATGCGCGGGTTTTCAGGATGATCGTCAGCAGCGCGTTGACCTGAGTCACGATAATGCTGAGCAGGCTGTAGACCAGCACCATGCCCAGCACAACGCCGATGATCGCGCCAAAGTCCATTACATGCCCCCTTTGTGGCGAGAACGTGCATGAACTATAGCACAACGCTTTCAGCCCGCCACATCCTGGGCCGCCGCCGCCGGATATGCGGCGTTTTTCAGCCGGACGGCGCGCTCTGTTCGCGTTCGCGCAGCCTGACGATCAGCGCCCGCGCCTCTTCGAGCGATGCCGCTGCGTGAAAGCGTCCTTTGATCTGCGGGTACATGCGCCCCGCGATCTGGATCATCGCCCCTACCACCGCCGATGAGCTGACGATCACGATCATGCGGCGGTTGGGCGGCCCTTGTTCGAATAACCGGGTGACGTTGGTGAACGGCGTGCCGCTAGGAATCGCCGCATGAGAAAGATCGCCGATGATGTCGTATCGCACGCCGTGCAGCGCTTCGCCCCATTGATGTTCGGTCAGGGCTGCCCGGCGAAAATCGTGCCACGTCCATCCCTTTTGAAAGCGATACTGGACGATGTTGGGCAGGGTATCGTCCCATACCAGTGTAATCGCCATGTCGTTTGCGCAGCCTCGCTCTGCTTGTCCGTGTGTGACCCATACTTCCGAACGCCAATCAGTCTGCCACATAAACCTTGCGAAAGTATTAAGACCACCACATTTCCTTATTGCATAAAGCTGGTACACTCCCCTTGTAGGCGCTGCTGTGGGCGATTGCTATAATGGTGTTTCAGACGACGGCGACAATTCAGTCCCTCATACCGTTTGGGAGAACGTACCAGCATGGCTTACGAAAAGATCGTTGTACCCGCTGAAGGGGACAAGATCACCGTGCAGCAAGGTAAACTGCACGTAACCGACCACCCAATTCTCATGTACATCGAAGGCGACGGGATCGGCTACGACATCATGACGGCCAGCAAACGCATTTGGGATGCGGCGGTCGAAAAGGCCTATGGCGGACGGCGTAAAATTTCATGGATGGAAATTTACTGCGGGGAAAAGGCCGCCGGGCTGTACGACGGTAATTACATGCCGGAAGAAACGTTCGACGCACTGCGCGAATACAAGGTTGGCATCAAAGGCCCACTGACCACCCCGGTGGGCGGCGGCTTTCGCAGCCTGAACGTGACGCTGCGCCAGGTACTCGACCTGTATGCGTGCATCCGCCCGGTGCGCTGGTATCGTGGGGTGCCAAGCCCGCTGCGCCATCCCGAAGAGGTCGATGTGGTGATCTTCCGCGAAAACACCGAAGACGTGTACGCGGGTATTGAATATGAAGCGGGAACGCCGGAAAATGCCAGACTCGCCAAGTTTTTACGCGAAGAGATGGGCGCAGAATTTTTCGAGAATGCCGGCCTGGGCATCAAGCCGATCAGCGAATTTGGCAGCAAGCGGCTGATTCGCGCTGCGATTCGCTACGCCATCGATCATGGTCTGCCATCGGTCACGCTGGTACACAAAGGGAACATTCAGAAATTCACCGAAGGCGCGTTCCAGAAGTGGGGGTACGAGCTGGCCGCACAGGAATTCGCGGACGAAACGATCTCGTGGGCAGAAGTCGAGAAACAGCACGGCGGCAAAGTGCCGGACGGTAAAATCCTGATTCAGGATACGATTGCCGACATCATGTTTCAGAAGATGCTGCTGCGCCCCAGCGAACATAAAGTGATCGCCACGCCCAACCTGAACGGCGATTACCTGAGCGATGCAGTGGCGGCGGAGGTCGGCGGGGTGGGCATTGCGCCCGGCGCGAACGTGGGCGATGAAGTCGCGCTGTTCGAGGCGACTCATGGCACTGCGCCCAAATACACCAACCTGGACAAGGTGAACCCCGGTTCGCTGCTGTTCAGCGGCGTGATGATGCTTGAACATATCGGCTGGAAAGAAGCGGGCGACCTGATCACGAAGGCATATGAACGCACACTCGATCAAAAGGTTGTCACCTACGATTTTGCCCGCCAGATGGAAGGCGCACGCGAAGTCAAGACCAGCGAGTTTGCAACGCAGGTCATTGGCAACATGAATGACGTGTAGCCGAACTGCGGTTTGAACAGGTTTGCCGTACCCGGATGAGGGGAAAAGCGATGGCGGCTTTTCCCTTCCGACGCATCAGGTTGAAAGGACAGCCTTCATGACCGATTCGCCGTCAGCACCGCTCATCCTCGTCATCGACGATGATTGGATCAACCGTCAGTTGATGGAAAATGTCCTCAAGCGCGCCGGGTTCGCTGTGCAAACCGTCCCTACGGGTACAGAGGGACTGCAATTCATCCAGCAAACCCCACCTGTGATCGTGATCGTCGATCTGCGCCTGCCGGACATTGACGGACTCGACCTGATCCCGCTCATCCGCGATCTGCCGCTCCCCCGCCGCATCGGGATCGTGGTCATGTCGGCCATGAGTACGGAGTCGGTCAGCCGCGATTCATTGGCCGCCGGAGCCGACCTGTTCATCTCGAAAGTGTTCACCATACCCGATCTGACCGCCCGGCTGCATGGACTGGTCGAAGCGCTGAACGCCGATTGATCGGCGTTCACCCACCGCAGGCTTGGCAGGGGCGCAAGACTCTGGTACAAAACCGGGTATCCGTCAGCCTATCTTCGCAGAAGATGGTGAACCCGCATGGCAATTCGTAGACCGCCCCCTCCGCGCCGCAGCACACGCCGGGGCGATGGTTTTCCGGCATGGTTGATATTTCTGGTCGGCGCGGCCATCGTGTTCGGCGGGTTTTACATCTGGCAGGGCGCACAGACCTTCATCCGCACGGGCGGCCTGGGGGTGGAAGAAGCCACGCAGCGCGCTAACCTGGTCGCGTCGGCCACACAGCAGGAAGTACTGGCCACGCCGCGCGCCACGCGCAACCCAAACACCCCGGTTGGCGGGCTGCCGCCACCCGCGACGGCGATCCCCGACTGCCAGGAATTCCGCGTGATCGTCCCGAACGCCATCGTGCGCGAAATGCCCAGTACCAATGCCGCCGTCATCGATGGCCTGATTCAAGGGACGGGGGTATGCGTACTGGGGCAGGATGCGGGCAGTGAATGGTATACCGTCGATGGCAACCCGGATACGCGGCGGCGCGAACTGGCCTATATGCACGAAAGCGTGATCGAAGCCGCCTTCCCGACGGAAACGCCGACCGCGACGCTCACCCCATCGATCACGCCGACGATCATGCCTTCACCGACCATCAGCCCGACCGAAACCGCCGAGCCGACCGATACGCCCGACCCGAACGTTTCGCCAACCCGCCGCCCATCCCGCACGCCTTCCCCAACGCCGCCGCCGACCTTTACACTGCCGCCGCTGCAAAGCGCGTTCGGTATGCGCCCCGCCTTCGGATGGACATGAAAAAAGCCAGGGGCGCTGCATTCCCCAAAACGCAGCACCCCCGGCAGGCTCACCCTATGGATTACATTCGATGTGATGCGGCGGCTATACCCACTGCGGCGCGGGCGGCATGGGAACGGGTTCCGCCTTGTGCGGTGATTCAGTCGTGCCGAGCGCTTCTTTCAGAAACGCCTTGACCGCATCGACGGCGACCGCTGCGCCCACCCCAGGACCCGTCATGAGCGTGTTCAGGCCGACCAACTGCCCTTCGGTGTCGATCAGCGGGCCGCCGGAATTGCCGGGCCGAAGCTGAAGATCGGCCACCACCCAGTCCTGAGTAAAGACGCGCAGTTCCGGCATCTGCTTACCCACGCCGATCACGATTCCGCCCGTGACGGCGTTCGTCACCCCCCAGGGATGGCCGACTGCCATCACCCACTGCCCCGCCTGGAGCGTCCGCGAGTTCCCCGGCTGAATCACCGGGAGACCGTGACCTTCGATGACCAGCGCCGCCAGGTCGCGGGAGTCGTCCCGCGCCAGCAGGCGCGCTGTGTAGGTCTGCCCATCGGCCAGCACGATCTCGGTGCGGTCACGGCGGGCGACGTGCGCGTTCGTCACGATCAACCCGTCGCTGTGCCAAATCGTCCCGGCTCCCTGGCCGCCGCGTCCATCGCGGATTTGCACCACGCTGCGCTGCGCAGCGGCGGTCACGCCTGAAAGGGCATCGTTCAACTGCTGTAACAGCGTGGTCATGTGCGCTTCACCTGTCCTGAACCGACTACGAACGTTCCCCGATAGTGACGGTCATATCATGCACCGCCCCACCGCGCACGATCTTCACTGGGACATGCTTGCCTACACGGTCGCCGCTCAGCAGCGCCATCAGGTCATCCATCACCCGCACCGAAAGTCCGTCCAGGCTGACGACAGTATCGCCCATCGCCAGGCCGCCATTGGCGGCGGGGCTGCCGTCCTCTACCGCCAGCAGCATCAGCCCGGTTTCCTGGTTCAGCGCCGATGCGACCGACGCGGGCAGGCGCACGGGCTGCGCGCTCACCCCAAGATACCCCTGCTTGACGCGGCCATGCTGAAGCAGCGTTCCGGCCACACGAGCGACCGTCACGGCAGGGATCGTCACGCTGACCCCGCGTGCCAGCGCCGAACTGTTCAGGCCGACGATGTAGCCGGATGCGCTCAGCAGCGCGCCGCCGCTGAAACCGGGGTACATCGTGACATCGGTCTGCACATAGTGATCGATCTGCCCGCCCATCGCGGTGCGCCAGCCTTCACCCAGCGCGCTGATCACGCCGAGCGTGGCCTGCACGGTGTTTTCCGGGCGACCCAGTGCCAGCACCAGATGGCCGACCCGCGCCTGATTGTCCAGATCCCATACCGCTGGGGTCAGGCCGTCAGCGCTGACGCGCAGCACGGCAATATCGGTCGAAGGGTCGCGCCCAACGACGGCAGCGGGGACGGTCGTCCCGTTCGGCAGGCCGACGCGCACGTTCTCATCACGTTCAACGACATGATTCGCCGTGATGATCAGGCCATCGGCGCTGTGGATGATGCCCGTCGCGGACAAGCGTTTGCGCGCTTCCACGCGCACCAGGCTGGCGGCGGCTGCTTCGACGGCGGCAGCCATTTCTGCGGAGAGTGTTTTTAGAACATCGGACATGAAATCGGTTCCTTCCCTGTGGTTCGAGCGGCGTACCTGCCGCATCGGATGCAATTCGCAGCGCGCACGCCGCATTGGTTGAATTCGCGGCGCATCACGTTCGTGAGGTGTGCTGCACGGGTCTACTGCTTAATTCAACCAGAATCCAGGAAGGGTGAAACCGCCTGTACGTCGAGTCCGCCGCCTAACCGAATGGTGAGGCGGCCTCTTGAACACCCCATCACATGGCTAAACGGTTACAGCGCGATCAGCCCCGCCCGCGTCGCCCGCACGACGGCTTCGGTGCGGCTTTGCGCGCCTAGTTTGGTCAGAATGGCGTTGACATGAAATTTCACGGTGTGTTCGCTGATGCTCAGCTTGTGGGCGATGATCTTGTTCGGCAGCCCTTCCGCGATCAGGTGCAGTACTTCCGCCTCACGCGGGGTCAGCGCATCGACGGTCGCTTCTGCCGCGCTGGATACCGGGTCAGGCACGGCGGGCGCGGTCACGGGCAGGTAGGTGGGCGTGACCACCGTCAAACCCTGGCCGATGGCCATCAGCGCCGCTGCTAAACGGTCTGGGTTGGTGTCCTGCATCATCACGCCGCGCGCCCCCGCGTTGAGCAGCAGGGCGGCTGCGCTGACCGCGCCGGGATCATCCGCGATCAGCGCCAGCACCGCGATCAGCGCCCGCCCTGCCGCGTCCCGCAGTTCGGTCAGGCGGTCGAGAAACTGAAGCGGCTCCCATCCCATTTCCCACACTATCGCGTCCGGGTGGTACAGGTCGAGCGCGTCGATCAAGTCTTCATCGGTGGAAATCTGCGCGGCGACGGCCAGGCCGGGCTGCGCTGCAATCAGACCTGCCAGCCCCGCACGGGCGAAAGGACTGCTGCTCACCACCAGGATGCGCAGCGGTCGAAGGCTGCCGTTCAAATTCGGAATCATGCGTTGTGCCGCCATGTTCATAATGAGCGCTGCGCGTTCATGCGTGTTCGCATTCTAGCGGCGGACTATTGGAAGCGTGATAGAAGCGCTTAAGCATGGCCTATACAGCCGGGCGGCTGTGCCAGTCTACAACGCCTTGACCATCTCCACCCGTTCAAATTCGACGGTATACCCGGCGGCGTTGTACGCCTCCAGCCAGGGGCAGGTTTCGGGAATGTTCTCAATTTTGGTATCGTGACGGGGGTTGCGCTGGTGAACCGCTGTAAGCAGGGCATACGCACATTCCAGCGAAAGCGTTCCGGTATCACTTTTCATGATGAAGTGCGAAAGCTGAAAGGCCGATAAGCGCGAGACGATCCAGCCGCTTTCGCCGTCCTCCAACGTCACGCGCAGTCCTTGCAGCGACCCGGCATTCACCAGGCTGATCGTTTCATCCAGCCAGGACGGTTCATCGTCGCGCTGGTCAAGCAGCCGTGGAATCAGCGACGGCGCGATCACGTCGAGCGCATATTCGTAGTCCGGCGGGGTGATTGTCCCTGGCGCACGCCGGATCACCAACAGCCGCCGCCGTTCCCAGAAGCCCAGTTTTTGAAACAGGTTTTGCGCGGGTGCGTTTCCAGCGATCACCTCAAGCTGTGCCAGCGTACACGCACGATTCACCGCGTTTTGCAGCAGATGTTCCATGAGGAACTGGCCGATTCCGCGCCCACGCCGTGTAGGAATCACCCCCAGACGGGTAATCCAGGCGCGTTCGCCGCGCACCCCCAGCATTCCCAACCCGGCGACCTGCTGTTCCGCGTTCACCGCCACCACCGACCCGGACAGATCGACATCATAATGCTGGATGTACTCACTGAGGCGGCGCGCATTCATCGGCATCGGCACGATGTAATCGACCCGGCTTTCGTTGTACATGTCGGTGAGCTGTTCGACGCTGTAACGGTCTGCCGGGATCGCGCTAAAGCTGCTGCTCGTCACGCTTCAGAAACTCACTCACCTGACCCGCGAACTGATGCGTGTCAATCGGTTTGGTAATCACCCCCGCACAGCCGTAAGTCTCGGCCATTTTCTGGGCGATTTCTATCGGATACGCCGTGAACGCGACAATTGGCACGCCTGCCAGTTCCGGCTGGTCACGCAGCAGCACGATCACGGTCTGGCCATCAATATCGGGCAGCCCCAGGTCGATCAGCACGACATCGGGCATATGCTCGAACACGGTCTGAAGCCCGGTTTCGCCGTCTTCCGCCGTCAGCACCTCATGCCCCGCTTTGCGCAGCAGGCGGGCGGCAAGGCGGGCGCTTTGAGCATTGTCCTCGATAATGATGATGGTACTCACGTTACTTCTGTCCCACCGTCGCGCTGAAGTGCGCCACCGTCGTAAGCAGTTCGGTCTTGGTGATCGGCTTCGGGATATAGCCGCTGCATCCTGCTTCCAGGCAGCGTTCACGGTCACCGTGCATGGCATTGGCCGTCAGCGCGATGATGGGCATGGTGGCGAAGGCTTCTTCCTGGCGCATTCTGCGCGTCAGCTCCAGCCCTTCAATATCTGGCAGGTTGACATCCATCAGGATGATGTCCGGGTGTGCCGAACGTGCCATCTCCAGCCCGCTTGCGCCATCGCTCGCTTCCAGCACATGATACCCGGCGGAATTCAGCATTTTACGAACCAGCCGCATGTTTTGCGGGTTGTCTTCGATGTAAAGAATGGTGATCACGTTTTGCTCCTTGGCCCGCACATCTCGTTCTTCCAATATTTTGATGTCATGCTGGTGTTCATGGTTTTTCAAGTATAGCCCAATTATAGCTACAGTAATGCTTTTATGATCGTTGAGACGAATTCGTTTTTGCGGATGGACGACTTTAGTAATATCCCCCGGCTCACACGCTTCAGATGCGCCATCTCTTCCGGCGCAAGCATTTTCCCGGAATATACCACTATCGGAATATCACACAGCGCCGGGTCGGTCGAAAGCCGGTCGATCACGCTGAAGCCGTCCATATCCGGCAGCAGCAGGTCAAGAATGATCAGGTCAGGGTGGCGTTCGTGGATTGCTTTCAGGCCGTCACGCCCGGTCGCCATCTCGATCACCATGAACGCGCTCACCGATTCGACCATGCGGCGGGCAAAGCGGCGGTCGGCAGCATCGTCATCGATGATCACGACGGTACGCGGAGCCTGCGGCGCTTCTTCCGTCCCGCGTTTCGGGTCGGCGGCAGCTTTCTGTACATCTGGCCTGCCCCCACGCGGCGGGATCGCTTCAACCGGGGCATCGCCCAGCGTTTCGACAATATGATCGACCAGCCGCCGGGTGCTGAACCCGCCTTTCATCCACACCGATTCGGAATAGCGTTCCAGCAGCGCCCGATCCTGTTCGTTCAGCGCTTTGGCGCTCACCACCACCACCGGGATATGCGCCGTGTTCGGGGTTTGCTTCAGATGTTCCAACAGCGCGAACCCGTCCATTTCCGGCATGGTCAGGTCGGCGACCACCAGGTCAGGGCGGTGATCGTGAACGGCCTGCACCGCCTCCCGGCCATCCCGCGCTTCAAAGACGCGGTAGTTCTTGCGCGCTTGCAGCAGGCGGCGGATCAGGCGGCGGTCATTCGAGTTGTCGTCCACCACCAGGATCGTGGTGATCTGTTCGTCGAGCGTCTCGAAAGCAGCGCTCAGCCCCTCCACACGACGCAGCGACTGCGTGCCGTCGCCATGCTGGTCAAGCTCCAGGTTGAGCAGGTATTGATCGCCCAGGATATGGCTTTCCGCCGGGAAGGTATGCCCAGAGCCGTTCAGCACGACGGTTTCACCCGGCAGAATCACCCCATCGCCGAGCAGTTTTTCCAGCCCGGCGAACGCGACCGCCGTTGCTGGCTCCACCGAAAGCCCGGCTTTGCTGGCGGCACGGCGCATGGCGGCGAAGGTCTCGCCATCTTCAATGCCAATCATCGTCCCGCCCCAGGTCAGGATCGATTCCCGAAGCTGAATATAGCTGTGGCCGGGGTCACCCGTCGCCAGTACGGTGATCAGCGTCTTGGGGACGACCGGATCAGCCTTCGCGTGGTTCGCCTGAAACGCCGTCACCATTGGCGCGCACCCCGCCGCCTGGATGATACCGAGCTTCGGCACTTTATCGATCAGCCCCATGTGGTATAGTTCGCTGAAGCCTTTCAGCACCCCCAACGGGCCAATCCCGCCGCTGACCGCCTGAATGTACCAGTCCGGCACGATCCAGCGCCCCGCGTCCGGGTCAAGGCGCGTTCCCAACTGTTCAGCGATCTCGAACGCAAGCGTTTTCATGCTCTCTTTGCCGGGAATCGCCTTTGCGCCCCGGTCGAAGTGAATGCCGCGCCGCCGCGCAAATTCCAGCGCGACATGTTTGGTTTCGTCATAGGTGCCGCTCACCCGCACCACTTCCGCGCCGTACAATGCCGCTTCGCGCATTTTTTCGCCGGGGACTAAGCTGGTGAGGAACAGCCATAATTTGATGCCCGCACGGGCGCAGTAGGCCGCATAAGCCGCTGCCGCATTCCCGGTTGAAGCCAGCACGCATTCGGTGATGCCCGCCCGCCGCAGCGCTGTGACGGCGACCGCCGCCTGCCGATCTTTGAACGAACTCGTCGGTCCCTGGCGTTCATCCTTCACGTACAGGTGCGGGTGATCGTACAGGCGTTCATACTGGTACAGCCGCACCAACGGCGTTGATCCTTCATCGAGCGTAATATCGGCGTCCGGCTCGGTCAAAGGGAGCAGTTCCGCATACCGCCAGAGCGACTGCGGGCGGCGTTGAAAATGCCCGGTGTGCGCCCACAGCGGCGCGACTGCCGCGTAATCGTACCGGGCATCGAGCCACTGCGAACCGCACGCGGGGCATTGGTTCGCCATCACATCGTCGGGCATGATGTGGTCGCATTCCAGGCAGACGACGTGCGTCAGATACGACGTGATCGGCATAAGGTTCCGTTTCGGACTCTCCGTTTTCCAGGCCGGACAGCGCAAGCGGGGGGACTGCTGCCGTCCACCCCGCCGCGTGCAGATGAGTCGTGCGTGTGAAGCTACCCCTGGGCGACGGGCAGTGTGAAGCTGAACACCGACCCCACACCCAGTTCCGATTCGACCGTAATTTCCCCACCGTGCATCGTGACCAGGTAGCGCGTGATTGTCAGACCCAGGCCGGTGCCGCCCGCCCGCCGCGTGGACGAGCCATCCACCTGGCTGAACTGCTCGAAAATCAGGCCGAGATGCTCTTTGGCAATGCCCATCCCGGTATCCTTCACTGCGATCTTCACCAGCTTGGGCGATACCTGGCTCAGGCTCACCGTGACCCCGCCCTGTTCGGTGAACTTGATCGCGTTGCTGATCAGGTTCATCATGATCTGGCGCACGCGGATCGGGTCGGCGTCCACCAGCGGCAGTTCGCCTTCCTGCTCGAAGCGCAGTTCAAGCTGTTTGTCTTTCGCCAACACCTGGGCGGTGTGCAGCACTTCCCGCGCCAGCTTCGGCACTTCCACCGAACGGCGATCCAGCCGCATTTCACCCGCTTCGATCTTCGCCAGGTCAAGAATATCGTTGATCAGCGCGAGCAGGTGCTGGCCGCTTTGGTGGATGGTTTGCACGTCCTCATTCGCTTCTTCGGTCAGTTCGCCGTCGTCGCCATCGAGCAGAATTTCCGAATACCCGATGATGGAATTGAGCGGGGTACGCAGCTCGTGGCTCATATTCGCCAGGAACTGCGATTTCAAGCGGTCAACTTCGCGCAGCCGTTCAGCGGTGGCGCGTTCACGTTCCGCCTGGGCTTCGGCTTCGGCCAGCATCCGTTCGCGCTGGTATTCCAGTTCCATGCGTTCGGTGATGTCCGTCTGCACGCCTACGAAGTGGGTCAGCTCACCGCGTGCGTTATGGATGGGCGACAGGCGGATTTCATTGTAGAACAGGGTGCCGTCTTTATGGTAGTTGCGCAGCACCACCGTGCATTGACGGCCTTCGGCAACGGCCTTGTTCATTTCTTCGATTCCGGCCTGTTCGGTATCGTCGCCATACAGGAAGTTCAGCCCGCGCCCCAGCGCTTCTTCAATGCTGTACCCCGTGATCGACTCGAAGGCCGGGTTGATGTAAATCAGCGGCAGCGACGGCTTTTGCGCATCCATGATCGTCAGGCCGGACGTGCTGTTTTCGATAGCGCGTTCGGTGAGCAGAATTTGCTGTACAGCGTTGGCGTTATCGACCGCGACCGCGATCTGCGAGGCCAGCGTATTCATGATGCGGATGTCGTCCTGGGTGAAGCGGTTCAGGCGTTCCGACTGCACGTCCAGCACCCCAACCAGACGATCACCGACCACCATCGGGATCGCCATTTCCGACGCGGTATCCGGCAGCAGCGGGTTGGGCAGGAAGTCCGGTTCGTGGGTCACGTCGTTGGAAACCGTCGGGCGCTGGCTGCGCGCTGTGCGGGCGACCAATGAATGCGGATGCGTGAACGGGATGCGGTGCGCACGGGTTTTCATGACATGGCCCGGTTCGCCCGATCCTGCCGCCAGGTTCAGGTAATCGCCGCGTTCATCGATCAGGTACAGGTGCGCATGATACAGGTTGAACTTGTCTTTGGTCAGGTCAGCGACCGTTTGCAGCAGTTGATCGCGGTCGAGCATGGTCGTGACCGCCGTACTCACCTGCGCCACCGTTTCCAGGTCACGCGCACGGGCGTTCACGGCATCTTCCGCTTCCTTGCGGCTGGTGATGTCGTTGCGAATAACGATATACTGATAGGGATGGCCGTCTTCGTTGAGGAACGGCACAATGGTCGTGTTCACCCAGTACGCACTGCCATCCTTGCGCACGCTGCGCATTTCACCGCTCCACACTTTACCGCTCGTGATCGTCGGCAGCAGATCGGGGAACTGTACACCGTCCTGCTGCCCGGCCTTGATCAGGCTGTCTTCCTGTCCCGCCAGTTCTTCGCGGCTGTAGCCCGAAATTTCCGAGAACTTGTCGTTCGCGGACAGGATATGGCCGCGCTGGTCGGTGATCGCCACAATCGCGTGCTGGTCAAGCGCGAACCGCATATCCTGAAGGCTGCGGGCGGCGCGTTTCTCGTCGGTCACGTCGCGGGTGACGAAATACGTCATCCCTTCGGCTGCCACCGGAACCGCGTTCCACGACAGCCAGCGGACCGATCCATCCTTGCACATATAGCGGTTCTCGAACGAAATCGAGGTGCGGCCTTCCTGAATCTGGCGTGCATATTCATCGAGCGTCGGCTGCACATCGTCCGGGTGAACGAAAGCGACGAACGGTTTTGCCGTCAGTTCCTCGAACGACCAGCCCAGGATATTCATCCACGCAGGATTGAGCGCTTTGAAATAGCCTTCATGCGTCGCCGTGCCAATCATATCGACCGACAGGTCATAAATGCGCGTGAGTTCCTGGCGGGCGCGTTCCACTGAACCGAGCGTGCGCAGGGTTTGTACGGTCGTGGCGATCTGCGTGGTGAGCAGGGTTTTGACGAACACGTCGGAGTCGTCGAAAGCATTCAGGCGGTCATCCTGAATATCCAGCACGCCAATCAGCACATCGTTGGTGACGAGCGGCAGTGCCAGTTCCGAACGGGTTTCCGGCAGCAGTGGGTTGGGCAGGTAATCGCTTTCCACCAGCACGTTATTCGATACCACCCCGGTACGGGTGCGGGCGGCGCGTGCCACCAGCGAATGCTCGCGATCCAGCGGGATGCTGTGGCCGCGCTCCTGCATCTTCCGGCCTGCATCGCCCGACCCAGCGGCCAGCACCAGCGTCCTGCCCGCTTCATCCAGCAGGTAAATATGCGCATGGTAGCGGTTGAAGCGCTCTTTGATCAGGTTTACCGCTGTTTGCAGCATCTCGTCGATGTGGGTGATGGTCGCAACGACGGTGCTGATCCCGGCTGCGATTTGCTGGCGCTGCACCAGCGTTTTCGCTTCCTGTTCGGCAGCTACCGTATCAAGATACTGACGGCGGGTGCTAAGCGCTGCGCTCAGGTTCGGGTAGATTTCCCCGATCAGCGACCGTACATCGTCCCCGAAACGCTGCGGAGTCGTCCAATTGAACGTGACCGCACCCACCCATCGGTTGTTCTTGTACACAGGCAGCAGGATGTAGGCGCTGCTTTGTGTCGCCCTGGCGAAAAAGCGGGTTTGTTCGTTGATCAACGGATGTTCTGCATCAATATCATCGACATAGAACGGCACATACGGGTTTTCGAGCATGGCCGTCAGCGTCGGAAACTGATCGAACTGGACATGTGTGGCGGGCAGCGCTTCAAGCGGGAACGGATTGCCCTCGCTGTCGATCCCGGCCATCACATCGAGTGTTTCCGGCTTGCCATCGGCATTGGTATTGATATACAGAATGAAACCAGACGCGATGCCGTACTGCTGGGCAATTTTTGCCATCGCATTGGCGATGTCCTGTTCATCGACTGCCGCCGCCAGCGCGCTGTTGAAGGCCGCCAGCAGCGCGGTACGGGCGGTCAGCGCTTCTTTTTCAGCTTCGGCGCGTTTGCGTTCGGTGATGTTCTCGAACGTCACGCCGACGCTGCGGCCTGGCAGCGGGAATGCTTTCACCGCGAACGCGCCCGCCAGCACGCGATCATCGCTGTAAGCGACGTTTTCGGTTTCCCAAGTCCCACCTTTTTCAGCGATGTTGGCATAAATGCGCGGGATTTCGGTTTCAACCAGGCCGGGGAAGGCTTCACCAATCGTCCGCCCCAGTACCGATTCCATCGGTGCGCCGGTGAATGCGGCGGCGGTGGGATTGGTCGCAATCATGCGCAGCGACAGCGGGTTGCCCGCTTCTTCCAGTTGGTACACGTACAACCCGCTGGTCATGTTCACCACCAGGTCACCGTACAGGCGCACGCGGTCGAACTGGCGCGCATTCTGCACCGCAACTGCGATCTGTGAAGCCAGCGCGCTGAAGGTGCGCTTTTCATCGTCGGTGAAGCGGTTGACGAGACTCGACTGCACGTCCAGCACGCCGATCAGCGTAGAGCCGATGGCCATCGGGATCGCCATTTCCGAACGGGTTTCCGGGAGCAGGCTGTTGGGCAGGAAATCCGGTTCGGCGGTCACATCGTTGCTGATGGTCGCTTCCAGGCTGCGCGCCGCACGCGCCACCAGCGACCGTTCGGTACTCAGCGCGATGAAGTGACCGCGTGCTTTCAATGTGCGCCCCACATCGCCCGCGCCCGCTGCAATGCGCAGCCCCTGGGCGCTGCTGTCGTACAAGTACAGGTGAGCATGGTACAGCTCGAAGCGTTCTTTGGTCAGGTCGGCCACTTTTTGCAGCAGCGTTTCCAGGTCAAGGATCGTGCTGATCGCCGTGCCGACTTCGGTCACGATCTCCAGTTCGCGCGCCCGCAGCGCCAGCGCTTTTTCAGCGCGGATGGCCGCCGACACATCCTGAGTCATGGTCAGCGCAGCGATCACGCTGCCACTTTCATCGCGGATCGGCACATTCGAGACGCGGTACACACGGTCTGCGAACGGCACTTCAAACGTCGTCGCATCGCCCGCCAGCGCCGCACGGTACGGTCCTTCCAGCGATGCACAGGTTTCAGGTGGGAAAATTTCGTAGATCGTTTTCCCTTCCATCGCGGCTTTGTCCAGGCCGACTTCCGCCAGCCCCAGGCCATCGACCAAGACATAGCGCAGGTCATGATCGAAAATCACGACCGCGCCGTTCGGAAAATTGCTCGCTAACTGGCGGTACAGATACTCGCTGCGTTTGAGCGCGTCCGTCTCGGCGGCATCTGCCACCTTGTGAACGCCATGTCCGTTCTGCTCTGCTGTCATGCGTGCCTCGCTCAGGGTTTGCCAGGTCGATGCGTGAAGCGTGATCCTCTGTGAAGCGCAGATTACAGCGCTTTTCACCCTTAAGGCAGGTGAGCAAGATGAACACTTCTTCACGGAATGCTTTTGAATGTGTGCCTTTGCTCTATCTTAGAAGGGGACTTGACCGCAAAAGCATTAAGGCTATCTGGCGAAGCATTTGTGTATTCAAACAATTTGACAGGCCAGCTTCGACAGCATATGCAGTGCATTTCGCCAAAATCCGTACAATGAAAGCGTCGGTTTTTATACCATTCTGCGGGAGCCATGATGAAGTTTCGTTCCTACATGCTCGGCTTGCTGATGGCAGTGCTGTTCATCCCGGCGCTTTCCCAGGCGCAGCAGGGAGTCAGTGTCACATGCGACAACGGCGCAACCTTCGACAACGGTATTGAAGTGATCATCAACCAGATGCGTTCCGGCTTCACCTATACCGCCACCGCTGTTGGCCTGAACGGGTTCGATCCCGTGCTGGCCGTACTGGGTGAAAACGGTGAAGGTCTGTGCAGCGACGATGATTCGGCGGGCGCATCGTATGAGTTCGACCTGCCTACCACTGGGGGCGTGGCCGCCTCCAACCTCAGCGCCCAGGTGCGCTTCAGCCAGAACAGTGCGGAATCGTTTGCGGATATTTCGCTCGTGGTCGGCGGCTTCGGCGCTGCGACGGGCGAGTTCGTATTGATCCTGGAAGGCATGGCCGTGACCGATGCCGACGGCCAGGGTGACCCGTTCAGTCTGCGGCTCACCCCGGAAATGGTCGCCTCCGGCGTGCCGCTCACCGTGTACATGCTGGGGCGTGAAGGCAACGTCGATCCGCTCATGTACCGCATCGACGGCGACCGAAACCCGCTCGAAGACAGCAGCGGCGGTATCATCGGGTGTGACGATGGCGGCGATACCAACCGCTGTTGGGGACAATCGGTATCGCTGGATGGGGCGGGCGTTGCGACGAACAACGGCATCGTGCGCGGCGAATCGCTCGACGCGATGCTCAGCTTCGACCTGAACGGCCTGGCGCTTTCGAGCGATGCCGACCAGAACTTCTTCAATTTCGTCATGACCAGCTACGAACAGGCCACCTTCGGCCAATACCTGCTGGCCTTCCATATCGGCACCGCCCCGGCTGATTCAGCGCCAGCGCAGCAGTCCACCAATAATCAATCGGCCTTCGGCAATACCGAAACCAGCGGCACGGACAAAGGCGGTTTTGTCGATGGCAGCGGCGGCGGCACCGACAGCAACCAGGCTCCGAATACGTCGAATGCGTCGCTGTCGCCGGGGGTGGCCGTCGATTGTGACGGTGGGGTGAGCTTCACCAACGGGGTGGAAATCCGCGTGATCCAGATGCGTTCCGGGTTCAACTACACTGCTACCGCCATCGGCCTGAACGGGTTCGATCCTGTGCTGGCAGTGTTGGGTGAAAGCGGCGACGGTTTGTGCAGCGACGACGACGACATCGCCGCCCGTTATGAACTCGACCTGCCCACCACAGGCGGCGTGGCCGGTTCCAACCTCAGTTCACGGGTCACCTTCGCCAACAACAGCAGCGGCACGTTCGCGGATATTTCGCTCGTCGTCGGCGGCTTTGGCGATGCCACCGGGGAATTCGTCCTGATCCTTGAAGGGATGGGCGTGACCGATGGCGATGGTGCGGGCGACCCGTTCGCGCTGCGCGTCACCCCCGGCATGACCTTCAGCGATGTACCGCTGAGCGTGTACATGATCGCCCGCACCAACCAGCTCGATCCGTATATGTACCAGGTGGTGAACGACGAAATTTATGTCGATGCCGACGGTACGCCCGTCCTGTGCGATGATGCGGGCGATTCCAGCCGCTGTTACGCACCCAGCGAAAACCTGAGCGGCAGCTTCATCGAAACAGCGGAGGGTAGGGTCAATGGCGGCGATTTCGATGCCATGCTCGTCCGTTCCGTCAGCGGCGTACCGCTCAATGAGGACGCGAACTCCAACTTCCTGCGCTTCAACTTCACCAGCTTCGATCAGGCCACCTTCGGCCAATACCTGCTGGCCTTCCACATCGGCACCGCTGCCCCCTAAGTTAGCCTGCTTACTGCCACCGCGCCTGATGAACTCGTCAGGCGCGGCGGCGCATTATTCGATACGCACCCGCCCCAACACGACATGATCGCGCCCATCGGCAAACCGCAGCCGTTCCCCGGTCACCGGGTCATACATCCCGGCGATCACGTCGGCATCGCCTGGCACCAACGTGCCGTTTGCCGTCAGCGTATGCACATCGGTCACAATTTCACCCGCCCGCCAGCCGGTTGTTGGGCGTGTGCCGCCTCCAGGTGCGGAGTCGCTTTGGGCGATCACCCGGCCATCGGCACCGATCACCTGTACGAACACGATATACGGCTGCTGCGAAGCGCTCAGCGCTTGCCAGATCAGCGTCATATCCGGCAGATCGTCCACCGTCCAACGCCCCGCCAGTCCATTCACCCCCGCCAGCACGCCGATCTCACCGATCTGGTGATCGTATGTCCGTTCCAGCGGCGGGAGCGTATCCACAAAGGGCAGCGACTCGACCGTAAAGGTAGCGATGATTCGCTCCCCGATGCGCACCTCTGCCGTTCCAGTCGGCGCATCCGAATCGACCTGCACCCAGCGCGTTTCGCGCACATAGCCGCCTTCAGCCCGTTGAGCGCCTGCAAACACCCCTTCCCACGATCCATCTTGTGCCGCCAGCGTGACCGCAGGCAGCGTCCCCTCACCCAGCCAAGCTAAAGCCAATCGGAATCGCTCGCCGTTGCGCACGGGGCTTTCCGGCGGCGGCACGCCTTCGACCGCGATCAGCGTAAGTTCCGGTGTGATGGCGATGGCCGCCGCCGGGTCATAGGGAGGGACAGGCCATGCCGCGCTTTCGACCTTCCACCGTCCAATGGCGATGCTGCGGCCATTGCGTATTGTCAGGCCAGCGCCCGTTGGAACCAGCCCTCCCGGATGCTGCGCTTCATCGTAGACGCGCACCCACACGGTGTAAGCCCCGGCGGGCGCTCCAGCGGGCAGACGCACCGATGGAAAAGCGCGCATCAGCTCGCCGGGCTGCGCGGCAGATGTCGTGCGTTGGTCAGCAGTGGCGAAGATCGCATCATCGGTGACCAGCGCGTCACCCGCCGCCAGCGGTTCGCCCGCCGCATCGGTCACGACCAACGCCGCTTTCAGATCGACCGCCAACGGGCGAGTCAGGCGCAGTTCGAGCGGCACACAGGCCGCCTGATCCGCCCGGAACCCGGCTGGCAGCGCCCCGGTGCTGACCAAGCGCGCCCATGTATCGCCGCTGCGTGGGTCGTTAAATGCGGCATCGACTGGGGCAAACGTCACACGCGGCGGCGACGGACTGCGAAAGGTGAGGCTGGTCATGCCATACGTGGTGAATACCTCCGGTGGAGCGTGTGTGCCATGTTCGAGCAGGCAGCCCATCATCCCACGATAATCGGCTCGCTGGGTGTACCACACGTTGAGCGCGGTATCGCCGCTTGCCGGCAGCAGCGGCGCGATCTGCTCCAGGTCTGCGCCTTCCGGCAGGGTAAGCCGGGCAGCCTGCACTTGTTCACGCGGCCAGTAGTACGCCAGTTCATAGCGATCCGCATACGACCACGCGATCACGGTATCCGCCGCCGTCAGGGTTTCGGCGTAGTGGCGCACCATCCCCCGCGCATCGTCATGACGGAATGGGCTGGCCGGATTCCACGCAGAAACGATGCCGTACACGCTGAACGCCGCCAGCGAAACCGCCAGTACCCCACCAGCGCGGCGCGCCTGCCCAGCCGCCGCCCCCAACCCGACCGCCAGCAGCGGCGCGATCATGACCAGGTAGCGCCCATGAAATTCGTTACCCAACACGATCAGTGCGGCGACCACGCCGAACGTCAGCACGGCCACATGCGCGAACATCCAGCCGATGCGCGGCGCACGGCGGATGCCGTCCCACGCCGCTACCGCACACACCAGCGCGATAGCCAGCGGCAGGATCAAGCCATCCGTCCCGGCTGCCGCTCGTTCGTAGGGGACAACCCAGAAAGAAGCCCACAGATCGGTCAGCAGTTCTAGGGATGGCACGGGGGCGCTCGATACCGACGCATTCGCGCCCGAAAGGTTGAGGAAGCGTCCAACGAAGTACGGCAGCCATAAACCAAGCGTAATCGCCTGGCCTGCTGCCCAGGTCGTGAGCGGGATACGCTTAGATGAGCGTTGCATGAACCAGGCACTAAGGACAGAAAAATTAAGCCAGAAGGCGATTACAGGGGCGGCATTATGGGTATACAATAATGTCAGTTCACATGCACACACTATCCCAATGGTGCGGCGCGACGGGTGAGCAAGCAGGTGATCGAACGCTAAAGCACAGATCAGCACCAGCAGCGCCATCAGCGCGTACATGCGGGCTTCCTGGGCTGCCCACCACAGCGACGGCAGCAGCCCCGCCAGCAGCGCGGCGGACCAACCCGCACGATGGCGATAGGCTGGCTGGCTGATGCGTATGGCCAGGCGGTACGCCAGAGGGATGAGCGGCAGGGTGAAGATCAGCGAAAAAAAGCGCAGCGCAAACGCTGAATCGCCCCATAGGGCGACGGCAGGATGCAGCAGCGCATAATAGACGGGCGGATTGGTCGAATCGGCATTGGCCGCTGTGATCATCGTCGGCTGAACGGCGGCGTTCCAGGAATAGCCCTCATCGAACCAGATGCTTTGGTCATCGATGCGGTGCAGTTTGAAGGCCATCGAACACACGATCAGGCCGATCAGGATGCCGAAGTGCCGAATAGGTCTGCTGCTTATCACTTTCATGCTGTCCTGGTGTTCGTTTGATGAGATCGGTCACAGATTGCATGGAACGCTGTACGAACGATACAATACCGCATCGTAAGGGATTGTACTGTCCTTACAAGCGGTTCACGGAGACAATGCGATGAACGATCAGCCAGAAAACCAGCAGGCGCAGCCTGTACCATCCCCCTCTGAATCGAAAGCGATACCCGCTGCGGCAGCCGACAAGGAACCGTCGGAACAGGATGCGCCCGAAAACCGAGCCACGACCAGGCCTATCGACGAGGACGACGTGTCACAGCGCAACGAGTTGCAGCGCAGCGCGCCACACACTGACGCGGACCGCGGCACGCCCTCCCTGGGTACGCCCTCCCTGGGGATGCCGTCACAGGAAACTGTACCGCCCAATGCCCCCGCACCCCCGGCTGTCCCTCCCTCCGCAGCCCCCGAACCGTCCGTAGCTGCCCAGGGGGTGCCGCGTTCGGTTCCAGACCCTATTACTGAATCGTTTTTTTCGCCGCCTGCCGCAAAGGATGTGAACCCACCCATGTCGATTCCGCCCACTCCTGATCCTGCCGCGCCGCCATCTGCCGCGCCCCAGGTGGAAGCGAATATCTGCCCAAACTGTAAACGGCTCAACCGTGCGGGGGTGCTGGTCTGCGAATTCTGCGCCACTCCGCTGGTGGCGGGCGAAAAAGATGCAGTCAGCACGAAAAAGTTCAATCAGGAACCCATCGCGCCCGCCGCTCCGCCCCCGCAAACCGCCAATTTGTCCGAAGCCGGGCTTGCTGCCGACGCTGGAGCCGCGCCAAACGCCCCACAACCCCCGGCAGTCCCTTCGCCTGTGGCCAGCATGATCGACGCGATCCGCAGCGCCGGAACCGACCGGTTTGAACGCGATATGGTGCTGCGCTTCGAGATCGAAGGGTCGCCGCAGCCGATTTTGTTCTTCCCGAAGCCGGAAACCAACATCGGGCGGCGTGACCCGGTGACGGGCAGCGCGCCGGAAATCGACCTGACGGCATACGCGGGCTACCGCATGGGAGTCAGCCGCAATCACTGTGTGCTGCGTTTGAAAGAGACGCGCCTGGAAGTGACCGATCTGGGCAGCAGCAACGGCACCGCCATCAACGGGACGAAGCTTCAGCCCCATTTACCCGTCACGCTGCGCGATGGCGATGAACTGACGCTGGGCAAGATGGTCATCCGCGTGATCTTTCAGAAACGCCGCTGATGTACGCACACACAAAGGGGCGCTCGCCCAGTGGTCAAGCGCCCCTTCCGTGTCCTCTGGCATGCGTAAAGCAGCCGTGCTGAATCGCGGTATCGCCTGAAATCAGCGCCGCGCGCCTAAAATTTCTGCGACCTGGGCTGCCGCCTTGCGGGTGGCGAACAGCACATGGCTCAACCGTGCGTCTTTTTCCGCCAGCACGGCCAGCGATGCCCGCCCTGCCGGGTACACCACGATCACACCTTCTTCGCCTTCCATCAGCAGCCGTTCCAGGTCACCCTGGGCAAGACGACGCAGCGTCCGTTCCGCCAGGCTGATCAAGGTGGAACTCATCGCCGCGACCTGGGGACTGCTGGTCGGGTTCTGATGGGGGTTATCATCATCGCCCGGTGGGTAGGCCGCGACAAGCAGCCCATCGTTGTTCACGATCACCGATGCTTTCACCCCATCGACGGCGATGTGAAGGGTCTTGAGCGTGCGCTCCAGAATCTCGCTCCGGTATTCCTGAGCCATTCCGCTTTTCTCGATTCCTGATGTTCACGACCAACGGTTGACGCATACGCCAACAATATCACGCCACACTGAGTATAGCGGATGGTGATGCGCGGCTCAATAAGGGTTTAGCGTTTTCGGGCTTCAGCATCTTCCCGCGCATATTTTGCCAGCAGCAGCCGATCCGCATCGCTCAGCGGCGCGGTGCGCAGCAGATCAGGCCGATTGCGCCAGGTACGCCGCAGCCCCTCTTCGCGCCGCCACGCCTGCATCGCGGCATGGTCGCCGCTTTGCAGCACCTCCGGCACCCTCAACCCGCGAAATTCAACTGGGCGCGTGTACTGCGGCCCCTCCAGAATGCCATCGGCGTGGCTGTCGTGGTCTGCCGCGCCTTCTGCCCCCAACACGCCGGGGATATGGCGGATCACCGCATCGACGATCACCATCGCGGGCAGTTCGCCGCCCGTCAGCACATAATCGCCAATGCTCACCTCATCGGTGACCATCAAAGCGCGTACCCGGTCGTCGATCCCTTCATAGCGCCCGCACAGCATCACGAGTCGTTCATGCTGCGCCAGTTCGACCGCCATTCGGTGATTGAACAACCGCCCCTGTGGACTCATCAGCAGGACGGGCGGCGGTACCGATGCGCTGTCGCTCAGCACCCCTTCCAGCGCCCGCGTGACAATATCCGCCTTCATGATCATCCCGCCGCCGCCGCCGTAGGGCGTATCATCGACCGTGCGATGCGGGTCGGTCGTCCAGTCGCGGATATTGTGCAGGCGCAGATCGAGCAGACCGCGATCCCGTGCTTTCCAGAGCATACTTTCCGTCATCGGGCCATCGAACATGGCGGGAAACAGGGTCAGAATATCGATTCGCATCCGCATTTTCCTTGTCTTGATTAGGGGTAGAACCCGCCGCATCCGGTGCTACAATCGGGCGCTCAGCGAAAGGATCAGCATGGCACTGCCCCGCAACCGCACTGCACGCGCCCTGGCCGGGATGATAGCACTTCTGGCGGGCATCGCCGGGTATACGGCAGGCTGCACGCTCGATATCATCGGCACCAGCGGCAATCCACGTCCTACCGTCGAATTTTTGTACCCGGCGGATAATACCAGTGTGTTGAGCGGTACGGACGTACAAATTCGCCTGTTGGGGCGCGATGAAAACGGAACGGGCATCGCACGGGTCGAACTCAGTGTGGATGATCAGCCGCATCAGCAGGGGTCGCCCGTCGAACGCGAAGCCGTCCCGGTATTCACGGTCGAAATGAACTGGCTGGCGCAAGGCGAAGGTCTGCACCAGATGACGGCGACTGCCTACCGCATCGATGGCACGGCCAGCACCCCCGTCACGATTCGCATCGCCGTGATCGACCCGAATACCACATCCTCGGATGCCGCATCCCTAGATGCGCCATAACATGCTACACTATCGCGCTTGTACACTCGCACGATGATGAGCTGTAGGATACACGAATGCCTTACCTGGCGCGCTTGAGCAAAGCGCCGAACCCGAACGAGTACACGCCCAACGAGATCGCCTTTATCGACCAGCATTTCCAGATTAACCCGCAGGCGGTGACGCTGAACGGGACGACGTTCACATGGGAAGAAGTCACCGGTGCGGAGGCGGCGGTCGCGGCACGCGCGAACAGCCCCGCGGGATGGTTCGTCCGCAAGCTGGTCTACAACGGCGAATCGCGCTATCACATCGCGCTGTACGCCGGGCGCGCTGAAGCGGTACTGCCCAACATTCAACTGAAAATCGCGCAGTATATCATGCAGACCATCGCGTATTACGCCCCGAAGAAACTTGAGTACATGGGTCCCGCCGACGTTGCCCCAATCAGCGAAAGCTGAGCGACCGTTCAGTTTGCGCCTGCTGCTGTCGGCCTTCTTCATCCTGCTGACCAATGCGCACTGCACGGCAGCCCCGGCTCCCACGCCCACGCCCGATCCCTGCCCCGTCGAATCGGCGTGGGGCGATGTGCTGACGCTGGCGCGCGCCGGGTTAGCCGCCCCGCCAGCGCTGGCCGTGCTGCCGGATCAGCAGATCGCGCTGGCCTATGTGACGAGCGATGGCACGGGCGCACGCCAGGTCATGCGCCGCTGGATCAATGCCGCCCTGACCGAGCCGATCACGCTCACACTGCCGCCCATTCAACCCCGCGCCCAGACCGCATTTCCCGCGCTGGCGGGCGGGGTGTTCGTCCTGTGGATTGACCTGGACGAAACCAGCCGTCAGCCCGGCCTGTTTTCAGCGCTGATCGCGCCGACGAGCGAAATTGTGCGCGGACCGCTGCGCCTTTCTGCCGAAAACGAGCGCGTGTACGATTATGCCGCCGTCCGCAGCCCGGATGGATCGCTGTGGGTGGCATGGAGCGGTGCGCGCACCAACGAAGCGAATCTAACGCTGCGGCGCATCGATAACGATGGCCGACCGGGGCAGCCGATTCCGCTGGCGGCGGACGCGCTCCATCCCGCATTGATCGGCGCGGATGATGGCAGTCTGTGGGTGCTGTACGAACAGGGGACGGGCGATGGCGTAATTCGGGCGCTGGTGTACGACGGCACCCTGATCGAATCGGCGCGCATCGCCGGGCGGGTCAGCCGCACCCCCGGCACGCTGATCCACAGCCTGTACGCGGCAGCCGATGCCACCGGCACAGGCTACCTGTTCTGGAACCTGACCCGTGACGATGGCCGCCGCGAAACGTGGCTCAGCACCGGCAGTCTGACCGGGTTTGCCTGGTCGCCGCCGGAACTGCTGCCCGCGCCGTATGCGTGGGCGCGCCCGCTCAACGACCCGGCGCAGCGCGCGGTTTCGGCAGCCGTGAGCAGCACAGAAGATCAGGCATTGGGCATTGTGTTGTTCAACCAGGGACAGATTTTCGCCGCCGAAATGGTCACGCGCTGCACCCCGGTGATCGACCCGCCTGCACTGTACGCCAGCCCCGACGCGCTGATTCTGGCGTGGTCACGTCCCCGGCAGAACGCGCCCGCCGATTTACAGATCACGCTGCGGCAGAACGGCGGTTAACAGGCGTTCATGCGGTCGAACAGGTCGAGAATCTCGTCCGCCGCTTCCACCAGTTCCGGGACGTTGTGCAGTTCACCATAGCGCCGCGCCGCCCGCACCGCATTTTCATGCACCCGCGTGAAATCGCCAATCGGGAACTGGCAGCGCGCCGCTTCACCCGGATCGGTATCATACGCCAGGTGCCAGTTGGCGAACGCCTCATCGCCCTGTTCGCGGCGGTAGCGTTCCGCCTGTGCCAACGAAGGCGCGGTGGTTTCCCAACGGGTGCTGCGCGCCCGCGCCCCGGCTTCGATCAACTGGTGGGCAAACGGTATTGCATTCCGGTTGATATGCAGTGCCATGTTTCTCTCTCCTTAACTATCACGAAACTTCGCGGAACGTCACCCGGTAGCTGATGACCGCCCGCTGGCCGTCCGGCGTGGTACACGTCACCGCCACCAACGGCTGCGGCAGCGGGTCGGCCTGGCCGGGCATATCCACGATATAGCTGACGTTCGCTTCCATCTGAAAATCGGCATACGCCGGGCCGCGCTCTGGCTTCAGCCCGGTGAAGAACGTGCTTTCCCCGCCATCCCAGCGAGCGCGCACCGCCTGGCCGGGAACACCTGTCGCCCCGTTGACCTGGTACACGTACACTTCGATGATGCCGCTGGCCGCCGCATCGCAGTAGGTGGTCGCATTGATGTACAGGAAATCGCTTTGTGGCGCGCTCGTCGGGATGATCACCAGGTTGGGTGTGGCCGTGCCGCCGGGCAGCCCACCGGGAGTCGGCGTTTTGGTCGCGGGCGGCGGCAGGGTCGGGGTATTGGTCGGCGCTTGAATCTCGATGATCTGGGTGGGCAGCACGTCCGCCGCCGGGATGATCGAATCGGCACAGCCTGTGCGCCCCTGTCCCTGGTAGAAGCGCAGCATCGCCCGGATCGCGTTCAGACCGCTGGCACTGTCCAAATACCCCGTCGTGGCGAGCTGGCACGCGGTATCCGCCACCGTCTGAATCGGATCGCCCGGCAGCCGCAGATCGATCAACGCCTGCACCGCCTGCCCCACATCGCCCGTGCTGGCATACCGCAGCGTAATCGCAACGATGTAGGCCGCCCGGTCATCGTCCGCCAACTGCCAGGGTTCGGTATCGAATTCGCGGATCGGCTGCACCTCCCACGCCCAGTACAGGCCAGCGCCGATGCCCAATGCCAGCCCCATCAGCACCCCTGCCCAGGAAAATGAGCGGCGCGGGCGCTGATAGCGTCTCGATGGGCGCGGCGCATCCTGCCCATCATGGGCAGCGGCGCGTTCTCGTCTGCGTTCGGTCATGGCCGCTTATCCCTGCCCCGGCAGTGTGACCGGACGGTAAGGCTCCATGATCGGGGTCAGCCGTCCCATCCCTTCCGCGAAGATCACCATCGTCTGCACTTCATCGAGCGCCCGCGAGTTGGTGATGAACCGTTCGGTCGTCTCCTGCACATAAGCGGGCGCATTTTCGACCCCTAACACGCGCAGCCGCTCGATAGCGCCCGTCAGGTCGCGGTCATCGGCGTAGGCCGCCGCGATCATGACCGTATATTCATCTTTGTAGCGCTGCGCCAGGTCGCTGGCTGGGCTGTCGATGTACTGTACCGGGAACTGTACCCATCCCAGGTAGAGGCCAATCAGCGCGCCCATTACCAGCGCGGCAGCGAACGAAACCAGGAACCGCCCCATGCTGATCCTTACCGTACTATCCCTGAATACCCGATGTGGAGGGTAGTTTAATCGGGTTGCGCCTGGCGCGCTATGGCGGCGTAATGCGCGTGGTGAATATTTACGGTTCGCTTAGTGCAAAATTTTGCTACTATGTGTCGTGGTGATCTAAGTCGCAATCGTACCACTACTCCAAAAGGATCAAGGCCATGCTGAAAGAATTTCGTGAGTTCATCCTGAAGGGCAATGCGCTTGACCTGGCCGTCGGCATCATCATCGGCGCGGCCTTCACCGCGGTCGTTAATTCGCTGGTGGCCGACCTGATCACCCCGTTCATCGGGCTGCTGGGCGGGCTGCGCTTCGACGATATTTTCATCCTGCTGCGCGATGGCGACCCGGCAGGCCCTTACCGCACGCTGGCAGCGGCGCAAGCAGCGGGCGCGGTCACCATCAATATTGGCCTGTTCCTGAACACCATCGTCAACCTGATCATCGTCGGGTTCGTGCTGTTCCTGATCATCCGGTCGATCAACAGGCTCTCGCGGCTGGGCAAAGCCAAAGAAGAAGCGGCTGCGGCTGCGGCTGCGGCGGCAGCGCTCGACCCAGTCGTAGTGCGCGAAGAACGCATGATCGCCGCGCTGGAAAAACTCAACGCGACGATGGAACGCAAGGCATAATGCCGCGCCATGACATGCAGCGGCACCAGCCCTTTTTTGCTGGCTGGTGCCGTTTTTGTGCCTGTTCTCCGCTTAAGACTGAACACCGCCGAACGCCTGGCGCGCCAGTTCAGTATCGACATACTGGCCTGCATCGCCGGTTGTCGCGTACAGGTACATGGAAGCCTGAAAGACCCCGTTGACCGCCCCGCTGAGCAGACCCAGTGCCAAAATTGCCAGCACCACGACGACCACCGCCGCAATGCTGAGCGCCACCGAACCGGATGCGAAGGCCGCCCCGATCAGCACCGCGCCGATCAACATCACCGCGCCATACAGCAGGCATGAAATCCCGCCTATCACCGTGCTGCCTGTGAACGATTCGCCCCATGTCTGCCGGAACAACTGAAAGCTGCGCTTCAACCCATCGACCACGCCGACGTTTTCATACACCAGCACTGGGATCGCGAAAAAGACCAGGATGTTCCACGCGCCCTGAAGCAGACTTCCCAGGATGGCCGCCAGAATCGCCAGGATCGGATTGTTCGACCGCCGCCCCGATTGGCTGATCGACCGGGCGACCATGCCCACTGTCGCGGAAATGATGGCATACGGGAGGATTTTACCCAACCGCGACATCGCCAGGTCGAGTCCGTCGCGCACGGTCGGCTTCTCGCCGCGAATTGCCTTCGATGCCGCCGCGATCAGCGCGGTATTGGAAAAGATGATCACGGTGTAGTTCGCCACGTAGTACAGGAACAGGACGATCAGGGTGAGGATCGACGGGTCTTCGCGCCCGGCAGAAATATCGATCAGGTTCGTGCCTGCAAGCGGGATGAAAAAGACCACCGTCACCAGCAGCGACGCGATCAACGATAGCAGCGGAAAGATCAACAACTGCGGGTTTTCACGCAGCGCCTGCCAGCTTTGCGCGCTCAACTGCGCGCCATTCTGAATTTTGCGGAGCATTGTCGGACATCCCCCTTAAGAATGGTCAACTGCTGCCATATAGCCTACTCCAGTATAGCCGAACGGCCATTCTGCGCAGCACCGCACAACCAGGGGATTCATGCCAGAATCGGCACGCCTTCCGTGCGCGTGAGCGCCACGAACAGTTCGCTGAGCCGCTGCGTGACCACGCCGACCGCGCCATCGCCAATCGTGCGGCCATCGACACACGTCACGGCGGCCAGTTCGCCCATCGTCCCGGTGCAGAACATTTCATCGGCGCTGTACACATCCGCCAGTGTGAAATTACCCACTGCAAACGGCAGGGCGTGCGTCCGGCACAGATCAAGCACCACCGACCGGGTGATCCCCTGGGGGCAGGACGTGGTATCCGGGGTCAGCACCACCCCGCGCTTGACCAGGAAAATATGGGTCGCGTTGGTTTCGGCCACGAACCCGTTCATATCGAGCATGAGCGCATCATCGGCATTGGCCGCGTTCGCCTGAAGTTTGGCCAGGATCGAATTGATCAGGTTGCACGAATGGATATTCTGATCCACACAGTCCGGCGGGATGCGGCGGATGCTCGATGTGACCAGAGTCAGCCCACCTTTGTCGTACACGGGCGGCTTGAATTCCGGCAGGATGATCAGCGTCGGTCCGGATGTGTTCAGGCGCGGATCCATCCCGCTGGTATATTTGACCCCGCGTGTCAGCGTCAGCCGGATATGCACACCATCGCGCATGTGGTTCGCGGCGAGTGTCTTGCGAATCTCCGCGATGATCGTCTCGTGCTTTGGAATATCGGTAAACGCCATCGCCCGTGCGGAATCGTGCAGGCGGTCGAGATGCTCGATCAGCCGAAAGATGCGGCCATCGTATACCCGCAGCCCTTCCCATACCGCGTCACCGCCCTGCACGACGGAATCGAACGGGCTGATCCCGGCGTGATCGCGGTGGATCAGGCTGCCGTTGATGTTGACGAGTAGATCGGCATTCTGTGGGTTGTAGGTCTGCTTCATCGGGTTTCCTTTCCGTGCCTGTTATACGATTCGGTGCGCGGCCATCCGCTGGTACAGCACCGCGCATTCGGCGGCCAGCGCTTCCAAATGCAGCGGCAGCGGATCATCGTGCTGGCGCTGCGGCTGAAACCCGCTCGATGCTTCGACCGCCGCGTACCAGTATTTCGCCCACACGCCATCCGTCGCCCGCCGCCCCGGTTCCCAGGCCAGCATCGCCGCGTCGAACGGTACGCCGATGCGCGCACACAGGCGCGACAGCACCCTGTGCGGGTCGCGCAGCACATCATTGGAGTCGATCACGGGCGGCGGTTCCCCGGTCAGCGCCCAGACCTGATCGAACAATGCAGCCTGACCCGGCAGCCCGGTCTGATCGAGCTTTACATCCGGGATCACCTTGATGAAGGACGCGATCACCTCTCGCGGGTCGCGGATCAGGAAACAATGGGTCACCTGTGCCAGCCAATCGAGCGGGATACCCTCGATCATGTGGTGCGTCATGTGCTTCTGGTAGAAGATCGTCTTTCCGTTGGGGATTGGCCCAGTCAGGTGTGCGATCACGCGCTGCGGGTCGGTCTCGTGCGCGGCGATCACCTCCTCCGCCCCAGGGTGGTCAGCCCGGTAGGGGGTGTGCAGCAGATAATGCGCGTAAAAGGGTTCATCGATGACGTGCGTATCCGCACGGCTGCCCCAGGCGCGCATCAGCGCCGTTGAAATGTTGCGCGGTCCCGACCACATGGCGATATAGCGGGGTGTCGGTTGGGGTTCGGGAATGGGAGTCATGTTTCCGCTGGTGGGTGGCACAGGCGCGATGCACACGACAGTATGCCGAATGTGCGCGAAGATGGCAACAAAAAACCAGGCGGTTTCGCCTGGTTCCTGTGGGTGTGCCGCTGGTGGGAGTCGAACCCACATGCCTTTCGGCAAACGTGTTTGAGACGTTCCTGTATGCCAGTTCCAGCACAGCGGCGCGGTATGACCACCCCTTTATAAAGGGGCGAATGCCCTGTATGATAAGGTGGAAATGGCGAGCTTGTCAATGAGCAACCTTCCTCACAACGATGCAGTCCTGATCGACCAGGCGCGGCGCGATAGATCGCCCGCGTCCCTTGAGGCGTTCAACGCGCTCGTGCTGCGCTACCAGGACAGCCTGTATGCCCTCACCTATCGCATCATGGGCGATCATCAGACAGCGGACGATGTGACCCAGGCCGCGTTCATCGCCGCCTATAACCGCCTGAATACCTACCAGGGCGGCAGCTTCAAAGCCTGGCTGATGCGCATTGCCACCAACCAGGCGTATGACGAACTGCGCCGCCATAAACGCCGCCCCACCGTGAGCGTCGATGAACTGCCCGGCAGCGAAAACGACGACGGCGCACCCCTGCCCGATCCCGCGCTCACTCCCGAACAAGTGAGCGAACAGCACGATCTTCAGCGGGCAATTCAGGCGTGCATCGACGCGCTTTCCACCGATTACCGCACCGTGCTGGTGCTGTGCGACATCGAAGGCTATGACTACGCCGCGATTGCCAGCATCACCGATGCGGCGCTTGGTACGGTCAAATCCCGCCTAAGCCGGGCGCGGGCGCAGGTACGGGATTGCCTGAGCGCGGTACAGGAACTTTTGCCCGTTCGCTTTCGTCTTAAGGGTGATTAAACCACTGCGTCATGATGAATTGTCCGGTTATTGGTTTATGTGATGTCCGATTCGCGCCCGCTTAACGACACCGATTTTGAACTGCTCTCCGCTTATGTCGATGGCGCATTGTCGGATTCCGAACGCCAGGCATTGGAGCGGCGGCTGCACACCGAAGCCGCGCTGCGCGCCGAACTCGATGCGCTGCGGCAGACGCTCGCGCTGATCAAAGCGCTGCCGCTTGTGCGTGCGCCGCGCAGCTATGCGCTCACACCTGAAATGGTCGGTCTGGGAACAGCCCCGGCCAAACCGCCGATCCCGTTCCCCTTCACGGCCTGGTTCAGCGCGGTCAGCGCCGCCGCCGCTGTGATTCTAGTCGTGATCGGCGTAAGCTTCTTCACCGGGCGCAGCCAGAACCTGAACAGCGCCTCCACACCGGGCGATGCTGACGTTCCATCAACGATTGAAATTGCGATGCTCGCCAGTCCAATGCCGGATCAGGCAGCAGCGATGACCGATGAATCCGAGGCCATGCGCACGCAGCCGGAAGCACAAACCGCCGAATCAGCACCCCTGGGGAACGTCCAGGTTCCCCAACCCACCCCAACGCTTGATGATGCACTGCGCAGTTTTGAAGCCTTTGCGCCCCCGCTGGAAACGTTCGCCGGGATGCCGGACTCGTCGGCGCTGGCACAGATGGAAGAAGCTTTCCTGGAAGATGCGGCGGGGGGGCAGGCGGGCGGCGTCGGCGGCGGAGCCAATGCCCAGAGCGCACCCGCCGGGGCAGGCAGTGCAGGTGGCGAAACCAGCCCGGAACCGCTGGCTCCCCCGGCGCTGGATATGCAGCAGGGAATGCCGACCGTCACCCCGAATCCGCCGCCAACGTTGATCGCCATGTCCGCGACGACCGTACCCACGGCTGAGGCGCTGCCAACCCTGCCGCCGCCGACCATGACCGCCGCGTTGACGGCATCACCGCTGCCGGAGGTCGAACCGGCGGGGGATATGTCCTCTGCTGATGATGCCGCCGCTGACTCATCATCAGAAAACGCGCCTTCTGTTGATCGGGTATCACCCAACAACGGCGGGGACATTTTCGGCCTGGTGCTGATTGGCGCGGGGCTGACATGCTTCGCGCTGGCGGGCGCGTCCACGCTGGCGCGGCGGCGCTTGAACCGTCAGCGGCCATCATGATCGCACGCACCGCGCCTTTTTGTCCACAATGCGGCGCGCCCACCGAAGCCCGCGAAAAATTCGGCAGGTCGCGCCCGGTCTGCACACGGTGCGGCGAAACCGTCTTTTTCGATCCGAAAGTGGCGGTGGTGGCTTTCGTCGTGCGGCCTGCTCTGATGGGCGGTGATGAACTGCTCATGATCGAACGGGCGAACGACCCCGGTAAAGGCCGCTGGTCGCTGCCGGCGGGCTTTGTCGATCCCGATGAAGCGCCCGCCGCTGCCGCCGAACGGGAGACGCTCGAAGAGACTGGGCTGGTGGTGCAGGCCGGGCGGCTGATCACGGTGCTGCACCGTCCCGATCCCGATGGGCTGGCCGACCTGGTGCTGGTGTATGCTGCACTTTGGACGGGTGGCAACCTGTGCGCGGGCGATGATGCCGCCGCCGTCGGTTGGTTCGGGCGCGATGCGCTGCCCGAAATCGCGCTTGCTTCGACGCATCTGCTCGTCACCCGCTGGCGTTCAGGCGACCTGTGATCGAATCAAAAAGACGGGGATCGCGCCCCGTCTTTCATGCACCAATACACCGAAGGCGATGATCACGCCGAAAGCACCTGCGACGCGGACGGCGGACAGGAAATATCGTATACGCTGAACGCCAGCTCGCCTAAATCCAGCACCCCATACGTATGCGACGTTTCACGCGGCGGGAAAAACCCGCACAACGAGCCGGGGTTGATCACACAGCCGTGCGGCACACGAGCGAACAGCGGAATATGGGTATGCCCGGTGATCAGCACATCGACCGACAAATCGCGCAGCATCATATCCAGGTAGGTATTCGAGACATGATCGCGCCACAGCCCCCATTTCGGGTTCCCCGGCGCACCCCGGCTGCCCGGTTTACCATGCGTCAGAAAAATGCGCACCCCGCCGATCACCCCGCGCCAGTCGAACGAGAGCGCTTTCAGGTATTCGCGGTTTTCAGCCGTCAGCGATGGATCATCTTCATAGACCCGTTCGTGATTGCCGCGCACGGCCAGAAACCCGCGTTCGCGCACCAGCGCCAGCGTTTCGTTCGGGTACTGCCCCCGCCCCACCAGATCGCCCGCGATCACGATCTGATCGACCCTGTGAACCTGCTCGAACCGATCCAGCACCTCTTTTAGCCGCTCAAGATCAGCGTGAATATCGGAAAGGATTCCAAGCTTCATCCTTCAGATCAACCTTGTTCCGTCGAAGTATCGCCCCATTATAACAGAAACACATTAATCTTTTAGCGGCAGGTGGCGATCCGCCGCCCGATCAATGCTATAATGTCGGCTGTATCCACAATCACCTGATGATTCCGAACGCATGACACAAATTCTCTTGATCCGGCACGCCGTGAACGATTTTGTCAAAACGGGCAAACTGGCAGGATGGACACCGGATGTGCATCTGAATGACGACGGCAAAGCCCAGGCGGAAGCTTTGGGCGCACGCCTGGCCGATGCCCCGCTCAATGTGCTGATCGCCAGCCCGCTGGAACGCACGATGGAGACTGCCGAAGCGGTGCAGCGGCATCACCCGCACCTGCACATCGAGCAGAACCCCGCCATCGGTGAAGTGCAGTACGGCGATTGGCAGGGCAAAGAGATCGCCGCCCTGACCAAGCGCAAAATGTGGCATGTAATTCAGGAATACCCGTCACGGGCGTATTTTCCGAACGGCGAAACCATGCGCGGGGTGCAGAACCGCGCCGTCGATGAGATCGAACGGATTGCAGCGGCGCATCCGCGTCTGCTGGTGGCGATTTTTTCGCACGCCGATCTGATCAAGATGGTGCTGGCGCATTACCTGGGAATGCACCTGGATAATTTCCAGCGCATCATGGTCTCGCCCGCGTCGATCAGCGCACTGGTGTTGGGGTATGGGCGGCCTTACGTCGCATCGATGAACGATGTCGCGCATGTCACCCAGATGGAAAAAGAACGCGCCCAGGCTGCGAAAGCAGCAGCAGCAGCTCGAACGGCAGATGAGGCATCGGCTAATGCCTAATATCGAAATTGAACTGAACCCGGTAGATTTCATCACCATTGGGACGGTAGGCCCCAAAGGTCAGCGGATTTTCCACCTGCAAGCGGGGAAGGAAGACGAGATCGTCACACTGACCATTGAAAAAGAGCAGGCGCACGCGCTCAGTGAAGCGATCAAAGACCTGCTCGATGATCTGGACAAGCGGTTTCCTGAAAAAGGATCGCCCGTTCAGCCCGTTCCCAGTGTCAGTATGGACTTGCGCGATCCCATCGAACCGAAGTTCCGCGTCGCCCAGATGGGACTCGGCTACGATGAAGAACGTGATATGATCGTGTTGGTCGCTCAGGAATTGGTCGCCAGTCTGCGGGCGGCGGCGCTGGATGACGATGAAGACGATGAGGACGACGAACGCGACCCGTTCGGTTTGGAGACCGACAGCGGCGATGAACCCGGCATCGTGCGCATGTGGTGCAGCCGTGAACAGATGCGCGGCCTAAGCCAGCATTCGATGGATACCGTGCAGTCTGGCCGCCCAGACCCGAAGCTCAACGGACGCTTAGTGTATTACTGGACGTAAACTTGAGCGATTTCAACCGCGATCACGACGAGTACGACGCGCCGAAGTTCGGCGGGACGGATTCCGACTCACCAGACATTGATGAAAAGGAAGCGGACGGCGATGCGGTCGAAACTTCGACCGCGCCGCGCATTCAGCCTTCCGCCAAAGTCAGCTTTGAACAGGCGCTCGACATTCTCGAAAAAGGCGTGATCGATACCGAATATGGGATTCTGCGGTGGAGTTCCAATTACGCCTTCCTGATCTGCGTCGAACACAACGGCCTGAAGATGAACGCCGTCTACAAGCCGCAAAGAGGCGAACGCCCGCTCTGGGATTTTCCCGATGGCACGCTGTGCTACCGCGAACTCGCCTCGTTTCTCACCTCGTGCGAACTGGGCTGGCTGATTGTGCCGCCCACCGTGCTGCGCGAAGGATCACGCGGGATCGGCTCGGTTCAGATGTTCATCGAACATGACCCCCAGGTGAACTACTTCTCCTTTAATGAGGAACCGGGTGCGCTTGCCCCTCAGTTGATGCGCATGGCGGCGTTCGATGCCATCGTGAACAATGCCGACCGTAAAGGCGGTCACTGCCTGCTCGATATGCAGGATCACCTGTGGGGAATCGATCATGGAATCACGTTTCACAGCGCACATAAGCTGCGTACCGTGATTTGGGATTACGCCGGAAAACCCATCCCCGATGCACTGCTGGCCGATGTGGATCGGCTGTGCTGCACGCTTGAAGACCCGACGACCCGCTATCGTCAGCAGTTGCAGAATCTGCTTTCGGCCATCGAAATCAAAGCATTTCAGAACCGCATCCGCACCCTGCTCAAGCTGCGCAGATACCCGCTGCCCGGCGCAGGCCCCAATTATCCCTGGCCGCCCGTCTGATACGCATCAGCCCGGCTTTCCGGGCATTTCTTAAACTTCGCTTAACACCTAACCCCAAGAATTATAATCGTGCATCCGCACACTTAGCGGCGCGTTTGATGCACCGCATGTTTTGTTACAGGAGATAAACGCATGTTGAAGAAATTCGCTTTAGCGGGCCTGCTCACCCTGGCGCTTGCCAGCACGGTCAGCGCCCAGGATGAAACCTTCGCGCTCACCCTGCTGCACACCAACGACACCCATGCCGCCCATGAACCGAACGGTGCGGGCAACGGCGGGGTCGCACGGCAGGCGGCGGTCGTAAACCAAATTCGCGCTGAAGGCGGCAATGTGCTGCTGCTCGATTCGGGCGACCGTTTCACAGGGTCGCTGTATCACCAGCAGTATCGCGGTGCGGATCAGGTACAGCTCATGAACGTGCTGGGCTATGACGCGATGACGTTGGGCAACCACGAATTCGATGACGGCGAAGCCGTCCTGCTCAGCTTTGTGGGCGGGCTGGAATTCCCGGTCGTCAGTGCCAACATCGAATGGGGTTCGTTCGCGGAACTGGCGGCAGCCGTCGCGCCGTATACGGTGCTGGATGTCAACGGCCAGCAGGTCGGTGTCATTGGCCTGACCACCAACGATACGACCGTCACTTCCAGCCCCAGCCCGGAAATTGGTTTCGGGGATTACCTGCCTGCCGTCGAAAGCGCGGTTGCGGAACTGACCGAACAGGGCGTGAACAAGATCATCCTGCTCACGCACATCGGCATTCAGTTCGACCTGGAACTGCTGCCCCAATTGAGCGGCGTGGATGTGGTGTTGGGCGGTCACAGCCATACCCTGTTCAGCAGCAGCGCCCGTGCCAGCGGCGAAAACAGCACCTACCCGGTCGCTGTTGAAACCGCCGCGGGCGAAACCGTGTACTACGCGCAGAACGGCGCGAACAACCAGTACGTAGGCCGCCTGGATGTGCAGTTTGATGCGGAAGGCGTGATCACCAGCATCAACGGCGATGCGATCTTCCTTTCGCGCTACATCACGCCCGACCCGGCAGTTGAAGCGATCCTGACCGAACTGAGCGGCCCCATCGAAGAACTGCGCGCCACCGAAATTGGCGCGGAAGCTGGCGTGTTCCTGGTTGGGGATCGCACGGTGTGCCGCGTGGAAGAATGCAACCTGGGCAACCTGATCACGGATGCGATGCTGGCCGAAACCGGCGCGCAGATCGCGATCATGAATGCGGGCGGCATCCGCGCCGATATTGACGAAGGCGCGATCACGCTGGGCGAAGTCCTGACCGTGCTGCCGTTCGGCAACCTGACCAGCACCTTCCAACTGACGGGCGCGGACGTGATTGCGGCGCTGGAAAACGGCGTGTCGCGCACCACCGTCGAAAATGGCGAAATTGTCCGGGCGGGCGCAAATGGCCGCTTCCCGCAGGTGGGCGGCATCCGTTTCAGCTTCGACCCGACCCTGGAAGCGGGCAGCCGCATCGTCAGCGTGGAAGTGCGCGGCGAAGATGGCAGCTTCAGCCCCATCGACCCGGCTGCGACGTATGAAGTGGTCGCCAACGACTTCCTGCGCACGGGTGGCGACGGCTACAGCGTGTTCGCTGAAAACGCTATCGACCCGTATGACTTCGGTAAGCCGCTCGACCAGGTGGTCGCTGAATACATGGCGGCTCAGGCGCTCGTTGAACCCGAACTGGAAGGCCGCATCACCCCGGTGAACGCGACCGTACAGCCCCTCTCGTAACGTTATCCGTTTTCCGTAAGGCTGCGGCGGCAGTCCTGTAACCAGGGCTGCCGTTTTTGTTTGCGAACCCCAAACCATCTCCACACGGAATGTTTTGTGAATGCCGCCGCCCGTTTCGGTACAATAGGGGGAATTGGACAGCCATCAACTACGGCAGCATCGGGGAGACGAGACGTGGCAAGCGATCAGGCGCGGGAACTACGTCAGCGGGGAATCGCGGCGGCAAAGGCAGGACAGAAGGAAGATGCGCGGGCGCTGCTTCAGCAGTCGATTCGCATCGAACCGAACAACGAAGCAGCCTGGCTGTGGCTGGCCAGCGTCGCACGCGATGCCGCCGAACGGCGCTTCTGCCTGGAAAAGCTGCTCGAAATCAACCCAAACAATGAGACAGCCCTTAAAGCCCTGGGCGCAATGCCTGCCGAAACCGGACTGCGCCGCATTGGGGAGCAAAAACGCGCCACATCGGATCGGGAGATTCCCGCCGCCCCGCCGCCGCCTGCCGATGCTGCGGTCAGCGTGCCGCTGCCGCCACCGGAAAAGATCGCGGAAGCGCAGCGGCAGATCGACGCGCTGATCCGCGAGACCGATGGCGAAATTCCACAGACGTATAAATACGTGCATAAAACGCGGCGGCGGGCGGGCGAAGGCGATATTGTCGTGTATCGTGCCTACCTGACTGCCGGAGCCATCGGCGTACTAGCGCTGATCATCGTGGTGTTCGCGGTAATCGTCACCACCAACGACGATGCCGCCGAAATCGTGTTCGGACCATCGGCCACGCCCAGCAGCACCCCGACAATCACGCTCACCCCCACGCCCGGCCTGACCCCCACACCATCGCCACAGCCGAGCGAGTCCCCGACCGCCAGCCCGACCATCCCGCCCGGCGTGACCCCTGCCGATCTGCGCAACCTGCCCCGTGCGACTCCCTTCAACCCGCCGCTGCTGGATAACGCGCAGAACAACGCCGTCGCCGCGCTCTTTCGCGGCCAGGTGCAGATCGCGCTGCCCACGCTGGCAGCCGCCCGCGAAGCGTCGATTGACAGCGGACTGCCGCTGGAACCGGAGATTTATTACTATGAAGCGCTGGCGCTGGTCGAACAGGGCAGCGCCGGGCGTGCGCTCGACCTGCTGCAAGAGGCTGAAGAACGCCGCGAAGAAGACTTTCCCAACGACCGCGAAAAACAGGCCGTGATCGATGCGGCGTTCGTCCCGGTGTACCTGGCGCTGGCGCAGCAGGCCGACCAGGGCGGCGACCCGGTGCGGGCGACCGAGCTGTACGATCAGATGGAGGAACGGGCGGATCAGGCGATTCAGGTGCTTGAAGAACTGCCCGGCCCGTACCTGTACATGGCACGCCGCTATATTCAACAGCGCCAGTTCGACCAGGCCACGCGCATCCTGAACCAGGGATTAGCGATTCCCGACCTGCGCACCAACGCCGAACTGCTCAGCACCCGCGCCGAAGCGCTCTACGGGCAGGGGTCGCGGGCGATGGCCGACTACCAGGCCTACCTGACCCTGCTGGTAGACCCGACCAACATCACCGCGCACCTGCTGCGCATCACGATTGCGCTCGAACAGGATCGTCCCGGCGATGCCGTGCTGCGGGCGCAGGATTATCTGCTGATGTACCCCGGCAGCCGTGAGGGATACCGCCTGTTGGGGGATGCGCATCGCGCCAGCGGAGACGACAATCTGGCGCTGGAGGCCTATACACGCGGGTTGAGCGGTGCGGCGGACGATGAAGCGGCCTTCACGCTCTATGCCCGGCGCGGTGACCTGTACCTGAGCCGCCGCCAGTACGACCTGGCACGCGAAGATTACACCGAAGCGCTTGGCATCCGCGCCGATGTGGACGTGCAGCTTCAGCGCATGGAGGCGGCCTATTACGCGGGCGCGTATGCGATTGCCGTGCGCGATTCGAGCGCACTGGTCAACGCCGCCGGACAGGATGCATGGCGAGCGCAGTTATTCGGTGGGCGGGCGCTGATCGCAGAATCGCCGGATGACCGCAGCGGATTGGAACAGGCGCGTTCGCTGCTGCGCGCCGCCGCCGCTGCCGCCCCCGCTGATGCACGCGGCACTGCGTTTGAATCGCTGGCACAGGCGGAATTGGGACTGCGTGACCTGGACAGCGCGGCGGAATCGATTGCGGCGGCGCTCACAGCGGGCGATACCCCGTCACGGCGCTACCTGAATGGCCTGATCCTGGAAGCCCAGGGCGAACGAGCGGCGGCAGCGCTGGAATATCAATGGGCGCTCACCCTCAGCGAAATCGTCCCGTTTGCGGGACGCGGCGAGATCGAAGATCGACTGGCTGACCTGACCTGATTGCTGGTCAATGCCCACGACACAACAAAAAGAGGATGCGTCCGTGATGGATGCATCCCCTTTTACCATGCGTATCAGTGAATGGTTAGCGCTGGCCGAAGTTGAGCGGCACCGTCACCGTGTCGGCAGTCTTGACCCAACCGGGAATATCACGCAGACGGAGCGCGCCGTTGGCGCTGCTGGTCACGAAGAAGGTCTGACCCTGGGCAAGCACGGCGTTGGTATCACCGCCGAGCGAACCCGCCTGCACCGCCGTGCTGTTGGTGATCTGGATCAGGCTGGCTTCACGTGCGATGCTGGCCGGGGGCAGCAGGACGGCATCGATGACATGGATGATCCCGTTGGAGGCGCGAATATCGGTGATGATCACGTTCACGCTGCGATCCAGCACCACACCGCCATCGATCACTTCGATCTTGACCGAAGCACCCTGTACGGTGCGGGCGCTCTGCGAAGCGACCACCGCCGAAGCCGGGACTTCGCCCGCCACCACGTGATACAGCAGAATCTGCGTCAGCGCCCCGCTGGGGTCGGCCAGCAGGCTGTTGATCGTGTCATCGCCGAGGGCTGCAAAAGCGTTATCGGTCGGCGCGAACACCGTGAACGGCCCCGGGCCAGCGAGCGTATCGACCAGACCCGCCGCCGACACCGCCGCAACCAGCGTATCGAAACGGCCATCACCGACGGCAATATCGACAATCGTGTTTCCGCTCTGCGCGAACGCCGGGACGCTGAACATCACCAGCACTGCTACCAACACCGCTACCAGTAAACCTTTACGCATTTCATTTTCTCCTTGTCTCAACCAATGGTGTATGCCCGGCCAGGACATTCTGCGTCACCTGCACCGTTCAGACAGCTCACACCTTAAAGTTGCGACATGAGTCAAAAACGAAAAACGCATAAAGGCCACTTTAGGCCAACCTTAAATCGTTCTCACATTCTGGATTTTCCGTGCAGGCTCAATCTGGGTCGAAGCGCGTCCCCAACGCGGCGGGTGGATTCGAGCGCAACACGCTGCGCAGCGACCGCTGCACCGGGCGCGGCAGCGTGTTCAGCAACCGTTCCAGCGCCCCAGTGCTGACGAGCAGCAGCGTGCCAATCATGAGCAGCCAGGGAAGTCCGTTCAGCAGCGCCAGCGGAATTTCAATCGACGGGTCGCGCTGAATCGTGGATGAAAGCGCCCGCAGCCCCGCAAACAGATATGCACCCAACACCACCCGGAACGGATGCCAGCCGCCGAAGATCACGATGGCCAGCGCGATCCAGCCATCGCCGCGCATGGATGGCGGGTTCGACCATCCAGGCCGAATCGCCAGCGTGTACGCCGCGCCCGCCAGCCCTACCAGCGCCCCACCTAACACCGTGTACACGTAGCGCATCCGGTTCACATCCGCGCCGCGTGCGAACGCCGCCTGGGGACGTTCGCCAATGGCGCGCAGTTCCAGGCCAGGGCGCGTATGGAACAGCCAATACCAGGTCATGATGATCAAAAAGTAGCTGAAGTACACGATCACCGGGTGATCGAAAAAGATCGCGCCCAGGATCGGAATTTCGCTCAGCAGTGGAATTGGGGTTTGCGGCAGGCTGCGGCTCGACTGCCCGGTGTAATCCTGCCCCAGGAACTGCGCCAGGTCGGCGCACAGCAGCGTCAGCACAAAGCCGATGGCGACCTGATCCTGCCGCAGTTCAATGCCCGCCAGCGCGATGATCAGCGCGATTGCCGCCCCAACCGCCATCGCCGCGATCATGCCGAACAGGAAATTACCCGTCACCAGCGCGGTCGCAAACCCGACCATCGCGGACAGCGCCAGCGACCCATCGAGCGACAGATTGACCACGCCCGCCCGTTCGGTGATCGTCTCGCCGATCCCGGCAATCACCAGCGGGGTGGCGCTGAATACGATGCTGTTCAGAATGTTCAACAATTCAGGAGTCACGCTGCACCTCTCAATCGATGATCACCGACCGCTGCCGTTCGACCGTCGCCCTGGGAGCCTCTTTACGGGGTCGCCGGGGTTCGGCCAACCGCTGACGCAGCCCGTTCGCCAGCAGCACGAGCAGCACGACCGTCCCTTGCAGCACGCCCGCCAGCGATTGATCGAGCTGAAGCGCCACCCGTAGGCGGGTGCTGCCGCCCAAAATCACGGCGAAGATCAGCGCGATGAGGGTTGTCCACACGGGGCGTGATGCTGCCACCAGCACGACGAGCAGCGCCAGAAAGCCGATGCCGCCGCTGATGAACGGGCGCAGACTGCCATACGTGAGCAGCGCCCGGTATGACCCGGCGATCCCCGCCAGCGCACCGCATACCATGAACGCGGTCAGCGCACTTTGCACGGTGGGTACGCCCAGCAGCAGCGCCGATTTCGCATTTTTGCCCGTCGCTTTCAGGTGCAGCCCCCAACGTGTGCCGCGCAGCGCCAACGCGACGAGCAGGATCGCCGCCAGCGCGATTCCCAACCCTAACAGGCTGACGGGAAAATCGCCGCTCGCCCGCTGGTACAGCGCCGCCGTTGGAAACGGAGAGGTCGATTGTGCGCTGCCGCCTTCGGGCGGTGTCCAGGGGCCGGAGATCAGGTAGATGGCGTACACGTTCGCCAGCGCATTGAGCGCTACCCCGCCGAAAATCTCATGCACACCGAGCCGCGTTTTCAGGATGCCGACGATCAACGCCCACCCGCCGCCGCCGATCATCGCCGCCAGTATCTCCAGCGGGATCAGCGCTTCATTCGGCAGGCTTTCACCCAATGACCGGGCAACTCCGCTTGCAGCAATTGCGCCCATCACCATCTGGCCTTCCACGCCGATGTTCCACAGCCCGGCGGTGAAGGTGACGATCAACCCCATGCTGCACAGCGCCAGCGGAATCCAGAAGTTGACCACCCCGCCGAACGCGCTCGTGCTGCGGAACGCGCCTTCCAGCACGCTCTGAAACACCGCCAGCGGGTCAGCCCCTGCAATTACGATGATCAGCGCTGTTATCAGCAGGGAAATCAGGACCGGAACCAGGGCAAACCCGATGCGTTGAACTGCCTTGCTCATCGTCCCTCCGGGGTAAAATCGCCGCCGATCAAGCGGCCTAGCTGGTCGATGGTCGCGGCGCGCACGTCGGGGACTTCGCAAAAGCGCCCGGCGAAAAATACGAAAATGCGGTCGCTGTAGGCGATCAGTTCGTCCAGGTCGGGCGACAAGAACAGAATGGCCGTCCCGTGTGCGCGTCGCTCCAAAAGCTGCGCCCAAATCCAGCGCGCCGATTCCACATCCAGGCCGCGCGTGGGCTGTTCGAGCGCCATCAGCACGGGGGATTGCGGCATCAGCGCCATGAGCAACCGCTGCTGATTGCCACCCGACAGCGTTTCGACCGGAGATGCGGGCGTGCCGCGCACATCGTACTGTTTCAACTGCGCTTCGGTGATTGTCCTGGCATTCGCCCAGTTGACGAGCGCGCCCGTCGTCGCCGTGAGCGCGATGTGTTCGGTCGTGGTCAGCCCGGCGATCAAGCCTTCTTCAATGCGCCCCGCCGCGCCGAATGCCGCGCCCGCCGCGACGAAATCACGGTAGGGTTTGTGCGTCAGGTCACGTCCGCCTATTGTGAGCGTCCCATGTGAGGGACGCGCCAGCCCGACGCACGCCCGCAGCACAAGTTCCTGCCCGCTGTGATCCAGCCCGGCCAGGCCGACGACTTCGCCCGCCCGCAGCGTGAGCGAAAAATCCTGGATTGTCAGGCGTGGGGTGCGGATCGTCACATGGTCGAGCTGCACGACTGGCTTACCAAGCTGCGCCGCCGGGCGCGGTTCCGGGGGGAGCGGCTGCCCGAACATCAGCCCGACGAGCTGTTCCGGGGTGGCGGGCATCGTCGCCCCGCCGACGAACCGTCCGCCGCGCAGCACGACCACTTCATCGCACAGCGCGATCACGTCCTCCAGCTTGTGCGATACCAGCAGGATGCTCATGCCGTCGTCACGCGCCAGCGCCCGCAGCGATTGGAACAGGATCGTTTTCTGTTCCGCGCTGATGCCCGTCGTCGGCTCGTCCAGGATCAGCGTTTTCACGCCCAGCGAGAGCAGCCGGGCGATCTCCAACTGCTGGCGCTGGCCGATGCTCAAGTGGCTGATGGGCGTTTCCGGGTCAAGCGTGAAGCCGTAGCGCCTGGCGATCTCGAAAAGCGCTTTTCGGGCGGCCTGCCGTCCCATGCTCAGGCCGCCAGGCCGCCCATAGGTGAAGTTTTCCAGCACTGTGAACGGCGCAATATCGAGCGGGTCCTGCTGAAGCATCCCCACCCCATGCGCAATTGCATCCAGCGGCGAATGATACGCGGCAGGCTGACCATCAAGCAGGATCAGCCCGGAATCCGGGCGCTGATAGCCGGACAGGATTTTCATCAGGGTCGATTTGCCCGCGCCGTTTTCACCCAGCACCCCGACGATCCGCCCGGCGCTGAACGTCAGGCTGATGTCGTCGTTGGCGAGTACCGCGCCAAAGCGTTTATGAATGTGTTTCAGTTCGATGTTCATGCAGGTTCGTTCGTGATCTTCCAAAAAGAATAGGGACGCTGCGCAGCACACCCGCCGCACAGCGTCCCTACAGAACAAAAGGTTGAACGGGCGGCTTATTCGCTCGCGCCGATCATCCCTTCCAGAATTTGCGGCAGATACCACACATCGAGCGGATCGACGATCTCACCCTCCGCCGCCAGTTCCGACCCATCCTGAAGGTTGAGCGGCCCCTGCCACAGCGCGAAGCTGCGCGGCACCAGCGGGTTGGTCGCATACGCGGCCAGGTCGTTCACGAATTGGTTCAGGGTAGAAGCTTCCACTTCGGTAAGGCCTTGCCCTGGCAGGAAACCGACCGCTGATGTATCAATGTTGTTGATGTCCGCCCAATCCGGTTCTGCCCAGTCCCAGGTTTGCGACCAGGTACCGTCGATCACCGATTCGATGATCGAGACGTACTGCGGTCCCCAGTTGAAGAACGGCACGCCCAGGCATACATCCGGCGCAATATCGCACGCGCCCGCGAAGTCATAAGGGACTGCCCACACGGTATCCCCGTCGGCAGCGCGCTGCCCGGCCACTTCGATGGCGTTGGGCGTATCGATCCCGCTGATCACCACGTCCACGCCTTCATCAAAGAAGCGGTTGGTTTCTTCGGTGGGGTCAAGGGTGACACCGGGAATATTGAACCAGAAGCCAATCCACGTGACCGTGAAGGTGAGCGTTTCCGCGTCGCTTTCGTTATATGCATCGAAGCAGTAGCGCGCCCCCAGGTAGGCGGATGAGGCCAGGCGGCGGGTTTCCCCGTTGATCAGCGGGCCAAGATAGCCGATATTGCCCGTCGTGGTTTTCAGGGCTGCCGCACACCCGGCGATCAGCTTGCCCCATTCCATTTGCCCCATCGTGTTGCCCACGTTCGGGGGCGCATCGCCCGTCAGCGCGTCATCGCCAGAGATATTGATGAAGACCACATCGGGAAAGGCTTCCGCCACCGAATTGGTATCTTCCTCGAACACGTCCGACGCGGTGAAGATCACCTGTGCGCCCTGGTCAACCATTTCGGTCACGACATCCAGCAGAGTCGTTTCCGGCGCATCCGCCGTGTTCAGGCTGGGGAAATAGACCATACGTGCGTTGGGGATCATTTCTTCGACGTACAGGCCGCCTTCGTAATGCGCCTGGCTCCACCCGCGATCATTTTCCGGGCCAACCAGCACCATTCCGAACACGAACTCATCCTGTGCAAAAACCGGGACGACCGCCACCAATGCCAGCAGCGTGACGACTGCCAGACTCCGCAAAGCCTTGTTCAGCATTCCGCAACTCCCTCGTTGTACGCGCAGCAGAGCGTAAGCCCCATAGTGTAACAGCCGTTGCCAATTTGCCAAATGGTCGGCTCTGCTAAAGAAAATGCCCATCCACATGGAACTGCTGCCCAATGCTTTATGCGGAAGGCTGATGCTTGATGAACTGCGACACGCGCTGCTGAATGCGCTGGTCGATCTCGTCACGGCTCAGTTCGGAATTGGCGACCAGATCATCGAATTCGCACCGATCCAGCTTCAGGACTTCGACCATCGTTTTGGCGCGCACCGTGGCCGTGCGCGTCGTATTGCGGCGCAGCGCAATTTCCCCGAAATACTGCCCTGCGTGCAGCGAATCGACCACCAGGCCGCCCTTGTTTTCGTCCACGATATCCACTTCCCCGCTGGTGATGATGTAAAAATCGTCGGCGGCATCCCCCTGCCGGACGATCACCTGGCCGGGGCTGAACGCCTCCCCTTCGACCTGGCTCATCACGCGGTCGAGTTCTTCTGCGTTCAAGAGCGGCAGTGCCTGGCTGACATAATGTTCGTATACCACTTGCAGCCGCTGGTTGATCAGCAAATCGATCTGTTCGCGGCTCATGTGCGAATCTTCGACCAGATCGACAAATTCATCCTGGTCGAGCTTGAGCAGCTCGACATCGCTGATGGCGCGCACGGTAGCGGTGCGTTTCGTGCCTTTCACCAGCCCCACTTCACCGAAGTATTTCCCGGCGTGCAGGGTCGCCAGCACCACCCTTTCGCCATCCTCATAGGTTTTGGAGACTTCCACCTGTCCCTTGCTGATGATGTAGAACCCATCCGCCGGGTCGCCCTGCTGCACGATCACATCGCCCGCCCGGTGATGTTCGACATCGAGCAGGTCGGTGAACTGGCGAAGCTGTGCCGGGTCAAGCTGAGGCAGCGCACGGCGCAGATAGCGCGCATGGGTGATGCGCAGCACGCTGAGGAAGCCTATCACGGTGATCACGACGACGAGCGCGCTCAGGAACAGGTTCAGGTAGACGCGCAGCGGCAGCGCGGCATTCAGCGATGGCATCAGCACCCCCAACAGCCCATCCCGCGCCAGCACGCCATTCTGACCGACCGCCTGGTACAGCGTGAGCGTGACCGTTTCCAGCCCCACCGGGTACGCCGTGACGGTCGTGCCTTCGGCAATCGTCGCCCAAAGCTGACGCGCTATTGGAAAATAAGGAATCTGGCTTGTGGGCAGCACGAACAACGTGATGGCGAATTCGACCGCCGGCACCGCCAGAATTGCCAGGGCAGCCCACAGCCAGCGCATTCGGCGCGCAGCCAGAATAATGCCAATGCCAACCCCGAACATGAACGCCTCGAACAACAGCGGGGGTCGCTGGGCAATGCCCTGTGCCACCCCGGAACAGAACGTCCCGACTGCCTGTTCGCCGTTCGCGTTCAACAGGCGCACCCCGTCGGCATCCGGCACGATGAAGGCCGCCGCCGTGTTTCCGGTGGGCGCGCTGTCGGTGGCGCGCAGCCCGGCATCGATGGCACGCTGCGCGTTGGCGGCATCGTCGATGGGCGGCGGGCAAAAATACACGCCGCCGCTGGCCTGGGCGGCCAGGGCTTCAATCATGTTCTGGGTCAGGTTCGCCAGGTTCAGGATGGTAAAAACCGCCAGCAGCGCGATCCATCCATACTGGCGCATGTGCGAAAGCGATTCAAACAGTACCAGGGGAACCCAGGGCAGCAGCGCCACGATGATGACCAGCGGCAGCGGTTGGTTGAGGATGAGAAAGCCGATCACCGCGCTGAGAGAGGCCGCCAGCACCCCAACGAGCGTGCCAGCGGAGAGACCTGAGAGATGGCTGAAGGGGGATGAACGCTGTTCAACGGCCATAGGGGCAGTCCTTGTGTGCTTTCCGCAGATTCACGCACTGGAAAACGCCGTCTGGCGTTTAACCAGACTCTATATGAAACCCCAACACGATTGCAATAAGCGTTGTGTTTTACCCTGATGAAGAATTGGGAACTTGTTGCAGTGAAGCGGCAAAATGGGCATGATAAGTGTGATACAATCGCTTTTATGTGCGGCACGTTTCTCAATTGATGGGTGATTCATGCCAGAAATCAGCCTAAGAGAGTATCTCGCCAAGCTAGACACTGCGCTGTTCGCGGGCAGCGCCGACGAGGTGATTCAACACTGCCGCCACATCCTCCAGTTTTACCCGAAGAATGTCGCCGCTTACCGTTACCTGGGCCGGGCGCTGGTGTACAACGCCAGGCACGACGAAGGCAGCGCGGCACTTCGGCGCGTGCTGGGGGTCATCCCCGATGACTCTGCCGCTCATGTGCGCCTCAGTGAAGCCTATGACAGCCTGAAAAAAGGCAATGAAGCGATCTGGCATCTGGAACGCGCTTTCGAGCAAGACCCGGCCAATCGTGAACTGATCGACGGATTGCGGACGCTTTACCGCCGCTACCGTAACCTGGAACCGAAAATCCAACTGACCAGCGCCGCCATTGCCCGCCAGCATCTCGCCAGCGGGCGTTATGACCAGGCCATCGAAACACTGCGCGGCGCAGTCGCCCGCACGCCTGACCGCGTTGACCTGAAGCTGCTGCTGGCGCAAACCCTGTGGCGGCATGGCGACCAGGTCGCCGGGGCGGAAGTCGCGCTCGACGTGCTGGAAATCCTGCCCGACTGCCTGGAAGCGAACGCCATCCTGACCGAATTGTGGCTGGATGAAGATCGGCCTTCAGATGCGCAGCGCTACCTGAACCGGGTTGAAGCGGTCGATCCGTACCGGGCGCTGGAACTGGCCGGGGCGGATGCGCCCGACGATGCGTTCCGGCTGGAGGAACTCGATTACCAGCGCTTCGCCAAAACTGAAGTCAGCAGCGCCCGCCCGGATTGGCTCTCTACCATTGGCAGTGACCCAGCGGCAGCAGCGGCAGCGGCGGAAGACCCGAATGCCGAATGGACGCGCTGGACAAGTGGAATGCTCCCCACTCCCCCGGAAGATGCGGCAGCATCGGTGCAGGCCATCGAAAGCCCCACCGACCCGCTCCCGCCCAGGGTTCAGCCACAGCGTGAACCCTCCAGCGGTTCGCAGCGCGATGAAGTCCCAGACTTCACCCTGTTCGATGATTTCGAGCCGAACGACGCGCCGGAACAGCCGTTGGAATTACAGGAAGACCCGCTCGCGTGGATGCGCGAAGCCGGAGTAGAGATTCAAAAACCGCAGACCAGCCCCGATCTTTTCGATGAAGATTTCAGCGTGAACATCGAAACCGAAAATCCGCTGGCATGGCTGGATGTGGATGATCAGGACGACGTGCCGATCAACGCGCCCGCCGTCCCGCAGGATCAGGCCGATCCCCTGGCCTGGCTTCAGGCCGAACAGCCCGACGACAGCGCCGACGACGACTTCAATTTTGATGCCCCGGCGCAGCCGACCGCAGCGGATGCACTGCCCGATTGGATGCGGTCGGCGGCACCCGTTGAACCGTCTCCGGATGCGCGGGCGGCGGCAGCGCTCCCCGATTGGATGCAGCCGGAGGCGATGCCCGACCTGTTCGCAGACGAACCGCTCGCCGCCCCGCCGAGCGCAGTTGCCGCTCCCATGCCGGACTTCAGCCTGTTCGACGCGCCCGCCGATGTGAACGCCGCATCATCCGACAATACGTCGTTTGATAGCGCGCTGGACGTGCCGTCAATCAGCGAGATTGCGCCAGCAGGCGGAGACAATGTCCCCGGTCCGCGTAAAGGGCTGACTTCTTTGCTCAACAATGCCAACCTGGATTGGCTGGCGAAAGATCAGCCTGAAACCCCGCCTGCCCCAGCGGATGACCCCTGGATGGCGATGTTCAGCGAACCGAGCCAGCCCCAGGCCGTGACCGATGCGCCGGATTGGTTGAATGCGCTTGATGACTCACCGCCCACCGAACCCATCACCGACTCACCTGCGGATTTTTCAGGAATGGAGTTCGATATGCCGTCTGAAGATGATTTCAACTGGCTGACGGGCGAAACGGATGAACAAGACCCATTGAAACCTTCCCCCATCAGCGATACGCACGATTCGGGCGCGCTGAATTTCGATTTTGCTGCCCCTGCCGCCGAACAGCCTATCCCCTCCGGCGATGCCCCGGACTGGCTGTATGCGCTGCGCCCTGAACAGGCCAGCGCGGGCGATCCGTATTCGCCTCAGGATGCGGCCAGTCAGGAGACATCGTTTCAGGATACGCCTGGCGAATTCGAGGGCGAACCGCTCTCGAACGACCTGCCCGATTGGCTGATGGAAATGCAGCCCGCAGAAGACGCAAATTCGCAGCCCACCCCCGAAACCCAACAGCCCGCCGCAGCCGAGGGTGAGTTCGACTGGGCATCGGTGGAACCCGAAGCCGAAGCCGAAGCCCAGGACGCGCTCGACTGGCTGGCGGATGTGTCGTCCGCGCCCGCCGAACGACAGCCGGACTTCGATGCGGTCACGCACGATACCCTGATTGCCGCCGACCCCGTGCCGGATTGGTTGAGCGCCGTCGCTCCCGAACCCGAATCACCAGGCGCAGGCGAGCCTGCACCCGCGCAACCTGCCGAGGAGTCTTTCGATCTGGCGTTCGACACGCTCGACGATGCCGAAATCGAGCCGATGCCCGATTGGTTGTCCGAAATGAAAGCGACAGGCGAATTCGTCGTCGCATCTGATGCCGCCGCTGAACCGCCTGCCGCGTCCGATCCGGTTGAACTCACTTTCGATGCGGTCAGCGATGTTGCGCTGCCGGATGCAGGTGCATCCACTGCGCTGCCCGATTGGCTTTCCAGCCTGACCGATGCCGGGGAAACGCCCGAATCAGCCGAAGTCTACAGCAGCGACTTCATCAGCGCCGATGTAACGGCTGAACCGACCACACCCGATAGCAATATTGCCCTGACCGAAGCGCTGATACCGGTTGGGATGGGCGCAGTGGAAGAAGAACCCGCCCCGCTCGATGCGGTGCCTGCGCAATCTGACGAGGATGAATTGGGGTGGCTGACCGAAGCGGGCGAATCGCTCCCGTATCAGGATAATGTCGCCCATGATTTCGGCGTGCTGGAAGGCGTGGAGGACGATCTGTTCGCCACCAACAGCGAATGGGCGACCGACGACCTGGCCGCATCGGTGGGCGCGCAGAACAGCGTCACCGATTTCGACGCTGAACCTGAACCGGATACCGAACCGGACTCTGCCCTGGCTGCCGCCGATCTCTCGTTCCTAGCCAGTTACGATGATCCGCTGGCCGAAGCGGAACCCGAAGGAACCGACCTGACCGCCATGCCCTCCTGGTTGACGGATATGCAGGCCGATGAAGCGGACGACCTGCTGGCGGATGCGCCCGTGACCGAAAGCGACCCGGCACTACCCGCCGCTGACCTGGCGATCACCGAAGCGCTGATGCCCGTCGGCATGGGCGCGATGGAAGCAGAACCCGCGCCGCTGGGCGACGTGTCGCCTACAAGCGACGTATCGCCCGCCGGGGATGATGAATTCGAGTGGATGACCGAAGCAGGTGAATCGCTCCCCTACCAGGCGGATGTCGCGCACGATCTTGGCGTGCTGGAAGGCGAAGCGGACGCGCTGTTCGCCACCAACAGCGAATGGGCGACCGACGACCTGGCCGCATCGGTGGGCGCGCAGAACAGCGTGACCGATTTTGACGCACAACCCCAACCGGAGGCTGAACCGATGGACAATGAACTCACACCCGAAACGGTCGGCAACGTCCCTGATTGGCTGAACGCGATCATTCCCGGCATCGATATTGACGTGGAATCCGACGAGTACGACTCCAGCCTGGTCGAAAGCGCGTTCGTGGAAGAAGATCGCGTGCTGGAGCCGGATACTTCGCCGCTGGTGCTGGGCAGCAGCGATTTCCAATGGCTGAACGACATCGTAGACGAAGAAACCTATGAAGCGCCGCCAGAAGCGCCGCCTGCCCTGCCCGAAACCCCCAGCGCAGTTGCACCCGCCGCTGCGCCCGCTGCAAGCGGACAGGGACGTTTCGCTTTCACGCGCCGCCCGGAATGGCTGAAATTCTCCAAAGCGCCCGCGTGGTTGAAGCAGAGCGACGCGAACGCGCAGCCGAAGGCAAATGCGCCTCAGAATGCCGGGGACGATTTCCCGGATTGGCCGGAAGATGACCCGAATGGGAAAAATGAACTTCCCAGTTGGATGAAGTGAAGTACACTGAACAGGATGCGGCGGCACACTGGCGACGGATGACGGAAGGGGACGACGTATGGCAGACATCGAAATGCCCGATTTCGACAACATGACACCGGAAGAAATACAGCTCTGGATGGAATCGCTGGCGAAGAAACAGGGCGCGACCGAAGGTTTGATCACGGCAGCCGATATGGAAATTGCCGATATTGACCCGAATTCGGTCGTCATCGACGAACCCGGTTACGTGCCATCCGAAACGTTCAAATCGCGCGCGACCAAAGAACAGCCAAAAGTGGAGGTCGCGCCGCCTGCGCCAGCGGCCAAACCCGAACCTAAAGCGGAACCCGCCCCGCCCCCGCCAGCACCTGTGCAGCCTGCACGCCCGGCGGTAGCCGTCACGCCGCCGCCGCCTCAGGCTCCCGCCCCGCCGCCCGTCACCAGCACCCCGCCGCGTGGGTCTGGCGAACGGGTGCGCCTGCCCAATGAACGCCCGGAACCCGCACGGCAGGAACCCATCCGCCCCGCCGCGCAAGTTCCACCCCCACCGCCTCCCACCCCTCCCACACCCGCCCCTGCCGCGCCGTCGCTGGGGGGTGAAATGGCCTGGCTGGAAAGCCTGGCCGCTGGTCTGCCGGATGATGGCTTCGGACTCGACCTGTCTGCGCTTTCCGATGAAGCCATCGGCGGTGGGTTCACGGCTGCCGCCGAAGCCGCGCCCGCCCGCGAACCCGCCGATACCGACGCATGGCTGCAAAGCCTGGTCAGCGCTGGCGGCGAACTCGACGGCGACCCGATCCTTGCCGAACCGCCCACCCGCACAGCGCAGCCCACCGCCGCCTACCAGGAACCGACGGACTGGCTCGACGCGCTCTCGCAGTCGGCGGAACTTGACATTGAAGCGCCCGTCCCGGCGCGCTCCAGTGCGCCCGCACAACCCGCGCTCACCGACCCGACCGATTGGCTCTCCGCGCTTTCGGAAAGCGGCGAACTGGGCGATCAGTCCCTTGCTGCTGCGCCCGCCGGGATTGAAGTGGACAGCGCGACCATGAACGACATCGAACGGGCGATCCGCGAAGGGCGCGTTTCCCCGGAACAGATGCAGTTATGGCTGGATCGCCAGACGGATATACTCGTGCAGCAGCCGGAGATCAGCCTGGACGATTTCTACGATCCCGATGCGCCGCCCGTCCCCGCCGATCTGCCGGATTGGCTGCTCGAATCTGTCAGCCCGCCGCAGACCCCGGAATCCCCGGTGGCGCAGAATACCCCTGCACTGCTCGATTCGCTGTTCGATGCGCCCGCGGCTGAATCTGCCACCAGCGATGTGGATATGCCCGACTGGTTGAAGCCGGTTCCCGATGCTGAAGAACAGGCGGTCGATTTCGGCAGCATCTTCGCCGAAACCACCGAAGAAGCGGGCGACCAGAGCGAACCGCTCGAAGCGCTGGATACGGCTTTCGAGCTTGACCCGAACGATAACTGGGCCGAAGCCTTCGACCTGGAGCAGGAAAGCGGCGCAAACGACCTGACCGCAGAGCCGGAATGGTACCGCCGCAATACCAGCGATCCGGCGCGCATCGCCGCCATTGATGCATTGGCGGCGAACGCCAGCGGCGCGCTTGAAGAAGCCGCGCTGCCGATGGACGAAGCGCTGCCCGTCGGCCAGCGTACCGCCGCGCCGGACTGGTTGTCCGACGAAGCCGACGCGGAACCCGTTGGCGCGGGCGACGTGCTGATGGACGATGATGTCCCCGATTGGCTGCGCGAAACCGCAGACGCGGCCATCGACCCGGATATGCCCGCCTGGTTGATCGAAACCGAACAGGCCAGCTTCGAGCAGCCCGCCTTTGAAGCGCCGCCGCCCATGCCCGCCCCGGTGACGGTGATCACGCCGCCCCAGGCAGCCCCCGTACCGCCGCTGCGCCCGGTCACGCCGCAGCCCGTCGCGCTTCCCGCCAATGTGATGGAAGCGCTGAACCAGGCACGCGATTTCAGCCGGGGCGACGATCTCGAAGGTGGGCTGCGCCTGTATGAAGCGATGATCCGCCAGAATGCCGCGCTCGATGATGTGGTCGGCGACCTGGAAGGGCTGGTGCGCATCCACCGGACGAACCCGGCTGTGTACCGTGTGTTGGGCGATGGCCTGATGCGGCAGGGCAAACTTCAGCAGGCGCTCGATACCTACCGCGATGCCTTAAACCAGTTATAATCCCCATGCAGTACCCTCAAGGGGCGGGTCGCTGACCTGCCCCTTTTGTTGTGTCACGCCTTTACGCACAGGAGATCGTCAACGTGGAACGTTCGCTCATCATCATCAAGCCAGATGCCGTGCAGCGCGGTTTGATCGGCCAGATCATCACCCGGTTTGAACAGCGCGGGCTGCGCATCATCGGCATGAAGTTCATGACCGTCAGCCGCGAACTGGCGGAAAAGCATTACGACGTGCATCGTGAACGTCCGTTCTTCGCCAAACTGGTCGATTACATCACGTCGTCGCCCGTCGTCGTCATCGCGCTGGAAGGCCCAAACGCGATTCAGGCGGCGCGTACCACCATCGGCGCGACCCGTCCGTATGAAGCGGCAGCCGGGACGATTCGCGGCGATTTTGCGCTCACCGTCGATTACAACCTGGTACATGGGTCGGACAGCGTCGAAAACGGGCAGGCGGAAGTCGCCAATTTCTTCAGCGATTCCGAACTGATGCCCGCCTGGGCGCGCAATACCGATGCGTGGCTGTTCTAAGCCGCCAGCCATTTCAGTCACGAATCAAAAAAGGGTAGGCCGCTCGGCTTACCCTTGCAAGCGTTCGGGTGGTCGGCGCTCGCCTACTGGATGCTGACGACGACGTGCGACTGACGCGCCCAGAAGCCTTCCAGGTCGTAATAGCGGCGGCGGTCTTCATCGAAGATATGCACGATCACGTTGCCATAATCCATCAGCACCCACCCGCTGGTATTTTCGCCTTCGACGGCGGTCGGCAGCAGGCCGTACTGCGTTTTGACGACTTCGCGCACATTGTCCGCCAGCGCCTTGATCTGACGGTCGCTGTTCCCGGTACACAACACGAAAAAATCCGCGATGATCGCGTCTGGACGCAGATCGAGCAGCAGGATGTTTTCGGCTTTCTTGTCTTCCAGCGCGTTCACGATCTCCCGCGCAATTTCCAGATGATCCAGAACCGTTACTCCTTTAAATCCGGACAATGATCAGGTTAATCATTATAGCACAATCCACCGTCAAAGGTTCAGGAAAGGCTATCGTGAAGGGCGGAACGGTTGAGCGTACCGCCCTTCAACCATTACCTTAGGCCGCGCCGATGATCACCGTCAAATCGACCAGGGTTTGACTGCGTAGTACCGTCAGCCGCACCACCGTCCCGGCCTTCAGCGTGGCAAGCTGGCGGTGCAGGGCATCGACGGATGCGGCGGGCGTGCCGTTGAAGCGGATCAGCAGGTCGCCAGCGCGCAGCCCGGCATGGAACGCGGGGCTGTTCGGTTCGACCTGCATCACTTCGACTACCGTATCGTTCGGCAGTTCAAAGTAGCGCTGCGTGCGCCGCCCAACCGGGCGCTGCTGCCCGACCAAGCCCAGGTATCCGCGCACCACCCGCCCTTTGGTGAGCAACTCGCTGACCACCCATTTCGCCGTGTTGATCGGGATTGACAGGCTGATCCCCTGCGCCTGGGCGATGATTGCGCTGTTCACGCCGACCACGCGCCCCCGGCTGTCCACCAGCGGGCCGCCGGAATTGCCAGGGTTCAGGCTGACATCGCTCTGGATCACGTTTTCGATCAGGCGGCCACTTTCACCGCGCATCGCCCGCCCCAGTGCCGAGATCACCCCGGTGGAGACGGTGCTTTGAAAGCCAAGCGGATTCCCGATGGCAATCGCCAACTGACCGACCCGCAGCTTGTCCGAATCGCCAAACGTCACGAAGGGCAGGCCATTTTCATCGACCTTGATCACGGCGAGATCGGTCGCCGCGTCTGTGCCAATTACCCGTGCCGGGAAGTGACTGCCGTCGGTGAGCAGCACCTCCATCGCCTCAGCCCGTTCAATCACATGATGATTCGTCAGGATGAACCCATCCGGCGTGAGGATCATGCCCGACCCCGCGCCTTCGCCACCGGGCTGCCGCCCACGACTCGCCGCCCGAATGCGAATGCTGACCACTGCCGCGCCCACCTTGTCCACCACGCCGATCACGGCATTGGAGTAGGCATCGAGCAGTTCTTCATCCCGTTCAACATCGGGGAGTGTCCCCGTGTAATGTCCGTCCATGCTGCCTGTGCTTTCCCTTACAGTACGACCTCATCCTTACACTATACAGACGCTTCAAACCGCCCGGAATCGACCGTCCGCATGGGGTCACCCTGAACTTTCGGTGGGGATTCTGCTATGATGACGGTTTCTACCCGAATGCGAATCGCCCTACAGCGCGGTGTCGGGAATGCAGAGGCTTATGGATCAGCAGCACGAAACGCTCGAATTTACCGCCGCCGAAGCCGGGGAACGGCTGGATAAAATTCTGGTGGCACACCTGGGCGACCGCCTGACCCGTTCGCAGATTCAGGGCTTGATCAAGGATGGCCTGGTGACCGTCAACGAGAAGGCGATCAAGCCAGGGGTGCGGGTGAAAGGCGGCGAAACAATTCGCGTGACGATTCCGCCCGCGCCACAAGACCCGGTTGTACAGCCCGAAGCGATTGACCTGACCGTGTTGTATGAAGATGACGATCTGGCCGTGATCGACAAACCCTCCGGGCTGATCGTGCATCCGGGGGCGGGCAACGAAACCGGGACGCTCGTCAACGCGATTCTGGCGCGCTACCCGCAGATCGCGCAGATCAGTATTTCCCCGAAGCGGCGCGGCATCGTGCATCGGCTGGACAAAGACACCAGCGGGGTGATGCTGATCGCCAAGCACAACATGGCCATGCACCGGCTGATGCGCCAGTTTCAGGATCGCAGCGTGGACAAAATGTACGTCACGCTGGTGGAACGAATGCCCAAGACGGCGACCGGGCGCATTGATGCGCCGATTGGCCGCGACCCGCGCAACCGCAAAAAGATGGCGGTGCTGCGCGATGGCCGCCCATCGGTGAGCGAATTTGCCGTGATCGATTCGTTCCGTGACGGGCAAACCCTGCTGCATGTACGCCTGCTGACCGGGCGCACGCATCAGATTCGCGTGCATATGGCATACATCAACTGCCCGGTGGTGGGGGATCGCGTGTATGGCTATCGCAAACAGCGCGTCCCGGTCAAAGGCCAGTTCCTGCACGCCTCTCAGTTGACGTTCACGCACCCCACCAGCGGCGAACGCCTGACCTTCAGCGCGCCGCTGCCCCTTCAGCATGAACGGCTGCTCACGTTTCTGCGCGAAAACGACTCGTCTTTCCGGCTCGCACAGCCCGACGGCTGACGTTGACCAGATGTTCGCAATCCGCCATTGGGATTTAGCACGTTTTCAGGTAAAATGAACCCGCAATTTCTCCCAACCCTACCCACAGCAATAAGGACGTTACATGCGTGAAGTAACCGTCGCCGTTGTGCAGATGAAACCCCGGCTTGGCGAAGCGGAAGACAACCTCGTCAAGATGTCGGAGATGATCAGCAAGATTGCGTCGCAGCAGAAAGTAGACCTGATCGTCTTCCCAGAGCTGATCACCAGCGGCAACGAGTTGGGGCTGCGCTTCACCGAACTGGCGCAGCGCGTCCCCGGTGCAACCGTCAACCTGATCAGCCAGCGCGCCAACGAATACGGCGTATACATCGTGTTCGGCATGGTGACGAAAGAAAAAGTCGAATCCGTCCTCTACAACTCCGCCGTGATGGTGGGACCAGAGGGCGAGCTTTTGGAAGTCTACAACAAGATTCATCTGCGCGGCGAAGAACGGATGGCCTTCCGCGAAGGCTACCGGATGCCGGTGATCGAAACCGAAGTCGGCAACGTCGGCCTGATGATCGGCTACGACCTGGCCTTCCCGGAAGTTTCGCGCAGCCTGGTGCTGGATGGCGCGGATATTCTGTGCTGCGCCGCCAACTGGGAAGCATCGCAGATCGACGAGTGGAAAACGTATCTGCGCGCACGGGCGTATGAAAATGCCGTGTTCGTGGCTGGAGCCAACCGCACGGGTGAAGACGTGACGCTCACCTTCGGCGGGGAAAGCATGGTCGTCGGCCCACGTGGACAAATTTACGCATCGCTGGCCAACGAAACCGACCCCGATACGGGCGCGCCGCTCGAAGGTTTCGCCGTCGCCCGCATCGACCTGGACGAAGTGCGCCGCAACCGCGAAGAATTCCAGTTGATCCAGAACCGCCAGCCCACCGTATACAAACCCATCGTCCGGCGCTACTAAGCCAGGCAGTCACCACCGCACAGGCGTACTCGTGCTTTGCGGTGGTTCGGTTTCCGCATGATGCAGCCCTCCTTCAACCCGGCAGACTGCCTGTTTTTCGGCGTGGATTTCAGCGGCGCGGTCGATGCCGGGCGTAAGCTGTGGGTCAGCCGGGTCGAAGTCCGGGCGGGCGCGCTCATGCTCACCGCGCTGCACCGGGCGGATCAGCTCCCCGGCGGTGGCGTAGCGCGTGATGCAGCCTATCAAGGGCTGCGCACCCTGATCGCGGCGCATCCGGTCAGCGTGTGGGGGTGCGATATGCCGTTCGGGTTGGCCACCCCGCTGATCGGCCATGCGACATGGCACGCCTTCATCACCCACTTTGCGGACGATTACCCCACGTCCGAAACGCTGCACGAACGCGGACGGGCGTTGAGGCCGCCGCGCCGCCTGACCGACATCCAGGCCAAAACGCCGTTTGCCCCGCACAATCTGCGCCTGTACCGCCAGACGTACCATGCGCTGCGCGATGTGATCGCGCCGCTGGTGATGGCACAGGCCGCAACCTTCCCGCCGATGCTGTGGGGCGATGCACCACGCCCGATCCTGCTGGAGGTGTGTCCGGCTTCATCGCTCAAGGCGCGGGGCTGGTATTTCCCCTACAAAGGCCGCACCGATGCAGCGCGGGCAGGCCGCCAGCGCTTGATCGACCTGTTCACCCACCGGGACGATCTGCCGCTGCGCATTCCCGCCGCGCTGCTGCCGATCCTGATCGACGATGCCGATGGCGACGCGCTCGACAGCGCGATTGCCGCGTGCTGCACCGCCGACAGCACATTCAGCGGCGAAATCGAACGCGCATTGGCCGACCCCGAACCACGCTATCGCCTGGAAGCGCGGGTATTCGGCGCATTATGACGGACATGGCGACACGCTGCACCAGGATTCGCTACAATCGGGTGCATGTGAACCCGACCCGCTGAGGAAGCCACCATGAACCGATTCGACCTTGTGATGCAGCCCGTCGCTCAGGAAGTCGTCGAGCAGATCGCCCAGGAAGCCGCCGAACAGGCCGCACAGCAGGCCGTGCAGCAGTTGATCGACCTCACCCCGTTGCAGGCCGCCGCGCTGCAAATCATCAGTTTCATTCCGCAGTTGATCATCGGCCTGGTGATCTTCATTTTCTTCTGGATATTCAGCGTCCTGTTCCGGCGCGTGGTCAAACGCTATGGCAAAGTCACCCGGCTTGACCCGGCTGTCCTCAGCCTGCTCATGCAGCTCGTCAACCTGGTGATTCTGATCATCGGGGCGATCACCGCGCTTGGCACAATTGGCCTGGACGTGACCGCGCTGGTCGCCGGGTTGGGGCTGACCAGTTTCGCGCTCGGCTTCGCGCTGCAAGACATCCTCAGCAATGTGCTTTCTGGCGTGCTGCTGCTGATCTATCGCCCATTCCGGCTCGGTCACTACATCAAAGTGGGCGATAAAGAAGGCCACGTCGTTGGGGTGGATTTACGCTACACCACGCTGCGCACCGACGCGCAGTACATCCTGATCCCGAATCAGCAGTTGTTCCGGGAAGCCATCGTCGTGCTGGCGACCCAGAATAATGCACCCAACCTGCCGCCGCGCCCGCTGCCATAACGTCGCACTTTAAGGCGTTTGCAGCCTTACGATCCGAACCCGATCCAAACGCGGTCTTGATCGTTGTTTGTCGCTTGCGGCGAGTGGTTATCCCAACTTATCCCAAACACGGCGGCACGGTCGATGTGTATGGAGAGGGTAGGGGGGATATTTGTAAATTCTAACACATGGATCAGGATGGATCATTTACGCTTAAAGGTTGTCCACCCAGAAAGCAAAAAGAATCGGCAGGGGAGTCGGCAGACTCGCGGATAACATCACCGCTCAGGTTGGGATAAATTTGGGATAAATTACAGGGCAAGCCAGGCGGCGCATTTAATCGTGCGAATCGTAAGCGTAAAACATCGAGCTTCAGCCGATACGCTGCCCGGTTGCAGCATCGAAGAAGAACAGCGCGTCCGGTTTCAGCGTGCAGCGCACAATATCGCTGACACGCACTCCATGATCGAGCGGGACGGATACCTGCCACGTTTCGCCGCTGCCTTCCACCTCCAGCAGGGTGTAACGTTCGGCATAAAACGGCGTGATCTCCCGCACGATGGCGTTTTCGCCGCTTTCATCGGCCACCACCTGCACGGCATCGGGTCGAAAGCCGATGTTCACCGCCGCGCCGTCGGCCAGGTCGTGGCGCACCTCGAAGCCGCCGAACGTGCGTCCATGCCAGCTATGTCCGCGCACTGCGCCCTTCAGAATGTTGATCGGCGGTGTGCCGATGAACTGTGCAACGAACTGATTGAGCGGCGCGTGATACAACTGGTCGAACGTGCCAGCCTGAACGATCCGCCCGGCATCCATCACGGCGATCCGGTCGGCCAGCGCGATAGCTTCATGCTGGTCATGGGTCACATACACCGATGTGACGGGAAATTCGTTCAGCAGCCGCCGCAGTTCCACGCGGGCAGTGCCGCGCAGCTTGGCATCGATGTTGGAAAACGGCTCATCGAACAGGAACAACCGGGGGTCACGCGCCAGCGCCCGCGCCACCGCCACCCGCTGGCGTTCCCCGCCGCTGAGCTGTTTCGGCATTCTATCCATGAGCGCTTCCAGGCCGATCCCGGTGATCTGCGCAATGCGCCGCACCCGCCCCGGCACTTCTGCCTCACGCTTGCGCAGCCACAGGAAAAACCCGACGGATCGCCGTGCTTCCCAGTGCGGCATCAGCGCGCCATCCTGAAACACCATGCCAATTCCGCGCTCCATGTTGGGGATCGTCTCCAGCGGCACATTGTCGTACAGGATCGCGCCCGCATCCGGCAGGATCAGCCCGCCGATCAAGCGCAGCAGCGTGCTTTTGCCGCAGCCGCTTGGTCCCAGGACGGCCAGCACTTCGCCATCCGGCACCTTGAGCGAGACATCGTGTACCGCCTGCACCAATTTTTCGCCCCCTGGGGTGGTCTGGATGAACGTCTTGCTGACATGCTGTACCGTGATCACCGACATGGCCATCTTCCTTTAGGAACGCCTGGCACTCTTGCCAACCCCGCCTCCAGGCACTAGGATTGTCGCCAGTGCCACCGATTATACCGACAGTGAACCCGACGAGAGAATCCGACAAATGGCGATGATCGATTTACGCAGCGATACCGTCACCCAGCCCACGCCAGCCATGCGCGAAGCGATGGCCTATGCCCCTGTTGGCGACGATGTGTACGGCGAAGACCCGACGATCAACCAGCTTCAGGAAGAAGCGGCGGCGATGCTGGGCAAAGAAGCCGCGTTGTTCGTGAGCAGCGGCACCCAGGGCAACCTGACCGCGATCCTGGCGCACTGCCAGCGCGGGGACGAGATCATCCTGGGCAAGCGCTCGCATATCTTTCTGTATGAAGCGGGCAGCGCATCGGCGTATGGCGGCGTACAGTTAAGTACGCTCGACGTGCGGCGCGATGGCACGCTCGACCTGGACGATATACGCGGCGCAGTGCGCGGCACCGACCAGCATTACCCCATTTCGCGGCTGATCTGCCTGGAAAATACCCAGGGCAGCAATTGGGGCGCGCCGCTCAGCGCCGATTACACGGCGCAGGTGGGGGCGCTGGCGCGGCAACACGGCCTGAAGCTGCACATTGACGGAGCGCGCCTGTTCAACGCATCTGCGGCGCTGAAAACCCCGGTCGATCAATTGGTCAGGGATGCAGACAGCGTGACCTTCTGCCTCTCGAAAGGGTTATGTGCGCCAGTCGGGTCGATTCTGGTGGGATCGAAAGCCTTCATCGCCCGTGCGCACCACATCCGTAAAAGCCTGGGTGGGGGGATGCGGCAGGCGGGCATCCTGGGTGCGGCAGGGCTGATCGCGCTGCGCGAGATGACAGCCTGGGAGCGCCTGGATGAAGACCACGCCAACGCACGGGCGCTGGCGCAAGGGCTTGCGCAAATGCCATACATCGACCTGGATATGGCGAACATCCACACCAACATGATCTTTTTCGCGCTCACGCCGGACTGCCCGGTCAGCCTGGATGCGCTGGCCGATGGCCTGAAAGCACGCGGCATCCTGGCACTGCCGTACAGCCCTGAAGAACGTCAGATGCGCATGGTGACACACTACTGGATCAAGCGCGAACATGTCGATCAGATTCTCGATGCGGTGCGCGCCGTCCTGGTGGGCGATGCGCAGCCCACAATTGTGAAATAGAGCGCATATGCAGGGACAATCGCCTACGCCGTCCTTCGATGATTCGTTCGAGCAGGCCGACGCATTACCCACAGCGTCACCGCCGGATGCCGAACCGATCATTGAGGACGAACTTACGACGGGGGATGCGCCTGAGCCGGAAACGGGCGAAAGCGCGGTCGAATACCGGGCATCTGGCAATGACCCGATCTTCGGCTACCTGATTGCGATGGCGCTGTGCATCGGGCTGACTCCGCTCATCCCGGCCAGCGCCGATGCCCGGTTAGTACTGTCGTGGAGCATCCTCGCCTTTTTCGGGGTGCTGGCCTGGCTGCTTGGCAGCACCAGCCGCATTGGCGAAGAACAGCCGGAAAACCTAATCTGGGGGGTGGTATTCGGGCTAATCGTCGCCGCGCCGCTCTTTCTCATCGGCGGGGATACGCTGCAAACGACTGTGCAGCTCATTTTTCAGACCGGGATCAACAGCACGGTCGCCATGCTCCCGCGTGGGGTGATTCTGGCGCTGCTGGTGTTCGTGATGCCGTTGGGTGAAACGCTGTTCTTTCGCGGAATCATGCAGATCAACCGCCCGTTTCTGCTCGTCGGCCTGCTGGCGAGCATCTGGTCGATGGCGCTGTTCTTCCCATCGCTCGATGTCGGGCGGTTCCCGGCGGTGGGTGTGCTGGTGGGGACGGCAATGCTGATGATCAACATGGTCTACAGCTACGTGCGCCAGCGTAACGGACTAGCCGCCGCCTGGCTGTGTCAGATCACCGTCAACCTGGTGCTGCTGTACCTGCCCGTGCTAAGCCTGTAATTCAGCGACGCGGTCATTCGTCCCACAGGCCGTTACTCTCCAGGCCAAGCAGATCGCTCATCAGGACTGCGCCTTCATTCTGCTGCGGCAGTTTGTTCAGGTAGCGTTCCGTCACCGCCACGTTGCTGTGGCGAAGCAGGCGGCTGATCTTGTCGATGCTCACGCCGCTTTGCTGAAGCGCACCTGCCACCGAACGGCGCAGATCGTGCGGGGCGACATGATCGATCCCGGCGGCCTGGGCGGCCTGGGCGACGATCAGCCAGATTCCATCCGGCGAAAGGCCGAGCTTGCTCACCCTACCGCCCTTCCAGATGCGGCGCAAGAGCGGCGACCCAGGCGGCAGATCAAGACCGTCTACCGCAGCGGCGCGCCGCCACTGTTGAACGGCATTCACGACCGGGCGCGGCATATCGACAAATTCGGCTTTGCGGCCTTTGCCGTGTACGCGCAGCACCACCCGGTCATTTTGCAGGCTGATGTCGCCCCACTTCACCATCGAAAGTTCTTCGCGGCGCAGTGCCATCGTACACAGCATGGTGATCAAAACCTGGTTGCGCAAAAGCTGCGTTTCGGACGTGGCAATCTGCCGTGCGCCGTTCATGAGCAGGTGAAGCTGTGCGGTCGTCAGCCAACGCCCCACGCGCTGCCCTTCTTCCGCTTTGGGCGGGCGCACATTGCTGATCGACGCACTGTGATAATCGTCCAGCCAGCCGGCTTCGGCCAGCAGGCTGGCCAGCGTGACCACTGCTGCCCGCGCCTGGTTGATTCCCTGTTTGCCATGCCCGGCGCGCACCAACTGGCCTAACCAGGCGCGAAGCTGCGATGCAGTCAGCACCGTTTGCAGCATAGGAATCGGCAGCGCCGACATGCGGTGCAGCCGCGCTTTGCCAGCCGTCGGTTTCAGTTTAGCCGTGATGACCAAGTAGGCATCGACCCAGCGAAAATACGCACGTTCGGTATGGCGGCTGCCCACGCGCCCCGGCAGCACTGCCGCAAAATTGAACACGAGCGCATCGGGGTGAAACGGCGCAAGGGCGGAATCCGGCGATTCCTGCCCTATGGCCGTGGCGTTGTGGGGTTCAACCTGTGTTGAACGTGCGTTGGATCGTGAAGTCATACCTTCAATTATAACGCTGGATGCGGCGCATGGCACGGTCCTCCACCTGGTGGACGCGCTCGCTGGCGGGCGGCTGATGCGTCATGCCGTTCAGGATCAGCGTCAGCACCACCCCGGCGATGAACCCGCCGATATGCGCGAAGAACGCCACCCCGCCGCCGTACTCCGCCGCGCCCAATGACCCGAAACCGCTCACCAGTTGCAGCACGAACCACAGCCCCAGGACAATCAGCGCCGGGACTTCGCGCAGGCTGGAGAGATACCCCAGCGGGATCAGCGCCAGCACGCGCACATTCGGGTACAGGATCAGGTAGCTGCCCAGAATACCCGCAATCGCGCCGGACGCGCCCACCAGCGGGATGCTGGAACCGGGGTCGATGATCACCTGGGCGAAAGCGGCCACGAACCCGCTCACGAAATAGATCACCAGGTACAGCGGGATACCGAAGCGGTCTTCGATGTTGTCCCCGAACAGGAACAGATACAGCATGTTGCCCAAAATATGCTCCCAACCGCCGTGAAAGAACATGTTGCGCAGCACGTCGAGAAAGGTTTCCACCGAAAGCGGGTTGGCGCTCGCCAGCGCTGGTACGACGGACAGCGTGCGGAATACATTCGTCAACTGCGATTCGGATAAGCTGAGTTCCCACAAAAAGACCACCACGTTGATCGCGATCAGCCCCCATGTCACGATGGGCAGCCGCCGGGTCGGGTTGATGTCACGCACAGGTAACATAGTGCCTCCTCTAAAGGGGTGGAACAGCTTCAGGTGGTGCGCTGCTGATGTGCAGACGCGCTGCTGATGTGCAGACTAACACAGGTGCGGCGCGTCGAACGTCGGCCAGGTGGTGGATTTTAGCGGACGGGCAAACAAAAACCGGAGCGGCGTACCCATGTACAGGGTCACCGCTCCGGCCAGTGTGCGGCAGGTGAATGGAAGCGATCAGCCCCGCTGTTCGAGTGGGACCCAGGGTAGATCCATCGCGCCGGTGTACAGCACATCGGGCCGCATCAGGCGGTTGGATGCTTTCTGTTCGATGATGTGCGCCGTCCAGCCTGCCATACGGCTCATGGCGAACAGCGGCGTGAACATATCGACATCCAGGTCGAGCGTGTACAGCACAATCGCGCTGAAATAGTCCACATTGGGGTACAGGTTGCGCTCGATGAAGTAGGCATCAGCACGGGCCAGGTTCGCCAGCTTATCGGCAATGTCGAACCATTTGCCGTTACCACTGTTACGGGCGAGCGCTTCGGCACGGTCGCGCAGCACGGCGGCACGCGGGTCGAGCGCCTTATACACGCGGTGGCCAATGCCCATGATCTTGCGTCCGCCGTTCTTGATATTATCGACGAACCACTTTTCAACGCTGTCCGGGTCGCCAATTTCCATGAACATGCGCATCGCTTCAGTGTTCGCGCCGCCGTGCAGGAAGCCTTTCAGGGTGCCAATCGCGCTGACGATGGCACTGTGCATATCTGAAAGCGTGGACGATGTCGCACGGGCGACGAACGTGCTGGCGTTCATGCCATGTTCGGTCAGCAGCACCATATAGGCATTGATCGCGCTCACCGCGCTGGCTTCGGGTTCCGCCCCCGTCAGCATGTACATGAAGTTCTGCGCCAGGTTCAGGTCACGGCGCGGCGCGACGGGTTCCAACCCTTTACGAATGCGCGGCCATGCGGCGCACAGGGTCGCCACTTTCCCGTTCAGGCGGATCGCTTTACGGCGGTTGGCTTCGGGCGAATCGTCCTCGCTGTCGGCATCGAAATGCGCCAGCAGCGACACGGCGCTGCGCAGCACGGCCATTGGGTCGGCATCTTTGGGTAGGTTCTTCAGCACCGCCAGTACGGCTTCGGGGACATCGGCTTCAGCAGCGATGGCGGCGCGCAGCGCTTCAAGTTCGGCAGCATTGGGCAGACGGCCTTCCCACAGCAAGAAAACCACTTCTTCATAAAGCGCATGTTCGGCTAAATCTTCGATTTTGTACCCGCTGTAGATCAGCTTGCCTTCGGTGCCGTTGACCAGGCTCAGGCGCGATTCATCGATGACGACTCCGTCCAGGCCTTTATGAATTTTGACTTCCGACATGTGCGAATTCTCCTTGCATTCCGAGGTTCAAAGTCGCGCTGGTACGCGGTTTATCCAACAGGGGTCGTCACGCTGAACGATACTTCACAAACACGCCCATGAGGATACCACGATGTCATGAGAAGGTGGTGAGAGGACAATACACCCTTAAGGTTTGTATGGCGTTCATCGACGGTATAAAGGGATGAACCGCATAACGCAATGCTGGAGAAATCGTTAAGGTTTCCACAACCTATTTTTTACACTCTTTATGAACGTTTTTGTTTGATAATGATAGCAGGTTGCAAATTCTTTTCTAACGTTTCAACAGCCCCAGAAACTAGGTGTCATCGTGGCCCGCTATCAAGTCTTTCTCAGCTACATTAATCAGGACGCGGAAGTCATGTGGCGCGTGTACAATGACCTTCATTATGAAGGGATCAGCGTCTGGATCGATCAGAACAATCTCCCGCCTGGCACGCCTGCATGGTTTCGCCTGATTCAGAATGCGATTCACAACTGCGGCTGTTTCGTCGTGCTGTGGTCGCCAGAGTCGGTCAATTCAGACTGGGTTTGTGAAGAACTCTATTACGCCAAAGCCCAGGGAAAGCAGATTTATCCGCTCATGGTCGCAGGCGACCCACAAACGGCAGTTCCCTTTGGTTTTTCCACAGCCCAGTACACCGATGTGCGCGGCGACCGCTATGCCGATGGCATTCAGAAGCTGGTGCGCAGCATCTGCGATTACCTGAACATCGAAAGCCGTACCCAGGCACACGAACGCGCCCAGCGCGAACAGAGCCTTTCCGATGCTATTCGCACACAAATCGAACAGATCGAACGGGCGCGTCATTTCGTCCAGAAGATGGCGCAGCAGCGTCACCAGGTGACCGAACAGATACGGATGCTTCAGCAGGAAGAACAGCGGTTACACGACCGCATTGAAACGATTCGGCTGGAGCAGCAGAATCTGCTCGAACATCACAAAATGGTCAGCCTGAAGGAAAAACAGGCCGCCGCCCGGCACAACGATCTTTCGCTGGAACTTCAGGACATGGTGAAGGAACAGCTTGAACTGCGTCGCCAGAACGGTATCCCCCCCACCGATTATGTGAGCGATTCGCTCAATGCCGAACTGAGCGATTTCGCGTCACTTTCACTGTACGACGACGATGAAACGGTGCTGGATTGGGAACCCGTTGACCCGCAGCAGCACGCGCCAACCCCAATCATCGATCCCACCCAGATGCAGACTCGCCCACTGACCCCGCCGTTCCCGGAACTGCCGCCGCCCAGTGCGGACGACAAAAGCGCCCGTAAACGTAAAGGTTAGTACAGTTTCGTAATTGCAGCGGTTCTTTCGTCAACAGTCGGTCGGTCGCGCTTACGATGATAGAAAGCGCGACCTTTATGCCCAGCAGAACCCGAATCATGACCGACATTTTTTTGAGCCACAGCAAACAAGATGCCCTGATCGCCCGCCGCATCTACCGTGACCTTTGCGCCAAAGGGCTGACGGTGTGGATGGATGAAACCGGCCTCCCGGCAGGCGATCCGTCGTGGCGGCGCACCATCGCCGCCGCCATCCGCGGATCGCGCCATTTCGTCGCACTGTTTTCGCCAGCGGCGTTGGGGTCAGAATGGGTGCAGAAAGAACTCGAATATGCCGAAGCACACGAAAAGCGCGTGATCCCGGTCTTAATTCAGGGCAGCGAACGGGAAGCGATCCCGTTCGGCTACCTGGGTGCGCAGCGAGTCGATCTGCGCGATCCCGCGCACTACCGCGATGCGATGCAAAAGCTGGTGCAGGCGGTGTACGAGTCGTCCGGCATCCTGTTCGATTCGCCCACCCTGCCCGCAGCGCTCAACAAAACGCTGGTGAACAAGCCCGCCCCGACCCGCCCATCCAAAATGGTGATCGAAAGCCGGATCAGTGCGCTTGCCCCTACCAAGCCCAGCATGAAGCGGCGCTGGTTGTGGGTCGCCCGCTTTCTGCGCGCTCCGTTAAAGCCGTGAATCGCGGTACGGCGAACCGCTGACTTGACACACCCCATAGGCCATGTTAGGCTTGCAGCATGATCATCTATGTCACCTCTCTGTTCCCCACACCCCACCCCCGCGCACGCATCATGTGCGTTGGGATGATGTGTTGTATGAAAACAGAACGTTTTCCCGGACGGGTGGCCCAGGCGCGGTAATCGCATACGCGCCGCAGAGTACGCTGAGAATGAAAGCCGCTTCCGCCCGCAAGAAGCGGCTTTTTTGTTCCCGCACACCGAAGGACAGATACATGGCCGTCATGTTGAGCAGGACGTTACAAACGCGCATCTTCGCTGCGCTCGAAGGCACCTACCCCAATGAGGGCGGCGGCTTTCTGCTGGGGACGCGCCAGGGTGACGACGTGGTGATCCGCGACACAGTGCAGGTCGAAAACGTGTTCGAGGCCGAAGAACAGTATCACCGCTACGCCATGACCCCGCTCGATTGGGCGCGGCTGGAAGACGAAGCCGACGCACGCGGGCTGACGCTGGTCGGGTATTTTCACAGCCACCCGGATTCGCCCGCGATTCCGTCGGTCTACGACCGTGACCACGCGCTGCCCAATTTCACGTATCTCATCACCCAGGTGCAGGACGCAAAAGCGGTCGATCTGCGCGGGTGGCGGCTGCGCCCTGACCGGACGCAGTTCGAAGCGCTCGACCTGACGATCACGCCGGAGTGAGCCGTCACCATCATTGACAGGGAATCCGTGTTACAGGGGGACACCCGATGCCGGGGGCAAGCCTTCAGACGCGATCATCAGCGCGTCATCCCTAATTGCCACCCGTCGTTGAACGCGATCATTAGCGCGCCGAACCCACCGCAGCACATTCTGAATGGCTCAGCACGCGGCCAAGCGTCTGGGCGAAACGCACGAATTTGCACGCACTGACTTTAGGGAGAAGGCAGAACCCATGACCACCAACGGACACCACCATGCATTCGATACGCTGGCGCTGCACGCGGGCTACACCCCGGAAAGCACCACCCGCGCCCGCGCTGTGCCAATCTACCAAACCACGTCGTATCAGTTCCGCGATACCGACCACGCAGCAGCTCTGTTCGCGCTGCAAGAACCCGGCAACATCTATACCCGCATCATGAACCCGACCACCGATGTGTTTGAACAGCGCATCGCCGCATTGGAAGGCGGGATCGGCGCGCTGGCGACGGCGAGCGGCCAGTTTGCCGAAACGCTCACCGTCCTGACGCTGGCCAACGCGGGCGACGAGATCATCAGCACGGCAGCACTGTATGGCGGCACGTATACCCTGTTCTCGCAAAGTCTGCGGCGCATCGGCATCACCACCCATTTCGTGCAGGGGACGAACGCGGCGGATTTCGAGGCGCTGATCAACGACAAGACCCGCCTGATCTATCTGGAAACCATCGGCAATCCCAAGCTGGAAATTCCAGATTTCGAGGCGATCACCGCACTGGCGAAAGCGCACGGCCTGCCCGTCGTGGTCGATAACACCTTCGGCACGCCGTACCTGTTCCAGCCGTTCAAATGGGGCGTGAACATCAGCCTGCACAGCACCACCAAATGGATCGGCGGGCATGGGCTGAGCATCGGCGGCGTGATCGTCGATGGCGGCACCTTCGATTGGAAGGCCAGCGGGCGGCATTCCGGCATTGTGGAACCCGAACCCGCCTATCACGGCGCGGTGCTGGCCGATGTGTTAGGCGCGGCGGCGTTCATCGGGCGCGCCCGCGTGGTCGGCCTGCGCGATTTTGGGGGCAGCCAGGCTCCGTTCAATGCGTGGCTGAACATCATCGGCCTGGAAACACTCTCGCTGCGGATGCAGAAACACGTCAGCAATGCCGCCGCCGTCGCCAAGTACCTGAGCGAACACCCGGCGGTCGAATGGGTGAACTACCCCGGTCTGCCCAGCCACCCCAGCTATGAACGGGCGCAGAAATACATGCCCAACGGCGCGGGCGCAGTGTTGGGCTTCGGCATCAAAGGCGGACGCGCAGCAGGCCGTACGTTCATCGACAACCTGAAGGTGTTTTCCCACCTGGCGAATGTGGGCGATGCCCGGTCGCTGGCCATTCACCCTGCATCGACCACTCACAGCCAGTTGAGCGAAACCGAACAGGTCGCTACCGGGGTCACGCCCGATTATGTGCGCCTGGCCGTCGGCATCGAAGACATCAACGACATTGTGTGGGACTTGGATCAGGCGCTCACCGTTGCCCAGGGGACGAGCGTACACGCCGTCAGCTAAAGCTGCCGTCCGCTAAAGCGCACGACCGCTCAAGCGTTGTGGAGGGATCATGCCGTCGATCCACACAGGCTACAGCGATCCTGAAGGTTCATCCGATGGGCAGTTTTCACCGGCGGGCGGCATTGGCCGTCCGTCGGATGCATCATCGGTCGGGATCGTACAGAAGCAGTACGCTCATTTCGATCTGCCGCTGCACCTGAAGTCCGGCGGGGTGCTGGATGGATTCACGCTGGCGTATGAAACCTATGGCGCGCTGAATGCCGACGCAAATAACGCGATCCTGATCTGTCATGCGCTCAGCGGCGATTCGCATGTCGCCGGGTATTACACCGCTGACCCGCATGAACGCCCCGGCTGGTGGGATGAAGCCGTTGGCGCGGGCAAGATGTTCGATACCGAACGGTTTTTCGTGATCTGCTCGAACGTGATCGGCGGGTGCCAGGGCAGCACCGGGCCATCCTCCCACGCCCCGGATGGCCGCCCGTATGCGCTGCGCTTCCCGCTGGTCACCATTGCGGATATGGTGCGGGCGCAGCACCACCTGATCGCGCATTTGGGCATCGAAAGGCTGTTCGCGGTCGCAGGCGGCAGCATGGGCGGGATGCAGGCGCTGCAATGGGCGGTTGCCTACCCGGAACAGGTCGAACATGTGCTGTTCCTGGCGGCCACCCCGCGCAGCAGTACCCAGAATATCGCCTTCAATGAAGTGGGGCGGCAGGCGATCTATGCCGACCCGCACTGGAACGGCGGTGATTATTATGGCCGCACCCCGCCGCACGCTGGGTTAGCGGTGGCACGCATGGTCGGGCATCTTACCTACATGAGCGAACACTCGCTCGAACACAAGTTCGGGCGCGGCTTGCAGGGACATGCAGCGGTTCCGTATCGCTTCGACGTGCCGGAATTTCAGGTCGAAAGCTATTTGCACCACCAGGGAGAAAAGTTCGTGCAGCGCTTCGATGCGAACAGCTACCTGTACATCACCAAAGCGCTCGATTATTTCGATATTGCCGATGGTTTTGGGTCGCTGAACTTGGCCGTAAAAGGTACGAAATCGACCTTTCTCGTCGTCAGTTTTACAAGCGATTGGCTGTATACATCCGCACAGGCGCTCGATCTTGTCACTGCGCTGGAACATGAAGGCAAGGCCGTTCGCTTTCATCGCATTCATGCCGATTTCGGGCATGATTCGTTTCTGGTCGAAGTCGATACCATGACTCACCTGGTTGGCGGCTACCTGCGCGAGATGTGGAACCAGCGCGGCGGTCTGCCCGCTGTAGCGTTCGCAGCGCCTTCACAGCACCCGCGTGAAACGCCGCTGGTGCTGCCCTGGTTGTCGTTATAATGGCCGGGCGTTTTTTCTATCGTTACCGAGGAGTAAGGCACACCCTATGGCAAGCATCAAAATTCCAACCCCGCTGCGTGTGTTCACCCAGGAACAGGCGCAGGTCACCGTGAACGGCGCGACGATTGGCGAAGCGCTGAACGATCTCGTCACGCAGTACCCCGAACTGAAAACGCATCTGTTCAACGGGGATCAACTGCGCAATTTCGTCAACATCTACCTGGGTGAGGAAGACATCCGCTTCCTGAACGGCATGGATACCGATATTGAAGCGGATACCAGCCTGCGCATCATCCCCAGTATCGCGGGCGGGCGCTGAACGGCCATTGAAGGCAGTCAGGAAAGGAACGGGAATGAAACCGCTGATTCATGAACCTGGGCAGTTGAGCAATGATGAAATTCGGCGTTATGGCCGCCATGTGATCATGCCGGAAATGGGCATCGACGGCCAGCGCCGCCTGAAAGCCGCCAGCGTATTGCTGATTGGCACGGGCGGGTTGGGCAGCCCGCTCGCGCTCTACCTGACGGCGGCGGGCGTGGGGCGCATTGGCCTGGTCGATTACGATGTGGTCGATGATACCAATTTGCAGCGCCAGATCGTACACGGCCAAAGCACGGTCGGCATGTTGAAGGTGGAAAGCGCGAAAAAGCGTTTGCTCGACCTGAACCCCAGTGTGCAGATCGACGTATACAACGTCCCGCTGACGAGCGAAAATGCGCTGGAGCTGATGCAGCCCTACGACGTGATCATCGATGGCACGGATAATTTCCCCACGCGCTACCTGGTCAACGATGCGTGCGTGAAGCTGGGTAAACCGAACGTGTATGGCAGTGTGCTGCGCTTTGAAGGGCAGCTCACGGTGTTTTACGCCAAAGAGGGGCCGTGCTACCGCTGCATGTTCCCCGAACCGCCGCCGCCGGGACTCGTCCCCAACTGCGCGGAAGCGGGCGTACTCGGCGTGCTGCCGGGCGTGATCGGCACGCTGCAAGCTACCGAAGCGATCAAGCTGATCACGGGGATGGGCGAACCGATGATCGGGCGGATGCTGCTGTATGATGCGCTGGAGATGAGCTTCACCACCATTCGTATTCGCAAAGACCCGAACTGCCCGGTGTGCGGCATTCCGCATGAACAGGTCGAACTGATCGATTATGAAGCCTTCTGCGGCGTTCCCGCGCACGATCACGTTCCGGCGGCCAGCGCGGTAGACCTCAGTGGGCTTGCCGTCAGCGCGGGCGTGCTGAACGTGAATGGTGGCAGCACTGCCGTGAGTATTGCACCCGCCGCAACCCTGGAGCAGACCGCAGTGAATGATGATGCGCCAATTCCGCAGATTACCGCCAAGCAATTGAAGGAACGCATGGATCGGGGCGATGACCTGTTCATCGTGGACGTGCGCAACCCGCCGGAATTCGAGATCGCCGTTTTGGATGGCACGCTGAAGCTGCCCAAGCCGCAGATTGAACAGGCGGCGGATGCGGTATTCAACGGGCGTGCCGCGCTCGATCAAACGCTGATCGCGCAGATCCCCCAGGATCGGGAGGTGATCATCCACTGCCGTTCCGGGAAACGCAGCACCGACGTGATCTATCTGCTGCGCGAACTGGGCTATGACCCGGAAAAGCTCGTCAACATGGAAGGCGGTATCCTGGCGTGGGCGCAGGATGTCGATCCGACTATGCCGAGCTATTGATCTAGCCTCACCTTTTCACAAACGAAGGGGCGCGTTGGTATACCACCCGCGCCCCTTTTCGATTCAGCGGATGAAAGCGCGCTCCCCGTCCTTCAACCGCCAGGGGTGGCCGTCGTGAACACGGTGATCAGCCCCAATACGGCGATGAACACGAAAAACACACCGCCCAGCAGCAGATTGCGCAGCCAGGTTTCAGCCTGGCCTGGTTCGCGCCCGCGCACCGCCGATGAGCGAACGTGCGCTTCCCATAACGTATTGCGCCCCAGAATGGCATACCCGCCAATTGCCAGCAGCACCAGCGATGTGATCAGCAGCAGTCCGTTCATAATCGAATCTCCCTGGTTGACCCCGTAAATCATTGTCTATGGGTGATAAAAGCGTCGTAAAAGCGGTGCGCAGCCGCCCGATCATCGTCTGTTCGCGTTCCCTGCGTTTGAGGTATAACATGAGCAGCAGCATAGCACTAGAGGAAAGATGCCCCTGAACATGCGCCCCTTTTCCCGCTCGTGGCTCAGCCTGGTTACATGCACACTGCTGGTGACCGCCGTCCTATCGTTCACTGTGCCATCTGCGCCTGTGCGGGCGCAGGTGGTGAGCTGGCAGGCCGCAGCACAGCTTGACCCCGCTTTCTTACAGGAATGGGTGCAGGTGGTGTACGATGCCGCCATGCGCGAAGCCACCAACCCGCCGAATTCAGCCCGCATCTATGGGTATGCAGGCGTGACGCTGTATGAAGCGTTGTTCCCCGGAATGCCGCTCAACCGTTCACTCGTCGGCCAGTTGAACGGCCTGCGCGACCTGCCCTACCCGGATGAAACGCAGCAGTATGATTGGACGGTCGTCACTGCCGCCGCCATGCAGACGGTCATGGACAAACTGTTCGTGAACGCAGCGCCCGAAACCTACGAGTCGTTCGTCGCGCTGCGCGAAGCGCACATCGCCGCCAGCCTGGAAACCTTCGATGCGGAGATCGTCGAAGGGTCGGCGGCCTTTGGCGATGAACTGGGCGCGGCCATTCTCGAATGGGTCAGTGACGACAACTACGATGAAATTCGACGCGACTCCGCCGCCTATGAAATTCCGACGGGCGACCCGTCCTTGTGGGTGCTGACCAACCCGAACGCCCGCCCTGCCGAACCGCTCTGGGGGCAGGTGCGCCCGTTCGCGCTCGATTACGCCGATGAATGCCTGGTGCCGCTCAACTACGAGTTCAGTACCGACGAAAATTCGGCCTTCTATCAGCAGGCGGTCGAAATCATGGACTTCAACAACAACAGCACGCCGGAAATGCGCGAAACCGCCGAATGGTGGGTCGATACGCCGGGGCTGACGGGCGCGCCCGCTGGCCACTGGATGCTGATCGGCAGCCAGTTGGTCGATCAACTTGACCTGGATACCGAACGCGCCGCCGAAATGTACGCGATGCTGGGGATCAGCGTGGCTGATGCCTTCATTTCATGCTGGTCGGCCAAGTATCAATTTAACCTGCTGCGCCCAGAGACATACATCCAGGAATACATCAGCCGCCGCTGGGAACCCTACATTGAAACCCCGCCGTTCCCGGAATACCCGTCCGGTCACAGCGTGGTCAGTGCAGCGGCGGGCGATGCGCTCACCAACCTGTTCGGGCAGGTGGTGTTCACCGACAGCGCCAATACCTTCCGGGGGCTGCGCGAACGCACCTACTACTCATTCGAGCAGGCCGCGACCGAAGCGGCGATCTCGCGCCTGTATGGGGGGATTCACTTCCGTACCGCCGTCGAAAACGGGATGCGCCAGGGTCGCTGTGTCACGGAACGCATCTTCGACCGCATCGTCCTTGACCCGGTTGCGCAGGGCGAGTAATCCTCCATCCGCAATCAGACCCGATCCGCCCATCGGTAATCCCTCCAATGGGGGGTTCGGGTCTTTATGCCCCGGCAGTAGACTTTCCTCAACCCTCAACGTTTTAAGCATTTCCCACTGGTTCAAACGTGGAAATTTACACGTTGGGGAAAATTTTCTTACATTTTGGTCAAACTTCCGTTTTAGACTGAACATGTGCAGCATAAACGAGAGACTATGAAATGCCTGTATTACTGCTTTCGCGCGGCGACCCCAAAAGTAAGGATGTGCTGCGGCGCGCACTGACCGCCCGCTACGGAATCGGCGCGCCCGCGCTCGATACCCTGTGCATCGCGTTCACCGGGCGCACCCGCCTTAAAGTTGGACCAATCACCACATGGGTTCCGGTCGAAGGGCGCGTCAGGTTCCGTTTTCCGTTCGCTGCATCCTGGGAATACACCGTGCGCCCGGCAGGGCTGCCGCTCCACCATGTCAGAGTGGCATTCGACGGATCGCGCATCTGCCGTCAGCAGCCGGGCAAACCACCGGTCGCTGACGACAACTCGTCGGTGAATGCCATGCGTCAGCAGGTATGGGCGAACACCACCGCCCTGCTCTGTCCGCTTTCAGGCAGCGCCATCGAACTGAAAGCCGTGAACGACCACCGGTTGGTTGTGACCCACACCGAACACGGTACGCATGTGGCGATGCAGCTCAACCCGGATTACACGGTGTCGGCTATTGAAACCTCTACCACCGACCCCGCCGACGGCATACAAAAACCCTACCGCCTGGAATTCAGCGGCGGTCAGCGGTTGATCGATGGGTTGATGCTGCCGCATACCATCACCATGTACTGGGGTGACGAGATTGACTGTGAACTGCACCCGGTGCGCGCCGACATCAACCCGGAGATCGACGACAGCGCCTTTCAGATCGCGTGAGCGGGGGTTCACGTGCGGTAGCGGTCGGGCATCGGTTCGGTTTCGGTGGCGATCACTGTAAACCCACGCCTGAGGTAATTCGGCAGCGCCGAATCGCTGTCCAGGTTGCAGGTATGCAGCCGCAGCGGGACGATGGCGCGTTCCCATGCTTTGGCGATAGTCAGTTGCAGCAGCAGTTTACCCAACCCGCGTCCGTGAAAAGCCGGGCGCAGCCCGAAATATTCGATCTGCGTATGCGACTCGTAGAACCCTAACTCGAAATAGCCGCATGGCACGCCGTGCAGGTACACCACCCAAATGCGAATGTGCGGCGCGGTGATGGCCGCGTGCAGGTCGGCATCGGTCATCAGGCGGCGGTCACGCCAAGCGAAAATCTCCCCTACCGAATCGTACAGAAACCGATAGTAGCCCACCTCTGGCGTGGTCATTTCCAGCACGGTCAGGCCGTCCACATGCATCGGCTCGCTAGTTTCCGGCGGCTGTGCCATTTCCAGGTAGTACGTCACCAGGGTATCGGGAATGGTGCGCGGTGCGGAGTCGTACATCTGGGCTGCCTTTTTTTGCGTGAAAACGGGTATCATAGCATGTAACACAGAACTGAAAGCGAAAGCCATGTCATCCGAAGTGCGCCAGTCCTCATCTTTCATGAACCGTTTCGCCGCCGATCATGGGCAGGTCATCGCACAGGACATGTCATGTGAACAGTATATCACCCGCTTTGACGGCCAGCATGTGGAATGGGTAGATGGAAACGTCGTCGCCATGAGTCCTATTTCAACCGGCCATAACCATCTCACATCGTTTTTGCATGTCCTGCTCGAATTGTATCGCTCCGTCGAGGATTCAGGCCGCGTCTGCACCGATCCAATGGTGATGAGGCCGCTGCCGAACCTGCCCGCAGGCCAGCCCGATCTACAGGTGGGTTTGCAATCGTTCGCATGGTCGAAACCCTGTTCAAGGATGCCTGAATGCGCATTGTATGCCTGGGCGACAGCCTGACCTGGGGCTTGTACGGTGGCAGTTATGTCGATGCGCTGGCGCGGCTGCTGCCCGAACACACCCTTCTGAACGCGGGCGTAGGCGGCAACACCGTCGTCAACCTGCTGCGCCGCTGGGAACGCGATGTCCTGCCGCTGCAACCGGACGGGGTATTCGTCATGGTGGGCGGCAACGATGCCATTTCATACCACAACCCGAAAGTACGCCCGTATTACGCCAAAGTTCAGAAGATCGACGGGGGCTATATCGACCCGGAAACTTTTGAATCGGCCTACCGCGAACTGCTCACCGAATTGCAGATCGCGCATCTGGTGACGTGGGTGGGACTGGAACCCGTCGAGTATTCGACCGACGTCGTGGCGGCGCTGCGCGCTTACAACCAGCGGGCGGCAGCGGCGGCCAGGGCGTTGAACATCCCGGTGCTTGACCTGCTCGAACTGCTCATGCCGCCCCAGGGCGCAGCCGAACGCGAGCCGATTACGATGGACTTCATCCTGACGATTGGCCAGCGCGAAAAGATCGGCTGGAACGATTACGAAAGCGTGCGCCAGCGCGACGGCTTCACGTACACGTTCGATGGCGTTCATGTCACCCCGGCGGGGGCGCAACGCATGGCCGGGCTGATCGCCGCATTCATCCGGCATCACAGCTAATCCCTCATTCAAAGGAATCATCCATTGAAACGCTTGAGACGATGGTGGAAAGGCCAGAGCGGTTCGGCGCGGCTGCGGCTGGGGCTGCTCTTCATCCTGGTGACGCTGGCCGCCGGGTTTTCAGCGGCGGGGCTGCTGAACAGCGGCGACTGGGGCGGGTTCTTCCTCAACCTGGGGACAGAGCTGGCGGGGGCGGCGCTCACGTTCGTGCTGCTCGATCAACTGCTGGCGAACCGCGAACGGCGAGAGGCCATTGAAGAACAGGCCGCGCAGATGAAAACCATGCTGATAGACCGGATGGCCAGCGCTGTCCGCGAAGTGGCCGTGCCAGCGGCGGACGAACTGCGGCGGCAGAACTGGCTGCTCGATGGATCGATGGTGCAAGTCGATCTGCGGCGTGCCAACCTGGAGCGCGTCAACCTGGCGAATGCCGATCTGCGCGAAGTCAACCTGTACCGGGCGCGGCTGAACCAGGCCGATCTGTGGCGGGCAAACCTGGCCGATGCCGACCTGGGCGGCGCATGGCTGAACAGCGCTCGCTTGTGGGATGTCAACCTGGAAGGCGCGAATCTGTGGCAGGCACGCGCCCAGAACGCCGATTTTCGGCGCGCCAACCTGGGCAATGCCGAAGTCAACGAAACCAAGCTCGATGGTGCAGACTTGCGCGAAGTCAGTTTCAAGGGTGCGAATCTGCGCGATGCGCGGTTGATCGGCGCGAACCTGCATGAAGCCGACCTGACGGAAGCCGATCTGACAGGCGCAAACCTGAGCGGGTGCAATCTGCGCGAGGCGATTTTGCGCCGCGCCGTGCTGGATCAGGCGATCTTCGATGCGGATACCGTCCTGCCGGATGGAAAACGCTGGTCGCCCGCGCTCGATCTATCCGGCTACCTGGACGATGAATAAGCCCGTTGATCGGCAAGCGCGAAACCCTGTACGCCTGAATGTCGTATAGCAATCGACAATTGTATGCTAAAGGATCAATCATGGGCTGCCTACGCGCACTGCTGTGCATCATTTTTCCGCCGCTCGCCGTGCTTGACCGGGGGTGCGGCACGGTGGTCATCGTGACCCTGCTCACGCTTGCCGGGTGGGTTCCCGGTGCAATTGCCGCGCTGATCCTGAACTTCACCGCCGTACAGGATCGGGATCGGGTCTAGAACGCGGGCAATCGTCCCCCAAAATTTGTGCTATCGTTGGCGTTGACGCAGCGGTATCGTGACCAGTGGGTGTGATGTGCATCCACTGGAACGCGATCAACAAAGGGGCGGCGATGACGAACAAACAACGGGCGGAAAAGATACGGCGCAAATTCACGTTGGGCGACTGGATCACGGTACAGCGCGTCGGGGTGGTACTGCTCACCGCGTCGCTCGTGCTTGGCGTGATCGGCTACAGCAACCAGCACCCCGAAGGCTTCTCCATCGCTCAATTCCTGGGCGATTTTTATGCCAATGTATCCACCGAATTTGCCAGCATTGCGATTACGGTGCTGATCATCGATACGCTCAACCGCCGCCGCGAATCGCGTGTCGAATCGCAGCGCGAACGTGAAGAACTGATCCGCACGTTGGGCAGCAAAATCAACGAAAGAGCGCGCCAGGCCGCCGAAACCCTGCGGGCGCGCGGCTGGCTGACCGACGGCACGCTGCAAGAGATCGACCTGCGCGCCGCCAACCTGGAGGATGCCGACCTGTTCATGGCCGACCTTCAGGGCGCTAACTTTCAATGGGCGATGCTGAAAAACGCCACCCTGAAGAAAGCCAACCTGGTCGGCGCGGATTTCAGTAATACGCGCGCCTGGGGCGCACGCTGCTACAAGGCAGACCTGCGCAGCGCCAATTTCACGGATGCCAAACTGTACCGCATCAACTTTGAAAAGGCCGATCTGCGCGAAGCGGTGTTCAAAGGCGCAATTCTGGATGGCGCGGATATGACAGGGGCCAACCTGCGCGGCGCACATTTCACAGGCGCAATTTTTCGCGGCAGTAACCCGAACCCAGACTCCCACACCCTTTTGCCTGATGGCAGCGCGTGGACACCGGATACCGACTTGGCGCGCTTCACCGACCCGGCACACCCGGCGTTCTGGCAGCCAGCCACCGACGACGCAGCGCGGGATGAAAGCGGCGTGTAGCCGCTTGTAGGCCGCCCCAGGAATCAAAACGCGCACCGGGCGATGGTTCAACCTGGTGCGCGTTGTCACATTCTGCCTAAAAAGGGATTACTCCGGCAGTCCGGTTGGGTAGCCGCCCTGCGGAGCCTGGCTGATCACGAACTGGTTGTCGTACAGGTCAGCGAACACGGCCTGGGTTCCCCAGGGGAAATCGGTCGGATCCATGACGAACTTCACCCCTTTGGCCTTCAACTCATCGACCAGTTGGCGCACGTCAGCGACTTCAAACACGAGCGCGTTCGACTTGCCGATGCGGGCGCGCATATCGGTCGCCATCGCCTCATTGTTCGCCATCGACGGCGCTTCAAGGACGATTTCCAGCCCTGGCTGTTCCGGCAGGCTCATCGTCACCCACCGCGCGGTTTCGCTCATGGGCATATCGGCTGCCTTGCGAAAACCGAGCTTTTCGCTGTACCACTGCACCGCTTCTTCCTGATCGCGCACGAAAATACCAGTATGGGTCACTTTCATGGTTGCCCCCTTGAGATGAGAAGATTACCCTATGACTATAGCACGGATTTTCTATTTCACAAGGAAATGGAGCGAGATTTAACAATGAATGCTAAAACGCAACCGCCGCCAGGATCGGGCGGTCTGTCATGCCTGTTCCCAGGCGCTCGCCCGTCGCCCAGTCATAGACGACCGCGTGCAGGGTATACCGTCCGGGCGGCAGCCCTGTCAGGTCGAACACGTCCACCCGGCACGCAGGCGCTGTAAACCCGGCATCCTGCTGGCGCACCAGTTCCCCGGCGGCATCATCCAGGTGCAGCCCCAGCGAGTACGCCCCGACCGGGAAATCCGGTGCAGCGTTCGTCATCACCAGCACGCGCAGCGTCCCGTTCGGGGTGACCGATGCATCGGCCAGCGCCACCGAAAGCGCCGCCGTGTCCGCCCCATACGCGAAAGCCACGCCGCCATCTTGCCTCTGCGGGATGTGGAGCGCGGCACGCATCGACCCGAACGCGCTTAAGGGTTCACAGCGCACGTAGGCTTCGGTCATCCAACGATCCATTTCCTGACGGGCGAAGGCGGACGGCGGCTGTGCATCGCTGTAGGCGACCCACACAGGCGCATTCGTCGCGGTAAAGCCGACCACCTGTTCGCGCATCGTCTCCGGGCGCAGATCGGGCAGCGATTCGAGCAGACGTAGGTCAAGCTGACGCTGCCGCAGGTAATAATCGATCACCGGGGCATGGAACCAATTTGGGTCGGGCGGGGGCAGCAGATAGATCAGCGTATCGCCGGGCGCGGTACGGTCTGCCAGCGCCGAATCGAGCGCATCCCAGGCGATGTACGGATTCACGTCGTTTACGCTGCGCGGCATAGGGGAAAGAGTCGTCCACAGCCCGGCGGCCAGCCACACAGCGGCGGCGGCTCCCCGGAACTGCCCCATACGCGCCAGCCCCACCCCGCCGATCCCCGCCAGCACAGGCAAAAAGGCGAGCAGATAATGCACGTCGGTGATGAAGCGCGCCCGTTCGTTCAGCGCCAGCGCAATCACCAGCCCGGCGACCCCGGTAATCCCGATCATGCGCAAGCGCGGGTTCGTCCGCATTGCGCCGATCCCCAGTATGCCGAACAGCCCATACAGCGCCGGGCTACCGCTGCCGAACCGTTCAGTCAAGCGAATGATCAGCGTCACCGCATCGCGGGACAGCGCATCACGGGAAGGGTCACCCGCAGTTTGTAGAAACGCTTTGCCTGCAACCGGCAGCCACGCGGCGAACGCGCTCAGCGACAGCGCCGCGATCACGGTGACGCGCCACCAGTTTTGACGCGGCGCGAACACGACGTGATAACCCGCCAGCGCCAGGATCAGGGGGATCGACAGGTAGTGCGTGTACGGCAGCGCGATCAGCGACGCGGCGAACAAGAGCGCGGTCCCGGTGGGCGCGGGGCGTGACCGCAGCGCCAGCCTTCCATAAGCCCACAAAGCCGCCGCTGCGCACAGCACCAGCAGCATATACGCACGCGCTTCATGGGTGTACGTGATGAACAGCGCCGAACCCGCCGCGATCAGCAGCGCGCACACGCCCGCCGCCGCCGAGTGCAGATCGCGCCCGATCCGATACATGAATGCCAGCGCGATCAGCGCCATCAGGACGGAGAGCAGGCGAAGCGTGAACGGATGCTCCCCGGCGATGCGGCTCCAGCCATGCAGCGCCATGTAGTACAGCGGTGGGTTCAGTTCGTGGTAGGTTTCGGCGGTGCGGCGCACGGTGTCCGCCAGCGAATCGGCTTCATAAAACGGCGACGCACCCGCATAATACACGCTGTACCATTCGTCGTACCACAGCGTGTCCGCGCCCGCGCCCCACACACCGAATGCGAACGCGCACAGCAGCAGGACGACGATCCACCCGATAGTGGCTGCCGAACCAGACGACACCAACTCCCCTTTAGCTGCGACAAGCTGTCCCTGGGTCACCATGACGGCCAGGAACAGGCGATATGCGCCGCGCAGTATACCCGCTTCGCGCCGCAGCACAAGCGATGAGGATAAGTTCAGCACACATTAATCGAATCATGCTTTGATTATTGGCCAGCGGTTTTGGTAGAATAACCGAGTAGAGTAGGCGGCAGGGAACGCTCCTGTTCGTCATAGGAATATTCTTTTCAGGAGGCACTCTTGCGTATTGTCGTATTCACCCGCAGCACACCGGACACCGCCGCAAAGGTGGAAGTCGATGCCAGCGGCAAAGTCACCTGGGGCGACGCGGCGACCGTCGTCAACCCCTGGGATGAATATGCGCTGGAAGAAGGCATTTTGCAGGCCAAGAACGCGGGCGGCAAGGCGGCGGTGATCGCCGTTGGTCCGGCCATGCACGATGAAGCGCTCAAGCACAGCCTGGCGATGGGGCTGGATGAAGCGTACCGCGTGTGGGATGCATCGCTGGAAAACGCTGACGGCCTGGCGTATGCCACTGCCGCCGCCGCCGCCGTGCAAAAACTGGGCGATGCCGAACTTGTGATTTTCGGCAGGGAAAGCGTGGATGTGGGCAGCGACCAGCACATTTACCAGACGGCGCGTAAGCTGGGCTGGACGATGCTGGCCTACGTCTCGAAGATCATCGCGGTCGATTACGCCGCCAAAACGATCAAGGTCGAAAAGATGCTCGAACAGGGGCGGCAGGTGATCACGAGCAAACTCCCCGCCGTGATCAGCGTGATGAAGGACATCAACGCGCCGCGCTACCCGTCGTTCATCGGCATTCGCAAAGCGTCGAAAGCGGTCATCCCGGAATGGTCGCTGGCCGACCTGGGCGTGAGCCTGCCCGCGAACGGCGCGAAGATCGCCGCGTACCGCAATCTGCCGCCCCGCGATACCAAGTTCGAGATGATCGACGGCACGCCCCAGGAACAGGCCGCCAAGCTGGTCGATAAATTGCTGGAAGAAAAGGTGCTGTAACCATGAGCGCGATTTACGTCTGGATCGAAACCTTCAAGGGCAAGGCTGCGCCCACCAGTTGGGAAGCGGTCGCCGCCGGTCGTTCGCTGGCAGCCAGCATGAACGCCCCGGTGACGGCGCTGGTATTCGGAGAAAATGCCGCCGCCATCGCCCAGGAAGCGGGCGCGTATGGTGCGGATCAGGCCATCATCTGCGATGATGCCACCCTGACTGATTTCCGCCTGGAACCGTATGCCGCCCTGCTTTCGCAGCTCGTGCGCCAGCACGCGCCCAGCGCTGTGATCGCCGTCGCCAGCAGCCGCGCCCGTGAACTGCTCGCGGCCAGCGCCGCCGATACCGACAGTGCGTTGTTGGGCGATGCGCTCAACCTGAGCGCCGATGGCGGCGGCCTGATGATCAGCCGCCCGGCATTTGCCGGAAAAGTGCTGAGCGATGCCAGTGCGAACGGGGGCGGTACGGTGTTCGTCACGCTGCGGTCACGCGCCTTCAAGGCAGCAGAGGCCGCACCAAAGTCGATCCCGGTTGAAAGTGTCGCGCCCGCGCTGACCGAAGATCAGATTGTGAGCAAGGTCGAAAGCTTTGAAGAAGAGAGCGGCACCGTCAACCTGGGCGATGCCGCCGTCATTGTGAGCGGCGGGCGCGGGATGGCGAACAACCCGGCCAATCCTCCGGCAGGTTATTCGGGCGATGCCGCCGTGTGGAAAGCCCAGGATGGGTTCACCCAGGTGCTTCAGCCGCTCGCGGATGTGCTGGGCGCGGCGGTTGGGGCCAGCCGTGCCGCTGTCGATGCCGGCTACATCCCATATGCGCACCAGGTTGGCCAGACCGGGCGCACCGTCGCGCCTGATCTGTACATCGCATGTGGGATCAGCGGGGCAATTCAGCACCAGGCCGGGATGCGCAGCAGCAAGATCATCGTGGCAATCAACAAAGACGGCGAAGCGCCGATCTTCAAGATGGCGCGTTACGGGCTGGTGGGCGACCTGTACCAGATTTTGCCCGCGCTCACCGACGAACTGAAGAAGCGGCTCGGCAAGTAAGGCAGCAAGAAAAACGCAACGCACGGGCGCAGTGCAAAGACGCAACGTGATCACAGCGTTGCGCCTTTGGTTTTTCATTGCGTCCTTGCGTTGACTCTTTTTCGTTCGCCCAGATGGTTGGTGGGCTGACGCTTTCAATTGCCGCCCGGTTGTGCTATACTGTATGACATACACGGGGGTGAACTAGATTCGACAGGCGAGGCTGGTTCCGCGTGGCAGGTCGTAGCGCCCAATTCCCTACGTAAAAATGGGCAAGGCTATAAATGCCAACAACAACAATCGTGCGCTCGCTTACGCCGCCTAAGGCAAAAGCCACCGCACGCTGAGGCTCAGACCTCAGCCGTCTGTCCAATCCGTCGTCTCGCGGGTTGAGCGGCAGGCGACACCAAACGAGACGTGCGGATGCCGTCACGCCGATACGCGGCACCAAAGACCCAATCTGGCTGGCAGATGGCGAACCGTGCTGACCGGGCTATCATCTGCGAGAACTAAATAGTTAGCTAAACCTGTAGAGGCGTGTCACCGATTCGTTTGGACTCGAGCTGCGATGCTCGACACCTCCATCTTTAATTTTCACCTGTGTGCAGCCCCGCTTCGGCGGGGCTGCTGCATGGTAGGGGAGTCGTCCATTGCCAGACCGCGCATCTTTGGTACACTGAAACGATCTTATTGTCAAAGATGGATCGGGATGTGCTGATGACGTGGTTTGCCCGGTGTTTATCGCTCCGCACGGCTGCCCTGCTCGCGCTCACGCTGCTCAGCGGATGCAACTTCTTCGCCCCACCCCAAAATCAACCGCTGGAACTGCTCGCCAACAACCCCGCCGCGACCGAAATCGCCGCGCTGCGTGCCACCGCCACCATTGAATACGACCGCATGATGATTACGATGGAAGCGGTGAACACCGCCATGCGTGCGGTTGACCTGCAAAGCACGCGCATTGCCTCCACGCTGGTGGCACGCGGCACGCCCTTCGTAGACATCAGCGCGATCACGCCGTTTGCGCCTACGCCGTTCGGCGTGGGCGGGCAGAATGCAAGTGCGGGTGTACCGTCCGCTTCGGTCGATACCTCTGGCCTGCCGCTCGTCACCCCTGGCGGGGGCGCACAGGGCAACGCTGATCTGACACCGGTCGTCCCGCCGCCGCAGGTTCTCGGCACGCCGACCCTGCTCCCCGGCGCACAGGCCGCCGATCCCACCCCTGCACCCCAGGCGCTCACGGGCAGCGCGCTGGCTTCAGTTGCGCTTTCGCGGGCAGTGGGTGCGAACGACTGCCCAACCCAGACGGCCAGCCAGTTCACCACCGCCGATACCGACATTTACGTGACCGCGCTGGCGACCGTGAACGCAGGCAGCACGATCTCGTCCCGCTGGCTGCGTGATGGGGCGGAAATCGTCGTGTACGACTGGACACCGGATTTTGCGCTCGACCAGGCGTGCATCTGGTTTCACATGCCCGCGTCGGCAGTCGAATACGTTCCCGGTAACTGGACGGTCGAAATGACGGTCGATGGGACGGCGGCGGGGTCTGCCACTTTCGTGATCGCAGCGGCGTGAATCGTCTGCACCCAGGCACCGCAGTGTTGAACCCTGTCATCCAATGGACAGGCCAAATCCTACCCAATTGAGCGGTATACGAACGAATACACCTGTCATACAGTGAAAGGCACTTCAACATGCATCGAGGGGGCGGTCGTATGTGGCGCTATGCATATCCTGATGATGAAGACGGCAAAAAGGCGCGTATTTCCTGGGCGCTGGTCGGGCGGGTGCTAAGCTATGGCAGGCCGTACCGCCGCCTGATCGGCGTGCTGCTCGTCCTGATCCTGATCCAGTCCGGCATTGGGCTGCTTACCCCGCTCATCCTGCGCGATCTGCTCGATGTCACGCTCCCGAACGGTGATGTCGCCCGGCTGAACCTGCTTGCGCTTGGCTTGATCGCGATTCCCGTCATCGAAGCGGGGATCGGCGTGGTGGTACGGCGTTTCAACGCGACGGTGGGCGAAGGCGTGATTTACGATCTGCGCCGCACCTTGTACGGACACCTGCAAAAGATGTCGCTGCGCTTCTTCACCAACACCCGTTCCGGCGAGCTGATGAGCCGCCTGAACAACGACGTGGTGAACGCGCAAAGCGCAATCAGCGATACGATCATCGGCACTGTGACGCAAACCGTCCAGTTGATCGCCACGCTGGTCGTGATGCTCACGCTGGAATGGCGGCTGACTCTGCTGGGCGTGGCAGTCTTTCCATTCGTGATCGTGGCGGCGCGGGCGATTGGTAAACGGCTGCGCAAGATCGCCCGTGAACAGATGGAGATCAACGCGCAGATGAACGCCATGCTGAGCGAAACGATGAACGTGAGCGGGATTCTGCTGGTCAAGCTGTTCGGGCGCACCCGCCTGGAGACGGATCGGTTTGCCGACCGTGCCGCCCAGGTGCGGGATACCGGAATCCGTCGTGCGGTGCTGGGCAGCTTCTTCTGGACGCTGTTGGGCGCGGTGAGCATCGTCGGGACAGTGCTGGTGTACTGGGTGGGCGGGCATTTCGTCCTCAGCGGGGTGTTCACCGCCGGGACGATTGTCGCCTTTGCCGCGTACCTGGGTCAGCTTTACGGCCCGATGCAGTATCTCGTCGATATGCCGATTCAGTTCGCCACCTCGATGGTCAGCTTCGAGCGCGTGTTCGAGATCGTCGATCTGCCGCTGGAAATCGACGAAAAGCCGAACGCCATCGCACTGGATCAGGTGCGCGGCGCGCTCACGTTCGATCAGGTCACGTTCCGCTACCCGGCGATGGGTGAAGGCGGCCTGAGCCATGTCAACCGTCCGGGTCGCATGGATAACGTGGTCGCGGTGTTCAGCGGGACAGGTGCGGCTGGAAAACCCCCTGCCAACGGCGATACCCCCGCCGCGTCCACCCTGCATCAGGCACGCGACATGGCGCTGGAAGCCCTGGATTTTCACATCGAGCCGGGGCAGTTGGTCGCGCTGGTGGGGCCAAGTGGGGCCGGCAAGACCACGCTCACGTACCTGATCCCGCGCCTGTACGACCCGGTGCAGGGGCGCATCCTGATCGACGGGATCGACCTGCGCGATGTCACGCTCGAATCGCTCATGGCGCAGATCGGCATGGTCACCCAGGAAACGTACCTGTTTCACGATACCATCCGTACCAACCTGGTGTATGCCCGGCTGGACGCAACCCAGGCGCAGATCGAAGCGGCGTGCCGCGCCGCGAACATCCACGAGTTCATCATGGGGCTGCCCGACGGCTACGATACCATCGTGGGCGAACGCGGCTACCGCTTGAGCGGCGGCGAAAAGCAGCGGCTCGCGCTCGCCCGTGTGATCCTGAAAGACCCGCGCATTCTGGTGCTGGATGAAGCGACCAGCCACCTGGACAGCCAGAGCGAAGCATTGATCCAGGATGCGCTGCAAACGATCATGGCCAACCGCACCAGCATCGTGATCGCGCATCGGCTCAGTACCATTCTGGCGGCGGATCAAATTCTGGTGCTGGATCGCGGGCGCATCGTCGAACGCGGCACGCACGCTTCGCTGATCGCCCAAAGCGGGCTGTATGCCAGCCTGTACGAAACCCAGTTCCGCCAGCAGCAGCCAGAGCCGATCACGCGCACCGACCCGGCCTGAGCTACACTTATCGTCAGACGTACAGCACGGAGTACCCGACCCATGATCACCCTGCCGATCCGAACTGATGCGACCGCGCCGATTGTACGCGGCGCACGACAAGGCGAATGGACATATGCCGCGTGGGAACTGCTTGGCGCAGACGAGTACCGCTATGAAATCATCGATGGAGCGCTGTATATGACGACTGCACCAAGTTCTTTTCACCAATGGATTGTGATGCAGCTTCTGCGGTTGTATGGCGTTCCAGCGTTAGAACGTAAACTTGGTTTTGCTTACATCGCCCCTATTGGCGTGATCATGCCAGGATGTGACCCGGTGCAGCCGGATTTTGTGTTCGTGCGGGCGGCCAATGCCGGGATCATCCGCGATAAGCGCATTTTCGGCGTGCCGGACATGATCGCGGAAGTGATGTCGCCCGGCAGCGCCGCTTACGACACGGTCGTGAAAAAAGAGGCGTACCAGGCGGCGGGCGTGCCGGAATACGCCGTGATCGACCCCGGCGCACGGCAGGTCAGCCTGTACACATTGACCCCGGATCGGGCATATGGCGACCCGGCAGTGCTGCGCGAAAGCGATCTGATCCGCTTCGCGGCGCTGCCGGCGATTGAGTCCCCGGTCGGCGCATTGTATGCCGGGTCGCCAGACACGACGCTGTAACGCCTGCCTTACGCCAGCAGCGGCAGTCCGATCTGATCGCCGTCTTTGTAGATCGTGATCTGCACGCCCTGGCTGCTTCCGCGCACATAATACAGGTGGCCCAGCCCTTCGACGACCGCCGTGCCATCTTCGATGCGCAGCAGGGTATTTTCGTCGATGGCGCACCCCTGCTCCACCGCCTGGCTTTCCACCGCATGGATCAGCCGGGTGAGCGTCCCCCACTGTGAGGCGTGAACCTCAATGCTGAACGGGACAAGCCCTAAGCCTTCATCGACGGTGAGCAAGTCCAGGTCTTCGCTGCCGCCCACATAGATCATCTGGCGCGGCACGCCGTCCCGTTCCACGCGCCACCCGCCCAGAATCGCCTGACCCGAAGCGACCGCCGCGCCTGCCGACGTGCCGCCATACGGAATGTTCCCATCACGCAGGTAATCCAGCCACGACAAGTCGTATGTCAGCACCTGGTGATACAGTGGGGTGACCCCGCCGCATACATAGATCGCCTGGGGCGCGACCGCTTCGATCATCGACCGGGTGAGCGGCTTTTGCGGCGAAAGAAACAGCGAGACCATGTTACCGGGTAATGCACCCGCGTTGACAAACCCGCGCACATATTCGGTACACCACAACTCCATTTCGCTTTCCACCGCTGCCGCCAGGATGAGGGCGATCCGCCCTTTTTCATGTGCTTTTGCCGCCCGAATGACCCCGCCGAAAGTCGTCTGATCGGCTTGTGGATGTTCGCCGCCCCCATGTAAAAATAACGGGATCATCTCATGTCCTGTCTGCTATAATGCGTGCAAGTATGCGACCGAAAACCTACGAGTCCTCCATGAGCGAACTGTACCTCATCGTCGGGTTGGGCAACCCCGGCGCACGCTATGAGAATACCCGCCACAACGTCGGTTACAAATGCGTCGAACGCCTGTCTGAAAAGTACGGACTCACCTTTAACAAGACCGAACATAAAGCGCTGACGGCATCAGGCACCATTATAGGAAAACGAGTGATCCTCGCCAAGCCGCTTACCTATATGAACCTGAGCGGCGAAGCGGTGCAGCCGCTCGCGCATTTTTACAAGGTTCCGGTCGAACGTATCCTCATCGCCTGTGACGATATGGATATTCCCTTCGGCACCCTGCGCATCCGCAAGACGGGCAGCAGCGGCGGCCAGAACGGGATGAAGCACATCATCGAACGCCTGGGAACGCCGCACATTCACCGCATCCGCATCGGCATCGGGCGGCCTCCCGGCAAAATGAATCCGGCGGATTACGTGCTGTCCCCATTCAAAGGCGATGACCTGATCACCGCCCTAGAACTGTTGGATCGTTCGATGAAAGCTGCCGAAACCTGGGTTGCACACGGCATCGATGCCGCAATGAATCAGTTCAACGGTGCGGGCGATGAAAAACCCAAACCGCCAGCCGCAAAACCGGCAAAGCGCCCTGATGCTGCGCCGCCACCCGAACCCCTTTCGTCCGAATCGCGGGCAGCACCGCCCGTCCCGTCACCGCAAGAGAATAGTGAATGAAACTGGGTCTTTTTTCCGATGTCCATGCCAATGCAGGGTCGCTCGATAAAGCGCTGAAGCTGCTGGAACGCAAAGGTGTGGATCAACTGCTGTGCGCGGGCGATCTGGTCGATGGCATGACCGAAGGCGAAGCCGCTGCGCAGCGCGTCAAAAATCTGAACATCCCCGTCGTAATGGGCAACCATGATTTCGCCTATTCGCGCCCGCAGCCCAAACATCAGCGCGGCGGCATCTGGCTGCCCCACAAGCAGGACGACGCGCTGAGCGGAAACACCGTGAGCTTTCTCGCATCGCTGCCCCACTGGCGTGAACTGGAGTATGAACACACCAAGATCGTGCTGGCACACGCCAATACCTGGGATTTTGCCACGTATGTCTTTCCGTCGGCCAGTTCAGCGGCGAAGGTCAAACGGCTGAAGGCGAGCGTTCGGGACGATGTGAAGGCGATCATCCTGGGGCATACCCATGTCCCTATGCAGATGATCTACAAGGATTTACGCATTTTCAATCCTGGTTCGGTCGAAGGTAACCGCTATTCCTCAACCCGTTCGTGCGCCATCCTCACGGTGCCATCGCTCGAATACGAGGTCTACGAGATCGACCGGGGGGTACCGCTTCATATCGAAACCTATCAGATGCAGGACTGGTGATTCGCAAATGCAGCTTTCTGGACTGCTGGCGCTGATCCGCGAAACCGCGCCCTACCGCGAACTGCTGGCACGGCTGAACACGTCGTCGGGCGCTGCACCGGCAGCCCTGGGCGTGATCCGGTCGGCGCGGCCTTATGTGCTGGCGGCGCTGGCACAGGATTGGGGCCGTGCCGTGATCTACCTGACGGCGCGGGTGGATCGTGCTTACAACACAGCGGAACAGCTCCCAGTGTGGAGTCCCGCAGCGCGCATCGCCCGTTTCAGCGAACCCGCCCCGCTTTTTTACGAACGGTCGGCGTGGGGCGAAGCCCCGATCCGCAGCCGAATCGATGCGCTGGCCGCTCTGACGGGCGATGGCGCATGGGCAAGCAATGCGCCATCGTCTGCGCCCGTCGTGGTCACATCGGCACGTGGGTTGATGGCGCGCACCATGCCCGTGACCCACTTCCACCAGGGGCAGATGGTGCTGAAGCCGAACCAGCGCGCCACCATCGATAAACTGCTCGATCAATGGGTCAGGCTCGGCTATGAAAGCGCCGGGATCGTGACCGAGCCGGGCAAATTCAGCCGTCGTGGGGGGATTCTCGATGTTTTCCCGCTGGCGACGGATCGCCCGGTGCGTATCGAATTTTTTGGCGACGAGATCGACAGCATCCGCACGTTTGACCCATCGTCGCAGCGTTCGACCGGGCGCATCGACCGCGTGATCATCCCGCCCGCCCGCGAAGCGCTGCCCGAACGCGGCGCGCTGGCAGCGGACGCGCTGAACGGCTGGTTCAAGACGGTGCAGGCCGCCGATGCGGGCGATATGACCAGCCCTGCCGCCGATCAAGCGCCGCTCACCAGCGGGGCAGCATTCCCCTTCCTCGAATTTTACCTGCCCTACCTGTATGCCGAGCCGGTCAGCCTGCTCGATTACGCGCCCGACGATGCGCTGATCGTGATCGAAGATGCGGCAGAACTGCGCGATACGGTCACCGAGATCGAGAAAAGTTCCGCCGCCGCCCGTGACGAACGGATCGCGTCGAACCTGATCCCGCCCGATTACCCGGCTCCATTCCTGACATGGGAACAGATCAGCACGTCGCTGGAACAACGGCGCGTCGTCGTCCTGGGGCATGGCGCGGGTGAAAGCGACGATCACGAAGCGCTGCGGGCGCTGATCAGCCCGGAAACGCGCTTCGGCGGCCAGTTGAAACACCTGCTGAACCACATGCGCACGCTGCGCACGGCCAACGACCGGGTGATCGCCGTCACCGCCCAGGCCGCCCGCCTTACCGACATCTGGAAAGAACAGGAAGCATCGGTCGTCGCCCGCACCGAGACGATCAGCGACGCGCCCGACGTGGGCAGTGTGACGTTCGTCGATGGCACGCTTCAGGAAGGCTGGCGGCTGCGACTGGGGGATGGCGATGCGCATCTGTTCACCGATGCCGAAATTTTCGGCTGGAGCCGCCCCGAACCGCGCCGCCGCAAGACCGCCCGCCGCGCCAAAACCCCGGAACAGAGCTACGCCGACCTGCGCGATGGCGATTACGTCGTGCATGTCGATTATGGCGTGGGGCGCTTCGCCGGGATGCGCCGCCGCACCCTGGAAGGGGTGGAACGCGAATACCTGCTGATCGAGTTCGGCGGGACGGATACGCTGTTCGTCCCCATCCACCAGACCGACCGCCTGACGCGCTATGTCGGTCCCGACGATAAGCCGCCGTCACTGAGCAAGCTCGGTCAGCCCGATTGGGCGCGCATCAAGAGCAAAGCGCGCAAGGCCGTCGAAGAAGAAGCCAACGAACTGCTCGAACTGTATGCGCGCCGCGCTTCCGCGCCCGGCCATGCCTTCAGCGTCGATTCACCCTGGCAGCACGAAATGGAAGCATCCTTCCCGTATGTCGAAACCGAAGACCAGCTCAAAGCGGTGCGGGCTGTCAAAGCCGATATGGAAAAGTCGATGCCGATGGATCGGCTGATCTGCGGCGATGTCGGCTATGGCAAAACGGAGGTCGCGCTGCGGGCGGCTTTCAAAGCGGTCATGGATGGTAAGCAGGTCGGCATTCTTGTCCCCACCACCATTCTGGCGCAGCAGCATTACGAGACGTTCACGCGGCGGCTTGCGCCCTTTCCGATCAAGGTCGATCTGCTCTCGCGCTTTCGCACCAAAGAACAGCAGCGCGGCGCACTCGATGCGCTGGCGCGGGGCGAAGTGGAGATCATGATCGGCACGCACAGGCTGATTCAGGACGATGTGGTGTTCAAAGACCTGGGACTGGTGATCATCGACGAAGAACAGCGCTTCGGCGTGAAACACAAGGAGTTCTTCAAGAATCTGCGCGCTCAGGTCGATGTGCTGACGCTGACCGCCACGCCCATCCCGCGCACGCTGTATATGGGATTGGCCGGGGTGCGCGACATCAGCATGATCCAGACCGCGCCGGAGGATCGCCTGCCCGTGATCACGCATGTAGGCGTGTTCGATGAACGACTGGTGCGGGCGGCGGTGCTGCGCGAAATGGAGCGCGGCGGTCAGGTATTCGTGGTGCATAACCGCGTCAGCTCGATTGACGGGCTGCGCGAACGCTTCGAGCAGATCGTCCCGGAAGCGCGGATCGTCGTTGGGCATGGGCAGATGGATGAGCGCCTGCTCGAAAGCGTGATGATGGCATTCGGCAACGGGGAATACGATATTCTGATGGCGACGGCGATCATCGAAAGCGGGCTGGACATCCCCAATGCCAATACGCTGATCGTGGATCGCGCCGACTGGTTCGGTCTGGCACAGTTGTACCAGATACGTGGGCGCGTCGGGCGCAGTTCGCAGCAGGCTTACGCCTTTTTCTTTCACCCGGCCACCAACAAACTGACCGAAGACGCACGGGCGCGCCTGGAAACCCTGACCGAATACACCGATCTCGGTTCGGGGTATCAGATCGCCATGCGCGACCTGGAACTGCGCGGCGCGGGCGACATCCTCTCCACGCGCCAGACCGGGCATGTGGCCGCGATTGGCCTGCATCTGTATACGCAGATGCTGGCGCGGGCCGTCGCCACCATGAAGGGGGAGCGCGAAAACGGGACGGCGCGATCTTCCGCCACCGCGCCGAACATCAGCGACAGCACCGTACTGCTCGACCTGCCAATGCCCGCGTACCTGCCCACCGACTGGATACCGGAGATCGCGCTGCGGCTGCAAATTTACCGGCGCATCGGCGGGCTTTCCAATGTGGGCGAAGTCGATGCCATGCGCGATGAACTGATGGATCGGTTTGGGGCGCTGCCCGCTGCCGTTGAAGGGCTGCTGTATCAGATTCGCGTGAAACTGCTGGCCGAAAGCGCCAGTGCGACCGCTATCCTCCACCGCGATGGCAAACTGGAAATTCGCCTGCCCTACCTGGTCGAAGCCAACCGTGAAGCGCTGGCACGGCAGTTGGGCGATGATGTGCGCGTTACCCGCACGGCGGTTGAACTGAATATCGCCGCCGCGCCGGAAAACTGGCGCGACCGCCTGACCGACATCCTCACTCACTTTGCCTACAGCGTCCGCGAAACGGCAGGGTTGTGATGAACATACTGCGTCTGTTCCGCCTGGTCGTCGTCATCTGCCAGGGCATTTCGATCCTGGTGACGTGGAATTTGTGGCAGGTGCGCACGATGCCGCCGCTGCTGCCTGCCCTCCCGCTGCCCGCCTTCGATATGGCCGTGATCCTGCTGCTTTCGCTGGTGCTGGTGCTGATTCGCCCACGCAGCGGGTTGATCGCCCATACAGCATTGCTGATCTACGCCATGCTGACCGATCAAACGCGCTTGCAGCCAGAGTTCGTCTCGCTGGCCTTCCTGATGTGGGGAACACTGCCGCGCCACAGCCAGGACGCTTCAAAGCCACCCGCCCCGGACGCGAACGCCCAGACCATCGCCCGCTTTCACCTGGTCGCGCTGTGGACATGGGCGGGGATCAACAAACTGCTCAGCCCGGTGTTCCTAACCAGCACCGGGCCGCAACTCGCGGGGGTGCTGCTCGGTTTTCTGCCCATGTCGGTGCTGCGCTACAGCGGGTACGCCATCGCGCTGGCTGAACTCGCGCTCGGCATCCTCACGCTGATCCCGCGCACGCGCAAAGCGGCGGCGGTGCTGGCGCTGGTGCTGCATGGGGGCATTCTGCTCACACTGCTGACGATGCACTACAATTCGGCGGTCTGGGCATGGAATGCCGCGCTCGCGCTGGCCGGGTTTGCGCTGGTATGGGATTGGCGGGAAAATCCTCTGAAAACACTCAAGCTGCGCGGCTGGTGGGTGCGCGCCGCCGCCGCCGTGCTGTTGATCACGCCCGCTGGGTTTTACATTGGCGCGTTCGATGCGTATCTATCGCACAACCTGTACTCGTCGAACACCGCACGTGCCGAAGCACCCGTCTCCACACAGATCACCTGGACACAGCTCAATGTGCCGCTGCCGCCCGAACACCGCTTGTTCGAGCAGTTCTTTCAGGCGACGTGCCGACGCGCACAGGTGATGCTGATCCGCGATACCCGGCCTTATTTTGAGGTCATGGGGTGGGGACAGCGCACCATCCGCTGCGCACCGACGGAATAGCCGGGTTCAGGCCGTAGGCGGTTCAGCCTGTTTCACGATGCCGATGACCTGCCCCCCCGTCATCTCCACCAGTTGATCGAACGTGACGGGGAAGATCGCGTTATGTGCGCCGCCCGCCCCATACAGCACATCGAACCGCCGCAGCGTTTCATCAATGTAGGCCGGAATCTGCGCGGTGCGGTAGCCCAATGGCGGGACGCTGCCCGGTGCGTACCCATAGATGGCGATGCAGTCATCGGGCGTGGCAATGCTGACGTGCTTACGGCTGATTCCGCGCAGTGCGGCCAGCTTGCGGTCGTCCACCCGCTGGTCACCGCTCGTCAGCACGACGACGGGCTGACCCGCCGCAATGAAGCAGATGCTCTTGATGATCTGCCCCAGTGCGCAGCCGATATTGTCCGCCGCCTGCTGCGATGTCGCCGTCGTGGTTTCGAAAAAGCGTATCTGAATGTTGTAGGGGAATCGGTCAAGCGCCGCCTGCACATCCGCAGAGGTGAGCGGCGCTTGAGGCTGTGATGGAGGGGTCATAGGAACCGAAAGCTTACTTCCGGTTGTAGGATTCCGTGTAATCCGGCTCGACGTTCTGAAGCATGGCCAGCACGCGCTGGAACGTCTCGAAGTCGTCCGACGAGAACATGCGCCGCAGATTTTCGTCGATCTGTTCGGCACTGCGGCTCACGCCTTCGCGGTGCTGTTCGGCGGCTTTGGTCAGGTAGATGTGAACCGCACGGCGATCCGACGGGTCAGGGCGGCGTTCAATCAGCCCTTTGTCCTGAAGCTTGTCCAGGTTCGGCGTGAAGCTCGTCGCTGCCCGGCCTACCGCCCTGGCTAACTCGCTGGCATGCTGCCCGTCTCGCTCGTAAAGTGCGCGCAGGATGTACCATTCGATGATGGTCAACCCCAACGGCTGCACCGCACGCCCGAACAATTGATCGAGATTGCGCAGCGCAATATCGAGATTGCACCACACCGATCCGTTGAAGCGCAGTTGATTGGGTACATATTCAGTCATTGCTACTCACTCATCATAATTGAATAAACCGTGACACCTGAACAAAAAGAGCGGGCAGCAGGCTTATATGGGACAAAAATTGACTCTTCCAGCGTATGCATGTTATGCGGTCTGCGATAGTATCAAGAGTTCCAATGTACCTAACCGCATATGGTTGCCCGAATACACTGCGCATGGGACTTCTGGAGCCAACCGCATCCCGTTGACGAACGTCCCGTTGATCGATCCCAGATCGACCACGTGCAGACTGCCGCGAAACAGGACGAACGCGCAGTGGCGGCGCGACACGCCGCATTCACGCGCATCGAAAGCAGACAGATCGATGTCAGGAAGGTAGTTGGTCGCTTCATCGGCACGCCCGGCGACATAACCCGCCGCTTCCGAAGGCGCAAAAGCAATCGTCGGACTGTTTTGCTGAAGGCGCTGAAGCGTGTACGTCACCATGCTGCTTATCCCGCTTCTTCCTTCAATATCCTACACAAGCATGATGAATCTCGCAAGATAGAATTTTATTGACAATTCGCGCTCCTAAAAACTGCAAGGCTCTATGACGTTTGGTCTATTGACCCGACATATTCGCGCCAATGACTATGTTATCGCGCTGCTGCGAAAAATGTTGGTCGTTGACTAGCAATCGTACTCCAGTTTGAGGGAGATACAAGCCCACCCGTATGCTATGGTACGCAATCGTAGGGAAATCGTAGGGATCGACGATATATTCACCCGCTGCCCATACCGTCGTCGGATACCGCCCATTTACGGGCATTTGGTCGATTTGTGCGATAATCCGCTCATCAACGTCTAATAAGTGAACAAATACCGTGTAGTCATGCTGCATTTCGCGCACCGCCTGCCAGACCAGCACGATTTGAAGGCGCTGTGCATCCGCACGCACCGTATACCCGTGCAGGCGAATCGCCTCCCCGAATACGGCCTCAAGTGATTGTTCGACAGGCGGCGCATCGAATATTCGCGCCACGCCCTGTACATTTAGGTTACCAAGTGCAATTCGACTCCCATCGATCTCCAGCGTGAGCGCGGCGCTTCCTGCCGGAAATTCACGCGGGATGGTCAGGCGTTCGCGCCGCGTGAATGCGCCGAGCGCGCCCCATTCCGCCGGGGCGGGATGAAATGCGCCATCCCACAGCGTTTCCGTCCCCAACAGGATTCGATACCCTACACGCGCATCTGCACCCACAGGCGTGGCTCCCGCTGACCAGTGCGTGACCAGCGGCAGCGACTCGCCAGGCCGCACCATGCCGGGCAGCGGTTCAAGGCCGATCAGCGTCGGACTCGCGGCGGCCTGGCCGGAACCTGGCACCGCATCAAGCGGCAGCGCAACGGGCAAATCGCCCGCCGTGAATGGCTGAGTCGGAGCCATGACCGTGACCGTCCCCAACTGCGCCCAGATGCCGCCCGGTGCGCCCTGCTCCAGTTGATACGTCTGGTATTGATCGGCGGCACGCGCTACCCATGCCGCACGTACTGCATAATCACCGGGGAGCGTACCGGGAGGCACGTTCAGGATGGCGCGCAATACGAGGTGTTCCCCAACGCGCCAGCGGTTCGTTTCGGTCAGGTACGGCTCGACGCGAGCGATCACGAAACCATCGGCATTTTCAAGCTCGATCAGCGGGGTCAGGTCGCCCACCGCTGGCACGGCCACTACCCGCCACGCCATGATCACGGTAAGCGAACCGCCCGATGCGACAGGCTGCGCGCTGAACGCAGTGAGCATGAGCGATTCAGTCCGCGCAGCAGGCACCGCCCCATCGAGCAGTGCGGCGGGCGGCGCATCGCCGTCCAGCCGAAACGCATCGAAGGCGGGGCGTTCATCCGGCGCGATGGGTATACCGCCCACGCGCCCTGGTTCCAGCCAGCCCGCCCATTCCGGTTGTGGCGGCGCGCTGCGCGGAAAGACCGCCAGCGCGTGCGTCCCCGGCGGCGGCCATACCAGGCTGTCCGTGCCGATCCATGCGACATCCGCCAGGTTGGCGATCATGACCGTCGGATGCCCGCGATCCCTGGCCGCCACGTACAGCAGTTCACCAGGGGACTGCTGCGTGCGCGCCCACTCACCAGCGGCGGCGAGATCGGCATCGGTTTCGTAGTACACATCGGCGCGCCCCGCCCACGTGAAATAATCGCGCCCAACCCCTACCGCACCGATCACCACGAACAGCACGATCCCGGTGATGCCTATGCCGACTTTTGAACGCGCCAGCCGCCGTACCACCGCGTCATAGCCCACGCCGATCAGCACGAAAATCAGCGGGATCATGCCGGATGAACGCATATGGCTGGGCGGCAGCCCACCGACACTGATCACGCTGGGCAGCACCATGAGCGGCGCAAGCAGCGCCAGTACATAGGCGGCTTTTTCCAGCGGCGGCGCGGCGCGACTCCGCGTCAAGCGCCAGGCCGCCGCGCCCATGCCGACCAGCATCAGCACGCCTTCCGGCAGGGTGAAATACGGTCTGCCGGGGATGTTGTAGCGCAGATACGGGTCACCTTCGATGAAGAACATGCGGGCGTGCAGGATCAGGCTTTGCACCAGGCTGATCGACTGCCCCGGCTGTGTGACTTCTTCCAGACGGTTGAAGAATATATCCGGGCGCTGCGCCGCATACATCGCCATCGGCAGCGCAGTCAGCACGAGCGCGGCGAAGAAGGCTGCTCCCTGCCGGATGCGCACCCGCCAGCGCTGTCGATCCAGCACGAGCAGTGCAGCCCCACCCACAGCCAGCCAAACCGGGAACAAGCGTGACGAGTTGTAGGTATACAGCGCCGCGCCCGCCAGCACCCCGCCCGCAACCAGCCAACCGACTCCCAGCCGCCCAGGGGAGCCGTGCGCCCGCAGGCCGCGCCACAGACAGACCAGCGCGAGTGACTGCATGAGCGGGAGCGTCACCGCCCGGAACGCCTGCCGCTGAAGCCACAGCAGCGGAAACGACACCGCGATCATCGCGCCGACCGCCAGGCCGATCACGACTCCGCGCCTGCCGGGGAACATCGCCCGCCCCAACGCGATCCCGGCGGCGGTGGTGATCACCCCGCTGAACGCATTCGTCAGGTGGAATGGGAACATGCTGTCGTGAATCAGCGTGAGCAGGGGCGCGTTCAGGTAAAAATACAGCACTTCGCGCCCCTGGTATGCTTCCAGAATCGGGAACGGGCGCGCCCCGCCAAAAGCAATCGACCGGGCGACGAGCAGATTCACCGCCTCATCGTAATGCGGACCTGGGGGGTACTGGCTCAGCCCGGCCAGCCGCAGCACCGCCGCCGCGCCGACGATCAGCACAGCGAACAGGATGAAGCCCGCACGGGAAACCTCAGCGCGTCGCATCAGTGCTGTGCAGGGACAGTTTCAGGCTGTGGCGCATCCTGGGGCGTGCCGCGCAGTTGCAGCAGGATCACGCTGGCGACGACCAGCACCCCGCCTGCCCACTGAATCGGCAGCATGGTTTCACCCAGGATCACCTGAGCAAGGATGGCAGTGAGCAGCGGTTCAATCGTGCCGAAGATTGCGGCGCGGGTGGCTCCTGCTGCCTGAAGCCCCTTGTTCAGCATGAACACGGGCAGCACGGTGCTGACCGCGACCAACCCCACAAGCGGCAGCCAGACTTCGAGTCCCTGGGGCAGCACCACGCCATCGACCGCCGTCTTGACGGCCAGCGCACCGCCCAGAAAGATCATCGCCCCGCTCACAGCATACGCCCCGGCGCGGGTGGCGGCGGGTTGGCCGTTCAGCAGCCGCCCCATCAGCACGAAATAGACGGCGGACAGCGCCGCGTTCACGAGCGCACAGATCACGCCGATCCACGCATCCGGGTTCCCATCCAGGCTGAAATCGCTGATCGTGAGCGTCACACCCACCAGCGTGAGCGCGAGCGCGCCCCATCCCACCGTACCGATGCGTTCACCCAGAAGCAGTCCACCCAGCGCGGTCATGGCCGGGTAGGTGTAGAACAGCACCAGGTAGATGCCCGCCGACAGGTATTGCAGGCCGACGAACGCACACAGCGCTTGCAGCGCCAGGCAGAAGCCCAGGAAGATCAGCCAGCGGCGCGGGAGCGGACGGTCAGGCGGCGGTGGCGGGGTGGCCAGCGCCATACCGATGAAGATGGGCGCGGCCAGCAGGTAGCGAAAAAAGACCGTTTCAAGCGGCGGCAGCCCAGCATCACGCAGATAGCTGGCGAAAATCGGTAAGAACGCATACCCCGTGATCGAACACAGGATGAAGATCAGGCCGAGCCGTTCACGGCGCATCGACAACCACCCTTTGAATGCCAGCATGTTCAGGGCGGTGATTGCCCCGTATGTTCAAGTCAATATACGTATTGTAGCGCGGCACGCCCGGCGGTTTATAGACCCACCTGAACCACAGCCCGGATGATCAGCGGGTGATCATCTCGCCCGGCGGGATCAGGATGGTTTCGGGAATGGTTCCGCCGCCAAGCTGCTTGATGGCTGCATCGACTGCCGCGTGCGACGTGGCTTCCCGGTTGATCGCCTGGCTGGCACGCAGATACAATCCCTGTTCAATGTACGATACCGCCAGTGTTTCCGCGTTGATGCTGATCACATCGACCGCATCGGGCGGAATCCCGGCAGCCTCCAGCGCCTGAATCACGCCATATGCGCACACATCGGCGTAACACAGCATCACGTTCGGCAGATAATCGGTTTCGATCAGCCGTCGGGTGACGTTCTCCGCTTCTTCACGGGTGGAGCCGCTGTATACGCCGATCAGGTTGGCCTCTGGTGCATGATCGCGCAGCCCATCGCGCAGCCCGTTCATGCGCAGCGAAAAAGGTGTGAACGTCTCGAAGCCGAGTACGGCGACGCTGGCACGTTCACCATACGTGCGGCGCATCCACGCCCCGGCGAATGCAGCGGCGGCATACCCAAGCTGATATGCATCCGTCCCAACATAGGCTGCACCCGCAAACCGCGGCGCAAGGCCGAGCAGGATCACCGGAATTTGCGCATCCAGCGCCGCCGCTATGGCCTCACCTGCATATGCGCTGACCGGACACAGCACCACCGCTGCCGCGCCTTCGGCATGTGCGCGTTCGATCTGTGCAATGTGGCGATACTCGCTGGCCTGGGAATCGTAAGCGCGCACCGGGATAGTATAGCGTGCGGCGTGTTCGGTCATTTCACGTACCCGCACCGCCTGGGTTTCACTTTGCAGCGTACACGCAATGTATGCGATGAACCCGCTTTCACCGACGCGCTGTTGTGCAGCGGCGATTTCGCTTTCGGTGAGCCGCAGCGCATCGGCAGCCCTGGTCAATTCTGGGATGGGCGCTGCAATCGGCGGCAGTATGCGCCTCTGTTCTACGCCAGACCAGAACGACAACCCGATGAACACGGCAGCCAATAAGCCTGTCGCCGCCCCAATTGCCCACAGCGCCCGGCGGCTTGGGAAAAAGTCAGTTTCTGCCTCTGTTTCCGGCTGTGAATACGCCTTTCGGCGCAGGCGCGGCTGAGAAAGGGGCTGAGCTTCTGGCCGCGCTTGTCGATACGCTTCAATCATAGCGCCCACGCTGGCGAAACGGTCGGCGGGGTCGCGGCTGAGCGCACGCAGAATCAGCGCCTCCAGCGCAGGCGGGATGGCCGGATTCCAGGTGCGGGGGCGCGCCGGCGCATCGTTGAGCTTGGCATACAACGCGGGGATCACCTGTGCGGCGGCTGTTTCATGCGGCGCGTGTCCGGTCAGCATGTGGTAGAGCAGTGCGCCCAGGCTGTAAATGTCGGTGCGCGCATCGGCTTGCAATCCTTGTATCTGTTCAGGAGCCATGTACAGCGGTGTTTCCGGGATCATGGCATAAGGTGTGCGCGTGAACGGCGCTCGAATCTCGGCCAACCCGAAATCGCTGATGTAAGCGTTGGCGTGTTCATCCAGCAGGATGTTGGCGGGCTTCAGGTGGCGATGAAACACACCGCGTTGATGGGCATAATCCAGCGCATCCGCGATCTGCTCGAAAAGGCGGTCGGTCGTGCGCAGCGAAAGCGGACTATGGCCCTGGCTTTTCAGGTAATCATCGAGCGAACCGCCGCGCATCAGCCGCATGGCGATGTACCCACCGTGCATCGCCGCTGAAGCGAAAGTGCCATAGCTGTAGGTCGGCACAATGTGCAGATGCTCAAGCGCGGCCAGCAGGCGTGCTTCTTGCAGGAACCGCTCATGAAAATCGACCAGCGGTTCGCGGTCATCGTGCAGCAGCAGCTTGAGCGCAACATCGCGGTCAACGGACTGCTGATGAGCGCGGTACATGATCGTCTGCGGGCCTTCCGCCAACTGCGCCGCGATCATGAAATCGCCAATCGACGCATTCGGATGTAGATCGGGCCTGTACATGGCGTGCTGTTGAACTCTCATAGCTGGCGAATTACATCAAGACTGCCTCAATCGTAACAAAAAACATCGGCTTTGTAATCTGCCAATCGAATCAAAAAGGTGGTCTTTAATCGACCACCCTTTTCTGGAATATGATTGTGAAAAGCCCGTGAACGTTACGGAATCATGGCGAACAGGCCGCTGCCGCCCAGGTTGGTCGCCAGCGCAGGCAGGATGCCAAGCAGGATCGTCCCGGCGAAGGCGGCGTAAATCGCCCAGTTCAGCGCGGGGGTCGCGCCCTGGGCTGCGTCACCGTCGGCTTCTTTGAAGTACATGTTCAGGATGATGCGGCTGTAATAGAGCGCGCTCACCACGCTGGTCAGCACGCCGATGATCGCCAGCGGCACCAGCCCGGCATCGAGCGTCGCCTGAAAGACGAACAGCTTGCCCATGAACCCCGCCGTGAGCGGAATCCCCGTCAGGCTGAGCATGAACGCCGTCATCATGGCGGCCATGAGCGGGCGCGATTTCGCCAGCCCGTTGAAATCGTCGATGTTCGTGCCGCTGCCGTCATCTTTTTCAATCGCCATCGCCACCGCGAACGCGCCCAGGTTGGTGAAGGCATACGCCAGCAGGTAGACGAGCGCGGCATTGGCCGCCGCATCGGCCACGCCCGCCGTCCCCGCCGCCGCGACCGCCATGAGGATATACCCGGCGTGCGCAATCGACGAATAGGCCAGCAGGCGTTTGATGTTGGTTTGCAGGATAGCGACGATATTGCCCAGGATCACCGTAGCCGCCGCGATGACCCATACCACCTGCTGCCAGGCGGCGTTCGCACCGTCGATGATCACGAACGACGGCAGCCCGACGATCATGATGCGCAGCAGCGCGCCGAAACCGCCCGCTTTCGCGCCCACGCTCATAAAGGCCGTGATCGGGCTGGGCGCGCCTTCATAGACATCGGGTGTCCAGGCGTGGAACGGCACGACCGCCACCTTGAACCCCAGGCCGACCAGCACCAGGCCGCTGCCGACGAGCAGCAGCAGCACGTTGGTATCCGAACCCATATCGAGCGTGCCGATCACGCGGAAAATCTCCGGCAGGCTGGTCGTCCCGGTCGCGCCGTATACCAGTGCCGACCCGTACACGAAAAATGCGCTGGCGAACGCGCCCAGGATGAAGTACTTCATCCCGCTTTCTTCACTTTTCAAATCCGGCGACCGGAACGCCGACAGCACATACAGCGGGATGCTGAGCAGTTCGAGCGCGACGAAGATCGTGATCAGGTCATTCGCGCCGACCATGAACATCATCCCGCTGATGGTGAACAGCAGCAGCGTGTAGTATTCGCCGCGTTCCATGCCTGTGCGCTTCAGGTAATCGACGCTCATCAGAATGCTGATGACCCCCGTCACCAGGATGATCACATTCATGAACCCGGTGAAGCGATCTGCGACGAACATCCCCAGGAACGCATCCGTGCCACTGTCGAAGGTGACCAGGTTGGCGATGAACGCAAAGACCAGCCCGCCCGCCGCCAGCCATGCCGTGCGCGCTTTCTGTTCTTTCGGAATCCACAGGTCGATCAGCAGGAGCAGGCACGCCCAGACCGCGACGCTCATCGCCGGGATCGTCACCCCCAAATTAAGGGACTCTAAAGTTGGAATTTGCACCATGTTGCGGTTATCTCCTCAGCCTGCCACGGGCGGATGGACGCTGCCCATCCGCCCGTGGCAGGCGCATTGCCCGTTAGGGGAGCTGTGCCACCGTCGTCACGAACGGGGCGATGCGCGCCACAACTTCGGTCACGGTCGCGCCCATCGTGGCGAAGAACGGCCCCGGCTGAATGCCGATCACAATCGCCATGATCACCACCGGGATCAGCACGGCGTATTCCTGCCAGTGGATCGGTTCCAGATGGTTGTTTTCGTCGTGGGTGACATCGCCCATGAATACCTTCTGGAACATGTACAGCATGTAGATCGCCGCCAGGATGATGCCGAGCGTGGCGAACAGCGCGAAGAAGAAGCCCAGGACTTCGCTGCCGAACGTCCCCATCAGGATGGTGAATTCACCGACGAACCCGTTCAGCCCCGGCAGCCCCATGCTGCTCAGCGTGATGATCAGGCTCAGCCCGCCGAAGATTGGCAGGACTTTCCAAATGCCGCCGTAAGCGTCGATGGCTTTGGTATGGCGGCGTTCGTACAGCATCCCCACCAGCAGGAACAGCCCGCCCGTGCTGATGCCGTGATTGACCATTTGCAGCAGCGCCCCCTGAATCCCCTGGGCGTTGAGCGCGAACAAGCCCAGCACCACAAACCCCAGGTGGCTGATCGAGCTGTAAGCGACCAGTTTTTTCACGTCGGTCTGCGCATAGCTTACCCACGCGCCGTAGATGATGCCGATCACCGCCAGCGTCCCCACAACCGGGGCCCAGGCAATCGATGCTTCGGGGAAAAGCGGCAGGCAGAACCGGGCGATGCCATACGTCCCCAGCTTGAGCAGTACCCCCGCCAGGATCACCGAACCGGCAGTCGGGGCCTGCACGTGCGCATCCGGCAGCCACGAATGCAGCGGCCAGATCGGAACTTTCACCGCGAACCCGATGAAGAAGCCCAGGAACAGGAACGACTGCGGGCTGAACAGGCCATCGAACGGGAACACCAGTTCCCCGCTCTGGATCATCGCCAGGATGGCGGGTGTGGAGAACGTACCGGCCTGGTTGCCCACGTACAGGATCGCCAGCAGCATCAAAATAGACCCGGCCAGCGTGTACAGGTAGAACTTGATGGCCGCGTACATGCGGTTTTCCGCGCCCCAGATGCCGATGAGGAAGAACATCGGCACGAGCGTGAATTCAAAGAAGATGAAAAAGACGATCAAGTCCTGGGCGACGAACGCGCCGATCATCGCCCATTCCAGCAGCAGCATGAGCAGGTAGTACAGCTTTTCGCGCCCACGTTCGTGAATCACATGCGCCCGGAAGCTGGACAAAATCGCCAGCGGCATGATGAACGTGGTCAGGATGACCAACAGCAGGCTCATGCCATCGATGCCGACGTAGTAGCTCGTCCCCACCTGGGGCAGAAATTCCCACTGCTGCACCATTTGCAGCCCGGCCTGGTTCGGGTCGAAGCCCGCCCACAGCAGCAGCGATGCGACGAACGTGACAATGCTCGTGCCGAACGCCGTCCATTTGATCTGTTCGCTCTGCGATTCACGCAGAAACAGCAAAATCGTGAAGCCCACCATCGGCAGGAACAGCACGACGGTGACGAGCGAAAGCCCTGTGTTTTCCATAACGTGTCAACCCCTCACTTAGCCGCGCTGGATCAGCGGCAGCAGCAGCAGCACAAGCACTACGACCACGCCGATCAGCAGCGTGACCGCATAAGTCCGTACATAACCTGTTTGAACCGGGCGCAGCCCGCCGCCCACCCCGCGCACCACCCGCCCGATGCCGTTCACGATCCCATCGATGATGCCCAGGTCAACCGGGCGCGCCAGGATGTTCCCAACCGTGCGGAAGCCTTTCGCCAGCACGGTATCATGGAAATAATCGTGCCAGAACGCCCAATCGAGCGTATCCGCCAGGAATTTCGCCAGGCGGTTGAACGGCTGTTCGATGACCGCGCCGTATACCTGATCCCAGTACATGCGCGCATTCGCCACCCGCCACAGCGACCCCACGCCTTCACGGTTTTCGAGCGGGTCGCGGCCTTGCAGCACGGTTTCGCGGGACGACCCGTAAATGCGCCCGGCCAGGATGATCGCGCTGATGGCGATCAGCAGTGCGCCGCCCGCCACCAGCGGGTTGAACGACGCGACATGAATATGCAGCACGGTATGCGCCAACCAGTCGGTGAAAACATGCGCGCCGAAAATGCTGTCGAAGCCGATGCCCGACGGCACGTTCATGAAGCCGACGAAGATGCTTAGCACGCCCAGCACCAGCAGCGGGATCACCATCGAAGGCGCGCTTTCGGGCGCACGGGCTGCCGCTTCGGTGCGCGGTTCGCCGTGAAAGACCAGCACGACCTGCCGCCACATGTAGAACGCGGTAAACCCGGCAGCCACAATCAGCAGGCCGAACGCGATGAAGCCCGCCAGTTCGCCATCGAACAGGCCCGCCACCCACGAATCGGCCAGGATTTCATCTTTCGACCAGAACCCGGCGAACGGGAAAATGCCCGCCAGCGCCAGCGTGCCGATCACATACGTGACATACGTGACGGGCATCTTGGCGCGCAGCCCGCCCATGTTGCGCATATCCTGGGGGTCGAATTCGGTTTCCCCGCTGTGATCCGGGTGATGTTCTTCATCGGCCTTGTGCGCGCTGGCGTGGGCTTCCTCATCGTGCGGGGTGTCATCGTGACCGTGACCGCCGTGACCATGCGCGATGTGGTGGCCGTGTTCCATGCCGTGAATGACGGACCCGCTGCCCAGGAACAGCAGCGCTTTGAAACAGGCGTGCGTGACCAGGTGGAACATGGCCGCGCCATACGCGCCGATGCCGACTGCCGCCACCATGAACCCAAGCTGGCTGACCGTCGAATATGCCAGTACGCGCTTGATGTCCCACTGCCCGACGGCGATCACGCCCGCCACTATCGCCGTGCTTGCGCCGACCACCGTGACGATGAACGATGTCAGTTCGGCTTCATAAAAGAACACGTTCGAGCGCACCATCATGTACACGCCCGCCGTGACCATCGTCGCGGCGTGGATGAGCGCCGATACCGGGGTCGGCCCCGCCATCGCGTCCGGCAGCCATACGAACAGCGGAATCTGTGCCGATTTGCCCGCCACGCCAATCAGCATGAACAGCGTGATGATCGTCAGCACCGTCTCGATGGGCAGGCTGAACGGCCCAAAATCGACCTCATGACCTTCTTCGATGAAGCGTTCCGCCTGGCCGAACACGCCGAGCTGATCGGTCACGATGTGATCATTGTTGGTGTATTCCGGTTCGCCCGTCGCAGCACCGTGTCCGCCTTCGGCTTCGCCTTCCGGCGCGGTTTCCTGGGCGGCCAGTACCAGCGTGCTTTCGGCGGATTCTTCGGTCTCGCTGTGCGATTCTTCGCCATATTCGCTGTGCGCATCGGCAGGGACGGCCAGTTCACCGGGGCGGTAAAAATCGAGCGTGCCGAACGTCCAGAAGATCAGGAAAATCCCCATCATCAGGCCGAAATCGCCCACGCGGTTGACGATCATGGCTTTGCGCGCCGCGTTGCTGTTGCGCCAGCCCACGCCCTTCGCTTTATCGAACCAGAAGCCGATCAGCAGGAACGAACACAGTCCCACGCCTTCCCACCCGACGAACAGCATCAGGAAGTTGTTCCCGGTGATCAGGATCAGCATGAAGGCGAAGAACATATTCAGGTAGGCAAAAAAGCGATGGAAGCGCGGGTCACCGTGCATATAGCCCATCGCGTAAATGTGGATCAGCGTGCCGACCCCGGTCACGAACAGCAGCATCGTTACACTGAGCGTATCGACACGCATCTGCCAGGGAATTTCGACATCGACCAGGCGTATCCAGCCATCCAGGAACGGCGGGTTGATGATGGCCGCTTCAAAGCCGCTGGCATACAAATAGGTGTACAGCAGTACCGCGATCACGAACGTGAGCGCAGCGGCGATGATGCCAATCGTTGCGACCGCCTGTTCGCGCAGCCGTGCGCCGAACACCAGGTTGAGGAACGCGCCGACCGACGGAATGATGATGAGCAGCGGGACGAGCTGTGGGTAATTTTCCATGCGCTCTGATTACCCTTCCAATTGATGCAGGTCGTCGATGTTGATGCTTTTCTTCGTGCGGAAGATCGCCACAATCAACGCCAACCCGACGGCAACTTCCGCCGCCGCCACCGTGATGATAAAAAAGACGAACAGGTGTCCGGTTTCCTGCCCCCACTGCTGCGCGAACGCGACCAGCGCCAGGTTCGTCGCATTGAGCATCAGTTCGACGGACATAAAGACCAAAATTGCGTTGCGCTTGAGCAGTACACCCAACGTGCCAAGCACGAACAGCACCACGCTTAAAAGGACAGCCATATCGGTTGGGATCATGATACTTCTCCTGTGCGCGGCGCTAATCGCCCGCTGCCCGCGAACCTTCGCCGCCCGGTAACTGCGGCGCATCGGGCGTGATATCCTGCCCCACCTGCGCGGCGATCACCTGTGCCAGCGGACGGCTCACGCGGCGGCGGCCACCAGCGCGTTCCCGCGCTTTGCTGGTTTCGCGGTGCGTCAGCACGATTGCGCCGACCATCGCCGCCAGCAGCAGCAGCGCCAGCAGTTGGAACGGCAGCAGGAACGTGGTGAACAGTTTATACCCAATCGCACGCGGGCCGCCGAAATCCGGCGCGGCTTCTACCTTGACGACGACCGTGCCAGGGCGCACCGTGCCATCGGCGACGGGCAGCGGGACGACCGCGATCAGCGACGCGGTATCGCGTTCCAGCTCGAAGGCTTCCAGCCGCGTGACCAGATCGTCCGGCTCGTTGGCATCGACAATCGTCCAGTTGGCGGTTTCTTCTTCTACCAGCAGCGGCGCGCTGTATTCCCCGAACGGCAGCGATTCGACCAGCGTATTATTGTCGTTCTCGTCGAATTCGGTGCCAATATCGATCACGCGCACCGCTTCCAGGTCAGCATAGCCGTTGAACACGACATAGCGCCCGCTGCGCTGGTCGGTCACGGTGCTGCGGTCAGTGGGGATCACGCTCACCTGTGGGGTTCCGGCTCCATACGCGATCAGTGTCGAACTGGTATCTGCTTCCAGGTTCACATCGACCACGTATTCGGCGGCATCGGCCACAATGCGCACGCTGGTAGCGCCTTCCGGCAGCGCGACGAAATCGGTCGCCGTGCCAAACGTCACGTCGGCGGCCAGCAGGGTTTCCCCCGCGTACACTTCGACCGCGCCTACGTCCGCCGCCGCGTGCAGGAACCGTGCCTGCGGTGGATCCGCCGGAATCTGCCGGGTGGCGACACCGCTGTTCAGGATGGAAAGCGCGAAGATGAAGAAGATCGAGCCGATGGCGACGGCGACCACCGGAATGTACCAGCGGAATTTCCGATTGTCCGAACCGATCAGTGAACTCACGTCGGCACGTTCTGCACCCAGCAGCATGATCACGAAGAGGAACAACACCATGATCGCGCCCGCGTAAACGGTGATCTGGATCATGGCGAGGAAGGGCGCGTTCAGCAGCAGGAACATGAACGCGATGCCGACCATCGTAATGACCAGAAAAAGGGCGCTGTGAACGGCGTTATCGCTCAAGAGCATGAACACGGCGGATATTACGGCGAGAACGCCGACCACGAGAAATAGCTCTGTCATGGGCGTATCCGTTGAAAGTTGGTTGGGTCTTGTAAAACCTTGTGCAGTTTAACACAAGCGACCCGTGCAATCAAAATGAAGTTCTGCGTGAAAAAGGGGCGTTCATCGTCCCTGAACGCCCCTTTGAAAAACTGTTCCGTCCGCGCTGTGCTAACGCGGGTTCGGCATATCCGGGATCGCCCGGTCGTAAACGCCCGGCTCCACCCGCTGAGGCGTATCCTGGCCGCCCCCCGGCACCGGGTCGATCAGCATGTTTTTGGTGAAGATCGAATCCTTGCGGTTGGTGAAGCTCAGTTCGTGTTCATGCCCCAGTTGAATAGCCTGGGTAGGGCAGGCATCTTCGCAGTAGCCGCAGAAAATGCACCGCAGCATGTTGATCTCATACGTCTTGGCATAGCGTTCGCCGGGGCTGAAACGCTGTTCGTCGCTGTTTTCGGCAGCTTCGACCCAAATTGCATCCGCCGGACATGCGGCGGCGCACAGCGCACAGCCGATGCATTTTTCCAGCCCATTTTCATAGCGGCGCAGATGATGCCGCCCCTTGTAACGTTCCCGAAACGGCTTCTGCTGTTCCGGGTACTGAATGGTGACGGGTTCTTCCAGCAAATGCTTGAACGTCGTCGCAAAACCGCGCAGAATGTTCATCTGGTCATGCTCCCTGAATTAGTCCGCGCTTGGCTCATGGGTGGGGACAATAGCGGTCGTGTCGCTGCTGGCCGTTGGCGGCGTTTCCGGCTTGCGTTCGGGGACGGCATTCGCCACCCGTTCCAGCAGCGCAATCGTACCGTTGAACAGCCCGAACGGAATCGCCAGGATGCCGCCCAACACCTGCAAGCCCATCCAGCCCAGGCCACGCCGTTCGCCCGTGACCACCGGGTCATCTTCCAGACGATCCTGGGTTTCGGTTTCGCGGTCGCCGCGCAGCAGCACCACCCCGCCCGCCACCACGATCACAAACACCACCCCGGCGATGATGGCATAAGCCGTCGTGCCGCCGAGCGAATCCGCGATCAGCACGCTGACGGATGTCCACGCGACGGAAACCAGCGCCAGCGGCAGCATGATTTTCCAGCCGAGCGACATCAGGCGGTCGTAGCGGATGCGCGGGAGCGTGGCGCGAATCCACACCATAAAGATCAGCAGCAGGACGACCTTGCCGATGATCACCAGCGGCGCAAGGATCGGCAGGCTGTCTACCAGCCCGAACCCATCCTGATACCCACCCAGGTACAGCGTGGCGATGATCACGCTGATGCCGATCATGCCCAGGTACTCGGCCATCATGAACTGGGCGAACTTCATCCCGCTGTATTCCGTCATGAACCCCTGGGTCAGTTCCTGTTCGGCTTCGGGCAGGTCGAACGGGGCGCGGCTGATTTCCGCCAGCAGCGCGATGAACAGAATGCCCGCCGCCAGTGGGTTCTGGAAGATGAACCACTGATGGAAGTAGGTCTGTTCGCGGATGATGTCGCCCAGGCTCATGCTGCCCACGATGATGATCGGGATCGCCATCGTCAGCCCCAGGCTCAGTTCATAGCTGAGCATCTGCGCCGAAGCGCGCAGCCCGCCGAGCATCGCATACTTGTTGTTGCTGGCCCACCCTGCCAGCACCACCCCATACGTGCCGATGCTGGTGATCGCCAGCAGCCACAGCACGCCGACGTTCAGGTCTACCAGTCCCATGGGGACGCGGTACACATTGCCATCGAACCAGGGGATGAGCAGGTCGGGGCCAAGCGGCACGACCGCCAGCAGGATCAACGCGGGAATCGACTTGAGCAGCGGCGCGGCGCGGTATACCCACTTATCCGCGCCGTTGGGCATGATGTCCTCTTTGAAGATCAGCTTGATCGCGTCTGCCAGCGGCTGCAACAGCCCGCCGGGACCGACGCGGTTGGGGCCGCTGCGCTGCTGAAACCACGCGATGAACTTGCGTTCCAGCAGCGTGGTATACGCGAACCCGGTCAGGATCACGAAGATGAACAAGAGTGAGTAAATGATCGAATGGATGATGCTGCACCCGGCATTCGAGCGGCAGTCAATCGCCGTATTGGGGTTGATGCGGTTGGCGTTGAACAGGGTATTGTTCAGGAAGCCTTCCACGCCCGCCACCACCGAATCGATATTGGCAATCAGCAGCCCCAGCAGCACGATCCCCACCAGCGCCACCACGCCGGTGATGATCAACCAGCGGGGGATACGGCGTTCGGTTTGGGTTGTCGAAACAGTCGCCATAAAGTTCCCTCAAAAATCACACTTCACATCGGGGCAAGAGGCCGTACAGGTCGGTACAGCCTCCCCCGTTGGTTAGGCTTAGGATACCGCTGCGGCTTCCAGCACTTTGGTGATGGTTCCCGCCCCAATCATGAGCGGCGTGGCCGTTTCCGCCAGGTTGCGCGGCAGCAGCACGACACCCTGCGGCGCGCTCCCGTTCACGTGCGCCCTGACCTGCACCGTCACTGACCCGACGCTCACTTCGACCCGTTCGCCATCGTTCACGCCCAGCGTGCGCGCATCCGCTTCATTGATTTCGACGAATGGCGCAGGGACGTGCGTTTCCATCAGCGCGGTTTCGCTGGGGCGGAAGGTCTGTTCACGGTTATACAGAACCGTCGTCGGCACGACCAACACCTGCCCGCGTTCGACCGTGATGGCCGTCGCTTCGACGTTGACGCTTGCGCCGCTGCTCAGCGCGCTGCCCGTTTCGGCGGCAGACGCAATCTGCACGCCCAGGCCGCCCGTGTTCTTGTAGGCCGTGCCGCCGTAATACAGGTCAGCGCCGCCCACATCCGGGGTTTGTTTGGTCACCTTTGCCAGTTCGGTATAGCGGCTGCCCGCGAACGCGGGGATCGCCTGGGTCATTTCCAGCATGACCGCCGCCGCCGATGCCTTCGGGCGCGCGTCGTTGATGCGTTCCAGCACGCGGGCGAGCGCCGTCCATGCGGGCAGGGCTTCCCCCATCGGGCTGTGCGCAGTATAGAAGCGCTGCACGCGGCGTTCGCCGTTGGTGAACGAGCCGTCGCGTTCCGCGAAGCTCTGGATCGGCATGGCAACCGCCGCCTGCCGGGTGAGATCATCCGGGAACAGGCTGAGCGCGATCACGGTTTCGACCTGGCTCAGCCACGCCGCCGCCGTCGGGTCGTCGTACAGGATGTCCGCGCCGACCACGATCAGCACTTTCGGCGGATTGGCGATGATGTCGTGGGTAGTTTCCGCCGAAAAACCGGCGTAGTGCAGGCCCATCATGTTTGCGCCGGGGAACGTCGCCATCAGGCCGTTGTTGGCCTTGCCAATATGCCCGGTTTCGCCCAGGAACTGCGCGGCAGTCTGCATCAGCGCCCGGCTGCCGTCGAAGGTCAGCCCTTCCGCCCCAGCGATGATCACCAGGTTGGCCGCGCCCGCCAGCGCCCCGCGCATGTTCGCATCGGTGAACGTGCTGGCTGCGTCGCCCACCGCATAGCGGAACGTCGCAGTCGCAAAGTCGTCCATGCGGGTCGGGCGGGCATTGGCGACGATCACCGTCGCGCCGCGATCCGCCGCCTGCTTCACGCGCAGTCGCCACACTGGGGCTTCTTCTTCCAGGTCGCTGGCGATCACCAGGATGGCATCGCCCGCGCCCATCGTCCCCAGGTTCGTGCCAACCCCTACGCCGACCTGTGCCACCAGGTCAGCGCCCGCATGGGTGGGTTTCCACGCGCCCAGGCGTTCACCGCCCGCCGCCATCACCACCTGGCGCAGCAGGTACGCATCTTCATTGCTGATGCCCGACCCGGCAATCGCGGCGACGCTGCCTTCTGCGCCCTTGAGCGCCTGCGCCGCTGCTGTGAGCGCTTCGCCCCAATTGCTGAGCGACTGTACGCCGCCGCCGCGCCGGATCATCGGCTGAATCAGGCGGTCTTCCGCACGGGTGAAATGATGCCCGAAGCGGCCTTTATCGCACATCCAGATTTCGTTCACCGCTTCGTTCTGGCGCGGCATGATGCGCTTGATCACCGCTTTACCGCCCGCCTCACGGTCGAGCCGTGTCGCCGCGCTGGTGTTGCAGCCTACCGGGCAGTGCGGGCAGATCGACGGGACGTTGGTCAGTTCCCAGGGGCGCGCCCCGAAGCGGAAATCGCTCGTCGTAAGCGCGCCGACCGGGCAGATGTCGGTGGTATTGCCGCTGAAATACGTATCGAACGGCGGGTCGCTCACCGTGACAATCTGAAGGGTGCGCCCGCGTTCGTGGAAGCCAAGCACCGGGTCACCAACCACTTCATCCTGAAAGCGCACGCAGCGCCCGCACTGGATGCAGCGTTCTTCGTCCAGGTAGATCAGGTCGCCCAGCGGCACATGTTTATCGAGGTGCATCTTGTCGTCGAAGTTCATGCGCGATGTGCCGGGACCGTGCGCCATCGTCAGGTTTTGCAGCGGGCATTCCCCGCCTTTATCGCAGATCGGGCAGTCGAGCGGGTGGCTGGTCAGCAAAAACTCGACGATATTGCGCCGCCCTTCCGCCACGACATCGGTCGTCGTGCGAATGCGTAAGCCGTCGCTCACCACCTGGGTGCAGGCGGTTTGCAGCTTGGGATTCCAGCCGATCTTCGGCTGGCCGTTTTCCATCACCACTTCTCCCGTTGCGCGGTCGCGCAGCGGTGTCCCCAGTTCCACGAGGCACATGCGGCACATGCCGACGGGCTTCATTTTCGGGTGATAACAAAAGACCGGAACATCCGTATCGGCGTATTCTTTGAGCGCCTGTACCAGATTCATTCCGGCGGGGACTGCAATCGGTTTTTCATCGATGTAAATGGTGACCGTGTTCGCCATTTATTCCACCACCTTGCGTTTTGGTTTATTGTACCTGGTTTCACCCCGCCGGATCGCGTTTTCATAGCCGATCAAGGCGCGATCCTGCACACTCTGCGCCATCAGGCCGAACGTCTGTTCGTCCTGGCGCAGTTCCTGCTCTGCCAGCCGCAGCGCCTCCGCGAAATCGTCGGCGGCGCGTTCAAACTGACCCCGCTGCATGTACAGCTCACCGCGCAGCACATAGTTGACTGCTACATCCGGCGCAATGCTGATCGCGTGCGTCAGCACGTACAAGCGGCGGTTGAAATCCGACCGCACGCCGAAAAACCCGGCCAGCAGGTCGATCACCCCTGGCGCGGCGGGCAAACGGACGATGTCCTGCCCTGCCTCTTCGCGCTCACCTTCGACGAGTGCGGCCAGCGGCATCGGATCAGGCTGGTGCGTTTCAAAAACCGAAAACGCAGAAGGATCATCGTCCGCGTCCATCGCGTGCGGGTTCTCATGCACGGCTTCGAAGCGGAAACGTTCCCCGAAGCCGTCCATTTCCTCCGGTTCGACCGGAGTGTTTTGCTCCGATTCCGGAGTAGATGCGGCGGTCATGCGCGGTTAGTCCCCGCCGCCTGCTGCTGCTGCCGTGCGCGCAGGCTTGGCCGCGCCGGAGGTGTGCGCCCGGAAATCTTCAGGGAAGTGCTTGATGGTGTGCAGAATCGGGTTCGCGGCGAACTCACCGAGTGCGCACAGCGTCACGCCCTTCATGTTATTGGCGACATTGTGGATCAGGTCGATGTCGTTCGGCCTGGCTTCGCCCGCCATGATGCGGTCGATCACTTTGTCCAGCCAGTACGTCCCTTCGCGGCACGGCGTGCATTTGCCACAGCTTTCATGGTGGAAGAACTTGGTCACCTTCGATGCGACCCACGTCATATCGACGGTTTCATCCATGATGATCACCGAAGCCGACCCCAGGATCGACCCGGTCTTTTGCAGGTCTTCATACGTGAGCGGCGTATCCAGGATGGCATCGGTATCGCCGTTCACGCGGATCACAGGTCCCGACCCGCCCGACGGCAGAATGCCCTTGATCTGCCGCCCGCCCTTGATGCCGCCGCCGAACGTGTAGATCAGGTCGCGCAGCGTATATTTGCCGAACTCCAGTTCGTAGTTGCCCGGTTTTTCGACATGCCCGCTGAGGCAGAAAATTTTCGTCCCGGTGCTTTGTTCCGTCCCCATCTGCTTATAGGCCGCCGCACCATTGGCGATGATGTACGGGACGTTCGCCAGCGTTTCAACGTTGTTCACGACGGTGGGTTCCCCATACAGGCCGCCGCCCTTCTGCGCCGGGAACGGCGGGCGCACACGCGGCTGCCCCATTTTCCCTTCCAGGCTTTCAAGCAGCGCGCTTTCTTCGCCGCAGATGTACGCGCCCGCGCCCAGATGCACGAACACGCGGCACGCGAAGGTTTCGCTTTCCACGATGTCGCTGTTCACGCCGATGTACTTCACGGCGTTCCCCTTCACATCGAGCGGCACTTTCGTCGTGTTCTTCGGACCGAAGTAGCCCGCCGCTTCCGCATCGGCAATCGCCTTTTCCAGCCCTGCCGCCACGTCCCAGTATTCGCCGCGAATGTAGATGTACACCGCCGCCGCCTTGACCGCATACGCGCAGATCAGCGCGCCTTCGATCAACTGGTGCGGGTTGTTCTCCATGATCTGGCGGTCTTTGAACGTCCCCGTTTCGCTTTCATCGGCGTTCACCGTCACGTAGTTGATCGGGTTATCCTGGGGGATGAAGCTCCACTTCACGCCCGCCGGAAAGCCCGCGCCACCGCGCCCGCGCAAATTCGATGCCTTCACCTCGTTGATCACGTCGGCGCGCGGCATGGTCAGCGCTTTTTGCAGCGCGGCATAGCCCCCATGCTGAACGTACACGTCCAGTTGGTGAATGTTCGGGATGTCTTTTTCACGATAGATGATGTTCATCGCGCCCGTTGTCCTCGGCACTCATGACGATGGTTGGATTAGTCGGCTTCTGCACGCCAGTTCTCGATCAGCGTCTTGGCCTTATCAAGATCGAGATTTTCGTGAAAATGGAAATTGCACTGCATCATCGGCGCACGGTCGCACGCGCCCAGGCACATCACATGTTCAATCGTGAATTTGCCATCGGCGGAATTGCCGTGTTCGTCCGCTTCAAGATACGCCTTCAGGTCATCGTAGAACTTGTCTGCGCCGCACAGCGCGCACGCCAGGTCGGTACAGACATGCAGCCAGAATTTGCCCTTCGGCTTTTCGCTGTACATCGTGTAAAACCCGGCGATGGATTTCACCTGGGTGGGGTCAAGATCGCACAGCGCGGCCACTTCATCGATTCCCTGCTGGCTGACCCACCCATACGCTTCCTGAGCCAGATACAGCAGCGGCATCACCGCCGACCGTTTGCGATCCGCCGGGTATTTGGTGAGGATGGACTGAATGCGATCCGCGTATTTCTCTGTAAGCATCTTCGATTCACCTTTACCGGTCGCTGTCGCCCAACACAATATCCACGCTGCCGATGATCCCCACCAGGTCAGCGATCATGTGTCCCTGTGCAATCTTGCCCAACGCGCTGATGTGCATGAAAGACGGCGTTTTGAAATGCACGCGGCGCGGTTTCGTCCCGCCCGTACCGTGCAGGTAGCAGCCAATTTCCCCGCGTGGGCTTTCGATGGCGACGTACACTTCTTCATCCGGCGCGCTGAAACCTTCCGTCCACAGCTTGAAGTGGTGAATCACCGCTTCCATGCTGCGTCCCAGTTCAGCACGCGGCGGCGGAACGTACTTGCGGTTTTCCGAACGGAACGGCCCGCCGGGAATGTTCTTCATGGCCTGCTGAATGATCTTCAGGCTTTCGCGGAATTCGACCATGCGCACATAGAAGCGGTCGTATACGTCGCCGTGTTCGCCCAGCGGCACATCGAAGATATAGTTTTCGTAGCCCGAATACGGCTGCGCTTTGCGAATATCCCAGTTCACACCGCTGGCACGCAAAGTCGGGCCGGTCATGCCCAGCGCCAGCGCTTCTTCCGGTTCGACCACGCCGATCCCTTCGGTGCGGTCGCGCCAGATCGGGTTATTGACCAGCAGCGCTTCATAGTCATCGATGCGGCGTGGGAAAATATCCACGAAATGCTGAAGCGCGGGCAGGAATTCTTCCGGCAGGTCGCGCCACACCCCGCCCGGACGGATGTAGCTGGTCATCATGCGCTGGCCGCCCAGGATTTCGAACATATCCAGGATCAGTTCGCGTTCGCGGAAGCAGTACAGGAAGGTACTCATCGCGCCCATATCGAGCGCGTGCGTCCCCAGCCACACCAGATGAGAGGCGATGCGCGAAAGTTCCAGGCAGATCACGCGGATCACCTGCGCACGCGGCGGCACATCCAGCCCCAACAGCTTTTCGACCGCCATGCTGAACACCGTGTTGTTCGACATCGGCGCCAAGTAATCCATGCGGTCGGTCAGCGTGACGGCTTTTTCATACTGCTTGCTTTCGATGTTCTTTTCGATGCCCGTGTGCAGGAAGCCGACATCCGGCAGGCAGGTGACGATTTCTTCGCCGTCCAGTTCCAGCAGCAGGCGCAGCACGCCATGCGTACTGGGGTGGTGCGGCCCCATGTTCAGCAGCAGCGTTTCGCCCGTGAGCGCACGATCCGATACCAGGCCGCGCAGTTCTTCAACCGCGCCCTGCCACGTTTCGATCTGTCCCTGTTTATCGTTCGGTTGAACGGATAACGCCATGTTCGGTTACTCCATCAAAAAAGGGCGCATCCGGCGATGCACCCCGGCCATATCCTGGCGATTTTTTCCGGTGTGCTTACTGTCAATCGGTCGTGCGGCCTTCGGCGGCAGACGGTTTGTGTTTCAGAATTTCATCGACATTGAACGAGAACATCACCGTTTCATAGCCCAGCGGCGTATCGCGGCGGTGCGGGTGGCCGTCCCAGTCGGCGGGCATGAGTACGCGGCGCGGGTCGGGATGGCCTTCAAAGTAGATGCCCATCATGTCCCAGATTTCGCGTTCCAGCCAGTTAGCGGCAGGCCATACCCCGGTTGCCGTCGGGATGTTGGGGTCGTCCTCTGGCGCGAATGTTTTCACACGCACGCGGCGGTTGTACAGCAGCGAATACAGGTGATAGCTCACGCCGAACCGTTCCGGGCGCTGTTCGGTGGGCGGGTCGGGGTAATAATCGACCGCGCTGATATCCGACAGGAAGTTGTACAGCAGCCCGTTGGTATCGCGCATGAATTTCAGCACGGCGACCACCTGTTCACGTGGGACGACAATCGTGGTTTCGTCCGCGAACTGCTTCACGTACACGATGGCATCGGGCATCGACGCTTTAAGCAGTTCGACCGGGTCGGCAGCGGTTGCAATCTGCATGATGGTTATCTTTCCTGCCCGGTGATCCACTGGCTGAAGTGTTCACCCTTCACGCGCTCGTGCAGCGTCAGAATCCCATGAATCAGTTGTTCCGGGCGCGGCGGGCAGCCCGCCACATACACATCGACCGGGATGATCTCGTCTACGCCCTGCACGACGGCGTAATTGTTGTACACGCCGCCGCACGATGCGCAGTCGCCCATCGCCAGCACATAGCGCGGCGAAGCCATCTGATCGTACAACTGGCGCACGACCGGAGCCATTTTGCGCGTCACACGGCCTGCCACGATCATCAGGTCGCTTTGGCGCGGCGACGCACGGTTGAGTTCCATCCCGAAGCGCGACAGGTCGTAATCTGAAGCCTGCGTCGCCATCATTTCAATGGCACAGCACGCCAGCCCGAACAGGAGCGGCCACATTGCACCCGTGCGTCCCCAGTTGACCGCCGTTTCCAGCGTGGTGGTGACCACGCCCAAGTTTCCCAGCTTAGAGCTGATTATTCCCATTCCAGCGCTCCCACTTTCCATTCGTAAATCAGGCCGATGGTGAGGATGATGACGAATACGCCCATCGTGATGAAGGCATACACGCCCATATCACGGAACACGACTGCCCAGGGCAGAAAAAAGACGACTTCAATATCGAATAGGATGAACAGCACCGCGATCAGGTAAAAACGTACCGAATAGCGGCGGTTGGCCGGGCCAATCGGCTTCATCCCGCTTTCATACGGATCGGTTTTGCGCGCAGTGGGGCGGAAAGGGCCAAACAAACGGGAGATGATCAGGATGATGAACGCGATCACCGTCGAAATGATCAGCAGGGTCGCAATGGGCGCAAATTGGTCAATCGCCATAGAATTTACTCGATCCGAAAGCTTTTAGTCGAGGTTAAGTTGATCCGTGCATCTGCTTCAGTTCGATTGTTCAAAATGGAACAAACGGACTAGACCAAGATTAACATAACCCCCCTCTTTCGTCAAGCGGATCACGAGTGCTGTAAGCCTTTCCTTATCACCCATGAAGCGGGCGCTCACGGCAGTTCTGAATCGCTTTGTGCCGGCCACACAATATAGCTGGAAAGGCGCGCTTCATCGCTGACGCGGTACAAAATCTGTGCCACATCCCCCGGCTGTAAACCGTTGTAGCGCACTTCGATGCGGGCGCTTTCCCCCGGCGCGAAAGCGGCGCGGAACGGTTCCGGCGAAAACGTGCAGTATTCGGGTGCGTCCCAGCGGCCATCTTGCAGCACCGCCACGAACGACGCGCATTGAAAGACAGCGGTGGTATCCGTCGGGTTGGTCAGGCTTGCCAGAAAGATCAGATCGGGGTCGCGCACGCCGACCTGTTCCATCGCGGTGACGGGGTTGGGATACCAGGCCAGCGGCGCTACTGCGCCCGTGGCTACGTTCAGGTACGCACTGAGTGAGGTTTCGGTGCGCACCGAATGCGCCCAGAAGGTGAGGGTGAGCGGCTGATCGACCGTGCTGCGCCCCTCGAAACGATACCATGTCATCCCGTTCAGGTGCAGGTTCTGGGCGACATAATCGCCGCGTGCGCCGATGAAGTCGCGCCGCAGCGCCGGGGGAACCTGATTCACGTTTTCGACTGGGAACCCGCGCTCACTGCCGATCAACAGCGCGGAGCCGTAAAACTCCCAGGGGCGCATGAGCGTTTGAATGCGCAGCGGCACGCCGATCACCACCTGATCCGCCGCTGTGTACACCTGGGCCGCATCCAATACGGTGACGAACCCGATCAGCACCCCGCTGGAGTCGATCAGTTCGGCGGCAGCGCCCGGTTCGGATGGCTGTTCGATGGTCGGCGCGAGAAAATCCGGGTAGATGCGCCATTCGCTGCTGCCCGTGCGCCGGTACGCCCACACGGTGAGCGGGTAGCGGCGCTGATCCGGCTGGATCAACTGCGCTGTCTCGAAGATGCGGATCGAATCGACCCGATCCGCCAGTTCCAGCGGCACGGGGATCGCCCGCAGCAGGTTCAAATCCAGCACGCCTACGCACGGCAGTTCCAGCCCGGCATCGCGCATGTACGCTTCCACGCGCCCGATGAACGCCTCACGGGTGAGCGAATCGCCCACCAGCGACAGGTCGTACATCGTCTCCCAATCGCCCGCGCACCACGCATCGATCCAGCGGCGGGCGATCTGGCCGTCCTCACTGAAGGCCGTCCCCGCCGTTGCAAACAGACCGATGCCGATCAGCGCGACGATCAGCGTGATGGCGATCCACCCCCACTGGCGCACATTCAGGGACGGAATCGGGTGGGTAGGCGTTTCGTGCATCGGATTAGCTCCGCTCCCCCATGTGGGATTTCATCACGGGACATACTCGGCTGCGTCGGAAAATTCGGTCACGAACAGGACGAGATAATTCATGCCGATCAACAGTGGGAGCAGGACGGCATCGTATTTCGGCGGGACGATGTACAGCGCGGCCAGCGGCACCCACGTCAGCAAGGCGTAGCGCCCGATGGCGAAAATCCCGGTCGAAAGCCCCGGAATGATCGTCAGAATCGAAAAGGCGACGATCACCAGCGGCACGCGCCGCCACAGCGCGAACAGGCCGAACAAGATCAGGCTGACCATGATGCTGATGAGCTGGTAATTCTCGAACAGTACCGTCCAGTTGAAGGCGAACACGCCGTAAGTTTGCATGTATTCCAGGCGGCGCGGAATCTGCATCCAGGGCAGCACGACCTGTTCCGCCCGTCCATATTCGGTCTGCGCGGTAATGGGCGCGAATGGGAGCGCGCTGATCTGGCTGACATGCAGCACCCACGCCGCAAACGCGATCAGCGGCAGCCCACAGGTGAGCAGCCCGGCACGCCACAAGGCCGAATCCCCCAACGGGCGGCGTTCACGGTAGGTTTCGATCAGCAGGTACAGTGCATATGGGATCAGGATCAGCACGGCGTGCGGGCGCGACCATACTGCTAAAATCGTGACCAGCGCACAGCCGTAATACGCTTTTTTGAACAGCAGGACAAATCCCCACGTCCACAGCGCCAAATACGCCGCTTCGGGGTAGCTGTAAATCCAGGTGTAGGCCGTGCCTAAGAATGGAAAGAGCATATAAGGGGTGGTGCGGTTAGCGTGCTGCGCGCCGTGCAGGTGTTCGACCAGCACCCACAGCCCGACCAGGCCAGCCAGCAGCGCGATCTTGCTCACCCAGAACGCGCTCAGGCTGGTATCGCCGCCAAACAGCGGCGCAGCCCACCGCACCATCAGCGGATAGAGCGGAAAGCGCACGGCAGGGCTGACTTCCCGGTCGGAATCGCTGTAGCCCAGTTCGGTGATCGTCAGGCTGCCCATCGCATCCCCGAACACCAGGTTATGGCTCCACGAATCGATATACAACTGCGCTCGTTCGGCCATGCCAGGCAGCACCTGCATCGAAATGCCCGTGACGATGCACAATGCGCAGAACGCGATCCAGCGCGGCAGCACGAAACGCAGCGCCGTCCCCACCCGAAGCGTGCTGGCGGCCTTGCCTTCAGCCAACTTTCAGCCCCGTCTTTTGCAGGCTGTAAGCGTGTTGGTGCAGTTCAAGAATATCCTGCACCACCAATTCACGGTTCTGGGCGTGCTGGTACACGTTTTCCGGCCCCACGCTGAACAGATAATGCGACCCCGCCACCACCCGCACATGCGACGATGGAAATTCCATATCGCTCAGCATATCGAGCATCGGCACCAGCCCGACGAGCGCATCCCGGTGACCGAGCGTGACACGGAACATATCCCAGCGGCGAGCGATCTCGCGGTCGGCCAGCAGCCCCATCGCCGTGAACGTGGCGGCAGTCGTGCCGCGCGGCGTGCTTTGGTACTGCTGCTGGTGCGCCCGCCGCACGAAATAGCTCGCCCCGGCGCATACGGTTTCGATCAACTGCGGTTTGATCATCCGTTCGACCAGCTCGAATACGCGGATCATGTTCACCAGGCTGATCCCGATGCCGAGTGCGGTGTAAAAAGCACGTTTGCTTTCGTCGTTGAGCAGCAGCGCAGGCGTGAGCGCCAACCGCGTTTCTTCGCCCACACGCCAGCGCAGTGGGTTCAGGTAAAACAGTGCCGCCCCGCCCATGCTGTGGCCGATGAAGTTGATCACTTTTGGGTCACGCTGCCCCGGCTGGCGGCGAATGCGCAGCACTTCGATCAGCGTTTCAATCGTTTTCATGGTCGAAGGCGGGCAGCATTCTTCCAGCGTCGGGGTATCGCGCACGAACCGCGACCCGCCAAAACCGTTGTGATCCACGCTGATGGCGACCAGGCGGCGGTTGTTCGATACCACCAGGCCAGGGATGCTTTCAAAGATGGTATGGTTGCCTGTCCACCCGTGCATGAACACGGCGTAGCCTTCCACCCCGCCGATGCGGTCTTCCAGTTCTTCATCGGGGGTGGGGTAATCGTCTGCCCACAGCACTTCCCATACCATGTCGATCAGGTTGGAATCGATCAGCAGCCCCCGCCCTTCAGCAGGGGTGATGAAGCCATTGTTCACCAGTTCCGACATGCGGTAAACCGCGTAATACGTCCCCGGTACGTCACCCTCACCCCGCTGGGTGTAGCCGCGTACCCATGAAATGGGTGTGCGCTCTGCGTTCATGGTGCTGTTTTCCCATCGTGAACTGCGCCAATTCGTGACGACTTTATTATAGCCGGGGTTGTCAGCGCGCATCACAAATTTCACCGCGTCAATGGATACGGGATGCGCAGCACCTGATTCGGTTCCGGCGCTTCAACCGTCACGGTCGCGCCATCCAGCCAGCGCACATCCACCCGCTCGATCTCGGTAAGTTCCCCCAGCCCGAAATGGGCGACCGGTTCCATCTGGCACAGGTAGCCGCTGCCCGCGTCGATGGCGCGGTGCCGCGCCCGTCCCCCGGCGTGCAGGGTGACCATCGCCCCGCGTGCGGGCGCACCATAGCGGGTGAACGGCAGCACACGCAGCCAATGATTGCCATTGGCGGGCGCATGATAAAACGTGAGCGGCTGCATTCCGGTTTCGCCGTGCGAGATCAGCAGTTCAAGCCGCCCATCGCCGTCGAAATCCCCACAGACCGCGCCCGTCCCCAGGCCGAACGGTTCGATGGCATCGCCAATCGCCAGCGGCACCCACTGTTCATCGCGCCAGCCGAACAGACGGTTAGGTTGCCCGATGTTGTTGAAGAAAATTTCGTCGCTGCCGTCGTTGTCGAAATCGGCGGCGATCACGGTACGCACCCGCGAAGGACTCGCCATTTCATCCGGCGCACGATCCTGAAACGTGCCGTCGAACGCCTGTACGAACAAACGGTGCGGTCCTTCCCAGTTCCCGCACACAATATCGAGCAGGCCATCCTGGTTGGCATCCAGCACCGCGACCCCGCGTGCGTTCTCGTCGGAATCGCTCACGCGCAGCAGTTCGGCCATATCGACATATGTGCCATCGCCGTTGTTGCGAAAGAAGAAGTTCGGTCCACCTTCATTGCCCGCGAAAATATCCATGCCGCCGCTCAACAGCGGCAGCGCCAGCACGCTGCGCCCGCCCGTCACCTGGTTCAGGTGCGCTTCCGGCGCGACATCGCGCAGCCGCCCGTCGTCGTCCAGTTCGTACAGGCGCATCGGCCCGCCGTAATTGGCGATGAAAAACCCGTAGCGTCCTGTCCCCAGGCGATCCACCGTCGCCACCGAACGGCCTGCCGTCAGGTTCAGCACCGGGCGGTTGACCGGCAGCGAAAAGAGGTCTGTCCAGTCCCCGTCGGCGTAATCGAACAGCCGATCCGCAAAGTGCTTCTGCCCGGTAAAGGTATCGGTGTTCAGGATGTACAGTTCTTCGCGTCCGTCGCCGTCGATGTCGCACGCCGCCACCCCGATAGCGTGACGGTCGGCATCGGACAGCACCTCATCAGCAATGTTCTCGAACCCGCTGCCGTTCCATTTCAGGATCAGGTTGGGATAGCTGAACCCGGCAATGACGATCTCGAACTGCCCATCGTCGTCGATGTCGGTCACGGCAGCTCCGTAGTTCAACTGGATCGGGTTTTGCAGGATCAAACGTGAGCGATTGGTGAACATGGCCGTCCATTTCAGCGTTTTAGCTGAGCCTATTAACCGAGTATAGCGGAACGCTTCTGTAGGCACGATGAAGGAATTGCGAGAAAACCATGACTGTTGACCATGTGCGGAGTGCGCCCATCCGCCTATTATCAAACGGGTAATCGGCTTGATTGCACTGCGTTGAACCCCGGCTATAGTGCGTGCATCGAACGAACACTGTGCAGGAGCAGCCGACAAAATGGCTCGTTACGAACACTCGATTGATGTGAATGTCCCGGTACGCACCGCCTACAACCAGTGGACGCAGTTTGAAGAATTTCCCATGTTCATGGAAGGCGTGGAAGAAGTACGGCAGATGACGGATACCCTGCTTCACTGGAAGGCCAACATCATCGGCCATGTGGAAGAATGGGATGCGAAGATCACCGAGCAATCGCCGGATCAGCGCGTGGCGTGGACGAGCATCAACGGCGCGGAACATGCGGGCGTAGTCACCTTCCACCACATCGATGACAACACCAGCCGCATCATGCTGCAAATCGATTACGAACCAAAAGGCGTGATCGAAAACATCGGCACGGCGCTCGGCGTGGTCAAGGCGCGCATGGCGGGCGATCTTCAGCGCTTCAAGGAGTTCATCGAAGCACGCGGGGTCGAAACGGGCGCGTGGCGCGGCGAAGTTCAGCGCGACAACAACCGCTAAATACGCAAGGGCGCAGTGCAAATGTGCTGCGCCCTTACTTGACCGCTCGAATGACTAAGCTGCCGTGTACGCATTTGCTCACTTCAGCTTCAGGTGCAGAATTTCCCCTTCCTGAAAGCCCGCCGCCGCATAAAAAGCCGATGCCCGGTCGTTGGCGCGTTCGGCATTCACCATCAGATGCCGCAGATTATGGCTTTCGGCGCTGCGCATGGCCGCTTCCAGCAGCGCCGCCCCCACCCCGCGGCGCTGGTACGTAGGCAGTACCGCCATATCGTTGATCAGTCCGCGCCCTTCGGTGAGCGTCCGCACCACGCTGAGCGCGATGAACCCGATGATGATCGGCGGAGTCTGGCGCGCTTCGGCCACGAACACATGAATGCTGTCGCTTTCCCGAAAGCGCAGATACGCTTCGTGCAGTTCGTCACGGCTTAGGTGACGGTTGGCGGGGATCAGCGCGACCAGTGCCATCAGTTCGTTGGCATCGGCGGGCTGCGCCGGGCGAATCACGAAATCACGCCGTTCTACGTCCTCATTTTCATGGCGCACGGGAACCGCCTCCCCGGTCGAACGCGCCCGCTGCTCCAGCCACGTCGAAATCACCTCACGGTGCGTGCGAAACGGCAGCAGTGGCAGTTCCTCCGGTGTGAATACCTGGGCTTCGCTTGCATCATCGCCCGCTTTCAGAATCCCGCCGATGGGCCGCATCCGGTAGAAGATCATGATCCCGCTCACGGGCGGGCCTTCCGGGAACGAATTGATCCCCGCCAGCTCGATGATCTCGGTTTTCAGCCCGGTTTCTTCTTCCGCCTCACGGATTGCGGCTTCTTCGGCGCTCTCGTCCGCTTCAATGAACCCGCTCGGCAGCGTCCAGCGCCCTTGATGGGGCGGGTGCAGGCGGCGAATCAGCACTACGCCGCCATCCATCTCGATCACCATGCCGACCGCTGGCACCGGGTTGACGTAATGCACATAGCCGCAGTTCGCGCACGCCTGCCGAATGCGCCCGCCTTCTTCACGTTCGCCCAGTTCATGCCCACACACTGGGCAGTAGGTGAGCTGTCGTCGGTTGGTGGTTGAACTCGTCGTCATGGGGGTATCCTGATTTGCCGTCATTCTGATTTTACCCGTACAATGCACAGATGGGCATTCGACACCACTCAAGGATGTTTTGCGCATGAACACACGCAGTTTTGGGCGGGCATGGCATGGGCTGGCGCTGATCCTGATCGTGCTGATCGTCAGCGGATGCGGCGGACTGGACAATATGAGCGGGCGTTCTGTCGGGTCGGGCGATCATGCCGTGACCGTGACGAACAGCACCGGAACGCGCATCTGCTACCTGTTCGTATCGCCCGCTACCCAGGATAGCTGGGGCGAAGATTACCTGGGCGAAACGGGCGTACTCGACAACGGCGGCACGATCACCGTGCGCGTGGCCGCATCCGGCACGTATGACCTGATGGCCGTCACCCAGGCGGCGGATGGGAACTGCGACGATACCGGGGTTCAGATCACCAATATGGGGGTCGAAATTGAAGGCGAAACGACCTGGACGATCACCCAGTAGCAGCGCATGACGCAGGAAAGAGCCTCGTCTCGCATGAGGTGAGGCTCTCGCTGAACGTGCCTTACATCTCCAAATAATCGCGGAGCTGGCGGCTGCGGGTGGGGTGACGCAGTTTGCGCAGCGCTTTCGCTTCAATCTGGCGGATGCGTTCGCGGGTCACACCGAAATGTTTTCCCACTTCTTCCAGTGTGTGATCCTGCCCATCGAGCAGGCCGAAGCGCATTTCCAGCACTTCACGCTCACGTTCGCTCAAAATGCCGAGCGCCTGACGAATTTGTTCCTTGAGGAGCTGGCGGCTGGCCGCATCGACCGGACCCGGCACCTTGTCGTCCTCAATGAAGTCCCCCAGCAGGCTGTTGTCTTCCTGGCCGATGGGCATTTCCAGGCTCATCGGTTCCTGGCTCAACCGCATGATCTTGCGGACTTTTTGGGCGGCGCGGCGCAGTTTGCGCATCAGGCCGGGGTCCATTTTCGCCCCATCGCGGCGGATCAGCTTGATCGCTTCGGTTTCGTCGCTTGTCAGAAAATCCATCTCCAGCGCGATCTGTTCGGCGCTCGGTTCCGCGCCCAATTCCTGGGTCAACTGACGCTGCACGCGCATCAGGCGGTTGATCGTCTCGACCATATGCACCGGGATGCGGATCGTGCGCGCCTGGTCGGCAATTGCCCGGCTGATCGCCTGGCGAATCCACCAGGTGGCATACGTGCTGAACTTGAAGCCTTTCGTATGGTCGAACTTGGCGACGGCGCGCAGCAGGCCGATATTGCCTTCCTGGATCAGGTCGAGAAAATTGATCCCGCGCCCCATGTAGCGCTTGGCGACACTGACTACCAGGCGCAGATTCGCCCGTGTGAGCGATTCCGCCGAAATTTCGCTGCGGTTTTCCATCATTTCGTACAGGTCGGGCAGGTAATCGAGCGAGAGCGCATCCGCCCGCAGCCACTCACGGAACTGTTCGACGGTGGGCAGGGTTTTCTGCTGCACCAGATGCCGCCGGATGTGCGTCTGCAAAATCGGCGGGATCAGGCATAGGCCATGCACCACATTGAACAGGCGCTGCGCCAGCTTGTTCCAGGCTTCATCGCGCCCCCATTCGCGCTGGCGCAGGTAATCACGCACATACGAAACGCCCGATGTATCCGGGTTATCGATCATGAACTGCACTTCCACGATCACCGATCCCAGTTCGGGCGGGGCGAGCTTGAACCCCGCCGCCATCGCCAGCACGGCTTCCCAGTTCTCCCGGACGAACGCATAGGCCGCTTCGGTGATCTCGCCGGGTTCGGGCAGCCCGTGATCCGACCGATCATCCTCAATCGCGCTCAACTGATCGAGCAATTCCTGGTACAGCCGTTCGGCGGCGATTTGCGCGCTCAGCCAGGTTTCGCGGTTGGTATCGAGCAGCGGCACCTGGCCGATCTCTTTCAGGTACATGCGCACCGGGTCATCGGCCAGCGCGAACGTATCGATCCGGGCGCTTTCGAGCATCAGCTCGTCGTCTTCCACATCGAATTCTTCGTCGCTCAGTTCAAAAGCATCATCGTCCTTCAGCGCTACCTCGTAGAGGCCGTCGTCGTCGCCCAGGTCATCCCCCAGGTCGTCACCGAGCGCATCCTCGCTGAAATCGAACCCGTCGCCCCCTTCGTCGCCGTCATCGGCCTGGCCCTTTTGTTTCAGTTCTTCGGCTTCCGCCTGTGCATTGGCGCGTTCGTCTGTCCGCTTGGTACTACGCTTTTTTGCCATAGCTGTTCCTGCTGTTCGGCAGCTTGAATTGCAACTCTGCGTCAATACGCCGAATAGCTTCCTGGGTTGGCAGAAGCATCACATCTACCGTATTGGCGTATTCATCTTCCGATTGTTCCAGTTGCAGGAAGTGATATTCCTGCATCATCTGGGACAACCGCCGCTTCCGAAGTTCAAGGGCTTTCTGCGTGATTTCCTTGAGCGTGCTGACCGATTCGTTCGAGCGGGAGAGCTGATGGACGATGCTCGCCAGGTCTTCGGCACGCACCCGGTACGAATCGGGGATCACATCCTGAATCACGCCCACCATCATATCCGACGCTTCAAACAGCGCGTACAGTTCTTCCAGTAAAGCGCTGTCCACGTTGCGCTGCACGTAATCGTAAACCTCGTAGTCGTCTTGTGCCAGGGCGCTGCCCAGAATCACCATCAGGGCGCGGTAGTCGCTGCGGCTGAAATCGTCCGCCGCCAGCGCGCCGAGCGGCCCCTGAGCGAGCGCGGTGTTTTCCCCCGCGATCTCCCGGAACTTACGATTGACATGATAGATCAAATCGGGCTGTTGGTACAGGATGCGTAAGCAGTAGCGCTCCAATGCCACCAGTTCACGGGGGGGACGGGCAGCAGGTGCGGCGGGCGGCGGCGGGATGGGCGCATCGAAGTTGGGGACTTCGGCATACGGGTTATCGAACGCCTGCTGAACATCGAGCGGTTCGGGCGGCGCGGTGAAGGCGCTCGAAGGCATCGCGGACGCGGGTTTCTGGGGTGCAGTCTGCGGTGCAGACCGCCCCACAGGTGGCTTGGTGGTCGGCTTGGATGGAGCCTGAAGTTTTTGCTGTTCCGCCGCCCATGCCAGGATATCGCGTTCAGGGATGCGCACACGCAGCGCCAGCTTTTGCAGGCTGTCACGGCGGTACAGGTCGTTCTCGCTCGCCATGAGGATAGGCAGCAGGCGGCGGGCGACCGCCTCCCGTTCGATCACGCTGGCCGCCGCCGGCAGATCGCGGGTTTCGGTATCGATCACGAAATCGGCGGCGGGGATGGCCGCTTCGACCAGCCGTCGCCATGCCTGGGGATCGTCCTGTACCAGTTCATCCGGGTCTTTCGCGCCCGGCACCGTGAGGATGCGAAATTCGACCGCCAGCCGCCCGGCGTAATCCTTCGCCAGCGCATTACGCGCCACCTCCAGGCTGCGGCGGGTGGCATTCTGCCCGGCGGCATCGCTGTCGAGCGCCATCACGATCCGTTTTGCCCATTTCGGCGCGATCAGCGTCAACTGGGCATCGGTGAGCGCCGTCCCCATCTGCGCCACCACGTTAGGGTACCCCGCCTGGTGCAGCGAGATCGCATCCATATAGCCTTCGACGATCACCGCGGTTTCGCTCTCGCGGATCGCTTTGGCGGCGAAGTCCAGCCCGAACAACAGATGACTTTTATCGAACACGAGCGTTTGCGGGCTGTTCAGATACTTCGGGTTGTCAGCGGGGTCTAGCGCCCGTGCGCCAAAGCCGACCGTGCGCCCGCGCTCATCGCGGATCGGGATCATCAAACGGTTGCGGAACCTGTCGTAAATGCGCCCCTGCTCGTTTTTGGAAAGCAGCCCGGCTTCGAGCAGATCGTTTTGCGCCATCCCCAATGCCGACAGCGCATCCTGCATCGTCTGCCACCCGGCGGGTGCGAACCCGACTTTGAAGCGCTGAAGCGTGGAATCGGTCATGCCGCGCTGTTCACGGGCGTAACGCAGCGCATTCACCGCGTCCGGGTCTGCGGAATCGAACAGGCGCTCGTGAAAATAATCCGCCGCCGCCGCCAGAATCCCGCGCAGTTTGTCGCGGGCTGCATCACGTTCGTGTTGTTCGGGCGTTTGCGGCTTCAGCTCCACGCCCGCCAGCTTTGCCAGTTCTTCCAGCGCGTCTTTGAACGACCAGCCGTTCTGCTTCATGGCGAAGAAGAAAATATCGCCGCCTTCGCCGCACGCGCCGTAACAGCGGCAGAACTGCTTATCGGGATCGACGACGAAACTGGCCGTGCGTTCGCTGTGCCAGGGACAGGGCGCTTTGAAAGTGCGCCCCGCCCGCTTCAGCGGGACGTAGCGGCTGATGTATTCGACAATATCCAGCCGGGACTTGATCTCATCGGTCACACTGCTCATGCTGCGCCGTCAGGTACTCATCTGTCTGCAAAAGGGATCAAGCAGTATAGTGCAGGGAGCCGACGGCGCACAATCGCCACTGCCGGGCGTTTTGATTAAGAAATTCTGCCCGGCAGCGCCACAAATCAGGCACGCTTACGTGATGCGCAGCCCTACCCGCTGCATATCGCGCCAGTGCAGGGTATTGTGATGCAGGGTGAAGAACAGCATTTCACGCAGCGTGACCACTTTCAGCGCCGGGTGCGGCACCTGGTGCGCGTCGAGATCGGCATCCGTCCAGCCATCCAGCGCAGCGAACAGGCGCTCGTGCGCCTCATTCCAGCTTTGCGCCAGGTAAACGCGGGCATCGGTCACGTCGTCGGGCATCCGGTAGGCTTCCGGGACGACTTTATCGTAATCCTCCGCCCTAATCCCTTCTGCCAGACGCATGTTGTAAGCGGCGCACAGGTCGGCATACGACCGCGGCGTATGTTCCGGGCGGCGGAACATGCGCAGAATGTTCTCCGGCGGCATTTCATACACGCGCACCAGCGGCTTGATGCTGAGCAGCAGATGCTTTAAGTAGCCTGCCGCCGTCCAACCCTCTTCGGCACGGTCGAATTGTTCCGGGGTCATGTGGTGAACATCCTGGCTCAGCCCGGTTTGTACGACGCGCAGCGCTTCGACGATCTCGGTTTTGGTGTGTGGGTTCGCCATGTCGTAAGAATCCTTTTTGTAATAGTAGATCAGAACTTCATTCATCCCGTCCCAACCACCGCACGATCACCAACCCCACCACCGCCATCACGCAGATCACGAAAGGCACGCCCCATTCGGACGAGAACGGCGGGACTGTCTGCTCGAAGTTCATGCCATAAAACCCGGTGATCACGGCGAACGCCCCGAACAGGATCGTGAAGACCGTCAGCCGCTTCACAACGATGTTCAGGCGGTTGCTTACCGATGACAGGTACAGGTCGATCACGTTGGAGAGGTTGTCCCGGAAGGTGTTCACCGATTCCGTCACCCGCAGCAGATGATCGTACACATCGCGCAGATAATAACGCAGCACCTCATGATCGATGAACGGGGAGCTGTCGTGCGTCAGCAGGATGAACATATCGCGCTGCTGGCCTGTCACCCGCCACATTTCGCCCAGGGCGCGTTTGAGCTTGAACAGCGCGGCCAGGTGCGTACGGCGCGGCTGTTCGAGAATGGCCTCGCTGATCGATTCGATCTGATCGCCAATTTTGTCGGTCACGGGAAAATAGCTGTCCACCATCGTATCGACCAGCACATACAGCAGGTAGCCTGTCGAAAGCGGCAGACGGCTGTGAATACCCTGGTCGATGCGGCGAATGGCTGCATCGACCAGCGGGTCAGTTTCTTCATCGTGAATGGTGACGATGTAGTTGATCCCGACAAAGACATCGATCTCCCGAAACGTGAGTTCCTCATCCGCGAGCGCGATGCCATTCAGGATGCTGAACAGGTATTCCTCGTATTCTTCCACTTTCGGACGTTGCAGTTCGTGCAGCGTGTCCTCAATCGCCAGCGGGTGAAACCTGAATTCGTTGGTCAGCACGCGGATCGTTTCAGGCGCAGTCGTTTTGAGGTCGATCCAGTACACATGTTCCTTGTCCTGGATCAGCGCCTGCCAATCGGGTTCCGTTTGCAGCTTGCAGCCCGTTTCCGTCACGTTCCAGACGCGCATCGTTCGGTTTCTCCTCAGCCTGTATCATATTGCGAAGGGGAGCGGACTTGCTACCCTTCATCCTTGTCCTAGAACCCGCTCAGATGGCTGAGGTCGGCGCGCCCGCGCTGCATTGCGCTCACCGCTTGCAGCAGCGCATGACGGTTGGCGCGCAGCGCAGGTTCCGGGGCGTTCACCAGCACGCCATCGCCTTTGCCCGTCCCGAAAAAGGCCGTGATCGCCGGGAGCATGGGGACGAACGCATTCAGGAAGTTATCGACATCGCCCGCCGGGTCAAGCGCCGCCGCCGCCGTCTGGTAGGCCGTGTACAGGTCCCGTTCTTCAGCCTGGACGAACGCAGCCGGATCGACCGTATACGCTTCCTGGTCATCGCGGGTGATGCGCACGCACCGGGCGAACCCATCCAGGATCGGAGTCCAGTCGTCACGGCGCACCCACGCCTGAAGCTGGCGAATGTGCGTCAGCGCTCGCGCCGGGTTGTGGGCAAGCTGCGCCAGCACCGCCGCGCTCACGTCATGGGGATAGCCCTGCTCATCGAGCCACGCTTTCAAGCGCCCGGCGATGAAGTCGAGTACCTGGGTCAGCACCGCCGCGTTCACTTCGACCGGCTGCGTTTCGGCGGCAACCTGGGCGGCCTGGCGCAGATCGAGATCGAGATCGCCCGCGATCACGATCTGGAGGATGCCCAACGCGGCACGGCGCAGCCCATACGGGTCCGCCGTCGCCTGGGGTGCCAGCCCAACCGCGAACAGCCCGACCAGGCTGTCCAGCCGATCCGCAATCGCCAGCAGCGTCCCGGCTTTGGTTGCAGGCAGCGCATCATCTGCGCCGCGTGGCAGCCAATGTTCGTAAATCGCGTCCGCGACTTCCGCCGGGTAGCCCGCAAGCCGGGCATATTCCCGCCCCATCGTGCCTTGCAGCGATGTCATTTCGACCACCATTTGCGTGGCAAGGTCGGCCTTCAGGATGCTGGCGGCGCGCTGCGCACTGGCAATGTCGTTCGCTTGGATGCCGATCAACGCGCCCAACGGCCCCACCATGTTGGCGATGCGTTCGTTCTTGTCCAGCATCGAACCGAGCTTTTCCTGAAAGGTGAGCGTATCCAGCCGCGGCAGAAACTCGTCTATCTTTTTGGCCGTATCCTGGCTGTAGAAATAGTCCGCATCGGCAAAGCGCGCCCGTAATACCTGTTCGTTGCCGTGCGTCACCTTGTCCAGGTGTTCCGTGTCGCCGCTGCGCACCGCGATGAAATAGGGCAGCAGGTTTCCTTTGCCATCTTCGACGGCGAAATAGCGCTGTTTTTTGCGCATCACCGTGATCAGCACTTCACGCGGCAGTTTGAGATACTGCGGCTCGAACGTGCCAAGCAGTGCCGTCGGCCTTTCGACCAGGTGAACGACTTCATCGAGCAGCGCGGCATCTTCAGGGATGCGCCCGCCGATCCCGCGTGCGAGCGTTTCCATCTGCGCGGTGATCTGCGCCCGCCGTTCCGCCGGGTCAAGCACGATGCCCTGATCGCGAAGCTGCGCCAGGTAATCCGCCGCGCTCGTCACGGTCAGTTCCGGCGACCCATACGGACGCAGCCCGCGCGTGCGGTTCCCGCTGCGCACGCCCGCATACTCGAACGGGATCACCGCATCGCCATACAGCGCCGTATACCAACGGATCGGGCGCGAAAACGCGATCCCGCTGGCATTCCAGCGCATCGACCTGCCAAATTTGATCCCCGCCACCCATTCGGGCAGTTTTTCGGCCAGCACATCCGGGGCGGGGCGGCCTGTGACCTGCACGGTCGCCAACACGTATCGACCGCCGTCGGTATCCTCCACCCGCAGTTGATCGACCGTCAGCCCGCGTGATTTGGCGAAGCCTTCAGCGGCTTTAGTCGGTTTACCACTGGCATCGAAGGCGCGATCTGCCGCTGGTCCTTTGTCGATCCGTTCCAGGTCGGGCTGGCGCGGCGCAATGTTCCGCCCAATCACGACCAGGCGGCGCGGCGTGCCGTACACCTCAACACTGTCATACGCCAGGCGCAGATCGTCGAGCAGTTTCGGCGCAGATGCGCGGAGCTGTGCCAGCGCGCCATCGAGATCGTCCGGCGGCAGTTCCTCTACCCCTATTTCGATCAGCATATCCTGGGGCGCAGTGTTCGCACGGGTGAGCGCCGAACCGCCCGCAGCGCTGGAGTCGGCAGGCGCACCCCCACTCCACAGCGTGTTGAGCTTTTCGAGCGGGTATTCCATATCGCGCCGCTGGTCGGCATACGCCCGCGCCACGCGCCGGGTCATATCGCGCATCCGGCGGAAATAGCTGGCGCGTTCGGTCACGCCGACCGCGCCGCGTGCATCCAGCACGTTGAACAGGTGGCTGCACTTCAGCACGTAATCATACGACGGGATCACCAGCCCGGCATCGAGCGCCCGCTTGCTTTCGTTTTCGTACACGTCGTAGACCTGCTTCAGCCCGTCCACGTCGGCCACTTCAAAATAGTACGTGCAGTGTTCGATTTCGCTGCGCAGAAAAATATCGCCGTATTTCAGCGCTTGTTCGGCGTTCATCCCGCCCAACCAATCGATCTGCCATACGCTGTGCTTGTTTTGCAGCGGAATGGCGATGCGTTCCAGCCCATAGGTGATCTCGACGCTCACCGGGTCAAGTTCAATGCCGCCCGCCTGCTGAAAGTACGTGAACTGGGTGATCTCCTGGCCATCCAGCCATACTTCCCAGCCCAACCCCCACGCGCCCAACGCCGGGCTTTCCCAGTTATCCTCCACAAAGCGGATGTCGTGTTCACGCGGGCTGATGCCCAGCGCTTCCAGCGATTGCAGGTACAATTCCTGTGGGTTGCCCGGATCAGGTTTCAGGATCACCTGGTATTGATAGTAGTACTGCATCCGGTTGGGGTTCTGCCCATAGCGGCCATCGTCCGGGCGCACGCTCGGCTCGACATAGGCGACGCGCCAGGGTTCGCTCCCCAGCACTTTGAGCAGGGTCGCCGGGTTGCCTGTCCCCGCGCCCACCTGAATGTTATACGGCTGCCAGAGCGCACAGCCTTGTGCCGCCCAGAATTCGTGCAGCTTCATGATGATCTGCTGAAACGTGAGAGGGTGTGTCATCCGCAAGTCCGTGAATGCTTGAAAGCCGGGTAAAATCTACGCGCTATTATAGGCGGCGCACCCGCCGATCAACAGGGTTGAGGGAACGGCGGCCAGGATGCAACGCCGCCCGCGCCGTTTGCGTAACGGGTGGGGCTGGAACGGGTTATGGAAAGTATGAAACCGATGAAACTGCGTGAACGGCTGGTCAAGCGCTCGAAGGCGCTGAAAAAACTTGAAGATGTCGAACTTGTCGAAATGGCGAAGGGCGGCAGCAAAGAGGCGTTCGGTGAACTGTACGAACGTTATATCGACAAGATTTACAGCTACATCTACTACCGCACGGGCAATCACCACGAAGCGGAAGACCTGGCAAGCCGCGTCTTTTTCCGGGCGATGGCCCATATTGAAACCTATACCGAACGGGGTGTCCCGTTTCAGGCGTGGCTGTACCGCATCGCCCATAACCTGATCGCCAACTGGCACCGGGATCGCGGGCGGCGCAAGATCATCGCACTGGATGAATTTCTTGCCACCAGCCTGAAATCTGAAGCGCCCGACCGCCAGGCCGAAGAGAATGAAGAACGTGAGGCGCTGCTCGACGCGATCCGGCGGCTGCCGGAAGAACGCCAGCAGTTATTGACGCTGAAGTTCGTCGATCACCTTTCCAATGCCGAAATTGGGGCGATGATGAACCGGACGGAAGGCGCAATCAAATCGCTGTATCATCGCACGCTCATCGCACTGCGCGATGAATTGGCTGCACTTCATGCGCCAACAGCGGCGGACGATTCGATCAACAAGACGAAAAAGGGCTGATCAAACCATCATGACATTCACTTCAGGCTCCAATGGACAGGCCGATCTGCCAATCGAGCAGTTTCTTTCCGCGGTGACGGATGCCGTGCAGAGCGGGCGGCACAACGTCGATGCACTGGTGGAAAAGTACGCGCTTTCCAGCGAAGAAGCCGACGAGTTCATCCGGCTGATTCGCGGCCTGGCCGCCGCGCTGGTGCTGGTCAGGCCGTCGAAGGAATTTTCGGCACAGTTGAAGCGTGACCTGATCGGCGCGCCGGAACGCACGTTCATTGAACGGCTGTTGTTCCTGCCCCCGCGTGTGCAGATTGCCGCCGTCGCCGCGTTGGGTGCGGGGTTATGGCTGCTGGCGCGCCGCCGCTATACGGCGCTGGTGGAAGCAGACGGCGAAGGCAAGACCGAAATCGCGCCCGCCGGGTGAAGGCCGTGTCGCAAGCGCGCTGGGTCGCCCTGCTGATCTGCGCCCTGTTCATCGTTGGCGCACTGGGGCAGCAGGCCGTTCTGCCGCTAATCGAAGGGAGCGATGAATCGCTCCATTATGCCTATACCGAACATCTGCGCGGCACCTGGACGCTGCCCGACCGCACCACTTACCGCATCAACGCGACCGGGCAGGAGAGCAGCCAGCCGCCGCTCACGTATGTACTGGCCGCGCTGACGGCTGACCTGTTCGGGCTGCCCCGGCTGGATGACCCCGGCGACCTGTACCAGCGGTTAGGCAAGACGCGCAACCCCTGGAATACCCCGGTTACGTACTGGAACCGCGACGATAACCGCAACTTTTATTACGACATCGCGCCCGCCGACCCCGCCATCAGCGGCGCACTGGCCCGGCTGCGCCTGCTCTCCATCGGTTTTGGGCTGGTCGCGCTGGCAGCGGCCTATGGCGCAGCGTGGGAGCTGTTCCGCAGTACGCGCTGGGCGCTGTTCACGATGGCGCTGTTCGGCCTGATGCCGACGTTCGTCCACAGCGCGGCTTACCTGAACAATGACATCACCGTGACGGCCTTTTCCACGCTCACGCTCTGGCTGTGTCTGCGAATGCTGAGACGTGCCAGTATCCTCCACCCTGGCGCATCGCTGATCGATGCGTTTGTAATCGGTGTGTGTGCTGCGTGCGCCGCGCTCGCCAAAGTGAGCGGAACCGCCGTGATCGCGGCGGCGGGGCTGACGCTGGTGGTGCTGTGGGCGCGGGGACGGCTGTCGTTTGCCGCTTTCATCGGTCACGGCGTGGTGATGGCGCTCCCGGTGATCGCGCTGTTCGGCGCGTGGGTGCTGTACGGCTGGCTTACTTATGGCGATCCGTTCGGTTTCAATACGCACACCGCGCACCACAACGAGTACACCTTTTTTTCGAACCCCCTCCCCGCGCCCGCCGATATTGCCGCGCAGTTCCCGAATCTGTTCCGCACCTATTTCGCCCGCTTCGGCCTTTCCATTCACCTGCACCCGCTGATCTATCTGCTGTTTGCGGCTGCGCCCCTGGCCGCGCTGATGGGCTGGCTGGGCGTGTTCAGACGACGAGCGCGGGCATCCGGCGGGGTCGATGCCGCACTGATTTTAGGGGCGGCGGCGCTGATTGCGCTGTTCGGGTTGTTCCGCTGGATGCAAATCCTCCCGGCGATCCCGGCGCGCCTGCTCTACCCGGCGCATCTCAGCATCACAGCGGCGCTGGTCGGCGGGCTGTTTCTGCTTACGCGGCGATTACCACGCCTTGGGCGCGTGCTGGCGGGTTTCACCCTGGGGGTGACAGCCTTCAGCGGAGTGATCGGCGGCGCGGTGGCGGTTCATGCCGCCTTCACCCTGCCGCCCGCGGGATCGACCGCCCTACCCGTCGATTCCACACCCGTTTACACCTTCGACTCGGTCGCGCTGACCGGATGGACGCTGCCTGAAAATCCGCGCCTGGACGGTACATGGTACTCGGTCGGGTTGTGCTGGCAGGCGGGCGCGGTTCCGTCACGCGAACCCGCCTATACCGTCAAGCTGATCGACTTGCAGGGCAACATCGCCGCCGACCGCACAACTTTGTTCGGCCTGGGGCTGCGGGCGGGGCTGGGCTGGCGGGCGGGCGAACGATTCTGCGAAACGGTCGAACTGGCGCTGAACGCGGATGCGCTGCGCCCGGCGACGGCCTACAACGTGGTGCTGTCGCTGCTGGACGCGCAAACGCTGGCCGCAAATCACCCGGCGACCGCAGCAGATGGGGCGGTGATCGGCGCGCCGATCCTGGGGCGTGCTTATGCACCCGCGCCGACGGCTGCCAGCGAAACCGCGCTGGAGCCGATCAGCGCACGAGTCCCATTCGCGGCGCTGGTGGGCTACCGGCTGGAGGGGCAAATCGCGCCGGGTGCAAACGTGCGACTGACGCTGGTCTGGCGCGCCGATGGAGGAACGCCCATCGATTATCACCAGTTCATCCACCTGATGGGTGAAGGGGAGACATTCGCATTGGCCGCCGCGCCGCCGCGTGAGGACGGCTACCCGACATCGGTATGGCGTGCGGGCGATGTCGTCGAAGACTCGTGGACGATCCCCGTGCCTGCCGAACTGCCCGCCGAGGAGTACCAGATCGGGATCGGCTTCTTTGACCCGCGAGACGGGACACGGGCTGCCGCCGTGCAAAACGGCCAGCCCGCTCCGGATCGGATCATCAGGCTTTCGTGATCCACGTAGTGCGGCTATGGACTCCGCACTACATCAGCGTGGCAATCGCAGCCGCAGCTTCGGGCGTGGTGAGCTGCGCGGCGGCGAAGGCCAGCAGCGCGACCGTGACCAGCGCAAACGTCGCAGCGACCACGCCAATGCCCGCCAGCGACGGCACGCGCACGATCAAGGCGGCCTGCTGGGGATCACGGGGGTGGTAGAACAGCGGCACCATCGACCCGACGCGAAAACGGCTTTCAATCACCGCAGCGGCCTGTTCCGCTGTGCGGTACGACCAGTCCAGCGCGTGGTTGAACGTCAGACGTTCGCCTGTGTAGCGCTCCCCATTCACCACATACTGATACCGCAGCGTCGGGGTGTACTGTGTGCGCGTTTCGCCGTCGTCGTATTCCACCTGAATCGTGCCGACGCCCGCTTCGGTGATGCGCGCTTCCCCACGCTGGTAGGTGCGCATAATGCGCGTGAACTTGGCACGGTGGCGCAGCAGCGCCCGCAGCATGAATACGTCGATCAGCGCGAGCAAGACCCCAATCATCAGGGCGACAGAACCGTTGATCAGTGCGGCGGGCATTTCGCCATTGAAAGACATTGAAGACTCCCATTTGATTTCGTTTCACATTACGTAACTGATTATGCAATAATCGTGTCCTGGAGAGTCGATTCCAATACAGGTTTTTTAGAAGCTTTTGCATGGCGTTGATGCAGCACCGTTGCAACAGCGCGCAATCTGCGATATACTGACTTCATCAGGGATATATATCCCTGGGTTCCCCCACCAACTGCACACCACGCGAAAAGCCGCTTGTCGTATGGCTTGACATCCGGTGAAATATTCGTGTATACTCCTCATTCACAGTGTATTCAGAATCCGTCACCGTTTATGCGTACAGGATTCCAGCACATCAAGGGTACAGGACAGGCGAAACACCCCGGCTGAAGGGTCGGCCTGGAGCATCAGCCTGGAGCGGCAGTCGTTGAGTGTCGTCTCCGTTTTTTGATTCAGTGATGTTGTGGGTTCAGGAGCGCCAATTGCGACGGTTAAGCTACACCAAGAATTACGCCCGCATCCCCGCCGTTCAGGAACTGCCCTCGCTCATCGAAGTGCAGTTGGATTCATTCAACTGGTTTCTGGAACATGGGCTTGCAGAACTGTTCGACGAGATCAGCCCCATCGAAAGCTACAACGGCAATCTGAAACTGTATTTCCCCGGCAAAAGCCGCGAAGCCCAGGAATTCGGGCTGCGCTACTGGTTCGAGGAACCGAAATACAGCGAAGAAGTCTGCCTGGAACGCGATATGTCCTATGCCGCCCCGCTGTATATCCGCGTGGCGCTGGTCAACCGCGAAGCGGGCGATGAAGTGGTGACTTCGGATATTTTCCTGGGCGATTTCCCGATCATGAGCGAAACGGGAACGTTCATCATCAACGGCACGGAACGGGTGGTCGTCAGCCAGTTGATTCGTTCGCCCGGTGTCTATTTCGATGCAGAAGAAGACCGCACGACGGGCCGCCTGCTTTCCAATTCCAAACTGATCCCGGATCGCGGCGCGTGGATGGAATTTGAAACCCGCAAAAGCGACTACCTGACGATCAAGTTCAACCGAAAGCGCACCATCCCGGTCACCATCCTGCTGCGGGCGCTGGCCGCCGTATCCGACGGGATGCCCGCCAGCACGTCCCCGATTCAGACGGGCAGCGATGAGGAAATGATGGCGTTGTACGCCGCCATCGACGATAACCCGGATCATCACTACATGCAGGCGACGCTCAAAATGGAGCCGGTGTGGGAGATGAAGAAGGATCAGACCATCGCCCAGGCCGCGCTCATCGAGTTCTACCGCCGGATGCGCCCTGGCGACCCGCCCACCCTGGATAACGCCCGCGAATACCTGGAAAGCCAGTTGTTCGACCAGCGCCGTTATGACCTGGAGCGCGTCGGGCGCTATAAGCTCAATCAGCGGCTGAACCTGGACGGCGCGATCCCGCGCAGCCAGCGCACGGTGACCAAGCTCGATATCGTGAAGCTGATCGAGCGCATGATCAATATCAACAACAACAAGATCGGCAAGGACGACATCGACCACCTGGGCAACCGCCGCGTCAAGACGGTGGGCGAACTGATCCAGAACAAGCTGCGTATCGGGCTGCGGCGCACCGAGCGCGTGGTCAAGGAACGCATGTCGATCCGCGAGAGCGACAACCTGACCCCGGTTGCGCTGGTCAACATCCGCCCGATCATCGCATCGATCCGCGAATTTTTCGGCTCGTCGCAGCTTTCGCAGTTCATGGAGCAGACCAACCCGCTGGCCGAACTGACGCACAAACGCACGATCTCGGCGCTGGGTCCCGGTGGGCTGCGGCGCGAACGTGCGGGCTTCGATGTGCGTGACGTGCATCACAGCCATTATGGGCGCATCTGCCCAATTGAAACGCCGGAAGGCCCGAACATCGGGCTGATCGGTCGTCTGGCCAGCTACAGCCGCGTGAACGAATTCGGCTTCATCGAAACGCCCTACCGCAAGGTGACCAAGTTCCTGCCGCCGGACGATGCCCGCCTGATCGGTCGCAAACTGCGCGACGATGTGCTGGGCGCGAAAGAACAGGTGATCGGCAGCGAAGGCGATGCGGTTACCCCGGAAATGGTCAAGGCATTCATCAAAGCTGGGATTCAGCAGGTTCCGGTGTGGCCGTTTATCAGCGGCGAAATCGAATACCTGTCGGCGGACATGGAAGATAATTACGTCGTCGCCCAGGCCAATTCGCCGCTCGACGAGCTGAACCAGTTCACCAGCGACCGCGTTTCGGCCCGCGCCAACCAGAAATTCCTGTTCGTCCCGGCGCGCCGCATCGATTACATGGACGTGGCCGCCCGCCAGATCGTCGGCATCAGCGCATCGCTGATCCCGTTTTTGGAACACGACGACGCGAACCGCGCTTTGATGGGTTCCAACATGCAGCGCCAGGCCGTCCCGCTGCTGCGCCCCGATGTGCCGATTGTCAGCACCGGGATGGAAACCCAGGCCGCCTATGACAGCGGTCAGCTTTTGATCAGCGATGTGGAAGGCGAAGTCGTCAGCGTGCAGGGGGATCGCATCGTGATCCACACCACCAACGGCGACGAGCGCGTCCATCGGCTGCGCAAATACAACCGCAGCAATCAATCGACGTGTGTCGATCAGCGCCCGATTGTGCGCAAAGGCCAGGTGATCAAGAAGGGCGATGTGCTGGCCGACAGCAGTTCGACGTTCATGGGCAACCTGGCGCTCGGTCATGACGTGCTGGGCGCGTTCGTGTGCTGGTTCGGCGGCAATTATGAAGACGCGATCCTGATCAGCGAAGACCTGCTGCGCCACGATAAATTTACGAGCATCCACATCGAAAAGCACGAAGTGGAAGCCCGCGATACCAAGCTGGGGCCGGAAGAGATCACCTACGATATTCCCAACGTGGGCGAAGACGCGCTGAAAGACCTGGACGAATTTGGGATCGTGCGCATTGGCGCGGAAGTCGGTCCGAACGACATCCTGGTCGGCAAGATCACGCCGAAGGGTGAAAAGGAACTTAGCCCGGAAGAAAAGCTGCTCCGCGCGATCTTCGGGGAAAAAGCCCGCGAAGTGAAAGACTCGTCGCTGCGGCTGCCGCACGGCGAACGCGGCAAGGTCGTCGATGTCAAGACGTTCACCCGCGATGAACACCCCGACCTGCCGGCGGGCGTGGAAAAGATGGTGCGCGTGGCCGTCGCCCAGAAGCGCAAGCTGACGGTGGGCGACAAGATGGCGGGTCGGCACGGCAACAAGGGCGTGATTTCGAAGATCGTGCCGATTGAAGATATGCCGTACCTCAGCGATGGACGCACCGTCGAAATCATCCTCAACCCGACGGGTGTGCCGGGGCGTATGAACCTGGGACAGGTGCTGGAAATTCACCTGGGTTGGGCGGCGGAACGGCTCGGTTTCCGGGCGGTGACCCCGGTGTTCGACGGTGCAAAGGGTGAAGAGATCGAAGCCGAACTGGGACGCGCCTGGCTGATGGACTACGCCTGGACGGAGATCACCGAACGCGCCTGGAAGTGGATTCAGCAGGAAAACTACGACCCGATGGATTATGAGGACGACGACGAAGTACGCCGCCTGTACGTCCACGAATGGCTGAACGGGCGCGGCTATGACAGCGACGAACTGCTGCACAATACCGATTACACCCGGCGTGCGGTGCTGGCCGAATGGCTGCGCGAAGAAGGCTATGACCCGGAAGCCACGCTGATCTGGGACAATACCGAACTGCCCATCCCGGAACGGATGCGCCGGGACAAGAATGCCCTCACCGCATCACTGCGCTACTGGATGCAGTGGGCAGACCCAGGCGCAGAGTACCCGGAAGAGGCCGAAGGCCGCGACTTGTACCCTTACGCCGATAAGGTGATGTTCAAATCGGGCAAGCCGGTCCCGCATTATGGCAAGCATACCCTGTTCGATGGGCGCACAGGCGAAGCCTTCGACCAGGCCGTGACCGTCGGCATGATCCACATGCTCAAGCTGGCGCACCTGGTCGAAGACAAGGTACACGCCCGTTCGACGGGTCCCTACAGCCTGGTTACCCAACAGCCGTTGGGCGGTAAGGCACAGTTCGGCGGCCAGCGCTTCGGGGAAATGGAAGTGTGGGCGCTGGAAGCCTATGGCGCGGCGTACACGCTTCAGGAAATGCTCACCGTTAAATCGGACGATGTGCAGGGGCGCGTCAAGACGTATGAAGCGATCATCAAGGGTGAAGCCATCGAAGAACCCGGCATCCCCACCAGCTTCCGCGTGCTGGTCAAGGAACTGCAAAGCCTGGGGCTGGCCGTCGAAGCCATCAGCGAGTCGGGCGAAGTGATCCGTTTCGGCAAGGAAGATGAACGTCAGGTACTCGGCAAGATGCCGAAGGGCAACGGCGCGGGCGCGACGAGCGATCTGCCGATGCTCGGCCTGGGTGAACTGGACTAAACCGACGACCGCGCCGGATTTTCAGGCGCGGTCAGCCCCGGATAATCGAGGAACATCACTTCCATTCCAAGCCGGGGACTGGCGTTGGTATCGAGCAGATCGAGCAGGTGCGTGGTGGCTTTCAGGGCTGCCAGCGCCTGCTCTGGCGTAAGCTGATCGGCAAGCTGCCGCAGCGCGGGCGCACGGTCGATGTTGGTGATCGGCGTGCTGGCGTTTTCGCTGATCAACACCAGGTCACGCCAGTATGAAAGCCACAGCTCCAGCAGCGGGCGCAGCGCCTCTTTATCCCGCGAGAGGTCTTCAGCGGCGGCAAAGCGCCGCACCCGGTTGTGACTCAGCACCTCATCGAGCATATCGAGTGCCGCAGTGCGTGCCGTCAGCAGCGACGGATCGGCCATCGCCGCCAGCGCCCACCCCACCCGCCCGCCGCTGAGCGCAGCCAGCAGCCCGGCCTGCCCCGCCTCCGCGCCGCGAGCGATCAGCGCATCCCGCATGGTATCGAACGCGACCGGACGCAAGCGGATGATCTGGCTGCGGCTGGTGATCGTCGGCAGAATTGAGTCAAGCGACCGGGCGAGCAGGATCAGCACGCCCGTCGAAGCGGGTTCTTCCAGCGTTTTCAGCAGCGCATCCTGCCCCACGCCAAGCGCAGTATCGAAATCCCGAAAGATGGCGATGCGGTAGCGCCCTTCAAACGGTTTCATGGCGATCTGCGCGGCCACCCGGCGTATCTCGTCGATCTTGAGGGTCTGCGTATCGCGGGTGGTGTAGATCACATCGGCATAGTTGCCGTTTTCGATGCGCCGCTGAACCGACTCGAACTGGGCTGCGTCAGGGTCGCTGCGCAGCCGCCCTTCGGCATCGAACAGGTGCGCGGTTTGCAAGGTGATGGCAAAGGCGCGGGCCAGCGTCTCCTTGCCAAGCGATTCCGCCCCGACGATCAGATAGGCATGGCGGGCGCGTCCGTTGCGAATCGCGCTTTTGAGCGCATCGACCGCCCAACGGTGGCCGATCATGCCCCAGGTATCCCAAAACGGGTGAATGGACGGTGCAAGTGTGGTCATAACCGCAACTGTACCGCAAAAATCCCCGCCCCGAAAGCGTGTGAAAAGCCCGCGCACTGAATTAACATTAAGCCAGTACGGGGTTAAGTTTCGTCAGGGGTCTTTACTTTGTAATTCGCTTCGCTATAAGATGTGTGGAATTCTTTACCTGAACCCATTTATTGGTCGCTTAAAATGTCTACTTCACAACCTGCTCAACCGCTGTCGTCCGCACCGCCCCCGCTCGATTCGTCCAATTACATCAACCGCGAATTGAGCTGGCTCGAATTCAACCGCCGCGTGCTGGCGGAAGCGGAAGATGAAAGCCTGCCTCTGCTGGATCGGCTGAAGTTCCTGGCGATTGTCAGCAGCAATTTCGACGAATTTTTTATGGTGCGTGTCGCTGCTGTACACACCAAGCTTCAGCACGCGCCGCATACGTCTCGCCCGGACGGTATCCCCTATTCGCAGTTGATCTACCAGATTCGCCAGCGCACGCTGGTCATGATGAACCGCCAGCGCGACCTGATGACCGAACTTCTGGGGCGGCTGCGCGAAGAAGGGGTGTACGTGGGCGATGTGAACGGCCTGCCCGCTGCATGGCAAACGGCGCTCACCACGTATTTCAAAGAGGAAGTGTTCCCGATTCTGACCCCCTTGGCGGTCGATCATGCGCGCCCGTTCCCGTTCATTTCCAACCTCAGCCTGAACCTGGCGGTCAGCCTAAGGCGGGTTGGCAAGCCGGACGACGACCCCGAATTCGTGCGCCTGAAGGTGCCGGATATGCTGCCGCGCCTGGTCAGGCTGGAACATGTGCTGCTGAAATACAGCCAGGAAGAATATGACCGGGTGCAGGCCAGCGAAACGTTCGTATGGCTGGAAAGCCTGATCGCCGCGAACCTGGATCAGTTGTTCCCTGGCATGGAAGTGATTGCCCAGTCTCCGTTTCGGCTCACCCGCAACGCCGACATCGACTTTGAACACGAACTGGAAGACGACGACAACGAGATGATCGATGATTACATCGAAAAATCGCTGCGCGAACGCCAGTTCGGCCAGGTGGTGCGGCTGAGCGTGCCGAACGACATCGACCACACCCTATTTGAAACCCTGCTCAACCGCCTGGAGATCGACCGCGAACGCGATGTGTACCGCATCAGTGGGGCGCTGGGCGGCAGCAGCCTGATGCAGCTTTTGAGCGTGGATCGCCCAGACCTGAAGCAGCCACCATACCAGGCGCGCATCATGGAGGGGTTCCGCGACGAAGAAAACATTTTCGCCACCATCCGGCGGCATGATGTGCTGGTGCATCACCCGTATGACAGTTTTCACCCGGTCGAACGCTTTTTCCACGATGCCGCCCATGACCCGGATGTGCTGGCGATCAAGGTGACGCTGTACCGCGTCGGGCGTAATTCGCCCATCGTGCGGTCGCTGATGCAGGCGCGGGAAAACGATAAACAGGTGGCGGTGCTGGTCGAACTGAAAGCGCGGTTCGATGAAGAAAACAACCTGGAATGGGCGCGGGCGCTGGACGAAAAAGGCGTACACGTCACGTATGGGGTGGAAGAACTGGCCGTCAAGACGCACGCTAAAATTGCGCTGGTGGTGCGCAAGGAACCGGACGGCGTGCATCGCTATGTTCACCTGGGGACGGGCAATTACAACAGTTCAACGGCGCGCCTGTACACCGACCTGGGCGTTTTCACCTGCAACCGCGAAATTGCCGACGATGCCACCCGTTTGTTCAACCGTTTGACTGGGTATGCGCCCGGCACGACGTATGAGCGCCTGCTGGTCGCGCCGGAAATTCTGCACAGCGGGCTGATCCGCCTGATCGACAACGAAATTGCTGCCGCTCACGAAGGCAAGCCCGCCCGCCTGATCTTCAAGATGAACCAGCTTGAGGAGGACGAGATCATCCGCAAGCTGTACCAGGCTTCACAGGCGGGCGTACAGATCGATTTGATCGTGCGCGGAATCTGCTGTCTGCGGCCTGGCCTGGCGGGCATGAGCGAGAACATTCGCGTGCGCAGCATCGTCGGGCGCTACCTGGAACATTCGCGGATTTACTACTTCCAGAATGCGCCAGAGGACAAACGCCTTTACCTCGGCAGCGCCGACCTGATGCGCCGCAACCTGTACAACCGGGTCGAAGTCGTGTTCCCAGTGCTGGATGTACGCCTTCAGCATTCGCTTTTGCGCATCCTGGCGACTCAGCTTCAGGATAACGTGAATGCCTGGGTACAGCACCCGGACGATAGCTATACACCCGTCATTCCGGCTCCCGGCGAACGGCTGATCGACAGCCAGGCGATCTTCATGGAGGACAGTGCCGGGCTGCGCGACCTGCCGCCCGGTTTGTGACGCGCACCTCACATATAAGGCAAAGACGCAGCCGGGGTCATCCGTTTGCGTCTTTGATTTTTTCCTCGTGTCGTTGCGTTGAATCGTTCAACTTCAGGCTAAACCTCGACAAACCCCTCGGAATGACGGATACTTAACGAATTGTCACACTAAAGTGGTTTATTCTCCGGCTCTCGTGCGTTCCCCCATCCGCAAAAATACAGTTACGGCGCTGATTTATTTGTGAAAACGTTTTGCAGGTCAGCGCGGATGGAAAAGGGTAGAGCCAATGCTAAATCTATGCGTCATCGAAGCCGATGGCATCGGGCATGAAGTCGTCCCCGCAGCGGTCGATGTACTGAAACTGGTCGCGCCGGATGTGACCATCTACACCGCCGAAGCAGGATGGGACTGTTTCAAGGCACACGGCGACCCGCTGCCCGAAGCGACTCTGCGGCTGGCAAAAGAGTGCGGCGCAGTTCTGTTCGGCGCGGCGGCATCCCCCTCCTACCCGGTCGAAGGTTATTACGTCCCGATTGTGCGGCTGCGCCGCGAATTGCAGACGTATGCCAGCGTGCGCCCCACTCGCTTTTTGCCCGTCCCGACGGCGCGACCCGGTGTCGATCTGATCGTGGTGCGCGAAAACACCGAAGACCTGTACGTGCAGCACGAACATACCGAAGACGACGGGCGCACCGGCATTGGCGAGAAACGCATCACCGTCGCGGCGACCGAACGAATCGCCAAAAAAGCCTATGAGCTGGCGATTCGCAATGAACGCCGCCGCGTGACCATCGTCCATAAAGCCAGCGTGCTGGTGCAGACCGACGGCCTGTTCCGGCGCGTGGCGCTGGAGATTGCCGAACATTTTCCAGAGATCGCCACCGAAGAAATGCTGGTCGATACGGCGGCCTACTGGATGGTAAAAGACCCGACCCGCTTCGACATCATCCTTACCCCCAACATGTACGGCGACATTCTCAGCGACATGGCGGCGGCCTGGGGCGGCGGTCTGGGGCTTGCGCCTTCGCTGAACATTGGGGATGGCTACGCCATTGCCGAACCCGTACACGGGTGCGCCCCGGATATTGCGGGCAAAGGCATTGCCAACCCGACGGCGACGATCCTCAGCGTGGCGATGCTGCTGCGCCACCATTGGGGACGTTCCGAAGCGGCGGATGCCGTCGAAAGCGCAGTGCGCGATGTCCTCAGCCAGGGGCATTACACCAGCGATATTGCCATCGAAAACGCGCATTCGACCCAGGCGTTCACAGCGCTGATCTGCGACCGCATCGTCAACTTCGCTTAGGCCATTGGGCGAACCTTCGGGTTCGCTTCGGCGAACCTTTGGGTTCGCCCGTCACAGTCTTGTTACGCCTGTATATTTCCCTTGCTGGATCGCCAGTTCACAGTTAACCTAGAGATAGAACAAGGTTAGTGTGTGGTAAGCAGGTTCAGCGGCGCTGAAGCTCACACAACACGGGCGGAAAGGACACGCCAAGCATGGCTTTCACTATCCTGGTCGTTGAAGACGATCACGATTTCCAAACGTTGATCTCGATGGCGCTGCGGCGGGCAGGTTTACAGGCATTGGTCGTTGGCAGCGCGGGTGAAGCCCTGCACGCCCTGAAAGATCGTGCGTTCGATGCGATCATTCTGGACGATATGCTGCCGGGGATGTCGGGCGCGGATTTATGCCTCATGCTCAAGCGGGACCCGCACTACAGCGCAGTGCCGATTCTGTTTTACACGGCGGGCGCGCGCTTCAACATCGAAGAAGTGCCACACCGCCTGGGCGCAGACGCGGCGCTGATCAAGAATGGGCGCATGAACGAGATGGTGCAAACGCTGGTGCGCCTGCTAAGCGCCGGCGTGGCCTAGCGCCGCGCTGCCTGTGCCGGGGGATCATCGTCCTGGTGCGAAAGTAGATCGTCCAGACTCATCGAATCGAGCCGCTGCTGTGCCATCATCGTGCGCATTTCAGCGGCCAGTTCGGGACTCAGCTCCCCATCTTCCATCAGGTGACGGCGCACCACCCCGGATGTGCCGATCTCCCAGACGATGACGTGTTCCGCGACCAGGGTATTTTCCGCATAAATACGCAGTGTCCAGCGGGCGCTGGAATCCTGCCCGGTCACGCGCAGCCGGGCAGCGGGCATAATCAGGTTCGCGCCTTCGTTCAGGCGGTAGTGTTCTTCATGCACGAAGCGGCGCACGCCCCGTTCATCAACCATTTCAAACTTGACACGCCCCTCCGCATCGGTCGGCAAATTCAACTGTACGAACGGCTGAAGGTAATCAGCACGGTCGTCGAGCGCGCTCGTGCGCTGGATCACCGGGGGGCGGTCGTCCTCGAACACCATCACGCCAATATCGGTCGATAACACGTAGGTATGTTCCGGGTCAATTCCGGCGCGGCGGGCAGCATCGACCGCGTGCCTGTACACCCCATCGTCTTGATCGTTTGCGGCGGCGCGGCTCGGTTTCGGCGCAGCCGGGACGCGGGGCGCACGCGCACGGCGTTCCTCCGGCGTTTCCAGCCGCGTCGTGCGTGGATTGCGCTGCGAACGGGTGCTGGTCATCTGCTGGTTGACGCTTTTGCCATACTGCATTGCAAACAGGATCAACCCCATCGTGATCACGATCCCGGCGAATGCAGGGCTGCTAAGCAGGGCATAGAATCCCAGCACCAGCAGGGTAAGGCCGACCAGTAATTCCCCATAACGGCGGTTCATCGCGGTTCAGGTTCCTGTCGTGCGGTTCACGAACGTCCGCCGCCGCTGCCGTCGTTCTGTCCCCGGCTGCGCAGCAGGTCTTCAAGCGTCATCGGCGCATCATCGGTGCGAATCGTGCGGCTGTCCGCGTCCTCATCGCTGAGCGGGTTGTGCGTGCGCGGGGCAGGAGCCGCACCGCTGGCGCTGCGGTTCGCCGTGCGCGGGAAACGATCCTGAAACGAGGGGATCACTGAAAAACTGTGCGCACCGATCAGGCTGCCGTCGATATACACGCGCAGATCCCAGTCCCCAGGGGTGACGCGCTGGTTTTGCAGCAGCGGCAGGTGATGATCCGGCAGGATGTTCATTTCGCCATCGCGCAGATGGGTATTCATCTCGTGGACATACTGTACGTCGCCGCGCTGGTCGATCAGCTCGAACTTGATGCGTGCGGCACGGTCGGCGCTGCGCGGCTGCACATGCAGTTGAATGAACGGGCGCACGCCGTCCTCATCTTTCGAGACTTCGCGGGTGCGCTGCATGGTCAGGCCGTCCTGCCCGTTGGATGCGGTAAACAGGCCAATATCGAACAGCATCAGCCCGGTATCGGGGATATTTCCGCGGCGGCGGGCGCGTTCGCTGGCTTCGCGGGCTTCGGCGCTCATGCGAATGGCCGTGAGCGACGAACGCGATTGATCGATGATGCGTTCCGGCTGCACGTCGATGAGCGCCGCCGCAGCGCTGAGGCCGAAAATGCCGACCAGCGCGGCGATCACCGCCGGGTTATCCGCGCCGCCCAATGCGCCGATACCGATCATGCCCGCCAGGATGCTTAACCAGATCGTGTTCGCCCGTGTAAATCGCAGCCGCATGTGCCTGTCCTTCCGTCCCTATCACCAGTATACGCCAGAATTCGCCCGGCAGTTGCATCGACCGCGATCATTTCAGCCCGGCCTGGACGAATGCACGGGTGAGCGCCGCCCATTCTTCCAGCGTGAGAGTCTCAGCGCGGCGGCGTGGGTCGATGCCCGCTTCTGTGATCACCATACCCGCGAAGTCGTGGCCAATGGGGTCATCTTTCCCGGCCAGCAGCAGGTCGCCCAGGGTATTTTTCAACTGTTTGCGCTTCTGCGCGAACCCCGCCCGCACAATGCGGAAGAACTGCGCATCGCCCGGCACATCGACAGGCGGCTTTTCATACGCATCCAGCCGCACAACGGCGCTGTCCACATCCGGGCGGGGATAAAAAACCGCTTTGTTGATGCGCGCCGCGATTTTGGCTTTGGCGTAATACTGCACGCTTACGCTAAGCAGGCTCATATCGTCGGGTTTGGCGGTCAGCCGTTCCGCCACTTCAAGCTGAACGGTCAGGATCAGGCGTTTGGCGCGGCGGTCGGTTTCGAGCAGGTGACGGAGGATCGCGCTGGTAATGTAATACGGCAGGTTGGCGACCACGATGTACGATTCGGGAACCAGCGCACGCAGATCGGTTTCCAGAATATCCCCGAACACAAATTCGATGTTCGGCCAGCGGGCAAAGCGTCCCCGCAAAATCGATTCCAGCCGTCCGTCGATTTCGACGGCGATCACGCGGCCAGCGAGCGGCGCGAGATGTTCGGTCAGCGCGCCTGTGCCGGGGCCGATCTCCAGCACGGTATCGCCGGGGAGAATTTCGGCAATCGTGACGATCTTTTCCAGCACATTCGGATCATGGATGAAGTTTTGCCCTAAACTTTTCTTGGGGGCAATCGCAAATTGGTCGAGGAGCATTTTCGGATTGGTCATGATTTCACGCTCCAGCATCGGGAAACCCCAATCATATCGGAAAAAGAGGCTGCCTTGATGAGTCCTTCCCCAAAAATTCGGCTGGGGTTCGTGCTGCGTGGGGCAATCGCCGCCATTGCGGCGGTCGTGCTGCTCCTGCCCACCGGGGCGGGCGCGATCTTCATCGTTGGGCTGACCGCGCCCGTCTGCGTCGGCGGCGTTGACCCGTCCGCTTATGGGCTGCCTGTCGATAGTGAGGTGCTGATCCCCGCAGCGGCGTTCGATCAGCCTTTGCAGGGGTATTTCTTCCCCGCGCAAGGGATTGCAGTCAATGCGGCGGCCAATGGGACGATCATCGCCGTACCCACCGGGGCTGCCCGGCGCGGCGACCGCATCAGCGAATTTCAGGCATTCGTGCGCGGCGGCTACAACGTGCTGGCGTATGAATCGCGGACATGCGCGGCGGGTACCATCAATTCGCTCGGTTACCAGGAAGTGGAGCAGGTTGGGGATGCGCTGGCCTATCTGCGGGCGCGCGGCGGCATCGACATGACACGGGTGGGCATACACGGGTTTTCGGCGGGCGGCGCAACCGCGATTATGGCGGCGGCGCGCTATCCCGATGTTGCGGCGGTCGTCTCACAGGGCGGTTATCATGATATGTGGGACGAGATCGCACTGAATACGGCGGCGTGGGATGCGCGGCTGCCGCTGATCGGGACGCTGTTCCGTTTGGGCGTGCGCGGGGGCTACCGGGTTGCGACGGGCGACAGCATCGATACGTTGAAGCCCGTCGCCGTGATCGGCTCGATTGCGCCGCGACCGGTGCTGCTGATCTACGGGACGGAGGAACCAGGGCTGCGCGGCGCGCTGATCATGGCCGGTGACGATCCCGCCGTGAACAACCATGTCCAGTTGTGGCAGGTTCCAGGGGCGCATCATGGCGATTATACCGCCGTAATCGGCCTGGAGGCGTATGCGGAACGGGTGAATGCCTTCTGGGGTGAAACGCTGGGGGCTAAGTTGTGAAATTGCCCAACCCACTCTAGTGGGTTGGGCCATCGTCGTGAAAAACTAGGGGAGGATCACTTTGTCGATGGCGTGGATGATGCCGTTGCTGGTTTCGATGTCGGCAATGATCACCTGCGCGTCATTGATGAACACCTTCCCATCTTCACTGCGCACCTTGATTTCACCACCCTGCACCGTCGTGTGCGCGGGCGCGCTGACCACGACCGAAGCCGGGGCTTTGGCCGCGACGACATGGTAGGTGAGAATCTTGGTCAGTTCGGGGATGTTGTTCAGCAGGCTTTCGACCGTGCCAGCGGGCAGCGCGGCGAAGGCATCATCGGTCGGCGCGAACACCGTGAACGGACCTTCGCCGCTCAGGGTTTCGACCAGGCCCGCAGCCTGCACAGCGGCGACCAGCGTCTTGAAGCGGCCATCAGCAACAGCAGTTTCGACAATATTTGGCATGAGTTGTCTCCTATGGATACGACACCATCAGTCTAACCTGCTAGTATGAAGCCGGAATGAAATTTAATCTTCTTCTGTTCGATGGTTCATAGTTCAAACTATTTTGGGGATTGCGCACCGGGAACGTCTGTAAATGGGACGCTCCCGGCACAAGGGATTTAATTAGCCCTTAATGCTGCCTGCCAGCAGGCCGCGAATGAAGTAGCGCCCCAACAGCACGTACACGATCAGCGTGGGGATGGCGGCCAGAAACGCGCTTGCCATTTGCACATTCCACTGCACGATCTGGCTGCCAGACAGGTTTTGCAGCGCCACTGTCACGGTGGGCGTTCCCTGGGCGACCGTCACACTGAACAGAAATTCGTTCCAGATTTGCGTGAACTGCCAGATCGCCACCACGACGAACCCCGGCAGCGAGATCGGCAGCACGATATGCCAGTACAGGCCGAAAAAGCCCGCGCCATCGATGCCGCCCGCCTCCAGCATTTCATCGGGGACTTCGCTGTAGTAGTTGCGAAAGATCAGCGTGGTGATCGGCAGGCCATACACCACATGGCACAGGATCAGCCCCGGCAGGGTATTGAACAGGTCAATATCGCGCAGAAACAGCACCAGCGGAATGATGATCGCCTGGTACGGGATGAACATCCCGAACAGCATGAGCGGAAACAGGATGTTCGCGCCGGGAAATTTCCACTTCGACAGCACGTACCCGTTGAGCGACCCCAGCACGGCGGAAATGATCGTACCGGGGATGACCAGCGCGAAGCTGTTCCCCAGCCCGGTACTCAGTTCCTCCAGCGCCAGGCCGAAGCTTTCAAAGCTGATCTGCTGCGGAAGCGCCCACATGCGCGAAATATCGACTTCGGCGGTGCTTTTCAGGCTGGTGAGCAGCACCACGAACACGGGCAGCAGAAACACCAGCGCCAGCACGATCAGCAGGCCGTAGATCACCACCTGGCTGATGCGCCGCTGCATGGGGACGGCCTGACGTGTGCGCGGGGCGGACACCACCGGGGGAATGGCGGGGGCGGTTTGCGTGGTCATTTTTTGGCTTCCCCTTTCAGGTTGGTGTACAGGTACGGGACGATGACGGCGGCCACCAGGATCAGCATGATCATGGCGACGGCTGCACCGCGTGCGGGCTGGAAGCCGCGATAGGTTTCCAGGTACATGAACATCCCCGGCACATCGATTTGCAGCAGGTCACCGCCGCCCATCGCATAGATCAGGTCGAAGATTTTGAGCGAGATATGCCCCAGGATGATCATCGCGCTTAGCGTGATGGGTGCAAGCAGCGGCAGCACGATCCGGCGGTAAACGTTCAGTTCGCTGCATCCATCCACACGGGCGGCTTCGCGCAGTTCCTCTGCAACCCCGCGCAGCCCGGCCAGGTACATCGCCATCGTGTAGCCCGACATCTGCCAGGCCGCTGCCACCACCACCGCGATGATGGCCAGGTTGAACCCATGCGTTTCGGGGCGGGCGTTGGCCGTCCACAGCGATGGCGTGGCGACGAACAGCAGATACCCATTGATGAGCATCGCCACGATCAGCACATAAATCGCGGTGCGCGAACGACGCTGTACCACATAGTAGAACGCCGGGAGGATCACGAACAGGCCGATGATCACCGCGATGATGGTCGGGAAATCCTGCCAGCTAAATTCCAGGATGCGCTGCTGGCTGGTGTGCCACTCGAACGTTCCCTGGGGCAGCCCAATCAGCGTAGGCAGGCGGTTCAGCCCGGCATTCACGTTGAACAACCAGCGCCAGACCACGCCCGTGACCACGAACGACAGCGCCATCGGGAACAGGAAGATCGTGCGGAAGATCGCTTCGCCTTTGATCTTCTGGTCAAGCAGGACGGCCAGCAGCAGCCCCAAACCCAGGCATACGGCGATGAACAGGATCGTGAAAAAGATCGTGTTCACGAACCCGATGCGAAAGCGCGTATCGAGCGGTGAAAACCCAAAAAAGTCGAGATAGTTTTTCAGGCCGACAAAATCCGGCGCAATGCCGCCAAGCTGCCGCATCGAATCCAGGTTGGTCAGCGATGTATACGCGGTGGAAAGGATGAACACGTAGACAAAAATGCCCAGCAGGACGACGGATGGAGCCAGCATCAGGATCGCAATCGTGCGATCACGGGTTCCGCGCATGGGTGGTTATCCCCTCTTAAATAGAAAAAATCCTGCGGAAGGATGAACCCCCCCGCAGGATCGTCATACCATGTGGTTGTGAAGCGGCGTACTTACGAGCCGAGACCCGTCTGAATCGCCAGCAGGGCTGCGTTGGCCGCCGCACCCGCCGCATCACCGTTGGCCTGGAAGCCCGCGATCAGGCCTGCGAAGGCATTGCTGAACGCCGGAGCCGCAACCAGCCCGTGCGCCAGGCTGCCGACGATTTCATTGCTCGTCCAATCGCTGTACGCATCCTGGAAATAGGCATTGTACAGTTCGGCGTTGCCAATATCGGCGGTGGTGTTGGCGGGCAGCGACCCCTTGATCGGGTTGAACAGGTCTTGCGCTTCCGCCGTGCCAACGAAGCTCAGCCACGCTTCAACTGCGCCCGCGTTCGGCGCGCCGACCGGCAGCCCGAAGGTGTCGGACAGCATCATGAAGGTGCCGTCAGTGCCGGGGCTGGCCGCCCAACCGAAGCCGGTGCCGGGTTCCAGGGCGAGATCGACCAGGTAGTACCCGGCTGCCCAGTCGCCCATGATATTGAAGGCGGCTTCGCCGTTCACCACGCGCTGCGCCGCATCCTGCCACGACAGCGAGTTCAGGTCTTCATTGGCGCAGTCGTACACGCGCCCCAGGGTTTCAAACGTGGCGACGACTTCCGGGCTTGTCCAGCTCGTGGTGCCGTTCCACAGTCCATTGTAGGCTTCGGTTCCCAGCACGCCCAGGGCGATGCTTTCCCACAGGTGAACCTGAGTCCAGTTTTCGCCAATCGAGATCGCCGGAACGCCCGCCGCCATCGTCACTTCGCACGCTGCGAAGAATTCGTCCCAGGTGGTGGGAACCGAAATGCCCCATTCTTCGAGCCGGGCGGGGTTGTACCACATCACGTTGGAACGATGAATGTTGACCGGCACGACGTAGATATTGCCTTCTTCGTCGGTGATCAGGTCGAGCAGCCCCTGGGGATACTGTTCCAGCCAGCCATTGGCTTCATAGATGGCGTTCAGCGGCTGCATCAGCCCTGCCGCCACCCAAACCGCGTTCAGTTCTTCACCCGCGTGTACCTGGAAGGTGTCCGGCGGGTCGCCGCCGAGCATACGGGTGGTCAGCACGGCGCGGGCATTCACGCCCGAACCGCCCGCAACGGCAGCGTTGATCACGCTTACATCCGGGTACAGCTCACCGAAACGGGCGATGAGTGCTTCCAGACCCGCCGCTTCACCACCACCAGACCACCACGAAAAAATTTCCAGTTCACCGCTGGGGGCATCCTGAGCCAGGACGACTGTCGCGCCGAGCGCGAGTACGAGCGCCAGCAGCAGGCCGATGCGTTTAAGATGTTTCATGAAAAGGTCTCCATAGAGGCTAAATCTTCTACCGGGCTGCCAGGCTGAACGAGCGCAAGGGGTTGAAGGGCGCTCGTGCCTGACCACCACCCTTACCATTCTAGCGCGAATGCGTAACATGTGCAGGTGTGCGCAGGAACTTTTTTACGTATCCCGCCTAAATTCATACAAATTAGACGAATGGTCTGCGCATAAATGCTGGATACCTTGTGCATTCGTGCCGTTTCGGGCTTGAAGCTCAAGCTTTACGCTTGAACCTCAAGCCTCAGGCTTGAACATTGTCGTGACTGCCGCCAGGTACGCTGGCGTATCTTCGATCATCGGAAAATGGCCGATCCCGTTCAGCCATACCATCTGGCTGTTCGGGATCAGGCGGTGCGCCAGGTCGCCATCGCTCGGCGGCACGACCTGATCGTCCCGTCCAAAAATGATCAGCGTGGGCGCGTTGATGTGCGGCAGGCGGTCGGTCAGGTCGGCATGTGCGACCGCCTCCAGCACAGGCAGGTATGTGTTGTGCTGCCCCGGCAGGTGAGTCAGCGCCATGTCTTCGCGTATCCATTCTTCGGGAACGGCATTGGCGAACCACATGCCATACGTCCAGTCGATCAAGCCCGGCATCGGCAGCAGGCGCACGCTGACATCGAGCAGCCAGGGCATCCAGAAATAGGCGATGGCGCGCAGATGCGACCGCCGCAGGTTGGCCGGGAGAAGTTTGCCCGTCGCAACCCCGCTCACATTGACCAGCGCGGTCACCCGTTCCGGCGCAAGCGTGGATGCGATGGTCATGGCAATCTGCCCACCCATCGAATGCCCGAACAGGCCGAATGTCTCCAGCCCCAGCGCATCCGCGACGGCCAGCACGCGCCGCGCCTGGGTTGCAATGCGGTAATCGCCCCCGCGCGGTTTATCGCTGCCGCCATGACCTAACAGATCGACCGTGACGCAGAAATACGCATCCGCCAGCGCAGCGACCGTATGCCGCCACACCCCGCCGTGTGAGGCGACTCCATGTATCAAAATCAGCGGCGGATGGTGTGGGTTACCATAGGTTCGGTACGCGATGCGTAGGCCATCGATGGAAAGGTAGGTTTCAGTCATGGGGCAGCAGTCCTATCGCGTGAAGTAGAGCGGCGGCATACGGATTCAACCTAACGTGAAAACGATTCGCCGTCAAGACGTAGGGAAGAACTTCGCTCGTCCGGCAGGCGCACGGGCTTCAGCGGCCAGCCCGCTTCAATACGCGCCAGGGTCGCCGCCCAGGTGCGGACTCCGCTCAGCGCGTCCGGCCCTTCCACATTACACGCGCCGACGGCGTTCGCCATACGCGCCGCCGCCTGTGGCGGGAACCCATGCAGCAGCGACGCAATCAACCCGGCATAGCAGCAGTCGCCCGCGCCCGTCGTGCCGACGACTTCCACCTCGAACGCCGGGTGGTAGACTTCCGCGCCGCACCACGCTTCGACCGCAACAGGCAGACGTGATAGGACGCGCAGCCGCGCCGGGTCATCGCTGACCTTCAGGTACACGCCCATTTCGCCCAGTTTGAAGCCGCTCACCGCCGCGCCCATGCCGATCAGCTCGTCGGCAAGGTCACGCAGATACGCCCGTGTGAGATAGCGCAGCGTTGCGCCGTGCCAGCGGTCGTAATCGGCACGGCGCAGCATGAACAGAATCTCGTCGATACTGGGAATGAACAGATCGACATAGGGCAGCGTCCCGCTCAATATCGCCCGCCAGTTCGCCCGCCCACTCGCGCCATCGGGATCGGGATGGCTGGTATCGAGCGATGTCACCGCGCCCAACGCCCGCGCCCGTTGGTAGATCGTGCGCAGCGGTGCGCCATCATCGGCCAGCAGTGCGGGCAGGATCGGCGGGTAGCCCAGATGAAAGACCGCCGCGCCTTCCACCTGCGCCATATCGACCGAATCGGCATCGAACGTGAGGTTCGTGCCGCCGTAATGCAGAAAAATCCGATCCTGCCCATGCGGCGACAGTACGACGGTATACGAACTGGCGACCCCCGGTGCAGTGCCGATGCCCGCGACCAGGCGCGGGTTGGCACGCTCCAGGATGGCGCGGATCAGCCCGCCCGTCAGGTCATCGCCCACTTTGCTGACCAACCGCACTTCGACACCGAGCCGGTCGAGCGCCAGCCCGGTATTGGAAACCGCGCCGCCCGTCGCCGTCGCCAGCGCGCCGACCTCGAACAGTCTGCCGGGGCTGGTGAGCGCGGCGGGCGAAAGCGTCCGCATCTCCGGCAGTAAATCCAGGCACAGATGGCCTGCCACCACGACCGGGAGCGTCATCTCACCCCACCTCTGCCAACGGCACGACGCGCTTTTCCTGGTGCGACCGCAGCGCTGCGGTCAGCACCCGGTGATGATCGGTCGTTTCGGGCAGCGTGGCGCAGTGAAACGACCCTTTCATACTTACCCGCCCGTGTGTCAGTTCATCGCAGAAGGCAGCCCACATTTGCAGCAGCGCATCGGACAGCCCGAACTCGAAGATCGCCCCGGTGATTGTGGTATAGGGCGGGGTGTAGCCCAGGCTTTCTTCACTCCACAACTGCGGTTTGCCGCTGGCATAGTCCATCGTCCAGAACGATTTTGGGTAGCGGGTGGAAAAACGAGCGCTCCCGTGCATCCCGGTCACCGACAGCACCCAGGTGTTGGTTTCGCCGGGGGCGATGCGGTACGTCTTGAACGTGATCGGGAACGTTTCGCCGCCAGTCCCGGCTTCGCACGTCCACACTGCGTTATCCCAGGTATCGCATTCGACACGGTTGCCATGTCCGTCCGGGCGTTCGCGGACGAGATTGCTCAGCACGGCGCGAACGTTCTGCGGCTGCCAGCCCAGGCGCAGCGGGACATGCAGCACATGCAGCCCCAGGTCACCCATGCAGCCGTATTCCCCGTTGATGCGGGCGATCCGCTTCCAGTTGATCGGCTTTTCCGGGTTGATGTCGCTGCTGTGCAGGAAAAATGCTTCCGCTTCGATGATCGGCCCGACGCGCCCGGCCCCCACGAACTGGATCAGCTTTTGCGCACCAGGGAAAAACGGAAATTCCGATGAACTGGCGATGAAAACGTCCGGGTATGCGGCGGCAGCGGCGGCGATCCGCTGGTTGGCGGCCAGGTCGATGCCGAACGGCTTTTCGCCCAGTAAATGTTTGCCCGCCCGGATGATGTCGATATACACATCGGCGTGCAGGTTATGCGGCACTGCACAGTAGATCGCGTCGATCTGCGCGTCGCTGAGCAGATCGTGATAATCGGTCGTCGCCAGCCGCACCGACGCGAAATTGTCCTGATACCAGGGGAACAGCGCTGGGTTGGTATCGCAGATGCCGGCCACTACGGGTTGAAAATCCAGGTCGAGCAGGTGCGCCCACCGCGCCGCAGCGCTGGCGAATTCGCGCCCCATCAAACCCAGGCCGATGATGCCGAAGCGGATCGGTCGTTTCGCCATCGCGCTAGGCCTTTCCCTGAAGCTGTGCCAGCGCCGCTTCGGGCGATGCACCGTCATGCACGACGGCCATCAGCGCCCGCGTCATCCCCAATGGGCTTTCGTGCTGGATCACGTTGCGCCCGTACACGATCCCGCGTGCGCCCTGCGCCATGAGCGCGCTCGTGCGTCCCAGAATGGCAAGATCGGCCACGCGCCCGCCGCCGCGCACCAGCACGGGAACCCCCGCCGCGATTTCGATCACGCGGTGGTATTCGTCCACCTGGTCGGTCGGGTCGGCCTTGATGATGTCCGCGCCCAGTTCGACGGCCTGGCGCACCAGCGGCAGGATTTTGTTCACGTCCCCATCGACCATGTACCCGCCGCTCGTCACGTTGTCCTGCATGACCAGCGGCTCGATCATGAGCGGCATTCCCAACCGTTCACATTCCGGCTTGATGGCGGTGATGTTCTGGACGCACTGTTCCCATACTTCCGGCTGGCCAGGGAGCATGAACAGGTTGACGACCACGCACGCCGCATCCAGCCGGGCAGCCTGTTCGACGGGCTGCGCGATCATGCGGCTGTACAGGGTGCGCGGCAGCGTTTTGCCATAGACATTGGCAATATCGGTGCGCAGCACGAGCGCGGGTTTGGGCCGTGCGGGGAGCTGCTGAAGCAGCGGCGCAGTGCCAAGCGAAAGCTGAATCGCATCGGGCGCAGCATCGACCAGCACCCGAATGACATGCGGCATGGATTCGATTCCGTCCAGGAAGGTGCGTTCGCCAAAAAAGCCGTGATCGACCGCGACATCGAAGCACTTGCCATCGGGCGCAAATAAGCGGTTCAAGCGGGGCGTGATGCTCATGCGGGTCTCTTTCTTCTCGTCAAGAGTAGTGTTGAAAGCGTAATCGGGGATTATAGCGTAAAGCGTGCGCCGCACCGCGCAGCGCATTTGTGTGCATTTCGTGTCGAGATTCTGTGCAGATTTAAATGAAGTATAATTTATGGTGTTGTGTAAAATGCCGACGCAGTATTGGATAGGCTGTCCAATGCGCAAGCCGTGCAGGGCGTATAGAGTTTTGAAAAGTAGTTGGCCTATTCCCCTTCACCGTCAGGACTCCACCCTCATGACCGACACCATCGTCCAACGCCTGCGAACACTGATCATCATCAGCCTGATTCTGGGCGTAGGCCATCATTTCGACCACGCGATACGCGGAAACCATGTCGGGTGGCCGCTGAATGGCGATGTGAACCCGTTCACGTTCAGCCTCAGCGCCTACCCGGTTTACCTGTATGCGCTCGTGCTGCTGGCGCGTCGTTCCCCCTACACCATGCCGTATGTGGCGGTCGCGTCACCCGCGTTCGCGCTGCTGGTCACGTTCGTGCATCTCACCATTGAACCGCCGCAGGACATCATCGCCCCGCATTCGTCGCTCGTCGTCGGCTATTTCGCGTTCGCCTGGCTGGTTGCGCTGGTGATCTCACTGTACGGGCTGGCGTTTTATGCAGGCAGTTTGTGGATGCGCCAGCGCCGTACTGCCCCTGCATGAGTGCGTTGGGCAGCGGTGTGTCGGCGCGCAGACCTTTCGTTTACCGGGCGCGGGTTTGCCTGTACAATTTCTGATGTTCGTAAATGAAACCAGTACGCAAAAGCCCGAATGCCCACGATCAAAGATGTTGCCAAGGAAGCCGGCGTATCGATTGCGACCGTCTCGTATGTGCTGAACAACAAAGCCGCTGCGGTCAGCGAAGAAACCCGCCGTGAGGTCTGGCGCGCCGTCGAAAAGATCGGCTACATGCCCAACGTCACGGCGCGCAATCTGCGTTCCAGCCAAAGCCGCCTGATCGGGTATGCGTGGCACGCGCCGCCGCCCAACGGCCTGCTCAACGATGTGCTGGAACATTTTACCTTTTTTCTGGCACAGGCGGCGGAACAAGCGGGCTATCACCTGCTCACCTTCACCTACCCGACGGATAACCCGATCCGCATGTACGACGAGCTGATCCGCACCGGGCGCGTGGATGGGTTCATCCTGGCCAGCACCCAGGAACACGATACGCGCATCCGCTACCTGCTCGACAAGCGGTTCCCGTTCATCGCGTTCGGGCGTTCCAACCCGGATTGGGATTTTTCCTGGGTGGATACCGATGGAGAAGCCGGAGTCCGCGCCGCCGTCGATCTGCTGATCAAGCGTGGGCATACGCGCATCGCTATGATCGCGTGGGATGAAGGCTCGCTGACCGGGCGCTTTCGGTTTCAGGGTTACGCCGCTGCGCTGCGCCAGGCCGGGTTATCGCTGCGCCCGGACTACATCTTTCGCGGGGAACATTCCGACCGCACCGGGCGCGATGCGCTGACATATTGGTGGGCGATGCCGCCGGATGAACGCCCGACCGCGATCTTCGCCATCAGCGACCTGATCGCCGTCGGCGTGATCCATGAGGCGGCGCGCTGCGGCATCGAAATCGGGCGCGATCTGGCGCTGATCGGCCATGACAATGTGCCGCTCAGCGAATTTTTATCGCCGCCGCTGGCGACGCTGGAACAGCCGCTTGACCGCATCGCCAGCGCCTTGATCGAAAACCTGTGCGATGTGCTGGCCAAGCCCAACGGCGGCAAGCACCCGGTGCGGCAGGTATTGATCCCCCCCCGTCTGCTCGTGCGTGCGTCTGCCAATTTCGTGGGCGACCGGTAACACTCCAGCCGTCAGTTGTTGGGCTGATGGTTCAGCCCGCCGCTGTCGCGCTTAAACGCGCCAGCACATCGGTCACATGCGCGTCAGCCAGGTCTTTCAGCACCAGGTGCGCTTTATCGACCCGCCCCGCCTGGGCGGAGTCATGCCCGGCGATGCCCACCGCCCAGAAGCCGCCGCGCAAGGCCGCGTCGATGCCCGCTTCCGCGTCCTCCAGCACAATCGCATTCTGTGGGTACACGCCTAAGCGTCCCGCCGTCCACAAAAACAGATCGGGCGCGGGCTTGGTGTTCACCACGCAGTAGCCATCGCCTATCGCATCGAAACGCTCCAGAATACCGAGCTTGCTCAGCACGGTATGCGCATTTTTGCTCGCGCTGCCCACCGCCAGCTTCAACCCGGCGGCTTCGGCTTCATCCAGGAAATTGAGCGCGCCCGGCAGAATATCCGCAGGGGTGATCGATTCGAGCAGGTCGATATAATAGCGATTCTTGCGCTCCATGAGTTCCTGAGCTTTTTCTTCCATCACCACCCGCCCTTTCAGCAGACGGTTCAGGCTTTCACGGCGCGATACCCCGCGCAGCGCTTCATTGTCCTCACGGGTGAAGGGATAGCCTTCTTCATCGGCCATCCGTTTCCAGGCCTGGTAATGGTATTCGGCGGTGTCGGTGATCACGCCATCCAGGTCGAAGATCAACGCCTGAATGGAGAATCCGGGGGAAGTCGCCATCGCGGGAAGTCCTTTCTTGCTTGGTGTCCTTATGCCAGGGAATGCGACAATCCTACCATGTTTCCCGTTGGCGCTTCAGCACCACCTGGGGGAGCAGCCGATTGGCTTTGCGCGGCGGGCGAAACTCCGCTAAAACAGTGGGAGCTTTCCTTATTTTTCTGACACTGACCCCTTAACGGGAGTACCCCCCGATGGATGTTCCACAACTGATCCTGATCGGCATTGGCGTTGGCATCGTGATCCTGCTGGTGGTCGCAGCATTGGCCGCTTACCTGACCCGGCGCGGGCGCGGCGCATCAACGGGCAGCACCCCCCCGACGCTGCCGAACCTGGAAACGAAACAAAAGCCCGATGCTGGTTCAGCATTCGGCGGGCTTGACCGCCAGCCCGGCAGCCCGCAACCGCCGAAGTCGGCAGCGCGTCCGTCCCCGCTGCCCGCGCCGCCCGCCCCGCTGCCCCGCCCGGTCACGCCGCCCGCGCCGGAACCGGAAGCAGAACCCACACGCGGGATCGCCCTTGAAGAACGGCGGCGCGCTGAAGCCGAGCGCGAAAAGGACATCACCGAATCGCGCCGCCCGGTCGATCCGGGTCTGGACGATGATTCCGAAACCGCCGTCATGCCCGCCCCTGGGGGGCGCGAACCGAGCGAGTTCACCGCCTACTACCCGAAAGAGGTTGTGCCGAACACCTGGTATGACCTGCTGGCATATGTCTACCGGGTAAGCGCCGCCGGACTGGTCGCCGCCGACGCGCAAGGCGAACTCGGCAGCCAGATCAGGGATTACCGCCGCGTCGCCCGCCCGGAACAGTCGTTCGTTGCGGACAATGCCGCGATCACCGTCACGCCGCGCATCGCGGGCTTTCAGGTCAACCCGGTCAGCGCCACCATCGGCTTTTTCGATGCGTGGAACCGGGCGGATTTCAAGGTGCGGGCAAACGCAGCCGCCCAGGTGAGTGAAGTCCATGAAGGCGCGATCACCTTCAGCATCGACGGCGTAATCGTGTGCGATGTGCCGCTGTTCATCGAAGTCAACCCGGCTGCCGCTGCCCCGGTGAGCGGTACGCCCATCAGCCAGCCCACCGCCACCCCAATCACCCACGCCGAGCCGCGCAAAATCTACCGGGCGGTCTTTTGCAGCTACAGCCGCAAGGATGTTCGCATCATCGAGCGGGTGGAACGCGCCTATAAAATCCTGGGCGATGCCTACTACCGTGATCTTACCACGCTGCGGGCGGGCGAAGCCTGGGATCAACGCCTGCTGGAGCTGATCGAACAGGCGGATATTTTTCAATTGTTCTGGTCAAGCCACAGCGCGACCAGCAATGCCGTGCGCAAGGAATGGACGAAAGCGCTAGAAGTGGCGGCGCGCAAACCTGGTTTCATACGCCCGGTGTTCTGGGAACAGCCCATGCCCGCGCCCCCCCCGGAATTGGGACACCTGAACTTCGCATTTGAACCTACATTGGACGACTGATCGATTGTGTTACAATGGACGCATTGGGTTTACTGCCAAGAAGGATGTGACGGATATGTCTGCGTTGGTCGGTTTTCTGCTCGTCGCTATCGCCGCGATCACGGTTGGCGGGGTGTTGTTCATCGTGATGCAGGAGAAGCACGATCATGAGGAACATTATCTGCCGGGGCAAACCCCGGAACTGCCCAACCCGGATCAACAGCCAGGACAGGGCGCGTAACCTTCACAATGGCCGATAAAGTCGTCTGTGAAACGCCGTTCGTCTCCTTGATCGAGCGTGACGGCTATGTGTTTTCGCATGAAAACCGCTGCGATGGGCAGATCGTAGCGATCCTGCCGTTCAAAGGCAAAGGCAAGCGGCGGCAGTATCTCGCCCGGCTGGAAGTCTGCCCGGCGCACAGCCCACACATCGAGCCATGCAGCATCACGGGTGGCGTAAACCCCGGTGAGGGTGTGCGCGAAACCGCGCTGCATGAACTGCTTGAAGAAGCGGGCTACACCGTGCAGGATGCCGACCTGATCGCGCTTGGCACGGTGCGGCCATCGAAAAGCGCGGATACGACGGTGCATCTGTTCGCCGTGAATATCAAAGGGATGCAGGCGGGCATCGCCACAGGGGACGGCACGAAATTTGAGGAAGGCGCGGGGACGGCCTGGGTAGATTATGCCCAGGCGATGGACAACAAAGACCCGCTGTTCATCACCGCGATTGCCCGGCTGAACGCCCAGGAACGGTAAACCGCCGTTCATTTTCCCGCAACGGCTGACGAAAACGCACTGAGTATTTTCGGAGCGAACACAGATGATCAAGTGGCTGCGCAGGCGCTGGCGCACAGTCCGCAAATATTTCAGGCTCAGCATTTCGTCGGTCGAACTGCCCTGGGGATTAGGGAAGATCGATTTTGCCCCAAACGATGAAGAACGAGTTGCGGCGTGGAACCTGTACATCGAACTGACCACGCGCATCAGTACCCAGCGGCTCGACCCCGAAGCGGGGATGCTGCGTGAAGCGCTGGCTTCGCTCAATTCGCTGTTCGGCTTCACCCGAAAGACGCTGAGTCAATGCGGCCCCGATGTCGCGTATGATCTTGGCCCGGTCGCGCTTTCAATCCTCAACAAAGGGATACGCCCCTTCACGGCTAAATGGCATCCACTGCTCAAAAGCTGGGAATTCCACAAACCCGAAGACGTGAGCGACCTTGAACACGAACAGCAGTGGCCCCACAACGCGCAGATGCGGGCGGAACTGGTTCAGCTTCAGGATGCGTTGCGCGAATATGCCAGAGCGCTTGGCAAAATTGCAGGCGTGGACAGCGAACTCCATGAACGCCTGGTGAAAGACGAACACAAAAACGCCTGATCGTCAGACAGCCCCTCACATCCCCTGCTCATGCGCACCGCTGACAGTTTTCATGTACAACCCCCCACATTGAACAGCATCAACGCACAGCGGTGCAGGGGGAACGATGGCTGTACAGCCTTTCAGATACGATCTGGTGATCATCGGCGGCGGCACAGCGGGGCTGACTGCCGTGAATGCCGCGCTGCAACTGGGCGGACGGGTGGCGCTGGTCGAAGGGCAGCGGTTGGGCGGCGAATGCACCTGGACGGGCTGCATCCCCAGTAAAACGTTGATCGCGGCGGCGCGGGCGGCACATCTGGCGCGGACGGCAGGTGCTTACGGGGTTCACGTCTCCGATGTAACGGTCGATTTTTCGGCGGTCATGCGTCATGTGCGCGAAACCATCCACGACATTTACGCCGAAGAAACCCCGGACGTGATCCGCACACGCTCGAACTGGCGGACGGGACGCGCCTGCGGTCGAAACATTTCCTGATCTGCACCGGGGCAAAGCCGATCCTACCGCCCGGCTTCGCGGATGCAGGCTGCCTTACGCCCGAAACCCTGTTCGATTTGAACGCACTTCCTCAACACCTGGTGATCATCGGGGCGGGGCCAGTAGGCGTGGAAATGGCGCAGGCGTTCCGGCGGTTGGGCGCGGCGGTCACGCTGATTGGCAAGGCGGAACGCCTTTTGCCGAACGCGGATGACCAGGCTTCGGCTTTTCTGCGCGGCGTGTTCGAGCGTGAGGAAATCACGGTGCGCCTGAAGGTGACAGCAGAATCAGCGGTGCGGCGTGACGGCATGACCACCGTCACACTCTCCGACGGGACAACGGTGACGGGCGCTGCCGTGCTGGTCGCGGTTGGCAAGCGCCCGAATATCGGGTCGCTGCGCCTGGAGGCCGCCGGGGTCGAAGCCCGCGATGGGCGGCTGACGCTGGATGATCGGCTGCGCACCACACAGCGGCACATTTGGGCGGCGGGCGATGTGACGGGCGGCGCGCAGCACACGCATTACGCCGGGTGGCAGGCCTTTCAGGCAGTGCGCAACGCGCTGTTCCCGCTCACGTCGGTTGGGGTGCGGGCGCAGGTGCCATCCGCGACGTTCACCGACCCGGAGATCGCCCAGGCCGGGCTGACCGAGCGCGACGCACGGGCGCAGTATGGCGGCGCGGTGCAGGTGACTCAGCTCCCTTTTTCCCGCGCCGACCGCGCCATGACCGAAGGCCGCCCCGACGGCTTCATGAAGCTGATCCATCACCCAAACGGACGCTTGATCGGCGCGCACATTGTGGGGCATCAGGCGGGCGAAATGATCAACGACTGGATTGCGGTGCTGGAGAAAAACGGGCGCGTGTGGGATGCGGCCTTCGCCATGCGCGTCTACCCCACGCTTGGCACGGCCAACGTGATCCTGGCGACCGAACAGGTCAAGAAGCAGCTGCGCACAGGCGGCCTGGGCCGCGTGATCCGGGGCGTATCGCGGCTGGCGCGGCGTGGCGAGCCGTCGTGATCGGCCTGGCGCTGTGGCGCATGGCGCGCCCGCTGCAACTGCTCAGCATCTTTCTGGTGTACACGGTGGGCTGCCTGGCCGCGTGTGCGGCTGGCGCGGCGTTCAACGCGGGCGCGTTCGCCTGGGGCTGGGCGGCGCTGGTGGTGCTTTCCGTCTCGATCCACTACATCAACGAAGCGGCGGACTACGAAACTGACGCGCTGACCGTGCGCACCCCGTTTTCCGGCGGGAGCGGCGTACTGCCTGGCGGCGCGATCACGCGGTCGGCGGCTTACCAGGCCGCATACATCGCCCTGGGCATCGGCGTGGGGATCGCGCTGCTTGGTGGGCTGGCCGGCGCGATCCCGCCATCCGCGCTGCTCATCCTGGGCATTGGCACATTCGGCGGGTGGATGTATTCGGCTCCGCCGCTCAAACTGGCATGGCGCGGGTGGGGCGAACTGGATAATGCGCTGTTGGGCGGGCTGCTGCTCCCGCTGTGCGGTTTCGCCATGGTGACGACGGTCACGGTTGAGGCGGTGTGCGCTTTCATCCCGTTCACGCTGCTGGTGTTCACGAATCTGCTGGCGACCACCTGGTCGGATCGGGCGGCAGATGCCCAGGTGGGCAAATACACACTGGCGACGTTCGTCCCGGCGGGCTGGCTGCGGAGGTTGTACGTCGTCGTGCTGATCGCGGCGTGCGTGTGGTTCGCGGCGTGCGTCGGCGGCGCGATCCCGGTTTCACTGGCGTGGATGATCCTACCCGCCCTGCCGCTGATGGCCTGGGGGGCGGCACGCTACACGCGCACCGAGTCGCCTCATGCCAGCGTCACGCTGATGGTGGTGTTCCTGGTCGCTCAACTGGTCGGCTGGGGAGCGGCGGCGCTCAGGGTGACCGGGTAAGGTTGTGGGAACCCGCTTAAGGAAACGGACGGGGATTAACCCCTCACCCGTCCTGTTTTTCGACCCGTCCCGCCGCCAGCCAGAAACCGACCAGCGCGCCGATGCCCACCACTGCCGTGCGCCAGGGGAACACCCCATCGAACACCATCTGATACCAGGGCGTGACCGTCTCGAACGTGACCCCGCGATTGAACACGATGGGAGCCATCGTGACGGGCATCATGAAAAAGACCAGCCCCGCCGCCAGCGCCGCCACCCAACCGATCAGCGCGATCCAGTATGGCACAGCGCGGATCACCGGGCGATCCCGCTCCGTATCCGGGTTGTACCGCAGGTTGAGGTAAAAAAACCCCGGCAGAATCACCACCAGGGGAAGATAAGCGTTCACGGCGAAGGCTGCCAGGCCTAACAGCGAGTCTGTCGCCAGGCTGCCCACCAGGGCGGCGTACAGGCCCACCAACAGCCCGCCCGCCGCCCCAACTGCCGCTCCAATTCTGATGCCGACGCGCAGTTCGCGGATCAAGGTGCGCCGCTATTCCAGTTCGGCCATCTTGTTCACGCCCGCGTTGGCCTGCTGCGCCTTCGATTGGTATTCGGTGAACAGCTCGTCGTTGCGCTGTTCGTCCTGCACGTCCTGGGCGCTGAACTGCCGTTCTTCCGCCATGCCGACCGGGATGACCGATGGGTCAACATCCGGTTTGCGCAGCCGCGTCGCAAACTTGATCACCGCTTTCAGGATACGGTTGTTCAGGCGGCGCACGCCCGCTTTCAGGCCGCCGATCTTGCGCGCAAACCACGCCCCAAAGCGGCCTTTGTTCTGTATGCCCGTGGTCTCTTTAACCGTTGGTTCCCCGCTTTTCGACAGCCCTTCGTTGACTTTCGCGGTGATCGTCTCCATCGACGACTCATCGCTCACCGTTTCTTCGACCGATTTATCGATGACCTTATCAACCTGCTTACCATCGTTTTCGGCAGTATCGAACTGCGACTTGGTTTCGGTCATCGACTTGACCACTTCGCCGCTCTTGCCGGAAGTCTCCTCGATCAGCTTCAGGTCGCTCTTGGCTTCGCCGCTCTGCTTGCCCTGATCGACGGTGTTGCGCTGCGAAGCCACAAGAATCTGCGGCACTTTCTCCAGCACTTCTTTCTTTTCGGGCGAATCGCCGCCGCCCTCATCCACTGGCGCATCCTGTTCGGTCGGTTTCTTCTTCTTCAGCTTGCTGCCCAGGTAGCTGAAGAACTTGCCGACTTTTGTCGGCTTGTAAGCATTCTTGATCTCGTTCGCGTCTTTGAAGAAGCCGCCTCCAAGTCCTTCTTCCTTGCCTGGCTTGACATAATCTTTGCCACCTTCTTTGCCGGTATTGGTGACGACGCTCGTGCCAAGCCCCTGGGTGGCCGACGACAGGCCAAAGCCCGCCAGTTTTTGGGCGGGTTCGGAAACCCCGGCGGCTTTGGCAAGCTCACCGCCCGCCGATGGCACCCCGCTTGCGCCCAGTATCCCGAAGATGCCGCTCAGCAGCCCACTGATCCCATCCAGGCCGTCGGTGACCATCTGGTGCTTAATGTGCGCGATCTTATTATCTTTGTCCTTGCCATCCGGCAGCTTCTTCGCTTTGCGCAGCCGGTACCCGTTCAGGCCGACCAGCACCAGCTTGATCGCCGCCAGGCCGATGCCGACCCCGCCCGTAATCGCCGCCAGGACTGCAAAGACCGGGCCAGCCGCGCCGTGCGTCGCCGCCGTGACAATTGCGGCGATGAAGGTCGCAAAACCAAGCCAGATCAGGATTTCTTTCAGCACTTCGCCATACACCGAAAGCGCCCGCATGACAGCGCCCAGTGCGCCGCCGCCATAACGCAGTTTGTCGTCCTCTTTACCTTCGCGGGTGCCGACTTTCGTCCCCATCGCTTCGCCGATGTTCTTCTGGATCAGCGGCCAGCGCCAGACCAGCCCCACCGGGCCAAGCACGGTGGTGAAAATCCCCTGCACCACTTTCGATGTGACAATGCCCGCTGTGCGCGAATGGCTGTAGCGCTGAAGCACCTCCCGCTGTACAGGCGAGACTTTGTTGTTGGCAATCGGTTGCAGCACATCGCCGGGGTTCGCGCCCATGCGCTGTACCACGTTCCCGGTCTCCTGTGCGTCGCGCTGGCTGGCTGCGCTGTGGGGGTCGATGCCCATTTCGCCGTGCGCGACCTGCGCCATCTGCCGGGCGATCAGCGCGTTACCAGCGGCAGTACCGGGGCGGTATGCGCCTTCGCGGAAATAAATGTCGCTGCCCATCGTCACCGCGTCGGCATCGTGCTGCCGGGCGACCTGGTCGGCCTGTTCGCCCTGGTGAATGCGCACATTCTGCGCCGCACCCCCGAACATCTTCTGCATGGGGGTGTTCAGCGTATCTGGCAGCCGCTGCACCTGGGTATCGGCTTCAACGGCCTGGGCTTTCTGCTTTTCTACCAGGCGCAGTACCGCCTGGTTGCCCACCCGCCGCTGAAGCCGCAGCATTTGAATTTGGCTGATCGTCCCCAGGGCGGTTTCAGACCCAAGCGGTTCAGGCGCGGTATCGAGCGATTGCGCATGGGAAGGTGTGGACTCTTTTGCGCCTGGTTTGGCTTTGGCGGGCTTTCGGTGCTGCTGAGTATGCTGCATTGACGCGCTCCAACGGTATGGCTTAGGCAGATCAGCAAAAAAGCGAAAACAGCAATATCGCTAAGTTAACTACCAATGGCTGAAAAACACAAGCCAGGTGCGGGGGCAATAAAGCATACGTGCCTACACCGCGTCGGCATCTTTGGCGCGTTTGGGCGCTTTTTCGCTCAGTGGGCGCTGTTCCAGACGGTGCATCCGAATCACCCGGCGCACATACGGGTTGGTGATCACGGGCATGGTCATGCGCGCATCACGCAGCCCCAGTTCAAAATGGAACACCGTGACCGGGCGCGTCCCCGCGTGCCAGAATTCCTGAACGTACACGATGTTTTCGGTGAACGTCCAGCCGCGCATCAGCATGGTGACCAGGCAGTCGCCGCCTGCATACTGTTCACAGGAAGCACTCCAGTGGCGGTAGACATCGGGATACGTGACATGGTAATTGTTCACTTCTTGGGTCATGGCAGAAAAATCCTCTAATTCAATGGGCTTTACCTAAAAGTTTCGGGGGTACAGATTAAATCCCGTTCAACCCCACATTAATTGTACCCGCGCTTTTGCCAGCGCGCTTATCCAAGTAGCCCATTTACACACTTGTGACCTCTTGCTCATTGAAGGCTCATATTCTCGTGAACAATACAGTTAGCAACGCTACGCACATAAACGCCGCACATCACCATGTGCAAGGGAGTTCCCCGCATCATGAGCAAAATTATCGTCATTGGCAGCGGCTTCGGCGGCCTGGGTGCGGCTATTCGGCTGGCTGCACGGGGACATGAAGTCGAAATTTTCGAGAAGCGCGACAAGCTGGGTGGTCGCGCTTATGTTTATGAGATGAACGGCTTCAAATTCGACGGCGGGCCAACGGTGATTACCGCGCCGTTCATGTTCGACGATCTGTTCGCGGCGGCAGGCCGCAAGCGTGAGGACTATATCACGTTCGTCCCGTGTGACCCGTTCTACCGCATTTTCGATAAAGATGGGCGCGCCTTCAATTACAACGGCGATGAAGCGTTCACGCTCTCGCAAATCGATCAGTGGAACCCGGACGATAAACAGGGTTATCTCGATTTCATCAAGACGACCAAGCCGATCTTTGAAAAAGGGTTCGTCGAACTGGCAGACAAGCCGTTTCTGAAGTTCACCGATATGCTGCGCGTCGCGCCCGACCTGATTCGGATGCAAAGCTACCTGAGCGTGTATCAGTACGTCTCGCAGTTCGTCAAACATGACTTTCTGCGGCGCGTATTCTCGTTCCATCCCCTGCTGATTGGCGGGAACCCGTTCGATTCGCCGTCGATCTACGCCATGATCCACTACCTGGAGCGCGAATGGGGCGTGTGGTATGCAATGGGCGGCACGGGCGCAATCGTAGAAGGTATGGCGCGCCTGTTCGAGGAAATCGGCGGGAAAATTCACCTGAATGCCGAAGTCGAGGAGATCGTGATCGACAACAGCACGCGCCGCGTGACCGGGGTGCGCCTGGCCGATGGCACGCTGCACAAGGCCGATCATGTTGTGAGCAATGCCGACAGCGCATGGACATACCGCCACATGATCCCGGCGCAGTACCGCCGCAAAAATACCGACCGCCGCATCGACAGCCTGAAGTACAGCATGTCGCTGTTCGTGATTTATTTCGGCACCAACCGCCGCTATGCCCAGGAGGGCAAGCTGCACCATCACAATATCATCCTGGGCGACCGCTATAAAGCGCTGCTGAGCGATATTTTCCGCCGGAAGGTGCTGGCTCAGGACTTTTCGCTGTATTTGCACATGCCCAGCCTGACCGACCCATCGATTGCCCCGCCCGGCCATGAGAATTTCTACGTGCTGTCGCCCGTCCCGCACCTGGACAGCGGTACCGACTGGACGCAGATGGCCGAACCGTACAAGAATGCGATCCTGGAATTTCTCGATACCGAAGGCTACATCCCCGGCCTGCGCGATCACCTGGCGGCGGAACACACCATCGACCCACTGCATTTCCAGAATGTGCTGAACAGCTATAAAGGATCGGCTTTCAGCGTGCAGCCGATCCTGATGCAGTCGGCCTGGTTCCGCCCGCACAACCGCAGCGAAGATTTCGATAACCTGTATTTCGTCGGCGCAGGGACGCACCCCGGCGCAGGACTGCCAGGTGTGCTATCCTCATCCATCATCGCAGAAAATCTGATTAGCGCAGTCGATCCCGGCACCAAACGCGCACACCATCCAGCGCGGGCGCTGGCAACGGAGATGGGGTAAAGCATGACATTACAGGCGCAGCCGACCTGGGAAGCCATCCTGCTGGATTGGGCGTATACGGCGCTCGAATCGCCGACGCACGCGCCGGAAACCGGTGCGGAGGCCAGCCAGCACACGCTGGACGCGGCCTACCGCACCTGCGAGACAATCACCCGCGAAAACAGCAGAACTTTTTTCATCGCTTCCGGGCTGCTCCCTTTGGAACGGCGGCGGGCGGCGCGGGCGCTGTATGCCTTCTGCCGCGTGACGGATAACATCATCGACCACGCCCAGGGCGAAACCCCGGCGGTCACCCGTGAACGGCTGGAAGCATGGCGCGCCCGTTCGCTTGACCCAAATCCACCGGACGATGACCCGGTCGCGCTGGCCTGGGCGGATGCCCGCGCCCGCTACAACATCCCCACCGGGTACGCTACCCAGTTGATCGACGGGGTGGCGCGTGACCTGGAACAGAAGCGTTACGCCACCTTCGATGAGCTGGCCGAATATGCGTATGGGGTCGCTTCGACCGTCGGCCTGATGGCGATGCACATCATCGGCTTCAGCGGCGAAGCGGCCATCCCCTATGCGGTCAAGCTGGGGGTGGCGCTGCAAATTACCAACATTCTGCGCGATGTCCAGGAAGACTGGCTTTCCGGGCGGGTGTACCTGCCCCAGGATGAACTCCACCATTTCGGGCTGAGCGACCGCGACCTGGAACGCGGCTTCGGTGCGATGGATGACCGCTGGTGTGCTTTCATGCAGTTTCAGATCGCCCGGGTGCGCGGCCTGTACGACGAAGGGTATCCGGGAATCGCGCTGCTGCACCCGGCGGGGCGCTTCGCCATCGCCGCCGCATCCGACCTGTATCGGGCGATCCTGATCGATATTGAGCGCCATCACTACGATGTCTTTTCGCGGCGTTCGCACGTCAGCACCTTCGGCAAGCTGGTCATGCTGCCCGGCATCTACCAGCGCAGCCGCCGCGTGAAGGTGAAGTGAGGGTTTCCCACCCAATACCCGGATAACCTCCCTGTAATACCCTACAGAGGTGGTGGGTTTCATGGCTTAACTCTATAATCAACGGCAGTCGTTGTTAGCTGTTCGCCCGGTAATCGCGCTTGTGGGTCATGCATGAAGGACGCACACGATGACGAATGCCAGCCGCCTGCCCTATGCTCATGCCGCCGATCTCCCATCGAATGTCCAGCGTCCGCGCACCCCGGTTGGCTGCGCGGCGTGGCTGTTCGGTCGGGTGTTGGTCGCCGCTGCGCTGATCGCCATTCTGGTCATCGGCGGGCATGGCGTGCGCCTGTTCATCGACCATGCGCGGATCGCGCTCGAATACCCGTATACGCTCAATTATGGGGAAGGCCCACTGCTCGACCAGGCGGCAAGGTTGCAGCGCGGCGGCGCACTTTACCCACTCGATCTGACTCAGCCGCCCTACACCATTACCAACTACCCTCCTGTATATGTGATGCTGCAAGCACCGTTCGTCGCCACCTACGGGGCTGCTTTCTGGTACGGGCGCTTGATTGCGCTCGTGGCGACTGCCGCCGCTGCCGTGTGTATCGCCGGGATCGTGATCGTGCTGTTCCGCGATGGGACGGCGGGCGTGTGCGCTGGGTTGGCCTTCATCAGCCTGCCGTATGTGCTGCACTGGTCGGCGCTGGCGCGGATCGATTCGCTGGCGCTGGCGTTCAGCCTGGGCGGACTGTTCGTCATCGCCTGGAAGCCGGATCGGTGGTGGGCGGTGGCGATCAGCCTGTGTCTGCTGGCGGCGGCGGCGTATACGCGGCAGTCATACCTGCTGGCAGGGCCACTGGCGGCGTGCGGCTGGCTGTGGGGTCGGGTATCGCCCATGCGCGGGGTCGCGTTTGGGGTCGCATATGCGGCGCTGATTCTGGGCATCTTCATTCCGCTGCTGGTAGCAACGGAAGGCGGGGTCTTTTTTCACCTGATCACGGCCAACGTGAATCTGCTCGATTCGCGCCTGGTCAGCTATTATGCGGATGAACTCATCCGCTGGCTGCCGATCCTGCTCATCGGCGGCGGCGCGTGGCTGATCGCCGGATGGATAGGCCGGGGACACGCCGCGAACGGGACTGCTTCCGCGTGGTGGCTGGTCGCCCCGTACCTGGTCGGCGGGCTGGCTTCGGCGCTCACGATCAGCAAGGTGGGGTCGGACGTGAACTACCTGTACGAACTGCTGGCGGCGCTTTGCATTGCAGCGGGCGCGTGGATCGGACGCATGCGGCGGTTGCCCGCGCTCAAAGCCGCGCTGATCGGCGCGCTGGCGCTGCAAATGGTCTGGGCGGTCGGCCTGAGCGATGCAAAATATTTTGGGCTGATCGGGGCGCGTATCGAACAGCGCCGCGCCGGGAACGAGCAGCTTGCGGCGGTGATCGACCGGGAAACTGCGCCGATCCTGGCCGACGAACACATGGGATTACTGACGCTGGCCGGGAAGCCGATCCTGCTTCAGCCGTTCGAGCTGACGCAGTTGGCGGTGAGCGGGGTATGGGATGAAACACCGCTGCTCGACGCAATGGCACGCGGTGAATACCCGGTCGTGCTGATGTACAACCCGATGATGAACCCCGATTTACGCATGGAGCGCTGGTCACCAGGGATGCGCCGCGTGATCAATCAGTATTACCGCGTCGAAGCCCAGGCGGCGGAGACGCTGGTCTACCGCTATTGGGAACGGTAAGCCGGATCATCGTTCAAGCATTCTTCACGCCAAAGGACAATCGATGACCGATTCATCATCAATGCCAGACCTGATGAAAGCGCTCGGTTTTTCAGGTGATGACCTGGAGGCGAACCGCGCCGGGCGCATCTCTCATCGGCAGCGGCGCAGCCTTGCCAAAGAATACGCGCTTTATTACATCGCACTCGCGTTGGGGTCGATGATATTTCTCGTCATCGGGTTTGCAGTGGCGATAGGTCGCCTGGTGGTGAGGAGCATGGGGGCAGGGGAAATCTGCGGACTGCTGATCGGGATCGGCTTCTTACTCGGCGCGGTCTACACCGCATGGATCATGACGAGTGACTTGTTCGGTGGGGTGTGCCGCACTGTGACCGGAGACGCAACCTTCGAGGCGGACAGCGATGAGACGACCTTGCGCGTGACGAGCAGTTCACCCGCGTTTGATCACCGTTTCAAGCTTGCGAAGAGCTTTCCCGCGCTGCCCGGCGGGCCGATGCGCGTGTATTTCACGCCGCGCATGAAAACCCTGATCGGTATGGAGCGGGTGTGAAGCTGACGCTTGCACGGATGCAGCTCGAAGGTTATCATTGATACTGTGTCTCAATCAAACAGAATAACACGAGGGTTCCGCATGATTCGGATGTTGTTCGCGCTGGTCGCTTTCGCTTTGTTCAGCACCGGAGCGGTGCGGGGTTCGGCGCAGGACTCCGCGCCCACCGTGATCGCCACCACGACGATCCTGGCCGACATCGCTGCACAGGTGAGCGGCGGCCTGGTCGATGTGCAATCGCTTCTGCCGCCGGATGCCGATACGCACGCTTACCAACCAGGTGTTGAAGATGCCGCCCGCATCACCGAAGCCGATCTGCTGCTGACTGTCGGTATGGGCTATGAAGCATTTCTGGGCGGCCTGCTGGAAGCGGCGGGCGCGGATGTTCCGGTGATCGTCGTTTCGAATGGGATCGAAATCCTGGCGTTCGGCGGTCACGATCAAGACGACCAAGCCGAAGCCGAACCAGGCGCGTTCGAGGTGATCGGCGTGTTGGGCGATGGCCTGGAATGCGAAGCCGAACAGGAAGAAGGCGAAGCGACCGCCGACGCCGCTTTGGATGAAGCGCATGAACACGGCGCATGTGACCCCCATGTGTGGATGAACCCGCTCAACATGATTGCATGGGCAGAAAACATCGCGGAAGCGTTCGCGCAGATTGACAGCGCCAATGCCGATACCTACCGCGCCAACGCAGCGGCGTATGCGGCACAGCTTGAAGCGCTCGATCTCGACCTGGCGCAGCAGATCGCGGAAATCCCGGAAGATCGGCGTGTGCTGGTCACCAACCATGAATTCATGGCGTACTTCGCGCATCATTACGGCTTCGAGATCGCAGCGACGGTGATCCCCGGCGGCTCGACGGATGCGGAAGTCGATCCGCAGGCGCTGGCCGAACTGATCACGCTGGTGCAGGAAGAAGGAGTCCCGGCGATTTTTTCCGAAGCGAGCGCGAACGCCGCTGTTGCCGAACTGGTCGCCCAGGAAGCGGGTGTTGCCATCGTGACGACGCTGTTCAGCGAAGCATTGAGCGCGCCGGGAGGCGGCGCACCGACGTATCTCGATTTTATGCGCGCCAATGTGGGTACGATTGTCAATGCGCTCCGCTGAGCCGATCATCCAGGCAGAACGCCTGACGATTCGTTATGATGCCCGGCGCGAACCCGCCCTGGCCGATCTGACCGTGTGTCTGGAGGCGGGCGACCGAATCGCGTTGATCGGGCCGAATGGGGCGGGTAAATCGACCTTCATCAAGGCGGTGATGGGGCTGGTGCGCCCGACCAGCGGATCGATCCATGTCGCGGTCGATCCGCTGCGGATCGGTTACGTGGCGCAGCAGGACGACATTCGCTGGGATTTTCCGGTCACGGTGCGCGATGTGGTGCTGATGGGCTGCACCCGGCGGATCGGCTGGCTGCGCGTGCCAGGGCGGGCGCACTGGCATATGGTCGATTCCGCGCTGGAGCAGGTGGGAATGCGCGATCTGGCGGGCGTGCAGATCGGTGAACTGAGCGGCGGCCAGCGGCGGCGCGCCTTCATCGCCCGTGCGCTGGCACAGGATGCGCGCCTGCTCATCCTGGATGAGCCGTTCAGCGGGGTGGATGCCAGCGCCCAGGCCGACCTGATGCACGTCCTGGACGACCTGAACGCGGGCGGGCTGACCACCCTGCTCAGCACGCACGATCTTGACCTGGCCTTCCGTCATTTCGATAAGGTGATGGCGGTGCGGCGGCGCTTGATCGCCTACGGGCCGCCGCACGAGGTGTACACATCGGATGCACTGGCACAGCTTTACGGCTCGCGCATCGTCGCTGTGCATGGCGATGGCCACCCGATGACGCTGTTCGTGGATGACCACCACTGCACCGACTGCTGAATCTGACGATGGAGGCGCAGTACGATGCGCCTCCCCACAGCTACCATCCCCAGGTACCGGGCGCACCTTTGAACGGCCCGACGATATTGCTCGTGATCCAGCCGCCGTAAAAATCCCCGGCCTGGGCGCTGACCTTTTCGTCATCGACGTAGCATTCGTCCACGCGGGAGGCGTAGAATGCCAGGTGATTCGTGATCGCTTCATAGCCTTTCGATGGGCTGGCGTACATCCAGGCCACATCTTCACTGGCGCGGTCGCCCACCGTCAGCGTCCAGTAGCTTGCTCCGCCTTTGAATTCGCAGAACGAGCGCGATGGGGTGGCTTTCAGAAACGCCATCTGAATATCGGCCTGCGGGATGTAATAACTGGGCGGGTGGCTGGTTTCCAGCACGCGGATGGCACGGGTCGAATCCGCGATCACCACGCCGTTGAAGATCACGCGGATACGTTTGCTGGTCGGCTCCACACGCGGCGGGCGGGGGTAATCCCACACCGATTCCTGGCCGGGGAGCGGGGTCTGACGCTGAATGTTCGGGGACATACAATATGCCTCTCTCAGTCAACTTATCATCACTTCTGATGCTTCATTATCACCATGAAACGATAAACTATCTTGCTTGGCGGCACATGAGGGCGAACCGATACGCGAAGGAGGGCGGGGTTAAGTGGATGAGGGAAACGCTGCGCCTGTCATATTGCAGCGAAACCGTACCATCGCCTCACTTGCGCCAAAATGATGAGCAACTTGTAGAGCATCGTATCCTTTGTGCGTCCACCACGCTAATCCGCGTTTTGGAATTTGCAGACATGAGCCGAGATAATCCGCCTCTGCTTCATGCTGCGGATCGCGCATAGGCAGTCCCGTTACAGGGTCGAAGCCGACCATCCGATGCTTCAGGATAATGTGCGCTAGCTCATGCATCAGGTTCGATTCATAACGTGCGGGCGAAATATCGGGGCGCATTAAAATGCGAAGCGGTTTGTTGACCACAATCCCCGCCGACCAGTCTGCCGCTTGGTTAAGCTGGGCAATGCGATCAGGCTGCAAATTCGGTACTTGATCAGGACGCAAAACTTGTGCATCTGGCGCAATAGCCAACAGCAGTTGATCGGCTGGCAGTCGATCATACGGCTGTAAATTCAAGCGATAGCGCCAATCCACGGCGATTCCCTCACAACGGTTTTTGAAGGCATTCGCAAGTTTCACGCCGTTTCTTCTTCACTTGTTGTCAATATGTCGCTGTAGATGGCGCGGATCACGTCCATAAAGGCGGCAGCCGTTTCGGTACTCATCTTTTTCATGGCTCGAAGCTGCACGGCGACCTGTGAGTGATCGCTATCATCAACAATGAAATAGTCAGCAGCATTTTTGTTCAGCCAGGCGGTGAATAAGGTCAGCGTATCGACATGCGGAAGATAGCCCGCCTCGATGCGTTGAACGGTTTTGAATGCCACCCCAATCTCATCCGCGACTTCACGCAGACCACGCTCTCCACGCTTATGACGCACATCTTGGGCTAGACGCGCTATATCAAAACGTTCCTTCATAGTTCCTCGTTTGATCTTATTGATCCGCTTATTGTGTAACTTATGACACAAATATTGACTTCTCTAAAAAACTGCCTTAGCCTATTAGTAAGGTCATCACCCGAGGCGGCAGAGACACGTGGAACAGGATACAGCGGATAAAAAGGCGCTTTCAACCGAGACATTTCTTCGGCTGCTGGTTGGGCTGCATGTGTATTTGAACAGTGAGCGTTCTGAAATGTCTCCGCATCTACGCCATGCGATGAACGTTCTCGCATTCGCGCAGCTTTCTGCGTTTCCCAAAACAATTCATCAGTTCATCCATGAATGCCACGACGCGCCTAACCTATGGAAACTATCGGTGACAGCACCTGCCGTGTTCGATTCATCGCAGCCTATTTTATCGCAAAATCAACTCAGCGCGGAAGCACAAGAGTTCTGCATGGCGATGTCCGAATCGCTTCAGATCGACGTGTATCGCGGATCGCTGCCGCAAACTGCCTTAGACAACCTGATCATGATTGACCTGCGAAAAACACTGCAACAATGGCCAGATCGCGCCGAAGCCCAACACACGTATGTCGCCATTCGCTCGTTTCTAAGCACCTATTCGATTTGTACGGTACGTGATCTTCGCCGCCAAACTGCCATCTGGGACTATGTACCAGCCTTTTATGAGGATGTGCCGCCGCTGCCCCATCCCAAGCTGCCCGTATGCCCGCGATGCGGGTTACTTGAATGGGTTGATGATGCGTGGCATGGCGTAAAACCGACCTATTGCAGCGATCACAATCCTGCATCGCTGACGTGGATCAACAACGAAGCGCGTTTGCAGCGGTTAAAGCGCGGCATTCATCTTCGCACGTTCATCCCAGGGCAAGCTGAACTCGCGGTGTTCAGCCATGCTGACAACAGGCACGCCGAGTTTCCCCTTCAACTGGTTAACGTGGAACGCTATCCCGGTTTGGATACCTACGATCTACGGCTGACCTTTTCCGATGGTGAGGTGTGGGCAGTCGATGTGAAAGATCATACGTCCCCGCTCACCTTCATTGAGCAGGTCAAGTCGCTTTATAACCTGGGCGACCTCAAGCATGACCAAGCGTTTTATGTCATCCCTGATGCGCGGATGGACGACTGGGCATACCGGAACGCCGTCAACGAAAAACGCGACTCCCTGCCGCGTAATTCCAAGTTGGATATTGCTACGATTACCAGCTTTCAGCAGCTTGTTGACGCGAAACTTGAAAGCCTTACCCGTCCGCTGAACAAAAAGCCCACTCCGAAGCGATAAGAAGCCAAAAGCATGTATGCCAATCCCGACGCTTATGCCACTTTACTCAAAACGTGTAAGTCGCACTTTGACGCAGCCGACAAAAACGCAGCCGATAAATCCCGGTTGATGGTCGATGTTGAGCTTACGTTGGAACTGCTGCGCGCACTTCACCTGTATACCGAATCGCCGTTGAATGGGTGGGTCGTCTTGAGTGGAATGCCCATCCATCATGAGCGGTTGCACCGCTTGTCGGCTGATCAGCGCCGGATGTGGGCAAATGCGCGGCAGATCGTCCCGTTCAGTTCGCGCACCAGTTGGGAACGGGCGCTGGCGCGTTATAGGCAAGACATCCCGGCGGCGGTACGCCTGTATGAGAGTCCATCCGAAAATCTCGGAGACGCACAACTTGAACATTGCCGCCGCGATCCGTTGAACGACGACCTGATGCGCCGCACGGCGGAATACAACACCATCTTGAGCAGCACGCTCGCCTTTGCCACCCGTGAACGCCGCTTTACCCAGCCCGACAAACCGTACCGCGTCACCGTGCGAACGCCCGATGGCGTGCGCGTAGGGCGCGTCCGCATGACAGCGGAAATACACGCCAAAGCCGAACAAAAACCGCCGATATGGTTCGATGCGCCGCGCAAACGCAAAGTGATTCACGTCACGTTACGCGATCTGCTGCCGACTGCCGAATGGCTAGACCAGCGTGAGCGAGTATTGAAAAAGAACGGCTGGAATGGGCGTGAACATTGGGTGCATGACCTTGGGCAAATTCGGTTTCGCCCCGTCAACATCCAAGACGAGCGCATGACGCTGCTTGCCGAAGAGACGGTTGAAAGCGAAGGATCACAAGGGCTGCGGATTGAAGGGATGACCCACTTACCCGGCATGGTATCTGCTGGAAAAACCACGCTAGCAAAGCTGATCATCGCGCACTGCTTGCGTTTACCAGAATACACCGGCGTGCGGATCACGTTTGTGGTGGGGGACAGCCAAACAGCGATTGCCACTGCTCACCAGATCAACACATGGTTTTACGACGACCCCAATGGCGACGAGGTAAAAGCCGTCCCCGTGATGGGGAACAGTCAACGCTTTATCCACTGGCAGCGGCTCACCGGTTCACAGGAATATCAAGACTGCGTAAACGCGGGTCGTCCGCATTGGGGCGAACGCTGGCTCATGCCCGTTTGCCCCATCCAGCCGTTGATCGATTGGGATGGCGGCGGCGAGGTGGACATACCGATTGGCAATGAGCCGTGTGAGGGTTTTGGCAGCAATACTCGTTCCACTACAGGCAAAAACGGGCGGGGTGTGCGCTGTTTGTGTCCACTCACCGCGATTTGTCCGTCTAAACGGCTTTACCGCGATATGCCGCACGCGCAGGTGTGGATCACAACGCCCGGTGCGCTGTCGCAAGCCAATGTGCCGCTGTATTGGGATAACCGCTTGATCAAAGTGGGCGAACTCGTCTACGAACAGTCCGATCTCGTGATTTTGGATGAAGTCGAAACGATAGTCGATTGGTTCGATAAAACCTATGCCCGCACCGAACCCCTCACCAATGGCAAGAATGGGCTGCTCGATAGGCTCGATCCGCTCATCGCGCAGTACTGGATCAGCAATCGCACGCTGTCTGCCGATCAACGGCGCTGGATATTGGCTGTCCGCGAGTCGGTCAAGGCAGAGACGGCAGTACTCAGCGCGATTGCCGACCCTGAACAGACGCACACCGTCAAGCGCTGGGTTGGTAACCGCTATTTTAATCCGAATCAACTGGCTTACAGATTAGCGCGGCGGCTGGCAGGCTTGAAAGAGTGGGATTCAAAAAACGTCCCACAGAACACCAAAGATGCGCATAACAAGCGGGCGGATGATGCGTTTCAACCCTTCAATACCCTACTGAATAGTTCTGTTGATCCGCTGCGGCGGCAGACGAACGACGAACCGACTCCGACGGACGCGCTGGCACGCATCATGCAAGCGATGAATAACCTTGCTGAAGATGTGATTGACCCGTCGATCTTCACACAATGTCAGAATTGGATTACGCAGTTTCACCCGGACATGGGCGCACGCCTGGATGCCCTCAAACGTGAACTGAAACACGCCGATCAGCCGGATCATAAGGACAAGGCTGAGGACGAAAAATACCTCGACCAATCGTTTGACCGCGATGTGAAGGATTTAGCACGGCGGCTGCAATTCTTGCTCATGGTCGCGCTGCTTGACCGCCACATTCAGATTGTCATCGAAGAATGGCACAACAAGCCCGATACGCTCGACATCGCGCCGCCGTTCGGCACCATTCCGCGTGGACTGCGCGATATTCTCCCGCTGCCCATCACCGGGCGGCAGTACGGTTTTGTCATCGATACCGGATCATCGACGGGGCAGGATAACGATGCCGCGAGCCGTCTTTCGTTGTTCTCGTATACCAATATTGGGCGCAGCTACTTGCTCAACTATCACACCCTGCTTACCGACTTCAATGGACAAACAGGCGCACACGTTCTGGCACTGTCTGGGACTTCGTATTTGCCGGATTCAACGAGCTTTCATGTCGCCATTCCGCCCGTTGGCGTGCTAATGCCGTCTAAAAGCGTGCAAGAGGCGCTCCCCAAAAGCTATTTCGTGTGGAAGCCCTTTTACAAGCGCAGCCGCAAACAAACCCCAATTTTCATCTCAGGCAGTTCGAACAAGCTGGAGCAGCTTCAAAACTTGATCGCGCTCATGCTGAAAGAGGGTGCGGTCAACGGGGGTTTTTTCAAGCAGGTGTTGGACGAGATCGCTCGCTGTGCAGACGACCCGGATGAAGGTCATCTGTGGGCGAATCGCGGGCGCATTCTCATCCTGACCAACTCGTATGAACAGGCAAAACTGGTCGCACGGCTTTTGCGTGAAGGGTGGCGAGAAGCCGCCAACACCATTTATGAACTCAAGCGTGGAGATAGCCAGCAGGATTACGAAGTCGAATATGAATTCAAAGGGGAACTGCGCCGTGCCGATATTGAAGGATTCGCCCAGAAAGCAGGAAAAATTCTGGTAGCGCCGATGATGTCCATCGGGCGCGGCTTCAACATCTTGAACGCGAATAAGATCGCGGCATTCGGCGCGGTGTTTTTCCTCACCCGCCCGATGAACCCACCCCATGATAAAGAGGGCGCGGCGCAAGAACTCAACCGCTACGCGCTGGAGTGGGCATCTAAACCTGAATTTGCCGCGTGGCAAACCGATAGTTTGTACCAAAAGGCGATCAACGTGCGCCAAGCTGCGGAGAGCGCCCGCCGCGAGATTGAAAACCGACGAGGATATCCGTCTTCCAAACAGAATAATGCTGAACTTGGCATGTTCCCCCAGCGTGACCTTGCCGCGACCAGCGCGGGGCGCGTCATTCAAGCCTTTGGGCGCTTGCTGCGCGGCGGCGTGCCGTTTCTTGCTTACTTTGTCGATGCGAAATGGTCGCCCGTCCGCGCCCGCGAGAAAAACGTTCACGAGATCGAATCGGCAGATACCAGTCTGCTCACTGCCATGATTGAGGTGTTGAACGCCTATGCGAACGAGAACGCAGTAGGCGAAGCCCTCTACAGTGAAATCAGCGGTGTACTAGGGGCAACCGTCAACCGCGACAGCAATTAAGTAGCACTACTGAAATGCCATCACAGAACGCATGGTAAGGTGAGTTCACAGGAGAACGCACATGGTCACTCCGTCGCCAGATCGCATTTTGCTCACACGCATGAATATGCACATCCCTGCTGATGCGCCCACATTGTCGGTGCTGCACTTTCCGTTTGCGAAAGCGTTCACCGAGTTCTACAGCGTGTTCAAACAGGCATATCAATACGCATACCCAGAGGATAAATATACCCCGCGCTTGCCGCGACACACCTTGAATGGGGCGCTGCTGGCACTCGCGCCCAGCCTGATTCATGGGTTTGAAACGAAATCGGAGTGGAATTTCAGCACATGGAAGATGGCAGCGTTCACCCGCTGCGAAGACGATGGGCGCACTGCACGCGATTTTCCGTCCGTTGAGCAGATGGCAGACGTGATCACGCTGTGGTTGGGGCGTTGGTCAACCACGTGGCGCGTTGAGGAGGTCCTGAAGGGTGATGCGAAGGACGCATGGAAGGCGCTGCTTGAAGCGGTAGCGAACCTGCCCGAAACAGAATGGCAGCACGACATTTCAATCACCGATTATCTAACCGACATTGGGCGGGATGACGGGATGGCCTATCGCGTGCTGCCTGCCTTGTTCACGCGGAAGCTGCACGGCACACAGATGAGCGTGAGCAGCGAACATCAGGATTACCTGATCACGTGGCGGCGGGCGCATGACAGCGCGGATAAAGGCTTGTATGTCGTGAGCCAGCCAATTCGCTATGGCGATGATTGCTTCGCCTACAGGCTCGATTTCCGGCTAGAAACACAAACCGGGCGCGTGAACGAACAACGCAAACTTCACCCGTGGATGTTTGTGAAATTGAGCATTCAACGCTACGTAACGGATGTGTTCCGCAAGGGTAACGATAGGCGAAATGGGTCGATTCTGGTGGGGAACAATCAAGAACGGCTGTGTGGATGGGATGAAGATACGACGCTGGTGCGGCTGCCCATTCGCAAGCAAGGGGATAGTTGGACGTGGGCGGATGGCATTGGTGAACTGCTGGATACCTATGCGCTGCGTCGTCTGCTGCCTCCAGACACGGTTGTACAAAACCCGGTGCGCTATGGCAATTATGAGGCGGCATCTGCCCTACGTGAAGATGAGTACCGCATCGTCTACGCTGAAGGGTATAAGTTTGGCAAGAGTAAAAAGGGGCGTAATCATCAGGTGGACACAGGCACGAGTCTGCTCGAACGCGCCCGGTTTTTAGAGGGGGTGCTGGGCTTGCTCGATGGCTGGCTGGAAAAAGACACGTCGATCCCGTTGGATTTTCAAACGCCGGGTAAGCGTGCCTCGCACGCGCTCATGCATCACGGCGATATGATCCAGCGCGACGTAAAGGGCAAGAAAAAAGCCGCGTGGTGCGCCGCCCTTGCCCTTTCGCTCAAAAGCAGCGGGCATGAACAGGTGCAAATTGCCATTTTGTGCCGCACCGATGAATTTCGGCGCGTAGTGCAGGCCGAACTTGACGCGATGCTGATTGGCGCACACAAAGGCGATACGCCGTTGGTGACGATCATGACACATCCCATCTCGCCGCTGTTGACCGCACCCCTTGATCCGGGTGATCCAGATAATCGACTGCCTGATGACAAAAAGTCGTATGAACGGCGGAAAAAGCATTTGCGCCAGAGCTACGATCAAAAATGCGCTGAATGGAGCGGCTTTTTGGCGGGTTTGGGCTGGCATCCGAACGCCCGCCGTCTTGCCATGATTGATTCGGAAGGGATCGATAGGGACAAAATGCACCCTGACCAGTCGATCAAGGGCGCGGTGCGCGATGCGTGCCATCGTCAGGATATTCAGTCCCAGTTTTTGATCGGCAACTTTAAGAAGGATAACAACGATGAAAGTAAGCTGAAGCCCGAAGCAGCAGGCCGGGTGACAAACGCAGTGGGCGACCTGGTCGTGCGTCAGCAAGCGATTTTGTATGCGCCGCCCACCGATTTGTACCTATTGGCAGGGGTAGATCGCGCGCTCGCAGACAAGCTTGATGTGATCGCCTTTTGCCGTCTGGAGAAAAAGGGCAAAACGAACCTCCATTATGCGCTTGCGGTGCGTTTACGTGCCGATGGTGCAGTTCACGTAATGCTGCCCGACGGCGATACATGGCTGGCGTATGGCGATGCGATGCACCAAGTGGGCCATTTGTTCTCTAAGCATCGGTTCAAACGGCTGAGGGGCGCATCTGTCTCATCGCTGAACTTGGAATCTGCTGATTTACGCGAGTTCGCGCAGCGGGTGTTCACCACTCACCTTGACCTCAACCATCTTACGCTGGCGGTCATTGAAGCGGCGGCATGGCGGAATGCAGGCGGCTATGACGAAAGTAAGCACGGATGGGGTCAGCTTAAAAACGAAAATCTTGCCAGCCAGCTTGATCATCTGCGTTTCACGCGCCTTGAGGCAATAGCACGCTCGGCATCGGAGATCACACACCTGCTCGGCGTAATCCGCTTACGGAAAGACGACGAAACGCCGCAGTACATTACGGCTGATCATTTTGCCAGCACCCCTATGCGCGATATGCCACACGCGGCGGGCTATGTCGATGAGACGATTTCCTCGCCTTTTCACTACTTTTCGGCTGCCGCCCTGCCCAATTTTCAAAAAGAGCAAGCCAACAAGAAATACATGGGCATTTTTAAGGGCGACGTGCGCGACGACTCTCGCGGTGAATTTCCGTTCAAGCACCCGCAGTTGATCGAGATGGTGCCGTTCTTCGTGCGCGATGACTTCCGCCATGACGAAGGGCTGCGCCAGCTTTGCCGCTGCGTTCACCTGCTGCGTCATTCCCCAAGTTTTGCGATGGGCGATCTGCTGCTGCCGTATCCCATGCACTTGGGGCAAACCTTACTCAACGATCAGTTGTGCATCGTGGACGCGGACGATTAACCAAAGCGGAAATATGGGTTGTGTTTTGCGGTGCGGATGTTCAGGCATAATGCGCTCAGGATACCTAATGCTAATGATAGATGCTACCGAGCTTACTGATTTGCTCCTCCATTTGGAGTGGTTAGAAAAGCAAGTGAATGATCGCTTGGGTCAAGACAAGGATCACAGGCTGGAATGCTTACAGAAAAACGGGTCACATGCTCTGCCTGTCGCAGGGTGGAATGATGATTTAGACGATAAGGATAGGTAATGCTGACGCTCACAGGATTTGTGCTGCCCGATGTCGGCATCCTGACAATGGCGGCGATGGTCGGCAAGTCCGACCCATCGCTGCTCACGTCGGATGACTTTGATAGGGTAGCCGATGAATTGGAAACGTTCTACTCACAGGGGATCGGGCGCAGTTTAGCGGCGGGGGTGGTGTTCCCCAATTCTGGCTTCGTGCAATCCGAATTTGATAAGCCGCAGTTTCATTATAAGCGCAAGGCATGGGCGGATTTCGTGTTGCGCGGGCATCAGCAGCACGACCTTGAGCCGCTGCTGACCGCGCTCGACAAAAAAGACTATCGGGCGATGGTTTTACGCGGCAAAGCGAACGCCCCGCGCTGTGCTTTCACAGGTGAACCCGCGTATTTGCGCGTTAGCCGTGACATGCTCCCCATGATCAACGGGCGCGGCATTCCCAACTTTAGCCCGATGGGGGAAGCGGGCTTACCCGTCAGCGATGTAATGCTGCTGGCGATCCACGCACTGCCGCTGGGCTGCATCATCACGCAGGGGGCGCTCTTGGCAGTCGAAAGCGAAGCCCCGGCGTTGATGTTCGACTTTGTGCGCGAGAACCTCAAGAAAAATCGGGCGTTTAACCATCTTGCAGGGGTGAACGGCTTTGAGAAGTTCCCAAACCTCAGTTCCTACAAAACTCGCCTCATCGATGTGCTGGTGGATGCATATCAAGCGCAAAACCTGGCGGCGAACCTTGCCGAGTCGTACAGCACGCCCAGTTTGACCGCCTATCACTTCTCAAATAACGGCACGAGCGCCCGCGTCAGCATCTATCCGCTGCCTTCTTCGACGGTGCAGTTCGTCCGTGTTGCCAGCACGGGGAAATATGCCGAAGCGTGGCGCAAAATTGTCGCTAAAGGGTGGACGGAAGACAGACCAGAAAGTGAAGAACTCCGCAACACCACACCAAAGATCACGCGCCGCAACTTGATCTACGAAGACCTGTTCAACCTGCCCGAAGATGTTCACCGTTTTCTACGCACGTACTTTTTGCGCCATGGGCTGAAAGCCTTCAAGCGCGATCCGCGTGCCGACTACAACCTGTTCACCGAAGCCGATTTGGTGTCATGGGATTTAACCGCCTTGTTCTTGAAAGGAATCATGAATATGCAAAAAAGCCGTATCGATCACATCCGCGATTTGGGAGATCGTCTCGCGGACTATATCGACAGCCATAATGACCGCAAACTGTTGAAAACCCTTTACTCTGAACGCCAATACTGGCGTTTCCGCGTGGCATTGTTACGCACGATCAAGGATTACACAGGTGATGAACCGCTGGTTGGGTTCGATGCTTACGTTCAAATTTTTGAAGAAGGTGAGGAGTTTGAACGCCCCGACTGGACGCTGGCGCGTGACCTGCTGCTGATTCGCATTTTTGAGCAGCTTCAATTGAAGGGTGCGCTTGCCAGCGTCGCTGCCGCGCTCCAAAACGTAGAAAACGACGATTCCGGCGAACTGATCTCTCATTAATCATCGCATAGTACACAAAGGACACAGACTCATCATGGCTTATATCACCGCACTGCTGCTCATCGACGCACCTGCCAGTGCCCTGAACAATTCCGGCGATCCCATTCCCAACGCCCGCACCGATAACACGTCTAGCGTGAAGTTCATCCGCAAACTTGGCGGCGGCATGTATCCGTATGCCACCGCACAAGCGTACCGCCGCTGGCTGCGCGATAACCTGGAAGCTGACCCGCAAGGCTGGCAGATGTCCCCTGTGTACCGCGAAGAAAAGGTCGCGTATGTCGATGCGAACCCGCTGACCTATTGGGATGACGACCTGTTGGGCTACATGCGTGCGCCGGGAAAAGCAAAAAAGGACAAAGGCGGTGACGCAAGCGCGGCAGCCGCACAAACGCCACTTGGTGCAGAGGTCAGCGCCCTGACGCGCATGTCACCGCTGCGGGTGAGTACGCTCGTCGCGGTGTCGCCTGTGTACATCACCAACGATTTCGGCGTAATGGCGCGGCAGGATGGCGATCCTGTGCCATTTGAGCATCAGTTCTACCGCGCTACCCTGCAAGGCTTACTCTCGCTGGATATGAGCCGGGCGGGGGTGTTCACCTACAGTCAGCGCACGGGCTATCAAAACTTGGACAGCATCCGCAAACAAAAGGCCGAGGAGATGGGCTTGGAACACGATGACGCAGCCAAGACCTATCGCTTACCAATTGATGAACGCTTGCGCCGCATTCGCCGCCTGATCGAAGCGATTCCGCTGGTGCAGGGCGGCGCAAAACAGACGCTCCATTACACCGACGTGACTCCAGTGGTCACGATTGCCGCCGTGACTAAGTACGGCAATCACCCGTTCAACTACCTATTTGACGACAAAGGCGACCAGATCACCTTCAAGATCGAAGCGTTCGCCGATATTTTGCGGGCATACTATGATCAATTTTTGTCGCCTGTGTATGTGGGTTGGAAACCCGGCTATGCCCAGAGCGAGTACGCCAGGTTCAACCAGTTAGGCGAACCGGGTACGCCACTCATCGGCGGCACGCCTTACGAAATGTTCAACGCGCTTTCGCAAGAACTTGCCAACAATCCGGCATGGCTGGACTAGAAAGCGCACAGGATGGCAACCTCAACGGCTGATCAAAAACGGGTGATGAAGGTCGTGATCGCGGGTGCAGTCACGTCCTTCCGCTACCCCCATTTCGTACAGGGCGTGCAGCCGACTTACGATATGCCGCCCCCATCGACGCTGTACGGGCTGCTGTGCGCGGTCACGGGGACATTCGAGCCGCCCGAAGGCATTGAGTTTGGCGTACACTTTACCTATGAAGCCAAATTCCGCGACCTAGAACACATTCATCTGAGCGTTCCGTATGGGCAGGCAAATCCATTTCAGCGCGAACTCTTGTTCAACCCGCGATTGACGCTCTACCTCGCGCCGGAACGCTACGCTGATGCGTTTAGTCGTCCCGTTTATCCGTTGGCGTTGGGGCGTTCGCAAGACCTGATGAGTCGTGTAGGAAATGTAGAACTGATGACGCTGGAACGGGCAGACCGCGCCTATTTTGAACACACGCTGCTGCCAGTGGAGTACGCCCCCCGCTTTCAGCGGACGATTGCCGCGACGATGGCACGCTACATCAACCCGCGCCGCGTTCCGGCGTGGGGCAAATATGCCATTCTCAAAGATCGGGTACTGTTCCCCGATCCTACAGACCCGTTTCGGACAACATATGAACCTGTCTGGGTTGATCCTACCAGCCCAACGGTAGATGGGTTATCGCGCGGCGTGGTGCTGCACCGCTTCGTATAAAACGATCACGATTAAGAGAAAACGGCCATGTCTGCGATGCCTAATGTCGATGCCGATCTTCACACGCTGCTTGCCAAAACCAACCCGCCGGAAAGCTTGGTCACACACACATGGCACGTTCTCTCTTGCCTTGCGGATCAAAGGCGGCTGCGTCCGACGCTGGCACAGCACCTCAATACGCCGCGCTTGTGGCATTGGCTGTACTGGGGAACGTTTTTGCACGACTTCGGCAAGGCGGCAGATGGCTTTCAAGCCGTCATGCACCGCCGCGCACAGCGGTGGAGCTACCGGCATGAAGCGTTGTCGCTGGCATTTGTGGACTGGCTGTTTCCGGCGGGTCACGCGGATCGTGCGTATGTGATCGCAGTCATCGCGTGTCATCACCGCAATGCAGATTTCATCACCGAGCATTACACCTTTAACCGCGATAACCCGGATGAAGACAGCGCCGCGCACATGATTGCGGAGTTATCGGCTGTCAACATCCGCCGCTTGTATCGGTGGCTATACGATCCTGGGGCGGCGTGGGCAGAGGCGTTGGGGTTCGCGCCGTTTATCGACGTACCAGCCTTGCCACCGCTGGATGCGGCGCTCGCGCAGATCACGCCAAAAGCGATTCACCGTGCGGTGAACGATCTCGCCCGCTATACCCAGTCGCTGAAAAATGGGGGCGAGTCGGTGGTTTTAGGGGCGCTGCTGCGCGGCTTGATCGTCACGTCCGATCATGCGGGGTCAGCGCACGCAAACCCGTTTCAAGCTGCGCCGCTGGAGCGCGAGACGGTCATCGCGTCGTTGAAAGCGGGCAGCGATTTGTTTCCCCATCAAAGCGCGGCGAACGACGCACCTGCGGGTTCCATGCTGCTGATCAGCCCGACCAGCAGCGGCAAAACCGAAGCGGCGATGCTGTGGCTGGCGCGTCAGCAAGCCCACGACGGGCAGCCCGCGCCGCGTATTTTCTACATGCTGCCTTACCAAGCGAGCATGAATGCGACCTATGAACGCCTTCAGCGCATTTTTACCGAAAAAGATCAGGTGGGGTTGCAGCACAGCCGCATGGAACAGGCGTTGTATGCTCAACTGCTGCCGCAAGCAGGCGAAACCGATCAAACCGTTGCCCACGTCAATGAACAAAAGGCACTGACAGGTTTGTTGGCTTTCCCCGTAACGGTGATGAGTCCGTATCAACTGCTCAAAGTGCCGTACCAGTTGAAGGGCTTCGAGTCGCTGTTGACTCACTTTTATGGCGGGCGCTTCATCATGGACGAAATCCACGCCTATGACCCAGAACGTGCCGCTCTGATTGTCGCCGTGACGCGCTTTCTCGTTCAACACTGCGAAGCGCGGTTCTTCATTATGACGGCGACGCTGCCGCCGCCGCTTCGACAGGCGCTGTACGATGCCATTCCCGATTTACGCACGGTGTCAGCGGACCAACCGACGTATGAACGATTTGCACGCCATCGCGCCCATGTGCTGGATGGCGACTTGTTATCGCCCGATTTAGTGGAACGCATCGTTGAAGATGCTGCCACAAAATCAATTTTGATCGGCTGTAACACGGTCAAACGGGCGCTTGGGGTCTACGACGCACTCAACCCCGTCTTGCGTGAACGGTATTCCGATGATGATTTACAAATCGTCGTCATTCACAGCCGCTTTTCAGGACAAGACCGGAACGACAAAGAAGCCCAGATCCAGCGATGGACGGGGGTCAGTAGTAAGCACCGCAAGCGCACCGTCGTGATTGCCACCCAAGTCGTTGAGGTCAGCCTCAATATCGACCTGGATACGCTTTATACCGAAGCCGCGCCTTTAGAGGCGCTGTTGCAGCGTTTTGGACGGGTCAATCGGGCGCGTCCGTTGGGGTCACCGCTGGCGGATGTTTATGTGGTGCGCGAACAACCCGACAACGTGAAGTACATCTACAAAGATCAAGCAATGTTGGTCGCCGCGCTGGAGAAGTTGGAAAGCGTGAACGGTCAGCCGATCAACGAATCGATGGTCGATACATGGCTGGCGGATATTTATCAGGGTGAGGTGCTTGCCCGCTGGCAAAATTTATATGGGCGCAGCCTTGAACAATTTGAGCGTGAGGTGATGCGCTCATTCGTTCCGTTCTGCGAAAGTGACCCACAGATTGAGCAGTTGTTCTTCAAAATGTTTGACGGCGTGGATGTGCTGCCCTTCCAGTTCATCGAAAAGTATGAGGGGCTTTGTGCAAAAGGCTTGTATATCGAAGCCGCTCAACTGCTCGTCCCTGTGGCATGGCATCAATATCACCGGCTGGAAGGGATGGGCAAGGGATGGCGCGATACGATCAGCGATGGCAAGCGCAAAAGAGACCCTAAAGGCGAAATCTTTGTCGTAAATGTGCCATATCGTGAACAGGATGGGCTTGACCTGTATGGCGTTGACCTCCATTCGCCGCCCGTCACGGACATAGACTTGTACGACGTTCCAGCAGAAGCGGACTAACCATGACCCAAACGGATCACCCCATGCAGCACTTCACCGCTGCCCATTTTGAATTTTTATGCGAAGCCCGCGAACACATCGCGTTTGGCGACCAACCCGGCACGGCGATACGCGGCGCACTCTACAAAGCGATGCTCGATTTGTTCAGCCCGAATGACCCCATTCCGGGACTGCCGCTCGACCCGGTGCGCGAGCTGCTGGCATCAGAAGATGAAAACAATGCACGGGGGCAGGATGTGCCGCGAGCATTCAGCGTGCAACCGCCCGCCGGAAACACGGTCACACAGGGACACCGCTTCAAATTCGGCGTATCGCTGTACGGCGACGCACAGGCACTCATCCCGTATTTGTTTCGCGCTGTGCCAGAGATGGGCAATCTTGGCATTGGCAAGGGGCGCGGCGGGTTTCGCTTGGTGTCGATTGCCGAATTTCTCCCCCTCAACGACTCGCGCCGTATTTTGATGCACCACGAACGGGTGGTGCCGCCACGCTTTGCCGTGACTCATCGTCGGGTCTTGGAAGAAGTTGGGCTGCGCAGCGCCGATGAAGTGGCGCTGCGCTTCATTACGCCCATGCGTTTGATCGAATCGGGGGCGTTGGTGCATACGCCGAAGATGGGAACGTTGCTGCGCCGCCTGCTCGAACGCGCACAGGCGTTGGTCGATCTCTACGGTACGTATCCGGATGCCAAGCCATCGCGCTTGCAGTGGAAAGACGAGTGGCAGCGCATGGGCAAACTAGGCGATGAAATCGACGGGGCGGGGCTGCTGCTGGACGCGACCCGCTGGGTAGACATCGACAGTTTCAGTCAAAAACGGGGGCGAAGCAGCCCGATTGGTGGCATTGTCGGGCTGGCACGGTGGCGCATCCACTCGCCAGAGGTGCTGGCATGGCTTTTGTGGGGACAAAGCTTACACGTTGGGAAAAACGCGGCAAAGGGCGGTGGCTACTTTCGCGTCGAGTAGAAAAGAGCATGTTCATGAGCGTGGTTAGCCATCTGTACGCGGATCAGTTTGGGACGCACATTGGCAAGCACAGCGAACGTCTGCTGTGGACAAAAGGCAAAACCGTATTGGCACATGCGCCGTTGATGCACCTGGAGCAGGTGATCATCGCGTCGCGTGGGGTGAGCATATCGGCGGACGCGATTGCGGCGTGCTGTGAACGGGGCATTCCCATTTTCATCCTTAGCGGCATTGGCGAACCGCTTGCGTCGGTTTATTCGCCCGGACTTGGCGGCACGGTCTTAACGCGGCGGGCGCAGCTTGCCGCCTACGCCGATGGTCGCGGGGCGGCGATCAGTCTGGCAATTGCCGCCGCCAAAATCAATAACCAAGCCGCTACCCTGAAATACATTGCGAAATCCCGCAAAGACAGCGCACCGGAGGTATACCAGCTCTTGCGTGACGCATCTGCCGAAATGATGCCCCATGCCGATAAACTGCACCGACTACGCGATCAATCGCTGGACGATCTGCGGGCATCGCTGATGGCATTTGAGGCGAATGCGGCGGTGCAATACTGGCAAGCGCTGCGATGGGTCGTGCCGGGCGAGTATGAATGGGTAGACCGCACGACGCGGGGCGCGACGGACCCGGTCAATGCACTGCTCAACTATGGTTATGGCATCTTGCGAACCCGCGTGGAACGGGCGCTGCACCTTGCCGGGCTGGACTCGTTTGCCGGGTTCATCCATGCGGATCGTCCCGGTAAGCCATCGCTGACGCTCGACATGATGGAAGAATTTCGCAGCATTGGCGTAGATCGGCTGGTGATTGGGCTGGTGACGCGGCGCTATACCATCGAGATGACCAATGAGGGGATGCTGCAAGACGATGTGCGCCGCAGCTTTTCGAAAAAGATGAACGAACACATGGAAGCCACTGTGCGCTATGACGGGGACCGCGCTCCCATCCACACAGTCATTCAAAAGCAGGCACGGCGGCTGGCAGCGTATCTGCGCGGTGAAACCGATGCATATGCGCCGTACCGGGCGGCGTGGTAACGATGCATGTGCTGTTGATTTACGACATTGTACAGGATCGCAAACGGGCAAAAGTTGCTGATGCGTGCTTAGATTACGGCTTGGATCGGGTGCAGTACAGCGCGTTCACGGGGTCACTGTCGCGCACCCACCAAGAAGAACTCATGCTCAAGATTGAGCATATTTTAGACGGCACGCCCGCCCGCATTGATCTGTTTCCCATTGACGAAAAGGCGTGGAGGCGACGCTTACAAATCGAACAGGCGATGCAGGTTGTGACCCGCCAATGGTCAGCCGACCCGCTAGAGGAAGGAGATGGGTTCGATGTTCCCAGATTTGCCGACGAATGAGGACGACCTGACCGAAGCGAGTTATGAAAGCGTGATGCCGGAAGAACCGGAACAATGGATCACGATCACCCTGGTCAAACAATATATCTACTGCCCGCGTGTGGTGTACTATGAAACGTGTACGCCGGGGATTCGTCCCACGACGTATAAAATGCAAGCAGGGCAAGCCGCACATCAGCAAGCGCGCGAACGGGCGGCGCGGCGCAAACTGTCTGCCTATCACCTGACCGAAGGGGAGCGACGCTTTGATGTTCGGCTGGTATCGCCGACATGGAAACTCTCCGGCTTGATTGATGAAGTGGTGATCGCGCCCGACGAGGCAATCGTGGTCGATTATAAAATGGCGAACTGGGCGGGGGATAATCACCTGATTCAGGTAGCGGCTTATGGGCTGATGGTGGAAGAAGCGTTCAAGCTGCCTGTGCGGCGGGCGTTCATCTACTTGATGAAGGCTAGGACTTTTGAAATGGTGTCATTAGACGGGGCGCTTCGCAACTCGGTCATCGAAACGCTGACTCACATTCACCATATTCGCATGACCGAATATATGCCACCGCCTGTTGATGAGCGAAACAAGTGTAAATCGTGCGAATTTCGGCGGTTTTGCAACGACGTTTAGCAGTTCGTAACGTGTCGCAACTCCCCCCTGTTTTTTCGCAGTTGGGGAGTTGCGAAAATAACGCAGGTGTACTAGTATTTTAGGCATGTTGAGGTCAAAATGTGGGCGACAAAAACAGGTCAAAAAGCGTCTGAACTGCTTGATGGTATCATCACATCCTGTTTTGTGTCGCAAAATGCACGGCGGCTTCAACCCGCTTCGATCCGCAGAGGATATTGAAACTTAATTTTAAGAGAATTATTTAATGGATAACAACATAGCTTCAACCCGCTTCGATCCGCAGAGGATATTGAAACTTCAATTGTAAAGATGAAAATCCCGCACCCGCCCCGGCTTCAACCCGCTTCGATCCGCAGAGGAT
>JANRJJ010000023.1:0-122287 GCA_033764035.1 bacterium
CCAACCAGCTCTACGCCGAAGCCTGTGAGGGAAAAGTCATCCGCAGCATGAGCGGGTCGGGCAACTGCTATGACAATGCGATGGCGGAAAGTTTCTTCGCTACGCTCAAACTCGAAGCGGTTCACGGACTGGTCTTTGCGACTCGGTCTGAAGCGCGTATGGCGACCTTTGATTACATTGAGGTGTTCTATAACCGACAGCGGCTGCACTCGGGCATCGCCTATGCTGCTCCGGTCACGAGGGCTGCTTGAGCCACTGTTACTCCATTAAACTGGGGGTAGACCAAAGAGCGTCGGAAACTCAGTGGTTTGAATGACAGGTTCGCCTAACGTACCCAGGTAGGCTGCTGTGCAAAGATCTGCCCCATCTGAGTCTGCATCCAGTCGTAACGTACATTACCTGGATTGCTGGGGTCAGGACAACCCGCCGCTGTATTTGCCTGTGCCGTTGTACAACTTGCAGGGACATTCGCTAACCAACTCACATTCAGAAATCCTTGTGCGCGGGAGGTAGCAACCGCATATACCCAATTCAGAAACATGTCGGCAGTCGCTTCGTCAACCATACGAATACGACGCTCATCACCAACAGGGGCTATATTAGCGGTATAGCTGTTCTGCTGAAAATTGGTGAGTCGCGCAGGAGGGGTAAGGATACCTTCGTCAGTATACACAGATGCCGGTCCGCTTCCCCATCCACGAGCGCCGCGCCGCCAAAAATTGCTGTCCAGCACACCAAAAACAAGACCATTGGTGTTCTCAGACTCAGAAGCACTTTCCATGCGAGCGAACAAGGAAGTACCGCCCGATGTTGCACTGCGATTGTTGAAGTAATGCCCAAGCTCGTGAACGATGGTGTACTGTGTCACGTTGACATCACCATACAACACGATGGCTCCCTGTCCGTTTGAAGTACAGCCTTGATTTGTCGTTCCATTGCACTCATCGTTTGCGGCAACAATGTACCCATTCTGAACTCGACGAATTTGAAATGTGTTCATGACCCGACGGAACAGCGACTGCATCTGGTCATAAGCAGTTGAAGCGGTACTGCCGGGATACTTACGCTCATATAAAGCACGAGCCGTGAATTGTAACCCAAACAGAACCTGGGTGAGTTCAGCAAACGTCCAGGCGCGGCGCTGTGCGTAGTTGGGGTCGGTTGCTGCCAGTCCATCTTTATAGACGGTGACATTATAGCGACCGATTTCGATGATCAGGTTGTCGATTGCAGTGGCATCCTGAGTGATCACCAGGTTGAATGATCCCGTGTTATCTGAAAAGCTAACCCCATCGTTGACCGATACGTATAACCGCCCTTCTGGTGGAGACGGATTCCCATATCCCGAACCGATTCCGAATGGAATTCCAGAAGTTCCGATCCTGCCAACGAGTTTGCAGAAATACTCGTTTGGAACTACTGTCCGATTCCATTTGTAAACAGGCGTACCATCAGAGCCGATGTTACGCCCTCCCCAAGGTCCAATTCCGCCTGTGGCGCTGATGAACAGATTTTGAGCAGGCAATACGTCGTATCCGGTATCCGCCCATCGAACTTTGGCATTTAAGCTGTACGAAGGCATTCATGCATCCTTTCAGGTTGATAAATGAGCTAAATTGCTCAACTTCATGTTAGCTCATTTGTTCGTGCAGTGTTGAACATTTGTTCGCACATTTGTTCAGTTTTTATGCGCAGAGTTACGAACTGTCTTTTGCATGGATGAGAATAATGCTTCGGGCTTGATTAGGTTCGCGCTGTATACGGCCTGACATTTCCAGCCTATCAAGATGCCGTATCACGGAACCTGTTGCGATGAAACACCCCGCTGCGATTTCGCGCATTGTGGGGGATTTATGATGTTCGTTGTGATAGGATTTCAGAAATTCGTAAACCGCTTCAGTGGTTGCATTGATCTTCATTCTCACCTTTCCAGTACAATGTAACGAAATTGAAACGCATTGTACGTCAGGTTTCGCTCATTTGTTCTATGAAAGGTGTACGAAATTGGTTTTCCTTAGGTATGTAAATCTGTTACTTCTGCTCCAAACAGATCAGCGGCACACGGTTCTATGCGCGGTCATAAAGCGTGCTGGACACTCGTCACCGTCGGTTTCCTGGGCTTTAACACATTCAACCTGCAACGATATGCAGGGTATAGGTGTCGGCCATCATTCCTCAGTGAAGGTACATAGAGTATGCTACAATGCGGGGAAGCGCAGCACAGTCATGGGCGAGTGTGATGAGCCAGAACCCCCAACCTTCCGAAAAAGTCGAAAACTTCCTGAAAGCCGTCTACACCCTGCAACAGCGCGGCGGTGCGGGCGACCGCGTTTCGACCAACACCCTCAGCGACATGCTCAGCATCACCGCACCATCGGTCACGGATATGGCGCAGCGGTTGGTCGCTGCCGGGCTGATCGATTACGTCAAATATCACGGGGTGCTGCTCACGGCGGCGGGGCAGGCAATCGCGCTGCGGGTGATCCGCCGTCACCGCCTGATCGAGCTGTACCTGGTGAACGAACTCAACTACGCGCTGCATGAAGTTCACGATGAAGCCGAACGGCTGGAACATGCCGTTTCGGATCAGTTCGTCGAAGCGATTGCGCGCAAACTAGGTAATCCCGGTTTCGACCCGCACGGCGACCCGATTCCCACCGCCGAAGGCGCGGTCGCCAAGCGCGATCTGCTCCCGCTTTCGGCGCTGGCGGTGGGGGAAAGCGCGGCGGTATCGCAGTTGGGTATGGAGGATGCCGACATGCTCAATTTCGCGCTCGAACGCGGGTTCCGCCTGGGCGCACAGGTGACGGTGACCGCCCGCGACCCGTTCGATGGCCCGGTCACGGTCACGGTCGATGGCGTGCAGCGCGTGATCGGCGGGACGCTGGCGGCCACGATCTACGTCGAACGCTAATGTTTGAGAATCTGCGATAAAAACAACTGGGTGCGCGGGTGGCTGGGGTTTTCAAAGAAGTGTTCCGGCCTGCCTTCTTCCACAATGCTGCCCTGATCGAAGAACAGCACCCGGTCGGCCACTTCGCGGGCGAACCCCATTTCGTGCGTCACGCACAGCATGGTCATGCCGCTCAGCGCCAGTTCCTTCATCACATCCAGCACTTCTTTGATCATCTCCGGGTCGAGCGCCGATGTCGGCTCATCGAACAGCATGATTTTGGGTTCCATCGCCAGCGCCCGCGCAATGGCGACGCGCTGCTGCTGGCCGCCGGAAAGCTGCGCCGGGTATTTATCGGCCTGTTCGGGGATGCCTACGCGGTCGAGCAGTTCACGGGCTTTGGTTTCGGCGCGTTCGCGCGGCCATTTGCGCACGCTCATCGGCGCAAGCGTGATGTTTTGCAGCACGGTCAGGTGCGGAAACAGGTTGAACTGCTGGAACACCATGCCAATTTCGCGCCGAATGGCGGCGATATTGCGCACATCGTGGCTCAGCTCGATGTTATCGACGATGATCGTGCCGTGCTGGTGTTCTTCCAGGCGGTTGATGCAGCGGATGAAGGTCGATTTGCCCGACCCCGACGGACCGATCACGACGACGACTTCACGCGGGTATACCGTCGCGCTGACATCGCGCAGCGCCTGAAAATCGCCAAACCACTTGCTCACATTTCGGCATTCGATGATCGGCGTGGTACGGCTCACGCCAGCCAGTTCGGAACCAGAGGGGGAAGAATCGACGATCATGGCGCGGTGCGCACCCTTTACTGACGCTTGTAACGGACGATGAAGCCGCGAAGTTTAACCATCCATCAAGCGGGTGTCAACCAGCCTTAAAGAAGAAAGACTCAACGCAAGGGCGCAAGGAAGCACATCATCGTTGCGTCTTTGGCATTTCGTGCCAACCAGGGGTTGGTCTGCGCCCTTGCGTCGATTCTGTACTTGTGCCTATCAATCGCCGCCGGGCAGTTGGAAACCCGGCGGCTTCACCGCGTCAATCATCGGCTGAAGCAGCGCCCGAATTTCGCCCGGTTCGGCATGGCGACCCGTGAGCTTCTTGCTGTACAGCAGTTCCCCGTTCACCACGAATTCAAACACCCCGCCTTTCGACGGAAGCAGCGTGAAAGACTTGATGAACACTTCGGTTTCACGTTCGTTCAGGATTTCGGCCATCAAACTGATGGCACGGGCGGTATATTTTCAAGCTGCGCAGTATTCGAGCGTGACCGTGAGCAGACCAAGCTGCATGGCGATGCCTCCTTAATGAACAGTGACACGTTACTGAAAAATTTGTGAAACGCACAGGTTCACTGCACTGTACCATAAAGTTTCGGCATATACTACCAGGTATGGACAGCGGGGGTATGGCGATGCGCGCAGAGGAAAAGATGAATCCGGTACAAGACCTGGTACAACAATACAGCCGGCTGCGTGGGCGCGGGACTGCCGCCACTGTCGCATTGGAAATTCTCCGCCCGCAGATCGAATGCCTGGCAAAGGCCGATCAGACCGAAATTGTGCGCCAGGTGCGCATGGTGGAAGCGCTGCTGAAAACACCGTCGAAGGCGCAGCCGCTCACCGCAGAAAGCCCAACCCCCGCGCCTTCCCCAATCCGGAGCCTGAAGCCGAACGCGGCAGCGGCCAACAGCCCGGAATCGGTGCGCCCGCTGTACGTGGGGGTGAAAACGTCCAACTGTTCGCGCTGCGGCAAGCCGAACCCGGTCGATGAAGTGCTGTGCGCACACTGCGGCAATTTCCTGCAAACGGGCAAAAGCGCCTTTGAAACCACCCGGCTTGAAGAAGGCGGCGGGAGCGATACCAGCTACTTTGGAGAAGAAAGCACCCTGCTGCTCATGCTGCGCGATACCAATTATGCCTTCAAGCTGCGTCCGCAGGACAACCGTCATGATATTGTGGTAGGCCGCAGCAACGGCGCATCGATGAAGCCGGATATTGACCTGCTTGAACACGGCGGCGATACGCACGGCATTTCGCGCCTGCACATGAGCGTGCGCTACGAACCGAAAGACAAGACCGTGTGCGTGATCGATATGAACAGCGCCAATGGCACGTTTCTGAACGGCCAGCGTTTGCACCCGCGTGAAGTGCGCGTGGTGCGCAACGGCGATGAACTGCGCCTGGGGCGGCTGGTGATGAAGGTCTATTTGCAGCACGGGGTCGGGAAGTAGCATCATCACGCCATGCAAAGGCGCAGTGGAAGCGACACATTGCGCCTTCTTTATTCTGTAACAGTTGTCATTCCCCGCACAAACGCGCTACAGTAACAGCCAGCACACAACCGCACAAGGCAAAGGATACCCCTTTCATGCAGCAGGCTGGCGCACCCCCGCATGGCAGCGAATGGCTTTACCCGCCCCCGGATTGGCACGACTCCGACGGCGTGATTCGAGTACGAACCGCGCCGAAAACCGATTACTGGCGCAAGACGCACGAAAATTTCATCGCCCACAACGGGCATTTCTACTATCAGCCCATCACGGGCGATTTCACCGCCCGCGTGCAGGTGCAGGGCGACTATGCCGCACAGTACGACCAGGCCGGGCTGATGATCCGCCTGGACGATGCACACTGGCTCAAGTGCGGCGTGGAACTGCTCGACGGCGTGCAGCAGGCCAGCGCCGTGCTGACGCGCGATTTTTCCGATTGGTCGGTGGTGGCGCTGCCCGATGCCCCCGCCGCCCTGTGGTTTGAACTGCGGCGCATCGGTTACACGCTGTATGTGGCCTATTCGCTCGATGGCGAACGCTACACACTGATCCGTCAGGGCTACTTTCCGGCGGATGATCCCGTCCAGGTCGGCCTGATGTGCTGTGCGCCCAGCGGCGATGGCTTTTCCGTCACGTTCAGCGGGTATACGCTCACACAGCCGTAAACGCATCCCAATTTTTAACCTTTCCGTTCACCTCAACAAACCGATCACCCATGCCTAAACGACCGATCACCCCCGACGACCTGTACCGCATCATCACCCTGGAAGACCCCCGGCTCAGCCCGGATGGGCGCTGGATTGCGTTCACCCGTGTGCAGCCGGACAAGTTCGAGAACAATTACGTGCGCAATATCTGGATCGTCCCGACAGCGGGCGGCGACCCGGTGCAGATTACACGCGGCAATAAAGACTCTGCCCCGGCGTGGTCGCCGGACAGCACGCGCATCGCGTTTCAGAGCGGGCGCGGTGCGGATGGCAAACCGCAGATTTACGTCGTCCCCGTCACCGCACCGGGCGGAGAAGCCCGCCCCGTCACGCGGATGCTGAACGGCGCAACCCACCCGTCATGGTCGCCGGATGGCCGCACGCTGGCGTTTCTGAGCGCGGCCAGCGCCGACGAACGCGAACGCGAAGACCGCGACCAGGACGAAAAGAACATCCCCCCGCGTGACAAGCTGGAGAGCCGTCACCGCCAGGAACGCTGGGATCACGACAATCAAAAGCGGCTCGACCCGTACCCCGTGTGGCGGATTCCGTACCGCACCGGGACGACGTTCACGGGCGAACGCTACGCGCATGTATACATCGTCGATGCGGAAGCCGATAAGCCGCAGCCGCGCCGTTTGACCCAGGTGGAGGCCAACCACGAGCCGCCGACGTGGGCTGCCGATGGCGCATGGGTGTATACCGCCCGGCAGACCGACCCGGCGGCGGACGAACCGACCCGCACCAGCGCGATCTACCGGGTGCGGACGGCGGACGGCCACACCGAAGCGCTGACGGGCGAAGAAGCGACCACGTTCACGCCGCTGCCGTCGCCGGATGGCCGCTGGATCGCCTGCACGCGCTTTCCGCGCACTGGGCCGCCCGTCACCGAACGGCTGACGCACCTGGGCTTGTTCGCCGCGCCCGCATCCGGCCAGCCCATCGATTCCGCGCCCGCCATCCGCGATGTGAATGCGCCGCTCGACAGCAGCGTGCAGCATATGGCCTGGAAGCCCGACAGCAGCGAGATCGTGTTCATCGCCAACTGGCATGGCAGCGCGCCGATCTACGCCGCCGCGCCCGATGGCACGCTGCGCAAGCTGGCCGAAGGGCGGTTCCGCGCCGCGTTCCTGGATGCGGGGGAGATGGGAGTCGCGTTCGTCGCCAGCACGCCCGAATGCCCGCAGGAATTGTACTTCCTGCCCTACGGCGGCGAGATGATCCAGCGCACGCACTTCAACCAGGGCTTCCTGGATGATGTGCAGGTGCAGCAGACGCATGAATTCTGGGTGCAGTCGCCGGATGGCAATACGGTACACGGCTGGTACCTGCTCCCGGTGGGGTATGAGGAAGGAAAACAGTACCCGCTCGCGCTCAATATTCACGGCGGCCCGCATGTGATGTGGAGTACCGCCGAACCGAGCATGTTCCTGGAATGGCAGTTCCACGCCGCACGCGGCTACGTGGTGCTGGCGACCAACCCACGCGGCAGCGACGGTTATGGCGAAGGGTATCTCCAGGCGATTCATGAAAACTGGGGCGACACCGCCATGCGCGACATCCTGGCCGGGGTGGATCATGTGATCGGCCTGGGGATGGTCGATGCGGATCGGCTGGCGCTCACAGGGGGGTCTTATGGCGGCTATATGGTGGCGTGGATCATCGGCCATACCGACCGCTTCAAGGCGGCGGTGGCACAGCGTGGGGTGTACAACCTGCTCAGCTTCTACGGCACGAGCGATGTGCCGTCGCTGATCTCTGGCGAATTTGCCGCCGAACCCTGGGAAAATCCCGATAAGCTGTGGGCGCATTCGCCATTGGCCTATGCGCACCACATGCGCACGCCGCTGTTGATCGAACACGCCGAACAGGATTACCGCGTGCCGATTGAACAGGCAGAGCAGTTGTTCGCCTATGTGCATCGCAGCGGCGGGGTGGTGAAGATGCTGCGCTACCCGCGTGAAGGCCACGAAAAATCGCGCAGCGGCGAACCCGCCCACCGCGTGGATCGCTTGATCCACATGGTGAACTGGTTCGACCGCTACTGCAAAGGCGCTGCGGCGGAGTAACCGGGGCGGGTTACGATTCTGGGTTGAGCGTGATCGTCATGCGCAGCACGGTCGCACCGCTGCCGGTGATCGTGCTGCTCATCGTGCTGTGGCGAATCAGGTTGTTCAGCGTTTCCAGGGGCGCGACCTGCTGATCGATCTGCGGCGCGGTCAGCGTGGGGGTGGGGCTGGGCGTGGGGGTGGCCGTCGGCGGCGCGCCCGTACCGTCCAGGTTGGTGACAATGCTGCTGAACACATTCCCGACGGAAGGACCCAGCAGCGCTAACCCTGCTGGCAGGCCGATGGGGTTGGCCACCGCCCCGACGATGAAGCCTTCGCCATCGGTGTACCACACGCTGGCCGGGTTGGGCAGGATCACGTTCGCCGCATCCTGGTAGGCCGCGGCGTTGAGCAGTGAAGCATCGCTGGTGAACAGCGATTCCGCCGCGCCGAGCGTGGTCACGAAGAACACAGCGTCGGTCGTGCCAATCACGAGTGCGAGCGTGTACGGTTCGGCTCCCTGCGCCAGTTCGACGGTCAGTTCAAACAGCGCGGCATCGACCCCGCCAACGGTATACGGCGTGACGCGCAGCGCCGATTCGCTGGCGCGCCCGGCTTCCGTGAGCAGTTCGACCAGGGCATCCGCGAACGCGGCGGCGGCTTCCGGGTCGGTCGCTTCGGTCACGAACCCAAAATCGAGCGCGGCATTGAGATCGACCCGGTTCTGCACGACCGTGCGGGCGATGCCGACCGTATCGACGCGCATGAACAGGGCATAATCGCCCGTTGTCCAGCGCAGGATATCTTCATCCAGGTCGATCCCCGCCGAAGCGAGCGCCTGGCTCAGCGCGCTTTCCGTCCCGCCGCCCTCAAACGCAGCGCCGGGGGGACGCACCCCGAACAGGATCAGGTCGAAGTAGCGGTACAGCGTCTCGCGGATCGTCGTGGTCAGGTTGGTAGCATGGACGACGACGTTGGCATCCGCCGGGATGAAGCGGGCGAATGCCGGGTCGATTGTGCCAACGGACTCGAACGCCGTCAGGTGGACGAGATCGAGCGCCAGCGTATCGCCCTGCAAGATCGTCGCGCCGATCATGAACGGCGGCACTTCGGGGATCACCCTATCGACCCCTGGCGAAAGCGCCCTGCCGAAGTCCTGCACTTCAAGATCGCCATACGCCAGCAGGTTGTAACCTTCAGCGGGGAGTTCGGCCAGCGCCGCCGTAAAGGACGGACTGCTCTCCAGCCCCGAAGCGTTTTCCAGTGTGGGCGCGGGACTGCCATCCGCGTAGACGATCAGCACGTCACCCTGCACTGTGACTACCAGATTATCCGGGCGGACGAATGCGCCATCGTCGGCGCGGCGTTCGTAGCCCGCCGCCAGCAGACGGGTTTCCAAGTAGGCAGCGGCGGCGGCGGGGTCGTCGATTGCGATCACGGCGTAGGCCTGGTACGTGTCACCACCCGGCTGCGGGTCGAACACCTGGCGCGGGTCGCCCACCGCGCCGATGGCGGCAGCATCGCCCAGCCAGGCGAGCGATTCCCGCGCATCGCCCGTCACCAGCATGAGCGCCTGTTCCAGGCTGAACGACGGCACGCCGAACTGCTGAAAGTCGCCCAGGATGCGTTCGGCCAGCGCGTCGATCTCCTGAAGGTACGCATCATCGATGCGCGCCGCCGCGAACAGGAACGTATCCTGTGGGAAATAGGCGGCCATCCGTGCGATACCGCCCGCCATTTGATCCTGTGCGTGTGCCAGCGGCAGCAGCGTGAAGATGATGCAGCACAACCCGATCACGAACCCACGTTTGCGCATGTGCGTGTCCTTTTGAACGGGCAGGATGGCAAAGGCTCGCGCACCGTCCATCCTGCTTAGCGTACACACTGCGATTGTAGGCTGTAATCCCGATGACTGACCCCCGCCAGTTGGGGGACTTCATCCCTTCAGGCTGCCGATCCGCGCATTCAGCGCCGCGCCCGCCGCGAGTCCGCTCAACACTGCGCCTTCCACACGCGGGCCGCCGAACGCATCGCCCGCGAACACGAGCGGGATCGGCTGGCCGGCTGCCACCAGGCAGCGTTCGGGGTACACCGTGACCGGGCGGGAATAACGCCAGCGCTTGACTTCGGCATGGGTGATGAGGGCATCGTCGCTCAGCAGTGGGGTCAGTTCGGCGCGCACCGCCTCAAGTACCGCGTCGTCGGGCTGGTCGTACCAGGCGCGGCTGTAGTCCGGGTGGGTCTGCGCGGTGATCAGCGTTGAAGCGGACAAGCCTTTGCTGCGGTTGTCGGCGATCCACGAGATCGGCGCGTCGGGTCGCTGAAGCGCGCCGGGGGCGGGCAGGCGGGTTTCGCCGTCCACCTGAAGCATGACGGCGATACACGGCTCATAGGCGATCTGCTCCAGGGCGCGGCGCTCGCCGTCATCGAGCCGGACTCCGCCATTGTCGATCAGTTTGAGCGACTGCGGAATCGGCGGGGTGAGGAGGAGCGCGCCGCCGCTGTAGGCGTTCCCGTGCGTATCGGTGGCCGTCCATGCGTGCGCATCGCAGCGCACCGCGCCAATTTCGACGTTGACGCGGGTTTCGACTCCGGCGGCCAGATGGCGGGTGAGCGCGTTCATGCCGCCGCGCACGGCGTAACGGGGGTGGCCATCGCGGGCATCGTCCAGGCTGCCATTGCCCCACCCGCGTGACCACTCGAAGGCAAGGCCATCGGCCAGCCAGCGTTCGACATGCGCCGCGAACGCGGGATCGCGCACGGTGAAAAACTGTGCGCCGTGATCCGCCTGGCCGCCGCCGATGCGCCGGGTCGCCATACGCCCGCCCACGCTGCGGCCTTTGTCCAGCACCAGAACATGCTTGCCCGCCTGCATGAGCGTGCGGGCGGCCATCAGCCCGCTTAGCCCCGCGCCGATGATGATCACCTCTGCTGTCGTCGTCATGATGATGTCCACTGCGTATTGATGTTCACTGCGTGTTGTCGTCCGCTGATCCATATTGTAAGTGGCACGATTATAGCGCAGGGCAGGCTAGCGCAAACCGACACGATTCGTTATCGTGAAGGTGCGGCGCGCACCGCTTCGGAAAACGAGATACGGCTGCCGCGTTCCTGTAGAGTCGCGGGGCGCGGCGGCAGCGGCGACGGCTGCCCAGACAAGGCAGCTTGGCGTTGGCGTGGAGGAGCCGCTTACTTGGGCGTTTCCTTCACGATCACCGGACGGGGTATAGCGGGCATGGTGGGCATGAAAAATCCTTCATCTGCATTTAACAATGGACAACTTTACACTCACAGCGTAGCACACATGGTCTGATGAAGGGTGACCTTTTGTCCGACTTTCTGTCCCGATTTCGGTTCCATGAACCTGGCCTGCGGGCAGTCCATTCCCCCCGCACGGACGTTCGTTTTCTCTACAAAAACTCATCCCAACCGCGATGTTTGTTAACCTTTAACTTTGATCTTGGGCATACACTACAGGAACCTGTGCAACCCGTTGTACCCATACAGGTTGGGTAACCGTACCATCACCCTTTCAGCCAGTCGTTCCCTTTTCACAAGCCTACCAAAGGTGAGGTTGCAATGAAGAAGTCCCTGTTCCTGATCGCCGTCATCGCACTGGTGATCGCCGTCCTCCCGTTCAGCCTGTCCGCCCAAAGCGATTCGATCACCCTGTGGACGAGCCTGGACATCACCAACACCGAAGAAGCCCGCGCCGTTTCGCTGGCCGCCTTCATCGCCCAGTTTGAAGCCGACAGCGGCATCACCGTGAACGTCGAAACCGTCGCGTGGGATCAGATCACGACGCGGCTGGCGATTGCCGTCACCGCTGGCGGCGATGTGCCGGATTTGGTCGAGATCAGCAGCCAGCAGATTCCCCAGCTTCTCGATGCGGGCGCGCTCATGCCGCTCGATGACCTGCTGGCGGATCAGCCCTGGCTCGGTCAGCTTTCGGCGGGCGATACCAATGCCTGCGTGATCGATGACGTGCGCGTGTGCGTCGCCAACACCGTGCGCGGCGGCATTACGTATTACCGGGCCGCCGATTTCCCGAACGGCTTCCCCACCACTGCCGAAGAAGCCCTGGCCTATGCCGATGGCGGGTTAGCGGAAGGCCGCGAATATTTCACTACGTTCTTCAGCGGGCGCAGCTACGGCGCAATCGAAGTCGCCTGGTGGCCGCTGATCGCGTCGAATGGCGGCAGCCTGTTCGACGAAGAAGGCCGCCCGAACTGGGCCAGCGCCGAAGTCGCGGAAGTCGTCGAATATGGGCGGGCGCTGCTGCAAAGCGGGCTGCTGCCCGAAGCATCGGTGACGGGTGAATTTGCCGACGCGGAAGCGCCCTGGATCGATGGCGTGTCGATGAGCTTCAGCGGCGGGTCGTGGTCGGGCATTTTCGTGCCGGGGCTGCGCGAAGCGGTGGACGCGGGCGAAGTCATGCTTGCGCCGGGCTTCGATTTCGGCGGCGGGCGCTACGTGTTCCTGAACAGCGAAAGCTGGGTCGTGCCGGAAGGCGCGGCCAACCCGGAAGGCGCAGCCGCCTTCATCAGCGCGTTCATGACCCCCGAATTCGTCGCGGAATGGGCGGAATCGAACTTCGGCGTGCCAACGCTGGGCGGCAGTGACTCCGCCGCATCGCCGTTCTTCGCCCAGGTAGATGCAATTTTAGGCGGGAGCGGCCTGTACATGCAGCAAAGCCCGTACTACGTCGAAAGCCTGGATACGCTGGCGATTGCCTGGCAGGAACTGCTGCTCGACCCGGCGATCCCCGCGCTCGAACGCCTGCAAGCCGCACAGGATGAAGTCCTTCAGCAGTACTGGTGATGCGCGCTGCCAGCGTCACCAGCGGCGCGAACGGCTGCACGTAAACAAATCGCCCCTCACCCTGTCCGAGATTAGGATGAGGGGCAGTTTCCCCCCTTTCAACCCATTGCTATCGACGTGCGAAAGGTGTGCGATGGTCAGCACGCGCTTGCAACGCCTGTTTCCCTATCTGCTCATCACCCCGGCGCTCGTGTTCGTCGGCGCGGTGATCCTAATCCCAACGCTCTACAGCTTTTGGCTCAGCCTGCACGAAAACCGCCGCGCCGACCTGGTGTACGTCGGCCTGGAGAACTTCCAGAACATCCTGACTAACGCCAATTTCTGGACGGGTTTGGCGCGCACACTGATCTACGGCGGCCTGTACGTGGGGCTGGTGATCGTGTTCGGCTTCGCGCTGGCGCTGATCTTCAAGAGCCGACCGAAAGGTAGTGCCTTCTTCCTCACGCTGATCTTCATCCCCTGGATGCTGTCGGAGATCGTCGCCGGCATCATGTGGCGCTGGATGTTCCTGCCCAACATCGGCGTGCTGCAAAACGTGCTTGGCCCGCTGTTGGGCGATTATTCCTTCCTGGGCGAAGCCATCGGCGCGATGAGCGTGGTCGTCGCGGCGACGGTGTGGCGCGGGGTCGCGTTCGCGCTGCTGCTGCTCCTGGCGGGCTTGCAGACCGTCCCGGCAGAACTGGGCGAAGCGGCCAGCATCGACGGTGCGAACCGCTGGCAGCGCTTCTGGCGCATCACCTACCCGCTCATGCTGCCCACCACCCAGGTGACGGTTGTGTTCCTGTCAATTCAGGCGATCAACGCGGTGGGGATGTTCCTTTCGATCACCGATGGCGGCCCCGGACGCGCCACCGACGTGATCAGCCTGCAAATGTACAAACAGGCGCTTCAGTTCAACAATTTTGGCTATGCGTCGGCGGTATCGGTGCTGATGTTTTTCGTCAACGCGGCGCTGGCGCTGGTCTACATCAACGGGATGCGAGCGCAGAATGCGCTCGACTGATGCGCCCACAATCGCAGAAACGAGATGATCATGAATCGTGAAGCCGTCATCCGCACCCATCCCATACCGACGGTGCATGAGACGAACCGTACTTTTCCACTGGAACACAGCGCCCCGCGCCGCCCCAACCGCTGGCTGACCCGGTACGGTCTGTCGCTGGTGCTGATCGTGGTGTGCGTCGTGCTGATGTTCCCGATTGTGTATACGCTGATCACGTCGTTGCAGCCGCGTGGCTACGGCCAGTCCCGCGAGCTGTTTCAGCAGGGAATCTACCTGGGGCATTATGAACAGCTTTTCGCCACCCCGCGCTTTGTGCGCAACCTGGTCAACAGCACGGTGATGAGCCTGGGCGGGGCGCTGGTGACGACGACGCTGTGTGCGCTGGCGGGCTATGCGTTTGCGCGGCAGCGCTTCGCCGGGCGGCGCTGGCTGCTGATCGGCATGTTGGGGCTGATCATGCTGCCGGGGATCGTCAACCTGATCCCGCTCTACCGCTTATCGAGCGAGATTCTGCGCGCCGTGCCGAACAACATCACCGTGATTGCCGATTTGAGCGGGCGGCAGGCGGTCAACGCGCTGATCGTGATCGGCGTGTACGGTGCATTCGGCATCCCGTTCGGCGTGTGGGTGATGAAAGGCTTCTTCGATTCGATCCCGCGAGAGCTGGAAGAAGCCGCGTTCGTGGATGGTGCGTCGGTGATGCAGGCGCTTTGGCGCGTGATTCTGCCGATCTCGCTGCCGGGGCTGGTGGCGGTGTTCCTGACCAATTTCGTGTTCAACTGGAACGATTTTCTTACCGCGTCGGTGCTGATTCGTACCGATGAACTGAAAACGGCGACCGTCGGCCTGCTCGATTTTCAGAATCAACTGACGGGCAACAACAGCGAGATGCTCAACGCCGCCAGCATCTTGATCATGCTGCCGGGGATCGCGATCTTTCTGCTGGCACGCGGCGCGTTCTTCCGGGGCTATATCGACGGCGCGGTGAAAGGCTAGCGGGGGAATTGGCTCCCCCGCTGTTTGATGTTTCAGACCGATGCCGGAATGCGGTCGGCCTGCAATACTTCGGCGCGGTGTTTATCGAACAGGTCTTGCAGCAGCGGGCCGCTGCTGGCGCGTTACACCGATACCGGGGTACGGTCGGCCTGCAATACTTCGGCGCGGTGCTTATCGAACAGGTCTTGCAGCAGCGGCAGCGCATCCAGCCCGCTGCGCAGTTCCAGCACCAGCGCCGGGCTGCCCGCCCGAAGCTGCGACGCGAGCGCCTGGTATTCGGCATCCGCCTTGCGGCGCAGCGCCAGCAGCAGCACGCCAATACGGGCGGTGATGCTGCCCAACAGCGCCCCTGCCAGCGCCCCGGTCGCAACGATCACTGCGCCAATGCCTGGGACGGCCAGCGCGCCCAACTGCACCATCCCCAACGCGCCAATTCCCAGGCCAAGCGTCCCGCCAGCGATCCCGCCTTCATCGACCCCGATGTCATCGCCCACGACGACGATTTCGCCGCTTTCCGCCTTTGCGACGATGGCGGCACGGCGAATCGGAGACTGCTTCCACTGTTTCAGTTGATCCAGCGCCGTCGTCAGCGCTGCACGTGACGGAAACACCGCCACAATCCATTCATTGGACATTCTGCACCCCCACCTGATGAAGTGTCCCGTATGAATCGACTTTGATCCTCAGTGTAGCCGAAGTGGTGTGCAAAAAGCGATAACCTTTTTCAGCGCCCTCACCCCCTCAGTCCCCCTCTCCCACTGCATCCTTCGGATGCGGGGCGAGGGGGAGGAAAAGCCCCGGCGCATTCACAGCGTGCGTTTTCTCCCCTCTCCCGGAGCGCAGCGCGTGGGAGAGGGGCTGGGGGTGAGGACTGCCCCGCATCAGACTGTAGGCGGCGCGGCTTCGATCTCCGGGTTGTAGGCCGCTAAATCCTGCCGCAGCCGGGCGATCACGTCGCCATCGGCGGTTGGGGTCGCATCCAGTTCGTACACACTGGCGACCTTGCCCGCTTCCAGGTGAGCGGCCAGCCGTGCGACCTGGTCATCCCTGAACCCGCTGTCGATCAGCCCGGCCAGTACGCCGCCCGTCGCCCCGCCGACGATCCCGCCGATCAACGCGCTTGCGCCCACCGCGATCAGCGCGCCCACGCCCGGCAGCAGCAGTGCGCCCAACCCGGCCACGCCCAACGTGCCAAGCATCGCGCCCAGCGTCCCGCCGACGATTGCGCCTTCATCCGGCTTCACGTCGTCATCCAGGATTTGTACTTCGCCCGTTTCAGCTTTGGCGATGACGGCGGCGTGCTTGATCGTGATGTAATCCAGGCTGTTCAACCGGTCGTGCGCGTCCACCAGTGCGCCGCGTGTCGGCAGCACCAGCATGAGCGTGTGTCCTTTAGCCATACGTCGTTCCCTCTTTTCATCGGTTCACGTGCGCTTACTCGATCAATGTGTCTTCCTGATCCTGTGGGATTTCCTGGAAATACCCGGTGCTGGTGTTCTCCTGGCGCTCGAACGTCAGCTTGTTGTCGATCTCGTCGATCACGATCAGGTCACCGTGTTCGATGTTGCCCTTCAGCAAAAGCTGGCTCAGCTCGTTTTCGACATAACGCTGAAGCGCACGGCGCAGCGGACGCGCCCCGAATTGCGGGTCATAACCCTTGCGCGCCAGCCATGCGCGGGCGGGTTCGGTCAGGTGAACTTGCAGCCCCAGTTCCGAAAGCCGTTCGCCAATTTCGTTGAGCTGTAAATCGACGATCCGTTCGACCTGTTCAAGCGTGAGCGGCTCGAAAATGATGATCTCGTCGATGCGGTTGAGAAATTCCGGGCGGAACGTATCGCGCATCGCCTTTTCGATCTTCTGGTGGTCGGCAATCGCCTGTTCGTCGGCGGTCTGCACGAAACCGAGCGCCCCGCCGCGCCGGGCAAACTCCGTCCCCAGGTTGCTCGTCATGATGATCACGGTATTACTGAAATCGACCGTGCGCCCCTGGCCATCGGTCAGGCGGCCATCTTCTAGAATTTGCAGCAGCGCGTTCCACACATCCGGGTGCGCTTTTTCGATCTCGTCGAACAGGATCACGCGGTACGGGCGGCGGCGCACGGCTTCGGTCAACTGGCCACCTTCCTCATAGCCGACATACCCCGGCGGCGCACCGAACAGACGGCTGACGGTGTGCTGTTCGCGGTACTCGCTCATATCCACGCGCACCAGCGCTTCTTCATCGTCGAACAGGAACTTGGCCAGCGCTTTGGCAAGCTGCGTCTTGCCGACCCCGCTCGACCCCAGGAAGATGAACGAGCCAATCGGACGATGCGGGTCTTTCAAGCCGCTGCGGGCGCGCCGGATGGCGTTGGCAATCGCGCTGACCGCGCCTTCCTGCCCGATGATGCTGTTGTGCAGCACTTCTTCCATGCGCAGCAGTTTTTCACCTTCGGTTTCTAACACCTGGGTGGTGGGGATGCCCGTCCACTGGCTGACGACCGCTGCGATGTCGTCGGCGCTCACCACTTCATCGAGCGTGTTCTCTTTCTGCCACGAAAACCGCGCCTGGTCGTAATCGGTCTCAAGCTGCAAACGGCGCATCTTGTATTCGGCGGCGCGTTCGTATTCCCGCGCCATGCCCGCCGCTTCTTCATCGGCCTTCAGGCGGTTGACGGCTTCCTGCATCTCTTTCAGGTGCGCGGGCATCGAATACAGCGCCACGCGCAGACGCGCAGCCGCTTCATCGAGCAGGTCAATCGCTTTGTCCGGCAGGCGGCGATCCATCACGTAGCGATCCGCCAGCCGCGCCGCCGCCACCACCGCTTCATCGCTGATCGTGACCTTGTGATGCGCTTCGTAGCGGTCACGCAGCCCGAACAGCATATCGATGGTATCTTCGACATTCGGTTCTTCGACGTACACCGGGGCGAACCGCCGATCCAGCGCCGAATCCTTTTCGATGTGCTGGCGGTATTCATCGAGCGTGGTCGCGCCCACACACTGAAGTTCACCGCGTGCCAGGGCGGGTTTCATCATGTTGCCCGCATCCAGCGCGCCCTGTGCTGCCCCCGCGCCCACCACCTGGTGCAGTTCGTCGATGAACAGGATGATCTCGCCTTCGGCGCGCTGCACTTCTTCGATGGTCGCCTTCAGACGTTCTTCAAATTCACCGCGAAAACGGCTGCCCGCCAGCATCGCGCCCAAATCGAGCGAGACGACGCGCTTGCCCTGCAAAATTTCCGGGACATCGGCGGTGGCGATCTTCTGCGCCAGCCCTTCGACAATCGCCGTCTTGCCTACGCCCGCCTCGCCAATCAGCACCGGGTTGTTCTTGGTGCGGCGGCACAAAATCTGAATCACGCGCATGATTTCGGCATCCCGCCCGATCACCGGGTCAAGCTTGCCTTCCAACGCCATGCGCGTCAGGTCGCGGCTGTATTTTTCCAGCGTGCGGTAGCGGCCTTCCGCCTGGGGGTCGGTCACGCGCTGGCCGCCGCGCACATCCTTGATCGTATCGCGCACTTTATCCAGCGTGATGCCGTTATCGCTCATGATCTTGGCGACGGCGGTATTGCGTTCGCTCAGGATCGCCATAAAAATGTGTTCGGTCGAAATGTACTCGTCCCGCAGCCGGTTGGCTTCTTCGTTCGCCAGGTCGATGATCCGCTTGACGCGGGGGGTGATGAACACCTGCCCCGTCCCCTGGCCGTAGATCGCCGCCTTCGGGGTGACGCGCAGAATTTCATCCAGCTTGCGCCGGATCATTTCGACATCCACGCTCAGCCGTTCGAGAATTTGCGGGATCACCCCGTCGGTTTGTTCCACCAGCGCCAACAGGATGTGTTCTGTATCGACCTGGTTATGCCCATAGCGCTGCAAGATTTCGTAAGCGCGGGCTGCCGCATCTTGAGCGCGTTCGGTAAATCGGTCAAAACGCATCATGGGATTGAGGAGTCCTTAAATCACTGTGATGGTACCAGTATAGGCGCATCGCGTAAGAAAACTATTGGCATCTGGTCAGGGCAGCAGGGTAATCGCTATAAAATCCCCTCATCCGGTGCAGACTCCGTTCGCCCGCAAGCGAGGAGACGGGGGGAAAACGCCCTGCTTTTGTCCCTCTACCCGCTTGCGTGGGAGAGGGACGGCTCAACGCAGTTGAGCAGGGTGAGGGGGTAGGTCAGCGCAGCCCCACCACTTGGCTCATGGAGCTGGTTCGCTGCGCAGTTCATCTTCCACTTGCAGCAGAATCCGATCCAGCAGGTCAAGCGTAGGCCGTTCGTCGGCCACATCCAGGCGTACACGCTGGCGGTAGGCTTCGCGCATGTCTTCGACCATGCGCCAGGGATCGGGTTCGGACGGGAAGGTTTCCCGGTACAGGCACAGCCCGCCCAACGCCAGCGGCAGATAGGCGTAGTCCAAATCAGGCTCGGTATGCCCGGCCAGCCAGGTCAGGATTTTGTGGGCGCGTTCATCGCGGGCAACGCGGTCGCCCAGGTCGATGCGCAGACGCGGGCGAATCAGGCGGTAGGCGGCGAACACGGCATCGTGCAGCGCGGCGAACAGCAGATGCCGCAGCACCAGGTCAGCCGATGGACGGCGCACCGCGTTCACGTCGTAGGCCATCACCTGGCACAGCGTTTGAAACCAGCGGTAATCCTCAAGCTGGTAATCCTGGTCGTGGCGGCTGTGATCGCGCATCACATACGCGATCATGCGGGCGATGGCCTGGTCTTCGCCCGGCTTGAGCGGGTGACCGTAGCGGGCGTACAGCCCGTTGATCCCCACCACCAGCGCTGGAAACACCGCCGGAATGTCGGCCATCAGGTCGGCGGCAATGAAGCGGGCTTCGTCCTGCTGCTCCAACGTCCGCGCCCGTTCAGCGGCCATCTGATCCGGTGTCCACAGCGGGGTATAGCGCGGCCTGGCCTCTTGCAGGTGGGCGCGCCCCGGCACGGTTCCGGCGGCCACGCTCACACGGACGCTCACGCTTTCGGGCGATTGATCGAGCGGGTGTTCGACGTATTCGACATCGCGCAGTGCTTGCAGTTGGAAGGGGGTCACGGCTAAATCTGCCGGGGGCGCGCCGCCGCGTGGGGCGCGCACGAACCGGAATGGGGACTGCACGCGCTGGCGCACCGCCACGCGAATCGGCACATCGACGAGCGGTTGGGGGGTGGGCAACTGCGCCGCCGCCGGAATGCGCGCTACCCCTACCTCTCCCGGCGACATGCGCAGCGCGAACAGCGGGCGCGGGGTGACGAACAGCAGCGGGCGGCCATCCGGTGTGCGCGTGGGCAGCCCCAGCGAAATTTTGACCTCCAGCGGTTGATCGGCCATGTTTTGCAGCACGATCACGATCTCGAACGGCTGGCCGATGTACGTCAGCGCGGGCGCTGCGCCGACCGCGAACTGAAGCGCGTGCATCCCCACCCGTTCGCCGCCTGTGATCGCGCCCAGTACGTCAGGATATGCATACCCGTCCTGGCTTGACCCGTTCATTTGTAAAACCCGTAGCGCTGCCCCTGCTGCATGATCAACTGATTGGTCATCTCGTAAATCGGCGTGTCGTCTTCGGCAATATCGAACACGCGGTCTTCAATGTCCGCGCCCACGCCGCGCAGCAGGGCGACGGGTTCTTCTTTGCCCATCAGCAGGCGGTCGTTGATCAGGATGCCCGCCATGACCAGCGGCAGGTACACCCGGCTGAAATCCAGCCCGCCGCCCGCCAGCCGTTCAAGATTCTGCTGCGCGTATTGTTCGATCTCCGGGGCGGTGCCTAAATCCTCCCCGGTCGCGGTTTCCACCAGGTTGAACCCGTAAATGATCGCATCGTACAGCAGGTCGGGGTAAAGCTGGGCGGGAATCACCTGGGCGGGGTTGGCCGCCGCGCTTTCATCTTTGCTGATCGTGCTGAGCATGGCCTGAAACCAGCGCGGCAGCCGCAGCCTGTCGTCCAGTTCACGCGGGTCTTTGAGCAGCAGCGCCTTGATGTTGTGATGCCCGGCGATCACGAACCCGTGCTGCGTCTCTTTCGGCGCGGCGTATTCCAGAATCAGCGCCATCAGCCGGGCGATCAGGCGGGCTTCGCTTTCGCGCAGCGGGAACCCGGCGCGGGCGAAGCGGCTTTGGGTTTCCGTGACCAGCGGTTCGTACATCGTCTCGCGGCGCAGCCGGGGCAGCAGTTCGCTGGTGATCACATCGCCAAAGCGGTGCATCGACAGGCGCGGGTCGAGATAATCGGGCATCCTGACCAGGCTCAGCCAGCCGGCTTTCACATCGTCGATGGGTTGGTTCAGGCGCGGCGGGAGCAGGTTGAACGTCACATCCAGCGCGTTCCGGGCGGCGCGTTTGTGGGCGCTCCACGTCAGTTTACGCAGCGAATCGCACTTTTTCAGCGCGTCGGCGCTCAGGTACTCGCGGTTGAAGCCGCCGCCTTCCCCGCGCACCCGTTCGCCTTTGTGCAGCGCCTTCGCATCCAGTTCGATTCCGACCTTGTAGCCATCGCCCGGCGCGGTATCGAGCAGCGACAGCACCGGGATCGAGAGGACTCCGACTTCGGCGGCCTTCATCCCGACGACGTAGCGCCCGGTTTTTACGCTGAACTTGTGCTTTTGGCGGCGTGCATCGGTATCCGGCACCTGCACCACCGCGATCAGGTCAATATCGACATCGAGCATATTCTGCGCCAGCACCAGCACCTGAGTCGCCTGGCCTGCCCGTGCGCCTTCAGCGGGACGGGTGGACACCGCGATGTGTGCCGCGCCCACCGCCAGCCGTTCCCCGTTGGTGATGTAACCGAGTACATCCGGATAATTCATCGCTGCCATGCGCCGCTGCTCCCTTGTTCATGTCCTCATGACTTGATTGTAGCGGCACTTCCCGCCTGCCTACACGTGATATGTCCCGATTACACAGGGCAACCGCATCAAAAGCCACCGATGAAAAATAAAAGAATCAACGCAAGGACACAGGCCGAACAAGTTCGGCACACAAAAGACGCAAAGATCAGGTTCATCTTTGCGTCTTTGTGCCAAGTTTTTAGCGGTCCATGTTTCCCTCAGCGCAGGCGCACGTCGAACACATCGCGCAGGCCATCCCCGATGAAGTTGAAGGCGATCACCAGGCTGGCAATCGATGCGCCGGGGAACAGCCACATCCACCATTGATCGAAATAGTCGATGCCGACGGCGACCATACGCCCCCATTCCGGCGACGCGGGTTCCGGGCCAAGCCCTAAAAAGCTCAACCCGGCGAAGGTGAGGATCGCGCTGCCAATATCGAGCGTGGTCATCACCAGCATCGGGGAAAGGCAGTTGGGCAGGATCGTCCGCCACAGCAGGTACGGGCGGCTTGCACCCAGGCACATGGCCGCCTCGACATAGTCCTGGGTTTTGGCCTTCAGCACCAGCCCGCGCATCAGCCGGGCATACGGCGGCCACCACACCACCACCAGCGCGATGATCGCGTTGCGAATGTCTGGGCCAAGCGCGGCGCTGACGGCCATCGCCAGGATGATCGTCGGGAAGGCCATGAACAGTTCGGTCAGCCGCATGATGATCTCGTCACCGATGCCGCCGATGAACCCGGCCACCGCGCCGACGGCCATCCCCAACAGGCTGCCGAAGGCGATCACCAGGATACCCGCCGGAATGGTGATGCGCGCCCCATACAGCACACGGGTGAAAATATCCCGCCCCAGTTCATCCGTCCCCCAGGGGAACAGGCCGGGCGGCTGCAAGCGAGCGCTCACGTTCTGGGTCAACGGCTGAAGCGGGGTGAGCGCGGGCGCGAACACGGCGGCGATCACCCAGGCGACGGCCACCACCGCACCAACCACGAGCAGCGGGTTACGGCGGGCGATTCCCCGCAGCGCCGTCACCCGCCGCTTACGAGACGCGGATACGCGGATCGAGGAAGTAGTAGAGGAGATCGACGACAAAGTTCACCACCACGTAGAGGAAGGCGATCATCAGGCTCACGCCCATGATCGCCGGGAAATCCTGAGAAGTCGAAGCCCGGAACATGTACCGCCCGATCCCCGGCCACGCGAAGATCGATTCGGTCAGCACCGCCCCGGCCAGCAGGTTGCCATACGACAACCCGATCACCGTGACGATGGGCATAAGCGCGTTCGCCAGGCCGTGCCGCAGCACCACCCAGCGCTCATGGACTCCTTTTGCCCGCGCCGTGCGCATGTAATCCATGCTCAGCACATCGAGCATGGCCGAACGGGTGACGCGGCTGATCAATCCGGCGATGTACAGCGCCAGCACCAGGCTGGGCAGCACCAGATGCGCCAGCGCGTTCTGGAAGATGTCCATGCGCCCGGCGATCAGCGCATCGACCGTGAACAGCCCGGTCACCAGCGGCGGATCGTCCATCGTGAAATCGAGCCTGCCGGGACCTGCCGCCCACCCCAACTGGGCATGAAACACGCTGAGGAACACCAGCGCCAGCACGAACACCGGAATACTTACGCCGACCACCGCCAGCGACCGGGCGACGAAATCCACCGGGGAATTGCGCCACACCGCCGACGCGATCCCCAGGGTGACCCCGATGATCACGCCGAAGATCGTCGCGTTGGTCGCCAGTTCGATGGTGGCGGGCAAAAACTGCGCGATGTCCTCCGCGACCGGGTTGCGCGACCGGATCGATGTTCCCAGGTCGCCGCGCAGCAGGTTGCCCAGGTAGGTGAGATACTGTTCGGCGGGCGGCTTATCCAGCCCCCACCGCTCCCGAAAAGCCGCGACGATCTCCGGGTTGTTCAGTTGGCTTTGCGGCAGGTTGACGTTGATCGGGTCGGCGGGGACGGCATTGGCGATCAGGAACGAAACCAGCGTGATCCCAAGCAGGAGCGGCACGGTGAACGCGACCCGGCGCAGTGCATACACAGCCAGCGACATAGGGTACTCTCTCACTCGTGCGGACGGGACAGCGCGCCGCCGCACACCCGGTTTAGGGATGCAGCGGCGGCGGGGTAAAGCGTTATTCGGCGCGGCTCAGCAGCGCGACATCGAGCAGCCACTGCGGATGCCACACATAGCCCTGCACATCCGCCGCGAACGCGGTCTGCACGTTGGGCTGAATGAACGGCGCATACGAGCTGTTGGTCTGCATATAGGTTTGCAGCGCGGTGTACACTTCTTCGCGCACGGCGGGGTCAGTGGCGGTGCGGGCGGTTTCGATCATTTCGACCGTTTCGGCTTCGATCATGTCCGGTGTCCAGCGGGCGCGTTCTTCGGCCACCTTGCCGCCCGGCAGGAACGACAGCATATCGATGGCATCCAGCACATCCGGCCCCCAGAACCAGTACCCGAACGGCTGCGTGCCGCTGCGGTAGGCTTCCAGCGCGACCTGAAGTTCACCGGGGTTGAGCGTGACGTTGATCCCGACTTCGAGCAGGTCGGCCTGAATTTTCTGGGCGTTGGTATCCATGTTCACGCCCTGGAACGTGAACGTCGGGTAATCGAGCTGCAATGCCAGCCCATCGGCGTAGCCCGCTTCGGCCAGCAGCGCCCGCGCTTCGTCAAGATTGCGCTGTACGCCCTGTTCCGGCGCGAACGAGAACGCATTTCCGAAGAACATCATGCTGCCGGGCTGCACCCCGCCCCACAGCGCCGCGTAACCGGGGTAATCGAGCGCCAGCCGAATCGCCCGCTGCACCAGCGGATCGCTGACCGCGCCGCCCACTTCGGGATCGTTGTTCATGATCAGGAAATGGACGATGTTACCGGGACCGCGGTAGATCGAGATCGCATCGTTGCCTTCCAGCGGCAGAATTTGATCGCTGGTCAGGTCAAGCGCAAGATCGATCTCGCCGCTTTCCAGCGCGACCTTCTGCGTGGCGGGTTCGGCAATGTTGGTGATGATCACACGGTCGAAGTACGGCGCGTCGCCATAGTAGTTCGGGTTGCGCGCCAGCACGGTTTCGACCTGGGGTTCCCACGCTTCCAGCACATACGGGCCAGACCCGGCGCTCGTCGCGTTCAGGTAGGCTTCGGCGGCATCTTCGGCGGTGTCCGTCCCGCCGTTGGCGGTCACGACTTCGCTGTTCACCACCCCAAAGGCACTGTTGGCCAGGTTCGCCAGGAATGCGGGCGTGCCTTCGCTCAGCACGAACGTGACGGTATCGGCATCGTCGGCGGTCACGCTGGCGATGTTGGCCGCCAGGAACGACGGGCTGCCCGCCACATTTTTCAAGCGGTTGACCGAAAAGACCACATCGTCCGCCGTGACCGCGCTGCCATCGCTGAACACTGCATCCGGGTTCAGGTTGAAGGTGTACGTCAGCCCATCGTCGCTGATCGTCCAGTCGGTCGCCAGCAGCGGCAGAATTTCGGCGGCGCTGTCATCCGGGAAGGTGACGAGCGTTTCATACGTGGCGCGGTGAATCACGCCCGTCGTCTGGGTATAGCCGCGTGCCGGGTCCAGCGAATCGGTGCTTTCGGCATGGCCGATCACCAGCACCCGTTCATCCTGGGCGCTGACGACCGCCGTCAGCATGAGTGAGAGCAGCAGAATCGGAAAGAGGCGAAGCAGTTTCATCCAACAGCTCCTGAACGATAGAAGAATCACATGGCAAAAGGTATTGCGGGATTCAGCGTGGAGTGTAACAAATCGTTAAGCGAAGTCAAAAAGACTTAAACACAAGCGGCAGGGGCTATCGCAGCAAAACGTCCCTCACCCCCAACCCCCTCTCCCACTGCATCCGTCGGATGCGGGGAGAGGGGGGAACCGCGCTGCGCCCTTGTTTTTCTCCGCTCGCACCTTTGTGGGGCTGAGGGGTGGCATGGCTGTAACGGGACAAAGATTTTGCTGCGTTTGCCCTGACAAGAAGCGGCAGGGGCTATCGCAGCAGACCAAAAAGGGTCAACGCAAAGGCGCAGTGCGGAACTTCGTTTCGCCTGTGCGCGCAATCGCTTGTTTTTTCACCGGGTCACGCCACAGCATCGATTTGGGCGCGCAGGGTTTCCGCAGAGGCCACCCCACGATTGACATGGCGCGGCCTGCCGTCCCGGTCGATTACAAAGGTAGTCGGCGCGGAGAACACGCCCCAGCGGTCGGCATCGTTCGGCTGAAGGGTAGCATCGATCTCCACGATCTGCACAGAATCGCCCAGTTCCGTGCGCAGATGGGTCAGCGCGGGTTTCTGCTGCGTGCGGCATGGGGCGCACGTTGGCGTAGTGAAGTACAGGATCACGGGCGTGCCGGAGGGCAGGTCGGCCAGCAGCGGATCGCGTTCGGCGCGGACGGCCAGCCGGCGCAGCGCGAACCGGTTATAGAGCAGCCAGGCGGCTGCCCCCAGCGCGATCAGCAGCGCGGCGATGATCAAACGTTCCAGCATCGGTCACCGCCCCTGCGCGCCGGAACCATCCGCGATGGGCGCGTGCGTAAATCCCGGCACGCCCAGCCGGTGAAGCTGGTAGTACATCAGACAGCCGACGCACACCCCGGCAAACAGATTGAGCGCCGCCAGCCCCACCACCAGCCAGGTCAGCGCCCAGCCAATGCCCGCCGCGCCCGTCAGAAAGGCGATGGAGGCGACGGTCAGCACCGCGCCGCCCACACCCTGCGCGAACAGATGCGGTTCCGGGTTATCGAGCCGCACCACTGGCTGCACGATCCCGGCGGGTCGCAGCACGGCGAAGTACACCGCTTTGAATAACCCGGCGGTCGGGATCAGCGTGCCGACCAGCATTACGGCGGCCACGAAAGATACCAGCGGCCACAGATTGAGGACGAAAGCGGCGATCAGCAGGGTGATGATGAACGCCTGGTTGGTGCGCAGTGCGCTGTGATCGACGCGGCGGTCAGAAGAAGCATCAGCAGCAGACATGATCGAAGTCCTTCAGCAGCTCTTTGGCGCGACTTACCCGACAAATTGAATAGGAAAAGTATAATACACGGGAGGCATTTGTCAACGCTGTTGGCATCAGCGATCACGGCAAAGGCAGCAAAACCCCCCACCCTGCTCAGCCATGCTGAGCGGGGTGAGGGGCAGCTGAAGTTGATTCGTTTGTCGCGTGTCGCGCTTAGCCGATCACGTCGCGGGGGGTGCTGCTGCCATCTTTGGCCGCGCCCACTACGCCGCGTTCCTCCATCAGGTCGATCAGCCGGGCAGCGCGGGTGTAGCCGATGCGCAGTTTGCGTTGAAGCAGCGAGACGCTCGCCTTTTTCATCGTGCGCACCAGTTCGACCGCCTGCTCGTAGATCGCGTCGGTGCTTTCGTCATCGTCGTCATCGTCCACATCCGGGCGCACGGCCTGCACGGTCGAAGCGCCCCGCCCTTCCTGATCCCAGGCGGGCGCGGGCGCACTGCTCCCCCCGGCGACTGTCACGCCCTGGGGGCGGCCTGTGGTCGGTTGGGACGGCGTGCCGCGCCCGGTCACGAGCGGATTCCACACGCCGCCGCCGTTCGGGTTGCCATTATCGACCGCCGTGCGCACATCGTCCTGAAAGCCGGAGCCGAGCGGACGCGCCGCCGCGATCAGGTCTTCTTCGCTCATCTGGCCGCGCCAGGCACGGGTGATGTTGTTGATCTCGCTGTCGCTGACGAACACGCCCTGCAAACGCACAGGCGACGGCGAATCGCCGCTCATGTACAGCATGTCGCCGCGACCGAGCAGACGTTCCGCGCCGGGCTGGTCGAGAATGACGCGGCTATCCACGCCGCCCGCCACGGCGAACGCGATGCGTGCCGGGAAGTTGGCTTTGATCAACCCGGTGACGACATCGACCGATGGGCGCTGCGTAGCGATCACCAGGTGGATGCCCGTCGCACGCGCCAGCGCCGCAATACGGGTGATCACCTTTTCGGTTTCGTCCGGGGCCATCATCATCAGGTCGGCCAGTTCGTCGATGATCACCACCATGTACGGCATCGGGTCATCGCCCGTGCGCAAATGGCGGTTGTAATCTTCGATATTGCGCGACCCCGCCGCGCTGAATTTGCGGTAGCGGTCGTCCATTTCCCGCGTCACCCATTTCAGCACGCTGACGATGCGTTCCAGTTCGACGACGACGGGCGCGACCAGGTGCGGAATCCCGTTGTACTGCGTCAGTTCGACGCGCTTGGGGTCTACCATGATGAATTTCAACTGCTGCGGCGTGTTGCGCAGCAGCAGGCTGGCGATGATCGAATTGACGCAGACGGATTTCCCCGAACCCGTCGTCCCGGCGATGAGCAGATGCGGCATCCCGGATAAGTCGGCGGCGACGGGCGTACCGTCCACACCCTGGCCAAGCGCAATCGCCAGCGGCTTGTTGATCTTGCGGAACTGGTCGCTTTCCATCACATCGCGCAGCCGCACGACCGTGCTTTGTTCGTTCGGCACTTCAATGCCGACGTAGCCTTTGCCGGGGACGGGCGCTTCAATACGAATCGAGCGTGCGCCAAGCGCCAACTGCAAGTCTTTATCGAGCGCGGCAATCGCCCCAACCTTGACGCGGCTTTTCTTGCCACGTGCCACGATGTAATCCGGCTCCACGCCGAACTGAGTCACGACCGGGCCGGTGCGCACTTCGACCACGCGCCCCGGCGCGCCGAAGCTTTCGAGCGTTTCTTCAATGATTTTGGCACGGCGCAGCAGCAGCGCATGATCGAGTTCCTGATCCTGCCCGCTCATCAGCAGTTGGGTGATGTCCGGCATATTCCAGTCTTTGCGCAGCCGGGCGTTGCGGGCGGGCGCGGGGAACGGCGATTCGTCATCGCTGGCCGCGCCGAAGGTTGCGCTGCCGCCGCTGGCCGCCGCTGACCGGGCAGAGGGCGGCGCGGGCGGCGGTCCATCGCCTGTGCCTGCTGAACTGATGCGCGGCGCGCGCGATGTCACAATGGGCGCGGTCAGGCCGGGGATCAAGGCTTCATCGCCCGCCTTTTCTTCCGGCGCGCCCACCTGTTCCATGCGCCGATCCCATGCGGGCGTGCTGGAGGGTGCGGGCGCGCTGTCCGGCTTTGCCCCCAGCGGAGTCCGCTGGACGGGCTGCACCGTGAGCGGGGCAGCGGGCGCGGGCGCATCCCCCGTGCTGACCGATGCGCGCGCCAGGTCACCGAGCGATGGTGCGGCTGCCGCTGCTGGCGCAGTCGTTGACGTGTCGCGGGCAGGCGAACTCGCCGTTTCAGCGGCGGCGGGCGCTTCGGCCTGGGCGGGCGCAATCGCTGATGTGGGCGTGCCAACTGACGCAGGCGGCGCATATGGCGACCGGGTTTCGGCGGGCGCACCTGTGCTGACGGGCGCTTGACTCACCGTGCCGGGCGCAGGTGGAACAGCGGAAGCAGGCGCGCCAACCGGGGTGGGCGCGCCAACTGACGTGGACGTACCAACCGGGGTTGGTGTGCCAACTGAGGTTGGCGCGGCGGGTTTGCTTGACGCATCGCCTTTGCCACCGAAACGCCCGAACAGCCCGCCCGCTTTGGCGGGTTCTGTGCCAACTGGCGTGGACGTGCCAACCGACGTGGACGTGCCAACTGAGGCTGGCGTACCAACTGAGGTTGGCGCGGCGGCTTTGCTTGACGCATCGCCCCTGCCGCCGAAACGCCCGAACAGCCCGCCCGGTTTGGCCGAATCAGCGCTGACAGCAGCGGGCGCAGCCGATGCCGCGACGGTGAGCGGCGGCGCGCTGGCCGGGACATAGACCGACGGCGGCGCTGCTGCCGGGGGCGGCGTGACGGGAACCGCTTCGGCGGTCGCGTCGCTGGCTTCAGGGAAGGTGGTCGTCAGCGTGCGCCCGCGCGTCGTCAACTGAATCGTGCGTTCGGGCGACTGGGCTTCCAGCGCGGCGGGCTGCATGATGGCGGGCGCGGGAATCGGCGCGGGCAGGGCGGGTTTGCCCGCGCCAGCCGGCAGCGTCTCCGGCGGGCGCATCACGCTGACCTGTGCGGCAAGCGCGGCCTGCTGTGCGGCCTTCTGCGCGGCGGCTTCTTCGCGCTCCACGCGGCGCACGGCGGCGACCTGGCGGCGGCGGCTGACCGAATCGCCAAAGCTGCGGCCTATACTCATCACGATGATGGCGATCTCCGCCGCGCTCAGTTTGAGCGAAAGCATGACCCCGACCACCAGCACGAACAGGATGATCAGGAAACCGGGCAGTTCGCCAAAATTGCTGAGCAGCAGATAGTAAATCTCGCCGCCCACCCGCCCGCCGCCGCGCCCGAACTCCGCCGCCAGCGGCAGCATCACATTGCGCAGCGCGTTCAGGTAATCCGCGAAGGTCTGGTTTTCGCCCGGTGGGTAATCGAGCGCATTCGAGTACTGCATCAGCGCCAGCAGGCCGATGTACAACAGGCCGATGCCGATCAGCCGCGTGCCGCCCACGACCGGGGCTTCATCGCCAAAATGCCGCAGGATCAGGAATACGCCGATCCCGAACATGGCAATGGGGATCGCCACCGCGCCCCACCCGAACCAGAACGAAAGCGTGGAATTGATGCTGCCGAAGATCGCGCCCTGAGCGGGCGACAAACTGCTGAGCAGAATCGCCAATGAGCCGAGCAGCAGCCCCACGCCCAGGATATCCAGTTTGGTATCGAGCGACATCCCCCCGGATTCGACTTTGGGCGCTTTGCTGATGCGCGCCTTCGCGGATTTTGGGTCGGGCTGCGGGTTGAACAGGTTTTTCAGGCGGTCACGCGCTTGATCGACGAACGAGACGGGCGCAGCCGCCGCTTTTGCACCTTTTGCACCAGCCGGAGCCGTCGCCTTGCCGCCCGTCGCGGGTTTGGCATCGGCCTTCGCGTCGCCGCGATTCCCGAATGGAAGTTTGTTCGCAATCCCGCCGACCGCGCTGGTCGCGGGCTTTTCAGCGGGTTTTTCGCCGGGCTTCGCGGGCGCGGCTCCCTTCGGCGCGTCTTTGCTCCCGCCGCCCAACGACGGGAGCTTCCCGGCTAAGCCGCCCGCCAGCGCGCCGATTCCGCCCGCTGGCTTGTTTTCGGCAGGTTTATCGCCCGGTTTCGCGCCGGGTGCCGCACTCGTGCCGCTGGCTCCGCTTGAACCCGGTGCGCCGCCGCCGAACGGACGTGCGCCGCTGCCCCCACCAATCGACGTGGACGCGCTCGCACTGCCGCCGGGCGCGGACGCGGGGCGGCTGGCGCTCGATGCGGCGGGCGGGTCTTTCTTGTCGCCGGGCGCATCGTCCTTCTTGCCGAATGGGGTGCGGCTGGCTAGATTGCCCAGCCCGCCCGAAAGCGCCCCGCCGATGCCGCCGCCAGCGGGTTTATCGCCTGGTTTTGCGTCTTTTTTGTCGTCGGGCTTTTTGTCGCCCGCCGCATCGTCTTTTTTGCCGAACGGGGTGCGGCTGGCTAGATTGCCAATGCCGCCCGCCAGTGCGCCGCCGATCCCGCCGCCAGCGGGTTTATCGCCCGGTTTCGCATCTTTTTTATCGTCGGGCTTTTTGTCGCCCGCTGCATCGTCTTTTTTGCCGAACGGGTTACGCGCACCCAGTCCACCGAATGCACCGCCGCCGGGCGCATCTTTCTTGTCGCCCGCCGATCCACCGCTGGCAGCGGGTTTGTTCGCATCCCGATCTCTATCCCCCGGCTCGCGGTTGAAGGAACCCGATCCGGGTCGATCTCCACCGGAACCGCTGGCTGGACGATCCCCGCCGGGACGTGCGCCGAACGCGCCCGATCCCGATGAGCCGGACGCACCAGGGCGAGACTCGCCGTCGCGGTCGCGGTTTCCGAAGGGGCTGTTGGCAGCGCGATCCCCGCCGGGACGATCCCCGCCGGGACGATCCCCGCCGGGGCGTGCGCCGAACGTACCCGACCCCGATGATCCGGGGCGGTCACCTTGTGAGCCGGAGCCAGGGCGCTGTTCACCGTCCCGGTCGCGGTTTCCGAACGGACTGTTGCCCCCAATCGGCGGGCGCTCCCCACCGGGGCGATCTCCAGCGCCGCTGGCGGGACGATCCCCGCCGGGGCGTGCGCCGAACGTCCCCGAACCCGATGATCCGGGGCGGTCGCCTGCTGAACCGGATGAACCGCCGGAGCCAGGGAGCGGGTTCCGCTGAAAGGGCGATCCACCACCCTGTGAGCCGCCGCCAGGGGAACCGCCGCGAATTGGACTGGGCGCATTGGTACCGCCGGAACTTCCGGGGCGGTCGCCGCCCGAACCGGAGCCGCCTGAAGCAGGGCGGTCACCCGCTGGCCGCGCCGGGATGCCCGCGCCGCGCACGCCAGCGCCGCCGGAACTGCTCCCCGCGCCGCCTGGAAGCCCAGAGGCGGGTCTGCTGAAAGGATTTGAGGCGGAAGGACGGGAGGGGGGTTCTTCGTCTAGTTCGTCGTCGTCCTCGAACTCCTCGTCCTCATACTCCTCGTCATAATCATCGTAATCGTCGTATTTACTCATCGGGTCACCGTTACCCATCTACCGACACGGTTAGCATATCACAAAAATACGGTTTTGTGCATCCCGTTTCCGCACTGATGTTCTAATCCTGAAGCGATTTTTGCGCGGCTACAGGCAAAGGATTCGTGCTATCATCAGTGTAACGCGCATTCTGCCAAAAAAACCCAAACAGCCATGATTCAAACCGCTGATATGCTGTGGCAGTTGAATAACGAATATACGCAGCGGTTGAGCCGCGCCCGTGCCGCGCTTGAACTGGTCGGGCGGCTGCTGGAGGAGCGCGTCGGCGGCCTGCTGGACGATTCTGCGCCCGAAAGCGCCGATAAACGCGCCGCCGATCAGTTGTTCGCGGTGCTGGGCTACTGCCACGAACGCATGGCGGCGATGAACACCGAACTGCGCGAATGGCGCTACCGGTATTATTACGAAAATGCCGAACAAAAGCGGGTCGTGCAGGACGAAACGGCCATCCGCCAGGCGATCACGCGCTTCAGCAAGATGCGCACCCACCACGAACGCGCCCTGAAAGAACTATCGATGCTGATTGACGCGGTGCCGCGCCCGAACACCGACGTGACCAGCGTGCCGCTGGGCGATTTATGGGAAACGCTGCGCGCCGCGCTTCAGGATTTGCTCGCTTTCAGCAGCTTCATGCAGAACCTATCCGCATAGCAGCGCCGTGCATTTGCCCCCCAGGGCAACCGCATCAAATTTGTTTCGCCTGAATTAGCCCCTCACCCTGCTCAGCTTTGCTGAGCCGTCCCTCTCCCACGTAAACGAGGAGAGGGACAAAAGCAGGGTTTTTTTCCCTTCTCCTCGCTTGCAGGCGAACGGCGTTCGCACGGAGAAAGAGGCCAGGGGATGAGGGGTTTGATACGCTCGCCGTGCATTTGCACCAAAAAACCATGTTGCGGATTCGGTAAAAGCGTTACAATGGCATTCAATCGCTGCAAGGTTGAAAGCGTATTGTGCGCGTTCCGCCCGCCGATGAACATCTAGATCAACAATTCGTTTACTTTTCAGGAGATATTGCATCATGCAGACGTTTTTCCGCCGCCGCAGCCTCGTGCTGTTCGCGCTGATCATCGCCGCCGCCCTGGCGGTCGTGGGCGCATCCGCACAGGATACCCTGATCCGCTATGCCTCGTACAGCAGTGACCCCGGCGCACGCGAAGCCGATGAAGCCATCGTCGCCATGTGGAATGAAGCCAACCCGGATCAGCCGCTCGAACATTCGATCACCGATCATGAAGCCTTCAAACAGGCCGTCCGTACCTACCTGGTCGCGGACCCGTCGCCGGACGTGCTGACCTGGTTCGCGGGCAACCGCATGGCCTTCTTCGTGGATCGTGAACTGGCCTACGACCTGACCCCGCTGTACGAACGCGAAGGCTGGAACGATGTCTACGCGCCCGGTTTCGTCGCGCTGGCCACCCAGAACGAAGCGCAGTATTTCGTCCCGACCAGCTATTACTGGTGGGCGATGTACTTCCGCACCAGCATCCTGGAAGCCAACGGCCTGACCGCCCCCGCCACCTGGGATGACCTGCTGGCGGCCTGCGATACGCTCAACGCGGCGGGCATCGTGCCGATCACCATTGGCACCCAGGCTCCCTGGACGGCGGCAGCCTGGTTCGACTTCCTCAACATGCGCATCAACGGCCCCGAATTCCACATCAACCTGATGCGTTTGCAGGAAAGCTACACCGATGAGCGCGTGGTCGCGGTGTTCGATCACTGGCGGCAGCTCTACGAACGCAACTGCTTCCTGCCCGACAGCGCGGCCTATGACTGGCAGGGCGGCCTCGATTTCATGAATCGCGGCGAAGCGGCCATGTACCTGATGGGCGGCTTCATCACCGACAGCGTGCCGGACGAAATTCAGGACGATTACGATTTCGCCATGTTCCCGATCATCAACCCCGACGTGCCGATTGGCATCGACGCGCCGACCGACGGGTACTTCATGAGCGCCAACAGCACCAACCCCGAAGGCGGGTTCGACTTCCTCGCCTTCCTCGGTTCACAGGAAGTGCAGCAGTTCGCCGCCGATGAACTGGGCCGCCTGCCCACCCGCACCGACGTGGATACCAGCAACTTCACCGAAGCACAGCGCAAGGGTATCGAACTGGTGCAGAGCGCCGATTACGTCGCCCAGTTCTATGACCGCGATACCACCCCGGAAATGGCCGAAGCGGGCTTGAACGCCTTCGCGGAATTCATCGCTGACCCGATGAACGCCGATGTCGCTGGCCTGCTGGAAAGCCTGGAAGCGGATCGCGTGCGCATTGCAGCGGAAATTGCCGCCGCCGAATAGTGCATCACCTGTGCGGGGGGCTGCACCAGATGCCGCCTCCCGCCGCCATGCTGACAGTTTGCGGGGGCGGCGCATCATGGCCGCCCCTTTTCGTTTGTTGAACGCCCCGTACTGGTGTGGTAGAAGGACATACGACGATGGCTACCCTGGCCGCGACGGTCACGCAGCGCCCGGATCGAGCGGGTAAGCGGCAAAAGATCAACTGGACACCCTATTTGTTTCTGCTCGTCCCACTGGCCGTGTATGCCACGTGGATCATTTTTCCGATGCTGTTTTCGTTTTACCTCAGCCTGACCAGTTGGGACGGCGTTTCGCCCATCCCCAGCCCGGATCAACTGAGCCTGGGCAACTATGACCGCCTGTTGGGGCTGCCGCTGAACGGCGCAAACCCGCCCGACCGCGATTTTGTCACCGCCTTCAACAACAATGTCACCTGGGTAATCGTGTTTCTCACCGTCCCCACCACGCTTGGCCTGGGGCTGGCGATGATCTTCAATTCCAATATTCGCGGCGCACGCTGGTTCAAAATCAGCTTTTACGCCCCGCTGATCCTCTCGTTCGTGGTGATCGGCACGATCTGGATGTGGATTTACGAACCGCGTGCGGGCATCCTCAATTCGGTGATCGTCGGCGCATCGCAGGCGCTCGCTTCGGTGTTCCCGTTCATCACCCCGCTGGAGCGCGGCCCCGGCTGGCTGGCAGACCGCAACCTGGCGCTGGCTTCGATTTTGGGCGCGGCGGTGTGGCGGCAGGTCGGCTATGTGATGATCCTGTACCTGGCCGGGCTGAAAAATCTCGATCCGTCGCTGGTCGAAGCGGCCAAAGTGGACGGCGCGAGTCCCTGGCAGTTGTTCCGCAAGGTGATCTTTCCGCTGCTTGCGCCAATCACGACGGTCGTGCTGGTGATTTCGGTGATCGATTCGCTCCGCTCGTTCGACCTGGTGCAGGTCATGACCCCGTTGGGCGGGGCATCGAACGTGCTGGCGAACTTCATGTACATTGAGGCGTTCAACAATTACCAGTTCGGCTACGGCGCATCGATTGCCGTCGTGCTGCTCTCGATCTCGCTGGTGATCATCATCCCGTATCTGTACGTCAGCGTCCGTAAAGAGCTGGATTATTAAAGGAGCGGTCGATCATGGCAAATACCACCCTCAGCGGTCAGATCGCCCTGCCTTCGGCGCAGATTGGCAGCACGCCCAAGCGCAAGCCGATCAAGGCCAGCCGAATCGCGCTGTACGCCGCGCTGATCGTGCTGACGGCGATCTGGCTGCTGCCGTTCTTCAGCGCGCTGCTCACCAGCGTGCGCACCCAGGACGAAATTTCGCTCAACGGCTTCTGGCAGCCCGATCTATCGGCGCTCACGCTCGACAATTTCCCCGCCGCGTGGGAACAGGCGCGGGTGTCGCGCTACCTGGGCAACAGCTTCATCGTCACCATTCCATCGCTCATCGCCACGCTGTTCCTCTCGTCGCTGTCGGCGTTCGCGCTGGCGCGCTACCGTTTCAAGCTGGCGCTGCCGCTGTACTTCATGTTCGTGGCCGGGACGATGCTCCCGTTTCAGATTTTGCTGCTGCCCGTGTTCAAGATGATGAACGATCTGCGCCTGTACAATACCTACGGCGCGCTCATCATCATCCACACCGCCTTTCAGATGGGCTTCTGCACGATGGTGCTGCGCAACTTCATGAAAACCATCCCCAACGACATCGTCGAAGCGGCGCGGGTGGACGGGTGCAGCGATTTTCGCATCTACTGGCAGATCATCATGCCGCTGACGCTGCCGGCGATGGCGGCGCTGGCCACGCTTGAATTCACCTGGATTTTCAACGATTACCTGTGGGCGCTGATCCTGATTCAGAGCGAAGCGCTGAAGCCGATTACGGCGGGGCTGGCCGGGCTGCGCGGGCAGTTCACCACCAACTGGCCGCTGATCACCGCCGGGTCGCTGATCGGCGTGCTGCCGACGCTGTTCGTGTTCGCCTTCTTGCAGCGCTATTTCATTCAAGGGCTGACGCTGGGCAGCGGGAAGTAAGAATCAGAAACGGTGTTCCGTGAGCGGGGAACACCGTTTCTGAAGCGGGAATGGCCAGCAGTCCCACCAATCGAAGGCAGAATAAAAGCATGGGTGCTGCATGACCATTCCCCTTATGACACGCTGGACGATGCGGTACGCTGGCGAATCCATTTACCAAGACGCGCCTGCTGCCACATGATCAGCCCTGTGAGGGAAAGCAGCGGCAGGACGATGAACCGCACCGCTGCGGCAAACGTGGGGTCTGCTGACCAGGGTGAATAGATGAACGTCCCCACGACGACCGCCGTGAGCAGGTGGACGATGCGCATGTTGTTACGAAACTGCTTGTTCGACATTGGGAGACTCCGTTACGCCAGTGTGCCGTTTCTATGCCACCGCACCTGATCAACAGCGTTCGATACTGCCAGCTTATGCGCTTTCGGGGGGCGTGTCTTGTAAAAATCCGCCAGATGTCTGCACGAACGCGCCGAACGTCTCCACCATGAGCAGTTTTCGGGCTGAAAGCCCGGCCAGCGCCACCAGTTCATGATCCATATGCGCCTGATCGTAATAGCCCATCGCCAACGCCGTATCCGCCCATGATGCGCTGCCGGAACGCAGCCGTTTCAGGGTTTCGTGAAACCGCATCACGCGCAGATACCGTTTAGGTGAAATGCCGACCTGCTGCTGAAACAGCCGACCCAGCGTGCGGTCGCTGATCGGCAGGCGGTCGAGCAGGCTGGTGATTCTCCCCTGGCCGTGCGCCGCGTGGAACACCTTGAAAACCTGGCGCATGAGCGGGTCAGGCGTATGCGCGGCCAGTCGTGTACTCAGCAGGCATTCCAGCGGGGCAATGCGTTCCAGCGGCGGGAGCTTTCCCCAGTCCTCCATGCGCCGCAGCACATCCGGCGGCCACAGGGCGTTCAACGGGGTGTGGGCATCGCGCAGGCTCCCCGCCCCGCTGCCGAACAGCGCCACCCCACCGTTCACATGCAGTTGAATGTTCAGGACATCCAGCGCCCCGCTTAGCCCAACCATCTGCGTGTGCAGCATCACCCCGCTGCACGCGGCGAACGCTGAATCGACCTGCGTCGCAGAATCGAAGTTGCGCCCACGTCCCAGCGCACTGCCATAGTTGAGCGTGATCTCCAGGCCGCCATCGGGAAAATAAGGGACGACAATAGACTGCCCGGCGGGCGCAGTGCCAACCAGCACACGGTAAGCGCGCACATAGGGGGCGAGTACAGCGGAGGGGCGCAGTTCATAGTAGGTGAGCATGAGCGTCAAAACCGGGCGTGCGTAAATATGCGAATGCCACCAGCATAGCCCGCAAATCTGGATTTTTGATGGATTTATTGTGGAGTCGTGTGAATTGCGAGCCGGAAAAGCACAAGAAGCGGCCAGGGCGACCGCTTCTTGTGCAGGGTGCAGTTTGCCATTACGCCCGCTTAGGCGACTTCAAATTCGCCCAAAACCTGGGTCACCCATTTTTCGATGCGCGCCGAAGTCATTTCGTTCTGGCCGTCCTCATCGATGCCCAGCCCCAGGAAATGATCTTCCACCTGGGCTTTGCTTTCTTCAAACTGGTAGCCATCGGTGCGCCACAGACCCCACAACTGCGCGCCGTGCGCCAGCAGTTCATCGGTGAGCGTGCCGACCGCATCCAGGAAGTTGAAGCCGTAGCCGTTCTGGTCGCCCAGACCAAACACGGCGATCTTTTTCCCGGCCAGGTTCACCCCGTTGAGCTTGGGCAGGAAGAACGCCCAGTCATCCTGAAGCTGCCCGGTATTCCACGTCGGAATCCCGCAGATGATGTACTGATACCCGGTGAACTGTTCCACGCTGGTGCTGCCGATGTTGAACACATCCACCAGCCCCGGCGCACGCTTGTCGAACAAATCCTTCATCTGGAAGGCGACAAATTCCGTCTTGCCCGTGCTGCTGCCATAAAAAAGCCCAACTTTGCCCATCGCCGTTCGCTCTGCTCCACTGCCCGCTAGTTTGTGAGTTTGTTCACATTATCGCTGAAAGTCGCGCCGCAGTGCAAGCAGGAGTCGCCGCTATTGATCAGCGGCTCATCTTGCGCAGCAGATGCCGCGGCGTCTGCCGCGCAAGATGCCGCGGCATCAGCCGCCGACCACGAACCAGGTCGGTTTCCAGACCGCAAACACGATGTTGACGATCACCAGCAGATGGCTGAACAGCGCATAGCGTTCCAGCGGCACAGCGAGTGCCTGAGCCGCCGCCACATCGCCGCCGCGTGCCGCTTCCGCCAGCGCGCCGCCCAACCGGCGCGATGCAGGCTGGATCAGCGCCAGCGCCAGCACGAACGCGAGCAGGTACACCACCTGCTTGACCACCAACCAGGACGGTGTAGGGTTGATCAACCCCAGAAAGCCATAACCCGCCACGCCGATCAGCCCAAACCCGGTGATCAGGATGCCAATGCCGCCCAACTGCCCGGCGAACCCGCCAAGCCGATTTTGCGCCATGCGCAGCGCGATCACGTTGGCGCGTTCGTTGTTCGACCGGATCAGGCGGTTGAACACCAGGTCGGCAAACAGACCGCTGAGCCACGCGACCGCCGATAGAATGTGCAGCACCAGGAAAATCACGCGCAGCGCTTGCGACAGATACGGATCCATAGGTATTCCCCCTTTTGGTTGATGCTGTGAAAACAGCCACCGCCTGGTATAGCACAAAATTCAGAACCCGGCAGTCAGGCCATCCTTGCGCGGGTCGCTGCCGCCGAACAGCACGCCCGTTTCGGCATCGCGCCGGATGATCTGCCCATCCCCGAACACGCCGCGCCCGCGTCCGCTCACCGGGCGCACGCGATGCCCGCGTTCGGCCAGCGCCGCCATCGTGCCAACCGGGATGCCTTCTTCCAGCGCGATCACGACTTCGGGCGGTACAGCATCGTAGACCGGAGGAATGTCCATCGCTTCCACCATCCAGCGCGGGCGATCCAGCGCTTCCTGGGGGTTCAGGTCGTCGTCGATCATCGCGCTGATCACCTGAAGATGCCCCTGCGGCTGCATGAACCCGCCCATCACCCCGAACGATGCCCACAGCGCCCCGTCTTTCAACGCCATGCCGGGGATGATCGTGTGATACGGGCGTTTGCCCGGCGCAAGTTCGTTCGGGTGGCCGGGCTGGAGCGTGAAACCCGCGCCGCGATTTTGCAGGAATACCCCAGTGTCTTTCGCCACGATGCCCGACCCGAAGCCCATGTACAGGCTGTTGATGAACGAACACGCATTCCCCGCGCCATCCACCACCGACAGGTACACCGTGTCCGACCCGCCGATGGGCAGCCCGAACGACGGCGGCTGCATCGCGGCAGAGCCGATCAGCGCGGCGCGTTCCCCGGCATAGCGGGCGCTCAGCAGGAAATCGACGGGCGCGGGATGGTGTGCCGCATCTGCGATGTACTGGCGTGCATCCGCGAACGCCAACCGCATCGCTTCGATCTGAAGATGCAGCCGTTCCGGGGCATCCCATGCCCAGGGCTGCACATCGAAGTTCTCCAGAATTTTGAGCGCTTGCAGGGCAGCGAGTCCCTGGCCGTTGGGCGGGCATTCGTACACATCCACGCCGCGATAGTTGACCGTGATCGGCGTGTCCCAGGTGGAAACGTGCGCCTTCAGGTCGGCGTGCGTCATCACCCCGCCAAGCCGCTGCACGGTCGCAACGATGGCATCGGCCACCGTCCCTTCATAAAAGGCCGCTTTGCCACCGTCGGCTATCGCTTGCAGGGTGCGCGCCAGCCCCGGCAGCCGCACCACATCGCCCACCGCCGGGGGTGCGCCGCCCGGTAAATATTCCTCTGCGTGCGGGGCGCTGCGCAGAAACAGTTCGCTCCGTTCCCAGGCCGCGCCGTAGACCGGGTGCAGCGGAAAGCCATCCCGCGCATAGTGGATCGCGTCGGCCAGGATCGCGCTCAGCGGCATCGACCCGTGCCGTTCGATCAGGTCGATCCATCCGGCGACCGCGCCGGGGACGGTCACGGCATGGGCGGAACGCGCCGGGACTTCATGCAAGCCCTGTGCGCGCAGCAGCGCCGCATCGAGCGCGGCAGGGGCGCGTCCGCTCCCGTTCAGCGCGGTGATCTGGCGCGTGCGCGCATCGAAGTACAGCGCGAAGCAGTCCCCGCCGATCCCGGTGGAGGCGCTTTCGGTCACGTTCAGCACGGCGGCGGCGGCGATGGCGGCATCGGCGGCATTCCCGCCCTGGCGCAATATCGCCAGCCCCGCCTGGGACGCAAGCGGATTGCTGGCCGCGACCATCCCGCGCCGCGCCAGCACCATCGAACGGCGGGTGTGAAAATCGAACGACATCGGTTTCATGAATCGACTCTTCTGCAAAAGTTTTGCGCTACACTGAAATGGATGGTAGGTAGCGTTCAAGCACCCTGAACGCAATGACCGAGCAATGCTGTTCATACGCGCACGTTCCGGGAGACATAAGCGCATGTTCAGAATTCCCTGGCGATGGTTGTCGAGTATAAGCGGTCTGGGTCTGCTGGTCACCGTTTCGCTGCATACTTACGCACAAACCTCTGAAGATTGTTCGATTGGATACCTGAATTCGACGGCGCTGATCATCGACGATATGCGCCTGCCGCATGAAGGGCAGCCGAGCGGTGTTCCTGAAAGCTATGACTGGAGCGCCAGACCGCGCATCGGGTATGGTCATGAAGCCCCGCCGGATTGGACAGCGTTCATCGCCTGGGGACAGGTCTATGAAGATGCCCAGGGCAGCCCGGCAGAGAACACCCGTGTGCAGATTCGTGATATTGAAGCGTATTATCTGGATTCGGAAACGCAGCGCTGGTATCTGCTCCAGTTTGATCGACTGGTCGAAGGCGCGGCCTTTACTGAGGATTTTGTGGGGAATGTCGCCATCCCTGCCGATATTCGCCCCGAACTGGACGGCACAATTTCGGTCAAAGCGGGCGGTGGCTACAATTTCCATTTCTGGCCTGAATCGTCCCGAATCCGGATCGACCCGCGCAGCATCGACGGTATTTTCACGACGGTGCAAGCCCGTCTGATCGTCGATGACCCCGCCCTGCCGGATGACCGGGCGCAGGCGCGTTACCTGATGAGTATGGGCGGCGATTACTGGCGTGACCTGACGGCTGAATGGCAGGCAGACTGGGCGACGGTCGGGGATGCAGCGATTGGGCGGTTCCGGTTCATCACCCGTGAATGGCAGGCCTTCAACATGACCACCGTTTCCCCGGATGTGCTGTGCGCGAATCCGCCGCCGCTGCGCTGAGGCCATCATACGCAGCAGCGACCAGCCGCCTTATTCGGAACGTTCGGTCGGGGTGGGCGCGTCGCTGATGCGGCTGCGGCGTTCGGTTTCGCCCATGCCGGGGAACCATTCATCGTCCAGCGCCCCCGTCGGCTGCGTGATCACCAGCCCGCCCAGGTCACGGGCGATCAGTTCGAGCATTTTCGGCTGCGTCCACGTCACCGAATCGACCTGCACGGCCACGGCTCCCGCTTCCAGGTAATCCCGCGCATCCTGGGGATTGTGAATCCCCCCCGCGCCGATCACCGGGGCGTTCAACCGCCGCGCCATCTGCCCCACCAGCCGCAGCACCAGCGGCTTGACCAGCATCCCATAAATGCGCCCGGCCACCAGCCGCCCGGCTGAATCGCGGGCGGTGCCACGCGGCGGCGCGCTGACCACCACCCCGCCCGCCCCGGCATCGACCAGGCTCCACGCCAGGTCAAGCGGGCTGGCGAACGGGACGCGCACGATCAGCGGTTTTTCGCTCGTTTCGACGAACGCCGCCACCTGCCGCGCCGCTTCTTCGCCGTCGATGTCGTCGGCAATCCCCAGTTCCACCCCGGCGATGCAGTCCTCCGCTTCCATGCGTTCGGCACAGCGGCGGGCTTCGTCGGCACTGGCGACCACCAGATGCACGATCACCGGGACGGGCGAACGGCTCCACAGCCCCCGGTGCGCATTGATCACCTTGTTCAATCCCGGATTCGGCAGCCCGGTATGCACCAGCACCCCGCCGCGCAGCGGGACGACCCGCGTCCCCGCCGCCGGACTCCAGGGGGAAAGCGTGACCGGGTTGGTGACGACCGCGCCCAGTTTGTCGATCTGCACGATGTCGCGGTATTCGTCGCCATAGCCGAAGATTCCCGCAGCGGGCATGACCGGGTTTTCGAGCGTGAGCGCGCCTTTGGAGGAATTGGTAATGTTTATGCTCATGAATCGTGTAAACCCTTATACTGGCGAATAACGTCTATTCGTTGATGGAGTGTTGTCATGCCTGTAGACATTCATCGTTTGCCCGACGAAAAGATCATCATCACCGACGTGACCAACCCGCTGAACGTTGATACTGGGATGGGTACCATTTTTCAGGATACGCACGCGCTGCGCGAAAGCATCGGAGCGCACGCTGTCATCATTTATAACACGACTGCGCTGGATGTGAACTTTGGCGACCTGATGCTGAGCATGGCCGAACATGCCAAAGGAGTCCCCGGTTCAGTCACCGACCCGCACCTGACCCCGCTGATCGTCACCACCGACGACCTGCTGGCGACCGCAGTCGGGGCGATGAAACAGCCGCGTTACGGCGCAATTGAGGTGCGCGTGTTCCCCACGCTCGATCAAGCGCTGGCTGCCGCCCGCGAGATCGCCCGCACGCTGCCATAAAGCCGCATCAGCTCAACGCCATCTCTTGCAGGTCGAAGGCGGGGCCTTGCGCACATGCGAGTCCCTGCCCCCCCTTCAGACGGATCATGCACGCGCCGCACGCCCCCACCCCGCATGGGAGCGGCGGCTGAAACACGCCGAACAGATAACCTTTGGGAATTTCGGCGCGCAGCTCGGTGAACAGCGCCCACACGCGGCGGTAATATGCGATCTCGTCGGCGGGGTCTACCACGACGAACACCTGATCCGCCCATCCTACCGTCGTGACGCGGTTGTGCCAGTTGAAATCGGCATCCCCGGCGATCACTTCGACTTCGGGCGGCAGGTGTTCGGTCTTGTAGGCCGCCGCTTTGCCAATCAGCACGAGCGTGACGGCGACATGGTTGGCGATGAGCGCGGGCAGCGCCAGCAGCAGCGGCGTGGGCGCGGTATCGCACGCCATGAACAGCACCGACCGCAGATTGCGGCGGTAGCGGAACGGCTGGCCGATCATGCTTAGCACGGTGACGGGCGTACCCGGCATGTACAGGAACGCGGCAGGCCGTTCGACGATCACTTCCTGGCGGTTGACGGCCACCGGGTGCCAGTGTTCGCGCAGATACGGCTCTACGGGGTCGCCCACGCGGGCGAGCAGCGAATGCCCCGCCCGCAGATTGATCAGCGATGGTTCGAACGAGAGATGCACGTGCTGGTGCGTATCGCTGATGCGGCGCACCCGGTCGATGGTGAGGACGAGTTCTTTCATGCGCTACTCTGGCAGGGTGGGCAGCCGGTCACAGGCCGCGCTTAAGGTCATAAAGTCGCCCATCACCCAGCCCTGGGCATCATTGTAGATCGTGAACCACCACATGCCATCGGGCGACCTGCCGTACAGTTCAATCGTCGTGCCAAAATCGATGGTGGTGATCGTGTTATCGGGCGCGCTCACCTGTTCGGGTGCTGACCGCAGCCGCAGATTGAAATCGACGCTGGCCAGACACGGCGTGACGAGCGTGGCCGTCGCCGTTGGGGTGCGCGTCGCGTAGCCCTGCCGGGTCGGGAACGGGGTATCGGTTGGGCGCGGGGTGCGCGTGAGCGTGGGGGTGCGCGTTGGGCTGCTCACCTGGGTCACGGTTGGGGTGCGGGTATCCGTCGGGGTGGGGGTCAGGGTTGGGGTCACATCGCTGCCGGAGGAGGGTGCAGAATCGGCGGCTTCGGTGGGGAGCGCGGTCAGCAGGGTGGTGAAACTCGGCTCGGTCGGTTCACCGGGCGCGGGCGTAGGCCGCCCGAACTGCCGCCCCAGCGTGTTGATGTCGCTGGTCACGGCGATGCGCACGAACAATTCCATCTGCGAAATGGCCAGCGCCGCCTGAATGCGCCCCAATTCCCCCCGCGATTCCGAAGCGCGGATCGCGTCCTGCATCACGGTGGTGATCTCGCTCACGACGGTATCGACACTGCCGCCGTTTTCGGTCACCAGTTCGGAAAGCGGTTTGCCGCGCTCCAGTTCGGTCAGGATCACCGCTTCATCGAGATCGATCTCGTCCGTCACACTCTCGATCACCGCCCGAAACAGGGTGGCAAAGCGGGCGCGGGCGGCTTCCGCGGTGGCGGATGCGGCGGCAGTCGGATCGAGCGCTGTCGTGCTTTCCGGCTGGGGGTCAGCCTGGGCAATCCCGACCGGATCGGACGGTGCGGTTTCAGCAGGCGGCAGGGTGAGATAAACCGAGAGGAACGGCACGGTGACGCTCGAAAGGCCGATCAGCAGGCCGCCGAACACGCCCAGTAACCCGCGCGAGCGCGCCCAGCGCCAGGGGCGGAACAGTTCGGCCAGCATGACCAGTGCATTGGTGAGCGCCAGCGCGACCGCGACCCCGGCGGCCACAGCCGTGACCTGGGGCGGCACGGGTTGGGCGGCATCCTGGGTCAGGTCACCCGGCAGGTAAGCGGTCACCAGCCCGGCCAGCGTGAGCAGCACGGCCATGAATGCCAGCGTGACATCCCAGAAACCGACTTTTTCCGTCCGCGCCAGCGCTTTGATCAGATTATTCAGGAACAACAATGCGGTGAACAACCCGCCCACCGCGATCAACAGCAGCGCCACGTCAACCACCCTTTCAAGATCAAGCTGTGATCATTGTACGGGTGGAAGGCGATGAACGTGTCAAGACTCAGCAATCCTTAAACGAGCAGGCGGATCAGCCCTGTGTCATTTTCACCAAAGGGCGGTACTCAGCGCCTCCGCGATGCGGGTTTCCGGCGTGGCGATGGCTTCGGCGTGCATGAAGCGCATGTACGGGCTGGTGCAGCCCTTGTAACGCGGGTGCAGCCAGGAATAAGCGTAAAACGTGGGCTGGTCGGCCAGGGCATGTTCGAGCGGCAGGCACGCCATCACCTGAAGCTGAAGATCGAGCGCACGCTGTGTATCCAGCCATTTCACGATGAAACGGCGATCCCACACCTGGGCGGCTTTGGGCAGCAGGATATTGAGCAGGATGGCGGTATGCGCTTGCAGTTCATCCTTGATGTCGATCATATCCGTGCCAAGCGGCGTGGCGATCAGCTCGACGGCGTTGGGCAGGACGACGAAGGCATGGAGCAGCAGGTTTCCGCGCCGCTGCGCCGCCATCAGGCGGTCAACGATGATTTCGGCAGCGGAGGCGCTGGCAAAATACGGCGCGTCCTGTTCGGTGGGAATGCGAAGATAGGTCGGTTTATTCAGCACGGTAAGTTTACCCTTACAACTCACTAACCATTACACCATAGCCTGCATTCTAGCGGGTTCCGCGCAGGCGGTATCCGCCAGTAGTAGGATTACCGGGTAGACCTATGCGCCATAGAACATGCTTCAAGCCCCCCCGCGCCAGCACAGCATGGCTTATGCGTTTTCGGCCAGGCGTTCAGGGGCGGGGCGCGTTCCGGTAAGGCACTGCGCTTCCTTGAAGCGTTCCAGCTTCAGGTTGAGGTAATCGTGTATTCGCTGAAGCCGGGCGATCTGCGTCTCGATTTCGCTCAGCTTGCCCTCAAAATAGGCGATCTTCTGCGCGGGCGATACCTGATCCGCCTCCCATGCCGCGACCACTTCCCCTATCTCGGCCAGGGTAAACCCGGCGGCCTGCCCATGCCGGATCAGCTCCAGGCGCACCAGGACGGACTCGTCGTAAGCGCGGTAGTTGTTTTCCCCCCGCGTGTAATGGGTCGAGTCAAGCAGGCCGATCTTTTCGTAAAACCGCAGCGTATCGACACTTAACCCGGCACGTTTTGCCACTTCGGAAATCTTCATGAAACCGCCCCCTTCAACTGAGCCAATGCGCCTCTTGACTCTGGAGTACGCTCCAGGGTTTATGCTGAAAGCATACCACGATGAGGACAGAAGCACAGCAGAAGGGTAATAGAGAATGGATACGCAAACAGTGCTGGTGACGGGTGCGGCCAAAGGGATTGGGCGGGCGACGGCGGTGTATCTTGCTGAACGGGGCATGACGGTGTTCGCGGGGGTGCGAACCGCTAAAGATGGCGACGCGCTGCGGGCGCAGTCACCGCGAATGCACCCGCTGATCCTGGACATCGCCAACCCGGAACATATCGCCGCCGCCGCTGAGACGATCCGCACGCAGGTGGGCGAACGCGGGCTGGATGGCCTGGTCAACAATGCGGGGATCGCAGTGGCCGCGCCGCTCGAATTCGTCCCACTGGACGATTTTCGCTGGCAGATCGAGATCAACCTGACGGCGCAGCTTGCGCTCACCCAGGCGCTGCTGCCCTGTTTGCGGGCGGCGCGTGCAAGCCGCATCATCAACGTGACATCGGTCGGCGGGCGCATCGCAGGGCGTATGATGGGGCCGTACCACGCGAGCAAATTCGCATTTGAAGCCCTGACCGATACGCTGCGGCAGGAACTGCGCCCCTGGGGGATTCACGCCATCGCCATCGAGCCGGGCGCAATTGCCACGCCGATGTGGGAAAGCGGGACGCAGACGGCTGGCGCGCTGATCGCAAAAATGCCGCCCCAAGCCATGACGCTGTACGGGCAGATCATCGACAGGATGCGCGAAAGCGCGCCCGGCAACATGGTCACCGGCGCGCCGCCGGAAAAAGTGGCAGCGGTGATTTATAAGGCGCTGACGCACCCCCGCCCGCGCACGCGCTACACCGTCGGCACGGACGCGCTGATCGGTGACCGGGTGCTGCGGCTGCTGCCCGACCGGCTGCGCGATTCGATCATGGCGCGGCGCTAGGCGCTGGCGGGCAGTGGGCAAAAAAAAGCCCGTCCCGGTGACGGGGCGGGCCTTGCGTATTCAAACAAAGTCAGATGAAAAGAGGCGGGTTTACGCGCCCTGGATCACGACGACCTGGCTGGCCTGCTTGCCTTTTTTGCCGTCGGTGATTTCAAATTCGACCAAATCGCCTTCGTTCAGCGTGCGGAAGCCGCTCGACTGAATTTCGGAGTAATGCACGAACAGGTCGGGGCCACCGTCACGGCTGATGAAACCATAACCCTTTTCGCCATTGAACCATTTGACTTTGCCGCGTGTACGCTGCGCCATGTTGTGTTCCCTCCTTCGGGGAGTATTACGGTTTGGTCTGTTCCCGCCTAGCGACCACACACCACAGCCCAACCATACCTGGTTTGGATGCAGGTCTAGCAACGCATCCGACAAATAACGCGGCGGTCAATCTTGAGGGGGTTGAAGCAGCGCGGATTGTCAAGTTGCGGCGGCGTGTGAGATGCCCAACCTCAGCATCCCATACGGTTGGAGCGCATTGCCCCCGTTCATGCCCGTATAACAATTTCCAGTATACGAAAAAAATGTAAATGTGCAAGCCAATACGCGGCACTTTCCCGCCTGAAATCGGCTTTTTGGCGGGCTTTTAACAGAATTTTGCAAAGATTTAAACGAACCATTGGCGCACTGCCCTGCTCCCCCTGGGCGCGTCAGGTGTGCTACCATTGTGGGCATGGATTCGTGAACGCAACCACACCACACAGAAAGCCAGCCGATTTATGAACGCCAACCTGCACACCACGCGCGCGCACATCGCCGCGATGGGAACGCTGCTGTTCAATCGTCACCTGCTCGACCTCGCCGGGGGCAATATCAGCGTCCGTGTGGGGGAACAGGTGTGCATCACCCCGCGCTATTCCGGCCCGAAACATCATTGGCATCTCACGCCCGAAGACGTGATGGTGGTCACGTTCGATGGGGAAATTCTGGAAGGGGCGGGCGAACTCTCCCGCGAAAGCAAGGTGCATCTGCGGCTGCACCGCGATTTCCGCGCTCACGGGACGGCGGTCGTCCATGCGCACCCGCGCCATGTGATGGTGTTCGCGGCGCTGGCGCGAGAAATTCCCCCGGTGCTGGAGGCGACGCGCAAGTTCGGCACGGTTCCGGTGATCGACTATGCGAGCGCGCACAGCCTGGAACTATCGGAACACGTCGCCAGCGGAATCGGCGCGCAAACCAGCCGCATCACCAGCCATGCCGCCGCCGTGATCGCGCCGTATCATGGCATTTTCTGCATGGGCAAAGACCTGGACTGGACGAGCGATGCCGTCGAACGCATCGACACCAACTGCTTTGCGCTGCTTATGGGCGCGCAGCTTGGCGCAAGCCCGGCCTTCGAGCGCGAACGCGCCGCGATGGAAACGGTGATCGGCGCGTTTCACGATCACGGCGGGGAATGAGCATCATCCGCTGGCGTGACCAGATGACGCAGATACATCTCCGGATCGCGCAGAAATGTACGGGTGACGGTGACATGTTCGAGCGCATCATAAGCAGTCGGCACAATCACGCCGCCATCGAACGATAAAATGAGCGCGCCAGGGTAAGCCAGCAGCAGCGGCGAATGCGTGGCGATGATGAACTGTGCGCCATGCTGCACATACTGAGCGATCAGCGCGATCAAGATGAGCTGTCGGGTAGGGGAAAGCGGGGCTTCGGGTTCGTCCAGCAGGTATAGGCCATCTGGCACAAACCGAGCGCGAAACAATTTGAAATAACTTTCCCCGTGCGATTGTGCGTCCAGGCCATCGCCATACAGGGCGCGCAGTGCATGAAGTTCATTCCGCACGGGCAGTTCGGCTAAATCGGCGGCGCTGCCCCGCCCGGCAAAATCGCGTTCAATCAGTTTTAGTTCCGCGTTCAGGTCTGCCTGCATCCGGCTGATGCGCCTGACAAATCCGAAAAAATCTTCGCTGCGCATGAAGAATCCGCGCCGGGTTTTTTTCTTCCACGACCACTGAAGCGCGTTTGCCAGCCGCCGCATGTCGGCCAGGGTGGGGTCGCTGTCTGCATTGTCCGCCCCAATCGTCGGCAGTCCTGCCGCGCACGCAGCGGCCTCCAACAGGGTCGATTTGCCTGAACCATTTTCGCCCACCAAAAACGTCACGTCTGCGGTGAAAGACAGTTCTGTCAAAGACCGGATGACGGGGATGTTGAACGGAAACGCATCGGGCAGCGGCTTTTGCGGGCGTGTCACGCTGTGTAAATGGATCGTCATTGCGCCCCCTTACGGGCAAAGACCTGGACTGGACGAGCGATGCCGTCGAACGCATTGACACCAACTGCTTTGCGCTGCTCATGGGCGCGCAGCTTGGCGCAAGCCCGGCTTTCGAGCGGGAACGCGCCGCGATGGAAACGGTGATCGGCGCGTTTCACGATCAGGGCGGGGAGTGAAAGCAGGGATGAGGCGCGTTCGTTAGAGGCGCAGAAGCGTTTTGGTCGATAGCTTGGCCTGAAGCTGATTCAAAATGACTTCCAACTCAACGTTGGCGCTCATATGCAAGCCCAGTGCAGTGGCGATCCCGCTCGCATCGGTGCTGGTTCGGGAAGCAAGCTGAAGATGATACGCCTGGTCGCGCTCAGTAAGTGAATAGGCGTGAAAGTGCATCGCATGGCCCAATTTTGCATCCTGAATATGGCCGAAGTTGAATTCACGCCGCATATAGGCCAATAAACCATCCTGTATCACCAGCACCAAATGTTTACCCAGATGCTCGAAAGTTTCGACCTTGTGATGAAGCTGAAGCATGGTCGTCTTGGCCGTCATTTTCCAGTTCACGCCATACGGACGGGTGGCCTGTAAAGCATCAGGTTCGACAAGCCCGACTGACCGCAGGAACTGCTGACGCACTGGCCACAGGGTTCCGGTGGTATCGAGCGATTGCAGTTCTACGCCGACAAAATCAATCACTTTGCCTGCACGGACGGATACCAGAAAATAATCGACGTTTCCACCTGGAATTTCGATTTCGCCTACGCGGTGAATCTCATTGCCCGGTTCATGCAGCGTGAGCAGATGCAGGCAGTCGAAAAAGACCTGCCCGCGTTCCAATAAACGATGTGGGCAGACGATGACTTCATGAGCCTGTTTTGCACCATGCCGGATGGTGCAGGTGCCAATCGAAACATCCGGTTGGCTTTTACGCACCTTGACACATTTTCGGTTCAGGTAAATGCATTCCTGTGCTGTGACGATTTGCTGCCAGTCTGCATCTGTGCGCAGTGTGGGAATTGTGAAAAGTTCGACGATGGGGTTATTCATAAAAGGAAAGTACATCTCCGTTTTGCATAAGCTATATACTCCGGTGACAGATCGATCCCGATGGATTTACGCCCTAACTGCATAGCGACCAGGTTTGTCGTACCTGTGCCGCAAAACGGATCGAGCGCTAATCCACCGGGGGGGCAGGTGGCTAACAGCGGCACACGGCATAAATCTTCCGGGTACGCGGCGAAGTGACCGCCGCGTTTAGTTGTATCTTCCGGGACAATGTCCCATACATCCCCTGGTTTGCTGCCGTCAGGATGATATTGCAGAAAGTAAAACCCTTTCTGCGCCAGTTCTTTCGCTCTGCCGGAAACATGCTGAGAATCCGAATGGGTGGTGCGCTGCTGGTTGCGGATAACCATGCGAAAATCGGAAACTTCACCGCGCATCATGCGGCCAAGCATATCGTCCAATGCCTGAAACGCGGCTTGTTTCTCATCAGCATTCAGTGCGGTTGACAGCTCGATCTGCCGCTTGTAGCGAACACCCGTCACGCCAGTTGCCGAAACGATGGCTCCATTTTTGATCTTCGCTTCGCGTGCTTTTGTACGAATAGCGCCAACATCGTAGTAAAAACCTTTGTTCTGTTTCACAAAATGAAACAGATATTCATGGGTGTTTCGCAGTTTATCGAGTGCATTATCCGTGCCTTTCAGCTTATGCCAGATGACATCGTTGCGCATGATCCAGCCTTGCTCATCCATCAGGGCTAACGCGATGCGCCAGGGGATGCCGATCAACCCTTTATCCTGGTAGGTATCGCCCAAATTCAGCCAGAACGACCCCGTTTTTTTCAGCACCCGCCTGACCTGTGCAAAAACGGCGGTCAGATGTTCAACATAACCTTCAACGGTAGGTTCCAGACCAATGCCGCCATTCTGGTATTCGCGCTTGTTCCAGTAAGGCGGGCTGGTCATACAAAAATCGATGGAGTCGTCAGGCAGTTCATGCAGCAGCACCCGCGCCTCACCTGTAAAGAAGATAGGCTGGTGCTGCGGTGTTGCGCAATATGCCTGAAAAGAGTCAAGAATATGAAGGGTTTGGGGCTGCATAAGGGGTTCCATCATTAAAATTCGTCCCCCTACTCGTACACGAGTTCGGGGTACTGGTTGCGGAAGATCAGCCAGTACAGCCGCACGATCAGCGTATCGAGCCGGTTCATCAGCGAAAACGCCGCATCCGGGTACAACTGCACCGGGTTGATCTGCGGCGTGGCTTCCAGGTACGGGCCGACTTTCTCCAGGTACCACGCGGGCAGCGGAGTCGTATCGAGCAGCACGAAGATCATGCGGTGAAATTCCGGGTTGTCCGATGGAAAGTAGCGGTAGCCGTTCACGATGAACTGATGCACATGTTCGGATTCGCTGGCGTGGCGCGACCAGAAGATCACCACATAGCCGCCCTGGTTCAGCCGTTTGTACAGGTTGGTTTCAAAGGTGCCGTCGTTCATGTTCACGATGAACGGCCTGCGCCCCTGGGTATCGACCGGGGGAATGAACAGGTCGAAGAAGCGTTCCTGCCGCATGATCGTGAACAGCTTTTCCAGCGCCGGGTAATCGAGGCTGCGAAAGGCGGGGAAGATCGGAAGCTGCATCGGCGCGATAGCGCAGCGGTGGATCGTCCCGGTGTCCGGGTCATAGCGGTAGACGGGTTTGCCCGCCCGCAGCGCGTAATCGCGTTCGAAGGCCACCCAGAACGACGCGGCAGAATGCCCTTTTTCCAGGTAGATCAGCCCGTCACACGCCAGGATCATCTCGATCAGCGTGTTGCTCACCATCTGATCCGGGCGCGCCAGCACCGTTTTGAAGATGTACGGCCTCACGCCCGGCGGCAGGCGTTTGATCAGCCCTTCGCAGACAGCGCTATCTTTGTAAGCGTGCGAGATGAAATAGCGGCCTTTGGGCATGGGGTCATGCAGCATTCCGAAGTCCTCTCATCACACGATCACGGTCGATGGACAGCATCGCACGCGATGGACACCATCCTGCCTGATGATACCAGACTTCAATCGACCTGAACGCCATCGATCAGCACCCGATCCCGGCCTGGCACCGCCAACGCATCGGCCAGCGGGACGCGCGCCCCGGTCGCCAGCGTGTAATGCCCCACCGCCAGCGTATAGCCCGCGCCCGGCGGCACATCGAAGAAATCGGCCATCACGATCACGCGGTCGCCTGCCCGCCAGGTGTGGACGCTCAGCGGCACATCCGCGCCCAGGAACGGCGCGCCGTTCACATCATCGCCCACCCGGTACAGGTGATGGAACTGCTGAAGGGCAGTGTTCGGCGGCGCGGAAACGACCCGCCACAGCGTGGAAACGCGCCATCGGTTCCCCACCCAGCGCACGCGCCACCCCTCAAGCTGAGTCCCATCGGCAAAGGCGACCGGGCGCAGCGGGGTATAGCCCTGGGGGTCACCGCCGCCGTAGAACGTCGAGACGAACGGCTCCGCGCCCGCCCTTCGCGGAACCGTCTGCACCTCTCGCGCCAAGCCCGCCGCTTCGATCTCCTCCCACGCCTGAATCGGCGCGAGCGTCGCCAGCAGCACCGCCGGATGCGGCGGCAGCACCAGCAGCACATCGCCGTTCAGGATGCGGTGCGCCCGCGTCGTGCCGGGGTCGTTCCATAACAGCGTCGTGAACACCGCCGCTTCCCCGTCGATGAGCGGATCATCGCCATGCCCGAAGAACAGGACAGGTGCGCGGCTGGCCGCAGCGTTGAAGGCCGCATCCCGCGATTCGCGGAGGATGCTCGACAAGGCGCTGTTGACCGGGCGTTCGCGGCTCACCCGTTCCAGCGTGACGGCTGACTGCCCCGTCCAGATCAGCGCCAGGGCGATCAGCCCGCCGGCCATGCCAATCTTCCAGGCGCGCCCGGCGAACAGGCCGATCCCCGCCCCGGCGATCAGCCCCCAGGCGGGCAGCGTCACCAGTTGATAATGGGGCAGCACGGGGGATGTGTGAACGGTGAACAGCAGCGGCGACCCGGCCAGCGCGATCAGCACCAGTGCCGCCAGGGGATCGCGCTGCCGGGCGCGGGCGATGGCCACCCACCCACCAGCGGCCAGCACCACGACCGCCAGCAGCAGCGGCAGTTCACCCCGCGCCGTTGAATCGTCCAGGCCGCCGCCCAGATAACCCCAGTCGTAGCCCAGTGCCAGCCGCAGCGCGTTCCCCGCCGCGCTCAGGTCGAACTGTAGGCCGTTCCCGCCTACCTCATGCGCCCGCGCCAGCATCTCCGGCGTATTGAACAGGGCGAACAGGTACGGAACCGCCGCTAAAAGCGCCAACCCACCGCCGATCAGCACAGGCAGCGGCTTTTTCCATGCCTTCACCATGACCAGCACCACCAGCGTGATCGGGATCAGCGCCGCGCCCGCGAAGTGAAGTTGTACGCCCACCCCGCCGATCAGCGTGAGCATCGCCAGCCCTGCCGCCCGTGAGCGCCCGCCCGTGACAGCGGCCAGGTAGGCGGCAGCCAGCCATGCCATCATGAGCGGGGCGAGCAGGTTCGGCTGCCAGATGCTGCGCGCATAGAACACGGCATACGGGTTCGCGGCGATGAACAGCGCCCCGGCCAACCCGGCCAGGATGCTCCAGCGGCGGCCTAACCACCACACGCCCGCCACCATCAGCACATTGAGCAGCGCGACGTAGATCACCGCGCCCACCGGGTCGGCAGAGAGGCGGAACGGCGGCACGAACGCCCATACGCTGGCCGGGAAGAACGGCACGCCGACGGACGATCCCTGCCCCATGAGCAGGAACACCCCGCCGCGCCCAATCCGCAGCGCGTCGTAGCTGATGCGCGCTTCATCCCAGGCATACGATGACACGCCCAACGGGAGCAGGCGCAGCGCCAGCGCCAGGAACAGGATGATGGTCAGGGCAGCGGCTTCGCGCCCGGTGATGGGGATGCGGGGGAGCGGCATACGGTCGCTGTCGCTTCGCTCAGGCTTCCGGGGTGGATGCAGCGTCGCTCAGTCCGCACGCGGGCAGCGCGGCCAGGTCGATGACCCACAAGCCGCCTTCCGTCCCGGTCGCGGCCAGCGCGATCCGCGCTTCATCCGGGCTGATCCACCACTGCGCCCGTTCATCCTCTGCCAGCCGCAGCGGGAGCGGCGCAAGGTCGATCAGCCGATCCGCCGCCCGGTCGAAGCAGAACAGGCGCGCTTCGCCGTCCACATCCAGCGGCAGGTACACCCGGCTGACCAGGTTATCCGCCGGGTTGGTGAGCAGCAGCGGGGCGGGGTAGTTGTTGCCCGGTGGGGTGGCTTCAAACAGCGGCTCGATGAACCCGTTGGTGACGACGTACAGCGAATAGCCCAGTGCGCCGCTGTCGAGTTCCCCACTGAACAGCACGCGCCGCGCATCCCACGATACTCCCGGCAGGCTGATCGATGGTGGGTTGCGGTCCAGGAAAGGGCTGACGGCGCTGGATTCGGCGCTGGCGGTGAAGTAGAACACAGGTTCGCCGTAGCCGCCGAAGTAGTAGGCGATGAAGCGTTCTTCTGGCAGCCAGTAAATCTGCTGAAGCGAACGATTGCTCAGCCTGCTGTAGAGCGTGCGCTGCGCCCCGCCGTTGAACCCCGCCGTGATCAGCGTATTGATCGCGTTCTGGTAGATCAGGCGGTCGCCCGTCGGCGCGAACGTGAGCATCGAATGCGACGGATCGTCGAGCCGCAGCGCGGCGGCCAGTTCCGGCGTGACCAGGCTCTCATAGGGGTGTGGGCGTGCGAAGGGCTGCACCGCCCGCACGTTGTAGGTGTACCATTCCCAGGTGTTGAACAGGTCGGTACGGCAGCCCACCCCGAAGCGCAGCGCCCGGTCGTTGATCCATTCCACGCTGGCAATTTCGCGGTCGGTGATCACAGGCTGCACCGCGTCCGGCAGCACGGGATCGGGCATGGAAGGGATCGCATCCCCAAACGGGGTGATGGTGTAGCGTTCGATACTGCCGGGTTCGTCCAGTTCCAGCGGGATGGCGAACGGTTCGGCATGGCCGGGCTGCAAGGCAAAATCGAGCAGCAGCCCCGCGCCGCACGCATTGACCGCCGTCCCAATGCCGCCGCCGTTCACCTGGTCGTCATCGTCGAAGGTTTCGACCGTGAACGACAGGTTGGTATACGCACGTTCCCCCGTGTTGACCACCCGACCGCGCAGCTCCTGGATCGGCTGGCCGAACACGCCGACCGTCTCGACGATGGCGACTTCCTCCAGCACCAGGTCGGGGATCGGGTCATCCGTTTGGGCATGAGCAGGCATCGATCCCCGCATCATCGCCAGCACCGCCACCAGGGTTATCCATGCCGCACGCCGCGTCATACCGCCTCATTTCTCTATGTCATCGGCGCAATACTATAGCCAAACCGCCCAACCGCAAAGGGAAAGCTGAAGCCGCAGCGTGAGATTCGCTATAATGGACGGCAGTTCGATCCATGATTCAAAGGATTCCGTTTGAACAAGCGAGATTGGTTCGCGCTGATCGTCGTGATCGGCATATGCGGGCTGCTGATCGCCCCAAGCTCTGGCGACATCGTTCAAGCCCAGGCTGATTTTTCCCAGGGCGGCGATCCGTTCATCGCGCAGCCCGTGCGCCAGGTGAATGTGCGTTCCGGGCCGGGTTCGACGTTCGCCTATGTGGGGGCAATCCCCGGCGGCGCGTCGATCCGAATCGCACAGCGCAACCGCATCGGCACATGGCTGTATGTGCAGTACCCCCGCGCCGATGGCACGGCAGCGCTGGAAGGGTGGGTGTTCAGCGCGTTTCTTGACCTGCACCCGGCTTTGCGCCTGAGCGAAGTTTACGAGAACAGCGCCGCCGCCGATGCCGATCCGTCGGCGTTCCCGGCGCTGGCCGCGCTGCACACCGCCCCGGTGATCCCGCGCATCGACGGCGCGCTGTACGACCATGTGCGCGCCATTTTCGAGCGCGGCCAGGCGAACGGACTGCGCCCGGATGCCTTCACCAAAGTGGGCGACAGCCTGACCGCCGACCCGCTCTACCTGAACACGATGGCCGGGCAGCCGCTCGAACTGGGCGCATACGACTACCTGGCCGAAACCATCGCCTACTACGCGGCCAGCGCCGCCGAACCGAGCATCGCCGCCGAAGTGGGCATGGCGACGTATACCATGTTCGACCCGCAGTGGGCGGTCAGCGCGGCGTGCCTGCCCGGTGAAGGCGCGCTGACGTGTGAATACCGCACCAAACGCCCATCGATTGCGCTGATTCAGTTCGGGTCGAACGATGTGCTGCGCGTCAGCCCGGATTACTTTGCCGACCAGTACCGTCCGATCATCGAAACCAGCCTGGACATGGGCGTGATCCCGGTGATCTTCACGTTCAGTTGGGATGAAGCCTCCCCGCTGTGGCGTTCGGCGGTGGCGTTCAACAACGCGATCCTGGCGCTGGGAGCGGAATACAATATCCCGGTGGTCAATCTGTGGCTGGCGGCGCGTCCGCTGCCCGCGTTCGGGCTGGACGTGGACGGAATCCACATGCTGCGCAGCGGCGCACGGCATCTGCGCTTCGCGGGCGATGAAGGCTGGTACGGCGCGAGCTTGCGCAACCTGCTGGCGATCCGCACGCTGCACGAAATCCGCCGGATGCTCGACCTGCCCGCGACTCCCGAAGCGACAGCGATTCCCGAAGCGACAGCGACCCCGCCCCAGGCAGGGGGGTAAAGTCTGTTTGCGCCGGGTGCGTGCGAATGGCACACTAGGGGCATCATCGCATCACCGGGGAGCCGTACACCACCATGAGCGCAGTACGCACAGCACCATCCTGGCAGATTGGCGCGACCTCCGCCCCGCTGCCGCCGCTGGCCAAAGGCAGGCCGATTCTGGGCAACGCCATCGAAATGGGCGGTGACCAGGTCGGGTTTCTGGCGAACACCTATCAGCAGTTGGGGCCGATCTTCCGTATTCGGGCGCTGACGCGGGAATTCACCGTGTTGGGCGGCACAGGCGCGAACGAGTTCATGTCGCGCCAGGGCGACGATGTGCTGAGCGGACGCGAATTTTTCGGCGGGCTGAATGAAGAACTGGGCAGTTCGCTCGTGTTCCCCGCGCTGGATGGCGATGTCCACAGCCACTACCGCAAGCTGTTCCGCCCGTCGTATTCGCGGGAGATGATCGCGCCGCGCTTCGGGGAGCTGGCCGCGCTCACCCGCGAACGGATTCACGGGTGGACATCCGGCGCACGCATTCGCGTGGTGCCAACCGTGCAGCAGATCATCACCGATCAGCTCGGTTTTTCGCTGGCAGGCCAGACGAGCGGCGAACATTTTGAAGCCCTGCGCGATACGCTGCGTCTGTTGATCATGACCAAGCTGATGCGCAGCGCGCCGGGGTTGATCCTGAAACTGCCGATGTACACCCGTGCGAAAGCGCGGTCGCTCGGTTTCATGCGCCATCTGCTGCACACCCACCGCGCCGCCGCTGCCGACCCCGCCGCCGGTGACCTGATCGACGCGGCCATTCACGGCATCGGCCACGACGGAAAGCCGCTCACCGATGGCGACCTGAACGCGATTGGCTTCGGGGCGTTCTTCGCGGGCATGGATACCGCGTCGCATACCACCAGCTTCGCGCTGTATACCATTCTGCGCCATCCCCAGGTCTTGGAGCGTATCCTCGCCGAAGTCGATGAACTGTTCAGCGGGACGTTCGGCGTGCAGGACTTGCGGCGGCTGAAAGCGCTGCATGGCGCGGTCGTCGAAACCATGCGCCTGTACCCGGTCGCGCCCATCATGCCGCGCCATGCCGTCGCCCCGTTCGCGTTCGCGGGCTGCCGCGTTGACCCCGGCACCAGCGTGATGATGGTGACGGCGCTCACGCACTACCTGCCGGAATGCTTTCCAGAGCCGCACGTCTTCAACATCGACCGCCCATCGCCGCCGCCGTTCGCCTATGCCCCGTTCGGGATGGGCGCGCACACCTGTTTAGGCGCTGGCCTGGCCGATGTGCTGATCACGCTGTCGCTGGCGACGATCTTCCACACCGTCGAACTGGCGATTGACCCGCCCGATCACGCGCTGAAGGTGATCGCCGTGCCAGTGCCGAACCCCGGCCAGGATTTTCATGTGCGCGTGGTGCGGCTGCGGCACGCGGCGTAAGTGACACATCAGGTAACAGTATGAGCGCAAAGGCCGCCCCATGACCGATTTTCCCGCTGCGCCTTTTCACACCGTGCGCGTGCGCATCGACGACGACGAACGCCTGATCCGCGCCGCACATGGGGCGAATTTGCGCCGTACCCTGCTCGATGCGGGCATTTCGCCGTATGCCCCGCTCACCCGGCGCGTCAACTGCGGCGGGCGCGGGCTGTGTGCCACCTGCGGCGTGTGGATCGAACAGGGCGAACCCGCGCCCGTCCACTGGCACGACCAGCTTGCGGATCGGTTCGGGTATCCGCGCTTATCGTGCCAGGTGACGGTTGAAGGTGATATGACCGTGCGCATCCTGACCGAAAAAATGATCTGGGGGAGCCGCGCCCGCCGCCCCCGGTGATCTAGGGGTCGGCGGCCAGGACTTCCGGCGGAGCGATTTCGACCGCTGTGCCGTAATCGCTGAACGTGATCGTCGCTGTCCACTGCTCCGCAATGTTCAGGGGCGGATCAAGGTCAGCATCCAGGTACGGCTGGTCGATGTCGCCCGCCGCATCGATACGCATCAGATCGCCCGTTTCGGCATCCAGCCAGGCTGTGGCCGTCACGGTGCTGGTGGTGACGCTGGCCTGCCGCATGATCTGGCCTAACGGTGCTTCCAACCCTTCAGGGCGTTCCCCCAGCAGCGCGGCAATTTCATCAATTTCGATACTGAAGCGGCGCGCTGCCCGCCCGTCGAGCGTTTCCGCTTCGCCTTCGGTCACGCTGTCCCAGTACTGATCATTTCGCACCACGTACCAGGCCGTGCTGCGCGTGTTCACGAACAAATCGAACGTGACGCTTTGCGATGTGATCGAGGCCATCTCGGTCAGTGCAGCGCGCACAGCATCGGCACGCCGCCACCCACCCAACAGCACATCCGCCAGCGCCCCGTACAGTTCTGCATCGCCCTCGAAGTACACGTACACATCGTCGCCTATCGTGATGCGTTCCAACTGAAGGGCATAGCCCATGCTTTCCACTATGATCACGGCCTGTTCAGCGCCCGCCGCGCTCACCGCCCCCTCTATCCGCGTTTGGGTGCTGGATTCGGTGATCTCGCCGTTCTCGAATTCGATTGTCTGGTCGAACGTTTGAATCGATTGATACCGGAACGATGTGCTGAGCTGGCGTTCGAGCGCGGCGCGCAGTACATCCTCTGCATCTGTATCAGTGGCAGCGGGCGCGTCAGTCGGGGTTTGGGCAGCGATGGCGCTGCCGCCGATGGTGGCACTGCCGCTTATCCACAGGACGATCAGACCGATCAAGACCTGGCTCAGGCGATGTGTGCTGTGCATCAGAAGTCGTTTGCTCCTCATCTTTCATCGAAAGTGGCGCAAGATACCCCTGCACTATACCTGCAATTGCGGGCGGCTCAGTGGGTCAAATGCCCTATGCCCGGCTTTCTTCGCGGTACATCAGGTAGAACATGAACGGGACGGCTCCCATCGCCAGCAGGTGCCATAGCCCGTGCCACTGCCAGACGGAAAACTGTTCGCTCACCGTCGCGCACAGGGCAGCGCCCGTATGCGATGGCAGCCACACGCCAATGGCCACGCCCAGCGTGACCAGCATCAACGGGTACCAGTACCAGGGGCGGCGCAGCCCGTTCAGGAACGTGCGTGACGCGCTGACCCACCCGCTGGCGCTGGTGGTCGGGTTGTCCGCGATGCGCTGTGCCACCCAGATCAGCGTTTCGATCAGGATCGCCAGACCAATCGCGCCCATGCTCACCAGGTCGGTCGCGCCGCCCGCGAAGATCAGCACGGTGAGGCCGATCACGACCGCGCCCCACACGATCAGAAACACCCACCAGCCCCAGGATACGGTATCGCCTTTGGCTAAACGATACACGTCGTAGGCGATCACGAGCGTGGCGAACAGCATGATCGATGCCGGGTCGAACGCGCCGAGCAGGTCGGTCATGCTGGCGTGGTAGAACATGCTGCCGATGCCCAGAAAGATCACCGTCAGGCCGTACAGAATTGGGAAAAAGCTGCCGTTGCGCATCGGGTTGGAAGCGAGCCGGTTCAAGCCGCGAATGCGCTCGTGTTCCGTCCACCCCAGGATGAGCAGGCCGAAAAAGATCGGGAAATAGGCTGTGAGCGTGCCGACGGGCTGCTTGACAGCCAGGGGTTGATCGAGAATCGGCTGGTTTTCGCAGTAGCAGTCCCCGCCTGCCACACACCCATTGAGCGGCGTACCGCGCCATTCCATCGCCATGCCAATGGCAAAGATGACCACGAACACCCCGACCATAATCACCCCGGCAATCAGCCCGGTGGCATTCCAAAGATTTTGCACGCCCATATAGATCAGCGGTACGGCGATGGCGATAACGGCAAAGACGATCATGAGCAGGACGGCAACCGGTTGGTCAATACTCATCCCCAAACCCTCCACTGCGTGAATGCGTCACCGTGCATTGTAGGCACTTCAGGGAAGCTGGCAACTGCATCGACCGTATGCAGTGCGCTGTGCTGCTGCGCTGACCCAGGGTGAAAGTGGAACGAGATGGACAAAAATGTGTCAAAGTGGCCTATAATGGACTCATCAATGCTGTACAAAACGGACATACGGCCAATGTTCTCGAACATGGGTCTTTGTGTGGAGATGATTTTTTGGTCGCCCCCAATTTCAACGTCCCGCTGGATCGTGACAGCGAGGAACCGATCTATCGTCAGTTGATCCGGCACATCCGCGCCCAGGTAGACAGCGGAATGCTGCCCGCCGGGACGCGCCTGCCCGCCAGCCGTGACCTGGCGCGCCAGCTCAACATCAGCCGCATCAGCGTGGTGAACGCCTACGCCGAACTGCGCGCCGAAGGCTACCTGAGCGCGCACGCCGGGCGCGGGACGTTCGTCGCTGGCGAACGCAGCGAACCGCTCACCGCCGCGACCGCGCTGCCGCATCACCTGCCCGACCGCCGCGACGGGAACGGCGCAAGCGGCGCGCACAGCGGCGGCGCACACCACGAAAACCAGAATGCGCCCGACCGCAGCCTGCGCGAGATGATGCGGCTGGCGCGCAAGCCCGGCGTGATCAACTTCAGTCATGGTGTGCCGCCGTCCGAATTTTTCCCGGTGTTCCACCTGCGCGATGCGATCAACACCGTGCTGGAACGCGACGGGGCGCGGGCGCTGGGCTACGAACAACCCGAAGGCTACGCCCCGCTGCGGGCGACCGTGCGCGACTACGTGAGCGCGCTCGGCATTCAGTGCAGCCCGGATCATGTGCTGATCACCGGGGGGACGCAGCAGGCGCTCGACCTGATCGTTCAGGCGTTACTGGGCGAAGGCGACCTGCTGCTGACCGAAAACCCGACCTATTTAGGGATGCTCGATATTGCCCGCACCCGCCGCGTGCAGGTGATGGGACTGCCGATGGACGACGACGGCATCCGGCTGGATATGCTGGAAAACATCGTGCTGGAGATGCACCCGCGCCTGCTGTACGTGATGCCGACGTTTCAGAACCCGACCGGGCGCATCATGCCGATCCACCGCCGCCGCCAGCTTCTCAACCTGGCCAACGAGTACAACCTCACCCTGCTTGAGGACAGCGTGTATCACGAATTCCGCTATGAAGGCGACGCGACCCCGCCGCTGAAAGCGCTGGACGAAAACGGAATCGTGATCCACGCCAGCGGCTTCACCAAAAATCTGCTGCCGGGGATGCGCATCGGCTACGTGATCGCCAACGGGACGCACTATGAGCGGCTGGTGCGCGTGAAGCAGTCCGCCGATATTTCCACGCCCGGCCTGAACCAGCGCACGATTCACCTGATGCTGGAACGGGGCGTGCTGGCGAAACAGCTTGAACGCAACAACCGGGAAATCCGCCGCCGCCGTGATGTCGCGCTGGAATGCGCGGCGCGCTACCTGCCGCCGGGGTCGAAGTGGAACACGCCCCAGGGCGGGCTGTACCTGTGGATCGACCTGCCAAAGAGCGGCCCCACCGCCAGCGAACTGTACGTGAGCGCCATTCAGATGGGCGTGGCGTATGGCATTGGCAACGTGTTCCATACCGACAACAGCGGCAGCCACCAGATACGCATCAATTTTGGCGCGCAAAAGCCGACCGACATCGAAGAAGGGTTCAAACGGTTAGGCCGCGCCTGGCGCGAACTGGCCTACGACTATGCCGACCTGGAAAAAGCGCATCTGTTATAGGCCGCCCTGGTGCGCGCAAACCAGGCCAGGCAACGGATACCGGCGGCAGGCAGGCGGGTTATCATCGCACCTTATCCGCATATGATGAGGCGTTCTCATGTTCCCCAACCTCAGCACTGCCGCCGCCCGCCGTTTGCGCGGGAACGGCCCGTTTCACCTGCCGCCCCCTGCCGCCCCATTGGGGTCGAGCGTCACGCTCACCGTTGAGGACTGCCCGCAGCAGCCCGAAGCCGTGATCACCGATACGCGCCGCCCGAACCTGACCTGGCGGGTCGCGCTACGCCAGGTGAGCGCCGGGACATGGACGACCACGATTCAACTGCCCGGCACGCCGACGATCCTGACGTATGAATTTCGCTTCGCAGACGCGGACACCCCGCCGCTGCGCGAACAGCGCCAGATCGAAGGGCGCAACCAGCCGATCTACGGCGAATGGGAAGCGCGCCCGTTCAAGATCGCTGTGTACGACGCGGATCGCCAGCCCGCCGACTGGACGAAAGGCATGGTGATCTACCAGATTTTCCCGGATCGCTTTGCCGATGGCGACCCGACCACCAACCGCGCCAACAGCGGCGTTTACGGCCACGCGCCGCTGTTCAAAGCCTGGGGCGACCTGCCCGAACAACCGCCGCTTGGCCGCGACTTCTTCGGCGGCGACCTGCGCGGGATCATCGATAAACTCCCCTACCTGCACGATCTCGGTGTAGAGACGATCTACCTGACCCCGATCTTTCACGCCGCCACCAACCACCGCTACGAAGCCATCGACTATTTCAAAATTGACCCGATGCTTGGCACCGAAGCCGACCTGACCGAACTGCTCGATAAAGCGCACGCACGCGGCATGAAAATCGTGCTGGATGGGGTGTTCAATCACTGTTCGGCAGACAGCGCCTATTTCCAGAACGCCCGCTCATCGAAAGAATCGCCGTATTACCGCTGGTTCACGTTCACGAACCACCCGGACGGGCATCAGGGCTGGTGGGGCTATGGCTTCATGCCGGAATTTGTCGAATGTCCGGAGGTGGAAGCATTCTTCAACGGTCCGGATGGGGTGGCCGCGTACTGGCTGCACAAGGGAATCGACGGGTGGCGGCTGGATGTGGCGTTCGATAACACGCTCGAATTCTGGCAGCACTTCCGCACCCGCGTCGATGCCGTCAAGCCGGGCGCGTATACCGTGAGCGAGCTGTGGATCGATTCGACCCATTATTTTCTGGGCGATACGTTCAACGCCACCATGAACTACCGCTTCACCTGGCTGGCACGCGGTTTCCTGGCGTATGGACGGCTCACGCCGACCGAAGTCGATGACCGGGTACAGACCTTCCTGCGCGATACCCCGCCGCCCGCCGTACTGTCGCAGATGAACCCGCTCGATTCGCACGATACGGATCGCATTCTGACGGCGTGCGGGGGCCATGGGCAGCGGGCAAAGGCGGTGGTCGCGTTTCAACTGGCGTTCCCCGGCGCGCCGATGCTGTATTATGGCGGCGAAACCGGGCTGGAAGGCACGGCGGCGGAGGATGGGCGGCGCTGTATGCCCTGGGACGCGCTCGATTCCGACCTGATCGGCTGGTTCAAGGCAGCGCTGGCCGCCCGCCGGGACCTGCTCCCGCTGCGGTTGGGGACGTATCGAACCGTCGTGATCGACGATGCGCGTGGGGTGTATGCGTTTGCGCGGGCGTACCATCAGCAAACGGTGTACTGCGCCTTCAACCGTGCCGACGCGCCCGCCGCCGTCACGATCCCGGATGTGCGCGGGACATGGCGCGATGCGCTCAACGGCGGGGAGACGATCCAGGCCGCCGGGGAACTGTCCTTCACGCTGCCGCCCTATGGCGCGGCATGGTGGGCGGGGGTGTAGGCGCACCCGTGTTTTGGTCATTCTACTGCGAAAAAGTCGCTGGTGACTGTTCAACATCGCGGGCGCAGCCCCGGCGGTTTCATGTAAAGTCATGGGACAGACCCTACGCACCCAGGACTGACGGTGACATGATCACGATCCAACGCCTTACGCCCGAAACGCTGTCAAGCCACATGCCAACCCTGATTGCGCTGTTGATCGATGCGGTGGACGATGGCGCATCGGTGAACTTTTTTGCGCCGTTCAACCCATTCGACGCGGAAGCGTACTGGCGTAAAACGCTGGCCAGCCTGCGCAGTGGTGAACGGCTGATTCTGGCGGCGTTCGACGGCGCAGACCTGGCGGGCAGCGTTCAACTGGCGTTCGCGGCGGAGCCGAACGGGGCGCATCGTGCCGATATTCAAAAGCTGCTCGTGTTCACGCATCACCGCCGCCGGGGAATCGCCGCGCAGTTGATGGCCGCCGCCGAAGCGGATGCGCTGGCACACGGGCGGCGGCTGATCACGCTGGATACGCTGACCGGGAGTGATGCGGAGCGGCTGTATGAAAAGTGCGGGTATACACGGGCGGGCATCATCCCCGGCTACGCGCTCGATACGTTCACCCGTGCGCCGCAGGCGTGCAGTACGTTCTACAAGTGGCTCACCCCGCTGGAGGGGTGAACTGTTCTTAAGAAGGGCGGGTCACAGAGACGAGCCGCCCTTTCATATCTGGGTTTTTCCTGATCGCTGCGTCGATGCGGTTCGCCAGCGCTTCATGATTAGTGTCCTCAGTGCAGATTATGATCCCTGCATGATTCGGATTTTGTTTGTGCAGTTTTTTAAAGTCCCGTCGTCTACGGGTAACAACTATCCGGTCCAGTTCGGTAGCTTTTTTCAAAACCACATCAGCCGGAGTCCCTTGATCCGCTGCACCATCTTCAAAATCGTAACCTTTCTCTCGAAGGCTCTTTACCACTAGTCTTGAAGCGTTTTCAGCAAAATACAACATACCTGATTTATTGAAACTGCATTTCATTTTTTAACCTTTAAAGTAATTTTATTTTAAGTACACAATTTTAATATAACATATTCATGAATGCATGTCAACCCCCTTTGCCTCGTCAGCATCCGCTTCCTGTTCGCGGATTTCCGCCTCGATCTCGTCGCGGTGCAGCCGAAAGTACGCCCAGGCGTTATCCAGGTCGCTTTGGCGCAGCGATGGGTAGCTGTCCAGCAGCGCCGAATCGCCCATGCCAAGCTGTTGATACCCCACCAGCACCCATACCGGAATCCGTGTCCCGGCAATCCGAGCGCTTCCCCCCACCACACCGGGCGTTTTTTCGATGCCGGGGACTGCCCGTGCAATGTCACGCGCTATGCGCTGAAGCAGTTCGATTTTTTCCGCCTGTGAAAGCTGCGCGATCTGCGCTTCCAGTTGATCGACCGTCGTAACCCCGTGCATCAATGGTCATCCTCTAACTAGCTCTTGACCATCATTCTAATGCAAAAAAGGCGCAAAGTTTCGGATTCACTTTGCACCTTTACATCCCCCTCGCCCCACATCCGAAGGATGCAGTGGGAGAGGGGGAAAGAGGGGGTGAGGGTTCCCGCGCTACTCCCGCACCAGCCCATGACGGCTGTTGGTGACCGCGCCCTGGTCGGCCTGGGCGACGAGCCGCGCATATTTCGCCATCACCCCGCTGACGTAGTGCGGGGTGGGCGGCTGCCAGGCGGCGCGGCGGGCGCGCAGTGCATCGTCGCTCACTTCCACGCGGATGCTGCGCGCTTCTACGTCGATGGTGATCGTATCCCCTTCGCGCACCAGGCCAATCGGTCCGCCGACCGCCGCTTCCGGCGCGATGTGGCCGATCATCAGGCCGCGTGTCGCCCCGCTGAAGCGCCCATCGGTGATCAGCACGACATCGCTGCCTAACCCCTGCCCGACGATGGCGGCGGTCACCTGGAGCATTTCGCGCATCCCCGGCCCGCCGACCGGTCCTTCATAGCGGATCACGACAATATCCCCGGCCTTGATCTGGTGGCTTTGCACGGCGTGGTAGGCCGCTTCTTCGCTGTCGAAGACCCGCGCCGTGCCGCTGAAGTGCTTCGGTTCCGTGCCTTTCAGCTTGACTACGCCGCCGTTCGGAGCCAGATTGCCTTTCAGGATGTGCAGCCCGCCGTTCGCGCTGATCGGGTTCGCCAGCGTCGTGATCACGGCCTGGCCGGGGGTTTCGCGGGCGCTGGCGGCTTCTTCGGCCAGGGTTTTGCCCGTCACGGTGAGCGCTGCGCCCTGCACGTACCCACCTTCGATCAAGCGCTGCGCCAGCAGACGGTTTCCGCCCGCGTGGTGCATATCGATGGCGGTGTATTTCCCCGTCGGTTTCATGTCCGCGATCAACGGGGTGCGGTGGCTGATCGCTTCGATGTCGTCGATGGTGAAATCGATGCCCGCTTCACGGGCGAACGCCAGGGTATGCAGCACGCCGTTGGTGCTGCCGCCGCTGGCCGCCACCGCTGCGACCGCATTTTCGAGCGCTTGCCGGGTGATGATCCGGCTCGGTCGCAGATCGCGGCGGATCATGTCGAGAATCAGTTCGCCCGCCTGGGCGCTCACGATGTCTTTGGCATCGCTCATCGCGGGAATATCCGCCGACCCCATCGGCGTGATGCCCATCAGTTCGCCCACCATCGCCATCGTGTTGGCGGTGAACTGGCCGCCGCACGCGCCGGGACCGGGGCAGGCGCAGTCCTCGACTTCTTTCAGTTCTTCATACGAAATGCGCCCGGCGGCATATGCGCCCATCGCCTCGAACACCTCCTGAATGGTGATGTCGCGCCCCTGGTAATGCCCCGGCGCAATCGACCCGCCGTACAGCATCAGCGACGGGATGTCCAGGCGAATCAGCGCCATGATCGTCCCCGGCATGGTTTTATCGCACGCGGCCAGGGTGATCAGCCCATCGAAGAAGTTGCCACGTGTGACCAGTTCGATGCTGTCGGCGATCACTTCACGGCTGATCAGCGATGTTTTCATGCCTTCCGTCCCCATCGTGATCCCATCGCTGATGGTGACGGTATTGAATTCGAGCGGTGTCCCCCCGGCGCGGCGGATGCCGACTTTGACCTGTTCGCTGAGGCGGCGCAGATGAAAATTGCACGGGCCGATTTCCGTCCAGGTGTTGGCGATCCCGATGATCGGTTTGTCGAGATCGGCATCGTTCAGGCCAATGGCCTTGAGCATCGAACGCGCCGCCGAACGATCCACCCCGCCGACGAGCGTGCGGCTGCGGGCGTTCAGGGCGTTGAGGGCATCACGAATTTCCGGTGAATCGGACATAAGTCAGAACCTTTACACGGTTGTGGGTTGAACGGCGTTGTGGAAGCCGCATTGTACCGTATGCCGGCGCGTCATGACATGAGTCCAGGACGGCGGGACGCAGCCAGGATCAACAGAGGGGGAATGCCTCTGCGATCCTGAAGCGTGTGGGTCGTGCGGTGGCGTAACGACTACGCAATGGTTTCGGGTTCCAGCGAAGCCGCCTCAGCCCATTCACGGGCTGTTTCCGGCAGAATCACCCATTCGCTGATCACGTCGGGCATTTCCGGCATTGGCGGGGCGGTCTTACGGCTGCGCGCCGCGTGCGTGCGGCGGGCGATTCTGTCCTGTTCCGCGTGGATCGATGCTTCCAGACCAGCCAGCAGGCCGCCGCGCACAGGGTCGTTCGGGTGCATCATTATTTTTTCCTCTGGGTATCGTCGGTCGTGACCGGAAAGAAGCGTCCTTTAACGTGACCCGAACGACACAGAGGCATGTAAACTTTCTATACTAGCGAGTATAGCATAGTGAAGATGAGTCCATTCCTCAAGATTGTGCAAATGGACTCAATCACCGGGCTGGGGGGCGCTCCCGCTGAATACATCGGTTCGGCTCATCGTGGGCAGACGCGCCCCCGCCCACAGCGGGGTGGGCTTGGTCGGCGCATCGATCACGCTGGCCGCCAGCGCCACCTGGTCGGCATCCGGGATGCGCATCGGCAGCCGCACGGTGAAGGTGGTTTCGTGGCCGGGGACGGACTGCGCGGTCACCCGCCCGCCCAACGCCTGCACCGCATTCGTGACCAGGCTCAGCCCCAGGCCAATGCCGCGCCGCTCTTCGATGTTGCTGCCCCGGTAAAACGGCTCGAAGATGTAGCGCAGTTCCGCCGTTGGAATCCCGATCCCCTGGTCGGTCACGGCGATCAAAAAATCGTCGGCATCGCAGCGCACGCGAATACGAATGCCCGAACCCGCCGGGGAATACAGCGCCGCGTTTGCCAGCAAATGCCGCACGATGGAAGCCAGCAGCACCGCGTCGGTCTGGATCAGGTCGGTATGCGAGTCGAAATCGTAAGCGACCGTGTGCGTCCGTTCCAGGTCGAGCGATGCCGCCACCCGTTCGATGACCGCCCGCAGCGGGACATGATTCCACGCCCGCGCCCGGTCGAGCGTTTCACCGCGCACGGCGTGCGAAATGCTGTCCAGCATCCCCGTCAGATGGTTGATCTGTTCCCGAATCGTGTCTACCCGTTCGTTCTGCTGTTCGGGTGTGAGCTTGTTCAGGTAGCGCACCAGCATTTCCGTGTTCAACTGAATGGCCGCCAGCGGGGTGCGGAACTCATGCGCGATGCGCGTCATGATCTGCCCCTTCAGGCGGCCTATTTCGCGTTCCTGCTGCATGGCGGTGTTCAACCGTTCGCGTTGCACCCGCAGCAGATGATCGCCCTGGCCGCGAGTGACATCGTACAGAATTACCAGCCGCCCGGCCAGCCGTTGAAACGGATCGGTCAGCGGGGTCACCACCACCTGATACAGATGTTGGTTGAACAGCCGGGTTTCAAAGACCTGTTCGTCCTGCCCCGGCGCAAGCCCCGGCAGGTGCAGCGCCCGCGCCAGATCATCGAACGACGAGCCGAGCCGCACCGTCGTCGCGCCGAAAAAATCCCGCGCTGCGGCGTTGATCGCCGTGACCTGATCGCGGTCGTCCAGCACCACCAGGCCATCCGGGATTTTGCGCAGAATCGTGTCGTTTGCCAGGCGCACCAGGCGCACCGTGCGAACGCGCTTGCGCCGCGCCCACCACAACGCGACAAACAGGCAGGGGAGCAGGAACGACGCGCTGAGCATGAGCCAGAGCAGGAATGAGCGAGTTAACACAAATCCAACCTGATGGAAGCCTGAAACTTACCGTTTGAAATGAAATTGTAACGGATTCCAGCATTTCCAACACATGAACATTTGGGAAATGATCACGCTGCAACCTTTCATCCGTTCACATGCCTATCGGCAGTATACGGAAGGATACCTTGTGCGCGGCGGGTGCATCAGCCCGTTTGGGGAGAGCCATTCAGGGGGTATTCAGTTTTCCACCAGCGGGAGCTGCACCTGAAAGCTGCTGCCCTGCCCCTGCACGCTGTCCACCTTGATCGTGCCGCCGTGCAGTTCTACCCACCGGCGCGCAATCGATAATCCCAGGCCGCTGCCGCCGTTTTTGCGCGAACGCGCTTTATCGATGCGGTAAAAACGCTGGAAGATGTTTTCGCGTTCTTCATCGGGGATACCGATGCCGGTATCGGCAATCGTAACTTCGGCAGCGGCTCCGCTGTCGTTGACCAGCACGGAAATTTCACCGCCGGGCGGCGTGTAATCGAGCGCATTATCGAGCAGTTTTTCCAGCACGATGCTCAGTTCACCGATGGCGACCGGGGCATAGACCGCAGTTGGAGCCGGGTTGAAACGCAGCGTTTGCTGGTTTTCAGCGGCCACGTTCAGGTAGCCGTCCACCACTTCCTGTGCCAGCGCGTTCAGGTCATAGCGCACTTTGTGCAGCGCGGTCTGGTTGTCGGCCTTCACCATTTCCAGCATATCGCTGATGATCTGCTCCAGACGGCCCCGGTCATCCTCCATCTGGCTGGTGCGTTCGCGCAGCCGCGTCACCTGGTCGAGCATGGCGGGCGGCAGGTTGGGCGTTTCCGCCAGCCCGGTGAACAGCCGTTCGGCATAGCGGTTGATCACGTACAGCCCCGTCCCCAGGCTGGCCAGCGGAGTCCGCAGATCGTGCGAGACATCGCGCAGAAACCCCTCCAGCGCTTCGCGGCGCACGCGCTCCTGTGCCATTTCCTGGGCTTCCAGTTCGGCGCGCCGCCGCTTCATGCAGTTGTTGACCACGATGGGCAGCAGCTTCAGGTAGTGCTGCGCGGTGTCTTTGGTCAGGTAATCGTAAGCCCCGGCTTTCATGGCGCGCACGGCCAGTTCTTCGCTGCCCAGCCCGGTGATGAAGATCACCGGGGTGTTGTGGGCGATGCGGATGATGTCGAAGGCATCGCCATCGCCCAGTTTATAATCGGTCAGCACGACATCGAAATGCCGGGCATTGAGGAGCGCGCCTGCCTGGGCGACGGTTTCGACGGTTTCACACTGGTAAGGCAGCTTTTCACGTTCGATCACACGCAGCAAAGCACGCTGATCGATCCGGTCGTCTTCGACCAACAGCAGGGTAATGGTTTCTTCGATGTTCATGATGGTTGATGACTGCTTCCGTGACTGTTCGTACCGTTCAGGCACGCGGCAGGGTAAAATAAAAGGTGCTGCCTTCACCGACGATGGACTCTACCTCTATTTTACCGCCATATTGTTCAATAATGCGCTTGAGAATTGCCAGCCCAATCCCTGTACTGCCCTTTTCTTCGCGTGGAGCCAACGTCTGAAAAATCTGAAAAATCCTGTCGTACTGGCTCTCCGCGATGCCGATGCCGTTATCGCGCACCGAAAAGCGCCATTCGGTCGCCAGCGCTTCGCAGCCGATGTGAATTTCGGCCAGGGGTTTATCGCAGTATTTCACGGCGTTATCCAGCAAATTCTGGAACACCTGCCGCAGCCGGGTGGGGTCGGTCATGATCGTCGGCAGCGGCGTATCGATGTGCAGGCGCGCTTTACCCTGGGGGATCACCAGGTCTGCCGCCTGCCGGACGATCTCGTTGACATCGGTCGGCACGCATTCGGCATCGCTGCGCCCAATTCGGGCATATTCCAGCACGCCATCGATCATCCCCTCCATGACCAGCAGGCGGCTCTGCATCATGGTGATCAATTCCTGCCCGTCCGCGCCTATCGCCGCGCCGTGATCTTCATTCAGCCACCCCGCCAGGGTATGAATCCCGCGCAGCGGCGCTTTCAGGTCGTGCGAGACGACATAGGCGAAGTTGTTCAGGTCTTCGTTCATGCGCTTCAGTTCGGTTTCCTGGGCTTTACGGTCGGTGGTATCGATGCTGAGCTGCACGATATGCTGCACCTGCCCGCGTTCATCGAGCAGCGGGGCGGCGTGATGTTCGTACCACCTGCCGGAAAGCCCCCGCGCTTCATAGATGCGCGGCTGCCCGGCATCGCGCACCGCGCCCAGTTCGGCGCGCACCTTCGCCAGCGCATCCGGGTGGATGTGCTGTTCGAGCGGGGTATCGTGGAAGGCTGCAACCGAATCGTGCCGCGCAATCGATTCTGAAGCGTGAATTTCCACCGCCCGCAGGTCGGGGTCATACAGCGTCAGTACGCCCGGCATGTTGTTCAGGATCATCTGGCTTTGCGCCAGCAGGTCGGCCATGCGGCGGTGCTGCGCCCGAATCTGCTCCAGGTCGCCAATGGCGACCGCGCCCGTGAAGATCACCATCAAAATCGCCGTCTGCACGAACAGAAAGGCATCAGCGCGATCCACGAGCGCGAACTGCGGCAGGCCGTAGCTGAACAGCGCGATCAGCCCGGTCATGATCATCAGCCCCACGCCCAACATCCAAATCGACCGCCGTTCGTTCAGAAACAGGCTGACGGCCAGAAACACGATCACGAGATACTGAAGCGTATCCAGGTCGGAAACTGCGACCGTGAGCAGCGCTAAAATCGGCTCCCCGAATACGAACAGGCTGACCGCAGCGCGGTAGCGTCCGTTATAGATCAATGCAATGCTGACCAGGTTGACGAGCGCGCTGGCCATGACGACCACCAGCCGCACCGGGTGATACATCGAGTCGAACACCAGCGACAGGCTGCCGATGAACAGCAGCAGATTGGTCAGCACCAGGTAGAACGCCCGGCGGCGGTCTTCCATCGTGGGCAGGTATCCCACTGCAAGCCGCCGGAACCAGCGTTTACGCCGCAGCCGCACGATCCAACGCGGCGCGGGCCGCGTGTTCTGGGGTGTGAAAGGGGCAGGCATCAGGTTTCTATCGCTCACAGGTGACATTATAACTATATTCAGTATATGCCGTAATGTTGCCACCAAGCGTTAATGCTTGCGCCCGTTTTCACAGTTCCAGAGGAAGTGCATTTTCATGGCGCACCGGGCGGAACCCGCGCCCATATGCGCTGTGACCCTGGCCGACCACCATGAACGCCGCCGGGTCAGCCTCCAGCACCAGCGTGCGCAGTTGGTTGATCTGCCCGCGATTCACCGTCACGTACAGCACGGTGTGCGCCTGGTCGGTGAACATGCCCTTGCCTTCCCAGGCCGTTACGCCGCGCCCCATCTCGTCCAGGATAGCATCGGCCACCGCACGCGGGTGGTCGGTGATGATCACGCCCGTGCGGATGGTGGCCGGACCTTCCAGGAAATAATCGGTCGCCGCGCCCGCCACATACAGCGCCACCATCGCGTACAGCGCCCCTTCCCACCCGAACACGATCCCCGCCGCGATCACTACTGCGCCATCGGTGTACACAACGCTGCTGCCAAGCGGAATCCCGTAGCGCGCCTGCAAGATGCGCCCCAGCGTGGACGTGCCGCCGAGCGTGCCGCCGCCGCGAATGATGATCATCGAGCCGACCCCCGTCAGCACCCCGCCCATCAGCGCATTGAGCAGGGTATCGCCTGTGATACCGTCCGCCGGGAAGAACGGAGTCAGGGTGTCGATCATGATCGAATACAGCACGACGGCGAAGATCGTGCGTACCACAATCTGCCAGCCGCCCATCAGCCGAAACGCGAGCAGTTGAATCGGGATATTGCCGATCAGGATGACCAGGCCAATCGGCGTGCCGATCACATGGTTGAGGATGATGGCAATGCCGCTTACGCCGCCGGGTGCGATGTTGGCGGGCGCTTCAAAGACCAGCACGGCAATCGCGGAGATGAACGCGCCCAACGCCAGCAGCAGGTAACGCACGAACAACATCAGGACGGAACGGCGGCGGGGACGGCGCATAACGGCTCCTTTTTCGGCTTACGAAGATGACGAACGATTGTACTTTCGGTTATCATCAACCCAAAATTGAATATCGGTTTGATTGTGAAGAAGAAAGGTCGATCATGCGCGACGTGGTGATTGTGGAAGCGGTGCGTACCCCGGTGGGCAAGCGGAACGGGTGGCTGCGCGGGGTGCATCCGGTACAGTTGGGGGCGGCGGCGCTGTGTGAAGCGCTGGCACGGGCGAACCTTGACCCCGCCCTGCTCGACCATGTGCTGATGGGGTGCGTGAGCCAGGTGGGGGAGCAGACGTTCAACCTGGCGCGCAACGTGGTGCTGGATGCCGGGCTGCCCATCGAGATTCCGGCGACGACGGTCGATTTTCAGTGCGGGTCGGGGCAGCAGTCGGTTCACCTGGCGGCGGCCATGATCGCCAGCGGGCAGATCGACATTGCGGCGGCGGGCGGGGTCGAACACATGAGCCGCGTCCCGATGGGGTCGAGCATGGGCAATGGCCAGCCGTTCACCGACCGAATGATGCACGCCTATAACCTGATTCCCCAGGGCATGGCGGCGGACGAGATCGCGGCGCGCTGGCACATCCCCCGCGATGCGGTGGATCGCATCGGTTACGAAAGCCACATCAAGGCGGCCAAAGCGACGGCGGAAGGCTGGCTGAAGCGCGAGATCGTCCCGCTGGAAGGGCTGGACGATGCCGGGAACGCGCTCACCGTCACGCACGATCAGGGGTTCCGCGCCCACGCCGACCTGGGGCGGATGGCCGCGCTTCAACCCGCCTTCACCCCGGACGGCGTGACGACGGCGGGCAACAGCAGCCAGATTAGCGATGGGGCGGCGGCGCTGATCCTGACCACGCCGGAGAAGGCCGCCGCGCTGGGGCTGAAGCCGCGTGCGCGCATCGCCGCGTGTGTGACGGTGGGCAGCGACCCGCACCTGATGCTGACCGGGCCGGTGGCCGCCACCCAGAAGGTGCTGGCGAAAGCGGGCATGACGCTCGACCAGATCGACCTGTTCGAGGTGAACGAAGCCTTCGCCGCCGTGATCGCGTTGTGGGAGCGCGAGATCGGCGCGGACATGGCGAAGGTCAACGTACATGGTGGGGCGATTGCGTTGGGGCATCCACTGGGGGCGAGCGGCGCACGCCTGCTGACGACGCTGCTGCACGCGCTGGAAACGCACGATCAACGCTTCGGCTTGCAGACCATGTGCTGCGGCGGCGGCATGGGAACCGGGACGATCATCGAACGGCTGGCGTAGGGGAGGGTTAAGAATTGTAGTCTATCTGCTGCACTACTCAGGAGGTAGGCTACAGTTCACATGTACTACGCAGCACTGGCGGTATTTTTGTCTTTCTTTTCACGCTTGCGCCATCCCATAGCAACTTGAATTGCATAAGGGGTTGACTTACCTGAGGTTAACTCTTTAAGTAAATCGAAACGATCTTCATCGATCAACCTATCAATTGTCCATTCTTTGCTGAACCGTTTAGGCTTTAAAGGCTTTTCAGATCGATGTGTCAGCTCAAGTTTAGTGGGTTGAATAAATGAAGCATGTTCAAGTAGCTTTATGAGTTCTTCATCACCTAAGCATAGAAGTTTCAATGTCTTTATATCACTGCCAAGCCCATATGGCGGCTGTGCAGTGACATATTCTTCAAAAGTTTCAAATTCTACTATTTGACCCGTTATACCCTCAAAACGCTTCCGCCACATCCCATTTTGAATAGTAATGCGAAGTAAGCCATTCATGTTCATCAAATTGACGTGAGCATGATAGACTGCCTGGGATAATGTTCGGCTAACTTCGTCATGATATGCAAGTGAGGTCATCGTTTTAGTACTGCTCTATCAAACCTTTGATCCATTTTGTCTTGCGTTCAAGTTCTTCAAGGCTGGCTTCAGCTTGAGGTTTTCCACCGAGTCCCATCCACATTTTGTGAATGTCTTTATGTTCTAAACCAGTCTTGGCGGCGTATAACCCGACCAGATACTTCAGTCGAGATTTCACTTGTCTTTCCCTCTCATATCGCGGTGTTGATTCTTTGGCTGAAGGCTGAGATGGAAAATTAGAAGATGAATTTCCACGTTCTACCCCACGCCTTATAAAACTTGCAATTACTTCAGCCGGCAAATATGGCATTCCTGCATCTTTTCCTGCTTGACCTGCAAAGTTCAACTCATCCTGAGTATACGCTGATGCGCCGAAAATTGCACCATCTGGCTGCGCCTCAGAATCGATAGGCGTAAACTGCGAAGGAATTTTGGATGTTATGCCGCGATCTACATATTCATCAAGAAATTCCGGCGCATATTCCATGTCATTATTTATCTGATGGTTTCGTTGTTCTTGAATTGCATGTGCGAAACCGACTAGAGTCGGATCATTTGGAATGAAGAAGAAGGCGTTTTGCTCTTCTAATCCCGGGATAACTCGAATTACACGACCAACCGCTTGGCGGAAAAACAGTTCAGTAGCGACATTGGTCGCATAAACCAGAACCCGTAATCGGGGTATATCAACACCTTCACTTACCATTTTCACTGCAATGATCCACATGTCTGAGCTTTTACGATACGCCTCAATAATTTGTGAAGCATCAGGAACATCAGAGGTAGCAATTACCGGAGTATATCCTGTTTGTTTTTGAAGTAACGCCGCAATTTGTTGTGCATGAGTTTGATCTTTTGCGATCACTAACCCACCTGCATTGGTGTGTCCATTACTTCGTAGATCATTCAAACGACGATGCGCATCCTGAAGTACTTGACTCAACCAATCACCCTTTATGCTGATCGCAGTGTTCAACCTTTCTGAAGCTTCTCGTTCATTAAGATCATCGGCAAACGAAGCTTCTTTAAACTTTCCGTCTTTTCCCGAAATCCACTCCATACGACCTTCATACTTCGGAAAGAACACATAACGACACACTTCATCGCGGAGACTGTCCGAATATGTATAGCTATAATCAGGTATGCTAACACCATCATGAGTGTAATGCACAAATGGGATTTTATTGTTGTCGCCTCTAAAGGGTGTTCCCGATAACCCAATTCTTCGAGAGGCATTCTGGAATGCATTTCTCAAAGCATCCCCCCAAGGAAGTGAGTCAGCAGCGTGATGTATTTCATCAAAAAAAACGGCGGTTCTTTTTCTCTTTACAATGAAATTGAATATATCTGGATTGTTTCCTACCTGCTGATACGTTGTCGCTACACCATGATAACCAGATTTAATGGTAGCATTTCCAATAGAATAATCAGGATCAAGCTCAATGCCTATTTGACTGGCTTCTCGCGTCCACTGCCGCTTAAGATGATCGCTTGGACAAACAACAAACATTTGTTTAACGTCTTCAGAATCAAGTAGAAAATGAGCCAACCTTAAAGAAAAGCTTGTTTTTCCAGCCCCTGGAGTAGCTTCAAGAAGAAAATCTATATCTTGATGCGATAAGTACTTTGCGTAAGCCTCTGCTTGCCATGTGCGAAGTGATTTTTCCCATGCAGGAAGCATTTGTCTTGATCCTTTTGTTAAATTGCACTTTGGACACAAAGCTTGTCCATTCGATATATGGGTTCTCTGCTGCTGTGACCAAGGAACAACGTGATCGGCGTGCCACCCTGCTTCTAAAGGTGCGCCACAGTTTACACAGTTGCCATCAGCGGCCATGTAAAGAAATGCTTTTTCAGATTTATTAAAACGACGTTTCACAATATATCCCAACTGATACATCGTTCATATGGCACATTATAGCGCAACTTGTGTTAATCAAGGCTGTTACAAACGTAAAATATTCGTACAGCAAAGCACGATGTTTATCTAAAATCAGTTGCAGTAAATATTTCACCCCGCACGCGGAGCCAGCACCACCCGAAAGCCAATGGTTTCGTGGACGTTGGCGGGGTCGTCACTGAGCCGGGCGGCGGCCCGCCCATATTCGAGCGGCAGGTCATACGATCCGCCGCGCAGGGTGCGCAGATCGCCATCGGCCTGCGCGCCCGCCGGGTCATCGGGCGTGGAGGCCGTCCATTCCCAGGCGCTGCCCGTCATATCGAGCGCGCCGAACGGACTCGCGCCCGCCGGGTACTGCCCCACCGGGGTGAGCGCGCCGATGCCGCTTTCGCTCACATTGGCGCGGGTTTCGGTGCGTTCGGCATCGTTACCCCAGGGGTAGCGGGTGTGCGCATCGCCCACCGCCGCCCGCTGCCACTCCAGGTCGGTGGGCAGGCGAATTTCATACGCGCCCGGCAGTTTCAGGCGAAATTCCAGCCAGCGGCAGAACGCGACCGCATCGAACCAGGCGATGTTGGTGCGTGGGAGCATCTCCCCCGGCTGATCGGGCGCGGACGGGGTTGGATTATCCGCACGCCATGCCGCGCCCGCGTCGCTGAAGTCCCACCAGGCCGGGTCACGGTAGCCGCGCTCATCGCGCACGAACACGTCATACTGCGCGTTCGTGATCGGCGTTGTGGCGATGGCAAAGCCCGCTGTGACCGTCAGGGTCTGCGCCCGGTAGCGCGCCCAGGCTTTCTGGCGGCCAGTGGCGACAAATTCGCCGTCCTCATAGCGGACATCGCCAGCGGTCACGTCCGCCCAATCGAAGCCGGGCAGGAACGACGGCACATGGCGCACATCGGCCTTGCGCCACGCCCGCACCTGCTCGGTGAGCTGCGCCTTGAAGTCGTCCAGCCCAGCGACCGGAAAGATGCGGATCAGCACATCGGCGCGGGCTTGTTCGAGAATCGGCGCGAGCTTCGGATGCACCGAGCCGCTTTGATCGTGAAAGACGTAGATCAGTGGGGCGGCTTCCCGGTGAAGCTGTGTGCGGGCGCGGTGGAACTCATAGGCGACCTTGCTGCCGAAGGTGCGGCCTTCCGGCAGGCTGTCCCACTTCACCGCCTCATCGATGTCCGCGCCAATATAGCACGCGAACAGGCTCAGCGTATTGACCGCGTAATACCCTTTGGGATCGTAATCGGCCTGGCTGGGGGCGCGGTTGCGAAACATCAGGATCGTCAGGGCATCATCGCGCAGCGCACGGGTCAGTTCGCCATCGATGCGCTTCAGCCCGCTGTAGGCTTCGGCGTTTTCAAGCGCGATGAACACCGTCCCTTGCTTGTCGTGGTCGCTCCCGGTCATGTGCTGCCCCTTTCGTTTCAGCGCTCAGCCGATCATCGCAGCGAAGTACGGCGCGAACACCCGGCTGAAGAACTGCCTGCATTCATGGTCGATTCCGTCGGCAAGCAGCGACGGGTGATCCAGGCTGAAGCCGTTGAAGCGCCCCAGCATCAGGTCGCGCCACTTGCGGCTTTCGCGGTATACGGGCAGCACGTTGACCGGGCGTTCGCCCTGGTTGTTGAATTCCTCATACGCCGCCGCCCAGATTTCCTGGTATGACGGCATCCCGCTGTTCGATGCGGCGCTGGCGTGCCGCCCACACGCATGCCACAAATCACGCGGGTCGATTTTGTCGATGGGTGGCAGGTCGTAGCAGTTGCGCATCGCGGGTGATTCTTCGCTCGCCATCGCGCCCGCATCGGTCGAATACGGGTTATGGACATAGACAAAATCGGCGTTTTCGACGTTCGGTTCCAGCCCGCCCAATGTGCGGTACACCCCGCCATCGACCAGCGCGGTCGTGTTCCACGTCGTCCACACGATCAGGCGGTTGTCGGCTTCGCGGCCTTCGCCGCCCCGTACCTGCGCCAGAAAGTCAATCGCCATATTCACGGTGCTGGGCAGGTTGGTTTCGCAGATGATGTGCAGGCGGTCATCGTCGGTGTTCAGGCTGCCGCGCACCTTGTTGATCATCGCTGCGACGTTGGCCGGGTCGATGGGCGAATTGCTTTTGCCGCTCGGCTTGACGGCGATCAGGCGGTCGGCATCGTCCCCCACCTGGATCACGTCCTGCCCGCCGATGCGCTTTTGCACCGATGCGCTGAAGATCGCCCGCACGTTCTGATACATGGGCGCATCCCACGACGCATCCACCAGCATGATCGGCGCGGTGCGCGGGCGAGCCAGGTGCGCGGCCAACATCAGACTGAGGGTACTTTTGCCCGTTTGCCCCCCGACGAGAATGGAGGTGATCAGATGAATAGTTGCCATACGTCGTTTCTGCCTTAATCGTCGTCGGTGACAAATCGGAAGCCGATGTCGTCCTGATCCTGTAAATGATCCAGCCCGTCAAGCTGACGGGTCAGGTCGTGAAAATGCGTGCGCGTGTGCCATTCGGTTTCGACATCGTTGTACGACAGCCCGGCGATGTAATAGGCCGGGGTGCGCGCCTGCGGGTCGTCGATGCACAGCTCCCACACGTTGCCGATCAGGTCATACGCGCCGCTGGCCGCCACCCCGCCCCGGAACGTCCCCACCGCTGCGATACGCGGCCTGGGGTTGACCGGGCTGGCCAGGTTGCACGCCGCCAGCCTGCCGTCCTCATCCCACTGCGCGGCGGGGCTGGCGAGCGCCGTCCATTCTTCGAGCGTGGGCAGGCGCAGACGCTGACGACGGCGCGCTGTCGGGCGTTCCAGCCTGATCTGATCCGCCAGCCACCCGCCCAGGTCGCTCAGCAGCTCTTCGATGTCTTCGGGCGAACCGAGCGCCTTCAACAACTGCGGAAGATAGCGCTGTTCGGGGGTGGGCGCGGGGAAATGGCCGATCAGGTTGCGCTGTTTGTCCTGCAAAAAGTTCATGAACACCTGCCGCGTGACCGGGTAGCGCATGGCATGAAAGCGGCGGTTCTTGCCCGGTATGGCGATCTCGCCCGTCATGGACAGCATCTCGTCATCGAGCGTGCCAAGTTCGCTCAAAAAATCACCGAGCTTGTAGCGCAGCGCGTAGCGGTCGCGCCCGTGTTCGGCTAAATCGCTGTCGAGCAGCTTTTCGACCTCATCCTGTTCGATGCGTTCGAGTTCGTCTGGGTTGGCGGGCGTGAGGAACTTGCGCTCGAAACGGGTGCGCCGCGCCCCGCCGATGGTCTCATGTTTCAGTTCTTCCAGCAGCGCGGTGCGCACCAGCGTTGCGCTCAGCGGCATCACGGGTTCATCGGCGGGCGCGGGCGGCGGTGCGCTGTTGGTGCTGGTGCGGCGGCTGAAAATAGTGTCGAGCGCGCCGTACAGATCGTCCATCGCCCGCACTTCATCGACGCCGAACGTCCCCGGCATTTTCAGCCACACCTTGCCCATCACCAGCACATCGGGCGGCGGCTCACCATCGACCAGGAACAGCACCGGAATATCGTGGAACTGGGCATAGGCCACTTCCAGGAACACCCAATCGCTGTGGCCGCTCCACAGCACCAGCACGCAGTCGGCGCTTTTCAGGTTGTCGATGATCTGGGCGCGAATTTCCCCACCGCCGCGAAATTCGCGCTCGTCGTACACGAAATAATGTGCATCGTGGTAGTGATTTTCGAGCGAACTTTTGATGCGTTCGAGCCGCTTCTGCTGTGTGCCTTGTTCGCGCCGGTAGCTGATGAAGATTCTGCCCATGTCCGAGTTTCCCCCTTTTCTTCATGTCCGCCGGATTTTAGCGCAAAACCCCTCATCCCCTAACCCCTTCTCCCACGCAAGCGAGGAGAAGGGGAAAAAGCAGGTTTTTGTCCCTCTACCGGGCTTGCTGGCGAACAGGGTTCGCCCTGGAGAGGGACGGCTCAGCGTCGCTGAGCAGGGTGAGGGGTATTCGGTCGTCACTTCACTTCCACAACAGCGCCAGCTTCAGCGGGCGTATCGAACGACGGCGGGGCGATCAGCGGGATGTTCTGCCCGTGATGCGCAATCGAGTCTTCAAATTCGCGGTAGTACTTCCCGAACAGATGCTCATCCACCCGCTTGAGCGCTTCGGGAGTCCCGCCCTGGGGGCGGAACCACGTCCCCAGCATCGTGCGCAGCGCTTCGAGCAGAATCCCCTTGTCGATATGCGTGGCGTTGGGCGCGTCCGGCGCTTTCACCATCAGAATTTCGAGCTTGGGCGGGAAATTCGGTTCGCCCGTCGCCGGGTCGAACGAGATCGGCGGCTGCATGTATTTCGCGCCGTCCGGCCAGCGGTAGCCGCAGCGCGTCCAAAAGACCGTTGCGGTGGTTTCGGCCTCCAGCATCAGCAGCTTGAGCGTCTCGCCGCGCTGTGCGGCGGCTTCGATCATGGCGCGCTCGAAGTCCTGGACGGCGCTCTGCCCGTGGCCTTTGCCGCGCAGCGCGTTACGGGTGGCGGCATAGCCAATCGCGCCGATGGCTTCGCCGGGGCGGGCGGGCGCAAGCGACATGTACGTCCCCGACGACGTGGCGGCGATCTCTTCGGTCGCCACCAGCGGATCGAACGCGAAGCGCGTCAGCCTGCCGCTCGCGTCGTAGCGCTGGTCGCCCGAAACGCGCCAGAAACGGCTGACCATCGCAAACGTGGGCGGGTTTTTCGGGTCGATGGGGTCGGGGAAGGCATCGCGGTACACGTCGGCTTCGTCCAGCACATCCGGCTCGAAAATCTGCTCCATCAGCGCGTAGGACTGGTTGAACCACGAATCCCAGGCGCGCACGCGGCGGTTGAAGAAGTGAATCGGAAACAGCGCCCGCGTAAAATCCTGGTGGATGTGGTCAAGCTGGGCGATCAGGTCTTCATCGCCTTCACAGGTGGGCAGGATCGCGTCGTAGACGGCCTGAACTTTCGCCCGGCGGTCGGCTTCGGGGTCGGACGGATTCAGGTCGGGCAGCAGCTTGTTGGCGGCTTCGGTATACGCCTGGATGAGCGCACGGGCGCTGATCATGATGAGGGTTGACCTTTCTTGTGCTAAGCGAAACTGGCGTTAAGGGTTGGGCGGCGCGGCGGCATTCACCACGCGAAACCCGATGTCACTGGCGCGCACATTCGCCCCCGATGGAGCGCGGGCGGTGAGGTCGCTGGCGACTCCGTTTTCGCCGCGCCAACTGCCGCCGCGCAGCACTTTACGGTTTCTGCCAATGCTGGTGAGCGTCCATTCGCGCAGGTTGCCGCCCATATCGTACACGCCGAACGGACTCGCCCCGTTCGGGAACATGCCGACGGCGGTCGTCCGCCCGATCTGGCTTTGCGGGTAGTTGCCGAACGTCGGGTTGAACACATCGCCCGAATCGTAGCGGCGGCCTTCTTTCCCGCGTGCCGCCGCTTCCCATTCGGCATCGGTGGGCAGGCGAATCGGCTCTTTCAGGTGGTGCGATACCCAGCGGGTGAAGGCGACGGCTTCATACCACGTCACCGATTCGCGGGGATGGTTGGCATACGACCAGCGGCTGTCGCGGGGTTCGGTCGGGTCGCCCAGGCCGTCCCACCATTCCGGCGCGGCGTAATCGGGCGCATTCAGGAAGGTATCGAACTGCATGTTGGTGACCAGGTAGCGGCTGATCAGGAAACGCGGCATCTCGACGAGTTCATCCCCGCCGCGCGAATCGATCTGCGTGATTCGCACCACGCCTTCCACCGTACACCAATCGAAGCGCGGCAGGCCGTTGTAAATCCCCACGCCGTAGCGGGAGTCGTTTTCGCTGCGCTCGTCACCCCACCTGGCGCGGGCTTTGGGCGCGGCGCGCACCTTGCGGCTGCCGTTCGGCTCCATGAGCGCTTCGGCATAGGCGTGTTCGATGCTGAGGTCGTTTTCTTCGATGCAGCGCCATGCCACAATCGGGTTGACCGCCCGCAGCCAGCCGATCACCGCCCAGGCATCCGGGATCGTCGTGCGCTTAGGCACGGCGTTCGTCATGCCTGCCAGCAGCACGGCGCTTTCGTTCCAGGCCGTCGCCATCCACCATTGATCGTCCGCCCAGAACTGATCGGCAGTCTGGTTGTCGCGCATCGCCCGCGCCAGTTCGTAAGCGGCGAAATACTGCTGTAACAGTTGATGGCTGAAGCGCACTTCCCCGCTGATGCGCTCGAACAGCCCGGCGCTGAACGCGAAATCGAGCAGGTGGCGGGCGGTGGTATCGTCCTGGGTGTGGCGCACCAGCACGGTTTCGATGTCGGCTTCGCTCGCCTGGGTTTTGCCGTCGTACTGCATCCACGCCGCGACCTGGCGCAGCGCGTCGATCTGGACATCGGGCGCGATCCAGGGGCGGTCTGGCCGCACGGCGCGCCGTCCGCGTTCATCGATCATCTTTTCGACGTACAGCGCGAACAATTCGCCCTGGCTGCGCGGCGCGGCCTGCTGACGATTGAAAATCTCGATGGTGAGCCGCAGCAGGTAGGGATTACGCGCCAGTTCCAGCGCGCCGGGGAGCTTGTTCTGGTCGCGGTAGGCCAGCCACAGGCGTTCGTAAGCGGCGCGGTCGTCGTCCTGAAGATCGCGCAGCCGTGCCGGAAACCGCTCCAGCGGCGAATCGGCGGTTTGCCAGAAATCGCGGAACAGGGCATTTTCGTCCGGCAGCGCGGCGGGATTTTCCTGGTCAGCGATGTTTCGGGCGTTATCGAACACTGCCGCTGCCGATTCCCCGGCCAGGCTCCAGAACAGGTTGTACAGCGCATCATCGCTCAGGCCGTGATTGCGCAGAAATGCGATGAGCTGCTCGACATCGAGCGGCAGCACGTCGAAGCGCTGAAGGTCGAGCTGCCGTTCGTTGTATTCAATTTTGCGGCACGACACCACCACCCGCACCGTTGGGTTCTGGGACAACCATTCGGCCACCCGATCCACATGCGCGGTTTCGTTCAACCCGTCGAGCAGAAAGACCAGCCGCCCGGCCTCCTTGTAATCCTGGTACGGCAGCCCGGTCAGGCGTTCGGCCAGGTAGCTGTCGAGATCGCCGCCCGTAAAGCCCCCCAGCGGCACGAGCATGGGCAGCACGGCGTTTTCTTCGGTGTTGGCGGCGGCAGCGGCCAGCCGCCGCGCCATCATGCGCAGCGTGGTCGTCTTGCCGCAGCCGGGGTCACCGACCAGCGCCACACGCGGCGATTCGAGCAGCGCATCGAGCAGGCTCTCGCTGGTGGTCAGCCGATCCTGGGGCGCGTCGTCGTTCGGGCTGAACAGCGCGCCACTGCGCTGCGGCGCGTGCCGGGCGATCTGTGCCTGGACGCGGCTTCCCCGCCCGCTGTAGACCGGGCGCAGTTCCTGGGTCAGGTTGGCCTTTTTCGGGGCGCTGGTTTTCTTCAGGTCGGTGAACTGGCTGAAATCGAAGCTCTCGAAATCGTCCGCTGCGCGATCCAGGTACGCTTTTTCCAGGTCACGCGGGCTGCGGGCAGGTTTGGCACGCCGCTTCTGGCGAATATGGTCGGCCAGGCGGTCGGCTTCGGCGGCGATGTGGGCGGAATCGCCATACAGGGTGAACGATGGGCGGCTGGCGATCTTGGCGAAGCGCTGCGCATCGGGCGAGAGTTGGACGACGTACACAGGACAGCGGACATCCGGGGCGGTGGCGCGGAACAACTGCGCCCGAATCAGCTCCGGCGTTTCGACATCGGCGCGGAACTTTTCGGTGAGCAGCAGCACCAGCGCATCGCTTTGGGCAATCTCGCCGCTGAAGTCGTCCCCGGCCTCCGCCGCCGTCCACACCGCCCCGCCGCGTTCGGTCAACTGTTCGGTGACGGGCGCGGCGATGGCGGGCGGGTCATCCGGGTGAAGTGCAAGGAATACTTTCATGGCACAACCTTTCCACTGCCAACGCGCAGCCCGTCACGCATCGGTGTCCGGTTCGACCAGATCGACCCATACATCTTTGGGCAGCGACGAATCAAAGGCCAGCAGCAGCCGCTCGATCTGCGCTTTCGCCTGCTTGAACCCGGCGCATTCTTCCAGCCCGAACAGACACCATTGTTCGACCATCACCCGCACCGCCGCTTTGAGCAGGTCGGTTTCGATCTTGTCCGGGTGCTGGGGGTTATGCGCCTTGACCATGAGCGTCTGCGGGACGGGCTGGTGCAGCGCTTTGCCCGTGTCGCAGTCGAATTCGAGCGGCGGCTGTTCGTAATAGCTGCCTTTCGGCTGGCGGTAGCCCGCTTCATAGAAAAATTCGGCGCAGTCGGCATCGGCTTCGACCATGAACAGGCGGAAGGTATCGCCGCGTTCCTGCGCCATCGAAACCATGCGCGCTTCAAACGCTTGCAGCGCCCCCAAATTGACTTCACGGGTGGGCGGGTAGGGCGCGGTGTGGCCGATTGCGCCGAAGCTGGCGGCAGTGAATTTTTCGGTGGGCAGGCGCATATAGTTCGAATTGACCACGCTTTGCACATGCGCACTGTAGCGCAGCCCCAGCGGGTCATAATCGAAGGCGGTGAGCGCGCTCTGTTCGTCGTAGCGGCAGATGCCGGGGGTGCGCCAGAACGTACCGACCAGCACCAGCGGGTACAGCGTCGTCCCCCGTTCTGCCGGGTCGATCATCTCGCGGTAGCGTTCACGCGGTTCAAGTTCGGCGGGCAAAAACGTCCGCCGCAGCATTTCGTAGGTCTGCTCGAACGGCGCATCGTCCAGTTCGACCGATTCCGTGTAAAAATCCGCCGGGGTGCGGGCGGCGGCCAGGGCTGCACCCATCGCGTCGATCTGGTCGGCGTGTTCCGGGTGCTGGCGTTTCAGGTCCGCGATCACCTGGTCGGCATGGGAGGGTGAAAGATCGACGTTCACCCGCTCACAAAACTGTGCGGCAAGGGTCGCTAAAGCGGTGGCAGCCGGCGTACTGTTCGTAAGCGTCATATTCAGTTTCACCTTTAGTATTGAACTGTATTAACAGTAACCATGTCTTCAATGGCTGTCAACCACAGCAAAGCGGGGGATTACGGCAAAACGAAAACAATCAACGCAAGGGCGCAACGTGATGTGTTCGCGCCGCGCCTTTGCGTTAAATCTTGTGCGTTTCAGCCGACGCAAGTTCACGCGCTTCGATGTACAGCAGGCGGTTGTACTTCGCCAGCCGTTCGGACTGCGTGACCGACCCGACCTTGAGGTAATCCGCCCGCCAGCCGACGGCGAGATCGGCCAGCCAGTGATCTTCGGTTTCACCGCTGCGGGCGCTGGCGACGACCTGCCAGCCCGCCGCAGCCGCCAGCGCCCGGCCTGCCAGCGCTTCGGTGACCGTGCCGATCTGGTTGAGCTTGAGCAGGAGCGCGTTGGCGGCGTGCAAATCGACCGCCCGCCGGATGCGCGCCGGGTGGGTACACAGCAGGTCATCGCCCAAAGCGCGGGTGTGCGCGGGCAGCCGGGCGCACAGCGCCGCCCACCCCACCCAATCATCCTCCGCCAGGCCATCTTCGATGCTGATGAGCGGGTAGCGCGCTGCCCACCCCAAGAGGTGATCGATCATGGCCTCACGGTCGAAGCGTCCGCCGCTGAGGGTGTACAGGCCGTCGGCGTAGCAATGGCTGGCGGCCACGTCCACCGCCAGCGCGATCTCGTGACCGGGGGTGAAGCCCGCCGCTTCGATGGCGCGCATCGCCAGGTCGAGCATGGCCTGGTCGGTCTCGAAATCGGGCGCGAGTCCACCTTCATCGGCGGTGAGCGGGCGCATGTGGTAGCGGTCGCGGATCAGGACGGCGGCGGCCTGGTAGACGGCGGCGGCCTGTTCAAGCGCGCCGCGGATGGTCGCGGCCAGCGGCACGATCAGCACATCCTGGATGCTGACCTGGCCGCCCGCGTGCTTGCCGCCGCTGAACAGGTTGATCGTCAGGCGGGGCAAGCGGGGCGCTTCGCCCGCCAGCGCCGCAAAATACGCCCACAGCGGGCGGCGCTGAGCGGCGGCACACGCCCGCGCAAACGCCAGCGAAACGCCCAGGATGGCATTTGCGCCCAGGCGGGATTTGTTCGCCGTGCCATCGAGCGCGATCAGCGCGGAATCGAGCGCGGCCTGGTCGGAAAAATCGGAGCCGGACAGCGCATTGAAGATCGTCTCGCGCACATGGGCGGCGGCCTGCAAACAGCCCAGACCGCGATAGCGGGCGGGGTCGCCGTCGCGCAGTTCGTGCGCCTCTGCCGCGCCCGTCGATGCGCCGGACGGCACGGAGGCTGCGCCGTGCGCACCATCGCCCAGGGTGCAGGTGACGTGCAGCGTAGGCCGTCCCCGGCTGTCGAGTATTTCGAGCGCGTCGAGCGCGTGAATCTGCGGCACGGCTATTCCAGGTTCTGGGGTGCAGACTGCGCCGCATAAGCGACCACGCGCACCGGGTCGCCCACCTGAATCGGGCCATCGCTCACCACCCGCGCCATGATTCCCAGGCGGCGTTTGAGGGTTTGCGGGTCGCGTCCCTGAATGTGCAGAAAGCGTTCACAGCCGTTGCGGAAATCGGTCATTTCAAAGATGGCAGACGCGCCTATCTGCACCCGGTCGCCGGGGTGGAGGTCGGCCACATTGAAGCCTTTCAGGATGATCTGTTCGCCCATCGCGCCGGGCTGCACGTTCAGGCCGCCTTCGCCAAGCGCGGCCAGTTCCTCATAGCTCATGATGTTCAACTGGCGGGTGGGGTGTCGGCCTTTGCGATCCCCGTCGATTCCGCGCCCGGTCACAAGCCGGGCGTGAGTCAACTGCACGCGCACATACGCATCCGGCGATTGTTCATGGGCGGCGGCATCGTGGGGCGTGTAACAAATACTGTAGAGTTCGGGCATGAACGGAATCCTTTGTGATGGAGAGTCGATCAACAGACGAGTGAAATCATGCCCCGGCTGCGCGGTAATGGACGGCGGGCAGGTCGCGCAGCCGGGCGGCGGCCTGTTCCGGAGTGAGATCGCGCTGTGCCTGGGCGAGCAGTTCATAGCCGACCATGAATTTACGCACGGTGGCCGAACGCAGCAGCGGCGGGTAAAAATGGGCGTGCAGCTGCCAATGGGCGTTATCCGCCGGGTAGAGCGACCCGGTAGGCGCGCCGTGCCAGCCCATCGAATACGGGAATGAGGTTTCAAACAGGTTGTCGTAGCGGGTGGTCAACTGCTTGAGGATGTCGGCCAGGGCATCGCGGGCGGGGCTGGCGAGATCGGGCAGGCGGAGAACGGGCGTTTTGCACAGCAGCAGGGTTTCAAACGGCCAGATTGCCCAGTACGGCACGACAGCGACCCACGAGTCGTTTTCGACGACGATGCGTTCACGCCGTTCCAGTTCGGCGGCGGCGTACTCGTCGAGCAGCGTGCGCCCGGTGGTTTCATAGAATTTACGCTGCGCTAAATCCTCTTTGTTCGGTTCATTGGGGATGAAGTTGCTCGCCCAGACCTGGCCGTGCGGGTGCGGGTTGGATGCGCCCATCGCCGCGCCTTTGTTCTCGAAAATCTGCACCCACTGGTATAGAGTCCCCATGTCTTCAATCTGGTCAGCCCACACATCGACCACGCGGCGGATCGCGCCCACGTCCATCTGCGGCAGGGTGAGATCATGCCGGGGGGAAAAACAGATCACCCGTGAAGTGCCGGACGCGCTCGACGTGCGAAAGAGCGGGTCGGCCTCCTCGAACGGCGGGGAATCGGGCAGCAGGGCGGCAAAATCGTTGGTGAACACGAACGTATCGGCGTAATCAGGGTTGCGCACGCCGCCCGCCCGTTCGTTGCCGGGGCAAAGGTAGCAGGCCGAGTCATAGGCGGGGTGGTCATCGGGCGGCAGGCGTTCGATCTGCCCCTGCCAGGGTCGTTTGGTGCGGTGGGGCGATACCAGCACCCACTCCCCGGTGAGCGCGTTCCGCCGATTGTGCGGGTGTTCGGTCGGTTGAAAGCTCATCAGCTTATCCTTTGCGCTGCAAACGGGCAGGACTCAATGGTACCCCGCGCCGGGAAAACGTACCATAGACCTGTGCCAGGGGCGGGGCGAAAATGAGGGCTGACGCGCATCGATCCAAATCATCAGCATCGTGCGGTGATGGGATTCAAGGCAGGTGAACAGCCATGAGCGGACAAACGGAACGCTGTGCAGAATGCGGGGCGGCGCTGAAAAACGGCGGGGCGTGCATCGACCACTTTCATCTCATACTGGGGTGGGAGCTGACCGAGCAACTGTACGATGTCCACCATCTGGCGGTGCTGAGCTATTTTCTTCAGCACCCGGCGCTGTATTCGCCAGAAGGGTTACCCAGCGCCATCGGCCAGTTGGTCGATTTCGTCGAACACGGGGTCACGCCTCAACAGATGCGCCAGCGCATCGCAGCAGCGGTCGATTCGGGGACGCGCTCGTACCGCATCGCCGGGACTCCGGCGCATCATGGCGCGTATGCGCACGTGGTCACCTGGCAGGTGCGCGTCGATGATGTCGTCCGCGCCGGGGTAGAAAGGTATTACGCCAGCGTGCAGCGCTGGGCGGCCAGCATCCTGGACTCACTGCGGCAATCGGGCAATTTATGATAGGCGCGGGGTGAAGTGCCGTCCTCAGGTGAGGTTAGAACCTCTTTAGCATTGCTTTAGCGAACGGGAGTGCAGCAGAAGTCCTATGCTAACATGGGGCTACGGCGCGCTGCGCTTGAAATCGTGCAACACATAGCCCAGCACAGGCTGGTTTTTGGGCATCATGAACAAACGGAGTCCCCTGGCAGCGGCACTGTTCGCGCTCATTTTCATGCTGATGATGGGATGTGAAACCTTCGCACCCACGACAACCCCCTCTCCCAACGGCTCCAGCGGCACGCCGAACGGAGTCGCGCTGGCGGAGGAGAACACCCCCACCCTTTCGACGACAGGCGAACCGACTCATGCCCGGCAGTGGATCGAATTCGAGATCGACGGTATCCCGTTCGGCATTTTCCTGCCCGCCGGGTGGATCGCTGATTACCAGGACGGGCTGATCATGGCCGAACGCCCGTCCACCTTCCGGACGGGGGAGGAATACGCCGGAATGCTGGTGTACGTGTTCGCGCCGCCGCTCGATTCGTTCACGATTCCGGCTGAACTGGAAGAAGCGCATAATATGGCGTGGATCGTGCTGGATCAGGCGGTGCATACGCCCGACATGATCGGCAGTGCGACGGCAACCGCGCCCGTGCCGTTCACCTGGGGCGCGCACGACGCGGCCTACTACCTGCTGACCACGTTCGACGGGGTGCAAACCCTGGTGCTGGGAATCGCGCTGCCCGAACAGCGGCGGCTGCTGGTGATCAACGTGAGCGCGCCGCCCGGCTACGAGAACACGTCGGAGACGATCCGGGCGATGCTGCCCGTCCTGCTCGACGGGATGACGGTCGATGGCATTCCCCTGCACGGGGCGGATCTTTCAGGGCTGGACGACCCCTTCCCCTTCCCGCCGCTGCCCGCAACCCAACCGACCGCGGAGGCATGAGCGCGCGACGTAGGTGGGTGCAGACATAGGTCGATAGTCCGATCTGGATTTAAACGCAGAATCCCCCATACTGATGAGTATCGCATGAGCGAACCCGCCGCGTCGCATGACGGTGACGTGCGGGTTGAGGAGAAATGCTGTCTAATGGTCGTGAACCGCCGCACCTTCTTACGTACTTCCGCCGCCGCTGGGCTGGGTGCGCTGGCCGCTCACTGGCTGCCGCAAACGGCTGCCGCACAAGCCGATACCTTTACAGAGGTCTCCATTTCCCCCGAACTGCACATCGTCAATCGGGTGACATGGGGCGCACGCCCCCAGGATATCGCCCGCATCAACGAGATGGGCAGCGCCGCCTATATCGACTGGCAATTGGCGTATGAGGCGATCCCTGATCCACAGGTGGAGGCGTTCATCGCCGCACGCCGGGCGCTGCACATGAACCGTGCCGACCTGGAAGCGCTGGTACAGGCGCAGTACAGCAGCGTGCTGCAAGCGGCGCTGGCGGCACGGCTGTACCGGGCGGTGACGAGCGAACGCCAGTTGTACGAACGGATGGTCGAATTCTGGACGGATCATTTCAATGTGCCGATCCTGGATTATGTGGCCGATAAGATCATCGAAGACCGCGACGTGATCCGCCGCCACGCGCTCGGCAGCTTCCGCGACCTGTTGTTCGGGACGGCGCGCAGCGCGGCCATGCTGCAATACCTGGATAATGCCAGCAGCAGCGCCGAACACCCGAACGAGAATTACGCCCGCGAACTGCTCGAACTGCACACGCTGGGCGTGGACGGCGGCTACACCGAAACCGACGTGAACGAAGTGGCGCGGGCGTTCACGGGCTGGACGCTGAATTTCAACCAACCGGACCCGTTCGTATTCAGCGCGTATGACCACGATACGAGGACGAAAACCGTGCTGGGCGTGACACTGGTCGAAGGGCGCGGAATCGAAGATGGGCTGGAAGTGCTGGATATGCTGGCGAACCACCCATCGACGGCGCGGTTCATCAGCACCAAGCTGATCCGACGTTTTGTAAGCGACCTGCCGCCGGAAAGCCTGATCGACAGCACGAGCGCGGTTTTTATCGAGACGGGCGGCGATCTGCGTTCGGTGATGCGGCACATCCTGAACAGCGGGGAATTTACGGGATCGCACGGGCAGAAATTCCGCCGTCCGTTCGATTTTCTGGTCGCAGCGGCGCGGGCGCTGGAGCCGGGCATTCAGATCGGCAGCCCGGAAAGCCTGGTCTACCGTCTGGAGCCGTTGGGTCAGGTGCCGTACCACTGGGGGCCGCCGAATGGCTACCCGGACGCGGCGGGCGCGTGGATCAACACCAACGGCCTGCTGCACCGCTGGAACCTGGCGCTTGACCTGGCGAACGCCAGCGAAGGGTACGTGAGCGGCGTAGCGCTGCACCTGGAGGCGGTCGTCCCGCCGCAGGCGACGGTGGGCGCGCTGATTGACACCGCGGCGGAACGGCTGCTGGGGCATGGTCTGCCGGACGCTGACCGGGCGCTGCTGGCGGCGTACATCACGCGCAGCGGCAGCCTGGAAGAAGGCATCAACGCCGATACGTATTACGAAAAAGCCCCCGGCCTGATCGGGCTGGTGCTGGCTTCCCCGTACTTTCAGTGGATTTAAGGAGCCTGCACACCATGAACCTTTCACGACGCGGCTTTTTACGCAACCTGGGTCTGAACGCGGCACGGGCGACGGGCATTGTGGGCGCGAGCAGCCATCTGTTCCCGGCCTGGATGCCGAAACTGGTCTTTTCGCCGTTGGGACAGGATGCGGGTCAGCGCGATGTGCTGATCGCGATCTTTCAGCGCGGCGGCATGGACGGCCTGAACGCGGTCGTGCCGTATGGCGAAGGGAGCGGGTATTATGACCGCCGCCCCTCCATCGCCATCCCCGAACCGGACGGGAGCGATACGAGCGCCATCGACCTGGACGGCTTTTTTGGGCTGCACCCGGCGCTGCGCCCGCTTCAGGCGATCTTTCAGGACGGCGCATTGGGGATCGTCCACGCGGCGGGGTCGCCCGATCCGTCGCGGTCGCATTTCGATGCGATGGAATACATGGAACGCGGCATCCCCGGCGACAAGATGACTGGGACGGGCTGGATCACGCGGCATCTGCAAACGGCGGCATGGGAAAACGGGTCGCCATTCCGGGCGGTGGGAATGGGCGCACTGCTGCCCAGTTCGCTGCGCGGGGAGCCGTCGGCGCTTTCGCTGCGGTCGATTGCCGATTTTCACCTGGCCGGGCGGCAGGATCAGCTTGTGTCGGTACAGCGCACGTTAGCGGGGCTGTACCAGATCGACACCGGGGCAGACCTGATGAGCGCGAAAGCATCGGGCGTGCTGAACACGCTGGAGATGATGAACGCGCTGAGCCAGGAGCAATATATCCCGGCCAACGGCGCGACTTACCCCGATGGCGAGTTCGGCCATGGGATGCGGCAGGTGGCGCAGTTGATCAAGGCCGAAGTGGGCTTGGAAGTGGCGTGTATCGATATTGGCGGGTGGGATACGCACGATTATCAGGGCGGTGTCGATGGGCAGTTCGCCTACCTGCTCGACGAGTTCGCCCGCACGCTCGAAGCGTTCTACGCCGATATGCACGATTACATGGCGCGGATCACGGTGGTTTCGATGAGCGAATTTGGCCGCACCGCCGGGGAAAATGCCAGCGGCGGGACGGATCACGGTCACGGCAACGCCATGTTCGTGATGGGCGGGGCTGTGAACGGCGGGATGTACGCCAACTGGCCGGGGCTGCACGATGAAGCGCTCGACCAAAGCGACCTGGCGATCACGACCGATTACCGCGACGTGCTGGCGGAAATTTTGGTCAAGCGCGTGCAGAACAACGCATTGGAGTCGATCTTCCCCGGTTATACCCCGTCGATGCTGAACATTGTGCGTGAAGGGTAGGCGGACGATGCGCAGATATTGTGTGAATCGATGGGCGGCGGGGCTGATCGCCGCGCTGGTGCTGATGGGGGTGGTTCCGGCGTTCGGCCAGGAGGCGAGCGAAGCGGCGGCCATCGAAACTGCCGCCGCGCATCCGCCGTTCGCGGCATGGCTGCCGTACATGGAGGGGTGGTATGCCGCCGCGTATGACACTGAAAACGCCTACGGGATATGGATGGTGCAGTTCTGGGACGGGGAAGGGAGCGAGATCGGTTGGGTGATGGTGAACCCGGTGACGGGGCGCATCTTCAACCAGCAAACCGGGTTTTACGTGACCGACGACCTGTACGCCGGGGCGGAAGCGGTGATCGGACCGTTTCTGGCGGCAGAACCGAGCCTGCTCGAACTGATGGAAGATCCGTCGCAGTACCCGTTCTACCTGGATTACAACAACGATCTGGAGGGGTGGGGCGTGTACCTGGATCGCGGCGCGGATTCGATCTACCTGGTGGTCGATTTCGACGACGACACGGCGTTCACCAACCCGCGCCTGGTCCATATGTGGTTTTCGGAAGTGGCAACCTACGCGGAATGGGTCGAAGCGAACGCCTCAAAAGCGGCTGCCGCCGCGTTCACGAATGCGGAGCTGGCGGCAGCCGTGCGCTCACACCAGGGTTGGACGAGTACCGCTGAACCCGTCGAAGGCGATGCCTGGCAGGTGCGTTTCTACCAGGTCGATCAACTGCTGGCGGTGGCGACGGTCGATGTGACCGCCTACACGGTCATCGATTACCAGATCGAGTAGCCCTTTGCCCCTCACCCTGCCCGAAACTGCGTTTCGGCCTGTCCCTCTCCCACGCAAGCGAGGAGAGGGATGAAAACGAAGTGCTTTGCCCTGCTCACTGGCACAGGGTGTTCGCAGGCGAACCCTGTGCAGTGGGTGAGGACTTTACAGCGCTAGTCCTGGTTGGGCTGGCCGTCGGTGACTTCGCGGGCGGCTTTGACCAGGGCATCGGCAGAATCGATCAGCCGCAGGATGGTGGTCTGCCAGGTGGGGGGGAGCGCCTGATACAGGCGTTCCGCTTCATCTTTGGCGCGCCTGTCCAGGCGGCTGACGACATAGAGTGCGCCGACCGATACGCCGAGCAGAGCGACGTTGAGCAGGGTGAGCAGGGTTTCATGGGGGGTCATAGTGAGGCTCCTTGTGCGGTCAGTTGACTTCGATTTCGTCGATGTACACATGGGGAAGGCCGGTGGTATCTGCCCAGATCGTCATGGCGACATAGCGCACGCCGGAGACACTTCCCGTCCATACGGCCTGATTCCAGTACTGGCGAATCGCGCCGTCATACAAAAGCTGAGTCGTCCCGATCTGCGCCTGATCCGCGCCGAAGAAGCGCACCGATACCTGTGTGAGCGTGGTTGGGTCGCTGGTCACACCGCGCACCCAAAAGCGCACGCGGTTGATGGCGCACGGCGCGGTCACGCCGTAATCGACGATGATGGTGCATTCACGAACCGTCACCGATCCATTGCTGACCTGGATGCTTTGTGCGCATTCGGGCGTGTTACGGCCCTGCACCAGCCCGCCCATACCGCCCGTGGTGGGGACGAACAGGCCGAAAGGCCGGGAGGCGGACGGGAACACGACCGATGCCGAGCCGATCACGGGGGTGGTGAAATCGGCAAAGCAGATGCCGCACGCATCGGGGTCGAGCGCCAGCGATGACCCGGCGGCCTCCCCGCCGTTGATCACAGCCCACGACTGGCCGTTGTAGATCAGCATGACGATCTGGTTGGGGTCGTCGAGCAGCACATCGCCCGCGCCGCTGTACAGGTTGCCCAGGCCGTGTTTGAGGATCACGCGGCGGAATGGGCTTTGGCAGCGCAGCAAAAGCAGTTTTCCCGTGCCGCCGTTGGCAATCGTGACCAGATCATCGAGCGCGGCTCCGCCTTCGGTATCGACGCTCATCAGCGTCCCGGTATACGTGATCACCCCGCTTGCAATCGTGGCGCTGACGAACGAATTGCCCAGATCGGTGATGTCCTGGCCAATGGAGCCATCCAGGTTTCGGTAGATCGCGTTGGGCATAGGCGTAATCCTCCTGTTAAACCGCAATAGCCAAACCGCAATTGCGGCGAACGGCTATACCGCGATAGCCGCGATGACTTCATAGATTTCGACGGCAATTTCGACCGACCCGCGCCCGCCGCCGCAGGTGAGCGTGATGGCGTGGTCGCGCTGAAGATCGCCGCCCGCCAGGATCGCCGTCGTAATATCGACCTCAAACGTGGCCGCGCCGCCGCCGACCGCCCACGCCCCGCCGAGCGCGTCGGTCACATCGGTTCCGTTCACGGCCAGCCGCACCCCGGAAGGCGTGACGGTATCCTGTGCCAGCCCATAGGTCAGCGGGTGCGTGTGATCCGGAATGCTGAACGTGTGGCTGTGCGTGGTGCTGCCGCCGCTGCCGCCCGTCCCCCCTTCGGTGCGCAGTTCGACCGCGCCCGTTTCGACGCTGAGCGGGACGAGCGCCTGCACCGGGTTCCCCGCCGCATCGTTGAGCGTGACCGTGCGCCAGTAGAACGCGCCCGTGTACGCTTCATGGGTCGCGCCAATCACACCCGCGCCGCCGCTCCCACCTTCCAGCGTGACGCTGTTCGTGCCAAGCCCGGCGACCGCGCCGCCCGTCGCCGCCGTCGCGGTCACGGTGAACGGACGGGTGCGCACGCGCAGCGTACACCGCACCAACCGCTGAGTCGCGTCGGTGAGGCGCACCGGAAAGACCGCCGGGTGCTGCGGGTCGATCAGACGGTCATAGACATAGGCCGCACGGTTGAAATAGCTCGTCACCTGCACCCCGTCGATGGTGATCGATTCCAGGCGGCCAATCTGCAAGGGCGACTCGTCCTCCGCGTGGCGATCCACCGTCGTGAGCAGCAGGTCGGTCGCCAGGCCGGATGAATCGGCGCGGTGGGTGACGCGCATCACCCACAAGTCAGCATCGATGTCGAGAAAATCGACCACCAGCCCGCCGCGTTCGACCGCGCCGCGCATCGTCACCCGGACTTTCGCGCCGGGGCGAATCGACGGGTGAAAACCGCGCACGGTAACACGGTACGTCTCCTGGCGCACGGCATAGCGGCGCAACCAGGCGGCGGCCAGGTCGTAAAGCGCGTCCGCCGCGTGTTCCAGATCGGCGGGCGCATTCGAGAGCGGCGCGATCTGCCTGAACTTGCCGAACCGTTCGATCACGCCGACGAGCGCTGCGCCCGCCGCATCCTGCAAATAGTACTGCGGGCGGCCATCCGCCCCGGTGACGGCCTGAATTGGGTACGGTGCGGTGCGCGTCGAGCGTTCGAGCGTGAGCAGCGCCTCACCGATGCCCGCGCCGACCGGGTACAGGCGGGTAGCGGCGGCTTCGCTCGATTGTTCGCGCTCGATGCGTTCGATTACAGCGAGATGCGCGGGCAGATCGCCGGGGTTCACGACGCGCCCGGCCTGGGTCAGCCGCACGCCCGCCATTTCCCCGAATGCGCCCATTTCGATGGTGTTGGGCGCAGTTCCGGCGCGGACGTGCAAGCCCTGAGCATCGGCCAGCCCGGTCAGCGCCCGCCACACGCTCATCCCGTCGAAGCGCGCATCGGTGGACGCGCCGCCGCTCCCGGTGAACGTCCAACCGGGGATCAGCCCGGTCAGCGCCGCGCCGATCTGCGCCGGGGTTCCCTGGCGGTAAGCGCGGCCTAACAGGGTGTTGACCCGCGTCAGCGCGTCGAGTTCGTCCGCGCCTTCCGCCGTCAGCCGCCACGAATCGGGCGTGCCAGCGGCGCGCACCTGGCGGATCACGCCGCGCCCTAATGCCTGCCGTCCGGCGTACAACCGGACGCGGCGTTCCGGCTGAATCAGGCTTTGCGCCCGCGCATCAGTGCCGGGGGCGGCCAGCGCGATCCGCCCGATGCCATCGAGCGCGTGCGTGACTTCGGCGCGAATCAGCCGCACCGCGCCGCCGCCTAAGCGAGTCGTCCCGTCCGCGTCGTATATATCGGCGTACAGGTGCATATGCGAATCCTCTTTCCGGGTCACGCCCAGGTATCCGCCCAGGTCAGCACGACGGCGGCGCTTTCGGCGGCGGCCAGCACCACGCGGATCGTGTTCGCGCCGGGGAGCAGGCGAAACCAATCCGGGTGATCGGCACTGAACGCGCTGGAATAGGCGGGCGCGCCGTTGATGGTGACATCGAGCGCGGCGGTATCGATGCGGACGATGCTGCCGCCCGGAACTGCCGCCGCGTAAACGATGCGATCCGCCGCTGCGCCGCCGACGCGCCGTTCGAGCGTGAATCCGCTGATCGGCAGGGCGGCGATCACGCTGATCAGCGGGGCAGCGGGCAGATTCCCGCCCACCGTGCGGGTAAAATCGGTGGATATGCCGCTGCACGCGGCCTGAACGCCGCTTTCGGCGGGCGCGGCGGCGCTGAACCAGCGCGGTTGTTCCGCCGCGAACGCGATGCGCACCACCCCGCCCAGGTCAGGGCGGTCGGCGGCAGCAGCGGGGTGTTCGATGCGCAATGCCCGCGCCCGCGTGACGCGCTGCGCCAGCCCACTGCCCGGCGCAATCACCAGGTCTTGCGCGCCCCACCCGATGATGGCGTTGAGCGCATCGCGCCCGTTCACGTCCCCCACCGGGAGCCAGCACGCGATTTCGACCCGTCCGGCAGGCGCGGAGCCGCCTTCAACCAGCGCGCCATTCAGACCGGGGAGCGCGGTTTCCAGGGGCGTGAACGCGGCGAAATTGTCGGTCAGCCGCAGCGTGGACGTGGGAAAGGTGTATGCCCCGAAACGTACCGCCCGCCCGGTGCGCTGCGGCGGCGTTTTCGGCTCGATCAGCACGCGGTAGATCAGCGCGGCTTCGGGCTGCGGCGTGCCGTCGATCAGCCGGGTGACGCGGGCGGTTTCGATGCGGGTGCAGGCGCGGATCGTCCAGTCCGCCCCGCCGTCGAGCGCGTCCGCCGTCCCCGCGTCGGCATCGTCGAGCAGCGCGGCGGCGGCAGCGGAGACGTTCAGCGACGCGGCCACCCCATCCGCGATGCACAGCACGCGCAGCGTGAGCGCGACCGCCCCGCGATCCGCTGAAGATTCGCCGTTCGGCAGCGCGTCACGCCCGGTCACGGTGTACACCAGGTAGGGCAGCGGCGCAGCGGCGGGCGCGATTTCGGCATACGCCCGCGTCCCCCAGGGGGGAGCGGCGGCGGTCAGCCGGGCGCGCACGGCTTTGTACAGCGCCGCGATTTCCAGTTCCATCGGCAGTGCCTCCTGAAGCGAAATGCGCCAGCAGGCAGCGCAGATTCACGCTTTGCCCACTGGCGCGGACTCATGATGCAGGGGTGGGGATCAGCGCCGGGCGATGATCGCCTGGCGATAGATCGGTTCGGTGAGCGCGGCTTCGATGCGCACCACACGGTAGACGGCCTCCCCGACGATCACGCGGTCGCCGCCGCGCAGATCGGCATCGTGCGGGATGGCCAGGCGGTATTCGACGCGCAGCGTTTCGCGCCCGGCCAGGATCGCCGTCGCATCCAGGTCGCTGCGGCGGGCGCGCACCAGGCGGCACGGCACATCGACGGTGACGGTCGCCCAGGCGCGGATCGAATCGCCATATGCGCCCGTCGTCACGGTTTCGCGCTGAATCGTGCAGCGTTCGGTCAGGTAACGGCGGGCGGCGGCGCGCAGCCGGGCGATCAGCGATGCATCGGGCATGGGGCGGCGCTCCTTGCGCTATTCATCGACGCGCACGGGGCGCACCGACGATGCGACCAGCCCCGCCGCGCCGAACGTCCGGCGTTTGTGGCGCAGCAGTTGTTCATAGCCCCGCCGCGCCGATTCCTGATCGACCTGGAGCCAGTCGGCGCGAAAATTGGGCTGGCTGGTCAGCGCGATCAGGTGTTCAAGCGCGGCGATCACCGCGCCCTGCCAGCCGCCGCATTCGACGATCAGCGCGTCCAGGTGCGCGTTGGTGAAGATCGGCGCGGCGGCATCGGTATCGCCGATGTGAAACCGCACCCGATCCCGGTCGGTGGTGAACGGGGTATAGCTGAAGGTCATGAGCCTGTCTCCTCTATGGGCAGCAGGGTGACGAGCGGGTCAGCGGTCAGCGCCGCCAGCACATCGGCGCTGACCAAGCCTTCAAACATCACCTGATCCGGCGCGGCGATGGCGGTATCCGGCTGGCCGGACACGTCCGACCACGCGCCAGGGTAGCGCGCGGCGGCATCGGCCATGTTCAGCCCGTTTTCGACCGTCCAGAAGGTGATCACGCGGCAGCGGTGCATTGAATCGGTCATGATGGCTTACCCTCCACTGCTCAACGCGAGTGGGGTGAACCCGGTCGTGTAAACCGCCGTCACCCCGGTCAGTGCGTTCAAATGGGTGATGTTCACGGGCGCGCCGCGCTGTGTGTACACATCGCTCACCCCGGTGAAGGCGGTGTGAAGCGCCCCGGCTGTCACGACGCGAATCGCGTCCGGCGTGCCGACGTTGGTCACGCTGATGCGGTTGGTCGCTGCGCCCGCGTTCACGCTGTTCACCTGTAAATCCCAGGTATTGCCGCGCACCAGGGCAGCCACCCAGTAGTTTTGATCGTCCTGGACGCGGTAGCGCAGTTCGATTCGTGCGCCCTGGGGCGGCGTTGCGGGCAGCGTGAACCGCAGCGTATGCGTGCCATCGGCAGCGCCAGGATGCACCGCGTTGAGCGTGACCGGGCGCAGGCTCACCCGGTCGATGACGAAATCGTGCGCGGCGGCTCCGTTGGTGGTCAGCGCCAGGCTGCCATTGGCGGCCACGCGCCCCAGCGCCGTCTTGGTTCCAGCACTGCTGAAGAGCAGATTGGCGGTGAGCGCGGTGCGCAGTAACCCGCTGGTGAACGCGCTCACGTCGATTCCCAGTTCATACCACGTCCCGGCGGCCAGCAGGTTCTGGGCAATCTGGGGCGCGAGCGAAGCACTGCTCACGAAGCGCGCCGCGCCCGTCCCGGCGCTGCCATCGGGCGCGCACTGCGTCACCTGCTGGCCTGCCCCGGTTTCCCCGGTCAGCGTCCAGCCATCCGGGTTATCGTTCGTCCACGCGCTGAAATCGCCATTGGCGACGGTTTCCGCGCCCCAGCTTTGTGTGAAGGCGGTGATCACCCCGCCCCCCGCCCGCCGCCGCGCCGTGCTGCGCGCTCTGCCGCGCCCGGTCATGGCTAATCCTCCCAGGCGGTCAGGCGCAGAGTCAGGTCGCCCGTCGTGGTGTAGACGGGCGTGGCATCGCACACGAAATACCCGTACAGACGGCCATCCGGCGCGGTGAATTCGATGCTGAGATCGCGAATCAGCGCGAATGCCCGGCTGTTGACGGTGGTGTAATCGGCGGCGCTCACCGCGATCACGCCGACGAGTTTGTTCAGGTCGGCACGGGTGGGCGCGAACGGCGCGTTATCCACGACGGCGGCGGGCGGGCCGTTGAACAGGAACAGCCTGCCCGCAGCGCGTTCGTTGTCGCCATCGATGATCACCAAGCGCCGCACCACGCCGCCGCCGCCCGCGCTGTGGAGCGCGAACACGAGCAGCCCGCCGACGACATCGCCCGCGCTGTATGCCCCGGCGGTGATGGCCGGGGTCAGGTCACAGATATGGGTCTGGTTGAAAAGTGGCATCGGTTCTCCCTTGTGCGGCTTGTGGCTAGCTCACTTCATGCCCGTAAATCCACCAGGGCGAATCCCACCCGAACGACCAGCGGCCATAGCCCCGGAACCTGTACACGAGCGAATACTCGCCAGCGGCATCGGTGGTGAATTCCGGGCGCACGCGCCAGTACCAGTTCAGGTACAACTGCGCCATGCGGCTGTCGATGAGGAACCAGTTGTTGGCATCGCTCAGAAAGCGGTTGCTCAGCACGCGGTAGCCTGTGTTGACGTTGGCATCGTTGCTGTTCCCGCCGCTTTTGAGCGTGGACTGCACGATCACGAGCGCTTCGGCCTCCAGTTCGACCGGGACGAGCAGCGTATCCGGCATGAGCGGGAGCGGGTTGCCCCGGCTGTCGGTCAGCTTCATCATCGCCTCTTTGGTGGCGATGAGCGCATCATGCGTGAGCGCGCTCGTGCCTTTGTTGCTTTGGGCAGCGCTCGATGTGGGCGCAAGCGGGTGATCGGTCGCGCACAGCGGTTTCCCATCCGCGCCCGGCTGTGTCGCACTGAAGGCCAGGTTGAATGTGCTGGCCGCCTGCCGTTCAACGGTGCGGTCGAATGACAGGCCAAGCATGGCCGCGCGGCGGCGAATCACGTTGTATTCGTCGTCGTCCATCAGCGCCCGTTCGACCGACATGCCCAGGGCGTATTCGCGGTGCTGGTAGCTGGTGGTGTAGAGCGCGTCGAACGAATCGTATTCGAGCGTGCCGCGATATTCCGGCACATCGCCCAACCCGCTGATGCCCATGTTGCGTTCGACGGCGCGGCTGCTCTGCTGCACGTTGTACAGCGAACGCAGCAGGCCACCTTCGGCTTCAATCTGCACCTGTTCCATGAACACGGCGCGCAGCGCGGTTTCCAGCGCGGTCAGGTCGCTCAGTTGGTCGCGGGTGATCGGGGTTCCCATAGGTCAGCCTCCTTAACTGCCAATTTCGATGAGTGCGCAGCGCGTGAACGTGATGTAGACCTCATTGCCGGCGCGCCCGGCTTTCACGATCAAAATCGCGCCGCTGGTGCTGTCGGCCAGGTCAACCAGCCCGGCGTTGGTGATGTCATAGCGGCGTGCGCCCAGAATCGCGCTCGTGGGCGACCCAGACGCGAACGCCCGCCACACCTGCCCCGGCAGGATCGGGTATACGCGCACCCGCGTCCCGGCGGCGGCGCTGGCACTGTCCTGCGCCATCACGCCAAGCGGCGCAGCGGCGTTCCCGGTCGATTTGATCACCTGGCCGCTCGACAGTTCGACCAGATCGCCCGTTTTGAGCGTCTGGGTGGCGGCGACCGGGAAATCATGCACGGCGGGGAGGCCATCCGCCCCGCTCAGCGTATATGCGTATTCAAAACTGCCCATCGTCATGCCTCCTCAGGCGGTCATTGCTTCGCTTTGCGGTCATTGCTTCGCTTTGATGTACTGTTCCGGCGAAATGCCCAGCTTCGCCGCCATCGCCCGTTCTGCTGCACTGATGCGCGCCGCCGATCCATCGCCGCGCACCCCGGCATCGAGCGCAGGGGCTTTGGGTGGGGTCAGCAGGGCGGTGCTGGCTTCGAGCCAGCGCAGCGTATCGAGCGGGTCGGCATAGGCGGGAACCAGCGGACGGTAGGCCTCTGGCAGCGCTGCCACCTGCCGCGCCACCGTTTCGCGCACATACGCATCGAGCGTTTCGGCGCGTTCGGCACGCGGCTTCAGGCTGTCGCGCTCCAGCAGCGCCGCATCCAGCGCGCCGCGTTCGGCCTGCCGTTCGCTTTCGGCCTGGTCGCCCGCCGCCTTCAGCCGCTTGATTTCGGCACGGCGGGCCGCGCTTTCCTGGCGCAGATCGCGAATCAGCGTTTGCGCCCATTCGGGTAATCCCCGCACATGGCCGGGGATGCTGTTTTCAGGTTCAGCGCTCGTTTCCGGCGTGGCCGGGTCAATGATAGGATGTTCGGGTTCCATGTAGCGGTTCCTTTCGGCTCATGCAGTGGGCGAGTCGTTGTGGACATCCAGGCTGGCCCACTGCGGACGGTAAACCATCCCTTCCGGGGGCGCGCCGCCCGTGCCGAATGCCCGTTCAATGCGCCCGCCCATCGCCAGGCAGCGCGCCCAGGCTTCGCCCGCCCGCGTTTGAAAGCGCCGGGCTTTGCCCAATAAGCCGCTTTCACGCTGGCGCAGCGATTCCGCGCTGGCCGCGTCCCAGCCGAATTCCGGCGACGGGGTGCGCGTGATCCGCCCGATTTCGGTCGCCAGGTAGCGCGCCATATCCAGGTACGGCATCAGTTCGCCCTGGGAAAGCGTGCCGACCTGAATCTGCTCGTCGCGCTGAAGCGGGCGGTTCGGGCTGATCGTCAGCCACATGCCGGGCGAAACTTCGGCGGGCGGCTCCCAGCCGACGGCATAGCGAATCTGGAAGGCGGTCAGTTCGGCGGCCATGACCATGCTGTACAGCGTGCGGTTGAGCGCGTTCTGCACCGGAATCGCGGTTTCGATCTCGCTTGCGCCATACGCGCCCCAGCGCCGGGCGCGGTTGCGGAAATGCACCAGCGGCACGCCCAACGGCGATCCATCGCGCCCCGTCCATGCGGCGGCGGCAGGCTGATCGAGCGTTTCATACCCGCCGACATGATCGCCATCGGTCACGTAGCGTTCGACCCGATCCGGGTAGTAGGCGTTGATGCGTGTGCGGTCGCCCACCTGCCACACCTTGATTGCGGCGCTTGGTTCGGCCTGGGTCGCGCTTTCATACAGCGCCAGCACCCCGTTCACGCCGTCGAAGGCAGGTTCGTGGCTCCATTTGGCCGCCCGCGCCGCCGGGTCGAAGTAGGCCAGCACGTAGGTATCGCCGTCGGTCAGCGCCGCTTCATGGACATCGCCCTGCATCCCATCGAAGCTGCTGCGCGCCAGCCGATCCGCTGCCCATACCCGCGCCGATTCGTCGTCGCACGCGAAGCCCGTCACCCGCAGCCGATCCGCCACCGCCTGCACCACGATTTCCATGTAGTTCAGGCAGAATTCGCGGATCGGGCTGTGCGCGTTCACGCGCATCATGCGGCGCATGGCATCGGTCAAATCCTGGGGGTGGTCGCCCGCGATGTAATCGCGGAACAGCGCGACTTTTTCGGCGCGGGCGGCCTGTTCCGCCGCCCACCCATCGATCAGCGCGGGGTCGAACCGCCCCGCTGCGTGGAGTATGTCGGTCACTGCCCGTAGTCCCATTGACCCCCCTGTGCGGTGTCCATTTAGCTCATTTGTGCTGAGCAAAAGGAGTATAGACGGGTGTCAAGCAACCAGATTCAAACCAACGGCGAAGACCAGGCGTGATGAAATCGGCGGTGAGTGATACACTATTTTCCGACCGAGTTTCTGGGGTATACCTGCTGATGATTTTCCCCCGCACCGCCCGGCGTTTAGTCCCTGCCGCCCTTGTTTCCGTGACGCTGTGGCTCGTGGGCGCGGTCGCGCTGGCTGCCCAAAGCCGTGACCCCGAACTGCGCGTGAGCGTCAACCAGGTGGGGTATTTTCCCGATGCCGTCAAAATGGCGATGTTCGCGGTCGATTCCGAACGCCAGTCCACCTGGACGCTCACCCGCGAAAGCGACGGCGCGCTGATCGCCAGCGGCCAGACCTCCCCGGCGCGCTTCGATCCCGCATCGGGCGATTTCGTCCAGCGCATCGATTTTTCGACGGTGCGCGAACCGGGGACGTACCGCCTGAACGTGGAGGACGTGCGCAGCGCCGCGTTCCGCATCGGGAACGACATTTACGGGACGCTGGCGGTCGATGCGCTGCGCTATTTCTACCTCAGCCGCAGCGGGATCGCGCTCGAACGAACCTATGCGGGCGTGTGGGCGCGCGATGCGGGTCACCTCAGCGATGCGGACATCGGCTGTTACAGCGGCACCGATGCCGACGGCGTGACCTGGGACGGGTGCGCCTACCGCCTGGATGCCGATGGCGGCTGGTACGACGCGGGCGATTACGGCAAGTACGTCGTCAATGGCGCGTTTGCGACCTGGGTGCTGCTCAACGCTTTCGAACGTAACCCCATGTACTACGCCGGGCTGCCGCTCAACATCCCCGAAACGGGCGCAGCCGTCGCCCCGGACATTCTCAGCGAAGCCCGTTGGGAGCTTGAGTTCCTGCTGGCGATGCAGGTGCCTGAAGGCGCAGCGCTGGCGGGCATGGCGCACCATAAGCTGCATGACCTGCGCTGGTCACCCTTCCCGTTCCGCCCGCCCACCTACTGGAACAACGACGATCCGCAGAACGGGCGCTATGTTTACCCGCCTACCACCGCCGCGACGCTCAACCTGGCGGCGGTGGCCGCCCAGTGTGCGCGCATCTGGCGCGATCTTGACCCGCCGTTCGCCGCCCGCTGCCTGGCCGCTGCCGAGCGCGCCTGGACGGCAGCACTGGAAAATCCCAACGCGGCGTTGGGCAACACGCCAGGCGAAGGTGGCGGCGCTTACGGCGACAGCTTCACCCGCGACGAACAGTTCTGGGCGGCGGCGGAACTGTTCATCACGACGGGCGGCGAACCCTACGGGACGTTCCTGGCGACTTCGGAATTTTTCTACAACGTAGAGGCGCGGGCGAATATCGGCACCTTCACCGCGTTGAACTGGAGCAATACCGCCGCACTGGGGACGCTTTCGCTGGCGCTGCTGCCGAATGCGCTCGCCCCGGAACAGACCGCCGCGCTGCGTGGGCTGATCGTTGAAGTCGCCAACGTGTACCTGGCGACGATCAACCGCGAAGGCTACCGCGTCCCGCTGAGCGGCGAACAGTACGTGTGGGGGTCGAACGGCGATGTGATGAACGCCGCCATCATGCTCGGCTATGCCTATGACCATACCCAGGACGCACGCTACCTGCACGCCATGATCGATTGTCTCGATTACGTATTGGGGCGCAATACTTTCGCGTTCAGCTTCACCGCCGGGTACGGGGAACAGGCGCTCCAGCGTCCGCATCACCGCTTCTGGTACAACGATCAGGGCTACCCGCCGCCCCCCCCTGGCGCGCTGGCCGGGGGAGCCAACGCCAGCCCGGTCGATCCGGTGGCCATCGAGCGCCTGCTCGACCTGCCGCCCGCCCGCCGCTATCTTGACCACCCAGAGTCGTTTTCGACCAATGAAGTCGCCATCAACTGGAACGCGGCGCTTGCATGGGTCACGGGATACTTAGACAGTCACTTCCGCGTAGGTTGATCCAGAACGCCGATCCGCACAATCCGCACACCGCTATAGGACGATTGTCATCCATCAACCAGGCCAAATGACCTATGCCCCGCCGGATCGTTTGGGTATAGTATGTTTATGAAAGTCATAAACGCTCCAACGTGAACAGGCGCAAGAAATGTATTAAGTAAAAATCGGCGTTCATTACCAGCGAATGCCCAACGAATGAAGAAAAGGCTTAAGTTTTAAACGTAAATTTTTTGCACCTCAATGCTTCACGCGCCATACCCGTCCTATACTGAAGTCAGAGTATTGAGAAAGGTTAAAGTGCTATGGCCGTCGAAATTTTTAGCTTTCTGATGATCGGTGCGCTTCCCGCCCTATTGCTGCTGTTCATCCTGGCGGCGGTGCCTTCGATGCTGCTTCTGGGGTTCATTGGTGCATCGTTCATGCGGCAGGCCAAAGCGCAGTCCGCCGCCCTGGTCGCCCAGCCCATCCGCTCGACCGCCCACCCTACGCGCTGACGAACGCCTCAACACGATACAGATCACTGAACCAAAGGCGCACAGTATAAACTTCGTTGCGCCTTTGGTTGTTCTTCGCGTCATTGCGTTGAGTCTTTTGTTTCGCGCTCTCCCTTTCCCCATCGCCCCTCCTTGACATATACTCCACCCGGTACACGAGATCAGCCGCACACCGGGACGAAACCCGCCATGACCCACACCCATGAATGGACGCTTTCCAGCGCGCTGGAGGCGCTGCGCCGCCGCGAACTGTCTGCCGTCGAACTGACCCGCGCCGCGCTCGACCGAATCGCCGCGCATGAACCGACGATCCGCGCTTTCATCACGCTCACGCCTGAACGCGCCCTGGCCGATGCCGAACGCGCCGATCAGCGGCGGGCAGCGGGCGAAGATGCGCCCCTGCTCGGCATTCCCATCGCCCTGAAAGACATCCTCTCCACCCAGGACGTGCAGACGACGGCGGGCAGCCGGATTTTGAACGGCTACGTGCCAGTCTATTCCGCGACGGTCGTCGAACGGCTGCAAGCGGCGGGCATGGTCATGATGGGCAAAGCCAACCTGGATGAATTTGCGATGGGGTCATCGACGGAAAATTCCGCCTATCAGCTCACGCGCAACCCCTGGAACCCGAATCGTGTCCCAGGCGGATCGTCCGGCGGGTCGGCGGCGGCGGTCGCGGCAGGCTTCGCGCTTGGCGCAGTTGGGACAGATACGGGCGGCTCGATTCGCACCCCAGCGGCCTTCTGCGGCGTGGTCGGCCTCAAACCGAGCTATGGCCGCGTCAGCCGCAGCGGGTTGATCGCGTTCGGCTCGTCGCTCGACCAGGCCGGTCCGCTTGCGCGCACCGTCGAAGATGCGGCGCGTTTGCTCGGCGTGATGGCCGGGCATGACCCCCGCGATTCCACCAGCATGGATGTCCCCGTGCCGGATTACCTGGCGACGATGCGCGACGGCGTGAAGGGGCTGCGCGTGGGCGTGCCGCGTGAATACTTCGTCGAAGGCGCTGACCCGGCGATGGAAGCGCTGGTGCGCGCCGCCATCGCCCAGCTTGAGTCGCTGGGCGCGGAAATTCACGCCATCAGCCTGCCGCACACGCGCTACAGCCTGCCAGTGTATTACATCATCGCACCCGCCGAAGCGAGCGCCAACCTGGCGCGCTTCGATGGCATCCGCTTCGGGCCGCGCATCGATAAAGGCGAGATGTGGGCGACCTATAAGGCGACTCGCGGGCAGTTCGGACCGGAAGTCAAACGCCGCATCATGTTGGGGACGTATGCGCTTTCCGCCGGGTACTACGATGCGTATTATGGCAAGGCGCAGCAGGTGCGCACGCTGATCAAGGCCGATTTTGAGGAGGCGTTCACCCGTGTGGACGTGATCGCCGCGCCCGTCACGCCGTCCGGCGCGTTCGCCATCGGCAGCAAAAGCAGCGATCCGCTGGCGATGTACCTGGAAGATGTGTTCACGCTCCCGGCGAGCCTGGCAGGTGTGCCGGGGATCAGCGTGCCGTGCGGGTTCGATGGCGATGGGATGCCCATCGGCTTGCAGATGATCGCCCCTGCCTTCCGCGAAGACGTGCTGATTCGGGCAGCGTGGGCGTATGAGCAGGCGGCGGGTTGGGTCACGCGCACGCCGCCGCTCGACGGCTGAGCATTCGCCCCAGGGTGAACGGTGGCCGTTCGCCCTGGGCGCACTGCATGTCTGTCAACTATTCCGCGTCCGCTGCTGCGGTTTCGGCGGCGTGAAGCTGGCCGCGTATATCCCCGAAATACACCTGGCCTGCCGTGTGCAGGTTGAAGTATAAGTCTCCCTGGGCGGCGACGACCTGCATTCCCGCAACTGTGACGATTTTGTCGACCGGGTTGCTGCTCACGATGGGGCAGCCGGACGTGAACCCACCTACCAGCCCTTCGGCCTCTGCCAGCACTGCGGTGATGTCCTCATTCGTCACTTCGACGGCCATCACGCCATCGGCCAGGTAGGCCTGCACATCCCCGATCAGCCCAAAATCGACCAGGATCGGCCCCAACTGCCCCGGACGACCACAGTGCAGGTGCAGCATGACGATCTCGTCCACGTTCACATTTTCAATGCTGAGGTACACATATGCCCGGCTCAGGTCACGGGCGAAGGCGACCACCCCATGCCCGCGAGACGTGCGCTCGTTGCGCGGCACGGAGGGTGCGGTCGAACGGAACTGCGACGGGATGAACGGGGGCGTGTCTTCTTCTTCGCCGCCTTCCTGCTGCGGGCTAAGATGCGCCTGGTACACGAACCCGATCTCGCTGCCCGCACCAGGGGCAAGCGGGATCGGGCTGGCCTGTTCGGTTTCGGGGCGGGGTTCCCCGCCAGTATGGTTGTGGGCTGAATCCTGGGCTGCCGACGGGCGGAACGCCGCCAGCAGCACCACGATCACGAGCAGTAGTTTTCGCATGATGAAGGACTCGTCTCCTGTGTGTGAAGCCAACAGGCCGAAGTCTAGAATCATCATCACCGCGAATCAATGTGTGTGAAAACGGACACCTGTACGCAAATTCAACGTGCCGCCGGGCGCGGTGGAGCCTGCTTGAAGATGAACACGAACAATTCGTCGATCAACGCCTCCATCAGCGCCGGGTCATCGCCCGCGCTGGTGCGCCATGCATACTCGATGAGTTCAAGCAGCCCGGTGACGTACAGGCGCGCCGAAATTTCAGGGCGCACCCCGTCAATCAGCGCAAAACGCCCCGCCAGCATGTGAGTCAAAAACTGCGCGATCAGAAATTCCTTCGCCTGTTCCCGCCACGCGCTCAGCCGCGCCGCGTTCAGCCGCATCAGAAAAGCGCGCTGCCCCTGGCACGCCCGCACGATCACCCGCCACGATTCATATTCGCGCCGGGGCGATTCCATGCCTTCCACTGCCCGAATCACCTGGCGATCCAGGTCGGCCATCCAGGTTAAAAACGTCTGGTAGGCTGCGTCCTCTTTGCTCGTGAAGTACTGGTAGAACGTCCAGCGCCCGTAACGCGCTTCGTGCGCAATATCCGTCACCGTGACCGAATCGAACCCATGCGCCGCCACCAGCCGCATCAGCGCGTTCATGAACGCCAGGCGCGTCTTGTGCTGACGAGGGCTGAACGGCGGCGGGGTCGTCATTCGGCGTGCTGCCCGGCTAAATCCAACCCTGGTCTGCCACGGCGACGGTGCGTTCCGTCACCACATCGCCCGTGTGCGTCGTCTGCTTCGGCTCAATCAGCATGATGTGCGTCTCGTCCGGCGCTTCGGGCGCGTGTTCCACGCCTTTGGGGACGACGAACAGTTCGCCAGGGAGCAGTTCGACCGTGCGGTCACGCATGTGAATCAGCAGCCGCCCGCTGACCACGAAAAAGATTTCGTCCTCATCGGCGTGCGCGTGCCAGACAAATTCGCCCTGCACCTTCGCCAGCTTGACGTACTGCCCGTTCGCTTCGGCAATCACACGCGGCGACCACTGATCGCTGAACAGTGTGAACTTGTGTGCCAGGTTCGCTTTTTCGTTCGACATTCGCTTCATCCTTTACACCAGGCTACGGGCGCGGAGCCTGCCCGCCGCCCACCCCGAACATGCGTCCGCTCAGCTTGAAACCGTTGTCCTCCAGGCGTTCGCTGAAGCGTGGGCGGAACCCGGTCGGTTCCAGCTTGCCGCCGCTCACGACAGCCGCTTCATTGCCGCGCTGCCCCGGCAGCTTGTAGATGAACAAGTCCTGAAAGGTGATGCTTTCGCCTTCCATGCCCTGAATTTCGGTGATCTGTGTGATCTTGCGCGCCCCGTCTTTCAGGCGCGTCTGCTGGATGATCAGGTCGATGGCGCTGGTGATCTGGCGGCGGATGGTGAACAGCGGCAGTTCCATGCCCGACATCATCACGAGCGTTTCCAGACGCGCCAGCGCATCACGCGGGCTGTTGGCATGGACGGTGGTCAGCGACCCGTCGTGACCGGTGTTCATGGCTTGAAGCATATCGAGCGCTTCCCCGGAACGGCATTCACCGATCACGATGCGATCCGGGCGCATACGCAGCGACCCGCGCACCAGGTCACGGATCGTCAGCATCCCGGTCTTGCCATCGGCGCTGCCGGGGACGGGCGGCGCGGTTTCGAGCCGCACCACATGGCGCTGGTTCAACTGAAGTTCGGCGCTGTCCTCAATCGTCACGATGCGTTCATCGTCCGGGATGTACGCACTCAGCACGTTGAGCAGCGTCGTCTTACCGGAACCCGTGCCGCCGCTCACCACGATGTTCAGGCGCGCTTTCACGCACGCATCGAGAAAATCGGCCACATCGCGGGTGAGCGACCCGAACCGAATCAGGTCATCGATGGTCAGGCGCTTTTCCGGGAATTTACGGATCGTGATCGTCGTGCCTTGCAGTGCCGATGGCAGCGTGACGATATGCACACGCGACCCATCCGGCAGGCGCGCATCGACCATCGGGTTTTCGCGGTTCAACTGGCGGCTGAGCGGGCGCACGATGCGGTGTGCCGTCCACTGGATGTGATCTTCATCGTCCCATACAATGTCGGTTTCGGTCAGGCGGCCTTTGAATTCCCCGAACACGATCTCTGGGCCGTTCACCATCACTTCGCTGCACTCACGGCTGCGAATCAGCGGGTCGATTGCGCCGAAGCCGAGCAGGTCATCGCACAGCAGTTCGGCCAGCAGGGTGAAATCCGCGCCAGACACGCGCAGTTCCGGGCGCTGTTCGCCCAACGTGCTGACGAGCTGTTTCAGGCGGTCGGTGATCAGCGCGACCTTTTCCGCATCATCACGATGCCAGGTATCGGCTTCATCCGGGGTTTTCAACAGTTTGGGGCGCAGCAGTTTGCGCAGGTACGCCATGCGCGCCGGGGTGCGCCGCTTCTGACCCGCTTCATGAGCAGGCGCGGGCATGGCCGGGCGTGAATCGGATGCGGGCGGCGCGGGCATGGCCGGGCGCGAGTCGCTGGCAGGGGCGGCAGAGGGCGCAGCGAGCGCGGGCGTTCCCGGCGTATTCCCCCCAGAGTAGGAGTCCGGCATACTCTTGGCGGCATCTTTGGCCGCCTGTTCGTTCAGCTTGCGTTGGATAAACGACGACATAGCGCTGGCCCTTTACAATGACTCGGCAGTTGCTTGGTGCCTTTTATTGTAAGCCGCATTCGCGCAAAAATCAGCTTAACGTGCGCAGCCCATCAGTACGCCTGAAGATTCGATGAATGTGCGCGCGCCCCGGTAAGTTGGGGGATGAAGCGGCGCACTACTTGAGGTACGGTGAACACGATTGTCTAGCTTCACCCGTGTAAGGGAGCGTACCCGTGCTTCGCATGATCGTCCCTGTGCTGTCGCTGTTTCGGGAAACCTTTGAATCGTGGAATGCCAACCGCGCTCCGCGCCTGGCGGCGGCGCTGGCCTATTACGCCATGTTCTCCATCGCGCCCATCCTGGTGATCCTGGTGGCGATTGCCGGGGCGGTGTACGGCGAAAACGCCGTGCGCGGCGAACTCAGCCTGGCGCTGGAGCAAATCGTCGGGCGCGAAAGCGCCCAGTTCGTACAGGAGATCGTCGTCAGCATCCAGACCGCGCCATCAGGCCGCCTGGCGACGGTGATCAGCGTGATCGTGGTGGTATTCGGCGCGATGAACTTTTTCGCCGCCCTTCAGGACGCGCTTAACACGATCTGGGGCGTGTCGCCGCATCTGCGCGATGCGCGGGAAGGCATCCTGTTCTTCCTGAAAAGCCGCCTGCTCTCGTTCCTCATGGTGGTGATCGTCGGGGCGCTGCTGCTGCTGTTCATCGCCTTCAGTTCCATCGTCAACGCCGTGATCACGTTGGGCAGCGGCCTGGGCGTGCTGCCAGATTTTGCGCCGGGGGTGCTGCGCGTGCTGGACTTGCTGCTTTCCACCACCGTGATCACGCTGATGTTCGCCATCCTGTTCAAAGTGCTGCCGGATGCGCACATTGCCGCCGAAGATGTGTTCTTCGGCGCGCTGGTGACGGCGCTGCTGTTCGTGGTCGGTGAGACGCTGCTCAGCCTGTACCTGGGCAGCGGCGCGGTCGCATCGGTGTTCGGCGCAGCGGGGACGCTCGTCGTGCTGCTGGTATGGGTGTACTACTCCGCCCAGATTTTGCTGTTGGGTGCGGAATTCACGCGGGTGTTCGCCAAGCGGCGCGGGGTGCATATCCGCCCGCGTTCGCCGCGCCCGGAAGATTTCGTCGCCCCGCCTGCCGCGCATGTCGAAAAATCAGCGGAGTGAACGCTTCACCCTCTACCCCGTCACCGTGAACGCGCCGCCGGGATCAAGCACGATGGGCTGCGCTTCGGTTTCGCTGCTCACCCGGTTCGCCCATTCGCCCGCGTTCTGCTGAATAGCGGGGAAGGTGTTGTAATGCATCGGCGTGACATAGCGCGGACGCAGCAGCTTGACCGCCGCAATCGAATCGTCGATACCCATCGTGAAATGATCGCCAATCGGCAGCAGCGCCAGGTCGATGCCCGCGTTGCCGATCAGCGCCATATCCCCGAACAGCGCGGTATCGCCCGCAAAATACGCCTTCAGCCCGCTGGCCGTGCTGGTGATCACCAGGCCGTTCGGCTGGCCACCGTTCGAGCCATCCGGGAAGGTAGACGAATGAAACGCCGCCGTCAGCTTGACCGTCATGAAGCCGTGATCCGTCGTCCCGCCCGTGTTCTGCCCGACCACGTTTTCGAGTCCCTGACGCTGGTAGTACCCGCTCATTTCCACGTTGCAAACGATCCGCGCCCCGGTGCGCTGCGCAATCGAAAGCGCATCTTCGACATGATCGCCATGCGCATGGCTGAGCAGGATGATCTCCGGGTACAGTTGCGCCGGGTCAGCGGCAGCGAGCGGATTGCTCGTCAGAAAGGGGTCGATCAGCACCGAATGCCCATCGATGTCCAGCAGGTACGTTGAATGCCCCAACCATGTAAACCGAATGCTCATTTTCAATCCTTTTTTCGTCAAATGCGTCAGGCCGCCGCCGTCAGCTTACGGGTCGCCTACGGTTTCGTCGCCCGTTTATCGGTAATCGGCATGGTGATCGTGAACGTGGAACCTGCCCCCACGCCGGGGCTTGAAGCCCAGATGCGGCAGCCGTGCGCCTCTACCAGCGCTTTGGCGATGCTGAGGCCAATGCCCAGGCCGCCGACCGTGCGCGTCATGTGGTCTTCCACCTGGTAGAACTTCTCGAAAATGCGCTCAAGCTGGTCTGCCGGGATGCCCACCCCGTTATCGCTGATCATCACCCACATTTCGCGCGGGGTGTGCATCTCCGCGCTGATGGCAATACGCCCGCCCTGGTGGGTGAAGCGCACCGCGTTGTTCAGGATGTTGGTCAGCGCCATCCCCATCCGCACCCGGTCGATCAGCACATAGGTGTTCGGCGGCGGCGGGAACAGCTCGAAGCGGTGGCCTTTCGCTTCGCCCAACACGGCGGGTTCCTGCATCAGTTCGCGCAGAAAATCATCCAGCAGCACGATGTCGGTCTGCAAATCGACCGTCTCATGTTCCAGGTAGCGCAGGTTGGTCAGGTCTTCGATGATGCGCCGAAGCTGTAAAGCGCTTTCGACGACCTTGCCCGCGTTCGCGCTCACCGTCGCATCGGGCGTTTCCTGTAGAAAGCTGGCGTACCCCAGAATCACGCTTAACGGGGTACGCAGCTCGTGGCTGGCAATGGCGATGAATTCGTTCTTCATCTCGTCCAGGCGGTTGAGTTCATCGTTGGCCTTTTGCAGCGCCCCCACAAGCTGTGCCGTTTCGATGGCGACGGCAGCCTGCGCCGCCAGAATTTCCAGGTGCGGCTGGTCGTCGGATTTCCAGGGCGGCACGCGCTTGTTCACCGCCTCCAGCACGCCGATCACCCGGTCTTTCGAGATCAGCGGCACGCCCAAAATGCTGCGCGTGTGAAAATCGACCTTTTCATCCACCCCTTTGAAGTGGCGTGGTTCGTTCCGTATATCCTCCACGCGGATAGGCCGCCGCTCGCGGAAGATCGTCCCGGCGACGCTGCCTTCCAGCGGCACCGATGTCCCGATCAGGTTCTGCGGACCAGCAGTGGTCGCGGCGAAACGTAAATCCCCGGTTTTGTGATCCCATAACAGCACCGATGCCGCTTCTGCGTTCGTAATCTCCGCCGCCGTCTCCATAATCGTGCTGAGCAGCGGCTTGAGTTTCAGCGACGAATTCAGCACCGTGTTGATGCGGGCCAGCCGGTCGAGAATATCGACTTTGCGGGTTAATTCCTGAAGTTGGTACGATGACTCTGGCGGCATACGTTGAATCCTTGATCCCCACTTCAAGTCTAACGGCCTTTAGCCACGTTGCAACCTGTTTAAAGCATAGCGTGTTTTCGTGAATTGGTTTCAGTATTGGGCGGTTGATGAGTTTGCGCGGTGGCGGCGGGTACTTTTGAACAGGATTCTTTTTTCAATGGGGTTGACTCTTTTACAGTAGTAGTAGGGCTGTTCAAACTGTTCAAAACTTTTCCTATTTTCGCATATTACGGGGTTTATAACCCAAGTTTATGAGAAATTTTCCCACAATTATCCAATTTATCCCAAAAATTTGGGTTAACCGCAAACATGTTCTACAAAAGTTTTGAACAGGGGGGTACTTTAGTCCTGTTCAAAACTCGACCGAGTTTTGAACAGTTTGAACAGGTAAGCGCTTCATTAAGTGCATTAAATCCTTAGTTGATTGCCTACAGATGAGTTGTTTTCTCATTTATTACAGAGTTTTGAACAGGCTGGCAAAAGTTTTGAACAGGTTGCACCGAGTTTTGAACAGGTTTTGAACAAGTTTTGAACAGGCGCATAAACATCGTAAGAATACTCGCCGTAAGCTTGGATTAAATTGGGTTAAAATCGCCTTACGGCGTTTGGGATATGCCGTAATACGGTTTCATGTGTTATGCGCAATGTGATCTTCACAGAAAATCCATCGAACGTCGATAATGTCCCAGTATGCTTGAGCCATACAAGCTGGCAGTTGTTGCCCGACAGGATCACCCATGATTCAAAACGTCTTCTGGCGCATTCCGAAGCGCGTCCTCGAAATTCACTTTACGCATCTACTCAAGATGGAAGACATCATCCAGTCTCAGGCGATCATCTGGTACCTGAACATGACCGAAGCCGAGCCGCCCCGGATGCATACGGTACTGTGCGCGAAGGCCAACACCTATTTCGACCGAAGCCTTTTCCGGCTGGCTTCGTTTCGAGACATCGTCAGCAGCCGGCGCGATGGCCCCGTCGAAATTGGGTTCTTCGTGGCCGCCGCTGAAGAAATCAACCCCACCATGAGCCTGACGGCCTCTGTTGCCATGAAGCTGGCCGGGCTGAACTTTCACATCATCCAGGGCAGCGGTGAACAGGGCTTGCAATTCCTGTGTTCGCGTGATACAACGCTTGACCCAAAGACCGCACCCGGCGCGCTGCTTCCCATCAAACAGTTGGTGACGCTTTCGCAGTCGCTTGTCACCATCAACCCTCACGCCGACGAGCCTGAAGAAGGTTAATCCGTTTATGATTTCGCTGGTTCGCTGGGCAGTTCCACACCGTGTGATCGAAATTCAATATGCAGGCGTGTTCGCGCTCGATGATCTTAAAGCCACACAGCCGATTCTTACCCGCATAGTGACCGAACAGGGTCAGGGACCGCTGGTGCATGTCATGCTGCATTCGCTCCCAGGCGCTGTCTACGATAAGAGCCTGTTCAGCCTGGCCGCGCTGAATAACAACCTCACCCGCGATGATGGACTGCCCGTGCCGTATGGGTATTTTCTGGCCGTCACGGCTGCCGTCAACCGTGCGCTCTGGTTCACCTCATCGGTGACGGCGCAGTTGTTGGGGCTGCGCTTCCGCGTGGTGGAAGGCTCCACAGCGGACGGACTCGCACTGCTGTATACGCTCGATGAAACGCTGGATCGCGCTGCGCAGCCGCTCCCGCCGATTGACCTGGCGGCCTATTCCCAGGCTGACCCATGAAAAAGGCGTGCTGGGTTTGCATCTGCACCCAACACGCCTGAACGCTCGCTGAACTGCCCCGTACTGGCTAGCGCTGGACGCTCATGGGCATGATGACGCTGATGAAATCCTGACGGTTTTCCGGGCGGATCACGCCGGGATGCGCTGGCCCGTTGCTTTCGATGATCACCCGTTCTTCCCCAACCACGTTCAGCACGTCGATCAGGTAGCGGATGTTGAAGGCGACTTCCAGTTCGTTGCCTTCCACCGTTGCATCGACGAACCCCTCGTTTTCGCCGCGTTCGGCGCTCTTGCCGATGATCATCACCTCGCCCGGTTCGCCCTGGCTGCGCGGCGGCTTGACCATGATTCGGGCGCTGTAAGCGTTGTCGCGGGCGAAAATTTCGGCGCGTTTGCAGGCGCGCAGCAGGTCGCTGGTATAGACCGTCATGGCCGTGCTGTACGCTTTGGGGATGATCGCGCTGAAATCCGGGAATTTGCCTTGCAGCAGCGACGATGACACCACCGTGTTATCGATGAAGAACAAGACCTGTTCGCGCTGCCCCGGCAGGCTGATCCCGACCTCTTTTTCTTCATCGACGATGATGCGCGCCACTTCCGAAAGCGCCCGCGCCGGGATCACCAGGTCGCGCATTTTGTCGAACCGTTCGTGCAGCCGTGCCGTGCGCACTGCCAGGCGGTAGCCATCGGCGGCGGCCATCGTGATCACGTCATCTTCCAGCCGGGTGAGGATGCCCGTCAGAATGGGGCGGCTTTCTTCTTTGGCGGACGCGAACACCGTCTGGGCGATCATCTCTTTCAGCGTGCGCCCCTGCATCACGACATCCGGGTCGCCGCTTTCCGGCACGGGCGGGAATTCCGACCCGGCGATCCCTTTGATGATCGCTTTGGTCATGCCGCAGCGCACATCGGCGCTGTGGGTGGCATCGTCCACCACAATATCGACCTTTTCGGGCGATAGATTGTTGACGAGTTCCTGAAACGTCTTGGCGGGCAGCGTGATCGACCCAGGCCGATCCACCCGTGCGCCAATATACGTCACGATGCTCAGTTCGAGATTGGTCGCCGTAATTTTCAGGCGTGAGTCTTCCGTCTGAAGCAGCACATTGCCCAGGACAGGCAGCGGATTACGTGGGTCTACCACGCGGCTGACGATTCCCAACCCCTTCGCCAGTTGATCCTGTAAAATGGAAACACGCATAATGCTGGCACGCTCCTCGACGGCAGACCGAAGGCCGGAATGCTCTTGCTTGAATTGCCGTTGATTGTAGCGTAAATCGAAAATTTGTGTACTGCGAACGACACTGCGCGTGCCGCCCCCCGCATCCTGGCCGTGATTTTTGTTCTTCCCTGGAATGGGGTATACATGGTGCGGCCATCACGAAAGGAGAAACACCGCTGCACATCGCCATGCTGCATTATGCAAGCCCACCCGTGATCGGGGGCGTGGAATCGACCATCGCCCACCATGCCCGCGCCCTGGCCGAAAACGGCCATGCGGTGCGCGTGATCAGCGGCAGCGGCGCAGCCTTCGACTCTCATCCCCTCATCGCATTTCATCTCGAACCGCTGTTCGCATCGAAACACCCAGACGTACTGGCGTTGAAGCACGACCTGGATCGCGGTGAACGCCCGCCCGGTTTCGACGCGCTCACAGCGCGGATGGCGGCGGCACTGCGTACCGCCCTGGCCGGGTGCGATGTGTGCATTGCCCACAACGTCCACACGCTCAACAAGAATCTGGCGCTCACGGCGGCGCTGCGCCAGATCGACGACGTGCGCCACATCGCCTGGTGCCATGACCTGGCCTGGACGAACCCGCAGTATGCGCCCGAACTGTATGAGCGCGATCCCTGGACTCTGCTGCGCCAGCCGCAGCCCGGCACGCGCTACGTGACCATTTCGGAGGTGCGCCGCGCCGAACTGGCCGCCCTCATGGGGCTGCCGCCGGATTCGATCCCGGTGATCCCCGGCGGCATCGACCCGGCGCGCTTCTTTCAGTGGACACCGGAGATGACGCACATCACAGCGCGGCTGAATCTGCTCGATGCCGATGGCCTGCTGCTGCTGCCCGCCCGCCTGACGCGGCGCAAAAATATCGCGCTTGGCCTGCATGTGCTGGCGGCGCTGCGGCTGCGTACCAACGCCGATTACCGCCTGATCGTGACAGGCCCACCAGGACCGCATAACCCGGCCAACCCCGGCTACCTGGGCGAACTGCTCGCACTGCGGGCGGCGCTTGGCTTGCAGAACGCGGTGCATTTTCTTTACGAACTGACCGATCCGCCGCTCATGGTCGATGATGCGACCATCGCCAACCTGTATCAACTGGCGGATGCGCTGTTCTTCCCCAGCCTCCAGGAAGGCTTCGGCCTCCCGGTGCTGGAAGCGGGATTGGCGGGCATCCCGGTCTTTTGTGCAGACCTGCCCGTGCTGCGCGAGACGGGCGGCGCAGACGTTCACCCATTCGACCCGGAAACGACCGCGCCGGGCGAAATCGCCGCGTTCATTGCCGAAACGCTGGCGGGCAGCCCATCGGCGCGGCTGCGCGTGCGCGTGCGCCAGCGCTACCGGTGGTCACACATCGTCCGTTCGCAGTTGATCCCGCTTCTGGAGGCTCCATGAGCAGTTACACCATCGTGATCGCGCTGACCGAAGCCAGCACCGCCGCGCAGTGGATCGACCTGGCCAAGCGGCTGCTGCCGGACGATGGCACGATTTCGCTGTGCGGCCTGGTCACCGTGCCGGATGCTGTGTCGCTGAGCGAAGGGCAGCGCCCGGCGCAGAGCTTGCGCGAACAGATTGCCCCCTCCGCGCTGGAGGATGATACGGTGCTGGACGATGTGCCGATCTATGTCGATTACCGTCCGTTTCGGCGGGTGATGGAACACGTCAGTGCGCTGGATGCCGATTTACTGCTGGTACAGTGGCGTGAACCGGGCGCGCTGATCGGCGGGTTGTCTGCCGACGATATTTTTCAGGCGCTCTCGTGCGACCTGGTACTGATCAGCGGCAGCGGGTGGGCAGTCGATGGCGATGTCCTGCTCTCGCTGCGCGGCGGCCCGAACATCACCTTAGGGGTGCGCGTGGCGCTCGCATTGGCACAAGAGTCCGCGATCACGCTGTTTCACGCCACCGATCAGCGCCGTACCGCGCCCGACCTGATGCTGGTCGCCAACGCCGTCCCGCAGATCAAACGGACGATCACGGCGCAGACCGATATTGTCGATGGCATCCTCACCGAAGGCGCGCAGCACAAGGCAATCGTCCTGGGGGCATCGTTCCGGCGCGGGCCGCAGTTACCCACGCAGGGCAGTTCGATGCTGGAGCAGATTTACGCCAACCTCCAGCGGCCTATCGTGCTGGTGCGTGGGGCGGTGCAGGAAGCGCTCGAATTTCACGCGCCGCAGCTTCTCGAACAGGAAAGCAGCCTGTCCACACGGGTAGACCGCTGGTTCGCGGAGAACACCTTTCACAGCAGCGAATTCAGCGATCTGCGGGCGCTGATGGCGCTGAAAGAGCGGCGGGGCGTGACGATCAGCGTTGCGCTGCCCGCGTTGAATGAAGAAAAAACCGTCGGCGGGGTGATCGATACGCTGCGGCAGGCGTTCATGACCGATGTGCCGCTGGTCGATGAGATCGTGCTGATCGACAGCAGTTCGACCGACCGCACCGTCGAAATTGCCGAAAGCCGGGGGATTCCCGTGTTCAGGCACCCGGAAATTCTGGCCGATCATGTCGGGACGTACACGGGCAAAGGCGAAGCACTATGGAAAAGCCTGTACGTGACCAAAGGCGACATCATCGCCTGGGTGGATACGGACATTACCAATTTTCACCCGCGCTTCATCTATGGCCTGCTGGGGCCGCTGCTCAAAGCGCCGCGTATTCAGTATGTGAAGGGCTATTATGCCCGCCCCATTCAGGTGGGCGATAAAATTCAGGCGTATGGCGGAGGCCGCGTGACCGAACTGGTCGCCCGTCCGCTGCTCAACCTGTTCTACCCGGAACTGTCGGGGATCATTCAGCCGCTTTCCGGCGAATACGCGGGCAGGCGTTCGGCGCTGGAACAGCTTCCCTTCTTCACCGGGTACGGTGTGGAAAGCGGCCTGCTGATCGACATGCATCAGCGCTACGGGTTGGAAGGCATCGCCCAGACCGATTTAGAAGTGCGCGTCCACCACAATCAGCCGCTCGTCAACCTCAGCAAGATGGCGTTTGCCATTCTTCAGGTGTTCATCGCCCGGATGGAAGCGCGTTACGAGGTGCAGCTTCTCGAAAAAGCCAACCGCAGCATGAAGCTGATCATTCAGGAACCAGAGCGGTTTGCGCTCGATATTGCGGCCATTGGGGATACCGAACGACCCGCTATGCTCACGCTGCCGCCGTACCTGGAAAAATTCCGGCCTGGTTGATGGGCAGCAAAAAGCGCCTGAGTCATGGACTCTGGCGCTCGGTGCGGATCAGCGTCACAAACGAATACCGATTTTCATGGCGCAGGCATTTGCGCTTGCGCCGCTAGAGCGTCCATACCTACGCATCACAGTATCAAAGCGTTCGACCATTAGTACGGGTCGGCTGAAGACCTCACAGCCCTTACACCTCCCGCCTATCGAGCTGGTGGTCTACCAGCGGTCTATGAGGGAACCTCATCTTGGGGTCGGTTTCCCGCTTAGATGCTTTCAGCGGTTATCCGTTCCGGAGATGGCTACTCGGCTGTGCCGTTGGCACGACAACCGACACACCAGCGCTCCGT
>JANRJJ010000024.1:0-398462 GCA_033764035.1 bacterium
GACTCTTCGGATGCGCATAGCGCGGCAAACTTTTCTGCGCGATGGCGTAGGCAAGACGGGCGAACCGGACGTATTTACTTTCGCGTTTTTCTCTCATGCCCTACAATTTTACTTACTCGCCCAATCTTCGCAACTGAGCAACATTGGTTTCAAACTGCCGCCGAATCCGTTCCATTGATACTTCCTCGACCGGCCCCATTTCACCATAGGCGGCATTGTTAACGAGAGCATCGACTGCGCCATGTTCGGTTACGATTTGCTGTACAGCATATTGCATCGATGCCTCATCGGTGACATCCAGATGCAGTACATGGATGTTGTGGTCGTGCAGGTGCGCCAGTGTATCGACACGACGTGCGCCTGCATAGGTGATCCAACCCGCTTGTGCAAGGGCAAGGGCAGATGCCATACCTGTCCCACCGTTTGATACGCCAGTGACCAATGCAGTCTTGGTTTGGGTTGTCATATCTGTATTCTCCTTGATAGACCTGAATTACGAAATTCGAGTTGTTCAACATCTCAACCCGACGAGCAGTATAAGGCAGTTGATTGATCATTTTCCAATACATGATGCCTCTTGATTGATAGTTCAATGTGATATAATGCCCTGAAAAGCTGCCCAGGATGTAAACTCGTGAATCTCTTTCAGCTCGAATATTTCGTGATTGTGTCAGAGGAGCTGCACTTCGCACGCGCGGCAGAGCGGCTACATGTAGCGCAGCCATCGCTGAGTTTTCAGATCAAGCAGCTTGAAGAAGAATTAGGGGTGCGTTTGTTTTATCGTACTACGCGCCGAGTCGAGCTGACGCATGCAGGACGCATATTTCTTGACAAAGTGCAGATTGTGCTGCGGACACTCCAGGATGGAATGGATGCGGCGCGACGAATTGAGCGAGGTGAAGAAGGGACACTCACCTTAGGCTATAACGGCTACACGCTCTATAACATCCTGCCATCATTGCTTCAGTCTCTTCGTATCCAGTATCCGCGTATACAGGTTAAGGTGCGTGAAGTCTATGATCCTGAACTCCAACACCAGCTCCTAAATCAGGAATTAGATGCTGCCGTTACTATCAGGAATTCTGTCTATGCCGATGGTTTGGGTGCGAATACGAATGATGTTGAATGGGCATGGTTGCCACTTTTGCAAGAACGTTTGTACGTCGCACTGCCCATCCCCCACCCGCTGAGCAAATCGCATGATATTCAGCTTCCTTTACTGGCAAAGGAAGAATTTATTGTGATGGATAGGGTACAAAAACCTAACGCCTATGCCGAAACGATCACGTTCTGCCAAAGTGCGGGCTTCTTCCCGAACATTGCCCAGGAAGCGCTTTCAATTGAAGCGGGCATTGGGTTGGTAGCCTCTGGAGCAGGTATAGCTTTTGCCACAGACAGTATGCGCCAACTGCGTGCGGACAAAGTAGTCTATGTACCGCTTACTCCAAAGCAGAACGTTAGTTATGGTCTGCTCTGGGTGGCTGCCCGTCGTTCGCCTCTCGTAGATCTGCTGCTCCAACTGGCACAGGGATTGTCAATGGAATAGTCTTTGCATTTCCCTCAAACTATTCAAGAAAGGAACAAAGAAAATATGATGCGTTTCTTCATTTGATGTGTGATCCAGCGCTAATCGCCCGCCAGCGGCATTTCTGCCGATGAAATGCTGTCATCCAGGTTGTAGCGCCGCAACCGAGCATAATACTGCTGCATCACCGGATGCCCGTGATCCTGAAAATGACCTTTCACATGCTCATGATCGAGCCGCGCATCATGAGGCACGGTCGTAGTCAGCTTGGGAATTAGGCGCTTGATTTTGCGCCGATGCTCCCATCGTTCCAGTGCATCGCCCAATGCGCCGCCCAACGCCCGTTCGATGAGCGTTTGGCCAAACCGGGCTGCCCGCGATGGTCCCTGACAGGCTTCAATGTAGAAGGCTGCCCCGGCGTTTGGCATCGCTTCAACTACCCAGGCATTTGCAGCCCGCATCTGCACATAACGATCCTGCCCGATGATCGGCACCATCTGAGCGAGTTCATGGGCGATGTAAAGGCTGTGGTTGTTCTGGCCGAGTGCGGTTTCCGACAGCACATAATTCGGACACAAGACCACGCCACGCAGCTTGACCACCCGCACGAGCATCACCGCGAACAGCCGAGCCAGCCACACCCGACCTGGCGACGTGACCAGGACGTAATCCAAGTCATCTTTAGGATGGGCCGCATTGCGCATGGCCAGCGCACCGGTGAGTGCGACCATGCGCACAAAGGGCAGCGCGCCCAACCACACGCCATACTGTATGGCCTGGTTCCATAAATGCTCACTGGCTTGTTCGCGGGCGGTACGAATGCTGACCAGCTCTCCACGCCCGGCGCAGTAGAAATAGCCCGCCTGGGTTTCGACCAGCCGTGACAAATGGCACGATTGATCGAGCGCCGCCTGGATGTCGTCTAGACAATAAGGGAAATCGGCGATCAGAAAATGAGTGATTTCACGCGCCGTCATCGGGTAATTGAACACATCTGCGTAAAGAATTGTGCGTAGTATCGCCTGTTCGAGCCGATTCACCCATTCCCCCGTTTAAATCAACGTGTTCAATCCCACCCCCACAGCCAGATGTCGCGGTACAGGCAGGTGGTGTTGATCGCTTCATAATTGACGACAGCCGTGCCTACTTCACCCGCTGTCGCCGTCGATTCGAGTGCGCCGACATAGGTGCCATCGATGTAGTAATACAGTGTAGAGACATCCGCAATGATGAGCAACTGAACCGGGTCAGTTCCCCAATTCGGATTTTCGCCATATACCCCTGGCATGAATCCATCGCCATCCCGCTGAGAAAGTCCGTAGCCTCCGGTTTGGTCTAGGTACGCCAGCACATAATCGTTTTCGCTCGTAAACCGTGTGACCAGCCCGCAGCCTGCCAGCCCGCTGCGCGCTGCCTGAATTTCAACGGTGGCGGCCAGCGCGAAATGGGTATAAGTCGTGCCGCGTCCCAGCATCAGGCGGTTGATTCCATCCCGTGCAAAGGCGACGGTGCTTTCCGGCACGGTGAGCGCCATCATCCCGTCAGCCTGAAGCCGATGCCGCAGTTCAAGCGCCCGCTGCATTTCGGCTGCCGCGCCAACGATGATTCGTTCCGGGATAATTCGCTCGCCATCGATGTAAGTGGGCGTGGTCACGATGAAGTTATCGAAGGTCGCAGTTGTGGTACTTTCCAGTGATGAGCGCGTCCCCAGCGTCACGCCGACGCTGCCGGGAGCCGTAAAGGTGGCATCGGTCACGCTGCCGATATAGCCCCGGTTATAGAAGAAGTCGAACCCTTGCAGGTTAGCGATCAAACCCAGGGTGAAATTGGTCTGTCCAGCGACGATATTCGGGTGCGGTGTCCAGTCCCGAATCACCTGAGGCGCGTCATCCGCGACGCTGACAAACCGCCACAAGCCCTGATCGCTCACCTGGAGCGCATAGTATCCATCACGGGTCTGGCGCACGGCGATCCCGGCAGTCCAGCCCGAAGGGTTGGTGATCGCATCGACTTCGACCTGCACAAACACATCGGCGGTAGGGTCAACATACTGGTAAAAGCCAGCGCCAAATGCCCGAACACCGCTTACCGACGCGGCTAACCGTTCGCTGCGCACGATGCCCGAAAGCGTGCCATCCAGTTCCCAACCCTGGCTGGTCGCAAAAGTTTCTTCGGCGTTGATTTGGGCAAAACCGGGCGCAAGCCGCAGCCTGTAGCCGCCTGTTGAACTGCCATAGCCGCTCACCTGGATGCTGTAGGTTCCGGTGCGGGGCAGCGTGACCGCTTCCAGCAGCGCATCGCGGGTATCGGGATAGCGATAGTCATCGCTGACCAGCAGCGTCCGTCCACTGCCATCTGCCAATGCGATTACCGGGTCGAACGAGTCTTCCCCATGCGCGAATATGGAGACGATCCCCCCCGCACTTGCGGAAAATGTGTATGTATTGATCTGGCCAGCGGCTGTAATCGTCCCTGTCACTTCTTCCGGAATCGTGAGCATCGTTTCCTGTGCCAGAACAGGGGTAGAAAGGATTGTCAGCACGAGCGCCAACATCCCTGAAAGGATCAAATGTGAAGCGTATTTCACTGGACGGGCATCCATTCTGAATAGTGGGTGTCAAAATGAGCAATCAGGCGTACAAAATCGGACGATACCATTTCTGCGCCATCCAGCCAGCGGATATTTTCCGCTTCACGCAGGCGGCGCTGTTCGCCCGCCAGCCGTACATCGTCCCGCGCATCTTTCTGGCCGCCCTGCTCTTTCTTGCCCATCAGCTTTTTGAAACGGACGGCCAGCGGGAGGTGGGCATAGGTATCGGGCGAAACGAAGGTATACACCACCAGATAACGGCCTTCGCTCTCCAGGGCGCACGCGAGCATCCACCAGCCTTTAGGAATGCGCGTGCGCTTTTGAATCTCGAAGCGCCAGAAAATCGCCTGTGCGGGCGCATCTGCCGGGATATGTTGTTCGACCGCGCCGCGCTTTTCAATGCGCACGCCGCGCTGATCCGCCGTCACCGTGCGGCCACTAGGCCAGGTTTGACGGAGCTGCCGTTCCAACAGGGTAGACCCGCCCGCACCCACGAGCAGCGCAATCACCAGTGCGATCAGGTTCAACCCCTCACTGGGGATCAACGCGCTGGCGATGAGAAAACCTGCCGCCCCGCTGCCGATGAAGGCGAACAGCACGACGGCGCGAATACCGCCATGTTCGGCATCGACCGGAAAGGTGACTGCGTTGACGTTGGCATCGAAAGCGGCAGAGGCAGCATGGGAAGGAAAAGAAGTCATTCGGTCATACTCACGAAAACAGGGTTAGCGGTGCGACGCTGTAGATCAGGTCGATGCCGGGACTGTAGAGTACCACACTGGCATAGTCGCTCAGGGTAAGTTCGACGGGCAGTTCATAGTTCTGGCTGCCGAATGTCCCTTTCAGCGGCCCGGCATCGAACTCCAGACCGCCGACCCGCATTTCGGCGGCAGTGGCGGGCTGGGCTGCCGCAGACAGCATCACGCGCAGATCGGCATTATTGGCGACGCTGAAGTTTTCAAACCGCAGCACTTTGCGATCATCGGCACCAATATAAATCAGGGCTGTTCCCTGTGCAAAGCGGATCGGGTCGATCTGGGTGAAGGCTCCACGCCCGGCCAGTTCCGGGCTGTTCAGGGCGGGCAGTTCAGCATCCGCTTCAGGGGCAGGTGCGCCCGGTTGCAGCGCCGCCGTAATCATACGCACCGCTACATCCCGGTTGATCGCGGCCAGATCGTAATAGGCCCGCTGCTGATCCGGGGGCAGCACGGCAAAACTGGCCTGTAAACGGCGCGGCAGGCCGGGGAAAATATCTTCCCCCTGCGTGGTCACCGTCCCAGGTTGTACGTAAGGCTGCCACAGCGGAAACGTGAATGTCGCCGCCACCAGCAGCGCGCCGACCAGGATGAAGAAAAGTCTCAAACGCATTCGGGAAGTTCCCGTTTCGGTACAGGCATTTTCGCAGGCCGAAGCCTACCCTTCGCCAGGTTGACTCTGGTGTCCAGCAGTATAGCAGTCAGGGCTAACGGCGGGTAGGCATGGTGTAGCCCTGCCCAGCGACCGTCACAATATAGGTGGGATAACGTGGATTTTCTTCCAGCTTTTGACGAAGCCGCGAAATATTCACGCGCAGCACGGAATAATCGCCCTCGAATTTTTCACCCCACACAGCACGCAGCAGTTCATCGTGCGAAATTGTTTGTCCCGCATTCCGCATCAGCATGACCAGAATGTCGTATTCGGTGGGTGTGAGATGCAGCTTTTTACCGCGAATCGTCGCCTGACGGCGCGCCAGATCAAGCTCCAGATTGCGCAGCGAAATACGCGGTTCCATCGGCGGTGTCCAGCGGACGCGCCGCAGCAGCGCGCCCACACGTGCGACCAGTTCTTCGGGCGAAAACGGCTTATCCATATAATCGTCCGCGCCCGCTTCCAGTGCCACGACTTTATCGCGTTCCTGGGTGTGGCCGCTGAGGACGATCATGGGCAGCGATGAGTTTTCACGCACCTGGCGCAGCAGTTCCAGCCCATTCATATCCGGCAGGTTCATATCCAGCAAAATCAAATCGGGCGGCGTTTCGCTGATCTCTTGCAGCGCATGTTCCGCCGATTCAACGGCTACGGTTGTGTATCCTGCCGTTTCCAGCAGGATGCTCACCACCTGGGTGGTATCTTCGTCGTCTTCGACGATCAAAATCTGATGGATCGGTTGATGCGCAGTCTGCATCGTGGTTCCTGGCGATAGGCGTTACTTTTTTCAAACGTCGAAAGAACGTACTGTAATTAAAGCACAGAATGGGGTGTTTTTGCAAAAACAAGCGTGACCACCCTACGCCATGCGGCCAAACTTTTTGTATACTACTGCCGCTTTGGAACCTTTAGGAACGGTGGACTCGGATTCATGAAACTTGGCATCATCGGTTTACCCAACAGCGGCAAAACCACCATCTTCAACGCGCTCACACTGAGCAACCTGCCGACGGGGGCGACCACCAGCGGACAGTTCGAAATTCACACCGCCGTCGTCAATGTGCCGGATGCACGGGTAGAACGGCTGGTCGGCATGTACAAGCCCAAAAAGATCACCTATACCCAAGTGACATACGTCGATATTGGCGGCCTGGACAAAGGCATTGGCGAAGGCGGTCTGAAAGGCGAATTTCGCAACCAGCTTGGCCAGCTTGACGGATTCATCCATGTCGTGCGCGCCTTCAGGGATGAAAATGTCCCACATCCGTATGATACCATCGACCCGCAGCGTGATGTCGAAATTCTGGATGGTGAATTCATCCTGACCGATCTGGTCGCTGTTGAAGGCAAGCTGGAGCGCATCGACGCGGAGCTGAAACGCAAAGGCCGCACCGCCGATAAAGCGATCACCGATGAACTGGAAGTCATGCAGCGGTTGAAAGCACAGCTTGAAGCCGAAAAACCACTGCGCGACCTGGGGCTGACCGATGCAGAAATCAAGCCGCTGCGTGGCTACGGCTTTCTGACGCTCAAGCCGACGCTGATCGTGGTCAACACGGATGAAGCGACCGGCGATGTCAGCATCCCTTACGAACACCAGGCCAGTATGGTTGTCAACCTGAAAGGGCGCATTGAAGCCGAACTGAGCCAGTTGGAAGCCGATGACGCAGCGGTGTTTATGGAAGAATACGGCATCACCGAACTGAGCGCCGCTAAAGTCATCCGCCTGAGCTATGAACTGATGGCGATTCAATCGTTCTTCACGGTGGGCGAAGATGAAGTGCGGGCGTGGAGCGTGGGCATTGGCGCGACGGCTCCCGAAGCGGCGGGCGCGATCCACAGCGATTTACAGAAAGGGTTCATCCGCGCCGAAGTGATGGCGTATGATGACCTGATTGCGGCGGGCAGCGAAGCCGTGATGAAACAGACGGGCAAAATGCGGCTGGAAGGCAAAGAATACATCGTCAAAGACGGCGATATTGTGCATATCCGGTTCAACGTGTAGCCCTGCATCCTCAATATGCCGAATCTGTTCATCGCATCGGGCATTTTTCACCCGGAATCCGGCGGGCCAGCGACGTATCTGCGTGAAATCCTGCCCCACTTGCAGGAACGGGACTGGGATGTGCGCCTGCTCACGTTTGCCGATCACGGCGCGGCGGGTGGGGATTACCCCTACCCGGTGACGCGCATTCCGCGCACTCACCTGCTGACCCGCATGAGCGCGTATGCGATGACGGCGCGTCCACTGCTGGCATGGGCGGATGTGACCTACATTCACTCACTCGGTCTGCCGCTGATCGGCGGAAAAGCACCGCGTGTCGCCAAGATCGTCGGTGACCCGGCCTGGGAACGTGCGATCCGCAAAGGCTGGACAGCGCCGACCACCGATGTCGATGCTTTTCAGACAGCACAATACCGCCTGCCCGTGCAGATCGACAAAGCCAAGCGCGCCCGCGAAGCCGCGCACCTGGACGCAATCATCGTCCCCAGCGAATACCTCAAGCGGATGGTGGTGGGCTGGGGTGCTGATTCGTCGCATGTGCATGTGATCTACAATGCTATGCCACCCGCGCCGCGTACCGCCCTGCCGCCGCTGGCTGAAGCGCGTCAGCGTTTAGGATTGCTGCCTGATGTGCCAACGCTGCTCACAGTGGGACGTATTTTGCCCTGGAAAGGCGTGGATCATGTGATCCGGGCGGTGGCTCGCCTGCCGGATGTCCACCTGATTGTGGCAGGTGATGGAGGCGAACTCGATTCGCTTCGACGGTTGGCACAGTCGTTGAAAGCGGCGGATCGCGTCACCTTCACGGGCAACATCGACCGCGCCCAAGTGGATATGTACATGCGCGCTGCTGATTACACCGCCCTGTATTCGGGTTATGAAGGACTCAGCCATACCCTGTTGGAAAGTCTTCGAGCGGGTACGCCGTGCATCGCCAGCGATAAAGGCGGAAACCCGGAAGTGATTCGACACGATGAAAATGGCCTGCTCGTACCCTACATCGACGCAGACGCGCTGACCGAGACGATCCGGGACGCTTTCGCCCCAGGAAAACGCGATCAATTGGCCGCGAACGCGCACATGGGCATGGAACGGTTCGATTTCACCCGCATGGTCGATGCCACACACCGGGTGCTGACGCGCTTCGGATAGGGCAGGCGGGCCGCTCAATCATCCAGGTGACGCAGCCCTTCGAGCGCTTCCGGCAGCGCCAGTACCAGCGAGATCAGCGAAATCACGGTGGCCGTCTGGCAGTAGAAGCACAATGCCTTGTTTTCCGCCCATTCCTCACGAGCCAATTCCAGGTCAACCACCACATCGCCCGCAATCTTAACGGCCATCAGCACAGGCAGAATCGGCTGTAAGCGAGCGCGCCCGGCACGTCCAGCGCTGGCGAAGGCCGCCGTCAGGCCGTAGTTGATGATCATGAGCGGCGCATCGGGCATATCGAAAAAGCGATACGCATAGGCTGATGCATCGACTTTGGTCGAATTGAAGATGCGCACGGGCGGGTCGGGCAGGCGCTTCACGATGCCCATTTGAAACAGCGAGACGATTTGCCCCATCGCCGCGCCAACCAGCGACAGCCCCATGATCCAGCGGCGGCGCTGCATATGGGGATTCTTCACGGTACGCAGTTCATAGCTCAGTTCTTTGGGTGGTGTCACCGGGGAATACTCCTGGACTCACGATACCCCGTCACCCTACCGTATATCGCCGCGTGGGTAAGCCATCATGCGGGCGAATTTGGTACGGCCATCTGCACTAAACTCAGATGGACTGGTAGCGCACCTGGCCGCCGCTGATTTCGCGCTGAAGTTCCCCATGTGCGCACAGGTATTCCAGGTGCGCCAGCGCTTCCATGATGGCGAAGCGCATTTCATGGGTGGTCAGCCGTTCAAAATCGAACAGCGCCCGCGCTGTCTCGTATCCGCTGATCCCGCCATGCCCGCGCCTTTTAGCCGCCGCATCCTGAATATGTGTCAAGCGCGCTGCATGATGCGCCAACAGCTCGTCAATGCGCCCGCTCCAGTTCTCGATCAGGGTTTTATGCCCCGGCAGTGCCAGCCGCACCGGGAGATCGCGCAGTGCGCGCAGCGACGCGAGATAGCGAGTCAGCGGATGGGGATCGCCCGTACTCCACAGACCGATGTTCGGCGTAATCTTGTTCAGCACATGGTCACCGCTGAACAGCAGGCCGTCGCCCTCATCGAAGAAGATCAACTGGCCGTCAGCGTGGCCGGGCGCATGGATTGCCTGGCAGTGCCGATCCCCGATCCTGACCGTTTCGCCTGGGTCGATGACGGTTTCGCGCACCGGGTGGGGAAACGTCATCTGCCGCGTGTGATCGATCCCGTCGATGATCGCATGGATCAGATCATCGGGCGTATCGTGCTGGTGCAGTTGGGCGCGAATGGCGCTGATCCAATCGCCGTTTTCCCGCCAGTACAGACGTGCCTGATCGCGTTCAACCGGCGACAGACGCACATCGGCATCGGGCGCGAACGCTTGCAGCCACCCCGCCAACCCATAATGATCCGGATGGATGTGCGTCAGGACGATCTGTTCGATCTGGTTGGGCGTGATCGCCAGCGCGTCGAATACGCCGTGCCATACCTCCAGCGCAGGCGGGTGATGCAGCCCGGTATCCAGGATCGTCCAACCGCGTTCGCCGCGCACCAGATATACATTCACCCGGTTGAGCAGAAACGGCAGCGGGATATGCACCTGGTACACATCGCTGGTGATGGCGTGCAGGGTTGCGGGCAGTTCGGCAGGGGTGATTTTTTGGCGGCTCATTCAGTACTACCAGCGCTTGTGCATTTTGATATAGGTATACGCTTCGTTGATCACTTTGAAGCGCGCTTCTGCTTCGTCTTTCGGCAGCGTCGATACATCCGGGTGCAGTTCACGCGCAAGCTGACGAAAGGCCGCTTTGACGGCGGGTTCATCTTCGGCACCGTTCAAGCCCAATGCCGCGAATGACCGATCCAGTTTGCTCTCCGGGCGCGGCGCGGGTTCGGATGGCGTTTCGACTCGTTCGCCGCCCGCTGCCGCCCAACTGCTGCCCGCATCCCAGGCAAAATGCCAGCTTTGCCCATTCTGGCGGTGATACTGACGGCGGAAAGCTTCGCGTGCAGCACTGGTTTCGGCATTCCGCCAGAACGCCTCTGTGCCGAAGTAGGCGATCAGCCAATCGCCCTTGATCAGCGATGGGTGTTTGATCCATACACGGTAGCTGGGCAGGTTGGCAATTCTGACATCCGGTCCGTACCATACTTCAGCTTCACTGCGTCCAAACGCCTTGAAATGCACCTGGCCAATGTGCGGCCCGTCGTCATGCACACGATAGGTATATACGCGGTCTTTGTACAGCGCGTGCAGCATGTTCAGCGTGTCATCGGGGATGAACCGTTCACCATCGGGCGGGAGCAGCGCAGAATCGACCAGGAACAGCGTCCCTACGCCGCAGCGTGTGCCTTCGCTGATCAGGCGCTTGAGGGTGCGCGGTTTGATCAGTTCCGGCAGTACAAACACATGAATGAACAGTCCGCTCCACGTATGGACGATCAGTGACGGATCGCGTTCGGGGTCGCGCGTTTCTTCCCGCCGAATCGTACAGTGGCGCACGCTGTTGATGGCGATCAACTGGGTGGCAAGCCAGCGTTTAATATCTTCCAACATGAGTGTCATCAGGTGAATACAATTGATGGTCGCTCATTATACACCTTCGCATACGTCGTGCATACGCGGCAGTTCAGGGTCGGCTGCAAGAACCTCACGGAATTGTTTGAATTTCTCGTTTGTTCATTCAAACGGTCACGGTTACAATACCATAAAATTCATCCGGTATTATCGGAGGACTGCGCCGTGAGCCTTTGGAAAGACAAGTATGTTATTGGGCTGACTGGCAACATCGCCGTAGGAAAAAGTCTGGTACGGCAAATGCTCCAGCATCTCGGCGCGTATCCCGTCGATGCTGATGGTTTGACGCATCAGGTGTTGATGCCCGGCGCGCCTGCTTATCTCCCCGTCGTCGAAATGTTCGGCAAGTTGGTGCTGGACGAAAACGGCCACATCAACCGCCAGATGCTCGGCGCGATTGTATTTGCGATTCCCGAAGCACTGGCCCGACTGGAGGGGATCACGCACCCGGCGATCAACCAGGCGATCATGACGCTGGTTTCGCGTGCCAAACAGCCGATCATCGTGATCGAAGCGATCAAGCTGCTTGAAAGCCCGTCGCTGTCACAGGCGGTCGATGCGGTGTGGGTAGTCGATGCGCCGCCCGAAGCGCAGATGAAGCGCCTGATGGAAAAGCGCAAAATGAGCGCGGATGAAGCGCGCCGCCGCATCACGGTGCAGGGTTCCCAGGCGGATAAACTCGCCAAAGCGAACGTGATCGTGCGGAACGACGGCAACGCAGAAGAAACGTGGAAGCAGGTACAGAACGCCTGGAACGACCTGCAAAAGGCGCTGAACATCCGCTCGACCGAAAGTGACGGCATGGTGAGCGTCACTGCGGTTGCAGCCCCACCTGCACCGCCAAAATCGACACCGGGGCTGCCAGGGGCGGGCGCTGCCGTCGTCAACCCGGTTCCGCCGCGCCCTGTCCCCCCTGCACCTGCTCCGGTAAGCCAGCCCTCACCCACCATGCAGCCGATTCAGACAGTCGCGCCCTCATCACCGCCCACCAACCCGATCAAGCCCGTGCAGGTTGGGGTAACCCCTGTCGCGCCGCCCGCGACCGCGCCTGTAGCCGTGACTGTACGGCGCGGCAAACCGGGCGAAACCGACGGCATCGCCAAATTCATCACGCGGGTGAGCGGCCAGACGGTGGATCGCATGGACATCATGCTGGCGTTCGGCCAGAAAAGCTATCTGCTGGCGACCGACCCCGCCGCGTCGATTGTCGGCGTGGTGGGCTGGCAGGTGGAAAACCTGATCACCCGCGTCGATGAGGTATATCTGGATTCGGCTGTGCCGAAAGAGTCGGTGATCGCCGCGCTGATCACGGCGATTGAAGATCACTCGAAGGATTTGCAAAGCGAAGTCGCCTTCATCGCGCTGGGGACGACCACCACGCCGAACGAGGTGTACGCGGCGTTCGTGAAGGGCGGTTACCACCCCATCAAGATGGACGACATCAAGTTCCCGGCCTGGCGCGAAGCCGCCCGCGAACTGCTCAACCCGGAAATGCGTCCGCTGATGAAACAGCTTCGCACCGACCGTGTGATGAAGCCGATTTGATGCGCTGCGTCACGATTCAAGGATGATAATCACAAGATGAATGCAATCGCCCAGTTCCCCCCGATCAAGTGGATGATCGTCCATCCCCGCTTGGCAGCCTGGATTGCGCTTTCGGTGGGGATGATCGTGCTGTTGGTGATCGAAGCGCGGGACATTGGTCTGCTGCCGCTGCAATGGGTGGCGCTGCTCACGGCGTGCGTACTGGTCGCCGGGGCCTGTGTGTGGATCATCAGTTGGGAAGACAGTGACGATGACCCGGCGGCAGACGATAAAGCGGACGCGCCGTCGCCCACCGTCGTCAGCACAACTGAAGCCGACCCACAGCGCGAACCACCGAAAGCGTAAGGTTCAGGGATGGCGCGTCTGGAACAGCGGCTTGGGTTTACCCGCTATGATGCCGATGAGTCGTACAAGCGGGCGCTCGATGCCTACAAAAAGGGCGATTTCGATGCCGCCATCGACAGCATGAACGCCGCCATCGATGCGCTGCCCCGCCACCCGGAATACTACGCGGCGCGTGGGTTCCTGTTTGCAGAAGATGGCGAAGAAGCGAAGGCGAAGGCCGATTACGAAACCGCCCTGAAGCTCTACAAGTATGAAATGCTGGCGCACTACGGTTTAGGCATGATCGCCTATAAAGCCGCGCAGAAAGGCGACGACACGGCCTTGTGGCAGACTGCGCTTCAGCATTTCATCACCGCATACCGCATTGACCCTCACCGCCCGGAAACGCAGTATTACCTGGCACTGGTGTACTACAACTGCCGCGATTACCCCAACGCGGTGAAATACATGCTGCAAGCCCAGGCCGCTTTCGACCAAGCGGGCGACCGCCGCAAGACGAACGCCGACAAATGGGTGCGCGAATTCAGCCGCTGGGTGGAACGCACGCGGGCGCTGCTGGCCGCCGCCGATACGCCGCCAACACTACCAGAGTAATCCCGGCCTTCAGCGCTGTTCTGTGACCCTGCCATGCACCATCGCGTACAGGCGCGGCACATCACGGGCAAGCACAGCCGGGTCACTGCGCCAACTGAACGGCCCGCCCGTGCCGCCATATTCAAACGCGATCAGGCGCGGCGCGGCGGCGATGCCATGTTGTATCTGTTCGAGCAGCCACCCGAACAATGACCAGTCGGTTTCGCTCTCCATCCCGAAATGATCCATGAGGATGCCGAACTGATATTCCGATTCGTACCGGGCGTAGTATTCTTCAAACCCGGCATGGGCGCGGGCGGAATCGTAGATCGCCTGGGTGAACGTGATCACCCCGACCTGATGCACTTCGCGCAGACGGGCGAGCGGGAGCGCACGAATGTAATCGTGAACATCCAGGCCAAGCGCATCGGCGGTGATGCGGGCATGTCCGGTATCGAGCAGCAGGCGGCAGCCCGCCTCCTCAATCACGCGGGTGACGGCTTCGGCAGTCACGGTGGACGCGAACTTGCGCGCCGCCTGTTCCCTGCGGTATGGAATATTCTCCAGCACCACGTATTCACCCCCGAAGCGTCGCACCACTTCCTGCGCTTCCCGGATGCATAGGTCCATCACTTCTTCATGGGGCAGGTCGCCCAGCACGGTACGCCAGGGTTCCAGATGCACGTTCACATGTGGGGTGCTGGTTTCGCGCAGCAGGGTTTCGACGCGCTCCCAATCGGTGTTCATCAGCCGATTTTGACCCAGCACGAGCGGAAAATGCACGTACACAGGCGCATCGACCCGCGCATCTGCGATCATCGAGTCCCAGTCCGTCACTTTCCAGCGGTCGATCTGGATTTTGCCTGCGCGCAGCAGATCGCGGGCTTGTGGTGACCAATTGACCGAAAATTCCATCTGTACGCCTCCTGGCGTGTGTTTCATGCGCGTTCCGTCACTACCATCGTCGATTCCACCCTGTAGACACGCTTGAGATTCGCGGCGTTGCATGACCCCCCGTTATACTGTCGGCATTCATCGTTCAGTGAGCTGCAAAGGACAGTGACCAGCGTGAGCATCGATTCTGCCATCGCCTATGCAGCGGATGTGATCCGCAAAGCGCGCCGCCTGACCGTCCTTACCGGGGCCGGGGTGAGCCGTGAATCGGGCATTCCTACCTTTCGCGATTCGCTGGAGGGCATTTGGGCGCAGTTCGACCCGATGAAGTTGGCGACCCGCGACGCTTTCCAGCACGATCCTAAACTGGTGTGGGAGTTTTATCACTACCGTCTTTCCATCGTGAAGGAAGCTCAGCCGAACCCTGGCCATCTTGCGCTGGCCGCGCTCGAACAGCGCTTTCCAGGCTACCCGCTGATCACGCAGAACATCGATTCGCTGCATGAAGCGGCGGGCAGTACGAATGTGATACACCTGCACGGCCAGATTCACCGCAGTAAATGTTTCAATGCGTGCCAGGGTGACCCGACGCTGATCGATGTCGGCGCGCTGCCGGATCGGGATGCGTCGCCGCCGAAATGTCCGCATTGTGGAGCCTTTGTGCGTCCCGATGTGGTGTGGTTTGGGGAATACCTGCCTGAATCGGCGCTGCAAGCAGCCGATGCCGCGCTGCACTGCGATGTACTGCTCGTGGTTGGCACATCCGGGGTGGTCGCGCCCGCGTCGCGGATGCCGTACATCGCGTCGAACCGGGGCGCGGACGTGATCGAAGTCAACCCGCTGCGCAGCGACATTACCCAAGTGGTGGACTGCTGGATCGCCGCGCCCAGCGGTGAAGCCTTACCTGAACTGATCGCACTGTTGGGGGCAGATGCGTAACTTACGCACCCTCAAACGCGGCTTTTTGCTGGCGGTGACCAGCATTTGGTTAAGCGTGACCGCAGCGACCGCGCATACCCAGGACTCCGCGCCCAGTGTGCCGGATCGGTCGCATCCCCGGCAGGTGTTCATCGACCGTGATGCTGAACCGGATGGCCGCGACCGCGTGCTGTTCGTCGATCTGCTCACGGGGGAAACGCGGAGTACGCTCGTAGCGGGTGAACGCTACACGGTGCTGCAAAACACCGTGCTGTACTTCGATACTGCCGCCGATGATGTCATGCTGATTGCGCCCGATCTGTCGGTGCGTCCGCACCCATTCATCCGCAAGCCGACGGCGACGCGGCGCGTGGACTGGCTGGTTTCGCAGGATGCGCAGCGCATCGCGTGGACAATCACTGAAGGCACGCCCAACGCGCTGATCACACAGACGTTCGTCGCTGAACTGGATGGAATGAATGCACAGGAAGCATTCTACGATGGCCCGCGTGATTCGATTCGGGCGTTCCCGGTCGCGTTCGATGTGGATCGTGGGGTGCTGTACATGGACTATCAGCCGGATGCGATTGGCGACTTCACCCCACTGCGCCAGTACGCGGGCTTGTTCGCCGTCAACCTGACCACCCGTGAAGCGGAGACGCTGCCCGGCGAACCGGGCTGTTTCTGCGGCGCAGGGATCGGCGCGGGGCGGTTGGTGCGGCTGCTGCTGGCCGATCAGTTCAGCGGCGCAACCGGGTTCAACGTGCGCATTGTGGAACTGGTCAGCGGAGCCGAAGCGGTGATCGCAACCCTCAACCTGGACGGGTTCACCCAGGGCGGGGACGTGACGATTGCGCCCGATGGCGCACAGGCCGTCTACACACTGGCACAGGTACGCGGGTTTGGCACGCCTGCCCAGACCGTGCAAACGGTCTTCGTCGCCGTCGATCTGCTCAACGGCACGCAGCGACAGCTTACCCGGCCTGCCAACTCGTGGTTTCGCCCGGTGGTATGGACGGAGGACAGCCGGGGCTTGATTGTGACCAGCCCAGCACTGGATGGGACATGGAAAATCGACCTGAACGACGGCAGCCTGCGTCTGATCGCTGAAGCATCGTACATCGGGTCGCTCATCCCTGGTGCTGCCATGCAAAATCAATAGTTGCAGAAAGCGCCCGAACGTGGCGTAATCTACAACAGCACTCAACGTTCGGTTTCAGTCGCAGCACCTGGTCATCATGAACAGCATCTCATTTACCGCGCTGGCCGCCGCTATCAGCGCCAAAATCCCGGATTACGAGCGCCGCCGCGCCAAATACGCGCCCGTCAGCCAGGCATTGACGGCCAGTTTTGGCCGCCCGGACTGGCGGCCTTTTCTGCCGCCGCTCGATGAACTGGTCGATTGCATCCTAAGCCAAAGCACCAACGACCGCAACCGTGACCGAGCCTTCGCCGGGCTGAAAACACGCTTTGCGACATGGGACGACGTGATGAACGCGCCCGTTGAGGACGTAATCGACGCGATTAAGCCTGCCGGGCTAGCCAACCAGAAAGCGCCGCGCATTCAGAACGTGCTGCGGACGATTCACGAAAAGCACGGTTCGCTCAGCATCGATTTTCTTAACGCGCTGCCGCTGGATGAAGCGCGAACCTGGCTGATGGCGCTGGATGGCGTGGGACCGAAAACTGCCGCGATTGTCCTGTGTTTCGCGTTTCAGCGCCCCGCGTTTCCGGTGGATACGCATGTGCATCGCGTTGGTGGGCGCATTGGGTTCTTTCCCGAAACGCTGAACGTCGAAAAGGCACATCCCTTGATGGAAGCCATTGTCCCGCCGGACGATCATTTCGCCTTCCACCTCAACCTGATCCGCCTGGGGCGCGAAATCTGCACAGCCCGCCGCCCGTACTGCGAACGCTGTCCGCTGACCGCGCACTGCGATTATTTTCAGACCCATTCATTTTCGCCCATCCCTACATCCGAAGAAGCCCCATGATAAAACGCCACCAGAACTCGCTCATCAGTGATCATGAATACGCGGAAGTACGCCACGCACTCGGCGTGATGCGTTCCCAGGTACGCGCGCCCCGTATCGATGTCGGCTACTTTGAACGCCAAATCGATAAACTGGAAAGCCTGGTATCGCGCATGGAAGCCGAACATCACAAGCTGACCCAGCAGGGACGTTTTGAAGCCTTGTACACCGTCAGCCGCCTGTTGGGGTCGTCGCTCGACATTCAGACCGTACTGGATCAGGTCATGGACGCGATCATCCAACTGACCACCGCCGAACGCGGTTTCCTGATGCTGCGCGACGATGACGGGCAGATCGCCGTCGTTGCGGCGCGCAATTTCGATCAGCAGACGTTGATCGGCGATCAATCGCTGTTCAGCCGTACCATTGTCAACCAGGTGATGGACAGCGGTGAACCCATTCTGACCACCAATGCCAGTGAAGACCCGCGTTTCAACATGCAGGAAAGCGTGATGGGGCGGTCGCTAAAAAGTATCATGGCAACGCCGCTGCGGGCGCGTGGTATGGTGATCGGCGCGGCGTATGTCGAAAACCAGGCGGTTGCCGGGTTGTTTCAGCCCGACGATCTGACGGCGCTCGAAACGTTTGCGGGGCAGGCCGCCGTAGCCATCGATAATGCACAGTTGTTCAGCGCAACCGACCAGCAGTTGGCGGCGCGTGTTTACGAACTGAGCCAGCTTCGCCGCATCGATATGCAGTTGAACGAAACGCTGGACGCTGATAAGGCCATGTCGATCACGCTCGATTGGCTGTGCCGGGTCTGTGATGCAAACATCGGCCATTTAGGGCTGGTAAACGATGACCATGTGGTGGCGAATCATCATTTCGCCTTTCCAGTCGAAGAAGGGCAGCAGGTCTACCTGGACGAGCTGTACCCGGCGGTCAACGATGCCGTCCGTGAACGGGAAACGCTGCTCCTGGGCGATGGCGACCCGGAAAACGCGCATATCCTGATCGTCCCGGCGCGTCGTGAAAAGAACGTGATCGCGGTGGCGGTGCTGGTCAAAACACATGGGATTTTCAGCCCGGAACAACGTGATCTGGTTGAACGTATCGTCGCCCGTGCCGGGGTCGCTATCGAAAACGGGACACTGTATGCCGCTGTTAAAGCCGCCGACCTTGCCAAGAGCGAATTTGTCGGCATCGTGGCGCATGACCTCAAAGTCCCGATGACGAGCATCATCGGCTACGCCGATCTCACGCTGATGGATGGCGGCCTGACCGAAGAACAGCAGTATTTCCAAACGCGCATCCGCGAGACGGTCGAACGGATGGAAATGCTCGTGAGCGACCTGGCCGACATCAGCCGTATTGAAAGCGGCCATTTCTTCATGACTCCCAGCCGAATCCGTGTCTCGCAGATCATGCAGGGGGTACGCGACAGCATCATGACGCAGATCGAAACGCGACAGCATCACTACGTCGAAGCGGTCGAACCGGAACTGCCCGCGCTCCATGCTGATTATTACCGCCTGCTTCAGGTGCTGACCAACCTGACCAGCAATGCTTACAAGTACACCCCGAACGGCGGTACGATCACGGTGGCGGCGCGCAACCTGGGCGAACGCATTGAATTCAGCGTGACGGATACCGGCATCGGGCTTTCCGCCGAACAGATCAAGAACCTGGGCAAAAAGTTCTGGCGTGCAGGCGACGATTTCACGCGGTCGCAGCCCGGCACCGGGCTTGGATTCGCCATCACCCGCAACCTGGTCGAACAGATGGGCAGCACCATCACTGTTGAAAGCGAGCCGGGAAAAGGCAGTCGCTTCACGTTCAGCGTCCCCGTCTCGATGGAGTAGCGGCGGGTACGGGTGGATGCAGCAGGGGTCTTGAATGCGATACAATCATGTGAGTACAGGCTGAAAGGGGCGATTCTTGACGACGACTACATCTCTTGAACAGGCGCAAACGTTACTGAATACGCTCATGGAACAGGCACGGGTCGGCGCGATCATCCCGGTGCGCCTGCCCGCGCAGCTTGAAGAAATTGCGCTGCTGCTGAATGAAGCCAAAAAACAAGCAGACCAACCGCCCCCACCGCCGCCAGGGGGTGAAGGCTTCGACCCAGATGCGCTGAAGAAAGAACAGGCGGGTTTCTTCGGTCATGCCGTCCACGAACTGCGCACCCCCATGACGAGCATTCGCGGCTACAGCGATATGATGGCAAACCCGGCGATGGGCGCACTGACGGATATGCAAAAGCAGTTCGTCGATGTGATTCGCACCAATGGCAAGCGCATGGAAACGCTGCTGCAAGACGTGAGCGATATGAACAAGCTGCGCGCTGGCACGCTGCGCACCACGCTGAAAATGGATATGTTCAAAAACATCGCCATGATGATCGAAAAAAACATGCGCCCGCTGGCCGAACAGCTTAACCGCACGCTCACGCTCGATATTCCCAGCGGCCTGCCGATCCTGAATACCGACGGTGAACTGCTGGCGAAGGCCATCAGCAAGCTGGTTGAAAATGCGCTGCGCTACACCAAAGATGGCGGCCAGGTCACGGTGCGCGCATCTGCCCAGGGGAACGAACTGACGATCCAGGTCGAAGACAACGGGATCGGCATGACCGAAGCCGAAATGCAGCAGTTGGGGACAGTGTACTTTCGTTCCGAAAACGAATATGTGCGCACCTACAAAGGCAGCGGGTTGGGCATTCCGGTCGCGTATGGAATCGTCAAGGCGCTGGGTGGCAGCATCAGCGTGACCAGCGCGGTCGATCAGGGAACGACGTTCACGATCAAGCTGCAAGGCATGACATGAGCGTGCCTGCACGGGCGTGATCTTATGCATCGTTTACTTTACACGCTCGGCAATTCATGGTAATTTGACTGGACTGCGCGGCTTGTAAGTCGTTTCTGATTTTCAGGTCAACGGGTTCAGTGGTATTTTCAGGACACAGCGGGAAATTGAGCCGCTGTGTCTTTTCTGATTTTACGGGCAAGGCGCACGTTTCAATCAACGGGTAGGAGTTCGTCCCCATGTCTAATCAGCCGCAATATCTCACGCCAGAAGGGTTGAAAACCCTGGAAGCACGTTTGAAGGAACTGCGCGAAGTTCGGCGCTATGAAGTCGCAGAACGGCTGCGCCAGGCGATGGAAGAAGGCGGCGATTTAAGCGAGAACGCCGAATATGAAGACGCGAAAAATGAGCAGGCATTTGTCGAAGGCGAAATTCTGCGGCTGGAAACCATTCTAAGCAGTGCGCAGATCATTGAAGAAACCACCAAGAAAAAAGATCACGTCATTCTTGGCGCGCATGTCACCGTCGTGGAAGAAGGCAGCAGCGAAAAAGAGGTGTATCACCTGGTTGGCTCTGCCGAAGCCAATCCGTCGGAAGGCAAGATCAGCGCGGAAAGCCCATTGGGGCGGGCGCTGTTGGGCGCGAAGGTGAATCAGAAAATTGTCGTGAACGCACCGGCTGGCGAAATTCGCTTCGTGATCAAGAAGATCGATTGACCGCCGTCCGGTTGTGCCGAACGGTTGAAGCCCCGCCTGTTGGTTCGGGGCTTTTTTGTGGCATCATTCAGCCGCCGTCATCTTTTAATCTTTATCAGCCTGGCAGCATGACCAGCACAGAGGATCGTCAGCCTAATGTGGATACCTAACCGCCTGGAACAGGAACGACTCGACAAACTTCGGGAGATCGAAGCGCGTGGGGTTGCCGCGTACCCCGCCCGCGTGCAGCGCACGCATACCTGCGCCGCCGCCATTGCCGCCTACACCGCCGCCGAACGCGAAGCGCCAGCCGCCACAGCACCGGACGGCGGCACGGTTCCCGCTGAGGGCGTGCCGTCGATCACCGTGATTGTGACCGGGCGCATCCGCCGCCAGAACATTAAGGGCAAGGTCGCGTTCATGCATATCGAAGATGAAAGCGGGCGTATTCAACTGTTCCTGCGCATCAACGACATGGACGCAGCGGTGTATCAACTGGTAGCGGATAAACTGATCGAAGTCGATGATTATGTGCAGGCGGCAGGCACGCTGATGCGCACCCAGGCAGGCGAGATCAGCGTGCGCGTGACCGATTTTCACCTGCTGAGCAAATCGCTCTCGCCGCTGCCGGTGATCAAGCAGGCCAAACAGGACGATGGCACAATCATCGAATACGGCGAGTTCACCGACGTGGAAGCACGCTACCGCCAGCGCTACGCAGACCTGGCCGTCAACGGAACCGTGCGCGATGTGTTCAAAAAGCGGGCGGGCGTGCTGCGGGCGATTCGGGACTTTCTCGATCAGGAAAACTTTTTGGAAGTCGAAACGCCTGTGTTGCAGCCGCTTTACGGGGGGGCAGCAGCGCGTCCGTTCGTCACGCATCACAACCAGCTAGGCCAGGATTTGTATCTGCGCATCAGCTTCGAGCTGTACCTGAAGCGCCTGATCGTCGGCGGGTACGATGCAGTGTACGAAATTGGGCGTGACTTTCGCAATGAAGGCGTGAGCTTCAAGCACAATACCGAATTCACCATGCTGGAGTTCTATAAAGCCTACATCGATTACCAGGATGTGATGAACCTGACCGAACGCATGGTCGCACATGCCGCCCAGCGCGTGTTGGGGACGACGGACATTCACTACCAGGGGAAGCTGATCCATCTGGCTCCATCATGGGCGCGCATCACCATGCGCGACGCGATCCGGCAGTATGCCGAGATCGATTACATGGAATACCGCGACCGTGATGCGCTGGAAGCGGCGATCCGGGCGATGAACGATTCGCGCAACGCCGAACTGCGTCCCGGCCAGCCCTGGGGCAAACTGGTCGAACACCTGCTGGGCGAATTCGTCGAACCGCACCTGGTTCAGCCGACGTTCATCCTGGACTACCCGATGGACATTTCGCCCTTCGCCAAGCGCGTGAGCTACGACGATGTGCATGTCGAGCGGTTCGAGTTTTACATCAACGGGATGGAGTTCGGCAATGCCTTCACCGAACTGAACGATCCCCGTGACCAGGAACAGCGCTTTATCGAAATGGCGAAACTGTTCCGCGCCGACGACGACGATGCCGCGCCGCTCGATGAGGATTATCTGCGGGCGATGCGCTACGGAATGCCGCCGATGGGCGGCTTTGGCATGGGGATAGACCGCCTGGTGATGCTGCTGACCGACCAGCGGACGATCCGCGATGTGCTGCTGTTCCCGCACCTGAAAGCCGAACAGCCTGGCTGATGCGTTTGCGTTTCGTAAGCATCCCGTCAGTGAAAATTGACAGTGATGCTGTCCGTTTTCGGTTAGAATTGCGATTATAGTTGGGGCTGCCACCTATTCGCACGGGCGCATCATTTCATCATGGCCGGGTGCAAGCGGCGGTGACGCTCAGGCTGTTCGTCATCCTTCTCATTCCAGGCGGGAGCGCCGCATTATGACCGGACTTGATCCGCAGAAATTAGTAGAGGCGATGGGCCAGGCAGTGCTGATTTTCGACAGCGCGGGCCGGCTCATCGGGTACAACCAGTTGGCACGCGGCTTGATTGGCCCGGACTTCAAGCTGATCAAAAATGAAGGCTGGAAAGCCGCCGTCCTGCTGATGAACACCCGCATCACCGATCCCCGGCGCAATGCTGAAACCGTGCGTGATGAAGCCTTCCATGCGGGCAGGCCGCAGCGGTTTCAACTCTACCGCCTGGGTGAATACCTGCCCTGCTGGATTTCGGTCATACAGGCCGACAATGGCGATTGGCACACGCTGGTCATGGTCGAACAGCCCGACTGGACGATTGTCAGCGACCTGCTCACGTTCTACCTCAGCGAAGTGGTGAATGGGGTGGATGCGACCCAGGGACACGCACAGTTGATCGCCCGCAGCCTGGCGCTGCAAAAACCCGGTGAAAGCGTGGAAAAGCTCACCCATCGCATTGGCGGTTTCACCCGGCTGATCGATATTCACATGCACCGCATCGGCTACCTGACGACCATGATGCGCCGCCTGGAGACGATCCGTACCGGGCATGTGAAAGATCAGATCGGTCAGGCGCTGCGCAAAATCGACCTGCTCGAATTTGTCGGCAATTTCGTCGAAGAAATGGACGACGAACAGTGGATCGACCCGGAAAGCGACCTGACCAACGAAAGCCAGCGCGCCCGGTTGAACATCAGCATCTCGCCCGACCTGGCAATTCACGCCGCGCCCGCGTATCTTACCCGCGTCTTGCGGGACGTTCTGCGTAATGCTATCATGTATACTATGAAAGCTACGCCAATTCAGGTGCGGGCGCACGCCAACCCGCGTGATTATACCGTTCAGATCGACGTAGAAGACGAAGGGTACGGTATCCGCGCCAGCGAACACGAACGGGTTTTCCAGCCGTTCGCGCGTTCGCGGCAGCCCCAGGTGATGGGTGAGTTCGGGTACGGCCTCAGCCTGTTTTTGTGCAAACACGAGATTGAAGCGATGAATGGACGTATGTGGTTTGAAAGCGAAGAAAACGTCGGGACGACCGTCTCGATCAAGCTTCCCATGTGGCGCGATTCCAACACGCCCCGTTCCAGTTCATCGTAAGTCGTACACCGTCACCCTTTTGGCCGCACGCGCTTGTCAAACGCGCCCGTTTTTCTTTCACGTTTGAAACGCCACTCCGGTTACAGGGGTGGCGTTTTTATTTGGGTTACGCCTACAGCGTCAGCGGCATTTTGGTGAGAATTGAGGCAGCTTGAATGCAGGACATCTTGACACCCCAACTGTTTGATACGCTGATCATCGTCGTGATCGTGATCGGTCTGGCACTGGCTGTCGTGCGCTTGATCCGCGATTTCACGCGCCCAATGCCGCCTGATGTCACGCCTGCGCCAGCGGAACGCGGTTATGCAGCGTCAAGTCCGCGCACGGCGGACGAACACACTTCACCCACGCCGCACGACGGCGCTTGACCTGCACGTATCGGTTTCACCTTGTACATCCACACACCTGACCAACGGGAGATTTTTTCATGATCGACATCGCGTTGATCCGCGAAAAGCCCGATTGGGTGAAAGCCCAAATCGGCAAACTGAACGATCCGGCGGCGCTCGAACGCATCGACCGGATTTTGGAAATCGATAAACAGCGCCGCACCCTGATTGGGGAAGGCGAAACTCTGCAAGCGGCGCGGAACAAGCTCAACAAAGCGTATGGGATGCTGCGCGGCAGCAAGCAGATTGACGAGCGGATGAAAGCGGCGATTGCCGCCGCCGCGACTATCGCCATTGAAGCGCGGGATTTTGAATTGGCAAATGGATACATGAGCGGCGCAACCATCCCGGCGGACGTGACAGCGGGCGAAAAGCCGCTTGAGACGCTGTTGGAGGCGATGGGGCGCATGGGGGCATGGGTGGAAGGCATCAACGAGCAGTTGAAGACCGTCGATGCGGCCTTTGATGAGGAGATGCTTTGGGTTCCCAACCTGCCGCACGAAAGCGTGCCAGTTGCGGAAAACGACAGCTTCAACATCCCCGGCACAGTGGAAGGGCTGATCCCTGAATTCGACTTCACGCCGAAGCCGCATTGGGAAATTGCGGCGGCGCTCGACATCATCGACTTTGAACGGGGGATTAAGCTGGCCGGGTCGCGGGGGTACATTCTGAAAGGACTGGGAGCGCAGTTGCAGCGTGCGCTCATCACCCTGTTTCTGGAAAATGCCCGCGAACACGGTTTCACGGAATTGTATGTGCCGAATTTCGTCAGGGAAGAAAGCATGTTCGGTTCCGGGCAGTTCCCGAAGTTCCGGGATGCCGTGTATTTCGATGCCGATGCTGATGTGTATATGCTACCCACCGCCGAAGTCGCCATCACCAACATGCACCGCGATGAAATTCTCGATGAAACGCAGCTTCCGCTGTATTACGCGGCACAAACGCCGTGTCTGCGCCGCGAACGGATGAGCGCAGGCCGCGATGTACGCGGGATCAAGCGCGTGCATCAGTTCGAAAAAGTCGAGCTGTACAAATTTACATCGCCCGAAACCAGCTATGCCGAACTGGAAAGCCTGGTCGAAGCCGCCAGCGCTGTGATCCGTAAACTGGGGCTGCCCTTCCGCCGCCTGGAGATTGTGACGGGCGACCTGGGGTTCAGCGCGACGAAAAAGTACGACCTGGAGATTTTCGCAGCGGGCAGCGGCGAATGGCTGGAAGTCTCGTCCTGCTCGAACACCGAAGACTTTCAGGCGCGCCGTGCCAACATCAAATACCGCCCGGACGAGGGCAAACGCACCCGTTTTGTGCATACGCTGAACGGCAGCGGCCTGGCTACTCCGCGTGTGATGATCGCCATCCTGGAAAATTACCAGCAGGCCGATGGCCGGGTGATCGTGCCGGAAGCATTGCGCCCGTACATGGGCGGCCTTGAGGTGATTGGCTGAAACAGTTTGAATGGGTGAACGCGCAGAATCCGCGTTCACTCGTCCAGCGGGTTCACATCGCGCCACAGCAGATCGAGCGTCTGCTGTTCCAATTCCCACATGTCCATCCGTTCGCGGTCGCGCAGCAGTTGGCGCAGCCGCGCATAGTTCCCGGCGGATTCTTTGCTCCATTCGGCGGCGAACTTCCCACCGCGAATTTCATCGAGGGTCGTTTCCATCAGGCGTTCCAGCCGCGTATCGTTGAAGCGTTCGTAACGGCTGAGGATGCCATACTGTGCGGGCAGCGAATTGAGTTTCAGCGCTTCCATCAGGCCGTGCTGCGCTGCCTGCTTCAGGTAGTCGGATGTTTCGCCGGAAAGGTATAGTTCGGTGAACACCGCTTCCGGGGTATACCCCACGCGCAGCAGAAGCTGCGCCGCCGTGATCACCACGCGGTGAAAGACGGGCAGGACGGCCTGCTGCAAGAACAGGTCGAGTTCGGCTTCGCTCTCGAATTTGACTTCGATTGCGCCGCCGCGCAGCGCACCCATCGCCCGCGCTACGCCCAGCACGGTCGGCCAGGCATTCGGGCTGGCCTGCTGCGCGACGGCGACGAACGACGCGAAGCCTTCGCCGGAGAGGTAGCGTTCGCGGACAGCCGTCCCCAGGGTGCGCGCTGAAACCAGCCCGACATCGACGAACGGCGGCGCTTCAATGAACCCGAACGTGATGTTGTAGGCACTGCTGAAGATCAGCGCTTGCCCGCGTCGCAGGTGCGGCGAGACATGCTCCAGGTAAATTTTGGGCATATCCTCATCGCGCAGCAGCGGCATGATCACGTCGGCGCGGGCGGCGGCTTCGCCAATCGGTGAAAGGGCAAAACCTTCTTCGCGGACTTTCATCTGCCGTTCGGCGTTCGGCTCGCTGACGAGAACCTGTATTCCGCTGTCACGCAGATTGAGCGCCGTAGGCCGCCCCATGTTGCCATACCCAATCACATGGACGATCTTCCCATTCAGCGCCAGTAAATCGCCGTCTTCTTCGTGATACACCACCGTCATGGTTTATAATCCAATCGCAAAAAGTCGGTGTGCAGCCGGCTGAACAGCCGTCGTTCGACACCACCAGGGGATTGTTGAGCAATGATCAAACAATATCGTGCGGGCAAGTGGCGTGCAATGATCGGTTGGGCTGGGCTGCTGATCATGCTGCTGGTGAGCGGGTGTGAAGCGCTGCAAGGGGCGGTCGCTCCCCAGGAACCGACCGCGACTCCGCGCCCCTGGGCTTATTTTCGGGCGGAAGGCGCGGCGGAACAGATGATAGCGGCGGGGCTGCCGCTGCAAAACCTGCTCACCGATTTAGCGGTCGGGCGCGGCGCGCCGCTCACCTTCAATGGCCGCGTGGTCTTTGAAGTGCCGCGCATCGCGCCCGGCGGCGGCCAGATCGTCACTTTCAGCACCCCGGAAGATTTACAGGCGTGGGAAGATTGGATCGCTGATCTGCGCAATGACCCGGAACAGCGGCGCAGTGTCGTGTACGTGTACGTGAACCAGAACGCCCTCATGCAGTTGAGCGCCGACCTGACCAACCAGGAAGCCGCCGTGTACCGCGATGTGTTTCTGGGTCTGCAATAGGCCGCTGTAAATCGCTGGTCATTTGCCGACGGCGGGCGCAGGCTGCGGCGGGGCGGGTTCGCGCCCGTTGGGCGGCGCGTTGAGCGTGCGCTGCTTGGCCTTCGCCTTGCCGGGTTCGGCCACGATCAGAAACACGCCAGCGATGATCACGCCCGCTGCGATCAGCGTCACCCAGTCAAGCGTTTCCCCGGCCAGCAGCCATCCCAGAAAGACGGCTACGACCGGGTTGACATAAGCGTAGGTCATGGCACGGGCAGGCGCGACCGTGCGCATCAGCCAGGTGAAAGCGGTGAAGGCGATGACCGAACTCATCAGGGTGAGGTGAGTCATGGCGATGACCGAACTTAGCTGCACGCTGGCCGGGTCAAAGCTTGCCGCGTCGCCGCTGACCACGCTCAGAATCAGGATCATGCCGCCGCCTGTCAGAAGCTGCATCCCGGTCGAAAGCGGCGCGCTTTTGGGCAGATCAGCCGTGCGGCCATACAACGATCCAAATGCCCAGGCTGCCGCCGCGATCACGATGCACAGCACCAACAGCGGGTCGAACCGTTCGCCCACCGCCTGCGCCGGGTTCGCCAGCAGGACGATCCCCAGCGTTCCCAGGCCGATCCCCGCAGCCACGCGCACGGAGGGACGTTTTCCATGAGGCCGCATCCAGGTGAGCAGGACAACCCACATCGGCGTACTGGCGATCACGACGGCGGCAATGCCCGACGGCAGTCCTTGCGCTTGCGCCCACACCAGCAGACTGTTGTTGATCAGGAACATCGGCAGCGATGCCAGCACCGCCGCTCGCCAGTTCGAGCGCGTCGGCAGCGGGCAGCCGATCACACGGCTCCAGGCGATCAGGATCAGCCCGGCGGCGGCGAAGCGCGTCCCGGCCATCAGAAACGGCGGGATCGTTTCGACCGCAAACCGAATCCCGATATAGCTCGACCCCCAGATCAGGTATACGGTCAGGAAGGCCAGGATGATCAGCCAGCGGGCAGGGCGTTGAGCAGGCACAGCACTCATCTTGAGCAGCTCCAATTCAGGTCACGCTTGAAGCATATCATGGAAGCCTAAGTCCATTTCGCGCCAACGCACGCCTGCCATGAACGCGGGTTCGGGCGGATGGGCGTGCTACAATGGCGGGTGTAGTGATGTATTGCTCTAGAAAGACGACTTTATGTCCCGTTCTGCCGTTCCGCTTCGCCCGCCGCGCTGGTCGCTGATCCTGCTCATTGGGGTCATGATGGCGCAAACCGCGCTGAATCTGTTCTGGCTGCCCACTTCTGGCCAGTCAGGACAGCTTGCCGTCCCCTACATGCTCAACCGGGGACTGACGCTGTATGACACGGCGGTCGAAAATCGTGCGCCTGCCAGCGCGCTGATCCTGGCCGCTGCCTACCAACTTTCACCGCTGAGCGAAGTCGAAACGCTGCGCCTGATCGATCTCGCGGTGACACTTGCGCTCACGATGGGCGTTTTTGCGGCGGCCTTCCAGTTAACCGCAAACGCACTGTGCGCGGCGGCAGGAATCGGCTTCTGGTTTTGGTTTGAACCTGTTTACGCCAACCTGCTGTTTTACTTCGATACACTGATCGGCGGACTGCTGTTGAGCGCGGCCCTGTTGTGGCTGGCGCTGGAGCGCCGCACCCATTCAAGGGGTGCGCCGCACTGGATCGCGCCGCTGTTGGTCGGCCTGGTGATAGGCTGCGCGCCGCTGGTCAAACAGCATGGATGGGCGGTGGTAGGCATGGGCGGGCTGTGGATGCTGGCGTTTGGCGGCTGGCGGCGCGCCTTGATTTATACGGTTGGCGCGCTGGTGCTGCCTGTTGCGGCATTAGTGACAGCGGCAGCGGGCGGCGTTTTGGATCAATATCTGTTCTGGACGTGGGGGAGCAACCTTTCCAGTGTGCGCCCTGGCAGCCCGCTCACAGGGGAATTTGTCCGTAAATTCGGGCTGACGGCGCTGTTTGTCCCAGCCTTCGCGCTGCTTTCACTGAAGCAGCCGAAGCGCCGCACCTGGTGGCTGGTCATTTTGCTGTGGGTTGGCGCTTGCGCCACACTCATCCCAAATTTTGGCGAAATCTATGTCATGGCGGGGCTGCCGCTTCTGGCGGTGATGTCGGGCTGTGCCATTGGTGAGACAGCACGAACCATCGCGCACCCGCCGCGTACAGTGGATGCCCGTGACCTGACGCTGATGGGGATCGCATTCGGGATCGCGCTGTTGTGGGGCTGGACGGGGATCGCGGCGTATGTCCCGAACCCGGTTGGGCGGGCGGCAGTGCTGGCTTACGATGAGTTCCGCCCTGTGGCCGACCGTCTGACGGCGCTGCGCTCACCGGGCGATACACTGTTCATGCTGCCGCAGTTCGACGGTTCATCGCAGCTTCACCTGCTCACCGCGATGGATCCGCCGGGTTTGTGGCTGAATACGCATAGTTGGTTTCTCATCGCGCCCGGCATGATTGATCGCCTTCTAAGTGCCTGGGCGGAAAATCCGCCGGATTGGATCGTGTATTTTCCAGAGCTGATCGTGCAGTCGCAGCCGTACAGCGACCCGCTCACAACGTTCATGCAAGCGCATTACGCGCCCGTCGAGACGATCCCCAACATTCCCTACAACGGTGATGCAGTCATCTACCAACGGGTTTCAGAGCCGCTTCATGGTACGCTCAGCAACCCATAGTAGTGTACAGAGACATTTTCCGGGCGCGGCCAAACGCTGCGCTACCAGTGGTAAGGCATCTCATGACCGATTGTGACATCCTGGTCATCGGCGCGGGACATAACGCGCTGGTGTGTGCGGGCTATCTGGCGCAAGCCGGGTACAAGGTGATCGTGCTGGAACGCCGCCACCAAGCGGGCGGTGCAGTGGTCACCGAAGAAATCGTCCCCGGCTTCAAATTCGATCTGGGCGGTTCGGCGCACATCCTGATCAATCATACGCCTATCGTGCGCGATCTCAGGCTGCGCGACTATGGATTGGCGTATATCGATCTCGATCCGCTGTTCTTCGCACCGTTCCCGGACGGCAATCATTTCACCATTTACCGCAGCGTTGACCGTACCTGCCAAAGCATTGCCACATTTTCACCCCAGGACGCGGACAACTACCGCACGTTCATCCGCCAGTGGATGCCGATGGCCGAAGGCATGGTCGAAAGCTTTAACCACGCGCCGACTCCGCTCAACATCGCCCAGTATCTCATCTTCAACGGCGGGATCGACCCCAGCAAGGCGACGATGATCAATGACCTGATCCGTTCGTATGGGCAGGTCTTGAAGCAGCATTTTGTCACCCCGCACGTCCCCGGCCTGATCGCGTGGATGGCCGCGCAGTCCGGGCCGCCGCCGGGCGAACCGTTCAGCGCGCCGTTCGCGCTGTGGCATCCCATGTATCATGTCAGCGGGATGAAGCGGCCACGCGGCGGGTCGGGGATGCTTACCCAGGCGCTTGCCCGCATGATTGAAGCGCACGGCGGGACCATTTACACCGAAAGTGCAGTATCGCGCATTCTAACCGAAGGTGGGCGAGCTGTGGGCGCAGAAACCGTGAACGGTGAACGCTTCACCGCCAGACGTGCCGTCGTGAGCGGTGCGCACATCCATACCACATTCAGGCTGTTAGGGGATGCCGCACCGCCCGCCGCCCGCGACCTGGTGGCGAAAGCGCGCATCGGCAACGGCTTTGGGATGGTGGTGCGCTACGCAGTCGATGAACTCCCGAATTATACCGCCAAGCCGCTGGAACCAGGCCAGACCCAGGGCGAACAGCACATCGCCATGCAGTTCTTATGCCCGGACATCCCCTACCTGGAACGTGCCTACGCCGATTATCTGAGGGGCAACCCGTCATCGGAACCCGCCTTGATCAGCATGACGTGGAGCGCTGCCGACCCCACGCTTGCGCCCGCTGGCAAACATGTCATGTTCGCGTGGATGCAGTACGCACCTTACGAACTGGCGAACGGCGAATCGTGGGATGCTATCGCAGAGCGAGTCGAACAATCGATCCTGGCGAAAATTCGCGCATACGCGCCGAACATGACGAACGATAAGGTGATCGGCAAACTGATCGAAACGCCGCTGTACCTGGAACGTGAACTGGGGCTGCTGCGCGGCAATGTGATGCACCTTGACATGAGTGTGGATCAGATGTTCATGCTGCGGCCTGCGCTGACGATGGGGAACTACCGCGCCCCGGTCAAAGGGCTGTACCTGACGGGCGCATCCACTCACCCCGGCGGCGGGATCATGGGGGCGGCGGGGCGCAATGCGGCGGCGGCAGTGCTGCACGACCTGGAACGGCGCAAAATCTGACCCACGTTTGACGGTCAAGTTTTGTATAATCGGGGCAAAAGTCTTGGTTTGAAGGATGCTTTTGCTCATGAATTTTGATTTGACTGCTGAACAGATGATGTGGCAGCGCATCGTCCACGAGTTTTGTCAGGCCGAAGTCAAACCCCACGCTGCTGAACACGACGAAACCGGACAGATCAACTGGACGATGATCGGCAAAATGCGCGAGATCGGCTTGCTCTCGCTGGAGATTCCCGAAGCGCACGGCGGCATGGAAATGGATACGGTCAGCGTGGCTATCGCTGTTGAAGCGTTGGGGCAGGCGTGCGGCTCCACCGCATTGAGCATCGCCGCGCATAACGGGCTTGGCTGTGCGCCCATCGCCCGTTGGGGAACCGACGCACAGAAAGCCCACTGGTTCCCCCGCTTGATGCAGGGTGACGTATTAGGTGCGCTGGCGCTGACTGAACCCCAGGCGGGCAGTGACCTGCAAGGGGCGCAGACCTTTGCCGTGCGCGATGGTGACTGCTGGGTGATCAACGGCCATAAGGCATGGATCACCAACGCGGGCATCGCCCCCGTCATCACCGTCATGCTGCGCACCGACCGCGATGCCGGGTCACGCGGCATCTCGATGATGCTCGTGGAAACCGACCTGCCCGGCGTGAGCATTCACCCGCCGGAAAAGAAAATGGGGCTGAAAGCCTCGCCTACCCACATGATCACGTTCGAGCATGTCCGCGTGCCGGTCGATTCAGTCCTGGGCGAAGCCGGACGCGGGTTGCAGCAGGTCTTACAGACGCTCGATAACGGGCGAATCGGTATTGGTGCGCTGAGCGTAGGGTTAGCCCAGGCCGCCTATGAAGAAGCGATAGGCTATGCCAGACAGCGGCAGGCATTTGGCAAGCCCATCGCGGATTACCAGGCGATTCAATGGATGATCGCCGATGCAGCGATGGAGATCGACGCGGCGCGGCTGATGGTGTACCGCGCCGCGTGGCTGAAAGACCAGGGGCGCGATTATGGCAAAGAAGCGGCGATGGCCAAGCTGATGGCCAGCGAAGTTGCGGAAAAGACCGCCCGCAATGCCATTCAGATACACGGCAGCTATGGCTACAGCCGCGAATTTCCGGTCGAACGCATCTACCGCGATCAACGGCTGATGACGATTGGCGAAGGCACCAGCGAAGTGCAGCGCATGGTCATCGCCCGGCGCGTGCTGCACGGCAACTGAGGCACAGCGGTTTTGCAGGCGTACTGCCTGCAAAACCACCCTCACCCATCCAGCAGCAGCAGCACGTCCAGTTTCCAGGCCAGCCACAGCGCATGAAAAAAGCGCTTCAGTTCGCTGATCGTCAGGTCGTCGGCATCGGTGACCTTCATCTGCGATGGAAAATGCTGGTCGATCTGTTCGGGCGTGAGCATCTGATTCATGATCTGCACGACGACGTTCGCTTCAATCTTGCGCGGCACCGCATGGAAGAACAGCAGCAGCATTGCCGCGTGCGGCGGCTGGACATGCCCAAGCAGGAACAGCATCTCGAAAACCTGATTGGCACTTAACACGAATTCGACCATATCGCGCCCGGCCACGCGGGATTCTTCAAAATAGGCGCTGTTGGCGCGCATGGGGCGCACACTTTCGCCGTCGTACTGCATTTCCTGCACGCTCTGGCGCAGCAGCAGCCATAGGATCGGTTCATCGGGCGCGGGCAGTTGATCGAGCAGCCAGCGTTCCGCCGCCGCACTGATTGGGTATTGAATGAAGTTCATGCATCCAAACGGACGGCGGGCGGCGTTGGCGGGGCAGCCTTCACAGTGATGCGCCAGCGTGTCGAGCGCGTCGGCATTGTCCAGCGCATTCTGAACGATGATCAACTGGGTGTCCTCGCTGCCGTCCGGTTGGCTGCGCGTGAACTCGAAACCCATCTCGGTGGGCGGGCGCATATCCCCGGCCTGGCGATACGTGCGGATGACCGCCAATGCCCGTTCCCGGAACTTGATCCGGTCGATGATGCCTTCGGTCGTCAGCGTCGCTTTTGGGACACACGCATAATCGATCACATAGTCAATCGCCATGATTCACTGCCTGTATATCGTGAAACCTGTCGGGAGAGCGGTCATTGTACACTACGGCGTGTTTTCCTGGGCGGCCAGCGCGCTGATCGTCGGAATCAGGTAATCGTTGAAAGCACGATTCACATCGTAATCCGGCGACCAGCCCCATTCACGCCGTGCCGCACTGTCATCAATATCGGCAGGCCAGCTATCGACAATCGCCTGCCGTGCCGTATCCGGCTCGAACGTGATCTGCGCATCGGGAAAGCGTTCCAGCACCCGCGCTGCAATTTCTCCCGCGCTCAGCGAAAAGCTGGTGACGTTGTACACGTAATGTTTCAACTGCTCCTGGGGCGCATCGGCCAGCAGTTGCAGCGACTTGATCGCGTCGGGCATCGTCATGAAGGGAATGCGCGCATCTTCGCGCACAAAGCAGGCATACGGTCGCTGCCGAACTGCCGCGTGCAGCATTTCCGGTGCAAAATCGCTTGTGCCGCCTGTGGGCATGGTGTGCGCGCTGATCAGCCCAGGGAAGCGCACACAGCGAAAATCCACGCCCAGCGACCGCGAGACGGAAAGCTGCTGGTAATACTGGGCGTAGTAGCGACCCAGGTGTTCGCAGTACAGCTTGTTGCATCCGTACATCGTGACCGGGTACAGAAACGATTCTTCCCTGATGGGGTCGGCGTGGGCTTTCGTCGCCAGGTCAGGCATTCCGTACACAGCGATGGAACTGGGAAAGATGAACTTGACGGGCATCCCGCGTGATTTGCCCTGTTCAATCGCCAGTTTCAACAGGTTGATCGTCCCCTGCACGTTGACGCGATGGGCGGTTTCCGGGTTGAATTCGGAATGCGTGGACAGCAGCGCCGCCAGATGGATGATCGTATCGATCTCGTACTCGTTCAGCAGCAGATTGATCAGCTCGTTATCGAGAATATCGCCGATGATCACGCGGTTGACCATGCCGCGCATCGAGTCGTCCAGCCCGCGCAAGTCCAGCACCACCACGTCCGACGCATCCTGAAGGGCGTGCAAATGCTGAATCAGCCCATGACCGACTTCGCCATTCGCCCCGGTGATCAGCGTGACTTTTTCGCGCAACTGCGCACGTCGTCTCGCAAACATGGGTTACCCTATCACGCCGAGTTCACGGCCTACCTGCTGAAAGATCGTCAGAGCCTCTTCAAGATCGGCCTGAGAATGGGCGGCGGTATTCATCACGCGGATGCGCGCCGTCCCTTTCGGCACTGTGGGGAAGGCAATCGCCATTGCAAAAACGCCCTGCTCGAAAAGCTTACGGCTGAATGCCTGGGCAAGCGCCGCATCCCCCAGCATGACCGGGATGATCGGCGTGGCGCTGCTGGCAATATCGAACCCCATCGCCTGCATTTCGCGCTTCATCAGCCTGGTATTGCTCCATAAGCGCTGTACCAAGTCATCGCTCGCTTCGAGCAGTTCGACCGCTTCCAGGCACGCGGCTACATCCGGGATCGTCATGGCGCTGCTGAACAGGAACGGGCGGCCCCGCTGCTTGATCCACTCGATCACGCTGCGCTTGCCCGCGACGATGCCACCGACCACGCCAAAAGCCTTGCTCATCGTCCCAACTTCGACATCGACCCGGCCATGCAGCCCGAAATGATCGACGATCCCGCGCCCGCCGCGCCCCAACACGCCTTCGCCGTGCGCATCGTCGATCATGAGCAGAATCCCGTGTGCGTCGGCAGTTTCGACGAGTGCGGGCAGCGGCGCAATATCGCCATCCATGCTGAACACGCCATCGCTGATGATCAGACGGCGGTTGTATGCGGTCGTTTCGGCAATCTTGCGGCGCAGATCGTCTACATCAGCATGATCGTAGGCGACGATGGTCGCACGGCTGAGCCGGCAGCCATCGATGATGCTGGCATGGTTCAGGCGGTCGGAAAAGATCACGTCGCCTGCCCCTACCAGCGCGGGGATGGTCGCCAGGTTCGCCGTGAACCCGCTTTGCAATGTGACAACGGCTTCTGCGTGCTTGAAAGCCGCCAGCCGCACTTCAAGCTGATCGTGCAGGGTGGTTGTCCCGGCAATCGTGCGCACCGCACCGGGGCCAATGCCGTACTGGTCGATGGCGCGCTTGGCCGCATCTTTCAAGCGGGGATGATTCGCCAGCCCAAGATAATTGTTGGCGCAAAAATTGAGCAGCCGCCGTCCATCGATCACGACATGTGCATCCATCGGACTATCGATGATGCGGATATAGTTGAATAGATTGTGGGCTTTCAAGTCGTCAAGCTGTTCGTCGATGTAGGCCGTTCTCACGTCATCCTGTGGGTGCATGGGTATCCCTTCAATCGCTTTGAACTGCTATGCCAACGGTACAGGCTCAAACCAGGTCATCGATGGGGCGCTGTTCGCCCATCGCCGTGAACACGCTGCGCAGCGCCGGGTATGCGGCGCGATACTGGCTGTATTTCGCCCGGTACTGTTCAGCATAAGCAGGGTTTGGGGTCAGCACGGTTTCCGCTGGTGGGTAATCGTTCAGATGATACGAATAGGTCTTGCCGGACGCAACCTGCACCGCTTTCAGCGCGCCGCGCACGCCGACAAATTCGCTTTCGCCCGCAATGCCGATCTCGATTCCTAGGATGTCCGCGAACAACTGACACCACGCCCGCGACCGTGCGCCGCCGCCCGTCAGCGTCAGGCGATCCGGTGTGCGTGGCATAAGCGCATCGAGCGCGTGGTGATACCCGAAGGCGACCCCTTCCAGCACAGCGCGCACCAGATCGGCCTGCGTCGTCGTGCTGCCGATGCCGATGAATGCCGCCCGCGCCAGCGGATCACGAAACGGGGTGCGTTCGCCGTTCAGGTAAGGCAGATACAGAATCGAAGTCGGTGGTCGGTCGGCAGCCTGGTCGATCAGCGGCTCCACATCGCCCGCCTGGAACAGATCGCGCACCCATTCCAGGTTGCCCGCTGCGGTGAGCAGCGGCGCGATCTGAATGAAGTGGCCGAAGCGTGGGTGCGCCAGCGTGAACACCCCATGCAGTGGGTTTCCCGGTATCAATGTGGTGAATGCGATCCATCCGCTGGTACCCAGGTAGGCATAAGCGCGTCCGGGTTCGCCGCTGCCCGCGCCAATCGTCGCCGCGCCCGCATCACCCGGCGCAAGGTAGACTGGAATGCCTGCCCGCAGCCCGGTTTCGGCGGCGGCAGCGGGTGTGAGCGCGCCGCAGTGCGCCCCCCCTGCCATCAGCATCGGCAGGCGATCCCGCACCCAACCGATTCCCATCTCGTCCAGCACAGCGGCGGACAGCCATCCCCGCGCCCGCAGATCGAGCAGTCCGGTCGTGGAGGCGGTGGTTACATCGGTGACGGCCATCCCGCTCATGCGGCGGACGATGAAATCCGCCGCGCCGAACAGGATCGTTGAACAAGCCGCTGCCGCGCCCGGCTGATGGTGCGCCAGCCATGCCAGTTTTGCCCATAAGCTGTCGGCTCCCTGTTCGTTGCCGGTCAGGTCGATCAGGTTTTCCACGCCGAAACGGTCGATGATCGCCGCCGCTTCCGCGTGCGCACGGGTATCGTTGTACAGGATCACCGGATGAACGGGCGTACCCGCCGGGTCGATGAGGATCGCGTTTTGCATCTGCCCGGTGACGGCCACCGCCGATACCTGCTGAATCGGCGTGCCTAGCTGCGCGCAGACCGCCAGCACCGCCCGCCACCAGTCGAGCGCGTCCTGCTCGTTCACCCCGCCCGCCGCGCTGAACGTCTGGTAAGCGTGGGCGGTGCTGGCGACGACGGTATTTTCAGAATCGATCAGCGCGGCTTTGGCGCTGCTCGTTCCAATATCCAGGACCAGCCATAACGCATCCATGATCATCGCCCCCGCCGCGAAAGACTGCTCAGCGCCACCGAACCCAGAATGATCGCCCCTGTGAAAATGCGCTGTGCATACGGGTCTACGCCGATCTGCGTGAAACCGTTCGCCAGCACGCCGATTAGCAGCACGCCAACGAGTGTCCCCAGGACGTGCGGCTCCCCTTCCTGGCTCATGGTCATGCCCAGAAAGACCGCCGCAATCGCGTTCAGCATCAGGTTGTCGCCTAACGTAGGGTTAGCGGTGGCAAGCTGCCCGGTGAGCATCGCCCCGGCCAGCGCTGCCCCCAACCCGGTGATCACGAACGCGGCCAGGCGGTGCAGCCGTATTCGCACCCCGGCCAGCCGGGCCGCCTCCATGCTCCCGCCGATAGCGTACAGCCGTCGCCCGAACACGGTATGTTCCAGGACGAACCAGACGATCACCAGCACGATCAGCGCGATCAGCGTCAGGTTGGGCAGGCGGATCGGCAGTTCGTTCACCGTTGAGAGCAGCAGGCCGCCGTTGGCGAAATCGACATATGCATCCGGGAATACCTGGCCGAAGATCGTGCGTCCGCCGCTGATGGTGAAGGCCAGCCCGCCAAAAATGGTGAGCGTGGCCAGCGTCGCCACGAACGGGGTGATTCCAACCCATGCGACCAGGATACCGTTCAACAGCCCGCCGCCCATCCCGACCAGCAGCGCCGCGCCGATTACGAGTACGAGCGGTTGATCCTGCTGCAACAGCGTGCCGATCACGATCCCGCTCAGGCTGGCCATCGTGCCGACGCTGAGATCAAAGTCGCCCAGTACCATCACAATGGTCATCACGAACGCGACCACGCCTAAGATGCTGACCTGCTGCGTGATGTTGAGCAGATTGCGCACCGTCATGAACGTTTCCGGGCGCTGCCATGCGAAAAACCCGATGATCAGCAGAAAGCCGATCAGCGTGCCGAACGAACGTAAAAAGCGTCCCCAGGCGAAAGGCCGCCTAGACGACGCGAGTGCTGGAACCGACATCGGCTGTGTTTCCGTAACAAAGGGTCAATAGGTATTCCTGTGACAGGCCGGGGGTATCCACCTGGGCGATCTGCGCCCCGCCGCGCATGATCACGATGCGATCCGCCAGGCCGATCAGTTCGGCCAGGTCGGACGATACCAGGACAATGCCCACCCCACGCCCGCTGATCTCGTGGATCAACTGATACAGATCGGCTTTCGCGCCCACATCAACGCCCCGTGTGGGTTCATCCAGCAGCAGCATACGCGGAGCCGCCGCCAACGCCCGCCCAAAAACCACTTTCTGCTGATTTCCGCCGCTCAGTTCGCGCACGACCTGGGCCGGGCTGCGCGCTTTCAGCCGCACCCGGTCGCCAATCGCACGGCTCGTCTGCCGTTCCCGACGGTGCGCCAGCACCGCACGGCCATAGCTGAAGCGGTTCAGGTGCGGCAGGGTGATATTGTCGGCGGCGCTGCGCGGCAGCACCAACGCCTGTGTCCGCCGTTCTTCTGGGACGAACGCGATCCCTTTTTCCCACGCTTTCGATGGCGAGAGCGGATCGATCCGTTCGCCTTCCAGCCAGATTTCCCCACGTTTCAAACGGTCAGCACCCATCAGCGCACGCAGCACTTCGGTACGGCCTGCGCCGTTCAACCCGGCAAGGCCGACGATCTCGCCCGCACGCACCTGAAACATGACATCGCGCACGCGCTCGGTTTCAATATCGCGTATATCGAGCAGCACAGCATCCGTGAATGGCTGCGTGCGCGGTGGGTAAAGCTGCTGCACATCACGCCCGGTCATCTTCACAATCAGGTCGGCGGGCGTGACCTGCTGTACCGTTGTAGTATCGACCACGCGCCCATCGCGCATCACGGTGATCCGTGCGGCGACAGCGAAAATCTCGTCTATGCGGTGCGACACGTAAAGCACTCCGCATCCACGCGCACACAGCCGTTCAATCACGCGGAACAACTGCCCTGCTTCCGCCCCGGTGAGCGCAGCGGTCGGTTCATCCATCACATAGATGCGGGCGGCTGAACCAGTGGGCGCTGCGCTCATAGCATCGTTTACAAACGCATCGTTCAGCAAATCATCGCCCACAAAAGCCCGTGCGATGGTGATCAACATCTGGTCACCGGGACTCAAGCTGCCCATCACGCGGCGCGGATCGATATGGGTGATACCAAGATGCGCCAGCACCATTTCGGCCTGCTGGAACAGCACCCGCCAGCGCACCTGGATACCCAGGCGCGTGGGGTAGCGCTGCCCCAGAAAAATATTCTCCGCTGCGCTGACCTGGCGCACGCTGTGCAGTTCCTGATGGATGAAGCGCAGCCCATATCCGAAGGCTGCCTGTGGACTGTGGATGACCGCTGGCTGCCCATTGATGCTGATCGCTGCGTGATCGGGAACGATCACCCCGGCCAGGATACGGATCAGGGTCGATTTACCCGCGCCGTTTTCGCCCATCAGCGCGTGAACCTCACCGGAAAACACATCGAGATCGGCATCGATCAAGGCGGGAATGCCGCCGTAACTTTTTGAGGCTCCACGAACGGAGAGGAGAGGGGTCATCATGCGGTCAGCACGGGGTATCGACCTGTGGTGCTGGCCGGATACCCCACGCCTTTGCGCTGTGCAGACGTTATTGACTGACCACGAACGTGCTGACGTTGGCAGATGTCACGAGCGTGGTTGGGGCATACACCACGCGCTGCGTGAGCGGTTCGCCCGCCAGGTAGCGTTCGATCTGCGACGCGACCAGCCCGCCAATGCCGACAAAATCCTGCGCAATGCTGGCTTCAAAGCCGCCGCCTTCGGCAATCGCCTCAAGCGCCTGGGGATTCGCATCGATTCCGGTGATGATAATGCCTTCCCCTTCACGGCCTGCTGCCTGAATCGCTTGCAGCGCGCCCAACGCGGGTTGATCCCAGGCCGCCCAGACCGCTGAAATGCTGCCCGGTTCGGGATTGGCGGCCAGAATCGCTTCCATACGCGCCCGCGAATCGGCAATGCCGCCATCGGTGACATCCGGCTCAATGAATTCGACAATTTCAATATCTGGGGTATTGCCAAAAATCGCCTGTGCAACGATGCCGCGCTTCTGTACCGGGGGGTATGCATTGAACCCAAAGATCACGACGCGCCCCTGACCGTTCAGGCGGTCGGTGATGTAGGTCGCAGTCACAGCAGCCATCTCGTAGCCGTTGCTGGTCACATTCACCAGCACTTCCGGAGTGCTGCCTGCGTCCATGCCAAACACCGGAATACCTGCCGCCGCCGCTTCGCTAAGGGCGGGAATCTGCGATGGATCGACATTGATCACGATGGCATCGACCTGTTGTGTTATCACATCCTGTACGCGGCTGTTCAGCGCGGCGACATCGCCCGCGGTATCGATCACGTTGATCGTCCAACCGCGCGTTTCACCTGCCGACTGAAAGGCTTCGACCATGAATTGCGTCCCAGGCTGTGCCAGGTACGGAGTCAGCACAGCGATCACAGGTGCATCCTGTGCAGCGACCATGCCCGCGCCCAATACGATGCACAAAAGGATCATCCCCAACACGAGGATCATTTTCTGAAACATACAATTTTCTCCTGAAGGCTCCCTCAGCGATGCGATGGAGGTACATTCTAGCGTATTTGAGCGTCCGCGCCACACGCTGGGCGGCCTTGCTGCACGCATACCGATCCTCTCAAAAGCCGATATGCTCCAGCGCGCGTGTGGTCTCTCGCTTGACCGCGACCACAATGCAGCCCTCAACATCTTAAGGAAAACCGGATGGGACGCATCCGTGAACGCGAACGCAGCGCCTCTGCTCTCACCTCATGGTGCTGGGTAAGCGCATACGTTGTTCAGAAGCCCCCGCCTTTAGGCGTGGGGAGCGTCACAGTTGTCTATACTTCCGTCAGCCTGTACGCCCATGCTGGAAAAAAGCGATTGTCACGCTGCACGTCTCGGCGCGACAATCGCCTGCATAGATAGCGTCTCACTCACTGGGTGCGGCTATACCACCGCCAGCACGCGGGCGGGTCCGCCAGAGCCTGCTTCCCAGCGCGGCACGCCGACGAACACGGTCGCTGGTCTGCCTATCAGTTCGGCCAGGTTGTTCAGCCCTTCAATGCCATATTTGCCCGCGCCCAGCACCGCGACATGCACATCGAACGTGGTGGAATTGCCGGGGTCGAGGCTGAGCGTATCCACGCCGATTCCGTGAATGTCACGTTCGGTCAGCAGGAACGCTGCCGCTTCCGGGCTGAAGCCAGGATAATGCTGCACATCATCGGCATCGGCGTTGCGGAAAGCAATCGGGTCTGACCATCGTGCGTCCCAACCGGAGTACAGCGCCACAACCGCGCCCGCCGGAATCTGGCCATTGGCGGCTTCATAGGCTTCAATGTCCGCCACGCTGAGCGCAGTGTCGGGGTCGGCTGCCGCACGTTCGGAAATGTCGATCACCACAATCGGGCTGACGAGCAGCGCCGCGTCATACACATCGACCGTTTCAGCCCCCGCGATGAAGTGCGCCGGAATGTCTACATGGGTGCTGGCGTGTTCGGTGAATGTCCACCGTTGAATGTAAAAACCGTTTTCTTCCACGCTGACGAATGTTTCACGCTGCGGTTTTTCATCCACCAGGTAGGTAGGGATGTCCGTGCCGAATACATGTGTGAGATCGACAACTGAACCGCTGGCAGCCGCTTCAGGGGTTGCTTCCTGTGCGCGGGCGGCTGCCGGCATCAGCGATGAAAGCGCGGCGGCTCCTGCGGTAACCCCACCCAGGCGCAGCAGGCTGCGGCGGCTGAATGTAGGCTTGCCTTCTTTCTCGATGCGCTCACGAACGATGTGGGCAACTTTTGGAGAACACATGGATTCACCTGTACACTGAGAACAATCCGAACGGTTGCTGAAGCATAACCATCCCTTACGAACTTTACAACCCGTCGTAATAAATGAGATGGTGTATCAGTTATATGACTAAACGAGTCGTGAAAGAGCCAGCATGTCGAAACTCGACCCTTTTCTGAAACGAAAAACCGAGTCACTGCTTGCGCGTCAAGCGGAGTGGACGGTCGCTCCTGAAAAGGGCGTGATCCTCATTCGCGGATCGTCGCACGTCGCCGGGATCACGGGTGCGCGCCCAACGCGCATGGGCGATCACGCAATTGTCAGCGACAGCACGCCTGGGCTGGCAGGACACGCGCTTGGGCCAACCGCGCCAGAAATGCTCATGGGGGCCATTGGATCGTGCCTGGTGCATACCTACCTGATCCAGGCGGCAATCCTGGGCATTGGGCTGGACGATGTACAGGTTGAGGTGACGGGAACGCTCGACATGCGCGGCGTGATCGGCATGGAAGTCGAACAGCCGCCCCGAATCGAGAACATCACCTACACCGCGCACATCGAGTCGGATGCCGATGACGCGGCCATCGTGCGGCTGCATGAAGCGGTCGAAAAGTGGTGTCCGGTTTTGCTTACGCTGCGCGCTGGAACAGGGGTAACCCGTGTTTCATGAGCAGGCGGACGCAGACACACTGCCCTGAGGAACCCTGTGTCAGCAGGTGTATAAACGCCTCAGCCAGATGCCATGCGGGTCATGCTATAATGCCGCCAATAAGCGGCATGGGAAAGGCTTGCAATGCGCGTGATCAAGCGCTATGGCATCGTCGTGATCGGCCTTGCTGTCAGCGTGCTGGCGGTGGCCTCTATCTTCACGCAGATCGATGTGAATCAACTGGTAGAGGCGTTTCGCAGTGCGCGCTACATCTTTGTGCTGCCCAGTCTGGTCTGCATCCTAGCCGGGTTGTGGGCGCGGGGAATCCGCTGGCGGGTGCTGCTGAACGACGATCTTTCGACGCTGCGCGCCTTCAACATCATGAACATTGGGTACATGGTCAATGGGGTGCTGCCGCTGCGCCTGGGCGAAATTGGCCGGGCGTACCTGGCATCCCAGGCCGCGCCCACGCTGCCGATGATGCGCGCCCTGAGTACGATTGTGGTGGAACGTCTGCTCGACGTGCTGTCGGTGCTGGTGCTGATGGGAATCGCGATTGCCGCTGCACCTGTCCATGAAGATCTACGACGGATCGCCGCCGCCGCCACCCCGACCATGATCCTGGGGTTTGCGATCCTGATCGGTATGGCGGCACAGCGCGAACGCACACTGTGGCTGACGCGCCAGATCGTTCAGCGTGTTTCGCTCCTGGAACGGCTGCATGTGGATCGCATTGCGGCGCAGTTTCTCGATGGCCTGATGCCGCTGACGCACCCACGCTTGTTAGGCCGAACCCTGCTGTGGACGCTGGTGGCCTGGTTTTTCAGCATCCTGTCCGGTATCGTGCTGATGCCCGCCTTTTTCGATGCGCCGGACACGATAGCAGTGCTGCTGTTCAGCGCGGCGGCATCGTTCGCCAACGCGCTCCCGGCTGCGCCAGGCAGCCTGGGGACGTATGAATATGCCATCCTGATCTCGTTTCAGTCGTTGGGGTATCAGAACACAGCCGGGATCATCGGGTTTGCGGTGATGATTCACGCGCTCAACCTGGGGTCGAACGCGATCCTGGGCATCTGGGGGCTTTTGCAGGAAGGATTGACCCTGAACCAGCTTTCCGAGCGGGTGAAAGGTCTGCAACAGCCGTCCTCCCCGTAATGCAAGCGGGCAGCGGCGGCATGAAAGACAGAAACGTGACGATTGCAACTTCACCAGCGGGAACCGCTCGCAAGCTCAAAATCCTCATTTGTTTGTTGTATTACTTTCCGCACCGCACCGGGTTGACGATCCATGTGCAGCGGGTGGCCGAAGCGCTGGTGAAGCGCGGCCATGAAGTGACGGTGCTGACTGCCCGTTACAATCAAACGCTCCCGCGTGATGATGTCACGCTGCATGAAGGGGTGCGCATCGTGCGCCTGTGGGCCCCGATCAAGATCAGCCGGGGGATGGTAATGCCCGCCTACCCGCTGGCAATTTACGACCTGCTGCGCACGCACGATGTGGTCAGCATTCATACGCCCATGTTGGAAACCGCCGTCGTCAGCATCGCCGCCGCGCTGACGGGTCATAAAGTGCTGGTCACGCATCATGGCGACCTGGTGCTGCCCAAAGATGGCGGATGGTTCAATCGCTTCATCGAATGGATGGTCTTTGCCATGTACCGCTTCATGGCGGCGCGGGCGGGAAAGCTGTTCGCTTACAGCCAGGACTATGCCAATTATTCCGCGTACCTGAAGCCGTTTCTCGACAAAACCGAAGTGATCTACCCGCCGATCAGCATCCCCACGCCGAACCCGGAAAAAGTCGCAGCGCTGCGGGTGGCGTGGTCGCACGAAGGCGGGCCGATCATCGGGTTCGCAGGGCGGTTCGTAGAAGAAAAACGCCCGGACGTGCTGATCAAAGCGCTGGACGTGATCAACAAGACCTACCCGAATGCGCGCATCGTGTTCGCGGGCGAATACGACATCCCCTATGAAACCACCTGGGCGCGCCATGAACACCTGGTCGAACAGTACCGCGATCAACTGCATTTTCTGGGGCTGGTACCGGATATGCAGGATATGGCGAACTTCTACGCTGCGTGCGACGTGCTGGCGCTGACCAGTGATACCGAATGTTTCGCGCTGGTGCAGGTCGAAGCCATGCTGTGCGGCACGCCCGTGGTGATGACGGATATTCCCGGCGGGCGCGTCCCCGTCCAGATGACGGGCATGGGCAAACTGGCGCGGCAGGGCGACCCGGTATCGGTGGGGGAAAGCCTGGTCGAAGTTTTGGCGCATCGTGAAGCGTATGTACAATCACGGTCGTTCATCGAACAATGCTTCTCGTTTCAGGAAACCGTTGACCGTTACGAGAAATTCTTCTACGAATTTGCGCGTCCACCCCGGCAGAGGAAAGTATGACCGAACCCACGCCAGAAACGCCGCACTACGAGCCGGACACTTCGGCAGCATTGGAGTCGCAGCCGCCTGAACAGGTGGAAACACTGAAACCTGTCGAGATTGTCGAAGCAGTCGATACGGGCGAAACGTTCGAGACCCTCAAAGCATTTGAGACTCTTTCCCTGGCGGATGTGGCCGGGCGGTTTTTCAAGCGTCCGGGTGAGACACTGCGCCTGGTATCGGCAGTCGCACGTCAGCAGAAAGACGAAGATGATTCGGCCTCAGCGATAGATGCGGCCTCCGTTCCCGTTGTGCCGCGTTTCTCCCCGCTTTATCAGCGCCAGGGTGCGAATGAAGGCGCTGCGGAAAGCAAAACGCCAGTGTCATCTAAAATCGGGGAAGCCAATCCAGCGACGGTTCCCCCGCTGCCCGGCATCGTGCGCGGCGATGGTATGGTTACGCTGACGGTGACGCTGCCGATCCCGGATTTCGATCTTGCTGTGCCGCACATCGAACGCCTGCCGCAGCCCGTGCGCCGCATATTCACCGCCCAAACCATCGCCCGCCTGCTGGCATTCGCATCTGCCTTGTATGGCGGGGTGATCCTCATCGGTGTCCCGGTGCAGGGTGAATTCGAGAATCTGCCCGTCGTCGGCGTGTACTGGTTGATCGGTATTGCGCTGTGGCTGTTCAGCGAAATGCTCGATGTGCCGCTTCAGCGGGGCTGGCAGCCTTATGAGCAGCCGAGTGTATTGGCGACAGCGCCCGCCCGTACTTACGATCTTTCCCTGTTGGCGACGCGGACGATCCTGGCGCTGGTCACAGTGCTGCTGTCGTTCATCGCGCTGCGCGGGACTTCGGGTAATGTGGTGACGATGCTCGGCTTTAGCGCGTGGATCGCCAGCATGATCGCCGTGTGCTGGACATTCGCCCCAATTGGATGGACACCCGCTACACTGCTGCGCGGTATGGTGGGCGGGCTGCGACCTGTTCGGCTGCGCATCACCTGGGTGACCGCCGCGCTGGTCGGGATCATGCTGCTGGGCGGCTATTTCCGCTTTACCGGGTTGGATACTCCGCCGGAAATGACCAGCGATCATGTCGAAAAGATCATCAACGCCCAGGAGATCATCGACGGGCTGCCGCGTGTGTTCTTCAGCAACAACGGCGGGCGCGAACCCATTCAGATGTATCTGCTGGCGCTGCTGGCGCAAGTTCCCCTGCCCGAACTGGGGATCAATTTTCACACGCTCAAACTGCTCAGTGCTATCGAAGGTTTTCTGAGCATCCCGGTGATGTTCCTGTTGGGGCGTTCGCTGATCAGCCGTGTAGATCGACGCACGGGCGACCTGGTCGGGCTGGCGGTGGCCGCCCTGTGCGCGGTGAGCTATTGGCATCAGGTTCTCAGTCACCTGGGGCTGCGCATCATCCTGACCCCGCTGGTGATGGCGCTGCTGCTGATCTACCTGATACGCGGGCTGCGCACCAACGACCGCAGCGCGTTTCTGTTCGCCGGGCTGACGCTCGGCATCGGGCTATACACCTATCAGGCCGTGCGCATGATGCCGCTGGTCGTCATCGTAGGATTCGTGATCGCCGCGATCCATCATGGGCGCGATCTGGCGTTCATCCGCCGCCTGTTCGTGAATGGGGTGGCACTGGTGGCGGTTGCGGTCGTATGTTTCGTGCCGATGATCGGCTTCATCAGCGAATTTCCGAACGACTTTCTACAGCGCACCTCGACGCGCATCTTCGGCGATGCGGCGCGGGTCGATGCCGATGGCAACCCGGTCACGCTTTCGCTGGTCGAACAGGTCGAAGCGGTCACGCCGCAGTTTTTGCTCAACATGCGCAATGCCGCTCTAGGATTCAATTTCGCCGGGGATGGGGCGTGGTTCCAGAATGCGCCGCATAAGCCGTTTCTGGATGCATTCACAGGCGCGCTGTTGATCGTCGGGCTGGTGGCGTGGGTGCGGCTGCTGTTCCGCACCCGCGATCCTGGAATTGATCTGTGGATACCGATGATCGTAATCATGCTGCTGCCATCGGCGCTGGCGCTGGCGTTCCCGAATGAAAACCCCAGCATCACCCGTTTGAGCGGCGCACTGCCCGGTGTGCTGGTGCTGGCTGGATATGGCCTGGTCGTGATCGGCCAGAGTGTGGCGCGCATGATCGGCGGGAAAGCGGGTTTCTGGGTACCATCGTTGGCGGCTGCCGTGCTGGTATTTGGCGCTTACGGGCTGAACAACGAAACATTCAACGTCGCCTACCGCCGTCAGTACATCAACAGCCATTACGTGTATACCGAACCAGGGCGTGACCTGCGCCAGTTCGTCGCCACTGGCGGAGGGTGGGGCAACGCCTATATCATTTTCGCGCCCTACTGGTGGGATCATCGCGGGGTCGCCATCGAAGCCGGAAAAATACGCTGGCCGCACGCCATCGCCCAGGATCAGGAACCGAACCGCGACCATGTGCCGGAGGCGCTGCGCGATGCCTACCAGCGCGATGCCGACGACGAATTCCGGTTCGACCCGAACAGGCCGATCCTGTTCTTCTACCAGGATCAGGACTTGGAGACGGAACGCCTGTTGCAGCGCTGGTTCCCGGATGGAACTATGATACGGCAGCAGACCTACCAGCCGAACGACAACGATCCCTATCGCCTGTATTTTGTGCCGACGCTGGGCGAAATCCGTTTCGCGGAATGGCTGGAGGCGAACGGCTCCCCGCTGGGCGAATTACCCGCAGAATAACCATCGGTCATGGGCGTACTGAGGAAGCGTGCGCCCACCCGTGTATCAACAACGCCCGAAAGCGTATGCCAGTCCCAAACAGGTTGGTCAGACCATGCAGAACGTTCGTGCTTTTTCTTCGATAATCGACATGGCGCAGGCCCGCGCTCGCACCGGCACATCGGCACGCAGCCGCTTGTGGGTGGCGGCACTGGTGTTCAGCGTGATGATCATGGGCGGCTATTTCCGCTTTGTGGGGATCAACTGGGACGATTTCACCCACCTGCACCCGGATGAGCGCTTTCTGACCGGGGTGGTGAGCGGGCTTCGGGGGGGGCTGTCGCTGACCGACGAACCGCAGGAAATCCGGGCATCGCGCTTGCAGGAATGCATGGAACGCTACCCGGAAACCAACGGGGTTGGGGGGTACTTCGATGCGCGCTGTTCCAACCTGAACCCGCACAACACCGGAAACGGGCTGTATGTATACGGCACGCTGCCGCTGTTCATCACACGCGGCGCAGCGGAGCTGATGAACGGGGTCAGCACGGCCTGGGCGCAGTTGAACGGCGACCCGACCTACATCGAACGGGTGTGGACGGACTACGGCGCGATCCACCTGGTCTGGCGTGCGATGTCGGCGCTGGCGGAAATGGGCGTGATCCTGATCGCCTTTTTGATTGGCGCAAAACTGTACGATCAATGGGTGGGCGTGCTGGCGGCATTTCTGTATGCAGCGGCGGCCTTTTCTATTCAACTGGCACATTTTGGCACTGCCGATGCCATCGGCAATTTTTTCTGTGCGCTGGCGCTGTTGTTCGCGGTATGCGTTCAAAAAGAAGGACGACTGATCAACTACGCGCTGTTCGGCATCGCATTAGGTGCGGCGCTGGCCAGCCGCATCAACCTTGCGCCGATGGCGGTGATCGTGATCGTTGCGGCGGTACTGCGCGCTCTGCCCGCGTTTCATGCCAACGTGGCCTGGGGCGAACGCGAACGCCTGGTCACCGAAGGGCTGGGTGGGCTGGCGCTCGCCGGGTTCCTGACGATCCTGGCGTTTCGCCTGTTCAACCCGTATGCCTTCAACGGCCCTGGCTTCTTCGGGCTGTCGCTTAACCCGCGCTGGCTGGAAGACCTGGATCGGTCACGCCAGTTCGTGACAGGCGCTATCGATTTTCCGCCCAACTATCAATGGGCATCGCGCACGCAGTGGCTTTACCCGCTCAAGGATATGATCCTGTGGGGGATGGGGTTGGCCTTTGGGCTGGTGGGGTGGATCAGCTTCGCGGTGGCGGGCTGGCGCATCGTGCGCGGTCGCCCTGGCGCGCTGGGGAATCTCCTGCCGTTCCTGTGGACGCTCGGCTATTTCGGGTACATGGGTGCGCAGTGGGTGATGGTGATCCGCTACTACATCCCGGTGTATCCGGCGCTGGCGGTCATGGCGGCGTGGGCGCTGCTCACGCTGATCCGGTCGGCACGGGCTGAAAATCGCCGCGCCTGGCTGTGGTTCGGGCGCGGATTGTTGGCCGTGACCGTCGGCTTTACCCTGCTCTGGGCGGTGATGTTCACCAATATTTATCGCCAGCAGTTGACCCGCGTACAGGCCAGCCATTGGGTGTGGGAAAATGTGCCGAGCGACTTCGCCATGCGCGTGAACGGTGCGCCCGCCGACACGCCGCTCATTCAGATTCCCATTCCGCAGTGCAGCGGCAGCGATAACCTGCTGGAAAAAGCGACCTGCTTCAACGATGTGTTCCCGCGCCACTCGATCTCGTTCACCGCGCCCGCTTCCGGGACGATCAGCGAAGTGTACGCCCCGCATCTGGTTGACCCGGTGAGCGACGCTGACCCGGAAACGCTGCGCATCACCATCCGCCCTGCCGATCAACCGGACGCGATCCTGACCGAGCTTACCGTCGAGCGCAATTTTCCGGCGGGCGATCATGTGCTGGGCGATGCCTACACCTTCGAACTCGATCAGCCGCTCGATGTGGTGGCAGGTTGGGATTACGTGTTTGAAGCCGAACTGATGGCCGGGGATGCGCTGGTCAGCGGCGGATCGGTCTTTTCATGGGAAGGAGCGTGGGACGACCCCGTTCCGATGAAGGTCTGCGAACTGCCGAGCGGAATCACACTGGCCGATAACCCACCGTCCGGCCTGGTGGCAGACCCGCGCCTGTGTAATGGGCTTGACCCCTGGTGGGGACTGGTCAACGGCCACGAACTGAACGTGGTGTATGAAGATACCCAGGAAAAGCGCGACAACCTGATCCGCTACCTGAACGAATCGGATTACATCGCCATCAGCAGCAACCGTTTCTACGATTCGATGGCGCGCAACCCGCAGCGCTGGCCGATGACGATGGTCTACTATGAAGCCCTGTTCGATGGACGTTTAGGCTATGACCTGGTGGCGCAGTTCGATGAAACGTTCGAGTTCGGGCCGCTGCGCGTGTCGGATCAACACCTGCCGACGTATGACAGCCCGGCATGGCTGAACGAATTCGAGAGCGATGAAGCGTTCAGCGTGTACGATCACCCGGCGGTGTTCATCTTCCAGCGCCGTGCCGATTACGACGCGGCGGCAGTGGCCGCCGTGCTGAACACCGTCCCGCTCAACCGAATCACCGAAGGGCCGCTCTTGTTGGGCTGCCCCGGCGTGGAAACGTACTACTGCGATACTACGCTGATCAATGTGAATCCCCAGGGGACGAGCGAAGTCGATGCCGCGCCGACTCAACTGCGTTTCACCGACGACATGTGGCAGATTCAGACCGAAGGCGGCACCTGGTCGGAACGCTTCAACCCGGAAAGCCCCCTGAACACCCAGATGAGCATCGGGATCGTCGGCTGGTGGCTGACGATCATGCTGTTCGGGTTCGCCGCTTTCCCGCTGCTGTTCGTCGCCTTTCCCGGCCTGGCGGATCGCGGGTATGCCGTCAGCAAATTCGTCGGTATGTTCCTGGTGGGGTGGGGGACGTGGTTCCTGGCCAGCGCCCGAATTCCGGCCTGGAACCAGGCGGGCATCGCCGTTGGATTAATCGTGCTGTTCGCGTTCGGCCTGTTCCTGGTGATCCGCACCCGTGCGCCTCTGCTGGCGTTCGTGCGGGCGCACTGGCGGCGGCTGGCAGCGCTCGAATTGATCACGACAGCGCTGTTCGGCGCGTTCATCCTGGTGCGGCTGACCAACCCCGATCTGTGGCATCCCAGTTATGGCGGCGAAAAACCGATGGACTTCGCGTACTTCAACGGGGTACTGCGCAGCACGATCTTTCCGCCCATCGACCCCTGGAACGCGGGCGGGTACATCAACTACTACTACTTTGGGTTCGTGATCGTTGGTACGCCTGTGCTGCTGCTTCAGATCATGCCGTCGATTGCCTATAACCTGATCCTGCCGACGCTGTTCGCCGCCACCGGGATCGGCGCGTTCTCGGTGGCCTTCAGCGCGGTCAATGCTTGGCGCGAACGCCGCACGGAATCGACTGAATCAGCCGCCGCGCACGAGGATAATGCCGACCCCGCGCCGCCCGAAAGACGGCAGCGCATCGGCAGTATGTGGATCGCCGGGGCTGCCGCGCTGGTGCTGGCGATTGTGCTGGGCAACCTGGATACGCCCCGTGTGGTGCTGACGGGCATCGCCCGGATGGGCGGCTATCTTCAGATGGAACGCGGCCTGGAAGGGTATCTGATCGATCAGTTCGTGGTGCAGTACCAGCGCCAGCCGACAGAATACGAACTGCTCGATATTTTCAACCGGGCCGATACCAACGCGCTGCCAGACCGCATTCAGTATGAAATCACGCACGCTGGCAATGTAATCACCAGCCTGGGGCGCGGCTTTGGCGCGCTGCTCAGCGGACAACCGCTCAGCATTTCGGCGGAACGCTGGTTCTGGGCCCCGTCGCGCATTTACGCGGAAACGACAGGCGTGGAAGGCAACGCGATCACGGAGATGCCGTATTTTACGTTCATTTACGGCGATTTACATGCGCACATGATCTCGATGCCGCTCCAGTTGTTCACCATGTTGTTCATTCTGCATGAAGTGATCACCGCTGGCGCAGAACGCCGCCGTGTGCGCTGGCTGGCGATTCTGCTTGGCGGGCTGGCCGCCGGGATGCTGCGTGCCACCAATACCTGGGACTGGATCACGTACATGGTATTCGGCGTGGTCGGCCTGGGATTCGTCTGGTTCATGCGCGTGCGCTTGTTTCAATGGCAGTTCGCCAGCCGCCGGGCGCTGATCGATATGGTGGGCGCGGTCGGCGGGTTCATCCTGGTCAGTTTTGCGGGTGCAGCCCCGTACCTGACCTGGTTCGTCACTACTTACAGCCGGGTGCTACCCTGGGAAGAAGGCAAAGCGCCGATCTGGGCATACCTGACCATTCACGGCTTGTTCCTGTTCCTGCTCGTCTCGCTGCTGGCGTGGGATACCGTGCGCTGGCTGCGGTCGATTCAGGTGCGCGCGCTGCGCGGGACGTTCGCGGGTCTGGTCGTCGGCCTGCTGGTCGCCGCCAGCGTGCTGGTGCTGGCCGCCATCCTGAGCCTGTTGGAATACCCGATCACGATCCTGGTCGTGCCGCTCCTGCTGTGGATCGCCGTGCTGTTCTTCCGCAAGGATCAAACCCTGTCGATGCAGTTCGTGTTGGCGACGGCGGGGCTGGCGCTGGCGCTCACGCTGGCCGTCGAATACGTGGTGCTGGATGGCGATATTGGCCGTCAGAATACCGTATTCAAGTTCTATTTGCAGGCATGGCTGCTGTTCAGCGTGGTGGGCGGAGTGGCAGCAGCGGTACTGCTGCGGGCGGTGGATCGCTGGAGGCCTTCGGCACGCGCCGGGTGGCTGACTGCCTTCGCAGCGCTGGTGATCATCGCGGCCATGTTCCCAATCATGTCCACCAGCGGCAAATCGGTGTTCCGGTTCTTCCGTGAACAGCCGCTCACCCTGGATGGGATGGCGTACATGCGCTTTGCCACCCAGTATGAAGGAGCGCCCACCCTTCAGGCCATCGATCCCCAGCGGACGACGTTTTCACTGGCCAACGATTACATGCTGATCCGCTGGATGCAGGACAATCTTCAAGGTTCCCCGGTCATCGTGGAGGGACTGAGCGAACCGAGCGAGTATAAATGGAACGGGCGCATTGCCATCAATACCGGGCTGCCAGCGGTGATCGGCTGGAACTGGCATCAGCGCCAGCAGCGCACGCTGCCGAATATGGGACGGCAGGTGGAAATGCGCGTCGCCAACGTGAACGCCTTCTACCAGACGACCGACATCGATTACGCGCTGCGCTTCTTGCAGTTCTACAACGTCGAATACATTGTCGTGGGCGACCTGGAACGTGCGTATTATATGCCATCCGGCTTGGCGAAGTTCCGCACCCTGCTGAACCAGGGCATTCTGGAAACCGTATTCGACCAGAACGGGACGACGCTGTACCATGTAGTTGGCGAGTTGGATGCCGTTGTTTCAACCGACGCGCCCGTTTCGGAAAGCCTGACAATGCAGTTCATGGCGCAATAAGGGGGTAAGGCTTGCTGAACGAATGGCTTATCCGTGAGGGCTGGATCATCCTGAACTGGTGGCTGCTGGCGACGCTGGCGGGCGCTGCGATATTTCCCCTGTTCACGCGCCTGCTGCGCGGTCTGCCGGATCGCGGGTATACATTGGCACGCCCGGCGGGCATCCTGATCGTTGGGTTCACGTTCTGGCTGCTCTCGATCTTCGGGTTTCTTTCCAATACCGCCGGGAGCATTTTGCTGGCCTGGCTGATCGTGCTGGCCGTGAGCGTGACGGCGTATGCCAGCGTGCGCGGCGATGATGCGCGCCGCTTCGACTGGCGGGCGTGGTGGCACGAAAACCGAGCGGCGGTCACCGCTGCCGAAATCATTTTCGTCGTGGCGCTGGTCGGCTGGAGCATCGTCCGGGCTGCGCAGAACGGCATCCTGTACACCGAAAAGGATATGGAACTCGCGTTCATCAGTGCATCCATGCGCAGCGAGTCCTTCCCGCCCAACGATCCCTGGATGGCCGGGTACGCGATCAGCTACTACTATTTCGGCTACGTAATCGCCGCCATGTTTTCGTTGATGAGCGGCATCAACAGCACCACCGGGTTCAACATGGCAACCGCGATGACGTTCGCACTGACTGCATTGGGCGCGTTCGGCGTGGTGTACAACCTGGTGCGGTCACGCTCGTTCCGGTTCGGAATCGAATATCCGGCGGAAACCAGACCGGGGCGGGCTGCCGGAGTGCTGACCGGGCTGTTGGGCGTGGTGATCATCCTGCTGATGGGCAACTGGCAGGCACTCCTAATCGAGATTCCCTACCAGACTGGCACCGCGTCCACCGAATATCTGCGCCTGTTCAACAGCAATGAACGCCGCGAAGCCAATCCCGCCCCGGTCGATTCGCTGGAGGGGATGGCGCAAACGGGTTGGTGGTGGTTCCGCAGCGCCCGCGTGCTGAACGATGTACGCATCAACCTTGACCCGAATGTGTACGTCCGCGAAGAAGTGATCGATGAATTTCCGGCCTTCAGTTTTGTGCTGGCCGATAATCACCCGCATGTGTTGAGCCTGCCATTCACGCTGGTGGCCATGGCGCTGGCGTTGAATACCCTGCTCAGTCTGAAAAAGCCCGATTCAGCGCAGGTCATCGTGTACAGCCTGTGTCTGGGTGGGCTGATCTTCCTGAATACCTGGGATGGCCCGATCTATATGGTCTTGCTGATCGCAGCGGAGGCGCTGCGGCGTTATACACGCGGCGGGGGTGTCCCGCTGCGAACGGGCGATTTTGTGGCGCTGGCCTGGTTGGGCGTGCGCATTCTCGCGCTGTCGCTCGTATTCTATCTGCCCTTCCTGATCGGGTTTCGCTCGCAGTTGGGAGGTATCCTGCCCAACGTGCAGTTCCCGACACTGTTCACCCAGTTCTTCACTCACTTTGCCCCGCTGCTGATCATCCTGGCGCTTTACCTGATTGTGGAAAGCTGGCGGGCGGGGATACGCTTCAACCGCTCGGCGGGTCTGATCGCGGCGGGAGTCGCGCTTGGCGGCCTGCTCATGCTGATGCTGGTGCTGGTCGCCCTGGCATCGGCCATTCCCGCGCTGCGCGGCGTGGTACTCGACTTCATCGAAGCCAACGGCGGGACGGAAACCGTCGTCACGCTGCTCATCATCAAGCGTCTTTCGCACGGCATCACCGCGCTGGTGCTGGCTGCTGGGCTGGTACTGGTCGTCGGGCGGCTGCTGCCGCGCTTGCTGCCCATCCCACAGGAAGTCGAACAGCCTGCCGCAGCGCGGGCGGTGATCACGTATCCCCCGGCGACCGGGTTCGTCCTGCTGCTGATCGGCGCGGGGATCATGCTCACGCTGATCCCAGAATTCGTGTATCTGCGCGACAACTTCAGCACGCGCATGAACACCGTGTTCAAATTCTATTATCAGGCGTGGGTGATGTGGGGGGCGGCCAGCGCTTACGCACTGTACGTCCTTCTGGCCGATACACAGGGGCGGCAGCTCAATACCGGGTTCCGGTTCCTGTTCGGCGGTGCGGCGGCGGTGGCGATCACCGGGGGGCTGGTGTTCACGATCTTCGCCGTGTACACGCGCACGGTCGTCGAACCGGGGCGGCATACCTTTCCAGAGGACGACCCGGCGCTCACGCTCGATGGCGGTTCGTCATTCGTGCGGGCGGGACTTGTATCCGCCGATGATTTTGCGGCGGTTGAATGCCTGAGCGCGCTCGTACAGGGCGATGATGCCGTCGTAGTCGAAGCCGTCGGTGGGTCATACGGATGGGGGTATGGGCGCGTCGGCACGCTGACGGGGATTCCTGTGCTGTATAACTGGGGCGGGCATCAAAGCCAGTGGCGCGGCGCGACGTTCGGGCAGATCGCCGGAAACAAAGAGGCCGATATTGAAGCCCTGTACACCGATCCGACGTGGAACCGGGCGCGGGCGATCCTGGCGCAGTACCGCATCGATTACGTGTTTTTCGGCACGAACGAACGCCGTAAGTACGACGCGGACGAGACCAAGTTCCGCGACAACCTGCAAATCGTCTGTGAAACGGGCAGCACCCGTGTCTATCAGGTCGATCACACGGCGCTGAACTGAAACCGCCGCGTGATCCTGCGCAAAAGGAACGCTTGGGATGCAGAATACCGCTGTAGGATCAACCCACGAGCGCGCACAGCGCGACGAGCGGCACAGCCAGTTGACCATCACCCGCGAAGGGCTGGCGTACCTGTTGTTGATCGTCCTAGTGCTGTTGTTTCGCTTCGCGGAACTGGATCGCGTCCCGCTGTCCCGCGCTGAAGCGGCACAGGCCAACACTGCCTATGCGCTGATCGAACCCCGGTCATCACTGGAACCAGCGCGGATCGCCAGTCCGCTCCTCTTCGCGCTGCAATCGATCTCGATGGGGTTGCTGGGCGGGTCAGAGGCAGCGGCGCGCTCGCTCACCGTGCTGGGGGCAGTGGGGTTGGTGTTCAGCCCACTCCTGTTCCGTTCACGCCTGGGCAAGGGACAAACGCTGCTGCTCTGCCTGATTTTGGCCGTCTCGCCGTCGCTGTTCGCCGCGTCACGCGCCAGTTCAGGTGCGATATGGTCGGCACTGTTGGTCGTGATCGGCTTATGGGCGGCCTACCAGACCGTGATCAGCGTTCGCCGGGAAGCACCCGTATCGACGGCTTTCCCCTCTGTGCTGATCGTGACGTGGGTCGCGGCAGCGATTCTGGCTGAGCCAGGCGGGTTGATCCTGGTCGCCATCGCAGCAGGCGCGGGCGTGATAGCCGCGCTGACAGGCCGCGCCCAAAATGAAGCGGTATTCCGCTTTGAGGATGAAATGCTGCCGCAGATGCGCACCAACGATCTGGAACTGCTCGCCCGCCGCATCCCCTGGGCGACGGCGATTGGGGCGGCGGTGATCACCGTGATCGTGGTTAGTACAGCCTTCATGAGCCATCCGTCCGGGCTTGCGAACGTCGGTGAACTGCTCACATCGCTGCTGGCGGGGTTCGGGCCGCGAGAACCGGGCGCTGCGCCATTCCTTCCGCTCACCGCGGCGCTGTTCTACGAGCCGTTTTTGTGGCTGTTCGGCGTGGTCGCGGTGATCACGGCGATCAGTCGGCGGCGCGTGCGCGGTGTCACTCGCTTCATGATGGCGTGGACGGGACTGGCGTTGATCGCCAGTGTCGTGTATCGCGGAGCCACCGCTGAACATGCGCTGTGGTTCGTGCTGCCGCTCAGCGTACTGACCAGCCAGGTGATCGCCGATTTGTTTGCCGATGATGTGCAGTACCGCTTATGGGAAGTCCCGACGTGGGCGCGCTGGATCGTCACGGTGTCGATGCTGTCGATCCTGGCGGTTTTCACGCTGGCACTGCACGATGTCGCCCGTTCACTGCTCAATGCCCCGAATGGCAGCCTGCAAAACCTGGCGCTCGATCAGGCAAGTGTGGTGCTGGTGCTTATCCCGATCCTGTTTTCGATCATCACCTTTTTCCTGATCGCCAGCGTATGGAACGAGCGCCCCGCCTTTCAGGGAATTGCCCTGGCGATTTTCATATTCGGGATGGTGGGATCGTTGGGGAGCGGCTGGCGCATTGCGGTGGATGGTGTGGAAAACGCGAATGAACTGTGGCATACCACCGCATACAGCCGCAATCTGTTTCTGCTGCGCGAAACCCTTTTGGAGATCGACCGACGCGAAGGCGGCGGCTTTGGCGAAGTCGAGATCGTGAGCGTGGTTGGGGAAAGCCCGGAAATCGCCTGGCTGCTGCGCGACTTCAGGGACGCACGTTCTGCGGTCACCGTGCGGGAGGCCATCGGCGCGCCCGTAATCCTAACCGAAACGATGCCGGTAGAGGGAACGACTGACGATGTTCCCGAAACCTTGTTCAGCAATTACGTCGGGCAGGATTTCACCGTCAGCCGGACATGGCTGCCCGAAACCCTGCTGCTGACCGAACTCCCTGCCTGGTGGACACAGGGTCGAACGCTCGCGGTTCAAACCTCATCGCGTCAGGTGATTCTGTGGGTGCGGTCGGATATTTATCAAGGGCTGGACTTCGAGACGGGCGGCGTAGGCTGAACGGAAGGCAAAAACCTGAACTGAGTCAACAGCCCCATAGCTAAAGCGAGGGGCTTGCAGTTGTGGCGGGATTGAGACCCAGAACACACACCGCGTATGGCGGATTGACTGCCGCCCGGCGACCAATATTGATCGCCGCGTTATGGTCAGCGTTGCAAGCGACACCACACGCGACACATTTGAAAGTGGCTTGATTGGGACGATTGGAACGGGACGTATGTCCACAGCACGAACATTGTTGAGAGATGTAGCGCGCATCAACGACCACCACTGGCACGCGGCGGCGATGCGCTTTGTAGCCGATAAACGTTCTCAACTGCCCGAACGACCAGGTGTGCAGTTCGTCTCGCTTGCGGCGCGGAAAACGTACCCGCGTGCGGATGTGCGTCAGGTCTTCCAACGCAATCCCGCGCTTTGTGTCTTTCGCCGTTTTGACGAGCTGCTTGCTGATACAGTGGTTCACATCGCGGGCGAAACGCGCTTCTTTGCCCGACTGGTACTTGAGGCGGCGCTTGGCCGATTTCGTGCCTTTCGCTTGCAGCTTTTTCCGCAAGCGGCGGTGACGGTGACGGACATTCAGCAGATGTTTTGCGCTGTGCATGACCCCATCGCTATCGACCAGGATGTTTTTCACTCCCATGTCCGCGCCGAGAAAACCGGCGGGGTCAATGGGGGTGTCGTCGGGAATGTCGCAGGTCGCGTACAGATAGAAGTCCCCGTGCCGATAGACGAGATCGCATTCGCCCTGCTGGAACTTGAGCAGTTCGAGATGGCTCTCGCCCGCGACGAACGGCATTGCCAAACGCCCGCCCAACGCCCAAATCGAGACGTGCGCCTGCTCAATGTGCCATGTCAGAATGCGACTATCGAACGCAACCGCGCCATGTGGCTTAAACGTGCGCTGGCGCTTCTTGTCCAGTTTGTAGGCATCGCTGACCTTGCCGATACAGCGCACCGCCAGTTGTGCCGCCAGGCCGAACTGCTCGCGCACGCCGTAATACGTCAGGTGGTGGAGGCGCACGTTGTTAAACGTCTTGGTCTGCCATGCCTGCGCGCTAATCCAGTTGCACGCAGCGTTGGCGGTTTCAAGCGTTTGGGCGAGCCGTTGCCGTTGGTCATCGGTCGGCAGCAGTTTCACGACAGCGGTCAGTTTCATACCATGAGGGTAGCACATCCATTTGTTTATTTCAAGACCTTGAAAGGAGAAGAGGCGCTATCCCTCCCCATGCATGAAGGCAGGGGTATCTTGCGCCATTTTCGATGAGGAATACACCGCAGTTTTGGTGTATAAGAAGGGACGCGCCACCAATACGAGCCTAGTGCAGCAGTGTCAGAGGGCAGTTTGAAAACACCCATGCTGGAACCGACCGAAGTCGAAGCGTTGATCGCCCGCTGTTTAAGCGGAGAACAAACCGGATTCGCCGTGCTGTACGATACGTTTGCGCCGGGCGTGGTGCGCTTGTGCTACAGCCTGCTGCTCAACCACCATGATGCGGAGGACGTTGCCCAGGAAACATTCGTGTATGCGTTCAAAAATCTGCGGCGCTATGATCCCAGGTTGTCGGCCTTCAAAACCTGGTTGTTCACGATTGCGATCTGCCGCTGCCGGAATATGTACCGCCGCAGCCGCCCGCAGTCGGTCGATCTGAGCAGCCTGCTTCAGCATGAGCTGCCCGCGCCGCGTTCCGAAACGCCCGAAGCCGCCTTCGCCCGCACGTCAGCAAAAGAGGCGCTCGAAAAAGCCCTGCTCAACCTCTCGCCCAGGCTAAGGGAAGCGGTCGTACTGCGCTATGGGCATGGCCTGACGTACCGCGAAATTGCCGACATCATGGACTGTCCGCCCAAAACCGCCGAAAGCCGCGTGCGGCTGGCGCATGAAGCGCTGCGCGGAATGCTGCACCCGGTGGGACAGGGATTACTGGAAGAATTGTGGAATGGTTAGCACAATTATCGAAAAAGGTGGGTCATGAGCTACGCCTGTCGTCGATGCCGCCCCTACCTGACGGCTTATATCCATAACGAACTGACGGCACGGGCGCGGCGGCGAATCGATGCGCACCTGGATACGTGTGCGCAGTGTGCAGCTTTGTACGTGCGGCAGCGCCAGACAGCCAACGAACTGGCGGCCATGCGCGACATTGGCGCGCCTGCCCCTGAACGCCTGAACGCGATCTGGCGCGCCGTGCAGGCTGAACTATCACCCACAGCCTTGCATACCAGTGCGCAGCCAGCCATGATGCGGCATAAGCCGACGCGCTACAGCGCGGTGCTGGTGGCGCTGTTCATGGTACTCACCGTCCCTATGCTCTTGAACCATGCGGCGGCCTACGCACAAATTCCCGACCCGCCCACGCCGCTGCTCCAGAATCTCTGGATCGATCAGCAGTTGACGGGCGAACGCGAGACGGCGGCTTACCTGTTTGTGGCAGCGGCGGACGCGACGCATGAACCCGACCGGGACGCGGTGGAACCCCGCCGGGGTGCGGGGAAAACGGCAGTACAAACGATGGCATTTCAGTCCAATTACGCGCCGACACCCGGCGCGACCGATTCTCCGTGAGGGCGTGAATGGCAACCACCTTCAATCAGCCGCAGTTATCCCGCGAAGGGCGTACCGATCTGCTCAGCCGTTGGCTGGCGCGGGCAGTGACGATCAATTGGGAAGTCGTGGTATACACGGCCATTTTCGTAGTCGCGGTCTTCACCCGCTTCAGCGGGTTGGGCGACCGTGTGATGAGCCACGACGAAAGCCTGCACACCCAGTTTTCCTATTACCTGTACCGGGACGGCAATTTCCGCCATGACCCGCTCATGCACGGGCCGATCCTGTTTCATGTCACGGCGTTCTTCTATTTCCTGTTTGGCGATAACGATTTCGTCGCCCGCCTGTACCCTGCCATCCTGGGCGTGCTGATGGTGATGTTCCCGCTGCTGTTCCGGCGCTGGCTGGGGCGGTGGGGCGCGATCCTGGCATCGGTCATGATCCTGGCTTCGCCGCTGCTCATGTACTATCACCGCTACATCCGCGAAGATACCCCATCGATTTTCGCCAGCCTGGTCATGGTGTACTGTACCTTCATGTACCTGGATGGCCCGGAACGCTGGAAACGAAAACCAATTTTTCTGTACGTGTTTTCCGGCGCGCTGCTGTGGAGCCTGGGGTCGAAAGAAGTCGCGTTCATGTACGTGGCTATCTTCGGCCTGTTCATGACCATGTACTGGGTGATGCGGCTGTACCAGCACTTTTTTAAAGTCCCGGCGCGCACGCTGTTCTACACGATCATCCTGGCGTTCCTCATCGCGGGTGCGGCAGCGATGATCATGTATGCGGTGCTGGCCATCGCCTTCTACGGGGTGGATGTTTCAGAACGCCTGAACGCGATCAGCACCGGGTTGGGCGCGATCCTGACGGGTCAGCCCGTCTCGGTCGAATTCAACAGCTTCCTGACGTGGACACTGCTCACGGTTGGGCTGTTCGTCACCGCGCTGGTGGGAACCATGCTGTATGTGTGGGTGCGGCGTGGCCGGGAAGGGCGTATCCTCCTGCTCGACATCGTGATCATCCTGGCGCTGGCAACGGCGCTGTGTCTGGTCTTGATCGTCGTGGAAGAACGCACGTTCGTTGAAGCCGATGAGCCTGAGGTCGCGGCGCTGGTTACGCCCAACATCCCTGTCCCGGCGACGGTCGATGATGCGGGAAATCCGCTCCCCACTGTAAGGATTGCCATCAACGAAGTAGGCGCGCTGTTCGGAACGGTGATCAACAACCTGCCGATCCTGGCGGCGTGGGTTTTCGCCTTCCTGGTGATCGGCCTGCTGGTGTATTCGCGGCGGGCGGGCTGGTGGCGCACGCTCTACCGTTTCCCTGAATTGGACATCCTGATCCTGATGGGGACGTTCATCCTGCCCTGGCTTACCCCGGTGCTGATCAAGCTGGTGGGGGCGAACCCGACCGATACCTCCGCCGACGGGATACGAGTCGCCGTCGCATCGGTGATCCCCATGCTGATGATCTCGACCGCCGTCGGGCTGACGTGGCACTGGCGGCGCTGGCTGGTCAGCGCGGCGGTGTTCTACATCCTGTTCGCGTTCTTTTTCACCACCATGTTCAGCAACCCCAACGGGCTGGCGACCGGGATGATTGGCAGCCTGGGCTATTGGCTGAACCAGCAGGGCGACCGACGTGGCAGCCAGCCCCAATACTATTATTCGGGCATCATCATGCCCATGTACGAATTCCTGCCGATGATCGGCAGCTTCCTGGCGATGCTGGCCGGGCTGGTGTTCTTCTGGCACTACCGCACCAACCGCATCAATGCAGCCCAGGCGGAACGCCAGGTCGAAAGCATCACCACGCCTGAAGGGGAGGAAGTGCCATCGCTGGCAGCAGTCACCGAAGCCCCACCGCGCACGATCTCGCAGTTTGGCCCGGATAGGCTGCGGCGGATGTCGTTCCTGCTGTTCGTCGCGTTCTGGGGCGTGTTCAACTTCATCGCGTACACGTTTGCAGGCGAAAAAATGCCCTGGCTGGCGACACACATCACCGTGCCGCTGATCTTCCTGACAGCCTGGTATTTCGGGCGGGTGTTTCAAGGCATCGACTGGCAAAAGTTCACCCAGCGCGGCTGGCTGTACCTGCTGCTGCTCCCGGTGCTGGGCGCAGCGCTGCTCCAGTTGATCACGCCGTATCTCAACGGGCAGGCCGCGTTCACCGGGCTTGAACAGGGGCAGCTTCAGAATACGACTAACTGGCTGGCGATGCTGTTTGTGGCTGGCTTCATGATTTACCTGATCCGGCGCGTAGCGCAGCACACCGGATTTTTGCAGCTTCGCCGCATGATTGGCGTGGCAGCGTTCGCCGTGCTGTCGCTGATCACCTTCCGCGCCGCGTGGATGGCCTCATTCATCAACTACGACTACGCGACCGAATTCCTGGTGTATGCGCACGGCGCGCCAGGCATCAAGACGATGATGCAGCAGATTGAGGAGATCAGCCGCCGCACGACCGATGGCATGAACCTCCGTTTTGCCTGGGGCGGGAATGCCTGGCCGGTGACATGGTATTTCCGTGACCTGACCAACGTGACCTATTTCCGCGAAAACCCGACCTTGCAGCAGGTCGAAGATGCCGTTGCCATCTATGCGAGCGCGGATATTCGCTCCCGCGTGGAACCGCTGCTGGAAGATCGCTACTACCGCTTCGAGTATCAGCGTATGTGGTGGCCGGATCAGGAGTATTTTTACCTGGATGCGCCGCGTGTGCTGAATGCCTTCAATCTCAGCGGAACCGCACTCACTGATCTTGGGCAGACTGCCGAGTCCGCACAAATTCGCCAGGGCATCTGGGATATTTGGTGGTCGCGCGATTACACCCAGTACGGAATCGCGGCAGGCCGGGGTGATACCCATTACAGCTATTCGAACTGGCCGGTTGCCGAACGCATGTACTTCTACGTGCGCAAAGACATCGCCGCGCAGGTATGGGACATGGGGACGGGCGGCACGACCGCCTTGAACACGCTGGCCGATGCCAGCGCGCCGAGCGTCTGCACCACCAACTACCAACCGCTGCTGGCCTTTAGCACCTACCAGAACCAGGCCGAAGGCAGCCCGAACAACCTGAGCCATCCGCTTGACCTGGCCGTCGATGCCGAGCGCAACCTCTACGTGGCGGACGAGTTCAACAATCGCGTGGTCGTGTTCGACCAGACTGGGCAGGTTGTCCGGCAGTATGGCAGCAGTGCGGAATCGCCGCTGCTGCTTACCCGCCCGAACGGGATCGACCTGGGGGCGGATGGCAACGTGTATATTGCCGATACCTGGGCATACCGTGTGCAGGTAGCCGCGCCGGATGGAACCCTGCTCAGCGCGTGGGGGCAGCCGGGGCAGTACGGCATCGAGGCGCAAACCGAGCCAGTCGATGGGCTGTGGGGGCCGCGCGACATCGTGACCGACCCCGAAGGCCGTGTGTACATCGCGGATACCGGGAACAAGCGCGTTCGCGTGTACACGGCGAGCGGCGAGTTCATCCGCGACATTGGCACGGGGGGGAGCGCGCCCGGCCAGCTTGACGAACCCGCCGGGATGACCGTTTCACCCGATGGCCGCCTGTTCGTGGCCGATACGTGGAACCGCCGCATTTCGGTGTTCAGCACAGCCGATGGATCGCCGCTGTATCAGTTCAACGTGCTGGGCTGGTATGAAGACCTGGGTAACCGCCCATATGTCGCGGTCGATCCGCTGCGTGACCTGCTGTATGTGGGCGATCCTGACGCGGCGCGGGTGCTGGTGTACACCACGAACGGCACGTGTATCGGCTCGTTCGGGCAGAAAGGCGATCCCACCCTGCCGATGGACGGCTCCAGCTTCGGCGTGATCAGCGGGATCACGCTGGATGCCGATGGCAATGTGTACATCGCCGATTCGGCTGCCAACCGCGTGCTGGCCTTCGCGCCGTTCCCGCTGGAAACCTCCCCGAACGCCGATCCGGGCGTGCTGGAACGGCTGCTCAGCGTGGACGTGGTTGAGGTGACGGTGGAGACAGCAGCGACCGAACAGACAGTGACCGACGATCCCACCAGCACCAGCGAGATCACGCCCGAAACCACCGCTTCCGCGAACGGCTGATCTGCCTTATAAGTGGCGCGATCAGGCGGAAATTTCCGTCAGATCGCGCCAGTTCTGCCCGTATTGCGCGTTTGCCTTCAGCGGTGCGTCAAGCTGTGCCGCCGATTCCATCGTTTCGACCACCAGCGCCGCCGTTTCGTGCAGCGTTTCATCCGGCACTTCCAGCACCAATTCGTCATGCACTTGCAGAATCAGCCGTGCGCCCAGTGTGCGGCGCTGAAGTTCGTCATGCAGGCGGATCATGGCGCGCTTCATGATGTCCGCTGCCGTTCCCTGAATCGGCATATTGATCGCTTCGCGTTCGGATGCGGCCTGCTGGTTGCGGTTCGCCATGAACAGGCCGGGGAATTTGCGCCGCCGCCCAAACAGCGTGGTGAGATACTGCTGCTCCCGCGCCAGCCGAATCGTGCCATCGATGTAGCGTTTGACACCGGGCAGCCGTGCAAAATATGCATCGATGAACGCCTGTGCCTGCTGGCGTGTCAGGTCGCTGTCGCGTGCCAGCCGGAACGCGCCCATGCCATACAGGATGCCGAAATTGACGCGCTTGGCGAAAATGCGCTGCGTTTTCGTCACTTCCGCCAGCGGCACATTGTAAATCACCGCTGCGGTTGCGGCGTGAATGTCCTGCCCCTGCTGAAAGGCTTCGAGCAGAGTCGGTTCTTTGGTAATGTGCGCCATGATCCGCAGTTCGACCTGACTGTAATCGACCGAGAGCAGTTTGTAACCCGGCGGCGCGATGAATGCCCCGCGTACTTCCCGCCCAATTTCTGTGCGAATCGGGATGTTTTGCAGGTTCGGATTGCTGCTGCTCATGCGCCCGGTGCTTGCACCCGTCTGGTTGAAATCGGTATGTACGCGCCCGGTCGCCGGGTGAATGAGCGCGGGCAGGGCATCGACATAGGTGCCTTGCAGCTTGCTCAGTTCACGGTATTCGAGGATTTTTTCGATGATCGGGTGCTGGTCACGCAGTTCTTCCAGCGTGGCGGCATCGGTCGAAAAGCCGTGCGTGGTCTTGCGCAGCCCAGCGGGTTTAATGCCCAGTTTGCCAAACAACACGTCGTTCAACTGCTTCGGGCTGTTGATATTGATATGTCCGTACCCGCCTGCCAATCCTTCGATTTCGTCCTGAAGGCTGGCTAACCGTTCGTTCAGGCGCACACTGATCGCCCGCAGATACGGCACATCGAGCAGTACCCCGGCCTGTACTATCGTCGCCAGCACCGGGATAAGCGGCATTTCCAGCGTCATGAACACGTCGCGGGGCGTGGGCGGGTTGGGCGTTCCCCACAACGCATCGACTTCCGGTTCATGCGCAGTTGGCTCCAGGTCGGGGCGCAGCTTTTCCACCAGTTGCAGCGTGAAAGCCGCATCCGCCGCCGCATATTGCGCCGCTGTATCGATGCTGACCTGTGCCATCGTGATTTCGGCCTTGCCTTTGCCGATCAGCGTCTCGATCTGGATCATTTCTTTGCCCAGGCGGGCGCGTGCCAGGCGCTTCAGACCCAGCGAGTCGCTGAGCGGGTCGCGCACCCATTCGGCCACCATCGTATCGAACGCAATTGGCGTGACATCGATGCCGTGCCGCTGCATCACCACCAGGTCATACACAGCATTATGCGCGGTTTTGGGGATGTTCGGGTTGGTCAGCGGCGGGCGCAGCGCATCCAGCACGGCTTCAAGCCGAAGCTGCTGGCCTTCATGATGGCCGACCGGGATGTAATACCCGCTCTCCCCTTCGACGGCCAGCGAAATCCCAACCAAGTCGGCCAGCATTTTATCGGTACTGGTCGATTCGGTATCGAACGCGATCAGTGCCGCTCCGTTCAGGGTTTCGACCAGCGCCGCCAGCTTTTCGGGCGTATCGACAATGGTCGTCGGCACGGTGGCGGCAGGCGCGTCAGACTCACCAACCGCATCCCCATCCGCCGCCGGCTGATCGAGCGCGAACAGCGGGAGCTGACTGCCGTTGTTCGGGCGCGTCGTCCCCAGGCGACCCAACTGCGCATACAGGCTGTTGAATTCCAGTTCGCGGAACAGCGCCTCCACGCCGGATCGCTCGAAGGCATGGGTGATGCACCTGGCTTTGTCGAGCGTGATCGGCACGTCGCGCTGAATCGTCGCCAGCTTCTGGCTCAGGAACGCCATCTCGCGCCCATCGACCAGTTTTTGCCGCAGCCCTTTCGCGTGCGCGTCCAGGTTGGCATAAATGTTTTCCAGCGATCCATAGGTTTGCAGCAGGCTGGTCGCTGTCTTTTCGCCAATGCCCGCCACGCCGGGGATGTTGTCGCTGGTATCGCCCACCAGCGCTTTGTAGTCGATGAACTGATGCGGCTCGAAAGCGTATTTTTCGCGGAACGCCGCCTGATCGTAAATTGCGTCCTGCACTTTCGCCATCGGCACGAACAGCCGCACGGTGATATGGTCGCTCAGCAGTTGCAGCAGGTCGCGGTCGCCGCTGAAAATGCGCACATTGAGCGCTTCTGCTTCCGCCTGGCGGCTGACCGTGCCGATCACGTCGTCGGCTTCATACCCTGGCACGGCCAGTGCCGGGATATTGAACGCCTTGACCATCTGCTCGATGCGTGCGATCTGGCGTTCCAGTTCATCGGGCATCTGTTCGCGGGTTCCCTTATAGCCTTCAAACAGCGTGTCGCGTCCGCTCATCCCGGCATCAAACGCGACAGCCAGGTACGCGGGCTTTTCTTTTTCGAGCAAATCCATCAGCATTCGCGTGAACCCGAATACCGCCGATGTCCCTTCGCCCGCCGCCGTCATGAAGGCGCGTTCACGGCTGGCAAAGTAATAACGGTACGCCAGCGCATAACCATCGACCAGGTAAAACAGCGGGCGCGATAGAGTCGTCATGGGCGGTTTCCTCATGCAGATGCGAACAGGTGAGCGATTATAGCATACGCGATTCCGGTGCGCACGCGCAACAGTACGGCGTGCATGTAAGGAAGCGCCGTCTCCGCGCCTCTATGCGTTCAACCCTTTGCACAGGATAAGCACACATGATCGAATCGCGCATCGTATCGATTCAGGTTGGAATGCCCGCCACACATGGTGCGGACGCAGTGTCCAGCAAGCCCTGGCAGTCGGGCATCTTCAAGGTTCCGGCGCAAGGACGTGTATTTCTCGATACGCACAACCTGGCGGGCGATGGCCAGCAGGATTTGAAAAATCACGGCGGACCGTACCGGGCAGTGCTGGCCTACAGCGCGGCTCATTATCCGCTTTGGGAAGCGGAGCTGCGCCCACTGCTGTCCGAAGGGGTGGCATTCGGGTACGGGGCATTTGGGGAAAATTTCACCGTGACGGGCTATGACGAAGACACAATCCATATTGGCGACATCATCGCGGTGGGCGAAGCGCGTTTGCAAGTGTCGCAGCCGCGTATGCCGTGCTGGAAACTGGCGCGCCGGTGGGGACTCAAGGATTTGACCGCCCGCGTGGATGAAAAAGCCTGGGGCGGGTGGTATCACAGGGTGATCGAGACGGGACATGTGCAGGCGGGCGACGAATACCGGGTGATCGACCGTCTGTACCCCGACCTGCCGATCAAGCGGCTGTATCAGTTGATGGTGGAACGCGAAACCGATACCGCCGCTTATCATAAGCTGGCGGGGATGTTCGACATCCTGACTCCAAGCTGGCGCACACATTACGGGCATCTGGCGGCGACGCACAGCAGCCCGGCCTAAGCTTACGACATCCGCTCGAAGTTGATGAACTGGCGGATTTCGTCCTCATCGAGTGGTCGTCCTGGCGTGACCAGCAGATAGCTGTCCGCCCACAACGCTTCGGGAAGTTCCGGGTTGGTCTTGTGGGCGATCTCTGCCGAACGCCGTTTCAGGTCACGCATGATCGTGAAGGCGGGCATTTCGCCAGGGACATCCGCCAGCAGGTACACGTACTCATCACGGGCGCGCAGATCACGGATGCGCCAGTAGGCCTCATGAAGCTGCGTGTTCATCCCGGCGATGATCGCCTGGACGACGGGTTCATCCAGCGTGAGCGACGGATTGCGCAGCAGCCACACGCACGCATACTCGTTGTACGGTCCCAGGTCGGGCGGCGGTTCCATGCGGACGATATGGGGCGCACTCATCGGCGGGGCATAGGCGGGGAGCGGCATCCCGGAACGCAGATCGGGGACGGTCTTCAGCGCTTCCAGCAGCCGCCGCCCCTGGCGACGAATATCCTTGAGCGGGGTCGTCCCGGCGAACACCAGCGATAGGATCAGGTCGTCCACCGTGCGGCGCGAATACAGCATACAGTCTTTGCCGCTGCTGGGCAGCGTGATGAAGCGCATCCGGGCTTCTTCTTCGCCCACGCGCCAATCATCCGCGATCATCGCCCGCAGTTCTTCGACTTCTTCGGCGGCCATGTGGCCTGCATACGCCACCATCGCGCCGCCTAACGCGCTGTCGTGGGTGAGCAGGGTCGCGTCGGCGGTCAGTTCCAGCGACACCTGGGTGAGGCTGAGCGCCAACTGCGCCAGATAGGGGTCTTCGACGGGTGGGTTATCGGCCAGCGCCGGGTTCTGGCGCACCGCCATATCCCAGGCCGAAAGACGCTCGAATTCCGTATTGAAATCTTCGATGCTAAAGCGGGGCAGATCGAGCGCGTCTACTTCTTCGACCGGAATATCCAGGCGCGCCGCTTCGGGTGCGATCATGGGCGCGGGGTACTGCGTCCATTCGTCGTCGCCATCCAGCACGAACGGGCTGACATCATCCCACGCGAGATGAGCCGGGGTATCCGGGTGCGGCAGCGCAACAGCTTCGACCTGAGACTCGCTGAAATCGTCGCCAACGATGTCATCGTAGTCACCGTCGGCTTCAGCGATTTCGTAGCCCATCACCTGATCGTAAGTGGGAATCGATTCCGGCAGCGACTCTGGCGGGGCAGTCTTTTCGCGGTCAGCGGCACGCATGAAGTCCCAGATCGTTTCCATATCGCCGGGTGCTTCTTCGATAGGCTGCACGCCGGATAGGCGCGTTGGTTGGTCAGCGAACTGCTGGCTTAGGCTAACGGCATCGCTGGGTGCAGGTGGCAGGGCTTCAGGCAGCGTATCCGGCGGCACCTGGCCAAGAAATTCCGGCTCCGGCGCGCCTTTGTCACGCGACTTCTTACGCTGCGCCTTGCTCTCTTTGACCCACGATGGCAGCGGACGAATACGCGGCTTATGGATCGATTGTTCGCGTTCGATGCTGGCCAACAAGTCTTCCAGCGAAAACGCGCGCAGCCATTTGCTGGTGTTCTGGGTCTCTTCCAGGATCAGCTTGGCGGGGGAGAGGCCAGGCGCTTCCGGCAGCGTTTCCGGGGGCGCGGGCGGCAGATGATCGAAATCATACGTGACGGGCGGCGGAACGGGCGTACTGACTTCATCCCGTTCGTACAAGGGTACGGGCGGGAGTTCCGGCGGCGGCAGATCGTCCCAGCCGGGCGGAAAATCGGGCGGCGCATCGCGGACATCGGGAAAGATATTGGTCGGCGGCGGCGTATCTTCGGGTTCATCGCCGCGCAGTATCGACAGCACATTGCGGAAACTGTGTTCGTTCACCCCGGTGATCAGGTCGCTGACGGTGCCGCTTTCTTCCAGGGTGGGCCGGGGGGGTTCTTCCTGTGCCAGCCGTTCAAATGTCCGCTGCGACAGCCCACTTTTGGGCGCTTCCGGTGCGCCAGCATCGGCACGGAGCGGCGCGTCAGGGTCGATCAGCGATTCGATGCCGCCTTTCAAGACGAAATCGACATATTGCTGCTGGCGGGTGGGCAGCGGCGCAGTCTTGCGATCTCCGCGCATCGAATCGACCAGTTGATCGAACTCGTTGAACGACTGAGACGGCGGCGGGACAGACGGATCGAGCGCGCTCAGAATCTCCTGAAAGGCCGGGTCAACCTGCGAAGGTGGCGGCAGCGGCGCGTCCTCTGATTCAGCAGGCCATCCCGCCGGGTTTTCGCCCATCACAGGGGTATCATCGCTCAATAGCTGCGTGGTCGGGTTGATCGTGCGGGCGCTGGGCCGGGTACGCGGGAGCGGCGGCGGGCTGCTGCGAATATCCGTCAGCGCTTTTTCCAGCACCGGGATAATGTAGCGGGCGCTGAACGGCACATTGATCGAGTTTTGCAGCTTGAGCAGCCGCATCACTTCTTCGTGCTGTTTGGGCGTGGCGACGATGGCAATCTGCGGGGCAGCGGCGCGCATCTTTTCGACGACTTCATCCACCCGCATACCGGGGATGCTGAAATCGATGATGGCGACATCATGCGGGTATTCGCGCAGATATTCCGCCGCCGCATCCGGCAGGCTGAACGGGCGCACTTCGTAGGACCCGGTGCGTTCCAGCGCCGCCTTGATGCTGGTTGCAAACTCGATGTTTTTAGTGATGAACAGGACTCGGTTCATAGTTCTTAAATTGTAATACAACTTCCGCTACATGAGCAACCCGTGAACCCTTCACGAATGGACAGCGCAATCTACCTGATTGCGCTGTCCTTCGCGTTTATTCCGATGGCTTACGGCGCGGCATTGACCGTCACCGTCGTGATTCCCGTATTGTTCACTTCGCTGATCTCCGCGACCTGGCTGCCTGCATCGGCACGGGCAGTAATGGTGAATGCGCCCGCTGTCGCAAATGTCAGATTAGCCGTCAGCACAATCGATTCGCCAGGGTTCAGCCCCGCCACCACGCCCAGTTGAACCTCGCTGCCGCCGGGCTGCACCTGAATGGTATTCGAGAACTGCCCGCTGGCTGAACCGCCCGTGTTGGTAATTGTTACGCCATAGCTGGTGGTCACTGGCGTATTGCCCGCGCCCAGCGTCAGGTTTTGCCCGCCCGCAATGCTGGCGATCACCAGATCAGGCGGGTTGGGCGGCGTGGTATTGGTCGGCACAGCCGTCGTCGGCGTTGGCGGCGGGTTCGTGCGCGTCGGCGTGAACGTCGGCGCAAGTGTGACGGGCGGCGGCGGCGGATTGACAATCGGAATCAGCGCACAGTTGCCATAGACCAGCACGAACGCGGTGCTGACCCACCCAATATTCGAACCATCGCGTACCTGCCACCATTGATTGGTCGCAATCCGCCCGATGATCGGCAGTACTGACCCGGACGGCAGGATACGAATCACCGGATAAATGGTATCCGGTCCCTGGCGCAGATTCAGGTTGGTTTGGGTGACGACGCGGCAGGTCGGATCGTTCGGCGTGATGATTGGCACATTGGTTTGCGGCACGATCACCGGGGTATTGGTGATCTGCGCCTGGCTCTGCCGCACAATCACGGTGAGTTCGGCAGGCGCGCTGGCAATCGAAGCGCGGTAAGCGATCACTTCCAGTTCAACTTCACCCGTTTCACGCGGCGTAAAATCCAGCACTGCGTTGAAAATCTGTTCACCGCCTGCTGCTTCGCTCGATACCGTTTTGACGATGCTGCCGTTGGCGAACAACTGCGCCCGCGTCACGCCGACGCTGTCGGTGGCCGTCACGCTGACCAGCACACGGGTATTGACGATCACTTCTGCGCCGTTCTGCGGCGAAATGATCTGCACCGATGGAGTCCCCGGCAGCGGTTGTGACCCGCCATCGTCTGTGCCATCGTCACTGGCCGATAAATTACAGCCGCTGAGCAGTATCAGCAGCGCGCATCCCAACCACACCAGGCGAAATCGCATTATGCTATCCTTCAGACGTTCCCTTGCTGCACAACTATGTGCATTGTAGTGAAGTCATCCGGTTTTGACGACTCTGACCCTGTGTTGATGCGGTCGGTCGTGCAGCGAACGAAAAACCCCCGTGCAAAGGGGGTCATTCTTCATACCCGTTGGTGGAATTACAGCGCACCATTGCCCAAGCAATGGCCCATCGTTAAGGCGTTCGCAGCCCAGGGCTTAAGCGATGGGTTCTTTAAAAATGATCAGGCGCGACATGTCATCGCCTTTGGAGATGCAGGTACTCATATCGACCTTGAATTCGCGCCCACCGCTTACCCAGCGCAGCCCTTCCTGAAGCAGACCCTGCGCCATGAAGCACACCGCACGGTCCGTTTTGCGTCCCCAACACAGCGGACACCGTTCCATCGTGTAAATGAAGCGGTCGCCGCCTTCTTCATAGACATTTGAAACCTGGTCGGAAAACTGCGAAAAGATGTTGGCCATCGCGGGCAGGCCCACTTTGAGCTTGGCATTCAGCGGCAGCACCTTGAACGCCAGGTCGCTTACGCCTGCCAGCGCCCCGAACGAGCGCAGCCCCCCTGCAAAAATAGCGCGGCCAGCGCGCAGCGCCAGCCCGCGACCGCCGCGCGGCCCGTACATTTCTTCCAGTGCGATATTCAACGCGGTGAATTCGGTGAAATCGAACTGCTTTTCCAGGTTGTCCGGCGGGTAGTTGCCGATGTACTGAGACAACTGGGCAAGATTCAGGATGGCATTCAAGCCATTCTGACCCATGATCTCTTCCATCGCCTCGATGGCGAGACGGGCAAATTTATTGGGGTAGTAAAGACCGCTTTTAGCAGGTGGCATTGTGCCGGCTTCCTCCCGTTGTGCGTTCGGCAATTGCCCTCAAGTCCTGAGGCGCACCTCATCGCATGAGGCGCAGACGGAGATGTCAGGAACACTATGAGTATACGCCGTGTGCGCTAAAATTCCCAAAAGGTTTCTCGCACGGGTGCGATTTCGTTCTGTTCTGAACCTTACCCGGCGAATACGACCAGCGGCGTGGTGGCCGAATCCCTGGCGACAGCCGCCGCTGACCCTGGCAAACGCCCCTGCATACTCCAGGGACCTGTCCACAGAATTTCGACATTCGCAAGTTTACCACGCCAATCCTGCGCGGCATCCTCGAAGAACACGATTTTGTTCTGGGGCGTGCGTCCACGCCACTTACCGCGTACCTGGTCTTCGACCAGCACCGAAACCGTGCGCCCTAACCAGGCCGCATTGATTTCGGCAGAGGTGCGGGCGAGCAGGTCTTCCAGCGCATCCGACCGCTGCTTCTTCACCGCTTCCGGCACATCATCGGCCATGCGGCGGGCGCTGACTGTGTTGGGGCGCGGACTGTAGCGCGCAATATGCACTTTATCCAGCTTCAGTTCCGCCAGCAGGTCATAGGTATTCTGAAACTGGGCATCGGTTTCGCCGCAGAACCCGACGATAATATCGGTATTGATGGCGACATCAGGAATCCGCGCCCGAATCCGGTCGATCAGGCGGCGGTACTGTGCCACCGTGTAGCCGCGCTTCATGTTTTCCAGCACCCCATCATCCCCGGCCTGTACCGGGACTTCGATATGCGGCATCACGCGGGGGAGTTCGGCTACCGTGTCGAGCAGCTTATCGGTCATCCAGTTGGGGTGGCTGGTCAGGAAGCGGATGCGTTCCAGCCCGGTCTGTTCGGCCACATCATGCACCTGATGCAGCAGATCGGCCAGGTCGGGGCCGTCGGGGATGTCCATTCCGTAGCGATCTACGATCTGACCGAGCAGTGTAATTTCTTTCACGCCCTGAAGCGCGAGGCTGCGCACATGGGCAACGATTTCGCCCACGCTGCGGCTGCGTTCAACGCCGCGCCGAAACGGGATGATGCAGAACGAACAGGCATGAGAACAGCCATAAACGACGGGTACATGCGCCGTGACGAGATTGCCCTGTTCGTGTTCAGGCAGGATCAGTTCGCCATCCTGAATCTGATCGCGCTGCACTCGTGCGCGCATTTCCAGGTCGATCAGCTCGGCTTCGGTCATGCGGCTGCGCAGAAAATCGACCATTGGCGCGGGTTCCGAAGGCGGCAGGAACACATCGACATACGGCAGTTTTTTACGCAGGTGCAGCGGATCGCGCACGCCGACCATGCAGCCCATCACGCCGATCACGGTTTCCGGTTGGCTTTTCTTCAGTTCGGCCAGCAGCCCCAGCCGCCCCATCGCCCGGTCTTCCGCGCTTTGGCGCACCACGCACGTATTCACCACATGAATATCGGCGTGTTCGGGGTCTTGCGCCGCGCGGTAGCCCATCCGCTCCATTTCGGAGGCGAGATGCTGCGAATCGGCAGTATTCATTTGACATCCGAACGTCCAGATGTAGTACTGCTGCATGATGACCAACCAAAACCCAATTCGAGTATGGGGTATTCTACCCGTTTCAGCGTGGGATCGTCAATTGCAGGGGGCAGGCCGTAAAAAAACGCCGCTGAAGCTGCCGTCACCGCCGCATGGCACCCGAAACGCAAGCGTATTCGCTTCCCACGTGATGGTATCGGTGACATCCAGCACGAGCGGTTGCCCGGTGAACGTGGCCAGCAGCGCATTGTTGAGGTAGATGCGGGTTCCAGCGGGCGCACGGTCGATGTGCAGCGTATAATTCACGCACACATCGGCAATTGCCAGCGCGAACGACTTTTGCAGCCATGCCGCCCAGTGATCATCGAAGCGTTTATCCGGCGACCACCCGCGCAGCGACGGCACGACCAGCGGCTCGGCAAATTCGTACAGATGCGGCGGTTCTGGCTCGAAGTAGTCGCACATCCAGTCCGCGTTTAGCGAAAGAGAAGGATACATCGTCATGCTGCACAGTATAGCGTGAGGGAAACCGGACTGCCCAGGCTCCCTCACCGTTTTCTCAGCGCAGAATCTCGTCGGCAAAGCCGTTGGCGAGCGCGCCTTCCGCATCCAACCAATAATCATGGGTGAGCATCGACCGCACTTCATCAGCGCTGACACGGGTGCGGGTCGCATAGAACATGACCAGGCGCTCCATCGCTTTTTGCTGCATGGTCATTTCATCCTTGAACTGCTCGTGAGTTCCCCAAATCAGTGCGGAAAGCTGATGGATGAGCAAAAAGCTGTTCGGAAGGATGTAGCGCTTGCGCCCGCTCAGCGCGATCAGGGTGGCGGCGCTGGCGCAGATGCCTTCCATGACCGTGTACAGGGGTGATTTCACCATCGACAACTGATCGGCCAGGCTGAACCCGGTGAACAGGCTGCCGCCATATGAATTGACATGCAGCCAGATGGGGACTTCCGGGATATTCGGATCATCGCGCAGCAGATGCACAATCCGCAGTTCACGATCCAGCTTGTGCAGCACGCGCAGCAGCTTGATTCCGCTTTCATTGTCCACATCGGCATAAAAGTAAATGTGATTGTGCATGACCTCGACCGATTTATGCGCCGCTTCATCATCGTCGCTGCCGAAGGCACGCCAGTGCGCAGATCGTTTTGGTTTTTCGTCATCCGCCCGTTTCCGGGCTAGTTCGTATTCGGACATCCACATGATGGTCAGGTACGCTCCTCAAGCGCAAAACAGTTTCGTAATGTCAGGGGTGCAGCCTTTCTGATGGTGATGGGTTCCAGCGTTCATCTACCGAACAGCGTATGCGAACCCGAAAAGGTGTGTCATCGCAGTCATGGCAGGGTTTCCTTTCGTTCGCAAGTATAAATACCATTGTATGAGAAAATATTCAGTCCACAAGGGGTCATACAGGATCATAAACCCCTATTGTTGCGGGGACTTTCAAAACGGATATGCTTAGCCCCATTCGATGATGAAGTCTTCACAAGTGACCCATGCGCCCGACGATCCTTTTTTACAACCCGGTCAGCACATCGCCCGGCAAACAACGCCTCCCAATTTCGCTCATGGCAATTGCCGCCGTGATCGCGGACGACTACGCCCTGGAGTTCATCGACGGCAACCTGATCGATGATCCGGCTGCCGCCATCATCGAACGGGTGCAGGCGACGGGTGCGCAACTGCTGGCCGTCACCGTGATGGCGGGACCGCAGTTGAAACAGGCTGTCCCCGTGTGCAGACGCATCAAAGCAGCGCTCCCCGGTCTGACGATCTTATGGGGCGGCTATTTCGCCACCCAGCACAGCGATGTCGTGCTGAACAGCGGCATCGTCGATTACGTGATTCAAGGCCAGGGCGAAGCGCCATTCCGCCAGTTCGTCGATCAGTTTTTCAAGGGCGGCGCGCTCCATGATACGCCGTCGCTGGCATACCGGAACGGCAGCGTGCATATCAACCCGCGTGCGCCGTTCGTCCCGCTCGATAACCTGCCCTGGTACCCTTACGATCACATCGATGTGCGCCGGTACATCAATAAAAGCTATCTGGGCAGCCGGGTACTTTCGCATCACACCAGTTTCGGCTGTCCGTTCGCGTGCAGTTTTTGCGCGGTCGTCGCCATGTCGAAACAGCGCTGGCTGAGCGAAAGCGCCCGGCGCGTCGGTGAGATCGTGACGCACCTGCACCACGAGTATGCCATCGACGGGATCGAGTTCACCGATATGGACTTTTTCGTGAACGAAGGGCGCACCGCCGAAATTGCCGAACGCATCACCCCATTGGGGATCAACTGGTGGGGGCTGGGGCGCGTCGATACGCTGATGGGCTACAGCGATGCCACCTTCGAGAAGATCAAGCGCAGTGGCGCAAAGATGATCTTCATGGGCGCGGAAAGCGGCGACGACGAGACACTGAAGCTGATGAACAAGGGCGGCAAAAGCGGCACCGAACTGACACTGGCGATTGTTGAACGGATGAAGCACTACGGCATCGTGCCAGAGCTGTCATTCGTGCTGGGAAACCCGCCCGACCCCGTAGCCGATATGGAAAAGACGATCCGCTTCATCCGCAAGGTGAAGGCGATCAACCCGGCTACCGAGCTGATCCTGTATATCTACACGCCTGTGCCGCAGGACGGCAACGCGATGTATGAAGAAACCAAAGCGCACGGGTTCCGCTTCCCGGAAACGCTCGACGGCTGGATCGATGAGGAATGGGGATCGTTCGCGCTGCGCCGCGACCCCGGCACGCCCTGGTTCAAGGACAAAATCCGCCGCCGCGTGCGCGACTTTGAAGCGGTCGTGAACGCATACTACCCCACCGTGACCGATATGCGCCTGCGCGGCACGATGCGCGCCCTGTTGGGAATGCTATCCGGCTGGCGTTATAAACTGGAATGGTATCATTACCCGTATGAACTCAAATTGTTGCAGCGGGCGATCCATTACCGCCGTCCCGAAACGACGGGATTCTGAATCATGCTGAAACCGATTATGCCCGGCCTGTATACCTTCACCGGACTGATCGCCGGGCGCGTATACCTGACCGAAGATACCGACGGCCTGACCATCATCGACGCGGGCATCCCCCCGGCGGGGAACCGCATCCTGGCACAACTTCGCGCCAGCGGTCACGCACCCACCGATGTGAAACGCATCATCATCACCCATGCCCACCCGGATCATATTGGGGCGCTGCCACTGCTGGCCCAGGCGACGGACGCGCAGGTGATCTGTCATGAACTGGAAGCGCCCGTCGTGCGCGGCGAAACCGAGATGCCCCGCGGCGACCCGGATAAACTGCAAGGGGTCGCCCGGCTCATCCGCCCCGGAAAATCCACTGCGAAGCCATCGCCCGTGCATCGCACTGTCAACGATGGCGACCTGATCGCGGAGTCGTTCGGTGGGCTGCAAGTGGTGTTCACGCCCGGCCACGCACCGGGTCACATCGCGTTATGGCAGCCAGCGCGCAAAGTGCTGTTCACAGGCGATGTGGTCATGTACTTCAACCGGCTGCGTTTTTTGCCGCCGGGGTTGTTCGTCGATTTCGAGCAGAACAAAGACGCGCTCAAAAAGCTGGCGGCACTGGGCGCAGAAATTGCCTGTTTCGGGCATGGGGTGCCGCTCATCAAGGACACGGCGGCAGCGTTCAAAGCCTTTGCCGCCCGTTGGTGAACGCGACAGCTTTTTGTGCGCTTTTTCACCGCTGGTGCTTGCAGCGCTGAACGTCCATCAGGTATACTGAACGCACTTGTTCATTCCATCACAAGTTGAACGTAAAGGGAAACATCCATGATCGGGAAGCCGATCCGTATGCTTTATGTTGTGCTTGCCCTGTTGATGTCAGCGCTGGTGACGGCGTGCGGCACGGTCGCTACCCCGGAATGGGCAGCGGACGCACAATCGACCCGCGTTGCGCTGGCGGAAACCGCATCTTACGAAACTTCGATTGCACCGACGGCGACCTTCACCTCAACCCCTGTTCCAACGGCGACCCCCGTGCCGCCCACCGCAACGGCGACCTTCACGCCAGAACCGACGGCGACCCCGGTCCCGCCGACGGCGACTGAACCACCGGCTGCGACCGAAGCCCTGCCCGCCGCTGCCGATGCCGAAAGCGTCCTGGTCGCCGCCGTTCAAGCGGCTGATCCCGTCCTGGGGCAGGCTGCGTATCAACAGATGCGTACCATGCCCGATGGCGCGCAGTGGGCGTGTTCGATGTGCCATTCGGTCACGCCGGATCAAGCGCGGCTGATCGGCCCTGGCATGTGGAACGTCGCTGTGCGCGGGGCGACGTATGAAGGGTACACCAGCGGCCTGGATTACATTTATACGTCGATTATCAACCCGAACGAGTTCATCGCCCCGGCGGATGCCAGCGGAGCCGCATACCCGGCAGGTCTGATGCCGCAGCATTACGGCAACCCGGATATTCTGCCGCCCGACGAACTGAACGCAATCATGGCCTACCTGCTCACGCTGCAAGACTAAACGAACGCCCATTCTCGCCAGCCGGCAGCCCACAGAACGCAGACCTCACCGTCTGCGTTCTGCATTTCAGAATTTCACCGTCTCGTCACGGTCGTCCAGGTCGGCGGGGAGCGCGGGCCGCACGGATGCGGTATCGAGTGGTGCAGCCCCACTGCCTTCGCCAATCGGCAGGGTGAAGTAGACCGCTGTCCCCACTTGAGGGGTACTCTTGATCGTGATCATCCCGCCGTGCGCTTCGATGATCTCTTTGGCGACCGACAGCCCCTGACCAGAACCCGGCACACGGATCGTTCGCCCTGCAGCAGTGATTGGGTTTCCCCGGTAGAAGCGGTTGAACACCAGCGGCAGTTCTTCCGCTGCAATGCCCGCCCCGTTATCGCGGATGCGCAGCCGCGCCATGCCGCGATCTTCACCTTTGACTTCCAGCACCACTTTTCCACCCGGCGGCGTGTACTTGATCGCGTTATCGATCAGGTTGCCTACCGCCCAGCGCAAGCGGCGCTCATCGCCCATGACCTGAAGGCCAGAGCGCTCGATGTGCGCATCCAGCGCGATGTTGGCGGCGTTGGCGGTGCTGCGCCATTCGTTGATCAGCGTGTAAACCAGCTTATCCAGGTTCAACTGGCGGTCTGTCTGGGTGATCGTGCGCGTATTGGTCGCGGTCAGTTCGCGCATTTCGACGAGCATTTTTTGCAGCCCAACCGCGTGGCGCTGCATTTCACGGGCGAATTCCGCCATCCCGTGCGCAGCAGAGCGGACGGCTTCGCCCGCGTTCACTTCCAGCGGCGCGCCGATCTCGTCGGTGATGCGGGTGAGCAGGGTTTCGCGGGCGCGTTCACGGCGGCTTTCGTCGGTCACATCGCGCAGCACGAACACCGTCCCCACGCGCTGATTGTTCAGCGAGACGATGGCCGCTGCCTGCACGCTCACCGTGCGCGCCCCATCGGGCGTTTCGGCGTTCAGGTCAATGCGGCGCGGTTCGCCCAACGCCACCAGCCCAGGCGCAATCGCCGTCCCCAGGGTATCGGTCACGGCCTGGGTAAGCGCTTCCAGATTGCCATCTTCGACCGCGCTGCGCACACTGCCAGGCAGCGCGAGCAGATTTTTCGCCGTTTCGTTGATCAACGTGACCTGGCCGCTCAAATCCTGCACGATCACCCCATCATGCAGCGCCTCCAGCACCCCATTCAAATGGGCGATCTCGCGCCGCTGCCGCCGCAGCGTCACCCGTAGTTCGTCCTGGCGCGCCTGCACCGCATCGGCATACGCATCGAGCGCATACCCCATCCGGCTGATCTCGTCGGTGGCAGGCATCCCGGTACGGGCGGTCATATCGCCGCTGGTCAGGGCTTCGGCTGCTGCGGTGATGCGGTTGACGCGCACGATCAGCCAGTTAATCACGATGAACGTGGTGATCACCACGCCTGCCGCAGCGCTTGCCAGGATCAGCCCGGCGAGCTGAGCGAGCGCCGGGGCAGTGCCGCTTTCCAGCGATGCAGCACTTGCAGCGGCATACACCAGCAGGATGACCATCACCACGCCCAACGCGAAGATCGGGAGCAGTAATCTCCAGCGCAGAGAATACATACGAGCGTTTGAGCCTGCTGGCATAATCCGTCTCACCTATTCTGAAGCCACCTGCTGCACTCATGCAGCCGTTATCCTTTCAGTTTATCATTAACATAGCGTGTGCGCCTTTTCATCGAAGGTTTAAGCATGTTCACGCAGACTTCACAGGTTTACGGGTACGCTTTAACCTATTCGCTAACATCTCATCATAAGGCGTGCTGCGTGAATGTGACCCGTCGGTTAGAAGGCGTGGAACTGAATGGACGTGCTGACCTGCATATGCACACGACGGTCAGCGATGGTATCGCCAGCGTGCAAACGATGCTGGCGCACATTGCCGACCGTGGGCAGCTCGATGTGATCGCCATCACCGATCATGATCGGCTGGAGGCGAGCTTATGGGCTTATGCGAATCGTGAACGTTATCCGTTCGAGATCGTTCCAGGGTTGGAAGTGACTACCTGTGAAGGGCATGTGCTGGCGCTGTGGTGTACGCAGCCCATCCCCAAAGGGTTATCGCTGAAAGAGACGTGCGCGGCCATCCACGAACAGGACGGAATCGCGGTCATCGCTCACCCATATGAGCCAACTATCGACCCAGTGGCGGCATGGCGCTACTTCCGCCATCCGGAAGTGTTACTAGAAGCGGGCATTGATGCGGTGGAAGTATTCAACGCCGGGGCATTCACGCTCGGTTGTAACTGGCTGGCCGCTCGTCAGTTTCGTGATACGGCAATGCCTCTGCTTGGCAACAGCGATGCACACATGCCCGCCAGCGTGGGGACAGGACGCACGCGCTTTCATGGGAAAACGGCAGCCGATCTGCGGACTTCTATCGCCAATGGTTGGACTGCTGCCGAAGGTAAATCATGGTCACTCACCGTCTACTTGAAGCTCTCGCTCATTATGATCCCAAAGAAGCTGAACGGGTCTTTGGCGACGAATGCGCAATCAACCCGCCCGACCCTGCCGTAGCACTTGCACCCGTCAAACGGGTGGCGCTGTTCGCGGAAGCGTTTCTGCCCAAAGTGGATGGGGTGAGCAAAACCGCTTACCTCACCCTGCGCTACCTGGAGCAGACCGGGCGCGAAGTAGTCGTATTCGCGCCGGATATTGCGCCGCATTCCGTCAGCCAAAGCGATGTCGTCCCCCTACCATCGCTCGGCTTTCGCGTTGCGCCGGAAACACGCATGGCGCTGCCCCATCCGTTGGTTGTGCAGCGGTTGAACGATTTTAAGCCAGACCTGATCCACCTGTTCAGCCCCGCTTTTCTTTCCGTCAGCGGGATGCTGTACGGGCGGCAGAACGGTATTCCGGTGGTCGCCAATTACCAAACCGACCTGCCGAATTACGCGCTGGCCTACGGCTATCCGTTCCTCAGCGACCTGGTGCGCGACTGGCTGCGCTACATCCACAACGGCAGCCATCTGACGCTCGTCCCCACCACCTATACCATGCGCAAACTGCGCGGCGAAGGGTATCACCGGCTGCGCAAATGGGGGCGCGGTGTGAATAACCGCCGTTTCAACCCGGCACGCCGCAGCGAAGCCATGCGCGCACGCCTGCTGAATGGACGCGATCCAAATTCGCTGCTGTGTATCTATGTGGGGCGGCTGGCGAATGAAAAACGGGTTGATTTGCTGCTTGAGGCGGCGCGTACTCCCGGTGTTGCGCTAACCATCATCGGTGATGGCATGATGCGCGCCGAACTGGAAGCGATGTTTGCAGGCACGAACACCCACTTTACGGGCTATCTGCTCGGTGACGACCTGGGCGACGCATACGCCAGTGCCGATGTGTTCATGTTCACAGGCGCGTATGAAACGTTTGGCCAGGTGGTACAGGAAGGGCTGGCCTCCGGGCTGCCCGCCGTGATCATCAACCAGGGCGGAATTACCGATCTGATCAAGGATGGTTGGAACGGCTTCCACTGCCCGCCCGACCCGGAAGCGTTCGCAGCGGCGGCGCGCCAACTGCGCGATGACCCGGCGCTGCGCCAGCGCATGGCGCAAAACGCGCTGTCGGTGGCCGAAAATCGCTGGGAGTATGTCCTTCAGCAGTTGGAAACGCATTACGCCGAAGCTATCGACATCAACCAGCGCTACCAGCAGTTATTCCCGCCGCTGGGGACGCGCTTTCAGCAGTTTTTCGCCCGCTTCAGCCAGGTCAGGAAAACGGATGTCCACTTCACGCAAAACGGTCGCGTTGATCGCCCACGATAACAAAAAGGCCGAGATGGTCGCCTTTGCCAGAGACCACAGTGATGTGCTGTCGCGTTACGAGCTGATCGCTACAGGTACGACGGGCGGACGCATCGCCGATGCAACCGGGTTGAACGTGACGCGGATGCTGTCTGGACCCATCGGCGGCGATGCACAGATCGCCGCCAAAGTCGCGGAGGGGGAGATCGAAGCGGTATTTTTCTTCATCGACCCGTTGGGTGCGCATCCTCATGATCCCGACATCAATTCACTGCTGCGCATCTGCAATGTGCATAACGTTCCGCTGGCGACGAACCCAGCGACGGCAGCCTACATCATCTCGACTCGTGCGCTCTAAGCGGGAAAATCGATGAATGCCGGGGGAATTGCCCTGGCGAGAAAATGCACGTCGTCCGGGTGATAGAACGTGACTCCGGCGCGGTGTGCGTCCGCCGCACGCACAGTCAGGATGATACTTTCGCCAGCGTGCCGGGCGGCGACCGTTTCGGCAAGCTGACGCTGCACGGTCAGATGGACGTACTGCCGTTTCTGGGCGGTCAGTCCTTCACGCCGAATGGCTTCCAGGGCGTGGATCGTTGTCCCATGATAAAGCGTCTGTGGGGGTTCTGCGGCTTCATACATGATCGGGCGAACGGCGCTGTGGCCGACCATCGCCCGAATTTTATCGCCCACAATCTCGTAGCGCTTTTTACCCGCGCCTCCCCCATCAACGACGCGCAGTAAATCGTCGTAGGTATAACGTCCGGGGTAGCGCATCTGCACCTGCGCCCAGACCGCCGCCAGGTCGGTGAAGCCGTGTTCGTCGAGCGTCAGGCCGAAGGCCTCTGAGCGGTGGCGCAGCACGAGCGCGAGAAACTTCGAGAGCCGGAACAGATCGGCCATCGTTCAGCCCCGCCGCTGCGCACGCCGCGCTGCGAACGCCAGCACCGCATCGGCCAGCGCCGCCTGGATGAGCGAAAAGATCAGTATAGCCAGGCCAAGCAGAATTCCATATGGGACAATCGCCCAAATTTCCCCGAAACGGCCCAGGTAGAGAAACGCCAGTCCCCAATCGCCCAGCGCGCCCAGCGCGAACAGCAGCAGCCATGCAACCGGATCGGTGGCCGGCAGCTCGCCGCGCAGAAATGTTTCCGCCGTGCCGACCACCAGCACCAGAATGCCGATACGCACGAGGATGTACACGGCCTGAAGCAGGGTGGTATACGTCCGCTGCTGCACGCTGGCCGAAAGCAGCAGCCCCATTGCCGCATCGAAGCCCGCCGCCGTCACGGGGAGCAGCAGCACCGCCGTCATCAGCAGCGAGAGCAGCAGTACCGCCAGCACGAGCGGCACTTCTGGGGTGATGCCGACGATGAAGAGGTCGAGATAGCGGCCCTGAAACGCGGTCAGATCATACAGCAGCAGGCCAATCAACCCCACGCGCAGCGCGATCACCACGCCGAACAGCCCGCGCAGACGGTAGAACACGCTCACCCATTTTGCCCGCAGGGTCAGCTCCGCGCCCGATTCGGTCGCGCGCAGATTGTCCCAGTTGCCAAGCCGAATCTGTTCGCCCACCGTGCCGGAGGTGAGCGCGAACGCTGCTACCCGCAAGATCACCTGCACGATCAGCGCGGGGAAGTACAGGATCGCGTTCACAGTTTCGACGCTGTTCTGCCCCGCCGCCCGCCGGAACAGATCGGTCGCCGCCAGTACGCCGATCAACAGCAAAAGCGCGCCGACCAGCACTACCCCTAACGCCCGGCCATACCGTGCCTGCCAGGGCAAACGCACGCTGCCCGTGCCAAGCTCATGCCGCAAAACGGGATGGGTAGGGCGCGCCCATGCGGGGAGCTGCCCGGTGAACCGCTCGATCATGATTTCAGCCTATCCCCATGAGATCGCCAATGTAGCGTTCCAGTTTATCCAGCACACCGCGCCACTGTTTTTCAGGAATTTCGACGGTGTAATTGTACCGAATATAGTGAATAAAGGTGCGCGGGACAACGCCGATCAATTCATTCACGGCGGCGGCGTATACGCCCACTTGCAGGGTGAATCGGGTCGCATGGACGATGAACTGCGCCGCACTAGGCGAACGGTCGATCCAACTGGTCTTGTAATCGACGATCACCCACTCGCCATCGTCGCGCTGCATGAGCATATCGATCACGCCGTGAATCACACGCTTTTCCGTGCCGAACACGAACGGCACTTCGCGGTAAAGCTGCTGTGCGCCCGCAATCCAGCGGTGAATATCGCTGGCGGCGGTACGGCGGAACTGTGCCAGCGAGTCCTTGATCACGATCTCGCGTTCGGTTGGGTCAACGATGCCGTATTCCCAGGCATAGCTGGCGATCAGCGCCTTGAGCGACTGCGGATCATCATCCGGGCTGCGCACACACAGCAGTTGATGGACGATCTCCCCGACGCGGCGGCGCAGCGCCCGGTCGCTGCGGTCGCTGATGCGTTCGATATGCAGCGGCGCGTTATGCAGCACCGCCCGCCGCCAGCGTTCCGCGAACACCGGGCGCTGATTGTTGGGCAGGGCTTCAAATGCGGCCCCTAAATCAGCGATCTGGGTGGCAGTGAGCGACCGTACAGGCGCGTCGCTTTCACGAAGAATGTCTGCCAGCAGCGGCGGGGTCACGGGTGCTAAGCTTATCGGCTCATCCGAATGCAGACCGTTCCAGTCCACAAATGGCGCGTCACGTACTGCCACGTCGTCGTTCGGTTGAGGCGGCAGGTGAAGACGGTACGTCCCCCAGGCCGCCTGGATGCGTGCTTCATGTTCCCATGCCTGTTGGCGTAAATCAGCCGCCTGGAACAGCCAGTTCAGCACCCCTTCGGCTTTGATGCCTTCAGTTTTATGCGCGCTGTACCCGCCGCTGATGATCAGGTAATCCTGGGCGCGGGTTACAGCGACGTACAGCAGGCGGCGGCGTTCGGCCTCTTCGCGCATCCCGCGCAGTTTATCGCTGTAGCGGTAGGCAAATGGTTTCGCACGCGCTTCAAAATCCGGCGATTCCGGGTCACCTGCCGATTCGCTGAGCTTACACGCCATACCCACCAGCGGGTCGATCAACACAGGGGTATGGTCGGCTCCACGTGGGCGGTGCGAACTATCCACCAGCACCACGAGCGGAAATTCCAGCCCCTTACTTTTGTGGACGGTCATCAACTGCACCGCCCCTTCCGCATCGAGAACCGCCTCACCTTCGCGGGTTTCGCTTTCGCTCAGGTCGGTGAGATACAGCGCGAACGCCCCCAGCGAGATCGAACCGCTTTGCGCGGCTTTGTCGATCAGCTTTTCAACGTTGCCGCGCCGCCGAGCGCCATCCGGCAGCCCGGTGAGCATCGCCAGATACCCGGTCAGGTCGAGCGCGGCGCGCAGCAGTTCCGCCAGGCTCACCCGCCCGACCCGCTGGCGCAGTTCGTTCAGGCACGCCCACGCATACTGCGCAAAGGCCGCATCATCGCCGGGGAGCAGCCCTGAATCGGCAGCGGCACGTTCCAGCGCGTTCCACAGCGGTATTTTTTCGGCGCGTTCGTCCAGCAGTCGCAGCGCCAGCAGCCCTTCATCACTGAGCGCGAACATCGGGGAGCGGAGCGCCGCCGCCAGCGAGAGATCATCGAGCGGGTTGTACAGCGCCCGCAGCAGGTTCAGCACATCCCACACTTCCTGACGCTCATAATAGCCGCGCCCGGCCACTGTGACATAACGCACACCCGCCGCTTTCAGGGCTTCTTCGTACAGCGGCGCGTGCGTCATCGCCTGGAACAGCAGGGCAATATCGCCATAGCGGATCGGGCGGTGCTGACGGGTTTCCCGGTCGAATACCGTCCAGCGTTCGGTTTCGACAATCGTCCGCAGCCGCTCGACCACGGCGCGTGCTTCCCAGCGCCGCGCCGCCTGGGGTTCCTGGTCGGCATCACCTTTCAACATGCCTTTATCGACCAACACCCATTCGACGCACGGCGCTTCGGCATCCAGGGTGCGGCTTGCGCTCAGTGGGTCATAGTTGACCTGGTAGGGCGCAACGGGACTGTGTGTTTCGCGCCGCAGCACATGTGCAAACCAGGCATTGAACCCGTCTATCAACCGCTGATGCGTGCGGAACGATTCTGCCATGATGATCTCGCGGGCGTTCGGACGGGCGCGGAAATCCGCCCGCACCTGCTCGAAAACACTCACGTCTGCGCCGCGAAAGGCATAAATGCTCTGCTTAGGGTCGCCCACCAGAAACACGCGCCCGCCTTCGTCAAGATCGGCCAGCGCGTTCACGATCTCCCACTGACGGGCATTGGTATCCTGAAATTCATCGACCAGCAGATGTTTGAATTCCGCACCCCAATAGCGCGCCCGCACCGATGGGTATGTGGTCAGCAGGTCACGGGTGCGCGCCTCCAGATCGTCGAAATCGAGCGCGCTCTGTGCCGCTTTCGCATCAGCATAGGTCCGCTTGACCGCTTCGATCAACCGGTGCCAGTGGGGGATCAACGCCGCCGCTGCCTGATCGACTTCGCCCGGCGGACTGCCCACCAGGGCAAGCACGGCTTCGGCACGATCCCGCAGCAGCGTGATGCAGTCCTTTACCGCCTTGAGCGTCTCTTGTCCACCCCAGGCATTTTTACTGCCAACGTTGATTTTGAGCGCCTTGATTCGCGTGAGCGCGTTCAGGCAAGCGTGCAAATCATCGGATGTGCGCAGTATTTCGCCGCAGTCGAGCGCATCGCGCCAACCATTGGCCAGTTTATCCCCATCCGGGATGCCCGCCTGCGGCTGATACGCCAGCGCTGCCCAGAAATCGGCATCATCGCGCAGACGGCGAAGCTGCAATCCTGCCGATTCTGTCCAGGCGGTTTGCCAGAATGCCAGCACATCATCGGGCAGGGCGGGCAGTTCCACACTGGCAGGCGCGGCACGCATCAAGGCGCTGCGGATGGTGCGCGCGTCGTACTCATCGTATAAGGCGATTGCGGGGTCAGCGGCGCGCACCAGGCCGCCCAGTGCGGAATCAACCGCACTTTCCAAAAGGATCGCCGCGCCCACTTCATCCAGCACCGTGAAATCGGGATCGATCCCCGCCTCTGCGGCGTTCGCCCGCAAAATTGACGCGCACAACGCATGGATTGTCCCGATACGTGCGCTGTCCATTGCCGCCAGGTGACGCAGCCAAAGATCGCGCGTTTCCATCTCCAGATCGGGCTGGTTAGCGCGTCGTTCCAGTTCACGGCGCACGCGGTTGCGCATTTCGCCCGCCGCTTTCTGCGTGAACGTGATCGCCACCAGCGCATTGAGCGGCCATTCCGGGCGCTGTTCAAGCAGGTAGAGAAACCGTTCGACCAGCACAAACGTTTTGCCACTCCCCGCCCCCGCGACCACGAGCAGGTTTCGATCCAGCGTTTGAATCGCGGCGCGCTGCGCCTCACTGTAGGGCATCGGCGGCCATCCGTTTTTTGCGGTGCGTCACCGCCATGCGGCAGAACTGGTGATAATCGCACGAGCGCGAACAACGCCCTTCGTCGATCTTGTTGGCCTGCACCGCGAAATTGCCATCCCGCCCGGCCTGTAAGTGCGCGGCCAGACGCGCCATACCCTGGTCGATCACAGCAGCCTCAGCGGGTTCGGCCATGCGAATCACGCCGCTGGTCTTTTGCGTCCCCACATGTACGAATGCGCCGCCAGCGATGGTCGTACCGTCGGCCATGCCTTCGCTCAGCCGTTCGACCATGCGGATATACAGCATCATCTGAAAATTACGCCCGCGCACGATCTCGTCACTGGGTATTTTGGTGCTGCTCGTCTTGTAATCCATCACTACCAACCGGTCTCCGCTGGCGTGGTGGATCACATCGATACGGTCGATGCGCCCATTTACACGGATATGCAGATCGGGCGTGACGGGCAGCACTGCCGTTCCCGCGCCGCCACTGAACGGCGCTTCCAGGCGGTAAGGCGCACGTTCACCCGCCCCGAATACAGCGGCAAAACCGAACGAATCGTTGAAATCCGCCGCGATCAGCCGTCGGGCGCGCCGCACGATGGCCGCCTGTTCCTGATCCCATAAGGCCGAACGGCGAAACCCGAAACGTTCCGGCGCGGATGGCAGCCGTTCCGCCGCCGCTTCATCCAGCACGCGCAGCGCAAAATCGAGCGATTCCGGATCGATGCGTGCGATTCGGCGGTATACGGCTTCGAGCAGGTCATGGACGACATTCCCGAATTGCAGCGCGTCCATGCCTTCTTCAGGTTCTTTCAGGCGTTCCAGCTTCAGCAGGCGGCGCGCAAAAAACTTGAACGCACAGGTGCCATAATCAGTCAGTTGTGAGGCGCTCCACACCCGGCTTTCGCCCAACAGTGCCGCCACCTGTGCCTTGATGTGCGGATTCACCATCACGCCGGAATATGCATCGAAGTCAATGCCGCGCCCCAGGCGCTGCCATTCGACGCGCCGCCCGCGTTCGATGCGCCGCCACAATGCCGGATGCTGCGCCTTCAGCCATGCCGCCAGCGCGAGCGCTTGGGGCTGCGCAGTTTCCAGCCCATCAGCGGCAGCGATTAACGCTTCCGGCAGCGACGCAGCCTGTTCCGGGGATACGACCTGGCCGGGGCGAATATACTGGTGAACCGCGTTCGGCAGGGCCTTACGCACCGCCCGCCACAAATGGCTTTCCAGCAGCGGCGCACCTTCCTTAAGGGTAAAGCGGCTGAGCGTGAGCGACTGCGACGCAAGATTGATCAGTTCGTAGAACAACCCGTCCTCGTCGGCGCGTTCGGCGGCGGTCGTCAAAGCCGCGCCGAAATGTTCTAATGCCGTCCGCTCACTATCGAGCAGCAGTGGGTCTTCGGGGATGGGCGCGGGGAACACCCCTTCGCTCAACCCGACAATGCACACATGGGCGTGAGGCAGCCCACGCGCATCGGTGATCGTGGTCGCCAGGATGCGGCCATCGCGCCCAGGGGCGTTCATTTCGCCATAGCGCAGCGTGCGCGCCGCCAGCGCAGTTTTGACCATCCCCCAGAATTCAGCCCATGTGATGGGCTGCACCGACTCGTGAAGGGTGCGCAGCAGGGTTTCGGCACTGACCATGCCATCCAAAATGTGCAGAAAGCCCTTGATCGCGGCCAGGTCGCGGGCGCGGATTGCGGCATCGTCCGTCGTGCGCACCTGCTCGATCAGTGAGAGGGTGAAAGGCATTTCGTGCGCTGCATGAGGATGCGCAGTCCCATTGGGGGATTGTTCATCGGCCTGTACAGCCTGTTCAGCATCCGGGTCAAGTTCGGGGTCGTCGCCGATCAGCGCTTCCAGCCAGCGGCAGTATTCCCAGACAGTGGCTTGTGCCGGGGGAGTCACTGCATCGATCAACCGGGTGAAGGCCGCTTTCAGCAGCCGTGCCGTGTCCTCATCGGTCAGCGAAAGGGATGGCGTGTCGGTTTCGTCCTCATCCACCAGGCGCACGCTGTGCGCCTGAATGCACGCCAGCCAATCCGCCCGTCCGCCTGTGACGAACGCCGCACGGCTGAGCGCATCGAGCAGGTCGGGCGCTTCAGGAAACGGGAACTGTGCATTCAGATACGGCGACCGTGCCACATCGAGCAGCGCACGCCGGGGAAAATCCGCGCTGTGCAGGTCAAGCGCCTGGATCAACGCCGCCAGCGCCGGATTTTCGATCAGCGGTTCGCCGCGCATCGCCATCGGCAGCCCATATGCATGAGCCATCGTGCGCAGCGGCGCGCCATACAGCGCCCAGTCACGCACCGCGATCACGATGTCGTCCGGGCGTGCGCCGTTCAACAGCAGGTGTTTGACACGCCGCAGCACCGCCGCCGTTTCACTGGTCGGGTCGGGCGCTTCAATCAAGCGGACGTTTTCGACAGGCTTGGCATAAGGCACGGCATCTGGCGCGAAAATAGTGTCGGCCAGCGCACGCAGCGCGGCAGTCTCGGCGCTAGCGTGCTGACGCGGCTCCGCATCACTGTTGAACAATTCCCAATGGAGATCGTAATAAAAATTTTCTTCATGGTGGCATTGTAGCAAACGGTCGAGCGCCCGTTTGAAGCGTAAACCTATCGTCGCCTCGCGCCCCGGCACGGTCGTCAGCGTGGTGATGCTTTCGTGCGCCCGTGCGCCCAGCAGCGTGAGCAGCCGCGCTTGCAGCGGGTTGAACTGGTCGTACCCATCGCAGACCAGCAGATCGAGCGTGGTCGCCAGGTCAGAATTGCGCGCCAGCGCGCTCAACGCGACCCACCCTTCCCCTTCCCGGTCGATCAGGTCATGATCGACCAGCATACGCTGATAAGCTGCGTAGATGCGGGCGAGTTCGATCTGTTTGGTGTGGGGGGTGTTCGCCTGCTGCGCGGCCTGCGCCGCCGCCTGCTCGAAGAGTTCGACATCAATCAGCGATTGTTTCAATTCATAAATGAAATCCGCCGCGATTCGCGCCAGACCCGGCGTATGCGCGATTTTGCCCAGGATCGGCAGCGCACCGTTGGCCTTCAGGTCGCGCAGTACGGCGCGGATCACGTGGTAGCGTGCGGGATCGCTCAATTGGCGTTGGGGTTCGCCCGCAAGCGCCAGAATCCGCGCGTACAGCGTATAAAAGTTGAAGAATTCGACGTTGAACACCACCCGCTGCCGTCGTTCCTCTTTTTGAGAAGAACGCATCATCATGCGGCGGCGAAAATCGAGAATCTGGCGTTCTGTCGCCAGCAGCACCCACACACTGGCGAACGGCTTATCGGCTTTTACCTGGGTGATCCGTTCCAGCACCGCATCGGTTTTTCCCCTGCCTACAGGCGCAAGATAGAAGTCCATGTATGGGAAAACCGGCTATTTCTGATACAGCACGTTGACGACCGCCTGTGCCGCCGCCGTATCCATACGGCTGCCTGCCAGGTAGTTTTGACCCAGGTTGGCCAGAATCGCGCTCAGCGGTGTGATCGGCACGGTCGGGTTCTTCTGGCGCAGCACGGTTTGCGGTTCTTCTTTGGTGAACACAATCAGCCCGAACAGCGGGATATTGTTCAGGCCGCGTTTCGCCAGGTACGCCCGAATTTTCTCAATATCCGCCACACATTCGGCGGTTGGGCGAATTGGGGCAGGGTTCCAGTCCTGGCTGCGCGGGTCTTGCACCAGCCAGTTGGGACCTTCATTGGCAAAAATGCCCGTGTTATCCAAAATGCGCATCACCAGCACGCCCGGCGGGCCAACCAGTACCGCATCGACATATCCAATTTCGGCGCGACTGATGTTACGGATCAGCGTATAACTATCATCGAGCGCCTGCGCCAGCACGTTCCCGGTGATCATCGCCAGGTCGTTATCCACGCGCCATGTGCGCGCCCGGATGAACATCACGAACCCGGCGATCAGCAGCCCCACGCCGCCCATCAGGATCAGCAGTCCCAGGGTTTGCTGAAGTTGAAGCCCGGAACTGCCCGCGCCGCCGAACAAGGGAATCACGCGCAGCAAAATTCCTAATGCGGTGATGAACACCCCCGCAGCCGCGACCACGAATGAGAGCGTCATCAACTGCTGGCTGCGGCGGTTCAGTGCGCCGGTTGGCGCGACATTTTTCATCGCTCATTTATCCTGTTGGGTGGGGGTGATCTTGGAAACCGCATTCGCTTTGGCACGGCGTTCGGCGATCACGTCTTCAAGCAGTTTTTTCAGCTCGTGAAATTTGGGCAGCGGCTTATACAACAGCCGATCCGCGCTGGCCTGACGGATCACCTGGTGTTCTTCTTCAGGAGACAATTTGTACGCTGTGATCAGCACGATAGCCGTCTGATTCAGTACAGGACTTCTGCGAAGCCGTTCCCCAACTGCCGGCCCGCTGATGTTTCCGGGCAGCCGAATATCAAGCAGCGCCAATTCCGGCATTTCGCCCGGAGCCAGCCCTTTGTCCGCATCGTCGATCCAGGCCACTGCTTCTTCACCATCTACAAAGGCCGCCCCTTCAATGCCCCACATTTCGAACATTGCCAGCAGCACTTCGTAAATATCGGGTTCGTCTTCCACTACCATCCACGTAGACAACGTTTCTACTCCTGCTACCACCAACTCCCCAAACCTACGCACCTATGAACCTGAACTTCACGCTTTTATGATAAGTTTCTTACCGCACACACGCAAACATTCCGGCGGCATGGACGCAGGACTCAGGTATACTTAGAATTGTAGCGTGTTTAATGGCCGAAACGTGAATCGAAAAGGTTCCGTTTTCCAGGGGTAGTACCGGGGTATGCGTCGATGTGGATGCTGGCAGAAGATGAAGCGGATATTCGCAACCTGCTTTCAATGATGATCACCGTGTGGGGACACCAGACGGTCGCGTATGAAAACGGTCAGAAGGTGTGGGAATGGCTGGATACGCTGGAACAGCAGATGAGCAGCGTCGATTCGCTGCCCGAACTGGTGCTGATGGACATTCGTATGCCGGGCAAGAAGGGCAACGAGATTGCCAACCGGATGCGCTCGATTCCGGCATTTTCCCAAGTGCCGATTGTGCTGATGACGGCTTTTTCGCTGAGCGACGGTGAACGTACCCAGATGATGAGCGATGATGGAGTGGATCACATCCTCAGCAAGCCGTTACCCGACCTGGATCAACTGCGGTCGATTTTGTATACCATTCGTGACCAGAAGCGGAACGGAAACGCATCATGACTTCCAGCGACCCGCGTGAACTGAGCGGCATGATCGAACGGGTGAATACGCTCGGCAGCGCGTCGGAGCGGTTTTTCAGCCGTTTATATGGCAGCCTGGGCATTCGCAAGCGCATTGAAGCCGAAGTGCGCAAGCGCGATGATTTCATCCGCCATCAGTATCACCTGATTGCCAAGCGCGATGAGGATATTGAGAAGATCAGCGCGGTGCTGGCGAACATTTCCGAAGGCGTGATCGTGCAGGATAATGAAGGCCGCGTGATCATGGTCAACAAAGCGGCGCGGGAACTGCTCGGTTCGATCAAGGCGTTCTGGGAGAGCGAACTTGGCCAGCTTTACAACCGCTACCGCACAGTGACCAGCACCAGCGAACTGATGCCATTGAACGAACCGAAACAGGTATCGGTCAACAACCGTATCCTGGGTGCGCAGTTAGGCGCGCTGGCCGATGAACGTGGGAAACGACTGGGGACGCTCGTTCTGCTGCGCGATGTGACCAGCGATGTGCTGTCTGAACGGCTGAAAGATCAGTTCATCACGGCTATCAGCCACGAACTGCGCACGCCAATGGCGGTGATCAAAGGCGTGAGCGAAGTCCTGACGGCGCAAAGCGAAGTCGGCCAGTTGAACACCCGCCTGCTAGAGACTCTCAGCCGCAATGTCGATGTGCTGGATCGCATGATCGTCGAACTGCTCGATATTTCCGAACTGACGACGGGTGGGTTCAGCATCCGGCGCGACCCGCTGGCACTTGAAGAACTGCTCTGGAACGTGATCAAAGGCTTGCAGCCAGAGATCAAACGCGCCAACCTGGATGTCTCGTTCATGGTGTGCAACACAGAACGGTTGATCGTCGAAGGCGATGACCCACGCTTGCGCTGGGCGTTTGGGCATGTGCTGCAAAACGCAGTGCGCTATACCGAACGCGGCGGCCACATCATCATGACGGCGCGCCTGCATGAACCGGATCAAATCGCGGTGCAGGTGGTCGATACGGGGGTCGGCATTCACGAAAAAGACCTGCCGCACATCTTCGACCGCTTCTATCGCGGCGAAGCGCGCACACCGTCCGGCAAGCTGATCGACCCACGCGGCCTGGGGCAGGGCTTATTCATCGCTCGCAAAGTGGCCGAAGCGCACGGCGGCTATCTTTCGGTGCGCAGCCAGGTGGGGCAAGGCAGCATCTTCAGCACGTATCTGCCCCGTGCCAACGGGTAAAGCCGTCACCCTACCTGGCAAATGGCAGGGCGGTAACGGGGTGCGGGGATCGAGCGATTATTCGCACGGGCAGCCTCCAACCATGCTTCTTTTGCGATCAGCGCTTCCTGGGGCGTACTGGCATGTGCCGAGCAATACTTCAAATCTGGAATATCGGCGATATACGCTTGATCCTCCGTACTGTAAAATACATTGATATGGTAGTCTTCCATCATTCAGAATCTCATTCTTCATCACTGTCTATTCGAAGATTGTGCTGCTTAATCTGATATGGTTTAGCCTGACCATTTTTGTCAGGTTGAAGCAGCAGGAAGGCATCGGGTACTAACGGATGTTTAAAGGTATGATGACTTCCCTTGATGCGATCCGGTATGAAACCAAACGCAAACACTAGCCTAATCAAATCATCAAAATGGACATTTTTAGGATTGTTCAGCAGGCGTTGAAGTAGCTTTTGGTTGCGCCCCATCTTTTGCCCTTTCGTCCCAAGTATGCCATAGACCACAAAAACGAAGAAAGGGTTGAATGTTAGTGAACAACCATCTAACCTGATTTTGACACAGGTAGCTGATTCTGTCATGTTTGTGCGCGCTGAAGCACACGGCGGTTGCGACGAACCCGCCCGGATGGTTACAATCCTTATCCATTGATACGCTGATCAGGAACAGGAAGCATCCGTGACCCTTTCAGGCGCGTTCACGTTCATGCTTCATAGCCACCTGCCGTATGCGCGCCTGGCCGGGCGCTGGCCACACGGTGAAGAGTGGATTCATGAAGCGATGATGGAAACGTATGTCCCACTGCTGGAGACGCTGAACAATTTACGGGATGAAGGCATTCCCTTTCGGCTGACCTTCGGTATCACGCCAGTGCTGGCAGAACAGCTTGCCGACCCACTGGTCCTGGATCATTTCGACCAGTATCTTGATGACCGCATCGCCGCCGCTCAAAACGATCTGGAATATTATGAGGCTCCGGATACCGCGCACGCCCAACTGCGGGAACTGGCGCAATGGAACAAGCATATTTTTGAAAAAGTGAAAGCGGCTTTTCAAATCCGTTTTGAACGCGACGTGATTGGCGCATTCCGGCGCTTGCAGGATGAAGGGCTGATCGAGATCAGCGCCAGCGCCGCCACCCATGCTTACCTGCCGCTGTTGGGGCGCGACAGCAGCATCAACGCGCAGATCAGGCAGGGGATTCGCACGTATGAGCGGCTGTTCGGGCGTGCGCCTACCGCGTTCTGGTTGCCCGAATGCGGCTACCGTCCAGCGTACATCACCGAACATGGCGACCAGCGCCCCGGCCTGGAACATTTCCTGGCCGTGAACGGGATCAAGGTCTTTTTCACCGAAACGCACACCATCACAGGCGGCGATCCGGTCGGAGTCGCCACTGGCGATGTTGTCGGACCGTATGGGGCAATCAAGCGGCGCTATGTACTGCCGCCCGGCCAGCCCGTGCCGAAGCGCGAAACCACCACCTTCCGCCCGTACTGGGTGGCGGACACCCTGCATTATGCCGAAGGCGCACATTCCGGGGTGGCGGCCATCGGACGGAATGTGCGCGTCGGCCAGCAGGTCTGGAGCGCGGAATGGGGCTACCCCGGTGATTTCGATTACCGGGAGTTCTACCGCAAGAGTGGCCGCACCGGAATTCAGTACTGGCGCATCACCAGCAATCAAACGCCGTTGGGCGAAAAAGACTTCTACCAGCCGGAATGGGCGCTGTGCAAGGTCGATCAGCATTCGGAACATTTCGCGCATCTCGTGGGCGACCAACTGCGGGCGTACCGCAAACACAGCGAAAACAGCACCGGGATCGTCAGCGCCAACTATGATACCGAATTGTTCGGCCACTGGTGGTTTGAAGGCGTGGACTGGCTCGGTAAAGTGCTGCGTCACCTGGTAGGCCACCCGGACGTACAGCTCACCACTGCCAGCGCGTACATCCAGGAACATCCCCCGGTCGATGTGCTGAATCTGCCGGAAAGTTCGTGGGGCGCGGGCGGGACTCATTTCGTCTGGGACAATGGCGAAAATCATTGGATGTGGCCGCCGATTTATCAGGCCGAAGCGCGCATGGAATCGCTGGCGAACCAGTTCAGCCACCCCACTGCCGATGAAGAATCGGTGTTGAAGCAGGCAGCCCGCGAACTGATGCTGATGCAGAGCAGCGATTGGCAGTTCCTGGTCACCACTGGGCAGGCCCGCGAATATGCAATTCAGCGGTTCAGCCAGCATCACGAACGCTTTGAAAAACTGGTCGCTGGGCTGGAAAGCGGCGCGCCCAACGCCAACCTTGCGCATGAATGGTACGAACTGGATAAACTGTTCCCGGACATCGATTTTCGCTGGTACCGTACTTACGAAACACCTTGAGGATGTTTGAAAATGAATTACCGTTATCTGGGCAAGACCGGGATGAAGGTCAGTGAAATTTGTCTGGGGGCGATGACGTTCGGACGCGAATCGTCCGAAGCAGAGAGCATCGCCATGATGAACGCCTTCGCGGAAGCGGGCGGCACGTTCATCGATACCGCCGATGTGTACTCTCGCGGGCTTTCCGAAGAGATCGTCGGACGCTGGCTGCACACCCAACCCCGCGATCAGTGGATCATTGCGACCAAAGCCCGCTTCACGATGGGCGATGGCGTGAACGATGTCGGCGTGAGCCGCAAGCATATTCTGTCGGCGGTCGATGCCAGTCTGCGCCGCCTGGGAACCGATTACATCGATCTGTATCAGGTTCACTGCTGGGATCAGGGTACGCCGCTGGAAGAAACCCTGAGTACGCTCGATACGCTGGTCAAAGCGGGAAAAGTCCGCTATGTGGGGGTGAGCAACTACACGGGCTGGCAGCTTCAGAAAGCGGTCGATTTATGCGTCCGGCACGGGTGGGAGCCGTATACCTGTTTGCAGCCGCTCTACAACCTGCTGGATCGCAGCCTGGAATGGGAACTGCTCCCGGTGTGCCTGAATGAAGGCTTAGGCGTGATCCCCTGGAGTCCGCTGCGCGGCGGCTGGCTGAGCGGCAAATATCGACGCGGCATGACCGCCCCGGTCGAAAATACCCGTGTCGATGAAGCCAGCAAGCGCGGCTGGAGCGAAGACTGGGATACCTACGCCAACGAACGCACCTGGTCGATCCTGGATGTGCTGTTCCGCGTGGCGGACGAGACGGGTAAAACCCCGGCACAGATTGCACTGCGCTGGCTGCTGCACATGCCGGGTGTGACCGCGCCGATTGTTGGGGCGCGCACGCTGCGCCACCTGACGGATAATCTCGGTGCAGTGGGCTGGACGCTGAACGCGGAACACATGCACGCCCTGACCGAAGTCAGCCAACCAACCCTGCCCTACCCATACAACTTCATCGCCAACGCGAACAGCGGGCGCTGAACAGGCTCGTGTACCCGGCATCAACCCGACACCAGGGGGATATCATGAACATCTTATTCACCAGTGCCGAAGTCGATCCCTTCGCTAAAGTCGGCGGCCTGGCGGATGTCGTCGGTTCGCTGCCGAAAGCGCTGCGGCAGCACGGCATCGATGCCCGTGTGCTGATGCCGGACTACGGATTCATCGACAAAGCGGGTTACGGCGCACGGCACCTGCTCACCTTTGAACTGTACCGCCGCACCGGGATCACTGCGTGCGAACTGTTCACGCTCGATTATGAAGGCGTGCCGATCTATTTTCTGCGCGGCGCGCCCTACTTCGGCACCGAAGCGGGCGTATACCAGGGTTGGGATGCCGATGTACCGCGCTTCGTTTTTTTCTCACAGGCCGCCCTGGCCGCGTGCGATGCACTGCGCACCCAGCACGGCTGGATGCCGGATGTGATCCATGCGCACGACTGGCATACCGGACTGATTCCGTTTCTGACCGCACGCGCACGAATCGAAAACCCGGCCTGGGCGGGCGTAGGGACGATGTATACCATCCACAACATGGCGTACCAGGGCGATTATGTCGGTGGGTGGATGTTCGAGTTCGGAATACCAGAGCGCGATCAGCCCGAATTGATCCGGTTCGGCAAGTCCGATAACCTGATGGGGATCGCGCTGGCCTACACCGACGTGATCACCACCGTCAGCCCGCGTTACTCGGTCGAAATTCAATATCCGTATCAGGGCTACGGGCTGGATCAACTGCTGCGCACCCGGATGCTCGATCTGTACGGCATCCTGAACGGGATCGATACCGATCACTGGAACCCGGCGACCGATCCGCACCTGGCAGCGCCGTTCGATGCCGATACCTTTGCGGAAGGACGCGGCGCGAACAAGCAGCAGCTTCAGCAGGATGCCGGGCTGCCCATCCGCCCGGATACCCCGTTGATCGGCATCGTCAGCCGCCTGGTATCACAAAAAGGGTTCGATCTTGCCCTTCAGCCGCTGCGCGACCTGCTGGGCAGCGCCGATGTGCAGCTTGTGGTGCTGGGCAGCGGCGAAAGTGATATTCAGGGCAGCCTGTGGCAGATTGGGGAGGATTTCCGCGACAAAGCCCGTGTTTATATTGGCTACAATGCGGCGCTGGCGCAGCGTATCTACGGCGGCTGCGACCTGTTCCTGATGCCCAGCCGCTATGAACCGTGCGGAGTGGGGCAAATGCTGGCGATGCGCTACGGCGCGCTGCCGTTAGTGCGGGTGACGGGTGGCCTTGCCGATACTGTGACCAATTATGATAATCACGACGGCACTACCGGGACGGGGTTCGTGTTTGAATGGGAAACGCCCGAAGCCGTATTCGGGACGCTGCAATGGGCGCTCGCTACCTATCGGGATAGACCGGATGCATGGCGGCGAATGCAGGAACGCGCCATGCGCACGGATTTTAGCTGGAAGAAAAGCGCTGGCGATTACATTGCCCTTTATGAACAAATTCTCAAGAGGAGAACGAACGCTTCATGAAAACCAAAGCTGTGATCCTGGCGGGTGGGGAAGGTACCCGGCTCGCCACTCTGACGACCAAGCGCGCTAAACCCGCCGTTCCGTTCGCGGGCAAGTACCGCATTATCGATTTCACGCTGAGCAACTGCGTCAATTCGGGCATTTTCGATGTGCTGATTCTCACCCAGTACCGCCCACACAGCCTGAACGATCACATTGAACGGGGCCGCCCCTGGGACTTGGATCGTTCGTTCACGGGCGGTGTGCAGATTTTGCAACCGTACAAAGGTCGTTATGATACTGACTGGTACAGCGGCACTGCCGATGCGGTGCAGCAGAACCTCAATTTTGTGCGGCGGGGCCGCCCGGATTATGTGCTGATCCTATCCGGGGATCACATTTACCAAATGGATTACGACACACTGATCCAGTTCCACCGCGACAAGCGCGCCGATGCGACGGTGTGCGCGATCAGCGTGCCGCTGGATGAAGCCAGCCGCTATGGGATTCTCGACGTGGACGGCGAATCGCGCATCAGTGCGTTCGTCGAAAAGCCCGCCAACCCGCCCAGCAACCTGGCGAGCATGGGCGTATACGTGTTCAATTACGATGTGCTGGATCAGCTTTTGCGCGAAGACCACAGCAAAGGCGACAGCAACCACGATTTCGGCAAGGACATCATTCCGCGCATGGTGGCCGAAAAGATGAACATCTTTGCCTATATCTACGGCGGTTACTGGCTGGATGTAGGGACGATTGAATCATACTGGGAAGCGCACATGGATCTGCTGGCGAATCCGCCATCGCTCAACCTGAACGACCGTACCTGGATCGTGCATACGCGCAGCGAAGAACGCGCTCCGGCGCAGATCGCGGCGGGCGCATCGATCCGCAACAGCATGATCTGCAACGGCGCGATCATCAGCGAAGGCGCGGTCGTGGAACGGTCGGTGCTGTCGCCGGGGGTGTTCGTCGGCCCCAACGCGGTCATCCGCGATTCGGTCGTGCTGACGGATGCGTACATCGAAAGCGGTGCGGTGGTGGAACGGGCGATCCTGGACAAAATGGTGATCGTCGGCGCGAATGCACGGGTCGGCGCGATCAGCGATGTAGGCGACCTGGGGATCGTATGCGTGGGCAAGAACGCGCACATTCCCGGCGGGTTCACCATCGGCCCCAAATCGATCATCGGGACGGATCTACGCCTGGAAGATTTCGATTCGTACAAGGATAAGGTCGTCCCGGCAGGAACCCGGCTGGGCTACAAGAAATCGTAGCAATCTTTGGGTTAGCCTGTGCGCGGGGCAGGATGTTGCACTGCCCCGCGCCCGTCCCCTGTGCGGGTTATTCGGCGGCGGGTTCCGTCGTCACCACGACCGAGTTATCGCCGCTGAACGGATTCGGAACGTAGCGATCTGCTTCCCAGTCATTGTGCCATTCCGCCCCGTTGACCAGATAACGGAACTGGAATTCCTGGCCTTTTTCCAGGTCGAGCGTCACCGTGAAGCTGCCGTCCTTCTGGCGCTTCATGGGGGTGTTCAGCTCATCCCAGCCGTTGAAATCCCCGACGAGATGAACGGTTTCGCCCTGCACACTGGCGGGCAGCGAAAATGTGACTTTGCACACGGGTTTGGTCTTCAGAAACTGCTTTTTCAGCATGGTGATTTGCCACCTTACGGTTGGTTGGGTTGGTTCACACGCCCGGAACACGAAACCTGACCGAAATGCTTCAGGCTGTGATCTTTTGTAGCACAATCCACCTTGATTCAAAAGGGCTGTTCTGTGAAAAAATGCACAGTCTATCATAAGGGCATTTTGTCGGGGATGTTCATAAAACCGCTCCATGCTCATCATATCCGGTTAGCATCCGCGTGATACAGTACGCGGCTTTGGCAGCGAAAAACGCACACATGGGCGCAACCTTGCCGTTTTTCCCGAAAATAGCTATCTTGAAAGCCGCAATGGGTGCTAGGAGACCTTTCACAATGGTAAAACCAGTTGCTATCGTCAGTGTGGTTCCAAATCTGCCGGAACCGCTTCAGCGATTACAAGAGTTCGCCTACAATCTGCGGTGGGCATGGAACCACGAAGCCATCGCCCTGTTCCGTCGTCTCGACCGTGACTTGTGGGATCGCACCGGGCATAACCCGGTCGCCATGTTGGGTACGCTAAGCCAGGAACGCTTACAGGCCGCGTGCGATGATTCCGCGTTCATGGCGCATTACCATCGCGTCCTGGACGACTTCGACAGCTACATGCAGGATGAACATACGTGGTATGCCGAAAATCACAGTACGGATGGCACACCCGTTTACGCTTACTTTTCGATGGAATTCGGCATCACCGAATGCGTGCAGAACTATTCCGGCGGCCTGGGCATTCTGAGCGGTGACCACCTGAAGAGCGCCAGCGACCTGGGTATCCCGCTGATTGGCGTGGGGCTGCTGTACCAGGAAGGCTACTTCCGCCAGTATCTCAATGCCGACGGTTACCAGCAGGAAAATTACCCGCTCAATGACTGGGCGAACCTGCCCGTCACGCTGATGCGGAAGGCCGACGGGTCGCCGCTCAAGATCAGCGTGCCAATGCCGGGTCGTCAGCTTCACGCCCAGGTCTGGAAGATGCAGATCGGGCGGAACCCGCTGTTCCTGCTCGATTCGAACATTGCCGAAAACCCGCTGGAAGAAGATCGCAACCTGACCGACCGTCTGTACGGTGGTGACCGCCGCACCCGCATTCGCCAGGAAGTGCTGATGGGCATCGGCGGCATTCGGGCGCTGGAGGCGATGGGCTACCACCCTGATGTTTGCCACATGAACGAAGGCCACTCCGCATTCATGGCGCTGGAGCGCATCCGCCTGTTCATGAAGCAGCACAACCTGAGTTTCTACCAGGCGCGGGATATTCTGGCGGCATCGAACATCTTCACCACGCATACGCCTGTCCCCGCCGGGCTGGAACGCTTCGGTTATGACCTGATCGATGAACATTTCTCCACCTACTGGGGTGAACTGGGCTTGTCGCGGGATCAGTTCATCGCCCTGGGGCGCGAAAGCATGGGCGATTACGAACTGTTCTCGATGGCGGTGCTGGCACTGAACCTGAGCGGCAGTTCAAACGGTGTCGCCAAGCTGCACGGGGTGGTATCGCGCCATCTGTGGCAGTGGATGTACCCGAACATTCCGCAGCACGAAATTCCGATTGGGTCGATCACCAACGGCATTCATACCCAAACCTGGGTGAGCAGTGAAATGGCGGCGCTGCTCGACCGCTACCTGAACCCGCGCTGGCGTACCGAAGAATACCGCGCCGACATCTGGGCTGAAATCGACAACATCCCGGATACGGAGCTGTGGCGCACCCACGAACGCCGCCGTGAACGGCTGATTGCGTTCGCCCGCAAGCAGGTCGCCGCCGCGCTGCAAAAACGCGGCGCGCCGCAGAGCGAAATCGAAGCCGCGTCGGAACTGCTCAACCCGGACGCGCTCACGATTGGTTTTGCACGCCGCTTCGCCACGTACAAGCGTGCGACTATGCTGTTCCGCGAACCGGAACGCCTGGCGAAACTGCTCAACGACCCGGAACGCCCGGTACAGTTGATCTTCGCCGGGAAAGCGCACCCGCATGATACCGAAGGCAAGGAATTCATCCGGCAGATCGTGCGGCTTTCGCGGATGCCGGAATTCCGCCACTCGATTGTCTTTCTGGAAGATTACGACATGAACATCGCCCGCTACCTGGTGCAGGGCGTGGACGTGTGGCTGAACAATCCGCGCCGCCCGAAGGAAGCCAGCGGCACGAGCGGCATGAAGGTGATCTACAACGGCGGCCTGAACTGCTCGATTCTCGATGGCTGGTGGGATGAAGGGTACGATCCATCGGTGGGGTGGGCAATTGGCAACGGCGAAGAATACCCGGAAAGCCAGGCCGATCTTCAGGATTATGTCGAAAGTTCGGCGCTGTACAACCTGCTCGAACGCGAGATCATCCCGATGTATTACGAACGCACCCGCGATGATGTCCCGCGTGAATGGGTGGCAAAGGTCAAGGCCAGTTTCAAAAAGCTTGCTCCTATGTTCAACACGCACCGTATGGTACAGGAATACACCGACCTGATGTACGTCCCGGCGTACCGGCGGCTGGTCAGCATGACTACCCCCGATTTGAGCAATGGGCTTAACTTCTCTGAATGGCGCTACCAGCTCGGCCATGCGTGGAGCCAGGTACAGGTAGTCAGCGTGGACGTAGCCGAAAAATCGGTTCAGGTGGGGCGTGAACTGGAAGTCAAGGCGGTGGTGAATCTTGGCACGCTCACGCCGAAAGATGTCCGGGTTCAATTGTACTACGCGCCGCTGACCACACGTGGCGAACTGGGCAGCGATGGCGAAGCGGTCAACATGGAACCTGTCAACGGCAGCGGGAGCGGCACCCATCACAGTTTTTCAGCGCGGGTCGCCTACCCCACCAGCGGGGATCGCGGCCTATCGGTGCGTGTCGTGCCGCACCATGAAGCACTGAGCAGCGATTTCCAGTTGGGTATCGTGCAGTGGGCGTAAGTATCGCCACGTCAGATACGACGATGGGCTACTAGTGAACGAGCGGGATGCGCCTCACCTAAGCGTGCATCCCGCTTTTTGTCCGGGTGTGCGCCTACAGTGCCGTTGAGAACACGCGCCGGAACAGGTCGCCATATTCGACCACCAGGCCGTAAGCATCGACGCGCAGTTCAGCGCTGAACCGTGTGCGCAGCCCTTCATAGCGGAAAACGCCGCCGTCGGGAGTCACGTCCAGGCAGGTGTACTGCTGCGAATCGACCTCCACTGCCAGGTCAGGCAGGCGGATGTATGCCATGTCGAAGGCAGCGGTTTGCCCCGGCTTCCAGGCGGTGCGGCGGATCGGCAGCGTATTGGTGAAGGCGGAACTTTCAATGTCTACATCGCGGCAGCCGCGCAGCGCTGGCAGCTCGATTCCCAGTTTATCGACCCACCCGCCCGCCGCATCGCGCCGCAGCTCAATCTGCCGGGTGAACGGCTCGGTGATGGCAAGCTGTACCATCCGCACCTGAAACTGAACATCCAGGTGCAGCACATAGCGCAGCCGGAACGGACGCGCCGCAGCCAGCCCTATCAACAGGCCATCGGCGGTCACGCCCGCATCATGCACTTCCAGCGAGAGATGTTCCAGGCCGGGTTCGGTCTGGGTTTGCCACAACGTATCGATGATCACCAAACATGCTCCGTTCGGGATGGTGTCCCCTGGGTCAGCCGCGAATCAGCGTGGGTAAATCCTTCAGCTTCGGTACGCGCCCGGCCAGCAGCACCCCAGCGCGGAACACACGGGCGGCCATCCACATCGACCCCACTACGGTGAGCGTGAGCAAGGCCAGACTCAAGGCGATCTGCCAAGCCGGGACTTCGATGATCACCAGCCGAGCCGTCATCGAAATAGGCGCGGTGAGCGGGAAAATGCTCAGCCCAACGGCCAGCGGCGAATCCGGCGTGCTGGCAAAGACCGGGAGCAGATAGATCGGCAGGAGTGCAGGCAGCACGAAAATCACGGCGTACTGCGGGCCTTCGCGCATCGAATTCGAGATCGCGCTCACCGTGCTGTACAGCGCCGCGAACAGCAGATACGACAGGATGAAATAGACCAGCAGCAGCGGAAGCAGGTGCAGCGGCAGTTGAAGGTTCGCCAGTGAGGCAATGATGCTCACCGCCTGCCCGACATTTTCGGCCTGCTGGCCGCCCGCGACATTGACGATCACGATCATCATGCCAACCCAGACGGTCACCTGAAACAGGCCCAACAACCCCAATGCCAGAATTTTCCCGGTCAGAAGCTGCATCGGGCGCAGCGTGGCGACCAGGATTTCGACCAGGCGGGTTTCTTTCTCTTCGATCAGCGTTTGCATCAGGTAGCCGTTGGTGAGAAAAACCGTCGTGATCAGTGTGACCGCAAAAGCATACACGATCACGAACGATGCATCCTCATCGACAGTGCCATCCGCCGTCGCCGTCAGCGTCAGGGTTTCTTCGAGATAGCGTGCAGGCACCAGCAGGCGGTTGGCGAGTGATGGCTCGATCCCCTGAGCGAAGTAGCGCCGCGCCAGCGTATCGAGCGTGTTATCGACCACCAGGCTGATCTCGAATTCTTGCAGCACCGTCACCACTGTACCTGATTCCAGGTAATCTGGTTCGACACGGTAATACATTTCGACGGTACCATCATCCAGCGCAGCGCGGGCTGCCGCTTCGGACTCATAACGTGTCCAGGTCGGCGGTAGTTCAGCCGCTTCAAACAGGCCGGATTCATCGACCAGCCCACGCATGACTGTGCGCATCGGGTCGAAATCTTCCGCCAATTGCTGAACGGCGGCGGTATCGTTGATGTTGGTTTGCAGGCTGTCCGCCGCCGCACGGGTAAGCAGTTGAAACCCGACGAACAACAGCAGCGGCACGCCAAAGGTGGTGAACAGGAACCCTGGGCGGCGAAAATTGCGGGTCAGTTCGTACATGAATACCCGCAAAGTGGGGTTGTGCATCATTCAGCGTCCTCCGGCTTCGACTGGCGCAGCGGCGGTCGTGGCCATGCTTGACGAACGGCGGCGTACCGCCCGCACGATCTGCCCCAGACTGGGGCGCTTGCCATACAGCAGCAGTCCCCATCGAAAAATACGTGATGACAGCCAAATCACCACCAGCGTGGTGATGAGCAGGATCGTCATGCTGAGCGCGAGCAGTTCGGGCGGCATCGCGCTGAACGCCGACCGCATGATCACCGAAACGGGCGACGTGAACGGGAACAGACACAGAAATGTGACGATGGGACCGTCCGGGTCGGTGAAGAAGCTCACGATCAGGAAGAAGGGGATAGAAAACGGCAGTGTGAACAGCCCGGCATACTGGCGGCTTTCCTGTTCGCTGCCCACCACCGCACCGATCCCAGCCATGATCCCGGCCATCAGGAAATAGCCCAGGATGAAATACACGATGCCAATCGCCAGCAGGTCGGGCGGAATCGTCACCCCGGCCAGCACAGGAGTCCCCTGTCCCAGGGTGGTCACCAGATAACCCGCCGCCAGCCAGACGATCAACTGTACCAATCCCAGTGCGCCCAACCCGATGATCTTCCCGAACATCAGTTGAAACGGTGTGACGGTGGTGACGAGAATTTCCATGATACGGCTGTTTTTCTCTTCGACGACACCGCTCATCAGGTAGCCGCTCGTCGTTTGGGACGCGAGCAGGAACACGAACACAAAGATGAACGGGACGATGAACAACCCCACGAACGCCGCGCCGCTGAGCTGTCGTCCGCTGTCGAGCGTGAGGATCGATTCGTCGATGGGGTCGATCAGCCGTTCAACCTGTTCGGGGTCGAGATCGCGGGCGAGATTGGCGATCAGAAATGCGTCGATCTCGTCCTTCAGGGCATCGGGGGCGCTGGTGCGCGAAACCAACCGCACCGTACCCGTTTGCACATAGTTCGGCTCCAGCACGAAATACGCGCCGATCCGCTGCGCTTCAAGCGCGGCGCGGGCGGCTTCTGCATCCTGGAAGGCCAAAAATGTTTCGGGACGGGCGGCGGCATCGGCCAGCACGCCGGACTGATCCACGTAGCCGACATCGCCCACCCGGTCAAGATTTTCCTGCGATTCTGCCGCCAGCGCGATCACGACCACCATGATCACGATGATGATCAGCGGCACGCCGAACGCGCCGAATAGAAACGACGGCTTAATGATGTTCGAGGCGAACTCGCGCCGGGCAATACGCCATGCCTTGTTCATGCCGTTGTTCCATTTCTGCCCTGTTCGACCACCTGAATGAAAATATCGTTCAGGCGCGGGACGGCCAGTTCAAAACGGCGAAGCTGAATATCGGGCCGCCCGGCAAGCGCGCTCAATACCTGTTCCGGCTGCGTATGGGCTTCCAGAAACATGAGCGTGCCGCGTCCGCCGTCCTCGGCTTCGATGCGCTCCACGCCCGGCACCGATGCCCAATCGCCTACGCCTTCAACGATCACGGCAGGCAGAGCATAGCGGGCGCGCACCTCGTCCACCTGGCCATACAACGCCTGTTCCCCTTTGTTGATCATCACCAGGCGATCCGCCAGGTATTCGACCTGGTACATCTGGTGCGTACTCATCACCACCGCGCCACCCTGATCCCGAAACGCCTTGATCATGTCCTCGATCACGAGCGTGTTCACTGGGTCAAGCCCGCTGAACGGCTCATCGATGATGATCAGCGCCGGGTCATGCAGCAGGGTGACGGCGAACTGTACTTTTTGCTGCATCCCCTTGCTTAAATCGCTGACTTTCTTACGAGCAAACGCGCTTAACTCCAGTTTTTCCAGGTAAGCCAGGCTGCGCTTACGGGCTTCAGCACTGCTCAGCCCTTTCAGCGTTGCCAGGTAGGTCATCACTTCAACCACCGGCACGCCGCGATACAGGCCGCGTTCTTCGGGCAGGTAGCCGATGCGATTTTTGGTCGCGTCGTTCAGCGCGCCGCCCAGCACGGCAATCGACCCGGAATCCGGCTTCAGAATATCGAGGATCATGCGAATGGTCGTGCTTTTGCCCGCGCCATTCGGCCCCAGCATGGCGAAAATTTCCCCGGCGTACACGTCGAAGGTCAAATCACGAACGGCCTGAAAACTGCCATACGACTTGGCAATATGATGGACTTGTATCGCCGTATTCGACGGCATATCCCCGCTCCTTTTGGCATGGGTACACTGCTAAAACTTAATGGAAGTGCCGTTGCGCCCCGCTTCATTCCAATGTTAAACTGCTTAAGGGAAGATGATGAGAGGGATTGGGGCCATGTCGATAGGGAATCCGTCTCATAAATTGTCTAAAATTGTGATTACATAGTGCCGAAGACTCGTTCCCGTGAAGGGTTTTTCCCCATGAAGCGGCAAATCTTGGTCGTTGACGATGAAATTGGCGCACTGACGCTGATTGGAATCATGTTGGAGCGCGGCGGCTTTAACGTCCTGAAAGCGCGTGATGCGAACGCGGCGCTGAGTGTTCTTGATGAGTATACCCCTGATCTGATCATTCTGGATGTCATGATGCCCGGTATGGACGGAATCGAACTATGTGGGGTGATTCGCCAGCGCGATGCCCAGCGCAAAACCCCGATCCTCATCCTGTCAGCCAGGGGCGATGCGGAAAGCATCATTCGCGGGATTGAATCCGGCGCGAACGATTATCTGCCCAAGCCGATCCTGCATCATGACCTGGTATCGAAAGTCCGTTCGATGCTTGGGCAGAACCCGTCCGAAATGTAGGGCGGCTGCGCTACGTGCCGTACAGCGCCCGGTAGATGGTATAGAAACCGTAGATGCGCTGGACGTAGATGCGCGTGCTGTCGATGGTGATCGATGCGAGGAAGACATCATGATCACCGCCTGAAATATCGCGCCAGGCAATCGCCCGCCCTGGCCCGGCATTGTAGCCCGAAAGCGCCGCCGTCGCATTGCCCTCGAAGGTGCGGAGCTGTTCCCCCAGGTAGTACGCGCCAAATTCGATGCCCGCATACGGACGAAAGAGATCGGCGTGCTGGTAATCCGGGAAAGCAAGCTGTCCCGCGATGTATTCCCCAGTACCGGGGATCACCTGTGTCAGCCCGACTTCACCCGCCGCCGCCGTCGCATACGTATCGAACAGGCTTTCATGGCGGATCAGCGCCAGCATAAGCAGCGGATCGACCCCCTGCCGTTCGCTTGCCGCCTGCACCAGGTCACTGTAGTACGCCGGATAGCGCATTCGCGCCAGGTAGCGCGGCGCATCCAGCGTCCCCACGCCCGCCGCGATGATCACATTGGCGGCGGCAAAGATCGAGTTCTGATAGGCGGTCAGGTCGCGCAGATACAGCGCCAGTTGATACGACACGAGCGGGTCAGCCCGGTACGCGTCGATGATGTCGCTGAATTCGGCGCGGGCTTCTTCATACGCCCCCACTGCCCACAGCTCACCGCCGCGCACGATGCGACGGTCTGCGGCCAGTTCTGGCGACAGCACGCCGAGTTCGCCCGGCTGCTCGATGCCAAATGTGGCGCGCATCCACGCTTCGGCTTCGGCGCGTTCCGCCGCGTCATCGAAGGTGAAGCGTGCGCCCGCCGCGCGCGCAAACGGCGCGGTTCCGTTCAGAATATCCCGCGAACGAGCGGCAAAATAACTGTCCGGTGCGGCCTGTGATGCCTGGGCAAAGGCAGCGTTGGCTGCCGCGCTGTCGCCGCGTTCCAGCGCCAGCCGCCCGGCTGAAAGCAGCGCGCTGGACTGGGTTTCGCCCGTCGAACGGTTGGCAACTTCAAGGTAAAACCGTTCCGCCGCACGCGGATCGTTCGTCGCCAGCGCCGCGCTCGCCGCCAGCAGCAGGCCGCTGCGCGCCTGTTCGCTTTCGGGGTAGCGATCCGCCAACCGCTCGAACAGGATGCGCGCCTGGGCAGGGTCATCGTTGGTGCTGTACAGGTACGCCGCCCGCCATAACGCCTCCGGCGCTTCGGGCAAATAATCGTAGGTATCGACGATCCCCAGGTAGAACTGGATCGCGGCGGGAATATCCCCGCTCAGAAAGCGCGTTCGCCCCTGCTCCAACAAAGCCTGGCCGAACTGCGGCGACGTGCGGTATTGATCGATGATGGTCTGAAAGGCGGTCAGCGCTGCCGTCGCATTCCCAATCTCGCGGTAGGCACGCCCCAATAACAGGTACATGTCCGGGTCGATGCTGACCGCTGGGGTTTCGGTCGAATACGTGTTGAACGCCTCAATCGCAGCCTGGTAATCGCCATAATTGAACGCAGCACGTCCCCTATACCATTGATTGACCGGGACTCCGCGTTCTGCCAGCAGCGCTGCCGCTGTGTAGGCTGCTGCCTGGTCGGGATAGGTGTTCACCACGTCTTGCAGACGAATCGTGCCGTTTTCCACGTCGCCGGCGTTCAACAAGGCCTGCGCCGCCGCCAGCGCAATCGTGGCGCGGTAGGGCGCGTTCTGCGCCGATTGCAGGATCGCATCGTACTGCGCGACGGCATCTGCTGTGCGCCCTGCGCCGATTTCCACCTGGGCGACTCGTTCGCGCAGCGCCAACTGGGGTACCAGGCTGCGCGCCGCGTTCGCCGCATTCACATAGTTGTTGATGGCCGCGTCCGTCTGGCCGATGGCGAGCAGCCCATCCGCGATGCGTTCGTAGGCATAGCTATCGAGCAGGCCGGGACGCAGTTCCAGGTAGCGGCTGAAGTCGTTGATCGCTTCAATCCAGCGCGCCTGCCCCAGATACGCATCGCCGCGCAGAAAATAGGCCTGTCCCACGCGGGGATCATTCGGGAATTGCTCCAGAAACAGCGTCATCGCGTCCGCTGCCTGCACGAACAGGCCTTCGCGCAGCGCCGACACGCCCAGGCCGAACGCCGCCGCTGCACGAATGGGTTCCGGCACGCTTTCGCCCTGAACCAGGATCAATTGGTATGATCCGACGGCATCCTCGAAGAAACCATTCACCCGTGCGCGGTCTGCCGTGACGAGCAGGCTTTCCGGCGGCTGTGCCAGCGTCGGGATGGGCGTATCGGTTGGGATAACGGGTGGATCGGTCGGCGCGGCTTGCGCCGAGACATCGATCACCTGATCGACCGCTGCCGGGTTTGCCGCACGTGCCGTCAGGGTGATCGCGAAGCCTTCGGGAGTTGGCGGGTTTCCGGTCACGATCACGTAATTAGGGTCGGGCGCACCCATGCTGCACCCGCCGATCAGAGCGGCGGCCAGTGCCGCCATGCAGGAGAGTCGTTTTGGCATCATGACCGTGCATTGTACCCGGCACACGGCGAAAGACCATGCTTTGTGCGGCAACCACCCAGATCGTAGGGGGATCGTCATGTTGGCCGCAGTTCACCCGCCAGCCAGGGAATCCCATAGCCAATGATGAGCGACCCGGCTTCGCCAAGTCCCTGGCCCAGTTCACGGGTATCGCCGTTGCGGTACGTCCACCAGTGATCGGCGGACGGCAAAATCGCCACGCCGAAATCTTCGACCACGAGCGCGCTCAACGAGCGTTGGACATACTGCGGGTGGGCTGATGATGTATTCGGCACCGCCTGATCGGTGCGGGTGAGCGTGACCCGAAAACGTGACGGCTTGCCTTCAGCGTAATACAGGTGCATGAATTCGATGAACCCGTTCAGGCCGCCGCCGAGGTCTTTATAAAAACGGTACTGGCCGCCCGCCCACTGGGGGGGACGTTCTTCCAGCACGTAACCCGCCGCCCCGAATGCCTGCCCAACGACCGTGATCAGGATCAGGCGGAAATGTTCCTGTGGGTTTTGCCCCTGCCCGAACATTTACAGCAGCGCCTGTAAAGCGTCCGGCGTGGTGACGGGCATCTGACAGGCGAAATGGCGGCACACATACACGGTAGCCGCGCCATTTTTCATCGTCCGGTAGCTCAGCAGCGGGATCGCCGCTTCGCCATCCACATTGGCCGCTGCCAGCGCGGTGATCACGTTGGGACGGTAAGCGGCATACAGCGCGCGCAGCAGCAGTTGCATATCATCCGCTGCCGGGCTGCCCACCAGCGCGATCTCCGCAATTCCGGTCACCAGCGCGTCAATGGCATTCAAGCCCTCCCCAAACGCCTGGGGATACTCGCGCATCGCGTTTGCCAGCGGGTTGAGCGTCCGCCGTGCGGCTTCCTCATACGCGCTTTCGCCTGTGTACGCCATCAAACGGATCAGGACGCGGGCGAACATCGCGTTACCGCTTGGCACGGCGTTATCCTGCAAGCTGCGCGGGCGCACGATCAGCGTTTCGTGGGTGTCGCTGGTATCGAAGAAGCCGCCGTCCGCCGCCCGGAAATGCGCCAGCGCACGGTCGGCCAGCGCCCGGGCTTCAGTGAAGTAGCGTTCGTCGAACGTGAGCTGATATACGTCGATCAGCGCTTCAATCAGGCAGGCGTAATCCTCAAGGTACCCGCCGCCTTTGGCCTGGCCGCCTTTGTAGGTGCGGTGCAGCCGCCCATCCGGGGCTTTCAGCGAATCGAGCAGAAAATCGGCGCTGCGGATTGCGCTGATGCGGTAATCGGCACGCGCCAGGATGCGGGCGGCTTCGGCCAGGCTCGCCAGCATGAGGCCGTTCCAGGCGACGATGATCTTGTCGTCCAGGCCGGGATGAACGCGGTGGGTGCGCTCCGCGAACAGCTTATCGCGGATGGCGTTCAGCCGGGTGCGCAGCGCATCGACCGTGAGTCCCAGGCGTGCCGCCGCGATGTCGTCGTCGTTCGGCACGTACAGAATGTTATGCCCCTCAAAGTTGCCGCCGGGGGTCACGCCCCAGTATTCGATGGCAATACGGGCATCATCGCCCAGCAGCGTTTCGAGTTCGGCCTGGCTCCACACGAAGAACTTGCCTTCTTCGCCTTCGCTGTCGGCATCGGTCGCGGAATAGAAGCCACCTTCGGGCGATGTCATTTCGCGCAGCACGTAATCGTAGATTTCTTCCGCGATTCGCCTGTAGAACGCATCGCCCGTGATCTGCCAGGCGTGCAGGTAGACGCGGCTCAACTGGGCATTGTCGTAAAGCATTTTTTCGAAGTGCGGCACCAGCCATACCGCATCAACACTGTAGCGGGCAAAGCCGCCGCCGATTTGATCGTACATGCCGCCGCGTGCCATTTTGCGCAGCGTGAGCAGGACGTGATCCAGCGCCGCCTGATCGCCTGTGCGGGCATAGGCACGCAGCAGAAATTCCAGGTTCATCGGCTGCGGGAACTTGGGCGCGCCGCCGAAACCGCCGTTGGTGCGGTCGGCATTCGCAAGCATCTTTTTCGCCGCCGCATCGAGCAGTTCAGGCGTGAGATTGTCGCTCAGCCCGCCCAGGTTGAGCGTATCGCGGCGCAGCGCGTCGGTCAGCTTGCCCGCCATCTCGTCCATTTCAGCGCGGCGGGTGGCGTAAGCATTGTGAACGGCCTGCATCACCTGGGTGAAGGACGGCATTCCATAGCGGGCTTCTTTGGGATAGTAAGTGCCGCCGTAAAACGGACGGCCATCCGGCAGCAGGAACATCGTCATCGGCCAGCCCCCGCCGCCGGTGAGCGCCTGCACCGCGTTCATGTAAATGTCGTCCACGTCCGGGCGTTCTTCGCGGTCAACCTTGATGTTGATGAACAGTTCGTTCATCAGCCGGGCGGTGGCGGCGTCTTCAAAACTTTCGTGCGCCATCACATGGCACCAGTGACACGCGCTGTAGCCGATGCTGAGCAGGATCGGCTTGTCTTCAGCTTTGGCGCGTCCCAGCGCTTCTTCCCCCCAGGGGTACCATTCGACCGGGTTTTCCGCATGTTGCAGCAGATACGGGCTGGTTTCGTGTTGCAGCCGATTCATGGACTTGTCACTTTCACATATTGAACCATATCGGGTTATGTACGATCAGCGGCGCAAGCGTGGTTTCCGCGAAAGTGAATGCAGAGCGTATGTGAACTGTAGAGATGAAAACGCCGCTTAATGGTGCAGTCTGGCCTTGCACCGTAAACAAATAGACCGAACCGTATCCGGTCAGCCACGATACAACGGATTCGGGCGGCCAACCCTTCACATAGTTTGCGACTGCGTTACGCTGTGTCCATAGGTCGATCACGATGAAGCGATCACAGGCAGTCGATAGACGCGGCAGCTTGTGACTTAGCGATGGGTCATTCCATGCCCACATGATGCAGAATTACCAGTGCGTCGTGATCCAATCGGTAAACTTACGGCTGACATCAGTCGTCAAACGCGCCGCCGCCTGCATCCGCATGGTGGAGAAGGCGAACATGTTGGTGAAGTGTTTGTGTGCGGCGCAGATCACGTAATCGTTTTCCCAACGCGATTGATTCCATAGAAAGGCAATCTCGCCCGTTTCGCGGCGCATCGGCTCCAGCCAGTGAGTGCGATCCATATCGCTAAGCCCGCCGACATGAAAGCTGTGCGCCAGCATCCCGCTGAGCGTGTAGGTGAAGGTCAGGCTGTGGTTGGCCGCATCCACTTCGACCAGCAGTGAGGCCGATCCATCCTGGGCGGCCATCAACGCAGCGCCAGAACGGACTTTGCCGTTGAACTGGCGCACGCGGATCACCGACATCAGCGGCATTCCGGTAAAGCGTGCCGTCAGCTCTTTATCCAGATCGACCGCGCCTTCAAAGAAGTGCTGAAGCAGGAGCGGCGCACTTGGGGTGGGTGACTGCGCCACGCCGAGCGCGCTGGGCTGGGTTTCGGCAGCGCTGCCCGAACGTGGGCGGCGCGGCAGGGTCGCCTTGGAAGGCAGCGTAAAGTCATCGATATTCTGTCGGTTGTTCGCGTCGTCCATGAGTCGCCACTGCCCTTTTGTGATGATCCTGATTATAGATGAGAAATAGCAAAGATGAGCGGAAGATTTGGCGTTCTCTAGCCGGACGAAGGAAACGTTTATGCGAATCTAATGCGCCCCGCTTAGCATTAACGCTAACTGGCTTGCCCACTGAAGGCATAAGGAATGTTTCCACCTAACCAAAATCCGCGAAACCCCAATGATAGACCGGAAGAACCGGGCCAACAGCCCCCTTCACCGCTCAATCAGATTCCCCGCTGGCTTTTCCCGGTCATTCTGATCGTGCTGCTGTTGTGGGCGCTCAACAATGCGCCGGAAATTGGCAATATGCTTTCGTCCGACGCGCCGATTTCAATTCCCTACAGCGCAGTCTATGAACTCGTCGAAGCATATGGCACGCCGCAGACCGAAGGCGAGACTCGCTCCAGCAGCATCACGATTCAAGCGGTGATCGACAACGATTCGATTGCGCTGCGCTTTTCTGAACCCGTCACCTACCCAGTGAACGGTTCGCCGCTGCTCGATCAAGGCGTGGAACGCGGGCAGTATTCGGCTTTCAACGCAACTCAGCTTCCCATCAACGATCCTGAACTGGCAGCGACGCTGCGGCAGAACGGCGTGACGTTGGTCGGGCAGTTCAACCAACCGAACCTGCTCCTTTCGATCCTGCTCAACTTCGCGCCGTTCCTGCTCCTGCTCGGCTTCTTGATCTGGTCGGCACGCGGCGCACAGCGCCAGATGACGGGCGTGTTCGGCTTTGGGCGTACCCAGGCTCGTGAATACAACCGCGAGAAGCCGAAAATCACGTTTGTGGATGTGGCCGGGCAGGAAGCGGCCAAAAGCGAACTGGTCGAAATTGTCGATTTTCTGCGCGAACCCGACAAGTACATCGCGCTGGGGGCGCGCATCCCGCGCGGCGTGCTGCTGGTAGGCCCGCCCGGTACAGGCAAAACCCTGCTGGCGCGGGCTGTCGCTGGTGAGGCCAATGTCGCTTTCTTCAGCATTGCCGCATCGGAATTCGTCGAAATGTTCGTCGGTGTAGGCGCAAGCCGCGTGCGCGATCTGTTCAACAAGGCCAAAGCATCCGCCCCCAGCATCGTCTTTATCGACGAAATCGACGCGGTAGGGCGGCAGCGCGGCGCGGGATTGGGCGGCGGCAACGACGAGCGCGAACAGACGCTCAACCAAATGCTCGCTGAAATGGACGGCTTCGACCAGACCGAAAGTGTGATCGTGATGGCGGCGACCAACCGCCCGGACGTACTCGACCCCGCTCTGCTGCGCCCTGGCCGCTTCGACCGCCAGGTCACCGTCGCGCTGCCGGATCGTCAGGGGCGGCACGACATCCTGAAGGTGCATACACGCGGCAAGCCGCTTGCGTCGGACATCGACCTGATGGCGCTGGCACGGGCGACCATCGGGTTCAGCGGTGCGGATATTGCCAACCTTGCCAACGAAGCGGCGCTTTCGGCGGCACGCGGCAACCGCAAGAAGATCACCTCTCGCGATTTCAGCGATGCGTTCGACCGGATCGTGCTTGGCACACAAAGTCCGCCGCTTTCTAACGAAAATGAACGGCGCGTCGTGGCCTATCATGAGGCGGGTCATGCGCTGGTAGCGGCGCTCACACCCGGCACCGACCCGGTGTTCAAGGTGACGATTGTCCCGCGTGGGCAGGCGCTTGGCGTAACGGCGATGCTGCCTGAGGACGACCGCCGTAACTATTCGCGGACGGAACTGCTCAAGCGCATGGTGGTGCTGTTGGGCGGGCGCGCCGCCGAACAGGTCACGTTTGGCGAAATCACCAGCGGGGCGAGCAATGACCTCCGCCGCGTGACGCAGATGGCACGGCAGATGGTCGCCCAGCTTGGCATGAGCGACCGTTTAGGCCAGGTCAATTTCGGGGACGATGAACGCCAACCGTTCCTGGGCTATTCGCTGTCGCAGGGGCGCAATTACAGCGAAGAAACCGCGTCGCAGATCGATGCGGAAGTGCGGCGGCTTGTCGATGAAAGCTACGATGAAGCGCTGGCACTGCTGCAAGCCAACCGCGATAAACTCGATAACCTGGCGAACGAACTACTCACGAACGAGATCGTTGAGCGCCCCCGCGTGCTGGAGATCGCCGGGGTTGCGCCAGACCCGGAGGCGGAAGTCGTCCCCATTCCGCCGCCGCCTGCGGGCGATTAGCGCAGCAGTCCTGTCTTGGTTGTACGAGCGGGTGGCCGAATGCCACCCGCTTTTTAATTCGCCCATTTTTTGCCCTGGCCTCACGCATCGCTCATGTGATCCGGTATAATTCTGGGAAGTTCACACTATTCTGAATTTGCTGAACGACCCCCGCCCGGTGAAAGGTACGTCATGCCCGCTCGTGATTTTCGCACGCTGTTGGCCGCGCTCGATGCGCGGGGCGAACTGGTCCGCGCTGATTCAAGCGTGCGCGCCGCCAGCGATATTGCAGCAGCGACGGCCTACAATGCGGCACCCTTCAATGTGCAAAATCGCCCCGTTCTGTTCAATGCAATTGAAGGGAGCGCCTTTCGGGCGGCAGCAAACATGTTTTCGACCCATGATCGCCTGGCCTTCGCATTGAACGTGGAAATGCTGGACGAAATTCGCCTCAGGCTGAACAATTTGTTCGACCTGAATATTCCGCGTGGCTCGATGGGGCTGATGGAACGCATGGGCGACCTGATCGAAGCGGCGCGCAGCATCGGCATTGCTGCAAACACCGCGCCAAAACAACCCGCTGCCCAAGCCGTTGTGAGTCGTCACCCGCTCGATGCGCGGGTTTTTCCCGCATTCAGGTACGCTGCCGGGGAGACGCATCCATCGTTCACCGCAGCGGTGCTGATCTTCAACGATCAGGCGGGAACACGGCACATCCGCGCTACCAGAGCCGTACTGATCGATGCGGATACGCTGGCTGTTCAGGTAGAGGCCAATGATCGGGTGTTGATCGATGAGCGCGCACCCTATCCGGCAGCGGTAATTCTCGGCGCTGACCCGGCGCTGCTGTGGAGCGCGGGCGTGCCGCTGCCGGGCGGTTTCGACCGCGCCATGCTGGCCGCATGGATACGTGGTAAACCCGTCCCGTTCGTTCACGCGGTCAGCATCGCGCTTGAAATTCCTGCCGATGCGGAAGTCATCTTCGAGGGCGCGCTCATGGCATATCAGCCGCCTAGCCGGGTGACCTGGTGTGAAAATGACGGCGGCCTGCACGATCATGATCTGATCGCGTTTTCGCTCTCCGCCATCACCCACCGCGAGAAGGCGATCATCCCGATCCTGGCACCCAACGGAGCGGATGCATACTGGATGCGCCGCGCCACTGAACGGCTGTTCCTGCCCCTGCTGAAAGCGGTGCTGCCCGGCATCGACGACTTTCACCACATCAGCGATCAGGTTGGGATTGCGGCGGTCAGCCCGCTTTACCTGAACCCAGAGCGGGCGCACCGGGTCATGGCGGGGTTGTGGGGGATGATCCCCGGCCTGGATGCCGTCGTCGTCGTGCCAGCGCACCTGGATATACACGATTTGGAAATGCTGATGCGCAACCTGCATGGCATGTGTGCGACGACGATCACCGGCATCGGGTTTACCGCGGTGCTGGTCACACCGCCCGCATCGGAAAGTATGCCAGCCTGTGACGCTGCGCATGTGATCGCTGAACTGCTGAAAATGCCTGTCGCTGAGGAGGGATAACCGCATTATGGCTATGCTGCAAGGTAAAGAACGCGCGGCGTATGTGCAGAACATGTTCGACCGCATCGCGTTTCGCTACAACCTGATGAACCGCCTGATGACGTTCGGCCAGGATGTGTCGTGGCGTAAATTCGTCGTGCGCAAAACCAACCTGAAACCGGGCGAGAAACTGCTCGACCTGGCGACGGGAACCGGGGACATCGCATTTGAAGCGGTGCGCATGGTGCCGGGAATTACCGCAGTGGGCGGTGATTTTTCACTGGGCATGATGATCGAAGGGCAAAAACTGCCGCTGGGCCGCCAGGTGATGTGGAGCGGCGCGGACGCGCTCAACCTCCCCTTCCCGGATCGCACATTCGACGCGGTGACGGCGGGCTACCTGATGCGCAACGTGATCGATATTCCCCGTGCATTCGCTGAACAGATGCGCGTGCTGAAACCCGGCGGTCGTTTGGTCATCCTGGATACAGCGCCGCCACCGCACACGCTGCTGCGCCCATTCATCCTGCTGCACCTGAAATACGGAATTCCACTGCTGGGGCGCTTGATCAGTGGGAACGCCGATGCCTATCAATACCTGCCGGAAAGCACGCAGAAGTTCAAAACGCCCGAAGCATTGGCGGGGCTGATGCGCGAAGCGGGTTTCGTCGATGTGCGCTATCAGACGTTCATGTTCGGGACGATGGCTGTGCATTGGGGGATCAAGGCATAGCGCTCACGGACGAGTCAGCAGCCATAATTGCACCGATGCATTCGAGGATTGTTCGCCGGGGCGTGGATAAGCCGCGATCTGCTGAGCGGTCGCGCCCCAGGCTGCCGCATCCGCTGGCAGATCGACCCCGATCAGGCCGGGAGTTTCGGTCAGGACGTAGACACTGCCGCTTTCGGCCAGCACTGCCCGAATCATGGCGAAACCTGGCGCATCCGTGCATTGCATGATCCGCCCCTGTGCAGCGTAAAAATTGGCGCGGCGGCAGCTATCCGGGAACATGCTCGCCACTACAGGCCGCGAGTCGGTCAGAGTTTGGGGAAATGACAGGACGGCTTCGCGCAGCCCGTACCCGGCGGGATGTTCGGTGATGTGCTGTGTGCGCACACTGCCGGGCAAGTCGAGCATTTCCGGCGCGTTGGCGCTGACGATCAGGCCGGGGATGAACAACACAATCAATGCGACACCTGCCGTCGCCAGCGCAGCGCGCACAGGCGGCTGAGAACGACGGTTGTTTGCCACCACGCCCCATCCTGCACCCGCCAGGACGACCGCCAGCGGGAGCGCGACCACGTAATGGCGCGCCTGGACTTCGTTCCCAAGCACGATGATGATCGCCAGCGGGACCAGCCAGCCCATCCACAAACTCAAGGCCTGTCGGCTGCGCAGCACGAGCAGCAGGCCAAGTCCGCCGATCAGCGCCGCCGCCCACATGGGCAGGCCATACCCGGTGAGCTGTTCGCCCAGCATGTGCAGATTTTCCGCAATACCCGTCGTTGTGCTGCCCGCATCGCCACCGGAACGGAGCCATTGATACGTAATGGTGAACAACCCACGTCCGCGCACGAGCAGGTAAAGTACGGGCGGCGCAAAGCAGACCATCACGATCAGCGCGATAGCTGCAATCCGGAATATGCGCACGCGCACGGGTTGGCGGTTTCCGAACAACAGCAGGGCTGCAATCGTCAGCGCGAACGGGGCGGCGCTCACTTTGAACAGGGCCGCGCCCGCCAGCGCCAGCCCGGTGAATACCAGGTCACGACGCTTTCCGGTGCGTACCAGCCGCAGCGCCGTGTACACGCTCACGACCAGCAGCGCGCCCGCTTGTGCATCGCTGAACGCGAGCCGCTCGAAAAAATGCAGGTAAGGGTTGCTGATCCACAGGATGCCGACGGCTGTCAGACCGGGTAAGCCCGCGATCTGCCGACCGACGGCCAATCCCGCCGCCAGACCAATCAGCGAGACGAAGGCGGTTGCGGCACGCCCGGTGAAGGCTGGGGCATTGTGAGGATAAAACAGGGCGATAAGCCAATGATTGACGATTTTGCCATCGCCAATTTCCCAGAAGGGGTGCAGATTCCATACTTCCACGGCGCGGGTGAGATGCAGCCCTTCATCGTTGTGGAGCGGCAGTGCATCGAGCGCGCTGAAACGGGTGAAGGCGAAGCCGAACGTGATCAGCACCAGGAACCCGTACACGATCCACCGTGTGCCGCTGTGGATCGCCGTCAGTTTCGACATACGGGCTGAGCCTGAAGCGCCAGGGAGCGAATGTGCTTCAGCTAACGTCATCACCCATGCGCTGGTTATCGCGGTAGCGGTACGTAATGCGCCCGCGTGTGGGGTCATACATGCTCATTTCAAGCCGTACCCGGTCACCCAGCAGAATACGAATATAATTCTTACGCATTTTGCCGGAAAGATAGGCAAGGACGCGGTGTTTGTTTTCCAGTTCGACCAGAAACTGTGTGTTCGGCAGGGCTTCGACGACCACGCCCTCTACTTCGAGCTTATCTTCGCTCTGTTTCGCCATATACTGCCTTTCTTATGGGTCGGTATTCAATAACAAGACCGCTGCCCATGATGATAGGGCAGCGGTGCGGGTGTGATTCGTGTAGAACCGTCGGCTGAAGCGCAAGGAGGCGGCGCGCAGGGTCTAGCGCCCCATCGTCTTACGCTGGCGGCGGCGTGAACGACGGATCGCTTTTTTCTTTTCGATGCGGCGCAGTTCGCTTTTGCTGATGTGCCAGCGTTTGCGGCGAATCGTGCTAAGCACACCGCTCGTCGTCACCCGCTTGCGGAAACGCCGCAGCAGCGATTCCTGCGATTCGTTCGGGCGCAGTGTTACATGAGCCATACGCAACCCACCTCCTTTCGTTCAGGATTTTTTTCAGACTGCCAGAGCAGGGCTACAGGCAGATCATTTATGCTTCGACTACATTCGCGTCGGCGGTTAATTCTACCGAAGCGACGGCGGAAATACCATCGTCAACCTGCGGTACGATTTCGACCGGCGCGCTGCCATCCACCTGGGCAGCGGCGGCGCGGGTCTGCTGCCATTTGGCGATCTCGTCCTGTGCCACTTCCTTCAGGCTCAGGCCAAGCCGCTGTTTGTCCGCTTCCAGGCTGATCACGCGCATGAGCAAGCGCTGTCCTTCATGCACCACCAGCGACGCATCTTCAGGCGCAGGATCGGCAATCTGGCTGGTGTGCAGCAGCGCTTCGATGCCTGGTTCCAGGCTGACGAACGCGCCGAACTGCGTCACACGGCTGACCACGCCTTCGACCAACTGCCCGACATGGTACAGTTCTTCAACCATCACCCAGGGGTTTTCCTGCAAACGCTTCAGGCTGAGGCCGATGCGCTTGCCTTCCGCGTCCAGGCGCAGGATATACACGTCGATTTCGTCACCCACCTTCAGGACTTCTTTCGGGTGGTTGACGCGGTGCCAGGCCAGTTCGCTGATGTGAATCAGGCCGTCCGCGCCGCCCAGGTCAACGAACGCGCCAAAATCGCGCAGACCACTGACCACGCCGCGCCGCACATCGCCTTCCTTCAGTTGTTCCAGCAGCAGTTCCTTACGCGCTTCGCGGCTGCCGCGCTGTGCATCGCGCTGGCTGAACACCAGGCGGCGGCGCTTGCGGTTGACTTCGATGATCTTCAACGGAATCTTCTGGCCGACGAGCCGCTGCATTCGCAGTTTGCGTTCATCTTCATTCAGGCCGCGCGGCAGGTCAAGAACATGGCTGGCCGGGACGAACCCGCGCAGATTGCCGAACAGGACGATCAGGCCGCCGCGATTGGCTTCGCTGATGATGCCTTCCCAAATCTGATCCTGGGTCATCAGTTCTTCGGCTTTTTTCCAGTCTTCGGTTTGCTGGGCCTGCGAAACGGACAGGACGAGGTTGCCGTCTTCGTCCTCCATACGCAGGATCATCACTTCGATTTCGCTGCCCACCGAATAATGATCGGTATCCAGCCCCATGCGCTCCAGGTCGCGGCGCTGCACCACCCCGTCACGTTTCATGCCATCGATGGCGACGATAAGACCTTGCGGATCGACCGAGACAATCGTCCCCGGCACAATATCCCCGCGTTCCGGCTGTTCCTGGGCGAACCAGGCATCCAACATTGCGGCGAAATCTTCACCCGCCCCGAACATAATGGTGCTGTCTAGCATGAGCTTCCCTTGCCCCCTAAGTCGAACGATGCGATCTTCCTGGATTGGTCAAAAAGAAAACTCGGCTGACCAGGTGCGGTGATGTGTTGCACGCGGGTGCCGAGTTCCAATTCGGGTATGCAGCAGAGACGAGCGGCGACAAAACACAAAATGAATAGCGCCGTCGCCATCAGGCGGGCGCTGCCCCTTTCCTTAAAGATCGGGCGGCAGTATACGGGGCGAATACCACTTTGTCAAGAGAGTCACACAAATTGTCACAAAAGGGGTTGGGCAGTTCGTACAAGTCCTAATTGCGCGGGGTTTTTGAGGCATACCGCCAAATGAAAAGCCCCTATCGCAGGGATAGGGGCTTTTCAGAAAATTCCGGCTCGAATTAGAGGGTGTTGACGATGTTCGAGAAGATGTTACCGATGGCGGGGCCGAGCAGCGCCAGGATGACGATAACCACGACCGCGACCAGCACGAGGATCAGCGCGTATTCGACGAGACCCTGACCTTCTTCACGAGGCATATAGATCATTTCGTTCTCTCCTTAGAATGAGCCTTCACGTGTATAGTAGCACCCCCCAAATTTGCGGTCAATATTGCAAGCGTTAAGGCTTGCAAAAATTGGCACGAAATGCGCCGAAAGTACCATGCTGACCCCGGTTGTGTTAGACTGAAACAATCGGAGTGACAGGAAACGATTATGCAAAAACATCGGATATTTACCATGAGCTTCGCCCGCGTCTATCCTGAATATGTGGCGAAAGCGACGAAAAAAGGCCGCACGAAAGCTGAAGTGGACGAGATCATCCGCTGGTTGATGGGCTATAGCCAGGACGCATTAGACGCGCACCTTGAAAAAGGCACCGATTTTGAAACCCTGCTCGGTGAAGCACCCCAGATGAACCCGGCGCGGGCATTGATCAAGGGGGTGGTGTGTGGGGTGCGCGTAGAAGCAATTGAAGAACCCATGATGCGCGAGATTCGCTACCTGGATAAGCTCATTGACGAGTTGGCCAAAGGTAAGACGATGGACAAAATACTGCGAAAACCCACAACGTAAAACCGCCCATGAAATGGAAACCCGTTTCGCTGCGTGCTGCGGCTTGGGCGCTGTGAATGGCTGACCGCGTCCCGACGTACAAAGCGGGTGCAAGGCAGGGAACTGCTTTAGCACCCCGCTGGCTCACCCGTTTGAACCCTTGACCACGTTATTGTCTATACACGCTTCTGTTAAACCCTTACCCACGTCTTTTGACAAGTTCTTAGCGCCGCCTTAAAATTTCAGGGAACCTGAAGCGTTCAAAGGATATTTTCTTATGAAAGAGTATGCCAGCGATAGATTACGCAATGTCGCGCTTGTCGGCCACCAGGGAGCGGGCAAAACCTCACTGGTCGAGGCCATGCTGTTCAATACGGGCGCAATTACGCGGTTAGGCCGCATCGAAGAAAAAAGTACTGTCAGCGATTGGGACGAGGACGAACGCGAACGTGGGCTTTCACTCACGACATCGCTCGTCCCTATCGAGTTCAGCGATGTCAAGATCAACATCCTGGACGCACCTGGTTACCCGGATTTTCAGGGCGATGTCAAGAACGCGATCCGCGTGGCCGATTCAGTATTCGTCGTGGTCGATGCCGTGAGCGGAGTCGAAGTAGGGACACAGTTGGCGTGGGAATACGCCGAAGCGTACCAGCAGCCCATCGTCGTCACGATCAATAAAATGGATCGTGAAAATGCCGATTTTGAGCGAACGTTGCAGCAGCTAAAAGATAACTTCCCGGAATACAAATTCATCCCGGTGATGATCCCCATCGGCGCGGAAGCGCAGTTCAAGGGCGTGGTCAACCTGCTGACCATGAAGGCGTACTACCAGGAAGGCAAGGATCGATCAGAACTGCCCGCCGACATGCAGGCAAGCGCCGAAGCCGCCCGGACGACCCTGGTAGAAGCCGCAGCCGAAGCCGATGATAAACTGATCGAAAAATATTTTGCGGAAGGCAGCCTGACCCCGGAAGAAATCCGCGATGGAATGCGCAAGGCCGCCCGCGATGCCTACCTGAAAACCGTTCCGGTCTTTGTGACATCGGGCGCGAAGAACATCGGCACGGTGCCGCTGATGGAAGCGCTGGTGGTGTATGTGGGGCCGCCGACCGAACGGCGCGTCCAGTATGCCGATGCCCACGGCGAGCTGAACTTCCTGTATGCCCCACAGCGCGATGAAGGTCCGCTGGCGGCGTATGTGTTCAAGACCGGCAATGACCGGTTCGTCGGCACGCTGACATACTTCCGTATTTTTTCGGGCAGTTTGCACACCAACGGCACGTACTACAACGCCACGCGCAGCGTCGATGAACGCTTCGGCAGCCTGATGACCATGCGCGGCAAAGAGCAGATTCAGCAGGCAGTCCTGCACGCGGGCGATATGGGCGTGGTCGCTAAACTGACGCATACCAAGACGGGCGATACGTTCAGTTCACGGGAACATCCGCTGCAAATCACCCGTCCGCATTTCCCCGACCCGCTGTACATGGTGGCACTGCTCCCCAAAACGGCGGCGGATACGGGCAAGATGAGCCAGGTACTCAGCATGATGGCCGAAGCCGACCCTACGCTGCGCTGGCGGCAGGACCCGGCCATCAAACAGACGATCCTGGAAGGGATGGGCGAACTGCATGTCAATGTCGCCATCAGCCGGGCGGCGAAATTCGGTGTGAACATGGATACGGCCATGCCCAAAGTGCCGTATCGTGAGGCCATTACCGGAAAGGGTGTGGCGACCTACCGCCACAAAAAGCAGACGGGCGGGGCAGGGCAGTTCGGGGAGGTTTCGCTGCGCGTGGAACCGAAACCCGGCAGTCCGTTCGAGTTTCGTTCGGAGGTGGTGGGCGGGGCGATCAGCAGTTCATTTTTCCCGTCGATAGAAAAAGGCATCCACCAGGTCTTGGACAGCGGCGTGATCGCCGGGTACCCGATCAGCGAAATCTGCGCGGTGGTGGTCGATGGCAAAGAACACCCGGTCGACTCTAAAGACATCGCTTTTCAAATCGCCGGGCGTGAAGCTTTCAAAGAGGCGTTCCACGCGGCCACCCCCGTCCTGCTGGAACCGATTATGAACGTGCGGGTAATCGTCCCTGAAGCGATGATGGGCGATATTCTGAGCGATATGAATACGCGGCGCGGGCGCGTGCAGGGGATGGATACGGTCGGTGCGAAAAGCACTGTCACGGCTCAGGTGCCGCTCGCTGAAATGATGCGCTACGGGAACGAACTGCGTTCGCTGACGGGCGGACGCGGCATTTATGAAATGACATTCAGCCATTACGATACTGTTCCCGCCCATGTGGCCGCGCCCATCATCGCGGAAGGCAAGAAGCATCTGCAAACGCACGAAGTCTAAGGATGATGTGGGGCGTGTTGGCACTGACACGCCCCTGTAAGCATTCCTATGCAGGCAGACACACCGGGCGCACGCCATCTGCGTCCGGTTCAAAGCCTGGCGGCAGCGATACCGCGACCTCGAACGGGCGGGTGAAATAGTTGTAGAAGTAGTACTCCTCCAGGATTTGCTGACCCTGAATGCTGCGCACATACGTCAGAAACTCCGTCGCCAGCGCTTCGGCTCGGTCATCGATAGTGGGGCCGTTCAAGACATAGAAGTACAGCGGGCGTACCAGCGTGGAAGGGTATTCATTCAGATCGACTTCCTGCTGCAACGGGTTGATCGGGCGCTCATCGCCGCGCAGAATTGGCATGACATTGATGTATTCGGCAGGTTGAGTACGCAGCCATGCGGAACTGACCCAGTAAAGCGAGCCGGGCGTACTCAGGGTTTCATCCAGGCAGTTTTCGTTGGAATTGCACGATACATAATTCGTGTCCGGCGGGAAGTATTGATCATCCATCAGGTTAGGGTCGCTGTAGCGGGCGACGTTGATCAGCACAAATTCGGTCGTGCCGCTGCCTGGCCGCGCCAGAATCCGGATCGTCCGATCCTGCCCGCCTACATCCGCCCACGATTGCAGCCGCCCCGTCAGGATCGAGATCAGGTTGCGCGAGAGCAGTGCCGGGAGCGGGTTGTTGATGTCGGTCACGAACGCAATCACGTCGTAGCCGATCTCCGCCGCACAGCCAATCGATAATCCCGAACTGGTGAGCGCGATGTACTGCGGGTTGGTCATCGGTTCCGACATCGCCAGGACATGGACGCAACCGCCGTTGACGGCCTTTTCCACCCCGCGTACCGACCCGATCCCGTCGATGGTCACGCGCACATCGGTGCGCTGCTCGAACGCCTCTGCCCACTGCACCGCCATCGTGATCCCTTCGCCCAGGATCGTGTTGCTGCCGACGACGCACAATTCAGGATAGAACAGGCTGCGGAACTGTTCGACGGTATCGGCGGCCTGGCCTAAATCGGCAGCCACGCCCAACAGCGAACCCATCAGCGTTGCCACGAAAATGATCACGCCGATATTGCTCCGCGATGTGCGTCCGCTCTCGCGTGGGGGGGGTGCAGAGCGCGGTTTGCTGCGGTTGCGAGATGCGGCGGTGGGCGGGGAGGGAGTCGGATTTTCAGCGCTGCTCACAAGGGTATCCCTTCACTGGTAGATCGTTCAGGCGAATCCGTACCCGTTCAGTGTAGCGCCGGACTGGTTAAGGCTTGATGAAGGGGACAGGATGCCCACCAGAATTGGGAGCTAAAAAGGCGCGCCTGAGCATAAGCGCGCCTTTCATGCAGTTCACGCAGCGGCAGTCCGTTAATCGCCGCTGGCAATGGCCTGTGCGTGTGTCTGCTGAGGGGTGTCATCGCCCCGGCGCAGCAGCCAGCGGCGGATTTCACCGACCCACAGCACCAGTGATGTGAACGCCAGGATCAGCCCCCATTCAGCCAGGCTGAGCGGCACGGTGCGGAAAATATCGCCGCCGAACTGGACGATGGCGAACGTGCCAATCAGGATAGCGATGGCGATGTACACGAACATGCGGTTCTTATTTAGGTCGGCAAACGCCGAGCTTTTCAGGCCAAGCACGCGGGCGTTGAACAGGTTCCAGAACTGAAGCAGGATGAACGTGGCGTAGAAGATCGACAGCTCCAGCGGGGTGACGGTTCCGTCGTTCTGAATTAGCACCAAAAAGCCGACCAACAGCACGATGAAGGTCGCGCCCAAGCCCAGAATCCCGCGAGTCATGGCCGGGCTGATGATGAAGTCCGACGATTTGCGCGGCGGCTGCTCCATCACTTCCCAGCGGGGTGGTTCAGTCGCCAGCGCCAGCGATGCGAACGTATCCATGATAAGGTTAATCCACAGCATCTGGATCACCGTAAGCGGAAACTGCACGCCGATGAACGGGCCAAGCAGCGCGATTCCCAGGGCGGCGACGTTGATCGTGAGCTGGAACAGGATGAAGCGCTGAATGTTCTGGTAAAGCGAACGTCCCCACATGACCGCGTTGACGATGCTCCTGAACGAATCGTCGAGCAGGACAATATCGCTCGCTTCTTTGGCGATGTCGGTTCCCGACCCCATCGCCAGCCCAACATTGGCATAGTTGAGCGCGGGCGCGTCGTTCGTGCCGTCGCCCGTCACCGCGACGATTTCGCCGTTTTCTTGCAGCAGACGCACCAGGCGCATTTTATCGAGCGGGCGGGCGCGGGACAGCACTTTCAGGTCAGCGACGGCAGCTTTTGCCTGGTCGTCGCTCATCGCTTCAAAATCGCGTCCCAACAGATGGGCAGTGGGATTGCGATCATCCTCTGGCAGCCATAAACCGATCTGCCGAGCAATTTCCTTTGCGGTTTCGGGGTTATCGCCCGTCACCACCTTGACCTTGATCCCGGCTTTGCGGCACGCCTGAACAGCGGGCGGCACTTCCGGGCGAATCGGGTCGGCAATGGCGACATACCCCAACCAAATCAGCCCGTGCGCCAGGCTTTCGAGTTCATCTTGCACCTGGGCAACCTGCCTGTAGGCAAAGCCCAGCGTGCGCATCCCGCGCCGCGCATAGTTGAGGATGTCCTCATCGATCTGAGCGCGGTGGGCGGCCATCGGTTCGGTGCGGCCATCCGGCAGTTGAACATGCATACTCTGGTCGAGCAGCACTTCAGGCGCACCTTTGACATGCAGAATCAGCTTGCCAGGCTGCGCCGCCGATTCACCAAGAGTCGCCATGTACTTTCGTTCAGACGAGAACGTCAACTGGGCAAGAATTTTGAAATTGGCGCGGTGAACCAGGTAATCAACGCCGTTTTCATCCAGCCACAGCAGCAGCGCCCCTTCCGTGCCATCCCCAATCGGGCGGGTCGGCTCACCTTCTGCGCGGGTGAGATTGGCCGTGCTGTTGGCGCTCATGCTTTCGGCGGTCAGGCGCGCCGCTTCGCTGTTCAGGTCGCCGGTGAAGGTGCGGTCGCCCAAACCGGGGAACTGCCATTCCCGCACGCGCATCTGATTCAGCGTGAGAGTCCCGGTTTTGTCCGAGCAGATGACCGTCGCTGCGCCAACCGTTTCGGTTGCCTGCATCCGGCGCACCAGATTGTTGGTCGCCGTCATGCGGCGCATACTGTACGCCAGGCTCAACGTGACGCTCATCGGCAGGCCTTCCGGCACAGCCACGACGATGATCGTCACCGATACCATGAAGAACCGCAGCAGCGCCAGGGCGGTTTCGCCTTCCAGCCAACCATTCGGTTCCGGCGGGAGAATGTTCAAGGCGCGCCCGGTCAGGATGCCCATGCCGATGATGGCCGCGCCGGACAGCAGATTGAGCGCCAGTCCCCGCGTTCCGCCCGCTTCCAGCCAGCGCGGCGGGTGCGCATCTCGTCCGGCCAGTTCGAGCGCATCGTACAGGATCGGCAGCCAGATGCGTACCCCTGCAATCAGCACGCCCGCCGCCAGCACGATCACAACATACCCATTGGCCGTCGTCAGCGTGAAATCCCCTACAAGTGCGCCGCGAATCACCAGCGCCACATACGTGATCGCCGCGACCGCGAACCCCACCACGCCGATCAGCTTGCTCAGCCGTTCAAGCTGCGCGTTGAGCGGGGTGACTTCATCGGTTTCGATGATGGCTTCACGGGCGATCTCGCCAATTTTGGTGTGGTCACCAACCGCTGTCACCCGGAATGCCCCGCGTCCATCGGCGGTCAAGGTGCTGCGAAACACCTGATCTTTGGGAAACGCTTCATGCTGGCGCGGCATCCCCGTCGCAATCACTTTGCTAACCGCCAGCGATTCCCCGGTGAGCAGCGATTCATTGACTTGCAGCGATACCGCTTCGATCAGTTCACCGTCTGCCGGGACTTCATCGCCCGCTTCAATCAGCACGACATCGCCAACCACCAGGTCTTTACGTCCCACCACGATGAACGCACCATCGCGGATCACCTGGGTAGGTGCGTCGTCGTTCACCCGGTTCAGCACATCGAATTCACGCTTGGCGCGGTATTCGTTCACGAACGCCAGTGTGGTTGAAAGCAGAATGGCGATGATGATGCCGATCCCCTCGGCAAAATGGCCATCGACCAGCCCGACGATCAGCGTGACAGCGGCGGCGATGATGAGAATGCGGATGATGGGGTCTTGGTATTTTTCCAGGTACAGCTTCCACCAGGGGTCGCGTTTTGGGGGGGTGAGGATGTTACTGCCATACAAACGGCGGCTTTCTTCTACCTGTGCCGCTGTCAACCCGGTGAGCAGCATAGGCTGTTGAGCATTTTGTACTGCCATCGATTCCCTGCTTTGTCTCTGCTTCTGAAATACAAACAAAACGGAGCGCGTCCCTTCGCTCCGTGAGGTTTGCATAGTATTCAGCGTTCAGTATAGGGGCGTTTAACCGATGTGATTCCCCGTATTTTTAGGGGGATATAGTATTAATGGAACTGGGGGGTTCCGGTATGGGGCAGCGAAAGAGAGTATTCAAGGCGCTTGCTCATGGGTCGAGATGTGGGCGGCGCGCTTCGATCATGACCCAATCGCCCTGTACGCGGCGGTGGTACGGAGTCAGTCCAGTACGGTGGAGCGCTTCTTCCACTTCTTCGGCCTGGTTCTGGATGATCCCGCTGAAGATCGCCAGCCCGCCAGGACGCACCACATCGCCCAGGTTTTGGTCGCACATCTGGACGATGACACGGGCCAGGATGTTGACCACGATCATATCGAAGCGGCGCGGCGAATGCAGCACATTTTCCAGGCTGCCTTCGTCAATCGTAATCGTCCCATCCAGTCCGCTTTCGGTGACGTTCTTACGCGCCACATCGACTGCCACCGGATCGACATCCAGCCCCAGCACGAACCCCGCGCCCAGTTTGGCCGCCGCCATCGCCAGGATGGCAGACCCAGTACCCAGGTCAAGGATCGACTGCCCCGGTTGTACATACGCTTCCAGCGCTTCCAGGCAAAGCTGAGTCGTCGGGTGTGTCCCGGTTCCAAAGGCCATACCGGGGTCGAGCGCGATTTCGACCGCACCTTCGGGAATTTCGATTTCGACCCACTGTGGACGAATGAACAGGCGTTTGCCAATACGCACGGGGTGATAGTGGACTTTCCACGCTTCCGCCCAGTCTTCTTCGCGGACCAGCTTGTACTGGGGTTCGGGCATGGGGTACATCATGTTGAGATAGCGCAGCCCCTGTTCAACCTGGGCTTTCATCTCATCGACGGTATCGTCATTGGGCAGGTACGCCCGCACCGTCATGCGCGGCGCGGGCGGGATTTCATCTTCATCCAGTTTATCCGGCGGGATGCCTTCATGTTCGACGGCCACGCCCTGGTACCCAAAGCGGTTGAGCAGTTCGGCTGCCGCTTCTGCCGCTTCGCCATCCACACTGAGCGAAATTTCAAGCCACTGCGCCAATTAGTTCTGCTCCCCGGCAATGAAATCCATCACACGGTCAAAGAAGCCTTTGCCGTTGTTCTTCTGCGGCTGTACTTCGCTGCCCATCGTTTTGCCGAGCTGCTCGAACAAGCGGCGCTGTTCATCGGTCAGTTTGGCTGGCACTTCGACGACCACATAGACCAGTTGGTCGCCGCGCCCGCTGTTCGATCCGTCACTGCGCAGCCGGGGAATTCCCTTCCCACGCAGCCGGAACACGCGCCCGCTCTGCGTCCCACCGGGAATCGCCAGTTCAACATTGCCATCGACCGTCGGCACGGTGATCTTGTCGCCTAGTGCAGCCTGTGCCACATTGACGGTGATCTCCAGCACGATGTCGTTTTCTTTGCGCTTAAAATACTCATGTTCCTGCACATGCACCACCACGTACAGGTTGCCCGCTGGCGCGCCGCTGTCACCGGGATCGCCTTCGCCGCGCATCTGAATTTGCAGCCCTTCGCGCACCCCGGCAGGGATGTGAATGGGCAGTGTGATGTGCTGGCGAGTTTTGCCCGCTCCCTTGCAGTTGTGGCACGGAGTAGCGACGATCTCGCCTTTGCCATTGCAGCGTGGGCAGGTATTGACCTGCACCATCGGGCCTAAGAACGTCTGTTGAACGCTGCGCACTTCACCCGTGCCGTTACACTGCGGGCAGCGGGTGGGCTGCGTCCCTGGTTCTGCGCCGCTGCCCTGGCATACGTCACAGGTTTCCTGGCGGTCGAATTCGACTTCCCGGTCTACGCCAAAGATCGATTCTTCAAACGTGATCGTCACATCGACGCGCCGGTCCGCACCTGGGCGCGGCCCGCGTTTGCGCGATGCTCCGCGCACCCCACCAAAATTGTTGAAGAATTCCTCGAAGATTTCTTCAAACGGGCTGTAACCCGCTGCGCCTGCGCCGCCGACTCCGTTGCCCTGCACGCCCGCATGACCGAAACGGTCATAGCGCGCCTTTTTTTCCTCGTTGGAAAGGACTTCGTAGGCTTCGTTGATCTCTTTGAACCTGGCTTCCGCGTCGGCATGTTTGCTGACATCGGGGTGGTATTCACGCGCCAGCTTACGAAATGCGCTCTTGATGTCCTGTTGGCTGGCGGTGCGCGGAACCCCCAGAACTTCGTAGTAATCTCTCGCCATGTCGGTTGCAGCCCGTTCTACCGCTGATGCACTGAGTGTAATGCAGCTTGAAGCCCGAAACAATGCGCGAATAGGATCGCCATCACTGTCACAGGCCGTTACAGCACCAGAGGGGCGCAGCACGCCTGCTGCACCCCTTCCAGGTCACGTCTCATACAGATCGGTTACGCTTCGGTAAACTCGGCATCGACCACGTCTTCACCGCTCTTGCCTTTGTTCCCGTTCGGGCTGCCATCCGCCGCCGCACCCGCCGCGTCCGGTTGTTCGTACATCCGTGCGCCCACCTGCTGGAGATACTGGCCAAGCTGGTTGGTGGCAGTGCGGATCGCTTCGGGGTCGCCGCCTTCGATCACCTTGCGCAGTTCGGCAATGTGATCGTTGATCTGCGTCCGGGCATCCGCCGCAATCTTGTCGCCGCTTTCCGTCATGAACTTTTCAGCGCGGAAAATTTCGCTTTCAGCGGCGTTTCTGGCCTCCACGCCTTCACGCCGCCTGGCATCTTCCGCCGCAAATTTCTCGGCTTCATTCACCATCTTCTGAATTTCCGCTTCGCTCAACCCGCTGCTGGCGGTAATGGTGATCTTCTGTTCGCGCCCCGTCGCTTTGTCGCGGGCGCTCACATTCAGAATGCCGTTTGCGTCGATGTCAAACGTGACTTCCACCTGCGGGATGCCGCGTGGGGAAGGCGGAATACCATCCAGGATGAAGCGCCCCAGCGATTTGTTGTCCGTCGCCATCGGGCGTTCACCCTGGACGACATGAATTTCCACCTGAGTCTGATTGTCCGCCGCTGTTGAATAGACCTGGCTTTTGCGCGTTGGGATGGTGGTATTGCGTTCGATCATCGGGGTTGCCACGCCGCCTAGCGTCTCTACCCCCAGCGTGAGCGGAGTCACGTCCAGCAGCAGGATGTCTTTCACATCGCCGCGCAGCACGCCCGCCTGAATTGCCGCGCCCATGCCAACGACTTCATCCGGGTTCACACCCTTGCTCGGTTCCTTGCCGAAGAAGTTGCGCACCGATTCCACGACGGCGGGCATACGGGTCATCCCGCCGACCAGCACCACTGTATCGATGTCTTTCACATCCACCCCGGCATCCCGCAGCGCGGCCTTGCATGGCTCGATACTGCGCTGTACCAGGCTGGCGGTCATGCTTTCGAGTTTGGCACGGGTCAGCGTCATGTTCAGGTGCTTGGGGCCGCTGGCATCCGCCGTGATGAACGGCAGGTTGATGTCCGCGCTTAGCACTGACGACAGTTCGATCTTGGCCTTTTCCGCCGCCTCTTTCAAACGCTGAAGCGCCTGACGGTCATTGCGCAGGTCGATTCCCTGTTCCTTCTTGAACTCATCCGCCAGGTAAGTGATGATCACCTGGTCGAAGTCGTCACCCCCCAGGTAGGTATCGCCGTTGGTGCTGCGAACTTCAAACACGCCGTCGCCCACTTCCAGGATCGAAATATCGAACGTGCCGCCGCCCAGGTCGTAGACCGCGATCAGGCCGTTCTTCTTTTCGCCCAGGCCATATGCCAGGCTCGAAGCCGTCGGTTCGTTGATGATACGCAGCACTTCCAGGCCAGCGATGCGACCTGCGTCTTTGGTGGCGTTGCGCTGCGCGTCGTTGAAGTAGGCCGGGACGGTGATCACCGCCTGATCGACGGTTTCGCCCAGGTAGGCTTCAGCGTCCGCCTTGATCTTTTGCAGGATCATCGCGCTCACTTCCGGCGGGCTGTATTCCTTGCCGCCCATGTGAACGCGCACATCGCCGTTCGGCGCGGCGCTTACCTTGTACGGCACGAACTTGATCGCCCGCTGCACTTCGGGGTCTTCAAATTTGCGCCCCATGAAGCGCTTGACCGAAAAGATCGTGTTTTCGGGGTTGATCACAGCCTGGTTGCGCGCGACCTTGCCGACGACTCGTTCGTTCGTCTTCGGGTTCACAGCCACCACCGACGGGATCAAGCGTCCCCCTTCAGAACTGGGGATCACAACGGGTTCGCCGCCTTCCATCACGGCGACCACCGAGTTCGTCGTACCCAGATCGATACCAATAATGCGACCCATTGAATTGTTCTCCTCTGTCGTTACGAGTGTGTCTTGTGTGTTACTGGTTGACGCGCACAAGTGCCGGACGCAGCACGCGATCCCCGACCACGTAGCCGCGCAGTTCGACTTTCGTCACCTGTCCGCTGGGCAGCCCTTCAACTGTATCCTGACCAATCGCCTGATGCAGGTTCGGGTCGAAGATTTGCCCGGTCGGGTCAATCGGCGTCACGCCGAATTCATCGAGCAGCTTGATGAACTTGCGCTGAATTGCGCTCACCCCTTGCAGCCAGGGGTTCGCTTTCAGGTCGTCCGGCACATTGGCAAGCGCACGGTCGAAATCGTCCAGAATCGGCAGCACGCTTTTCAGGACATCGCTGGATGCATTCTGGTAAGTTTCTTTGGTTTCGCGTTCAATGCGCCGCTTGTAATTGGCGAATTCAGCACGTTCTCGCTGCCAGCCTTCGCGGAACTGCACGATTTGTGCCTGAAGTGCGTCGATTTGTTCCGGGGCGGCGGGTTCTCCCGCATGTTCAGGCGTTGGGGCCGTGTCGGCTGCGTTGTCGCCCCCATTCACCTTGATGTCTTCTTTACTCACGCAGCGCTTCCTCCAGATGGTATGCACGCAAAATCAACATGTTCCGCTTAACCCTTGTGTCAAGCGTAGTCTACGAGTCGTCTAATAGAATCGCGTTAAAACGATCCTAGAAACGTGAAAACACCATGAGGGTTCAATCGCCCTGTTCGCGTTCCTCTCCGTTTGCATCGGGTGGGATAAGCGCGGGCGGTTGGTATGCGCTGGTGAGCATATCCGTCATCAGGCTGGATACATAGCCCACCGCACTGATTGCCCGGCCATAATTGATATGTGTTGGCCCTAACACTCCTACCGCACCACTGAGGGTGCCGGGAATCCCGTAACGACTGATCACCATCGTCAGGTGGCTCAACTGCTCCCAGCGGTTATCCCCGGCGATCACCACCTGCACATTGTTGATCAGCGGCGAAAGGATTTCGTCCAGGATCATGTTCAGGTAAGCACGTTCTTCAAAGACACGGATCGCCTGCTGTGCGCCTTCATTGCTTGGAAACGACCCAATCACATCGCTCAGGCCATCACGGTAGATCACGCGCACACGCGGGCTTTCCGCCCGTTCCATCAGGTCTGCGACCAGTTCCAGGATTTCACGTTCTACCAGTTGCAGGTACAGGCTTTTCATGCGCACTTCGGTCGCATTCAGGTTCACGCACAGGGCATTGATGCGGTTGGCAATCTCGCTCAGCCGTTCCTGGGGCATGGTTTCGGCCAGCGTGAGCATTTGTTGATGCACCGTGCCTTCTTGCAGCACCAGCACCATCAGCATCAACCGGCCCTGAATGCCGATCAGCTCCAGGTGTTTAAACAGCGAAAGCAGGGCGGCGGGCGGTGTGACCAGCGCGGCGGACTGCGACGTGCGCGCCAACACCGCCGCGATGATGCGCATCCAGTTTTCGGTTGCCAGCGGCGTGCTTTGCAGCTTTTCGGTGATGCGCGTCTGATCGTTGGCGGGCAGTTCGCCAGGGCTGATCAGGTGTTTGACGAAATACCGATAGCCGTTCTGCGTTGGCACGCGGCCTGCGCTGGTGTGCGGCGCGCTGATATAGCCCATTTCTTCCAGCGCCGACATTTCATTGCGCACCGTCGCTGAACTGTACGGCAGATGATTCGACTCCACCAGATGCTTGGAACTGACCGGTTCAGGATGTTGTGTATACGCCCGCACAATCAGTGATAAAATCTCTTCTTGACGGCGTGTAAGTTCTGGCAGATGCGACTCGTCAGGATTCATACAGCGTACTTCCGTAACTCGAGGAGTTCGCTCATCATGTATACCCTCTCTCTTGTCTAGGATAACACGCCGAAACGAGAGCGTAAAGCCAGCATAGTGCTGGCACACCAGCGAAGTGCTGGCGACAACTGTGCATGAGGAACAAGGAACAGAAAAAATGAGTGCCAAAACGTTTGAAGTGACTGCTCAGAACTTCGATACCGATGTTGTGAACAGCGAAAAACCCGTCCTAATCGACTTTTGGGCGGAATGGTGCGGGCCGTGCCGCATGATCGCCCCGTTGGTCGAACAGATCGCGGATGAATTTCCCGAAGCGCTCAAAGTCGGCAAGCTCGATACCGATGCGCATCAGGATTTGGCGATGAAGTTCGGCATCATGAGCATTCCGACGCTGCTGCTGTTCAAGGGTGGCAAGCCCGTCGCACGCATCACGGGCTACCAGCCCAAAGATCGCCTGCTGGCGCAGATTACCCCGCACCTGAGCTAAACTGCACCGCACGTCATAAAAAAGCCCGGCTTTCACCGCGAAAGCCGGGCTTTTCGATTCAGACGGAACGCATTCAACCGCTACTTGCCGACCCGTTCTTCGGCCAGCGGTACGGTGAAATGGAACGTTGACCCCACGCCGAGCGCGCTTTCCACCCAGATATCGCCCCCATGCTGTCGAAGAATCCCCTGGGTGATCGTCAGCCCGACACCCGTCCCTTTCTGTTCCTGTGCCAGTGGGTTGGATGAGCGGAAATACGGCGTGAACAGCTTCGAGAGGTCTTCAGGACTCATGCCGATGCCTGTATCCTGGACGTAGACATGCAGCATCGGCGCGAGCGGACGGCCTTTGCGATCCGTCAGGCTTTCATCCACGAACGCGCCGACGGTGATCGTCCCTTCTTCCGGCGAATATTTGTGCGCGTTGCTTACCAGGTTCAGCAGCACTTGAATCAGGCGTTTCATATCGCCCATCACGGGCGGGAGCGATTCCGGCACGTTCAACACCAGCTTCTGTTCTTTTTCTTCGATCTGCTTGGTCAGCGGGCGCAAGGTTTCTTCAATCACCGGGTGGAAGGCCATTTCTTTCACATCCACGCGCATATTGCCCGTTTGCAGCTTGGTCACGTCCTCCAGGTCGTTCACCAGCGTGGTCATGCGGTCAGCCGTCGCCCGAATGGTATTCATCAAGGCGGCACGCTGTGTCTCATTGAGCATCGATCCCATCGGGCCAAGCAGCGTATCCGAATAGCCACGAATGACCGTGAGCGGGTTTTTCAGCTCGTGCGCCACGAAACCGACCGTTTGAATTTTCGATTGGTTGGCGCGGGCGACTTCCGAATACAACTGCGCGTTGGCAATGGCAATAGCGGCGTGTTCGGTCAGCCGGGTGAGGAAGGCCATATCTGCCAGGCGCAGACGCGGTTCCCGGTCGGTTTCCATGATCAGCAGCGCGTTGATCTGCCCGCCGGAAAGCATTGGCAGCGTGATCTGGCTGAGCGCCCCCTTCAGACTGGGAATGTAATCGCGGTCATAGCGCACATCCGGCACCAATTCGGCCTGACGGGTACGCAGCACGCGGCTGACAATGCCGCGATCCAGCGGGATCAGCCCGTTGTCGCCCGCTTCGGGCAGGTCATCTTCATCGTACCCGGCGCGGTAGATGACTTGCAGATGCGGCGGGTCACCGGTGACCAGGCCAAGCATGGCCGCCGTCGCGCTGCTGTTCTCCATCGCCCAGGTGACGGTGATCTCCGCGACTTTACGCAGGTCGAGCGAACGGGTCAGTTCAATGTCGATGCGTTCAAGCGTTTCCAGTTCACTCACGCGCTGGCTCAGCGCCAGGTCGGTCTGCTGGAACAGACGGGCATTTTCAATGGCGACGGCGGCCTGACCCGCGAACGTGATCAGCAATTCGACCTCATCGGTGCTGAACCCGCCATCGCGCTTGTTCAGCACCTCCAGCACGCCAATCACGCCTTCCTGTGAGACGAGCGGCACGGCCAGCACGTTGTTGGTCTGAAAACTGCCCTTCGCCAGTTCACCCGCCCAACGTGGATCGGTCTTCACATCGTTGACGATCACGGGCTGCCCGGTTTTGGCGACTTCGCCTACCAGCCCTTTACCCGCCGGGACGCGCACATTGATAAGGTTGCTGCCCGAACCGCCGCTGACCACCCGAAAGACCAGATCGCGTGAGCCGTCATCCGCCGTGAGGAGCAGTGATCCCGCATCGGCGTTCAAAATTTCGGTCGCGCTCGCGGTGATCAGGTTGAGCAGTTCTTCAATGTCGGCTTCGCTCGCCACAATCTGGCGGCTGATGTCGTTGAGCGCCTGAAGCTGGCGAGCGCGGGTGTTGGTTTCATTGAACAGGCGCGCTTTATCGATGCTGGTCGCAGCCAGCGCCGCCACGTCGTTGAACACCTTCATCTGTTCGTCGGTGAAGTACACATCCGGGTCGGTCGTGCCTGCCGAAAGCACGCCCAACACCCCGGAACCCGCGTTCATCGGCACGGCCATCCATGCCCGCATCGCCGGGTTTTCCAGGTCGATGGGCGCGCTGCGTTTCGCCATTTCAGCGGCGAAATTGCCCACGCACAGCGTGCGCGCTTCGCGGATCACTTCGCTGAACAGATCGCGCCCCAATGCCCAACGCACATTTTCCTTGCTGCGGTCGCGGTCATCGCCTTCCAGGAAGAACGCATGATACAGCGCGTTCGTCACCGGGTCGCGCAGGGTGATGTAGAAGTGCGGCGCGTCGATCAGCTTATTGGCCTGGTTGATGATCAGTTCCAGCAGCGCATCGAAGTCCACGCTGAAGTTCGCCGCCTGAGAGACCTGGCTGAGTACGTCCAGTTCGCGGACGCGCCGTTCCAACGAATCGACCACCAGCGCCCGTTCGACCGCCACGCTGATTTGTGCGGAAATATTCTGGATGAAGCGCAGTTGTTCAAAGCTGTACTGCCGGGAACCATCACGCGGCGGGCCGATGCACACGAACCCGTTCAAACGGTTCGACCCGCGCAGCCCTACGATCACCAGCGAATGCAGAATCATCAGGCGCGGCTTTTCCGAAAGCAGCGGCGCATCCCAGGGCTTGTTCGGCTCCAGGTAGATCACGTCGTCGAGTTCGCGCAGATAGGCGATCATGGGGCTGTCGGGCGCGATGCGAATATCGGTGCGTGCAGCGCCCGTGTTGATCGCCGCATAATCGTTCGTCGCGCGGTCTGGCAGAAAGACGAACAGGGTGGACGGGAGCAGGGTCTCATCAAGCTGCTGCTGATATTCGCGCAGAATATCGGTGGTGTTGACGAGCGAACTCAATTTCTGGCCGACCTGTTCCAACCGCTGCTGATAATCGACCCGCTGGCGGAAGTACACCCGGTCGATCAAGCGCTGCAACCCGGTGCGTACCGGGACGAACAGCACCACCACCACGAAAATGACGACGGCCAGCAGCACCGGGTCGGCGGCGTTGATTGCACGCCCGGCCAGCAGGGTGGCACTGAGGACGAGCAGGAAATAGCCGATGATCAGCGCGAACAGCATCACGCCATACGTGATGGCCTGGCTGAGGATGCGATCCGTATCCACCGAACGGTATTGCAGCACCGCATACACCATGCTGAGCGCGGGCAGCACCATGAACGGCATCGCCGCCGATGTATTCAGCGGGACGACTTCCACGCCCAGCAGCCCGCGTGACACCGAATTCAGCACCCACAGGCCGCCCAGGATGAGCGAGAGGCCGAAGCCAATTAGCACGGTGTTGGCCTGGTCACGAATGATCGCGTTCGTTGCGCGGCGGCGGCGGTAGAACAGTGTCACAATCGTGACGACGGCTCCTACAAGGCCAGCAATGACCCCGACCTGCTGCACGGTCAGCACGGTATCGGGCGTGGGCGGGTTCAGATAAAGAGAATACATCACGGCGCACAGCATCAGGCCGAAGGCGACCGGCACATACCGGATGACCGGGTTCACGTACAGCAGCGACGCTTTAACCGGAAACACCATTACGAATGAAATCAGCGTGCTGCCAAGCATAATCACGGCGATGATCCACAACCCATTCAGGCTGTAGGTCGTGTTCAGGTCGAACAGCCCGGCCATGAACAACGCAAGCAAGGCCGAAAGCGCAGCCACCGTGCGCGCCGATGGCTGGCGCGACCGCAGGATGAACGCAGCGATTCCAACCCCCAGCGTGAGGATACCTGACATATACGGGATGCCGAACAAGGCCAGAAAATCGGTCGCCGGGAAGGGCTGTGCCGGGTATTCAAAAGTACAGCGGGCGAATCCATCGGTGACCGGGCCGCAGGCGGGTTCACCATCGCTCACAGGCCGCAGAATTTCGATGTTCAGCATCCCCGTTTCGGAAAGCCCTTCCATGACCCCCCGAAACTGCTGAATCGCCTCATCGGTGCTGTCGCTGAGCGTCACGCCATTGATGGCGACAAGCTGATCGCGGCGCTGTAACCCCGCTGCTAATCCGTTCCATTCGCCCGTATTGAGCGGTTGGCTGCCATCGACGATCAGCGAACGTGCCATCAGCGCGCCAAAGTACGGCTGACCGCGCCACTGAAACGCCAGTACGCCATACAACAGCATGGCGACGACCGCGATCCCGATCACGAACAGCACCAGCACGAACCCAACCCGATCATCGGCGCTGAATGGCGCGCTGGAAGCACGGCGAAGAGACCCCTTCACAGCAGGGGCACTCATGCGGCCTGGCTCAGATGCAGCAGTCATCCGGTTCCCTCATCCTCTACAGCCGTCGCACGGCCAGAATGCCCCTGATTGTATCACTACGTGCGCCTTCGTGTGGTTGCATTTTTCGTACCGTGCGGCAGGTCACATGTTCAAGGGTGCGTTATACTAAAGAAAAGTTCGCGGTTTCTTAATCATGCGGCAGGGATACACCATGTCGATACGGGTACTGATCGCCAAACCGGGGCTGGATGGGCATGACCGGGGCGCAAAAGTGATCGCACGGGCGCTGCGCGATGCCGGAATGGAAGTCATTTACACCGGGCTGCGGCAAACGCCGGAAATGATTGCGGAGGCCGCGCTTCAGGAAGATGTGGATGTGGTTGGGCTGAGCATTCTAAGCGGCGCGCACATGACGCTTGTCCCGCGCATTCGTGAGGTGATGAATGCCCAGGGCTTGGCGGATGTGCCGCTCATGATCGGCGGCATCATCCCGGATGACGATAAGGCCGTGCTGGAGCAGATTGGCGTGCAGGGCATTTTTGGCCCAGGCACGAACACTGCCGAAATCGTCACGTTCATTGAAACCATGATCGCCGCGAAAGGCGGCGCGGGTGGGGCTGCGAACCCTGGATGAATGATTCACAGGAAAAGCCGCTGAACGGCACGACAGATAGGCTGCAACAGGTTTTACAGGGAAATCGACGGGCGCTGGCGCAGCTGCTGACCGACATCGAAAACGAGCGCGACGGAGCCGAAAACCTGCTCACCCGTCTGTATCCGCATACCGGGCGGGCGTGGCTGATCGGGGTGACGGGTGCGCCAGGGACGGGCAAAAGCACGCTGGTGACCGCCCTGGCAAAAGCCTACCGTGCAGCGGGCGTGAGCGTCGGCATCCTGGCGGTTGACCCCACCAGCCCTTTCACGGGCGGCGCGATTCTGGGCGACCGGATACGAATGCGCGACCTGTCGGGCGATCCCGGCATCTTCATTCGCAGCATGGCGACGCGGGGCAGCCTGGGCGGACTGGCGCGGGCTGCCCGTGATGCCGCCCGTGCGTTCGATGCAGCGGGTTTCGAGATCGTGCTGATCGAAACCGTTGGGGCGGGGCAAAGCGAAGTCGAGATCGCACGGCTGGCGCATACGACGCTCGTGGTGGAAGCGCCCGGCCTGGGCGACGATGTGCAGGCGATCAAGGCGGGCATCCTGGAAATTGCCGATGTGCTGGTGGTCAACAAAGCGGATCGCGCCGGGGTGAACGTTACCGTGCGCGCTTTGAAGAACATGCTTGAACTGGGGCATCCATCATCCCGAAGCACACTTACGGCGCATCACGGCCAACTGATGGCGGTCGCACACGCGCCCAACGACGGGCAAATGGCCCCGTTGTGGGTTCCGCCCATCGTGCAGACGGTTGCCAGCGAACATAAAGGGATCGATGAAGTCGTCAGCGCGGTCGCCGCACACCGGGCATTTTTGAGCGACGAAGCCACATTTCAGGCAGTCGAACGTCGCCAAATCGAACTGGAGCTGCATCAGCGTTTACGCGAACGGCTGATGGCGCGCCTGCTGCGCGAGCTTTCCGCTGAAGGGTTTGCCGAAATTGTCGAGCAGGTGCAGCGGCGGCAGTTAGCTCCACAGGAAGCCGTCGCCGCGCTTCTGAAAGATGACCTGCCCCGTGACCACACCCAATAAACCCGCTACACTTGCACAAACCGCCGAACTGTCGATAGTGAGGCTATGACCAACAAAGGACACAGCAGGATTGTATGGACGCGCACATCAGCATACGGGAGACGACCACGCCCATGACCAATGATCGGTTGACGGTGGCGCATACGGGCGCATACGGGCGCATCATCGTGATGGCGGGGGTGGCTTCTTCGGAGCTGGGGCAGCAGATCGGGCAGTATCTTGGCATTCCGTTAGGCAGCTACACCCGCACCATCTTTCCGAACGAGAACATTTTCATCCGGCTGAATGAAAGCGTGCGCGGGCAGGATGTGTATGTGATCCAGAGCATGGCTGCGCCCTTGCACGAAAATATTTTTGAAATGCTCATCATGATCGATACGCTCAAGCGCGATTCGGCAGGGCGCATCAATGTGGTCATGCCGTACTTCCCGTATGGCCGTTCGGACAAGAAAGATCAGCCGCGTGTCGGCATCGCAGCGCGCCTGCTGGCGAACATGATCGAAGCGGCGGGAGCGGATCGGTACATGACCATCGACCTGCACGCCGGGCAAATTCAGGGATTTTTCAATATCCCCGGCGATGCGCTCACCGCTTTTCATATGCTTAGCGATTACGTCCGGCAGAAGCAGATTCCGGACCTGGTGGTCTGTTCGACCGACCTGGGCTATGCGAAAAAAGCGCGCAACTGGGCGGAAAAGCTTAGCACCCCACTAGCGATTATCGAAAAGCGGCGCAGCGGCAATGACAGCAAATCCGAAGCGCTCACGATCATTGGGGATGTGAAAGATCAGAATGTGCTGCTGGTCGATGATGAAGTGCTGACGGGCGGCTCCGCTGTGAACGCAATTCGCCTGGTGCAAAACGAAGGAGCGCGGGATGTCTACTTCGCGTTCACACATGGGATGCTGGCGCGGGATGCAGCCGCGAAGCTGCAAGCGTGCGATCTGAAAGAGATCATCACGACCAACACATTCCCGATTGCGCCGGAAAAACGCCTGCCCAATATGACGGTGCTTTCGGTCGCGCCGCTGCTGGGCGAAGTGATCCGCCGGGCGCACGAAGGCCGCAGCGTGGGTGAACTGTTCAACGAATGACGGGCTGTTCCTGGCCCAACCACTAAAGGGGAGCGCCGCCAGGCCGACGGCTCCCCTTTCAGCGTATAAGGATCAGCGTTCGGCTAAGCCGCGCCGATGAGAACCGCCAGCGATGCCGCCGCCACCCCAACGAACGTGACCCCACAGGCGATCAATGGGATCATCGCCAGCGCCAGCACACCGCAGGGAAGGCCACCCTCTTCTTGTTCGTCCACGTTACATCCTTTATGGTTTGTTCCAATGCGCACAAGTCGCGTCCATTATAGGCCATTTCGCCGCCATTTCCAGAAGTCCCCGCAACCCACCGATCAAAAGCCCTGTGCCACCTGGGTCAGTGCGGCGATCTCGTCGGCTGACAGCGTGACATCACCCGCCCCGACGACTTCATCAAGCTGCGCGACCGTGCGCGCCCCGATGATGGGCGCGGTGACCGATGGGCGCGCCAGCAGCCACGCCAGCGCCACCTGTGCGGGCGGGACACCATACGCGCCTGCTATCCGTTCCACGACTTCGAGCGCTTCATAGGCGCGGGGATCGTCGCGCAGCCGCCGGATCAAGCCGCTGTTTTCGCGGGTAGTCTCCGGCGCGGCCTTGTCGCGGGCGTATTTTCCGGTCAGAAAACCTGCTGCCAACGGGCTGTACGGGATCACCCCAATTCCCTGATCCAGGCACAGCGGCTCCAGTTCACGCTCGAACTCGTCCCGGTGCAGCAGGCTGTAATGGGGCTGCAAGCAGTCGAAGCGCACCAGGCGGCGGACATCGCTCACCCACAGCGATTTGGTGAGCAGCCAGGCCGGGTAATTGCTCGCGCCGATATAGCGGACTTTCCCGCTTTGCACCAGCGCATCGAACGCGGCCAGCGTTTCATCGAGCGGCGTTTCGGAATCGGGAAAGTGCGCCTGGTACAGGTCTATCATTTCCGTCCCCAGGCGGCGCAGGCTGTCCTCGACAGCGTGCAGGATGTGAAAGCGGCTCAGGCCTTCCCCGTTCACGCCCGGCCACATGCGCCCCCGTACTTTGGTGGCGATCACGATCTCGCGCCTTTGACGGCGTTTCAGCCACCGCCCGATGATCGCTTCGCTTTCGCCGCCCCGGTTGCCGTCGATCCACGATGAATAAATATCGGCGGTATCGAAAAAGTTGATGCCTGCATCGACCGCCTTATCCATAATGGCGAACGAGGTCTGCTCGTCGGCGCTCCACCCAAACGTCATCGTCCCCAGGCACAACACGCTCACTTTCAGCCCGGTGCGCCCCAAATTTCGGTATTTCATGTGCAGCCCTTCCGCTGAAAAATAGTGGGTCAATTCTAACGAGATGCCGACATCCCTATGTTATAATGCTTCGCGCAGGGGATGGACGCGATCTTGCAGGAATCCCCGTCATTTTGACCGAACCGAGGAACTATGTTCAATAATCTCGTGAAACGGGTGCTGGGCAGCCCGCTGGATCGTGCGATTGCGCAGTACCGGGCAACTGTCGAAAAGATCAACGCGCTGGAGCCGCAGATCGAAAAGCTGACTGATGCCGAACTGCGCGCCAGAACCGATCAGTTCAAGGAACGGCTGGCCGCTGGCGCAAAAACCGACGAGATTTTGCCCGAAGCCTTCGCCGTCGTGCGCGAAGCCTCCCGCCGCACCATCGGGTTACGGCATTACGATGTTCAGATGATCGGCGGGATGGTGCTGCATGAAGGCCGCATCGCAGAAATGAAGACGGGCGAAGGCAAGACGCTCGTCGCTACGCTGCCGCTCTACCTGAATGCGCTGCTGGGGCGCGGGGTACATCTCGTCACCCCCAACGACTACCTAAGCAAGGTCGGCGTGCAGCAGATGGGGCCGGTCTATCATTTTCTGGGTCTTTCCGTCGCGGTGATTCAGAACAGCGGCACCGGCAACCCGGACAGCGGCTCGTATTTGTATGACCCGCAGTTCCCTTCGGATGATGCGCGGTTTCAAAATCTGCGCCCAGTGCGCCGCCGCGAAGCCTACCATGCCGACATTACCTATGGCACGAACAACGAATTCGGCTTCGATTATCTGCGCGATAACATGGCGGTCGATCAAAGCCAGTTGGTGCAGCGCGACGTGTTCTATGCCATCGTGGACGAAGTGGACAATATTCTGATCGACGAAGCGCGCACCCCGTTGATCATCTCTGGCCAGGCCGATGAGCCATCCCCGTATTACAAGACTTTCGCGCAGATCGTGCGCACCCTGAAGCCGAGCAGCCAGCAAAGCATCGACGAAAAAACGCCGGATGGCGATTATGTGGTCGATCTTAAGGATCGTGCGTCGTACCTGACGGAACGGGGGGTCGAAAAAGTCGAGCGGGCGCTGGGCATCGACCATCTGTATCACCCGGATCACGCCGAAATGATCCCGTACATCGACAACGCACTGCGGGCGCTGGCGTTGTATGCGAAAGATAAGGAATACATCATCCAGAACGGTGAAGTGATCATCGTCGATGAGTTCACCGGGCGTTTGATGTATGGCCGCCGCTTCAGCGAAGGGCTGCACCAATCGATTGAAGCCAAGGAAGGCGTGCAGATTCGCCGCGAAAACCTGACGATGGCGACAATCACGTTCCAGAACTTCTTCCGCATGTACAAAAAGCTGGCGGGCATGACCGGTACCGCCCTGACTGAAGCGGAAGAATTCGAGAAGATTTATAACCTGGAAGTCGTGCCAATTCCCACTCACCGCCAGATGATCCGCAAGGACTGGGAAGACCTGGTGTATGCCACCGAAGAGGTCAAGTTCCGGGCGGTGGTCGAAGAAATTCAGGAACGTTACCAGAACCGCCAGCCGGTGCTGGTCGGCACGGTTGCGGTCGAAACTTCCGAACGGCTGAGCAAAGCGCTCAAACGGGCGGGAATTCCGCACAGCGTTCTGAACGCCAAAATGCACGAAAAAGAAGCCGAGATCATTGCCCAGGCCGGGCGGCTGGGCAGCGTGACCATCGCCACTAACATGGCGGGGCGCGGCGTGGACATCCTGCTGGGCGGCAGCCCGGAAGGGTTGGCGCGCGAACAACTGCGGCTGGCGGGCAAGGAAGTCACCCAGATCACACCGGAAGAATGGCAGGCCGTTTTGAGCGAAGTCCGGGCGCAGTGCGAACAGGATCGCCAGCAGGTGATCGCGGCGGGTGGGTTGTTCGTGCTGGGGACGGAACGCCATGAAGCGCGCCGAATCGACAATCAGCTTCGCGGGCGTGCAGGCCGCCAGGGCGACCCCGGCGAATCGCGCTTCTTCCTCAGCCTGGAAGACGACCTGATGAAGCGCTTCGGCGGCGACCGCGTAAAGGCGGTCATGACATGGGCAAAAATCCCCGAAGATGAACCTATCGAGCATAAGATGGTGACGAGCGCCATCGGCCAGGCGCAGGTGCGCGTCGAAGGCCACAACTTCGATATTCGCAAGCGCGTGCTGGAATATGACGATGTGGTGAACAAACAGCGCGAAGTGATCTACCGTCAGCGGCGCGAAATGCTGCACAAAGATGATCTGGTCGAAGATTACCTGGCGCTGTACGAAGCGCTAATCGCCGATGCGATGGAGGAATACACGCCGGAAGAAGCCGATTCGTCCGAATGGGATGTTGAAGGGCTGTACCGCCGCCTGCTCACAATTTACCCGGTGCCGGAACGGATCACACCCGAAACGATGGATGGGCTGACGTTCGAGGAACTGGAAACGCTGCTTCTGGATGGGCTGAACGAGGCTTACGACAAGAAGACCGACAGCCTGACTGAAGACATCATGAAGCGCGCTGAACGCCTGGTGTACCTGAACGCGATGGATACGCACTGGCGGCGACATCTGACCGACCTGGATGTGCTGCGCGAAGGGATCGGGCTGGTCGCGGTAGCGCAGCGTGACCCGCTGGTCGAATACAAACGCGAAGCCTTCGAGATGTGGGAAGCGCTGCAATTGCAGATCAAGAGCCAGGCAGCGCGCGACCTGTTCCGGGTGAACGTGAACAGCGCCCAGCAGCCGATTCGCCGCCCAGTGAATGCGCCGCAGGTGCGCGTCGGCCCGGCCATCGCCAGCAAGCCGGAGCCTGCCCGCAGCGCCACCAAAGCCGCGCCCGGACGGAACGATCCGTGCTGGTGTGGCAGCGGGAAGAAGTACAAAAACTGCCACATGCGCGCCGATCAATCCGCGCAGCGCGGCGGCATTCCCAGCGGTGAACCGACAGGATCATGATTTAGGGGTACAATCTGCGTGAGGGGTGTTGGGCTGCGGGGTTCGGCACGCGCCGCCTTATGCAGCACGAACGAGCAGCACAAAAGCAAGCAGGGGATACTGATGATCACGCAAGACGCGGCTTCACGCCTGGGGGATGACATCGATCCCGAACTGTTGAAGTTCGTGGAACAGGTCGCTGATTCATTCGTGAAATGGGATCTCATTCGGTTCTTCAACGACAACCCACACGCCGTTGACCCCGCTGAGGTTATCGCCCGTTACAGCAGCCGTGATGTGCGCGATGTCGAAATGCAGCTCGATGAGCTGGTCGAATCGAAAGTGCTTCGGGTGCGCCCGATGGCGGGGGTCAAGGCTTACGCGCTGGCAGCGGAAAACGATGTGCGGCGGCTGGTGACCCGTTTTGTGCAGGCGTGCGACGACAAACGGTTTCGGCTCGTCGCCATTCGTTTTGTGATCGATCTTGCATCGCGGCGCAGATAAGCGCCGTACTGAGGGCGTGCTGTCGTCTCCATCTTAGCACCCAAAGGGCGGCCTGTGATTCCCAGCGAACTAAGTCAACTGCTCATGCTGTATACATGGTTTGCGCTGGCCGCTCTGCTTTTTTTCCTGCTGCTCATCGCCCGTTTTTACCAGCGTTTCGCCAGCGAACGCACTTTTTTTCGCTGGTTCATCTTCCCCGCCGCCGTTTACGGCCTGGCGACCATCCGTTACGCCAGCATCGATCAGGTCGCGGGCGACGGAATCGGCGCGCTGCTCATGGGCGCGGCGGGCATCAGCCTGGCCGCGCTGTCGGCGCTGGTCTACCGCCGCATGACGGTCGGGCGCGCATCCGTCCCAGTGCAGCCGCTTGATCCGCCCTTTCACGATTGATGAACGCCATCACCCTGCTTGAACTGCTCAGCCAGGTCGGCATCGCAGTCGCGCTGACCGTGCTTGGGCTGCTCAGCCGCCGCCTGGGGCGTGCTACCCAGGCCAAACCGGGCTACTGGGGGTTTTTCGCAGCGGCGGCACTGGTGATCAGCGGTGCTGCCCTGCGGCTGCTCAACGGGGTGACGGCGTGGTGGCCGCTCGATACGCTCGACAGCGCGTGGCTCCCGGTTCTGATCTACAACGGCCTTCCAGCCCTGGGGGTCACGCTCGGCATCATTTTCGCCTGGCGTTACTGGAGTTGGTTACTGGCAGAAAATGGGTGATTTCACTACAATCGTCGCCCATGAACGAGACGCTGCATTCCCTGCCCAAAATCGAACTCCACCGGCATCTGGAAGGCTCATGGCGGCTGGATACGCTGCGCGATGTTGCCTTCGATTTTTGCCTGCCCATCGACAACTATGAATTGGAAACGCTGCGCCCGTTCGTGCAGATCATGCCCGATGAGCCGCACACAATGGAGCGTTTTCTAGGCAAATTTCGCTATCTGCGCCAGTTTTTTCGCTCCGAAACCGTGATCAAGCGCGTGGCGTATGAAGCGGTCGCCGATGCCGCCGCCGATAACGTCCGGTATATGGAACTGCGGTTCACCCCTCAGGCGTTGAACAACATTCTGCATTGCAGCTACCTTTCCGTCGTGCAGTGGATGTGCGAAGCGACACAGCAGGCCGCCGCCGATCACGGTATTCAGGTAAGGCTGATCGTCTCGATGAACCGCCATGAGGCGGTCAGCATTGGCGAAGAGGTGCTGGAAGCCGCGCTGTACTGCCGTGCTAAAGGCGTGGTCGCCATCGACCTGGCCGGGCAGGAAACCGGGTTTCCGTGCCTGCCGTTTCAGGCGATCTTTCAGCGCGCCAAAGCGGAGGGGTTGTTCGTCACCGTCCACGCAGGCGAATGGGCAGGCGCGGAAAGCGTGCGCGATGCCGTCGAACTGCTCGGCGCTGACCGCATTGGGCATGGCATTCGCGTTTTGGAAGACCCGGCGCTGGTTGAAACGTTATCCCAGCGCGGCACTACATTCGAGGTCTGCCCGACCAGCAACTACCACAGCGGGATCGTGACCGCGCTGCGCGATCATCCCCTGCCCGCCATGCGCGATTCGGGACTGCGCACCACGATCAATACCGACGACCCGCTGATCTCGAACATTTCACTGACCGATCAGCTTGCACACGCCGTCGAACACCTGGGGTATTCGCTCGCGCAGATCAAAGCCGCGCAGATCGCCGCAGCGCAGGCCGTCTTTTTGCCCCCGGCGGATCGTGACGTGCTGGTCAGTCAGTTTGAAACCTGGATGGCGTGACCGATGATTCAGCTTGGGGATTTTCAAATTCACCTGATCAACGATTCATTCGCCCGTGTTGAAGCGGGCGGTGTGTTCGGTTTAGTCCCGCGTGCGTTATGGCGCGGCTATTGCGAGCCGGATGCTGAAAACCAGGTACCGATGGCCTATCACAACCTGCTGATTCACGCGCATGGCAAGCATATCGTCGTCGATACCGGGTATGGGCGGCGCATGACCGAAAAACAGATCAGAAATTTTCAGCTTACACGCCCCACAGGCGATCTGCTCGACGCGCTGGCGCGCATTGGCCTGCCCCCAGAGGCGGTCGATCTGGTGATCAACACCCATCTGCATGGCGATCACTGCGGCGGCAACCTGATCGCGGGCGACGATGGCGCGCTGCGCCCGGCCTTTCCTAATGCAGAATATGTCGTGCAGCGCCGGGAGTATGACGACGCACTGCGCCCAAACGAACGCACCCGCGCCACCTACAGCGCCGATAATTTCGCCCCGCTGGTCGCAAGTGGGCAAATGCGCCTGCTTGATGGCGATACCGACCTGCTGCCGGGCGTGCGCGGGGTGGTCACGCCGGGGCATGTCCCTGGCCATATGAGCGTGATTGTGGAAAGCGGCGGGGGGTCGCTCATGTTCGTGTGCGACCTGGCAAGCTGGGGCATCCACTTTGAAAAACTGGGCTGGATGACGGCCTACGATGTCGAACCGCTGGTCACGCTGGAGACCAAACGCATCTGGCAGCGCTGGGCGCTCGATACCGATGCGCTGCTCGTCTTTCCCCATGACCCGCTGCACGCCATCGGGCGTTTACGCTCGAACGCCGACGGGCGCACAGCGCTCCATTACGTGGATGAGGCTTACGCTTAAGCCCCTAACGCCAAAGCTGACCATTCGTTCGGTTAAAAAGCCGACGCACGATATGATTAAACGGTTTACCTCAACCGAAGGAACAGATTCCGACATGACGAAACCTGCTGCACTACAGTTGTACTCGATCCGCGATGCGTTGAGCGCCGATTTTGAAGGATCGCTGCGCCGCGCCGCCACTGTCGGCTTTGCCGGGGTCGAATTTGCCGGGGTATATGGCGAATCGCCCACCCGTGCCGCTGCCTTATGTGCCGACCTGGGGCTGCACATTGCCTCGGCGCACATGCCCATGCCTTTAGGCGACCAGCAGAATCAGGTGATCGAAAATGCCCAGGCTTTGGGCGCAAAGACCATCGTGTGTCCCTGGCTGCCGCCCGACCGTTTCCGTTCGCTGGAAAACATTCAAAGCGTGTGCGACGACCTGAACGCTGCGTACCAGGCGGCGGCGGCAGCCGGGCTGCGCTATGCCTACCACAACCACGACTTCGAGTTCACCCCGCTGGACGACGGATCGCTGCCGCACGACCATATGCAGCGCCTGCTTGACCCGGCGATTCTGTTTGAACTCGACATCTATTGGGTACGTCATGCCGGGAGCGATCCCAGTACCATCCTCAACCAAATTGCTCCACGTACTCCCCTGGTGCATGTCAAGGATGGCACGGGGGTTCCCGGCGAACCCTTCGTCGCAGCGGGGGAGGGCATCGTCGATATTCCGGCGGCTGTTCACGCGGCGGGCGATCACCCGGAATGGCTGATCGTTGAACTCGATTCGTGCGCGACCGATATGTTTACAGCGGTCGAGAAAAGTCTGCGCTACCTCATCGATCAGGGATTGGCACATGGTCGCTAAAGTCACAGTGGGAATCATCGGCGTGGGCAACATCAGCCCCGCTTATATCAACGGCTGCCGTGCCTTCGATATTCTCGATCTGGTCGCGTGTGCCGACCTGAACATCGAACGGGCGCAGGCCGTCGCCGCCGAACACAACCTCCGCGCCATGACGGTGGATGAACTGCTGGCAGACCCGGCCATTCAGATCGTGATTAACCTGACGATTCCGGCAGTACACGCCAGCGTGAGCCAGTCAATTCTGAACGCGGGCAAACACGTTTACAGCGAAAAGCCGCTGGCAGTTTCGCTCGACGATGCCAAAGCGACGATGGAACTGGCGCGCACCAAAGGGCTGCGCGTGGGGTGCGCGCCGGATACATTCCTGTTCGCGCCGCACCAGACCGTGCGCAAACTGATCGATGAGGGCGCGGTGGGCAAGCCCATCGCCGCTGTCGGGTTCATGCTCGGTCACGGGCCTGAAAGCTGGCACCCCAACCCGGACTTTTTTTATGCACCAGGCGGCGGGCCGATGCTCGATATGGGGCCGTATTATGTGACCTGCCTGGTCAACCTGATGGGCGCAGTCAGCCGTGTAAGCGGGGCAGCGGTCGCATCGTTTCCCGAACGCATCGCCCAGGATGGCCGCCGCATCCCGGTCGCTGTGCCGACGCACTACGCCGGGACGCTCGAATTTGCGTCCGGCGCAGTCGCTACGCTGATCACAAGCTTCGACGTGTGGGGGAACCGCCTGCCGCAGATGGAAATTTACGGCGAAACCGGGTCGATCACCGTGCCTGACCCGAACGGTTACCAGCCAAAAAATGTCGATATTTACCGCCCGGAATCGCGGGAATGGCAGCCGCAGGCGCTCGTGTTCGAGGATGAATGGAAACGTGGGATCGGCCTGGCCGATATGGCCTATGCGTTCCAAAGCGGTCGTCCACACCGTGCCAGCGGCGAACTCGCCTATCACGTTCTGGAAGTGATGACTGCATTTGAGCGCGCTCATCAGTCCGGGCAGTACATCACGATTGAAAGCCGTCCCGAACAGCCGCGCGCGCTTCCGCTGGGGCTTGCCCCACGCACACTCGATCCCTAATCGTTTTTAGCGTTTACCGCCCTTGAAAGCGCGTTCATGCCGACCCATCGTGAGCGCGCTTTTTGTTTCAACTGCTCGTTTTCGATGAAACATTCTTAATATCAGCTTGAACCCACGTTAAAAGCGTGACGGTAACGTTAGCCTGTTTGCCCATGCTAAAGGATTGGCTTAATCCGCATGTTACAGATCACCGATTTACGGGTTGTCTACCAGAACGGCAATGAAGCGCTCAAATCGGTATCGATCAGCGCTGAACGCGGCGAGATCATCGCCATCATCGGGCGTTCGGGTGCGGGCAAATCAACCCTGCTGCGGGCCATCAACGGGCTGCAAAAGCCAACCAGTGGGACGATCATCCTCGATGGCGAAAACATCACCGCGATGAACAAGCGCCAGATCGAAAACGCACGGCGCTATATCGGCTTTATCTGGCAGGAATACAACCTGGTCGAACGGCTGCCCGCCGTGACCAATGTGCTGACTGGGCGGTTGGGTTACAACACCGGGCTAAGCAGTCTGGCCGGGGTGTTCCAGAAGCAGGATCGTGAAATTGCACTGCGCAGCATTGAACGGGTAGGACTGCTGCACCGTGCTTCTTTCCGCGCCGACCGTCTTTCGGGCGGCGAGAAACAGCGCATCGCCATCGCCCGCGCCATCAGCCAGGAACCCAAAATCCTGCTGGCCGATGAACCCGTCGCCAGCCTTGACCCGGAACTGAGCGTCCAGGTGATGAGCGACCTGGCGCGCGTCGCCCGTGAGGACGGCGTGCTGACGCTGATCAATATTCACCAGGTGGAACTGGCTAAAGAATTTACGGATCGGCTGATCGGCATTGCCCAGGGGCTGGTCGTGTATGACGGCAAACCCGAAGGGCTGACCGAAGACGTGCTGAACAAGATCTACCGTTTCGATAAAGATACCAAAGAACCAGCCCCGGCTGATTCCGTGCATCCGGCGTTCAAACCCGGCATCACCCCCGCCGCCGATGGTCTGATTTACGAGTAGATAGTCTGTAAAGTAGGCAACCTGATGGCACAAACCGCTCTGAAAACCAAAGCCGCCGTTACCAGTGCGACACCCACCAACCCCGATGCGCTGCGCGAACAGGTGCTGCGGGTGTATCCCCGGCTCACGCTGCGCGGCCTGTTGATCATTTTCGTGATCGCCGCCGTCCTCAGTTGGGCGGCAGCAGGGGCAGGTCCCGGTGAAACCAACCGCGTCACGTCGGTGTTCGATCCCTTCATTGCGATGGGCAACCTGATCGGGCGTATGCTCCCGCCGGAATTTGAAGTCGCCCGAAACCACAACGCCGAAATCAACCTGTTCGGCGCAACCGTCGCCTCATTCACGATTTCGTCCAGCACGGTCGATGTGTTCGGGCAGGAATGGCAGATCGGCTGGCTGCCCGTGATCAGCGCGATTTTTGAGACGATCCAGATGGCGATCATCGGGACATTGGGCGGCGTGCTGATGGCGCTCCCGCTCTCGCTGCTGGCCGCACGCAACACCTCGCCAAGTCCAGGCATTTACCAGAGCGTCCGGCTGTTCCTCAATTTCATGCGCTCGATCCCTGAACTGGTCTGGGCGATCCTGTTCGTGGCCGCCGTCGGGCTTGGGCCCTTCACCGGGACGCTGGCGCTGGCGTTCGGTTCGGTCGGTTCGCTGGCGCGTGTATTTTCCGAAGCGATTGAACAGATCGACCCCGCCCAGGTGAACGCCGTCCGTGCGACGGGCGCGAGCGGCATTCAGACGTTCGTGTACGCCGTCATGCCCCAGGCGATTCCGCTGTTCATCTCGTATTCGATCATCTTTTTTGAAAGCAATGTGCGCCACGCCACCATTCTAGGCTACGTTGGGGCGGGCGGTGTCGGTTTCCTGCTGTTCAAGTACACCGGAACCAGCGATTACTCGAAAGTGCTGGGGACGGCGCTCGTCATGGTGGTAGCTGTCACGGTCATCGACCGTTTTAGCAGCTGGCTGCGGCTGCGCTTCATCTAACTAAACTGCACGACCGAAGCGCACGCGGTAAGGGTACAAACCTGGTCATTTCACCTAAGGTTAGGAGACTCACAGAATGAAGAAGTTCGTCGTCGTGTTGTTGAGCCTGGTCGTTTTCGCGGCACTCTCGTTCGGCATGGTTTCGGCGCAGGAAGTGGATCGCACCGGTTGGCCGGAAACCTTCATCATCGGCGTGTACCCTGGTGACAACGTGGAAGAAGCGCTGGCCGCGGTCGAACCGCTGCGTGCGTACCTGGAAGAAACTCTCGGCGTGCGTACCGTGCTGATCACCGGCACCAGCTACAATGCGGTCATCGAAGCGATGGCGGCGGGTCGTGCCGACGCGATGGAAGTTGGTCCGTTCTCGTATGTGCTGGCAGCGGATGTTGCCAATGCGGAAGCGATTGCGGTCGCTAACTACGCCGTTGAAGTCAACCTGGATGAAGTGCCGGGTTATTTCAGCCTGATGTTCACCAAGAAGGGTTCGGGCATCGCCAGCATTGCCGACCTGTCGGGCCGCAGCTTCGCCTTCACCGACCCGGCTTCGACCAGCGGCTACCTGGTTCCCGCGACCGACATCCTGTTGAACCAGGAATTCACCGACCCGGCGCAGATCGAAGAATTCGCGGAAGTGCAGTTCGCGGGCAACCACCCGAATGCGGTGCTGGCCGTGTGGAACGATACCGTTGAAGCCGGTGCGACCTTCGATGCGAACCTGGCGGTTCAGGTGGCCGAAGCGGGCATTGAACTGTGCGGTTACACCGATATGAACATCGATGGCCCGGCTACCGCTGAAGAATGGCCGTACCTGGACGCGATGACTCAGGAAGAAATCCAGGCCATCTACGATGAATGCCCGGAAGGCAACCTGGTGGTGTTCCATCAGTCGCCGCTCATCCCCGAAACCCCTTTCGCCATCAACGCTGACCTGCCGGAATCGTTCAAGACCGCCGTCACCGACGCGCTGCTGAACGTCGCCAACAACACCGAACTCGTGACGGAACTGGAACGCTACTACGTCGATCCGCGTGAAGCGGCGGGCGTGGAGACCATTGACGCGCTGTACAATTCGCTGCGCGACATTGCTACCCTGCTCAATATCGACCTGCGCGCTCGTTAATCTTTCCGCAGTGTAGTACGCTTGCAGGGACAGGAGAAACTTGCCTGTCCCTGCTTCATTTTCACCGCCCAACCCGCGAGATGTCCTGTGAACCCATTTTCGCAATCCGAATATCTGACGCTTTTGACGCACGCCCCGGCAGAAACCGTCAAAGCGCTGGCCGAATCGATCCTGCCGCTGGTCGGCGCTGTTGAGGTGCTGAAGAACCAGACTGGGCTGGTCATGCTGCCGTATACCGACACCGCCGGGGGAGTCACGTTTCACTTGGGGGAAGTGCTGGTCAGTGAAGCGCACCTGGTGATCGAAAACGGCACACAAGGTTATGCGCTGGTGACCGGGCGCGACCTGGTGCTGGCGGTCGGGATCGCCGTGCTGGATGCCGCCTTGCAGGCCGGAATCGGCATGGACGTGATCGTCCCATTTCTGGAAAACGCCAAAGCGGAACAGGCCGCTGCCGATCATGCGCTGCTGACGCAGATTGAAGCGACCCGCGTTGAAATGGAGACGTTCTGATGACGAACGCCGCCGCTTACCCGCCTTATACCCCGGCGGAAGCCCGCGCCCGTGAAACCTTTCTCGCGCTGATGTGGTCATTCAGTTATCCGGGGCGCGTCTATAGCCTGCCGGACGGCAAAACGGCGGTCGAAAGCATCGCAGAGACACTGCTCGACCTGGAAACCAGCTTCTACACGCCGGATTCAGCCCTGGAACCTGCGCTAAGCCGTCACAGCGCCCGGTCGCTGCCGCCACAGACTGCGGCTTACCATTTCTACCCGCACCTCCGCACCGCCGACATGGAGACCGTCGAAAGCGCCAGCATCGGCACGCTGTTGTACCCCGACCGTGCGGCTACGCTGTTCATCGGCTGCACGTTGGATGCTGGCGAAACGCTCACGCTGAGCGGCCCCGGCGTGAATGGGAGCCTGTCGGTGCATGTGAGTGGGCTGCCAGACGAATTTTGGGCGCTGCGCGAAAAGCGGCGGCGCTACCCGCTAGGCTGGGATATGTACCTGATCGACGATTTGCGCGTGATCGGCCTGCCCCGCAGTGTGCAGATTGTGCGATAAATGACCCCCACACATCGCATTCGTGTGATGAAGGATTGAACCATGTATATTGCGGCCAAAGGCGGCGAGGCCGCCATTCAGGAATCCGAGTCGCTGTTTCACCGCCTTAAAGGGACACCCACCCGCGAACTTGTGGGGACGATTGAACGCCTGCTCCCCTACCTGGTAGACCGGGTGATGGGCGAAGCATCGCTGTACGCACCGGAACTTGCAGCACTGGCGATTGCCCAGGCGGGCGGCGATCTGTACGAGGCGGTGCTGCTGCTGCGCGCTTACCGCTCGACACAGCCGCGCCTGGCGTATGCCGAACCCGTCACGCCGGAACGGATGATCACGATCCGGCGCATCTCGGCATCCTTCAAAGATATTCCCGGCGGGCAGGTGCTTGGCCCATCGCTCGATTACAGCCATCGCATCCTCAACCTGGATATTCTTGATGGCGGCGACGCAGACTTGCAGCCCGCCCGCCACGACACCACGCCTGATGGCGCGGAACCCGACGAAAACGTTAACGGACGCGCACCGAAAGCGGCCTCTGCGTCATACCCGTTCGTCGCTGAATGGCAGCGCAGTGCCGGCTTGATGAAACCCCTGCCCGAACACGCGCCGCGCAGCCCCGCCGATATTCCCGATGTCACCCGCGACCCGGCGCTGTTCCCCGCCCCGCGTGAGCATCGCCTGCAAGCGCTGGCGCGGGCGGATACGGGCGGCGTACTAGCGCTGGGCTACGCGAGTATGCGCGGCTACGGCCTGATTCACCCGACAGTCAACGAACTGCGCCTGGCGCACGCCGAAATTGAGGTCACACATCCGGTCACCGGTGCAGCCTTCAGCGCGGGGCGGGCGCGGGTGAGCCAGGCGGAAGTTGTCACGACGGGCGATAAGACCGGGCTGACGCTTGGCTTTGCGGCGACGCTTGGCTGGAATGAAGTCAAGCTGATCGCCGGGGCGACGCTCGACCTGGAAATGAACCAGGCCGAACCGCACCCCGCCCACACCGAAGAATTCGTGCTGTACCACACCGAACCCGTCGAAGCGAGCGGTTTCTGCATTCATTTCAAGCTGCCCCATTACGTCACATTCGCCAGCAGTCTCGATAATCTGCGCAAAGTGATCTCGACCTTTTATTCGGCGGATAAAGAGGGTGCGCCGGGGCAAAACGCGGAACTCGCGCCGATGGCGAACCGCGCACCGTGAGGATGAAAACAGTCATGAGCGCACTTGAATCGCTGGCAAGACCCCGTGAAGATTACGCCTATGCTTTTCTGGACCCGTTCGCCAAGCGCGAACTGCGCCGCCGCACGCTCAAGGCCATTGCCATTCCCGGCTACCAGGTGCCATACGCCAGCCGTGAACTGCCGATTGCACGCGGTTGGGGGACGGGTGGTTTGCAGGTCACGCTGAGCTTGGTAGGACCGGAAAGCGTGGTCAAGGTGATCGACCAAGGGGCGGACGACAGCGTAAACGCGGCCAACCTGCGCCGTTTCATCACGCGCATGAGCGGCGCAGCGACCACGACCGACGCACTGGAAGCGACGATCATCCAGACGCGCCATCGCATCCCTGAAGAGATTCTGGGCGAAGGGCAGGCGCTCGTCCTGCAAGTCCCCGACCCCGAACCGCTGCGCGCCGTGCAAAGCGACAGCAGCGCCGCGCACCAGATGCACGCCGATGCGGATTACGGCCAGATGTGGCTGGTGCTGTATGAACAACTGGTGCGCTACAAGCAGTATCTTCAGGGCGCAAGCTATCCCAGCATGGTCAACGGGCGCTACGTGATTAGCCCCAGCCCAATCCCGCGTTGGGACACGCCCAAGCTGCACCAGTCCGCCCATCTTTCGCTGTTGAGCGCCGGACGCGAAAAGCGCCTGTACGCCGTGCCGCCGTATACCGATGTGTACCCGCTCGAATTCGACGACGTACCGTTTCAGGTCGAAGATCAGCGCGGGTGGGCAGACCGTATGACGGGCGTGCTGAACAAGTTCATGAACGAACTGCCCCAGGCCGACGGCAGCAGCCAGTACGAGATCAGCGATTCAGGCTACCTGGAAAAACTCACGGCGCGGCTGCGCGGCGAACTGGAAAAGGCCATCGGCATGACCTACTTTGACGATGAAGGGAGGTTCTATAAACATGGATACCTTAAACCCCCCGTCCGCCCTGAATAACCGACGTTCGCCGCTCGATGCGCCCCGGCTGACCCGCGAAACACCCCTGCTGCGGGCGCACGGCCTGACCAAGCGCTATGGGCGCATTACGGCGGTCGAAAATGTCAGCCTGGACGTGTATGCAGGCGAAGTATTGGGCATCGTGGGCGAATCCGGGTCGGGCAAATCGAGCGTGTTACGCCTGCTCAACCTGGAAGAACTACCCGACGCAGGCGAGTATTATCTTGACCTGGCCGGGCTGAGCGACACCAACCTGTTCGCGCTGGATCGCTTCGGGCGGCGCGAAGTTGCGCTGTTCCATATCGGAATTGTGTACCAAAATCCGCATCTGGGGCTGCGGATGCGCTACACCAGCAGCGGCAACGTGGCCGAACGCCTGCTCGTGACGGGCGAACGCGCATTCAGGACGCTGCGGCAGGCGGCGCGCACTTCATTGAGCGCCAGCGAGTTCCCGCTCGACCGGATGGACGACCCGCCGCGCGTACTCAGCGGGGGAATGCAGCAGCGCGTGCAGCTTGCCAAGGCGATTGCGCTTGAACCGCGTATCCTGCTGCTCGATGAGCCGACCACTGGGCTGGACGTGAGCGTTCAGGCGGCAGTGCTGGATACGCTCAAACGCTTACAGCGCGAACGCCAGATGGCGATGGTGATCGTCAGCCATGACCTGGGCGTGATCCGGGCGCTTTCCGACCGGGTCATGGTCATGCGCGGCGGGCGGGTGGTCGAAGCAGGCCTGGCCGACCAGGTGCTGGACGACCCCCAGGATGCGTACACCCAACAGCTCGTCCACGCCAAGTTGTAGTAAAGAGGCGACACGATGGCAGAACGGCTGCTCGACGTTACCGGGTATACCAAGAACTTTCATGTCCATCACCTGGGGCGGGCGATTCCCGCCTTTCAGCGCTTGGATTTTACGCTCGATGAAGGGCAGTTTTTGCTCGTCAGCGGGCATAATGGGGCGGGCAAATCGACTCTGCTCCGGTGTCTGTACCGAACGTATCTGCCATCCGGCGGCAGCGCGGTCTATCACAGCCGTCATGGAGCCATCGACCTGGCGACGGCTGCCGATGTCGATATGATGCTGCTGCGGCGTGAGGAAATCGGGTTCGTCACCCAATTTTTGCGCCCGCGTCCCCGCGTCAGCGCGCTTGAACTGGTCATGGAGCCGCTGCTGCTGGCGGGCGAACCGCTCGCCACTGCTGCTGAACACGCCGAACACATCCTGAACGATTTCGGCGTAAAACCCGAACTGTGGGGCGCTTACCCCACCACCTTCAGCGGCGGCGAACAGCAGCGCGTCAACCTGGCACGGGCGCTGATCGCCCCGCGCCGCCTGGTGCTGCTCGATGAACCAACCGCATCACTCGACAGCAGCGCCCGCGCTTCGCTTACGCGGCGGCTGGAGACGCTCAAAGGTATGGGTGTGACGATGATCGGCATTTTTCATTACCCGGACGAAATTCGCCCGTTGATCGATGGCGAAATTCACCTGCAAGGAGAAGTCCTTCATGTGGCTGACTGACCTGCGCATCGTCACCCCGGACGGCGTGATCGAACGCGGCGCAATTCGCACTGCCGACGGCACGATTGCCGAGATCGTGAGCGGCGATGCGCCCGAAACGGGGCTGCGCCTGCAAGGGCTGACGGCGATCCCCGGCCTGATCGACCTGCACGGCGACATGCTCGAACGCGACATCCAGCCGCGCCCCGGCGCATTCTTCCCAACCGAACTGGCGCTGTACGAACTCGATAAGCGCCTGGCCGGGGCAGGAATCACGACGGCGTTCGCGGCGGTGGCGTTCGCGTGGACGAAAAGCGACCTGCGCACCCAGGACAAAGCGACCGAGATCATCCGCACCATCCGCGACCGCGCTGCCGACCTGAACGTCGATATGAAAGTTCATGCGCGTTTTGAAGTCAACAACCCGGATACCGCCCCGATCCTGGACGCGATGCTGAACGAACACCTGATCGACCTGGTATCGGTCATGGATCACACACCGGGGCAGGGGCAGTACAAGAACATTCCGAAGTATGTCGATTTTATGACCAAGTGGCTGGGCTTCGACCCCGAAAAGATCGGCAGCGACATCATCGACCGCATCAGCGGCGCGATGGAAGTCCAGGTCGCCGCCCCGCGTGACTGGAGCATCGTCCGTGATGTGTGCCGCACAGCAGCGTCCCGTGCCATCCCCATTGCCAGCCACGACGATGATACGGTCGAAAAAGTGGCGCGCATGGCCGAACTCGGCGTGACGATCAGCGAATTTCCCGTCAGCCTGGAAGCGGCTCAGGAAGCACGGCGGCGCGGAATGCATGTGATCATGGGTGCGCCGAATGCCTTTCGCGGCGAATCGACCAGCGGCAACCTGAGCGCGATGCAGGCGATCCGCGAAAGCGTGGTCGATATTCTGGCGACCGATTATTTCCCGGCGGCGCTGTTGGGCGTGACCTTCAAACTGGCCGATGATGGGGTGCTGCCGCTGCACGAAAGCGTCAAGCTGACCAGCCAGTACGCGGCGGACGCGGCCAACCTGACGGATCGCGGCCAGATCACCAGCGGACGACGGGCGGATATTGCGCTCGTCGAACACCGACCCGGCGGCCATGCGCGGGTGCGCGCCACGCTGCGCGAAGGCCATTTCATCTATCAGGATTTGCACATGCAGCGCTTGACCGCCCACACGCTGAGCGTGAGCCAGCAGGACGAACTGCTTGCGTAGCCGCCGTGCCATCAAACCGCCGCACTGTAAAGGAACCCGTCCGTGCCGCTGACTCATGTGCCGATCTTTCCACAGGTCGATTCAGAAACGCTGCGCCAGCACCGCGAAAAACGCCTGAGCGCAGCGCCGAGCATTCACCCGACGGCGCGCATCGTCGATTCGCACCTGGGCGCGTACACTGAAATTGGCGCGCACAGCCTGCTCATCGAAACCACATTCGACGATTACAGCTATACGGCGGGCGATGCCGACATCATCTATTCGACCGTCGGCAAATTCTGCTCGATTGCGTCACATGTGCGCATCAACCCCGGTAATCACCCAATGGACAGGGTAACGCAGCACCATATGACGTACCGCCGTACCATGTTCGGGTTTGGCGATTCCGACGACGCAGCCTTTTTCGCATGGCGACGGGCGCACGCCTGCACGGTTGGTCATGATGTGTGGATCGGCCACGCGGCGATCCTCATGCCGGGAGTGAACATCGGCACGGGCGCAGTGATCGGGTCGGGCGCGGTGGTGACGAAAGATGTCCCGCCGTATACGATTGCCGTCGGTGTCCCCGCTAAACCGATGCGGACGCGCTTCAGCGACGACGTGATCGCGGCGCTGCTCAGAATTGCATGGTGGGAATGGGATCACGAGACGCTGAAAGCCCGCTTCGACGACCTGCTCGATGTCCCGGCGTTCATCGAAAAATATAGTACGTAGGGAGTCCGGTTGATGTATACACGACGACGTTTTCACGCACTGTTCCTGGCAGCATTGGCGTGCGCCACCTTTTCGACCCCGCTCACCACCGGGCAGGGTAATCTGCGCATCTACGACATTCAAGGGGCGCGGCATCATGCGCTCAACGATGGCGGCGTACCTTTCGGGACACAGGTGACCAACATCGAAGGGATCGTCACGGGGTATTTGCAGGTCGAATACGCCAACGACCAGGGGCGGCGCGACCGCTACGGGTTTTTCATGCAAGACCCGGCGGGCGATGGCGACCCGGCGACATCGGACGGGATATTCGTGTTCACCAGCACGACGGATGCGCGGGACACCGTGAACATGGGCGATCTGGTCGCCGTCGATGGCCGCGTAACCGAGTTCGGCCAGCCGCCTAACCTGACCGTGACGCAGATCGTCAATCCGGCCATTCGTATCCTTTCCCGCGACAACCCGCTGCCCGCGCCCATCCAAATTGGCCCTGGCGAAGCGTGCGGCAGCGAAACCCGCCTTGCACCGACCGAAATCTACGACGATGATGGGCTGTCACAATACCAGCCGGGACAGGACGCGCTCGATTTTTACGAGTCGCTGGAAGGGATGCGCGTGTGCCTGGCGGATGCGCACCTTCTTGGGGATGCACGGCGGTTTAGCGATGGCACGGCGGCGATCTGGGTGCTGCCCGGCGATGGCGCAGCCGCGACCGGACTCAACCAGCGCGGCGGATTGACGATCCAGCCGGACGACTTCAACCCGGAGCGTGTGCAGATCGACAGCAACATGCTGCGGCTGATGGACGGGACGACGTTCCCGGATGTGAGCGTCGCCCAGCGCTTTGACGGCACGATTACCGGGGTGTGGTACTACAGTTTCGGCAGTTACGAGCTGGTCGCATCCGAAGCGCTGCCGCCGCTGGTGGGTGCGCCGCCGCCGCGTGAAATCACGTCGTTGATCGGCAGCGGCACGGACTACACCATTGCCACCTACAACGTCGAAAATCTTGATCCGTCCGATGACACGTTCACCGGACATGCCGAAACCATCGTCAACGCGCTGCAATCACCCGATATTGTCATGCTGCAAGAAATGCAGGACAACAACGGCGCGGTCAGCGATGGTGTGACCGCTGCCGACCAGACCTTCACGCGGCTGATCGATGCGATCCGCGCAGCGGGGGGCGTGGAGTACGCCTATGCCCAGATCGACCCGGAATTCAACCAGGACGGGGGCGAAGGCGGCGGCAACATCCGCACCGGGTATCTGTACAACCCGGTGCGGGTGCAGCTTGCCAGCGGCGCGGTCGGCGGCGCACGCGATGCGGTCGGCGTGACGTGTGATGCGGGATCGGTCGGTCTTGGCCTGGCGGTCGGGCGCATTGCACCGCTCGACAGCGCGTTCAATGCCAGCCGTAAGCCGCTGGCCGCGCAATTCATCGTCGAAGGCGATCAATCACTGTTCGTGATCAACAATCATTGGGTCTCGAAAGGCGGCGATAACCCGCTGTTCGGCGCGAACCAGCCGCCCGCACTGCCCAGTGAGCGCACGCGGCTGGAACAGGCGCGCATCGTGCGTGATTTCGTGCAGGCGCTGTATGCGTGCGACCCGGATGCATTCGTGATCGTCGCGGGCGACCTGAACGACTTCTGGTTCGCGCCGCCCGTGACAACGCTCGAAGAAGCCCCGCTGATCACCGCCAGCACCGCGCTGATTGCGCAACCGCTGGAGCGCTACAGCTACATTTTTGAAGGCAACGCACAGACGCTCGATCAGATATTGTACAGCCCGGCAGTGGATGTGCTGCTCTCCCCGCAGTACGACATCGTGCATATCAACGCGGGGTATGCCGACCAGTTGAGCGATCACGATCCGAGCGTGCTTCAACTTCAGTTCGGCTCGTGATGCACCGTCGTAGGGCGGGGCCACCCGTCCTACAACGTTCCGGCAAAAGCACACCGCTTTTTCACGAATTCTCACTTGTGCTGCACGGCAAAGTACGGAAGAATCGATCTGTAAGTGGAGAAGTCAACTTCTGCCGCCACTTACGCTGATTCGTTCCGTGCAGGTGGAGGCCGTATGCCTTTTGCTAAACCCCACAAGACCCTGATCGCCAACCCACAGATTGAAAGCCGCATCCGCGCACTTGCGGCGGAGATCGATGCTGCGTATGCCCAGGCCGCGCCCGTCGTGCTGCTGTGCGTGCTGACGGGCGCACGTCCGTTCTTCGAGGCGCTGTCGGCAGCGCTCACCATCCCCCACACACGCGCCAGCGTCCAGGTATCGAGTTATGGTGCGGTCGGCGCACGCCTAAGCACCGGCGATGTGCGCATCGTCCAGCCGATTGACGTGCCGCTGCACCACGCCCATGTGATCGTCGTGGAAGACATCATCGATACCGGGTATTCGATGCGCACAGTGCTTGAACTGGTGGATGCGCAGCGACCGGCATCGGTGGCGGTGTGTACGCTGCTCTCGAAACCATCGCGCCGCGTCATCGATGTGCCGCTGGAGTACGTCGGCTTCAGCATTGACGATCATTTCGTATTCGGTTATGGCATCGATGTCGATCAACAGTATCGTGAATTGAACTATATCGGCTATTTTGAATAACCCTTAGCACTTTTCACCATACAGTTTGTGTTACAGCGGCGTGAAGGGGCAGAAATGGTCATTCTGCTTACTTTTTCACGCCGCTTATTGGTAATTTATGCCAGATAACTTCAGGATTGCGCGTGCTAAACTGTGTGCCTGTTGTTACTTTTGACCATGCGGCGCAGCCGCCGTAAGCACCAAAAAAGGGTTCACATGACAGCACAACTGCGTGATTTCCTTGAAATCCCCTACGAACAGCTTGAAGAACTCAACCTTGCCGCGAAGCAGCAGCGCCTTGCCCGTACCCCAATGGATACGCTCCGCGAAGAACGGATGCGCTACCTGACGGACGAAAAGCGCATCAAGGCCGTGACGGTGTGCTTTACCGACCTGGAAGGCCGGCTGCACATGCTCGATTATGACAAGAAATTTCTGCTCAAGTCTGCCGACAACCTGACGTTTGACGGGTCGTCGGTGCGCGGCTTCAGCCAGCAGTCGGAAAGCGACCTGCGCCTGGGTATCGACTGGTCGGCCTTCTACTGGCTGCCCGCCGATGTGTTCGGCCCCGGCAAAGTGCTGGTGTTCGGGGAAGTTCTCAACCGCGATGGCAGCCCGTATGCCGCCGATATGCGTTCGGTGCTGAAGCAGTTCAGTGCCGATTATTACGCCAGCCGGGGCTATACCTTCAACATCTCGAACGAGATCGAAGGCTTCCTGTTCAAGGGTCGCAACGCGGAACAGTTCTATGTGGAACGCGGCGCATTTGAAACCGTCACCTCTGGCGGCTACTACCATTCGCTCCCCGGCGACCCGCTTCGTTCGTTCATCGATACAGCGGCGGAAGTGCAGCGGGCGATGGGCTTCCTGAACGAAAAGGATCACCCGGAAGTTGCGCCGTCGCAGTTCGAAATGAACTATTCCTATACCGAAGCGGTCGCCGCATCAGATCAGGTACAGTTGTACAAGCTGATCTGCCGCCAGGTGGCGCAGCGGCTCGACCTGACGGCCAGCTTCCTGCCCAAGCCGATCACCGGGGTGAACGGCAGCGGGATGCACACCAACATGTCGGTTTCGGAAAACGGCACCAATCTGTTCTTCCAGAGCGATGGGCGCGACGGTATTTCCCCGTTCGCGTGGGATTACATCGGGCGCATTCTGAATCACGGCCTGGAAATCTGCCTGATCCTGAATTCGAGCGTGAACAGTTACCGCCGCCTTGACCCGCACTATGAAGCGCCGAACCAGATCAAGGCATCGCCCATCGACCGGGGCAGCATGGTACGCATTCCGATTGGCAACGAAAAATCGGCGCGTGTCGAAGTCCGGTCGATTGCGCCGGATGCGAACCCCTACCTGGCAATCTACACCCTGTTCCGTGTGGGGCTGGAAGGCGAAGTCATTTCCGAATCGCTGGCCAGCGAAGTCGTCACCCTGCCGGACAATATTTACGATGCAATTGCCGATTTTGAAGCCAGCCCATTGGTCAAGCACATTCTGGGCGAAGAAGTGGCCGCCAAGTATGCCAGCCTGAAGCGCGCATCGGCGGATCGCTGTCCGCGTCTGCTCGGCAGCCTGATCAAGCCCGCCGAAGTCCAGTTCCACCACGAAGTCCAGAACCAGGCGCTGTGGAGCCGCTTCTGATCCGCTTCCGGCATACCTGGGTTTGTCACCAAAACCGTGCGCATGGGATAAATCCCCATGCGCACGGCGAGTCGCTCAAGAGGGCGAATCCGATCCGTTGTAGAACGTGTTTTGCAGCCGCGATGTTTCGCTATCGTCCTTGATCACGCGAATCAGCCCGGCCAATGCACGCGCCCGCGCCGCGAGATACTGCTCCCCTTTGGCCGCTGTCGCCGGAAGGCCATCCCCCCGGTAATGCGTCGGGTGATCCCCATACCACCAGATGCCGACATACGCGCCCGCATCGCGCAGCGCTTTCAGGCGTTCCAGCGGTAACCCTTCACCGTCTGCCTTCAGTTGGTCAGGATGCACCAGGTCGGGGCGGATCGCCAGCATCGCGGCAGTTTCGGATTCCCCTGCGTGGCCGTCAACCGTCGTCTCCCACAGCCCATCGACCAAGCCCTGATCCTGAGGGCTGAGCGGCGGTTCGGCCAGGTACACGACATAATCCCGGCGGCTGGCAAGCTGAGACTGGGCGAAAAAGGGCAGCAGCGCGCTGTTCCCGCCATGTGCATTCACGATCACGATCTTTTTCAGGCCGTTTCGGGCAATTTCGCGGCAGATGTTGTCGAGCATCCGCACGATCAAATCCGGGTCGATGGCAATCGTCCCAGCCAGGTGACGCGCCTCCAGAATTTGCGTGAAGATGAAATCCGGGAAGATCACGGCAGGTTCTAGTTCGGCAGCGCGTTCGCACAGCGCCCGCCCGATGTACATATCCGTCCCCAACGGCAGATGATGCGCGTGCCGTTCAATGACGGAAAGCGGAAGCAGACACACGCCCGCCGCTGTCCGCACGGCTTCGGGGAACTGATCCCCGGTCAGTGTTTCCCAACGCATGGCTGCTCCTTTACGCTTGTGCGCCGCCCGCTCGAATCCACGCGGCGGTTTTGCTCGCCAGCCGATCCAGCGCTTCGACCGAGAGAATCAGATGTTCTTCTTTGGTATCTTCAATCTTGTTGTGCGAAATGCCGTACAGGCTTTGCACGAACAGCATGATCGTCGGCACGCCCGCCCGCGCCACTTCCGCCGCATCATGAAGCGGGCCGCTGGGCAGGCGGTGCGATACGCCGCATGTTTCCAAAATCGCCTGTTCGCACAGGTCGATCAACTGCGGGTGAAACAGAATCGGGTGAATGTTCCAAATCTTGTTCCATTCCACCGTAACCTTTTCTTCTTCAGCGAAACGTTCGCTGGCCTGCTGTGCTTCGCGGTACATCGCCGCCAGCCCGTCGGCCTCCAGGTGACGCTGGTCGAGCGTCATATCGGCCTGTGCCACCACCGACGTGACGATCCCTGGCTTGGTCTCCATGCGACCCACCGTACACACGCCGCCATTGCGCTTGGCGATCTCGCGGATTTCCAGGCTCAGCTTGGCCGCCGCGCCCAGCGCATCGCGCCGCTTGTCCATCGGCGTGGAACCGGAATGCGCCGCCTGCCCCACGAACCGAATCGCGTGGCGTTCCACGCCGAACGTCCCCAGGACTACGCCGAGGGGCAGGTTCAGGCTTTCAAGCACGGGACCCTGTTCGATGTGCAGTTCCAGATACGCTTTGGCATGGCGGAGCTGTTCACCCGCTGCTTTCGCCCGATCCAGGTCGATCCCGAAGCGCGCCAATGCATCGGGGAACCTGATCCCATCCTTATCGACCACGTGACGCATTTCATCCGGGTTCATCGTCCCGGAACACGCGCTCGATCCGTACAGGCTGCGTCCGAAACGTGCGCCTTCTTCATCGGCAAAGTCCACCACGCGAATGGTGACGGGCGGCGTACCTTCCGCTGCGAAACGGCGCAGCACTTCCAGCCCGGCCATCACGTTCAGGCAGCCATCCAGCCAACCGCCGTTCGGCACCGAATCGAGATGCCCGCCGATGATGAGCGCATCGTCGGTTTCACCGCGCAGGGTCGTCCACACATTGCCCGCCGGGTCGGTCTCCACTTCGACGGGCAGCCCATCGAGCTTCGAGCGGTACCATGCGCGGGCTTTTGCCCATGTATCGGTGAAGGCGACGCGCTGTGCGCCGTCGTCGTCACTGGTCAGCGCACGCAGTTCTTTCAGTTCATCCACTGTTCGGCGGGGGTTGAGCGTGGTCATGATCTCGATTCTTCCTCAAAAGGCACTGTCTCAAAAAGCACTGCCGCATGAGCTTACAGAACCGCGCCAACATTTTCAAAGAGTCCGCCAGGCCACGGCTCAATCCGCCTGTAGCCGATCCTGGGCGGCATCCGCCGCGATCAGCCGTTCGATTTCCGCCGTTTCCAGGTCATCGACGTACTGAACGATACCCGCGTGCAAAAAGTCGGGCAGGCCGGGGTGCAGGCGGACGAAATTGGCGATGAATTCCGGGTTGGTGCGGTACAACTCCCCTAAGCCGCCCAGAATTTCGAGCGTCGGCTCATAGAAATACTGGATATGCGCGTGCCAGCGCTTGAAAATCGCCTGTACATCGGCATCCGCCGCCGTTTTGCCCGCTTCAAGCGCGGTGACCAGGTCGGCATAAACCTGGTTCCCCTCATCGATAATCGCCTGTCGTTCCGCGTCGCTGTAGCTGTTCCATCGCCGCACCGATGCGTTCACAATATCCGGGCCATATTCCAGGCGCGCCCGCCGTTCAAAATCCTTCGATTGTTCTGCGCTCAACGCTTTGAACAACTGCGGCTTGCTCATGGGTGTCCCCTCCTCCAGGTGCAGAATCGTGTTTTCGACGGTGCGAATCAGGTCATAGGCGCGGTCAAGGCGGGCTTGCAGCGCGGCACGGTGCGCCCGCAGCGCCGCCAGCGCATCGAACCCAGGCTCATCCAGAATCGTTTTGATGTGCTGAAGATCGAAGCCCATTTCGCGGTACAGCAAAATCTGCTGCAAACGAAATAAGGCTGCATCGTCGTACCAGCGGTAGCTATTCGCGGCGATGCGGGTCGGCGGCAGCAGGCCAATCTCGTCGTAATAGTGCAGCGTGCGCACGCTGATGTTCGCCAGTGCCGCCGCCTGTTTCACGGTGTACATACGCCCTCCTTTGCCATGCGCTGACATTTTTATGCTAAAGGATCACGTTACGTCAGAGTCAAGTTGGCTGATGCAATGCAGCACGCGCTGTCCCCTTTTTGAGGACTCTTACATCCAATGCTACGATTGACAGTACGACAATGCGCACAGGAAAAAAGGATCGAGACGATGCAGCGCGTGGCATTTCTGTTACGGGTGAAACAGGACAGGCTCGACGAATACAAGCGGCATCACCAGGCCGTCTGGCCGGAGATGCTCGACGCGCTGCGGCGCACGGGCTGGCACAACTATTCGCTGTTTTTGCGCGATGACGGCCTGCTGTTCGGCTATTTTGAAGCGGCGGAAAGTTTTCAGGCATCGCTCGATGGCATGGCGAAAGAGGCGATCAACGCGCAGTGGCAGGCGTTCATGAGTCCGTACTTTGAAGCGATGGAAGGCCGCGCCGATGAAAACATGCTCCAGCTTGAAGAAGTATTCCATCTCGACTGAGCATTAAAATCGGCACGGCCCTGAGAACGGATGGATCAGCGGTAGTTGCCGCGAATCCCCCGCGGTTGAACGGGGAGGCGCGCTTCATACAGGTGTGATGTATCGCCCACGCTCAGCGCACGCGGGGTCGCCCAGTGTTCACTGCGCCGTTCGAACACAATCGTGGTGACGGCGCTGGGCGCGTGCCAAAAGCTGCACCACACCAGCGGCGGGGGAATGTGCAGCAGCAGCGAAAGCCACAGCAGCGCCGTCCCGTTGTGGCAAAACGCGGCGATCTGTAGACGGTTGTCCGCTTCGATGCGGTAATTGGTGCCATCGCGCACGCAGCCATAGCGCGCCAGGAATGCATCGGCGGCCTGCTGAAAAGCCGTCACGGTTTCGCGGTAGATCGGCTGATCGAGCGGCGCAGTGCTGTCCCAGCTTGACCAGGCATGATAGGCGGTGTTGGCGCGCAGTATTTCGCCAGGAATATCCCATGCCGGGATGTACCCCCCGTCGATGGGATCGGGGTCGGTATTCCAGCCCGCCACTTCGATCAGCCAGGGTTCAGTTTGCACGGGCAGCTTGACCAGCGCGGCTGTATACCCTGCCGTAAGCTCCGCACGCGGCAGCGGCGACGCGGCGATCACGTCCAGGCCATGCCCGGCCAGCCGCCGTGCCAAAGCCGCCGCTTCCAGGTGTCCGGCGGGGGTAATGGTGTTGTTCGGGTAATCCGGGTCGGCATGGCGGATGATGTACAGGCGCATGGTGAATCAGCCCTCCAACAGTGCGGCCAGCGCACGCGGCGTATTTGTCGTGAACTGATCCACGCCCGACGCTTGCAGATCGGCCAGGTGCGCCATCGCATCTGGCTTATCCGCGTCCATCGTCCACGCATCCAGCTTGATGCCGACCAGGTGCAGCCACGCCGCCAGGTTGAAACCATCCGCCAGCGCCCGCGCCAGCAGACGATAATGGACATACCACGTACTCACTTCGGTGATCTGGCGGTACAGGATGTCGATCCGTTCCTCAAGGTAGGCCGCCGCGCTGAGCAGCGGCTGAAGCGACAGGATATGATCGTCATGATAGCCATACGCCCCTTCACGGTACGGGGGCAGGCGCGGATCGACCGGGTGCGGACGGTAATCCAGGTAAAAGCCGATGTCGAAGCCGAGATCGAGCTGATGATCCAGCCGCCGCAGCGCCCGCAAATGCCAATCCGCGCCGCTGCTGACCAGCACGCGCTCGCCCAGCGGCTTGATCAGCGCGACCAGGCGGCGCAGCGGTTCATCATCGCGCATCGGCAGCACATTCTTGAAGTCGATCTGCAAACGCGATGTTCCGCCATATTCCTGAAACAGCGCCACGACTTCGCTTAGCAGGGCGGGCGCGTAAGCAGTAGGGTGGCCATTGTGCTTGATGTGCAGCCGCTTTACCGTATCCGCATCGGCGGCGCTCACATCCCCCTGCCCGGTGGTTTCTGATTCGAGTACCGGATCATGCACGAGCAGGTAATCGCCCCTACGCAGCGCTGTCACATCGATTTCGATGAACGGTGCGCCTGCTTCCAGGCACGCTCGGATCGCTTCCAAAGCGTTGGGGGGATACGTCCAGGGATAAAGCGACTGATCGGTCGAATCCAGGGCGGCCATATGATGCACGACGATAGGCTTACCAAGAGAGGCTGCTTGCATAGGGGTTTCCTCATCGGGTCGATGGCTGAACAGACCCGATTGTAGCCCGCAATGTTAAAAGCGTTGTGCCGTGACGTTAACCAAACCCGCCAATACCCTTAAACGCGCACGGGAACAGGCCGAGTACAGTTGGCATCGTCCAACATTCAGCGAGGAGCATGTACGTACATGAAGCTGCGTTTGCTTGTTCTGGTCGTTTGTATTGCGCTCGTTGGGGCGTTCAGCGTTTCGGCGCAAGACCGCACCCCGATCTACGTCTTTACCGATTCGGATACCAACATCAGCGATTTCTGGACGAACACGATCATTCCGGCCTTTGAAGCGGAATTTCCCGAATATGAAGTGATCCTGACCCTGGTGCGCGGCGTGGGCGGCGGCAACGCCGATATTGCCAACCGTGCGCTGGCCGCGCTGGAAACGGGCGATGATCCGCAGGTCGATTATTTTGAAACGATGAACGTCGATGCGGTGCAGGAATGGGTCGATGCCGAACTGTTCCTGGAACTGACCGAAGAAAACGTCCCGAACCTGGCGAACGTGATCGACGCGACCAACCGCCTGCCCCAGGAACTGCCGTATCGCGGCTCCCAGGTGCTGCTGGCCTATAACAGCGAAGTCGTGGCGGAAGAAGATGTCCCCACCACCTACGCCGAACTGATCGAATGGATTCAGAACAACCCTGGCCAGTTCGTGTACAACCGCCCTGACCGCGGTGGCAGCGGCGCGGCGATGGTTACCCGCGCCATCTTTGAAGTGACCGGCCAGGACCCGTCGCTGTTCGTCCCCGGCACGGCGGATGAAGCCCTGATCGGCCAGTTCCCCGAAGCGTGGGAACTGCTCGGCAGCATTCACGATTCGATCTATGAAGGCGGCGCGTACCCGGCGGGCAACACCCCCGTGCTGGAACTGCTCGCCAATGGGTCGGTCAGCATGATCACTGCATGGTCGGATCAAGGGCTTCAGGCGTACAACCTGGGCGTGCTGCCGGAAAGCACCCGCTTCGCCCAGCTTCAGGATCTGCCGTTCACGGGCGGCTACGCTTTCAGCGCCATCCCGCGCAACGCCGGAAACCCCGACGGCGCGCTGGCGCTGGCGAATTTCTTGCTGAGCGAAGAAATTCAGCAGGCGATTGTCGAAAACATCGGCGGTTTCCCGGCGGTGGGTTGGGATCTGCTCCCGGCAGACCTTCAGACCCAGTACACCAGCGTGATCACTGATACCGTCCCCACCTGGCCGGGCGGTGAATACAGCGCGGCGATGGTCGAAGGCTGGTACAACAACGTCGCCACCAATATCGATCCCGCCAGCTAACCAGCACGACAGCCGCACTACGTCAACGATGGTGGGCGCACCCCGCCCGCCATCGTTTCGCTCATCACCCGGTTTGACAGAGACCTGTTTATTGTCGATGACCACGCTTCCCGCTTCCCCCACCAAACCACGCTGGCGTACCGAACTGATCGCCTACTTACTGGTTGCGCCGCCGCTGCTGCTGATGATCCTGCTGATCTTCATCCCCGCGCTGCAATCGACAGCACGCACGCTGACCGTCGATGTGAACGGCGAACCGGGACTGTCGCTTTCGCGGTACATCGCTTTCTTTCAAGACCCGATCAGCGTTTCCAACTTACTGTTTACCTTTCAAATCACACTCGTCACGCTGGCGGCGATTTTCGTCGTGTGTTTCCCGCTGGCGCTTTACTTACGCTTCTCCGATGGCCGCATTGCCGGCGCGGTGCAGATTCTCGCCTTATTTCCGCTGTTCGTGCCGGGAATCATCCTGGCTTTCGCGCTGATCCGTTTTTTGGGAACACGCGGCACGCTCGATACGATCCTCAGCGGTTTTGGCCTGACGGGTTACCGCACCCCTTACCTGAAGCCGGACGCGATCATTTTCGCGCTGGTGTGGGAGTCCATTCCGTTTACGGTGCTGGTACTCACGGCAGGGCTGCGGCAGATCAACGATTCGCTGATCGAAAGCGCCCGCGATGTCGGTGCGAATGCCTGGCAAATCTTCTGGCGCATCATCCTCCCGCAGATCACGCGCCCAGTGCTGATTGTATTTTCGCTCAACTTTCTCGGCATCTTCGGCAGCTACACACTGCCGTATCTGTTGGGACCCGCCGCCCCGCAGATGATGGGCGTATTCATGGCCCAGACGTTCGGCCAGTACCGCCGCCCGGATGAAGCTGAAACCCAGGCAGTCATCACCTTCATCATCTGTGCATTCGTCGGGTTTCTATACGTGCGCACGGTCGCCAGCCAGCGCCGACGGGAGGTATCGAATTGACCGCACAGCCTATCGCACCCCCGCCGCTGACCAGCGGTTTCTGGTCTGCGACGCGCCGCAGCTTTCAGGCGATGATCCGGCGGGATGGCTTCGGCCTGATCGCGCTGATCGTACTGGCACTGGTGATTTTGGGGCCGCTGTACACCGTGATTCTGTGGGCATTCGCGGAACGTTGGCAGTACCCGTCGTTGATCCCGCAGGAATTTGGCTTCAGCTTTTGGGAACGCACGTTCGCACGGGCGGATATAGCCGAAGCGCTCCCGCTCAGCATCGGCTTATCGCTGATCGTCACACTGCTTTCGGCGGCGATCTGCCTGCCCGCGTCGTATGCCTTCGCCCGGATGAAGTTTCGCGGTCAGCAGGCTTTACTGCTCTCGTTCCTGGCGACGAACGCTTTTCCGCGCTTTGGGCTGTACATCAGCATCGCGGTGATCTTCTTCCGCCTCAACCTGATTGGCACGCTGCCCGGTGTGATCCTGATCCAGTTGGTGAACACGCTGCTGCTCATGATCTGGATACCGACCGCCGCCTTTCAGGGCGTGGATCGGTCACTGGAAGAAGCCGCGCTCGATGTCGGCGCGTCGCCGCTGCGGGTGTTCATGCAGATCACGCTGCCTATGGTGATGCCCGCGCTGAGCGCCGCCCTGCTGCTCACGTTCGTGAACACCTTTTATGAAGCTCAGGGCGCGCTGATCGTCGGGCTGCCGCGCATCGTGACCATGCCCGTCCTGATGTATTCGCTCATCAACAGTCAGTTGATCGTCCAGTATGGCGCGATTGTCTCACTGGTATTGTGGGCCCCATCGGTACTTCTGCTCATCGCGGCCAACCGACTGCTGCGCGGCGGCTATCTCACTGCCGGGTTCGGCGTATAGGACATCCTCACATGGCAATGCTCGATCTGGTACAGCTCACCAAACAGTTCGGCAGCGTGGCGGCGGTCAACGATGTGCAGTTCACGGTCAACAATGGCGAACTGCTGTGCATCCTGGGGCCTTCGGGGTGCGGCAAAAGCACCCTGCTGCGTATGATCGCCGGGTTCGAGATGCCGACCAGCGGCGATATTCGCATCGACGGCGTATCCGTAGCGGCACAACCCGCCAACAAACGCCCCACCGCAATGGTCTTTCAGAAATACACGCTGTGGCCGCATATGAAGGTGTACGACAATATCGCGTTCGGGCTTCAGCTTCGCGGGCTGCCCCGCCCGGTCATTCAGCGCAAAGTCGAAGAGTCGCTGGCGCTGGTCAGCTTGTCGGGGTATGAAGGCCGTTTCCCGGCGCAGCTTTCCGGCGGGCAGCAGCAGCGAGTCGCGTTAGCGCGGGCGCTGGTGCTGGAACCGAAAATCCTCCTGCTCGATGAGCCGTTCAGCAGCCTGGATGCCATTCTGCGCGTGCGGCTGCGCGAAGAACTGCGTCGCATTCAGCGCCGTCTGAACATCACCGCGATTTTCGTCACCCATGACCAGGAAGAAGCGCTCACGCTGGCCGACCGCATCGCTGTGATGAACGACGGGCGAATCGAACAGTTGGCCGCGCCCAGCGCGATTTACGCCAGCCCCGCCAGCCTGTTCGTGGCCGATTTCATCGGCGCGATGAACCTGATCAAAGGGACGGTCAGCGGCCAAGAGGTGCAGATCGGCGGGATCGCACTGGATGCGCCAGCGGGACTCACCGCAGCGTCGGTGATGGTCGCCATCCGCCCGGAAGACCTGGTCGTGCTGGAAGGGCCGCACCCCCAGGCGTGGTCATGCACGGTCGAACAGGTCAGTGACCTGGGACACTACCGCCGCGCGCTGCTGGAAGTGCCGAACATGCAGCCGTTGAAAATTTACCTGCCTAAATCGCTGGATGTGCAGGAACGTGCTAATCTTCATGTCTTCCCACGCCGCTACCTGGTCTATGACACCGACCGGATGCCGGATGAAGTCGTCCGCTCGCTGCCGACAGCGGCAGCTGCCTTGATGGAATGAACGCACATGTTCGCACGTTTTTACGACGGCGCAGACGATCTTTCCCGTCTGCAAGCCTTCAACGCCGCGCAGATCGCGCAAAATCCCGTCGGGTGGCTGCAACCGGGCGATATTCCGCACCGCCTGTACAACGGACAGCGGGAACATGACCCGGAGCAACTGATCCGCATTTGGGAAGATGAGAACGGGCGTATGCTGGGATGGGCGTTCGTCTATCCCGAAGAGTCTTTCGATATTCAGGCATCCGACCCTTTGATCATGCGGGCGGCGCTGGCCTGGGTGGAAAGCGCGCTGCCCGCCGAGACGCTCGAAACCGACGTATGGAGCGGCGATGCCGTGCGCCGTGATCTCCTGCTTGAACACGGGTTCACAGAAGCCCCGGATGAACTGCCTTATTACGAAACGATTCGGGAACTGGACGATACGCTGCCTCAGCCTCTGTTTCCCGATGGATTCAGCATCCGCACAGCGGTTGGGGTGGAGGATGCCGCGCAGTTGGCCGCCGTCCATGCAGGCGCGTTCGGTTCGGACTGGACGGCGGAGAGCTACGCACAAGTGATGACTTCGCCGGGCTATGCCCCGGAACGCGAATTCGTCGTCGTCGCGCCGGATGGCCGCTTCGCCGCCTTCACCGTCACCTGGCACGACACCCTCAACAAAACCGGGTATTTTGAACCCGTCGGCACCCATGCTGATTTTCAGCGGCTTGGGTTGGCGCGGGCGCTCATGCTGCACGCCATGCACGCCATGCGCGCACAGGGCTTACAGCAGGCGATTGTCGCCCATGAAGCGCCGGAAGAAAACCCGGCTTCGGCGGCGCTTTACCGCAGCCTGGGCTTTGTCACGCGCTTCACCACCCATCTGTACCGAAAAACCCGCATGGCAGGCTAAGCCTTGCTTCGGCCTCCCCTGTGCAGGTTGGCGGGAGACGCTTAATTAAATTACGCCTGTGCCTTAACAAAAAATCGATACTGTCATGGGTATTCGACGCATTCACACTGTGAAAAAAACCTATGAACAGACACGAGATCATCGAAGCAATGTACGGGGATCAAACGCTGGTGTTTGGGCATCGCGGCGCAAAAGCGTATGCACCGATGAACACCCTTCCGGCGTTTGAACTGGCAGCGGAACAAGGCGCGCACGGGATCGAACTGGACGTACACCGCTCTAAAGATGGCCATGCGGTAATCGTCCATGATTTTGTGGTCGATGCGACCAGCGATGGCACCGGGCTGGTGGTCGAAAAGACACTGGCTGAATTGAAAGCGCTCGATGCGGGCGCGTGGTTCGATGCCCGTTTCACGGGTACGCGCATTCCAACGCTGGATGAAGTGTTTGAAGCCGTCGGTAAGCGCCTGTTCGTGAATGTCGAAATCAAATCGGAAACGGTCGATACGGACGGCGTGGAACAGGTCGTGGCCGATTGTATCCGCCGCCACAACATGGAAACCCGCGTCATCCTCTCATCGTTCAACCCACGCACGCTTCAGCGCTTCCGCGCTATCCTGCCAGAAGTCCCGGTCGGCTTTCTGTACGACCCCGAATCGCCCGCCGAAGTATGGGACATCATCGCGGGGATGGACTACGAAGCCTATCACCCCAACCACACGCTGATCACGCCGGAAATGGTCGATGAATACGCGCTGGATGGCCGCCTGATCAACACCTGGACGGTCAATGACCCTGACCGTGCCGTCGCACTGCATGAAATGGGCGTGCGCGGCATCATCAGTGATGCGCCGGATACGATTCTGAAAGCTTTAGGGCTGCGCTAAGCAGAAATCATCGAAACACGATTTATCGTTACGACATCAGTAGAACACGATCAATTGAGTGGTTGAAGGACGTTTAGTCATCATGGAACAGGAAATTTACCCCGGCGTGACACGGACATGGCTGGAAGCCGAACAGATCGCCGTGTATCACATCAGCGCCGTCAACGTGAACATGCTCATGCACTGGAACCGTCACCTGATCGAGATGCTGAAAAGCTGGAACGACGATGCGCCGTGCCTGCTGGTGTACGATCTTTCCAAAGGCGGGGTATCGCTGCCGTACCTGGTGTTCAGCGATTTTCATATCGACAACGTGGTCGTTCACAACAGCAACAAAGTCCAGATCGACCGGATGATGGAGGCACGTCCGCGCTTGCGCATTGCGCTGGCGCTGGTGATCACGACTTCGGTTTCCGGGCGCATCATGTTGGGGCGCGTTCAGCACGACCCAACGGTTGACCGCATGACCTTCGACATCTTTTTCAACCGTGAAAACGCGATTGATTGGCTGAAGTCGGTCAGGTTTCCGGGCGTGGATGAAAGCGAATCCGCGCAGCCGTAAGCGCAGCCGTCGGCAAGTGCGCAGCTTCTAAACTGCATATCCCCCGCCAACCGTTACCGCATGACGGCGCTGACGGTTGGCTTAGTGAGCGACGGAGTTCATACCCGCAATGCAGCTCGCCTACACCCCCATCCTCAGCAAACGCTATGACAGGCTTCAGCCTGTCGGCAGTGGAACGACCGGTTCCGTGTTCCAGGTCTACGACCGCCTCACCGCACAGACGCTCGCCCTGAAAAGCCTGATGTTCGCGCCCGAACTGCTGGACGAGCTTTCCGCAATGGGGACGAATTTTCGGGTGCTGCTCACCCGCGAATTTTCGCTGCTGGCCACCCTGCGCCATCCCCACATCATCAGCGTGTACGATTTCGGGTTCGACCTGAACGGCCAGCCGTATTTCACGATGGATTTGCTGCATGGCGCACAGAACATCGTTGATTACGGGCATGGCCAGCCACCGCAGGTGCAGACCGACCTGTTTCTCCAGATGATCCGTGCGCTCAGCTACCTGCACCGCTACGGCGTGCTGCACCGCGATCTGAAACCGGACAATGTGCTGGTCACGCCGGACGGCACGGCGCGCCTGCTCGATTTTGGGCTGGCTGCCGCCCGTGAACGGGAAGGTGCCGAACGCGACAACTGGGGATCGCTGCCGTACACCGCGCCCGAAATACTGGACGAGCAAGCGCCGGATGAGCGTACCGACCTGTACGCGGTCGCGCTCATCGCCTATCACATGATTGCGGGTGAATACCCCTTCAGGGATGAATCGACCTATGATGGGCTGATCGACGCGATCCGTCACCGCCCCTTGGATGCGTCGCGGCTGCCCGCATCGCCCGCACTGCAAACCGTCCTGAACAACCTGCTTTCTAAAGCGCGGGATGACCGCTACTCGAACGCCGAAGCGGTGCTGAATGCCTATGCACAGGCCAGCGGCAGCCGTTCTACGGGTGAAACTTCGGCCATTCGGGAAAGTTTTTTACAGGCGACCAAACTGGTGGGCCGCGATGTGGAACTGCGCACGCTCACCACAAGCCTGGAGGCGATGATTGCGGGCAAAGGGTCGGCGTGGCTGATCGGCGGCGAATCCGGCGTGGGCAAGTCGCGCCTGATGAACGAACTGCGCATCCTGGCGCTGGTGCGCGGCGGTTTGGTGCTGCGTGCGCAGGCCACCACCGAAGCCGGGAGCCTGTTCCGATTCTGGCGTGAAGCGCTGCGCTACCTGATCCTGCTGGTGGAGATCGACGACTTCGAGGCCAGCATCATCAAGCCGGTGCTGCCCGAAATCGAGCCGCTGATCGGGCGGCCAGTGGCCGATCCGCCGCAGATCGACCCGAAAGCGGCTCAGGATCGGTTGGGGACGGTGATTGCGGCTGTATTCAGCCGCTATGCTGCGCCCGTACTGCTGCTGATGGAAGATTTACAATGGCTGCCTGAAGGGTTGGGCATCGTTCAAACGCTCATTCGGCTGGCACAGGATCGCCCGCTGTTGATCGTCGCCAACTACCGCGATGATGAGCGCCCGACGCTGCCCCAGGAACTGCCGCAGATGCAGCACATTCGGCTGACACGCTTACAGCGCCAGGCGATCAGCGACCTGAGCGCGTCGATGCTGGGCGAAAGCAGCGGGCGGCGCGGCGAACTGATCGATTACCTGATGCGCCAGACAGAAGGCAATGTGTTCTTCCTGGTCGAAACCGTGCGCGCCCTGGCGGAAGAAGCGGGCGAACTTCAGGCCGTCGGCGTGGTAGACCTGCCGCCGGACGTGATCGCAGCGGGGGTGCAGAACGTGATCGAACGCCGCCTGACGCGCATCATTGGGGCAGATGAAACGCTGCTCAAAATGGCGGCGCTGATGGGTCGCACGCTCGATGTGCGTATTCTGCGCGAGCTGGCCGATGGTTTCACGGTCGAAAGCTGGCTGGCGCGGTGTGCCAGCGTGCTGGAAGTGCTGGAGGACCAATGGCGGTTCGCACACGATAAACTGCGCGAAGGCGCGCTGGCGGCGGTCACCGATGAGGAACGGAGTGGTTTGCATCACCAGATTGCGGCGGCGCTGGAGCAGGTATACGGCGAAGACCCCAATACGGTGGTCCAGCAGGCGTATCACTGGGGGCAGGCGGGTGAATCCGCCAAAGAGATGCATTACAGTGAACTGGCCGGGGAACGCTTATTGAGCCTGGGATCATACAAAGAAGCGTATACCCTGCTGCTGCGCGCCCTGGAACTTGCCCAGGATCGGCAGGTCACGCGGTTATGGCGTGCGCGCCTGGCGCGTGCGCTGGGGGATGTATGCATTGGTCTGGGCAACCAGACCCAGACGCTTGAATACTTCATTTATGCCCATCAGACGCTCACCGCCGACTACCCGAACAGCGACCTGGATGCGCAAATCGCCCACCTAAGCCGCGATGAACTGCGCCTGCTGGCCGATGTTGAACTGGAACTCGGCTATAACTATATCGAGCTTGGCACCGATCCGCTGATCGGGCTGGAATACATCACCCATGCGACAGCGCTTCAGGAACGCATGGGTGACCCGTTGGAGCAGGCGAAATGTTACGCGATGGCCGCTACTATGCTGATGTCCACCCGCGAACACGAACGCGCCATCGATTACGCGACGCGGGCGGCGGCACTGGTCGCTGACCTGGACGCGGATACAGCCCCGGCAGTGGTGGCGCACACGCTCTCCAACCTGGGGTACTTTTGGACGTTCGCGGCGCACTGGACGGAGAGTTTCCGCGATGGGGAACGGAGCGCGGCGCTTTACCAACGCATCGGTGACTTTCTGCGCTGGCGCGCCACGCTGATGAACCTGGCCGCCGCGTATGAATGGCGCGGTGACTTCAAGCGCGGGCTGGAGATGCGCTTTCAGGAATACCAAATCGCGCTGAAGGGCGACAACGTGACTGGGCAGATTCGGGCGCTGGCAGGGGTGGGGCAAATTCAGGCATATCTTGGTCAGCTTGAAGCGGCGCGCGAATCGCTGGAGCGGCGTGCAGAACTGGTCACGCGGGCGAAGATCGTCTCCAGCACGCGCTGGACGTACCTGGGGATGATCTATTTCCGCCTGGGACGAATCGACGATGCACGCGCCGCGCTCCCGCGTGCCGTCGCGGAGATCGACCGAATCGTGCTGCCGACGGCGCACGACATGTTTTCGATCCCTAATACCGCTGAAGTCCTGTTAGGGTTGTGGGAACAGGGCGCTGAAGAAACCGAGACGCTCAAAGGGTATGCACCCATCGTCATGAAGCGCATCATCCAGTATGGCGAACGCTACCTGGCGGGCGAAGCGCATATGCTGGTGATCGAAGGCCAGTACGCATGGCTGATGGGCGAAGCCGAACGCGCTTTTGCGCTGTGGGAACGGGCGCGCACGCTGGCCGGGGAGCGCGGCACGCCGTACCCTGAAGCGCTGGCGCTGTTCAACATCGGACGGCATATGCCGGACGAATCGCCGGAACGCCTGATTGCGCTGAACCAGGCGCACGCCATGTTCAAGCAGATGGACATGCAGTACCATCTGCGGCAGGTGGGGGCGCTGCTCGACCGCACCCTGTACAGCGAATGAGAGGCACACGGGGTTGATCGCAGACGTGCGCCTTCTCAAGCGCATCGGGAACGGTATAATCCCAGCGCAAGGCACCATTAGCCGGTTGTACAACCTGCCCGCTGAGACTTGATGAGATGCAGCAGTCCACAACGCTATCCGAACCCACCGCTGTCGAAGTGATCGGCATTCGCACCCACGCGCAGCGCTTCGATGAAGCGCTGGCGCGGCTTAGCGCGTGGGCAGGAACCCGCACGGCACGCCGCGTCACATTCTGTTCAGTGCATCCGCTGATGTACGCGCTTGAAGATGCGGACATGCGCCGGGCGCTCGATACTGCCGCGATGACCGCCGCTGATGGAATGCCGGTGGTATGGGCGCAGCGCGCGCTTGGGTTCGCTTGGGCGGAACGAGTGTACGGCCCGGATATGATGCTTGCACTGTGTGAGGCCACCCGCACGCAGCCCGTGCGCCATTTTTTTCTGGGGGGCGCACCTGGCGTTGCCGAAATCCTGATCGATACCCTGCAAACACGCTTTCCCGGCATCACGATTGCGGGCTGGATTTCCCCCATGATCGACGAGCGCGGTGACGATCCGTCCGATACCGTCCGTGAGGCCATCCTTCAGGCACAGCCCGATCTGATCTGGGTGGGGTTGGGCGCGCCCAAACAGGACTTGTGGATGCTGCGCAATGCTGACCTGCCGTGCCTAATGCTGGGCGTGGGGGCGGCATTCGATTTCATCAGCGGGCGTAAACCCCAGGCTCCGCGCTGGATGCAGCGAAGCGGCCTGGAATGGGTTTTCCGGCTGGTGAGCGAACCGCGGCGTTTATGGCAGCGCTACCTGATCTACAATCCCCGTTTCGTCGTCGGTTTCACCCGCCAATGGCTCGCGCACAAATTAAATCGCTAGTCCTTTACCGCTCGGCTGGCATTGTGTCAGTCGTGACTTTCGGAGTCCGTTTTTGAACCTGCTCGTCCGCCTGTCACGCTACAGCGCATGGATCACCCTGCTGCTGATCCCGCTGTGGACGCGCTGGTTGTTTCAGCCGCCGCTGCTGCCATCGCTGTACGTCACCCGGTTTGTGATCTTCACCCCGCTGGCGATTACGGTCGCACTGTGGGTGCTGTCCGGCGTGCGTGGCGTGCGCGAAGTGGCGCGTTCACGGGCGCGGGCGCTGTGGGCGCTGAGCCTGCTCACGCTGGCGGTGTGGGCATTCGCGTCCACTGCATGGGCGTTCATCGGCAGGCTTTACCCCGATATTGGCATGAACACCGCGCTTCAGTGGAGCGTCGTCGTGCTGTTCGCATTCGCCATCGCCAGCACGCGCTTACCGCCGCGCATCGTGCTGTCGGCGCTGGTGATCGGTTTGGCTTTCAATGCCGCGATCACGGTTGCACAGGCGGCACATCAGCAGTGGATTGGGCTGATCGCGCTGCGCGAGTTCGAGATTTACCCCGGCAGCGGCGGCGTAAGCATTCTGCGGGCGGGCAGCCTGGAATATGTGCGCCCATACGGGCTGATGCCGCACCCCAACATGCTGGCTGGCACGCTCATGATTGGCACGCTGGCGGCGTGCGGCGGCCTGTTCGTGCATTCGCGTCTGGTGCGCGCTGGGTGTGCGCTCGTGATCGGCGTAGGCGTGCTGGCGCTGCTGCTCACGTTTTCGCGGGCGGCGTGGGGCGGGTTCGCCGTCGGCCTGCTGATCCTGCTCCCGTTTGCAGCACGACGATGGATGGTCGATCCTTCTCTGCGCCCAGTGATCGGCCTGACGGCGGCGTTGATCGGCGCTGGTGGGGTATTTTTTGCAGCCCATTACAGCCCGTTCATCCTGGCGCGCACCGGGCAAACGGTCGAAGCGGTCGAAATGCGGTCGGTGGCGGATCGGATTGTGTTCATCGACTTCGCGCTGCAATCGATCCGCGAACGCCCGCTGCACGGAGTCGGCGCAGGAAATTTCCCCTGGCGTACCAGCTATTACCTGGCCGATACGTTTTACGACCTGCGCGGCGATAATGTTCACAACATTTATCTGTCCGTCGCCGCTGAACTGGGACTGATCGGGCTGGGGCTGTACGTGACCGCGCTGATCGCCGGATTGGTCGCGGCGGTGACTGCGCTTCGCGGCGACGCACCAGCGGATAAACCCATGCGTGCCGCGCTGATCGCGTGTGTATTGGCGCTGCTGGCGGTCGGCTGGCTCGATCATTACCCGTACACCATCGTGCATTTTCAAACAGCGCTGTGGGGGCTGCTGGCCGCCGCCGCAGTCCCGGCGGGCAATCACGCAGCGGGTGAAGAATCAAAAGGGCGTGCTTCGGCACGCCCTGTTCACAGCGAGGGGTAAGGGGCTTCACGGATAAATGCCGCGTGTGATCACCGCATCGGCCACGCGCTTGATCGCCAGGATTTGCGCGGCAGTGCGCATATCCACGCCGTATTCTTCGGCAGCGTGTTCGGTGGCATAGTAGCTGCGCGTCATGGCGCGTTTCAACTGGCGGTACACTTCTTCTTCATCCCAGAAGAAGAAATTCAGGTCTTGCACCCACTCGAAGTAGCTGACGATCACGCCGCCCGCATTCGCCAGAATATCCGGCACGACGTACACGCCGCGTTCGTTCAGCACATCGTCGGCTTCTGGGGTGGTGGGGCCGTTTGCGCCTTCCACGATCATTTTGGCCTGAATGCGCGGGGCATTCTGTACGGTGATCTGGCCTTCCATCGCCGCCGGGATCAGCACATCGCACGGCAGTTCGAGCAGTTCACTGTTCGTCACCCGTTCGCCCATGCGCGAATGATCGAGCGTGCCGTGTTCAGCGATGTACGAGCGCAGTGCCGGGACATCCAGCCCTTTCGGGTCATACACCCCACCGTTGATGTCGCTCACCGCCACCACCTTGAAGCCGAGCGAATGTGCGTAGCTCGCCGCGTTCGCGCCGACATTGCCGAACCCCTGCACAGCGATGCGAATATCTGCCGGGTCGAAATTGCCGCGTTCGTTCAGCGCTTCAATCATGCAGGTGATCACGCCGCGCCCGGTAGCCTCATTACGCCCCTGGCTGCCGCCAATATGAACCGGCTTGCCTGTGACAATCGCCGGCACCGAATACCCCATCGTCATGCTGTACGTGTCCATGATCCACGCCATGATCTGCGGGTTTGTCCCCATATCCGGCGCGGGAATATCGCTGTACGGGCTGATGAGCGGGATCAGTTCCGCCGCGTAACGGCGCGTCATGCTTTCCAGTTCACGCGGGCTGAGCGACTTCGGTTCGACGACCACCCCGCCTTTTGCGCCGCCATAAGGGATGTTGACCAGCGCGCATTTCCACGTCATCCACATTGCCAGCGCCCGCACTTCATCGATGCTGACCGCCGTGCTGTAACGGATGCCGCCCTTGGATGGACCTAATACGGTGCTGTGATGCACGCGGTAGCCCGTGAACATCTCGATGCGGCCATCATCGCGCTTGACGGGGAAATTGATCGTGAATTCGCGGCGGGGATATTTGAGAAACTCGGCAATGCCATCGGGGATCGTGAGATAGCGAACCGCCTTGTCGAACTGCGCCAACGCGCTTTCATACGGGTTCGCCTGGTGCGCCTGCTGAGGCGCGGTAGGGGCAACGACCATTTATGGAAAACTCCTGAGCATGTAAGGGTCTAGTTCGTCAAAATGACCCATTATTTCCTGGCTTCTATTGGTGATTATATCCAGCATTTGTTTGTTGAGAAGTGAGCATTTCATGATCTTGTGCAATATGTGGACATTTTCGAGTTTTTGTTTAGGCATGTTGCACACAAGGCAAATTAAGGTCTAAAAAGGGGGCGCGTACTACACTACGCGCCCCCCTTCAACAGCGATAATATTCCTTTTCACAACAGGTCAATGGCGGCCATTCGCGTTCAAAGCGGGTGAAAAGTAGGGTTTGAGGAACTGCCCGGTGAAACTCGCTTCGACTTGGGCGACTTCTTCTGGCGTTCCAGTGGCCACCACCAGGCCGCCGCCATCACCCCCTTCCGGCCCCATGTCGATCAGGTAATCCGACACTTTGATGATGTCGAGATTATGCTCGATCACCAGGACGGTGTTGCCCGCATCGACCAACTGCTGCAACACCTGGATCAGCCGCTTCACGTCCGCTGCGTGCAGCCCGGTTGAAGGTTCGTCCAGAATGTACAAGGTCTGCCCAGTCGCCCGGCGGGAGAGTTCACGGCTCAGTTTGATGCGCTGCGCTTCACCACCGCTCAGCGTATTGGCGGGCTGGCCAACGCGGATATAACCCAGGCCGACCTGTTCCAGCGTGACCAGCTTGCTGTAAATCGACGGGATATTGGCGAAAAATTCGAGCGCTTCGCTCACTGTCATGTTCAGAACTTCCGCGATGTTCCGGCTCTTGTACTTGACCTGAAGCGTCTCGCGGTTGTAGCGCGCCCCATGACACACATCACACTGCACGTACACATCCGGCAGGAACTGCATCTCGATTTGCAGCACCCCCTGCCCTTCGCACTTTTCGCAGCGCCCACCCTTCACGTTGAAGCTGTAGCGCCCCTGGGTATAGCCGCGCACCTTGCTTTCGGGCAGTTCCGAAAACAGAGTGCGAATCTGATCGAACATTTTGGTATACGTCCCCGGATTACTGCGCGGGGTGCGCCCAATCGGGCTTTGATCGATATTGATCACCTTATCGATGTGTTCGATACCTTCAATGGCATCATGTGCGCCCGCCCGTTCGCGTGCGCCGTTCACGAGCTGCGCCAGCCGCTTGTACAGCACATCGATCATCAGCGACGATTTGCCGCTCCCGCTCACCCCGGTGATGCACACCAGCTTGCCGAGCGGAAATTCCACATCCACGTTGCGCAGATTGTTTTCGCGTGCGCCGCGCACCAGGATCGATTTGCCGTTGCCTGGCCGCCGCTGCGCCGGGATATCGATGGTCAGCCGCCCGCTCAGGTACGCGCCCGTCAGGCTGTCTTCGACCTGCATCACTTCTGCGGGCGTGCCGCTGGCGATTACATGGCCGCCGTGTTCGCCAGCGCCCGGCCCCAGGTCGATCAGGTAATCGGCGGTGCGCATGGTGTCTTCGTCGTGTTCCACCACCAGCACCGTGTTGCCCAGGTCGCGCAAGTCCATCAGCGTGCGAATCAGCTTGGCGTTGTCGCGCTGATGCAGCCCAATCGACGGCTCATCCAGCACGTACAGCACCCCTGTCAGGCGGCTGCCGATCTGAGTCGCCAGGCGGATGCGCTGCGCCTCACCACCGCTGAGCGTGGTGGCAGACCGTGCCAGGTTCAGGTAGCCCAGGCCGACGTTGAACAGGAAGTTGACCCGCGCTTCAATCTCGTTCAGGATTTGATAGCCGATCTGCTGTTCACGTTCGCTCAGCAATGGTTCCATGTCACCGCGCCCGCGCAGTGACTTCACCCATCCATCGAGCGACGAAACGGGCAGTTCGCACACATCCCAGATCGATTTTTCCACCACCGTGACGGCCAGCGCTTCGGGACGCAGCCGTCGGCCATGACACGTCGTACACGGTACCTGCGACATCGACTGTTGCAGATACTCGCGCATCTCGTCGCTTTGCGTTTCCCGGTAGCGGCGTTCCAGGTTGTTGATCACGCCTTCAAATGCTGTCATGTACTCACGGCTTTGCCCCTGGGTATTCACGTAGCGAATCTTCAGCTTGCGGTCGCCCGTGCCGTACAGGAACAAGTCCTGATGCTCGACGCTCAGGTTTTTCCAGGGGACATCGAGCGGCACGCCGTAGGTCTGGTTCAGCGCCCGCGTCATGTTCATTGCCCAACTGTCTTTGTCGTCGAAGTTCCACCCACTGGCCTGAATCGCCCCCTGCATGATCGACAGTTCGGCATTCGGCACGACGAGTTCGCGGTCGAATTGCAGGCGGAACCCCAACCCCTGGCATTCCGGGCAGGCCCCTTTCGGCGTATTGAAGCTGAACGTGCGCGGCTCAATTTCGGGGATGCTGCCATGTCCGTTCAGGCACGCTAAGTGTTCGCTGAACAGCGTATCGCTGCCATCGGCCACATGGTTGAGGATCATCACGCCATCGCCCATCTTAAGCGCAGTTTCAATGGCATCGGTCAGGCGCGTTTCGGCGCTCTGCGCGTCCTCACTCGCCTTATCGGCATATGCGCGGATCACCAGGCGGTCTACGACCACTTCAATGTTGTGGATGGCATAGCGATCCATCGCAATATCTTCATCCAGGTCGCGCACCTCACCATCAATGCGCACCCGCTGAAAGCCTTCTTTGCGGATTTCTTCCAGGACTTTTTCATGCGTGCCTTTGCGCCCACGAATCACCGGAGCCAGGATTTGCACGCGCACGCCCTGTTCTTCTGGCTGGCCATTGGCCAACGCCTGCACTTCATCGACGATCTGCTGGGCGCTTTGGGCGACCACTTCCTGCCCGCACACCGGGCAGTGGGGAATGCCAATGCGGGCGTACAACAGGCGCAGATAATCGTAGATTTCGGTCACCGTCCCAACCGTCGAACGCGGGTTGTGGCTGACCCCTTTCTGATCGATGCTGACCGCCGGACTTAGCCCTTCGATCTGATCGACATCGGGCTTTTCCATCAGCCCCAGAAACTGCCGCGCATACGCGCTCAGGCTTTCGACGTAACGGCGCTGACCTTCAGCAAAAATCGTATCGAACGCCAGCGACGATTTTCCCGACCCCGACAACCCGGTGATCACCACCAGCTTGTTACGCGGAATTTCTACGTCGATATTTTTCAGGTTATGCTCACGCGCACCACGAACGACGATTTTATCGGCACTCATACCAGATGGCTTCCGCAGGAAAATAGAGAGGACATGTACAATTGTTCGATTGTACTCATGTTCGCATGATCACAACAGGGTGATCGTACTGATCTATGATGAGATGCGGGTGAGGCGTGACGTTAGATCGACGGAAGATTCGCTGTGCAGCAGCGACCGCCGCACGGCAGCGGGGCAAGCATCGAATGCTTACCCCGCTGCGCAGGAAGGTAAAACTTATGACCCCGGCGTAGGGGTGAGCGTCGCGGTGGGGGTGGCGCTCTGCGCCAGCGCGGTCATGGTAGCGGGCATATTCGCCGTGTCCGGCGAAATTTCGACATTGCCCAACCCGCGCACCACTTCGACCCAGGTGCGCCCCGGCTTCATCAGGATCGATTGATTGCTGCCATAGTACAGGCGCACTGCGTCCCCTGGCAGGCTGTAACATGGCGCGGTCACATTCGGGAACGGGGTGGGGGTGGCAATCTCAGGCGGGTAATCGCGGCAGCGACGTTCCCAGAACCCGGCGTAATACTGCCCATCCCGAAAGACGAGCGCCCTCCCGCCTCCCCACAGGTTGATCTGCTGGCTGGCAGAGTTGCTCTCCTCCTCGAACAGATCAGGCCGTTCTTCGTGGGGAACTTCCAGGATGACGATGTTGTCCGTCCACACCTGTTCGCCGTCCGCCGCATCGAAATGCGCCACGCCATCCGTGAAGCGGACGAACCGCTCCGCATTTTCGTCCCACTGCCAGCGCGCATCGGTCTGGCCGTACCAGTCGATGAACACATCCGGGGCGGGTGTGCCGTTCGGGTCGGGGTTTTCCCCAAAAGCGAACCCGCGTGCGCGGTAGCCGGTGTTCACCCCGCGCCGGGTCGCCCGTTCCCAAGCGATGTTGGTATCGAGATACAGGGTATGTTCAAAGGCCAGCCCATCCTGGGGAAAGCGGCAGAACCCGGCTTCTTCGCAGTTATCGCCCACCGATGGCGAGATGATTTGCAGCGCCCAGGGCGCATCGAGCAGCAGCGCCTGCACTGGGGCGCTCGCGCCGCTGTACGCTAGCAGCCCTTCATACATCGGGACGAGATTCATGTCCATCAGGCGGCCAGACCGCACCGGCCCAACATGATCCGGCGCAGTGCTGCGGAAGATGGCCGCGAAGCGTGTCACTCCGCCTTCAACTTCATACTCCCAGACCACATCGGCCTGGTTCAGCCCGCTTTGTGGGCGCACGACGGGCGGGTAATTGGAAATCTTCACGATCAGGTTGCGCCGGTTGCGCGCTTCTTCACTGGGAAACGGCAGCCCAGTCAGTGAACTGATCCCTTCCGGGTAGCTGAAGGGGCCGTTCGGCGTGGGCGTGGGGCTGGGGGTCGCGGTAAAGGTGGCGGTGGGGGTGGCCGTCGCGGTCGCGGTCAGGGTGGGGGTAGGAGTCGTGCTGGGCATGGGCGATGCCGACGGGGTGAAGGTTTGCGCAGGCGTATTGGTCGCAAAATCCGCCGGATCCATGTTCGGGCGGGGGGTGTTCGTCCCAAACGCACTTTGAGCCTGGGTGCGGCTGTCCGCGCCTGAAAGCGCGATCATCGACAGCGCGAAGGCCGCCAAAACGTGTTTGAATGCGTACTGACGCATAAACGTCCCTCTGTACAGGTTAATCGGTTGACTGCTGCTGCGCCCTATCCGGTGAAGACGGCACAGCGCGTATGTCAGTATAGTGGCCGCCGTGAAGGTTTGCACAGGGGCTATTCCCCTACGCCGTCACGGTACTATAATCACGGTGATGCGGCTTGTCGTCAGCATGGGCAGGGATGAAACGTGAACGAAAAGACCGGAATACCGTCATCTGAACGCCGCTTATTGATCGCTTATGCGCACCCCGATGATGAAAGTTTCGGCTTGGGCGGGTTGATCGCCCGGTTGGTGGCGGAAGGGGTATCCGTTTATCTGATCTGCGCGACCAATGGCGATGTTGGCACGGTTGCGCCGGAAATGCTGAACGGCTATGCATCGGTGGCGGAGCTGCGCCTGGCTGAACTGGATGCGGCATCGAAGCTGCTCGGCTTTGCACAGGTGTTCAGGTTTGGCTACAAGGACAGCGGCATGATGGGGTCGGCCACCAGCCAGGACCCGGCGAGTTTGTGGCAGGCTCCCCAGGCCGAAGTGACACGGCGGGTCGTCGAAGTGCTGCGCGAAGTGCGCCCGCAGGTCGTGATCACGTTCAACCGCTATGGCGGGTACGGCCACCCGGATCATATCGCCATTCAGCGGGCGGCCACCGAAGCGTTTTCGCTGGCAGGCGACTCCGCTTACGTGACGGGGACTTTGCCGCCCTATCAGCCGCAAAAACTCTACTATTCCAACATTCAGCGGCGGCAGTTGGCGCTGATGGTGCAGATCATGAAGCTGCGCGGGATGGATCCACGCCATGTGGGCAAGAACAAAGACATCGATGTGCAGGCGATTCTCGATCACTGCGAACCGATCCACACCCTGATCGATATTCGACGCTGGTACGATGCCTGGGACGCGGCCAGTGCGTGCCACAAAAGCCAGTTGGGGGGTGGCGCGCCCCGGCTCCCGCGCTGGCTGCGCCCGCTTCTGCTGCCCAACCAGGGGTTTACCCGCGTGGTGCCGTCCCCGCCGGCGGATCGGGTCGATGAGCGCGATCTGTTCGCCGGGGTCACCGCGGATGAAACCAGGACGGTTGAACCCGCATGACCGATCACGCCGCGCCGCACCCGCCCGGCCAGCACGCGCATACGCCGTCTGACCGCATCGACCGTCTGCTCGATGCGATTGAGCTGGTCAAGGCCAACAAGCGCGAGGAAGCGCGCCAACTGCTGCGCGAGCTGATCCGTGAGGACAACGACTTTGAAGAAGCATGGCTGTGGATGAGCGTGGCGGTCGATTCGCTGGATCAAAGTTCGCTCTCGCTCGAAAATGTGCTGCGTGTGAACCCACGCAATTACGAAGCGGCGGGCGCGCTTTACCGCATCCGCATCCCGGAAATGCAGATGGAAAAGCGCCGGGCGCGGCTGCGCTGGGGACGAGATTCCGCTGCTGCGCTGATGTGGGTGGTCATCATCATTACCATGTTTTCGGTGCTGCTTTCGTATATGCCGCGCAATGGCTGAACATCATGGCCGCAGCAGCGGCGCGTAGCTGCGCCCGACGATCTGCTGACCTTCCAGGCTTTGAATCCAGAAGATGAAGGCGCGAAAGGGATTGTGCGGTTCGGCATACCCCGCGACATACAGAAATGTTCGCAGCGGGTAGGTATTGTCGTACACCGTGTCCCCGGTGGGCCGCACCCCATTGATGGCGACGGCGCGCACGTTCGCATCAAGGTAGCTCATCGAAACGAACCCGATTCCATCGGGCGTGCGGCTCACCGCATCGATCATCGCCGCGCTGGACGGGACGATCTGCGCGGAACGGGTGGTTTCGCCCACCCCCACCACCTGACGTTCGAACTCGATACGAGTGCCGCTCCCATTTTCACGGGTGAACACCGCGATCTCGCGTTCCGCGCCGCCCAAGTCACGCCAATGCACGACCTGACCACGATACACGGCATGAAGCTGTTCCAGCGTCAGCGCCCGCACCGCGTTACCGGGATGCACGATTACGGCGATCCCGTCCTGGCCGATGGGCGCTGCCCACAGGCTTTCCGGCGGCAGATGATTGGTCAGGAAATAGGCCGTGTGGTCGGTGCGCACCCGCCCATACACCGTCTCGAAATTGCCCGTGATGATCTCGAACGTCACCGCCGGGTCAACGGGCGCATAGGCATTCGTCAACTGGTTCGCCAGCGGAATCACCGGGGACGTGACGTACAACCGCAGTGCCGTATCCTGCATACGGGGAGTTTCCGCAGGTACGATCTGACTGCTGCAACTCACGATAGTCAATGCCGCTGCGATGACAACTGCCTGTCGTGTTCGCCCCATACACCCTACGTGCGTGCAACATCATGATGCCGTTTGCAGGTACCGCTGCAAGAAGTCTGTACCATAACTTTCCAGCCGATCTTCCATGATGGCAGTACGCATGGCCTGCATGTGCCGGATCAGGAAGCGGATATTATGCACGCTCAACAGGTAATGTCCCAACAATTCCTCCGCCTTGACCAGATGCCGCAGGTACGCACGGCTGAATTGCTGGCAGCAGGTGCAGTCACAGGCTGGGTCGATGGGGTTTTCATCACGCGCATGAACGAGATTCCGCATGTTGATCGTTCCCGTTGGCGTAAACACCGCGCCATGACGGGCGATGCGCGTGGGCATCACACAGTCGAACACGTCGATGCCACGCATTACGCCGTGTACCAGGTCATCGGGCGCGCCCACGCCCATCAGGTAGCGCGGCTTGTGCGCCGGGAGCATTGGCACACAAAAATCGAGTGTGCTGTACATTTCGGGCTTGCTTTCGCCCACCGCCAGCCCGCCGACCGCATACCCCGGAAAATCGAGCGCAGTCAGAAATTCGCTCGACTTTGCGCGCTGGTCTTCATAAATGCCGCCCTGTTGAATTCCGAAGATCGCCTGTACGCTGTCATCCGGGTGCGCGGCGCGGCAGCGTGCCGCCCAACGGCTGGTACGTTCGACGGCCTGTTCCACGACCGCCCGGTCGTTGGGCGTAGGGCATTGATCAAAACACATGATGATGTCCGCGCCCAAATTCTCCTGAATCTGGATCGATTTTTCGGGCGTGAGCCGGTGTTTACTGCCGTCGATATGGCTGCGAAACGTCACACCTTCATCGTCGATCTTGTTGATCTGCGCCAGGCTGAATACCTGAAACCCACCCGAATCCGTTAAGATAGGGTGATCCCACCGCATAAAGCGGTGCAGGCCGCCCATATCGCTGACCAGTTCATCGCCAGGGCGCAGATACAGATGATAGGTATTCGAGAGTACCAGTGTCGCGCCGACTTCGCGCAAATCACGCGGCGGCACCGCTTTGACGGTGGCCAGCGTGCCGACGGGCGCGAACACCGGGGTTGGAATATCGCCATGCGGGGTATGGATCACCCCTGCACGGGCGCTGCCTTGCGTTTTCAGAACCTCAAAATAGAATGACATGCAGAACTCTTTGATCCCGCCGATGAGCGGCTTTCCCGTATCGTGTGATTATTATAAGCGCGGATGCCCATGATCAACCTCTACGACATTCTAGAAGCAGCGAACGGCCAGCTTTTTGGCGAACCAGGGGCGCAGTTATTCACCGATTTCTGCTTTGATCCGCGGATGGCGGGCGAAGGGCAGTTGTACGTCGCCCTCAAGACAGATCGTCCCGGCGTAAGCGGAATCGCGGGCGATCATCCTTCCGCCATGCAGGAGGCGGTACAGCGCGGCGCGTCCGGCATCCTGTGCAGCCGCCCGCCAGAGTTCGACACCAAAGGCGAATCGATCATCCTGGTCAAGGATGCGCAAACCGCGCTGATGAAGTGGGTGCGCTATATGCTGGTCAAATTCGGCACGACCGTGATCGGCGTGGCGGGTTCCAGCGGTAAATCGGTCACGGTGGAAGCGATCCGCCAGGTATTGGCGACGCGCTACCCGGTGGTGAAAACCTTCGGGGCATATGAAGGACGGCAGAATCTCGCGCTCACCGTCGCCCGGCTCGCACCCGAAGACCGCTTTATGGTGGCCGAAATGAACGCCACCCAACCGGGTGAAATGGGCGAGATGGTCGAAGCCGCACAGCCGACCGTTGGGGTGGTGACGCACATTGGCTATGCCTACGCTGAACGCTTTGAAACGCTGGAGCGGCTGACCCAGGAAAATGGGCTGCTCGTCGAAAAACTGCCCGCACGCGGCCAGGCGATCCTCAACCATGATGATGACCGTGTGCGCGAAATGGCCACCAAGACCGATGCGCGCCCGTACACGATTGGCATTGAAGGTTTTGGCGCAGACATGATCGCCTACAACATTGTGCTGGATACCACCCGCACCGGGTTTGATCTCCGCGTGGGCGATCAGCGTTTTGTCGGGCGGTGGACTCCGCTGTTGGGCAAGCACCAACTGTACAGTGTGTTGTGCGCGCTCATGGTGGGCATGAACTTTGAAGTGCCGATGAACGATGCGCTGCGGGCGGTGACCGAGCTTCAGCCGATGCCGGGGCGCATGAACCCGCTGCCGGGGATCAACGGGTCGCTGCTGGTGGATGCAAGCTATGACGCTGACCCGCAGTCCACCTTATCGGCGCTCGACTGGCTGCGTGCCGTCACCGACCGCCAGCATCGCGCCGTGTTCGTCCTGGGCGATATGGACAACCTGGGATCGCTCAGCCAGCGGGGTCATCGCATCGTCGGCCAGCGCGCCGCTGAATTTGTCGATCTGTTCGTGGCGGAAGGCAAAGAGGCCGCCATCGCCGGGCGTGCCGCGCTCGACCAGGGCATGGATCGCAAAAATGTGTGCATCACACATGGCATTCTCGATACCGTGACCAACCTGAAGGAAGACCGGGTGTTAGGCGCGGATGATGTCGTGCTGATCAAGGGGGGGCCGTCATCGCGTATGGAACTGGTGGCACGGGCGCTGCTGGCGAATGCCGCCGATTCAGGTAAGCTGCCGCGTGCCGACCGGATCGCCGATGCGGATTTACTGCTGCGTCCGACGCGCCCCAGTTGGGTCGAAATTGACCTGGATGCGCTGGCGGGCAACGTGCGCGGGATCAAGCGGTTGATCGGTGATGAAGTCAGCCTGTTCAGCGTGGTGAAAGCCGACGGCTACGGGCATGGCGCGCAGGCCGTCGCCCGTACCGCCCTGCTCAACGGCGCGGAGTACCTGGCCGTCGCGTCGATCAATGAAGCATTGGAACTGCGTGACGCGGGTATCGACGCGCCGTTCCTGGTGATGAGCTATGTCCCACCCCAGGCGATTCGGTCGGCAGTGCGGCAGAACATCACTGTGACGCTGTACGATCTCGAACTCGCCCGTGCTTTCGACCGCGCCGCCCGTGAAGTGGGGGGTAAGCTGCGGACGCATGTCAAGGTCGATACCGGAATGGGCAGGCTGGGCGTGCTTGGGACGGAAGCGGTGTCATTCTTCCGGTCACTGATGAGCTTATCGAACATCGAGATCGAAGGCATTTACACCCATTTTTCGACTGCCGACAGCGACGACGCCTATGTTGAAGAACAGATCAAACGCTTCAAGGGCATTCTCATTCCACTGCGCGCCGCCGGGTTCACTTTCAAATATGTTCATGCGGCCAACAGCGCCGCCGTGCTGCGCCACAAAGCGGCGCATTTCAACGCGGTGCGGGTGGGGTTGGCGATGTACGGATTGCCCCCTGGCGAAGCGATTTCACTGCCGTCACATTTCAAGCCCGTCATGACATGGAAAAGTATGGTTGCGCAGGTGAAAACGCTCCCGCCGGGGCATCCGATTGGATATGGCAATACGTACATCACCCAGGCGGAGGAAAAGATCGCCGTGCTGCCGGTGGGCTATTCGGATGGGTTCCGGCGTGCGCCCGCCAACTGGGGCAAAGTCCTGATCCAGGGGCAATTCGCGCCGATTCGTGGCCGTGTGAGCATGGAAAAGACCGTCGTCGATGTTTCGCACCTGCCCAATGTGCAGATTGGCGATGAAGTCGTACTGCTGGGCGCGCAGGGCGACCGCCGCATCACGGCGGATGACATCGCCGCCCAGTTGGGGACGATCAACTACGAAATTGTGACGAGCATTCTCGCCCGTGCATCGCGGCGATGAGAAAAGGATCACATGACCATCAGCACCACATCCCCCTTCAAGCTGCATTACGGTGCGAACCTGGCCGAACTGCTGGCTGCAAAGATCGTATCTGTCTACCCTGCTTTTCGCAGTGACGCATTCGTGCAGCAGGTGGCGGGCGGGGTGGAGGCGCTCGAACTGAAAGGCCGCGTCCACCTGATCCGCGATGCGCTGCGCGATTACCTGCCGGGGGATTACCGCGACGCGACGGCGCTGCTGCTTGCCATTCTGGGGGACGAACTGCCCGCAGAAGACGGCATGTTCAACCTGGGTTACTGGGTGATGCCCATCGCGGCGTATGTGCAGGCGTATGGGCTGGATCATTTCGAGCTTTCAATGCGCGCTTTGTACGAGATTACCAAACGTTATTCATCGGAAGAAGCGATCCGCCCATACCTGGTGCGCTACACGGATCGCGTAATGCCGATTCTGCACGAGTGGACAGCCGACCCCAGCGCGCATGTGCGGCGGTTGGTGAGCGAAGGGACGCGCCCACGGTTGCCCTGGGCGATGCATCTGCCCGCCTTCATTGCCAATCCCGCGCCGGTGCTGGCGCTGCTCGAACGGCTGAAGGATGACCCATCGCTGTATGTTCGGCGTTCGGTCGCCAACAACCTGAACGACATTGCGAAGGATAACCCGGCGCTCGTCGTCGAAACCGTCTCGCGCTGGCGCAGCGGCGCGACGGCGGAACGCGACTGGCTGATCAAGCACGCGCTGCGGCACCAGATCAAACAAGGCAATACGGCGGCGCTGGCCGTGTTGGGCTTCAACGCCGAACATGGTATTACCGCGCAGTCGTTCACGCTTTCGCCGGGTCGTTTGCCGATTGGCGAACCCGTCACGCTGCACGCCGCGCTGCATAACCCGGATGCAGTGGCTCATGCCGTCGTGGTCGATTACGTGGTGCATTTCATCAAAGCGGCGCGTGCCGGGACAGAGCGCACCAGCCCGAAAGTGTTCAAATGGACGACTCTGACGCTCAACCCTGGCGAATCGGCACCGCTGGCAAAACGACATGCCTTCCGCGATGTATCGGTGCGCACCCACTACCCCGGCGCGCACCGAATCGACCTTCAGATCAACGGGCGCATCGCGGCCAGCGCCACCGTGACGCTGGCAGCACCTTAACGCAAACTAGCCTTCTGCCAGCACCCGCTCGATCTCGCGTAGGATCGCATCTGCGGACGTATTGAATGCGATGATCGAGCGCAGGCGGCCTTCGGGATCGACCAGGTAGGTATAGGTGGTATGGTTGATGAGCAGGCCGCCATCCAGCGCGGTGATCACGGCTGGGGTCGCTGTCGTTTCGCTGGCGGCGGACGCGGTCGAGTCCGCCACGCCGCCATGATGGGCATGATCGCCGCCGGTGGTGTACGACAGCCCGTAATCTGGCGCGATGGATTGCAGCACGGCATCTTCGCCCTGAATACCGATGAACGACGGGTCGAACTGATCCAGGTAGGCGCGAATGTCCCCAAGCGAATCGCGGGCAGGGTCAAGGCTGATCAGCACGAAATTGAACCGATTGGCGCGTTCGGCCAGCCGCGCTTTCACGTTGACAAACTGCGCCAGGGTGAGCGGACAAAAATCCGGGCATTCGGTGTATCCGAAATAGATCAGCGCATATTTCCCGGCCAAATCGTCCAGCGCGATCAGGTCGCCATCATCGCGGGTGAGGACGAAATCGCTCAGCGCTTGCGGCGGGCTGATTGGGATGATGCCGATGTCCGTCCCCATATCAGGCGTATTCGTCGGGCGGTACGTGGGAACGGCGGCGACCGCTGCCGGTTCCAGCGCATTGACCAGCATGAAGCCGATCACGAGCAGGCCGCCCAGCAGCAGCAGGATCAGCACCAGCAGGACGAACGGCTGTTTTGGCGCGGTTTGTGGCACAGCAGGTTCAGTCAAGGGACATCCCTTTGAACAGCAAAAGGCTTTTGTGAAAATTTTATCACAAAGCCGTCCCGTTCGTAGGGATACAGAGACGCGCTTGTGTACCAATTTGGTACATCCCTCTATAGGATTGTCCACACAGATGTGATTTAATACGCGCTTCAGCGAACCCTTCGCCACCCAAGACGCTGACCCTGAGGGTCACTGTCACTCACGAGGAACCTTCGGCTATGCGCAACTTCACCCTGCTCGACCAGGTGGTCATCGATTCGCAGACGGGGATCATCGGCCTCAGCGCCAGCGGCCATTCCGACAGCGCCCCAAGCCTGGCCTTGAAAATCGAAGGTGACTACATCGCCATTTCCGCCAGCTACGGGGCGCTGGAAATCGCACTGCGCCCGCGCCTTGAAGAACTGAAATGGGCGCTGGCGCACATGCAGCCGCTCGATGGCTTGCAGACGACCTCACGCCAGGTCGGTTCTACCCAGTCGTATCTCGCCTTCGGGCTGCGTTCGGATGGTACGCTCACGCTGCGCCCGACCATCCTCACCGATGCGACCGGGCATATCACGATCAATCTGCGCCTCTCGAACGATGCCCGCACCACCTTGTACACCTGGCTGAACGTCACGCCCAAATCGTAGTCCAACCTGAACGGTGCGTTTCCGGTGGTTGCCAAAAGACGGCACTCCCGTTAGAATTTGACCTAACTTCACATGCGCCTGCGCGGAGAGTTCGCGGCAGCGATACCGAAGGGGCAAATCGTTCGATAACCGCTGGTCGAACGGTGAAACTCTCAGGTCAAAAGGACGTGCGGCGCAGCACCAAGCTCTGAACGTGTATCGTCGAACAGAGCGCACAGCCCATCTGTGCGCTTTTTTATTTGGCACCTATGCTGCAAGAATGAGGGAGATCACATGGCGAACTGGAAAACCCCCGACGATCTGAAGTATCAGAAAACCGACGAATGGCTGCGCATTGAAGGCGATACGGCTACGCTGGGCATTACCGATTATGCCCAGGACGCGCTGAACGACCTGGTGTTCATCGAATACGCCGTCAATGTGGGCGATGAAATCGCCAAAGGCACGGTGTTTGGGTCGCTCGAATCGGTTAAGGCGCAGTCCGACCTGATGACCCCGGTCAGCGGCACGGTCACTGCCGTGAACACCGCACTTGAAAAAGCGCCCGAAACCGTGAACGGTGATCCGTATGACAAAGGCTGGATGATCCGCCTCACGATCAAGGATGCACGCGAAGCTGACGGCCTGATGGATGCCGCCGCCTATGCCGCCTACTGCGAAACCCGCTAAATTCAGTACCGACCGCAAGCACAGACGAGATAGAGACCGACCGCTTATGAGTTACATTCCGCACACGGACGCAGAACGTCAGCAAATGTTGGCGGCGATTGGCGTTCCAACGATTGAAGACCTGTTCCAGGCCGTACCCGCCGCGCACCGCTTCCCCACGCTCGATCTGCCGCCCGCCATGAGCGAGATGGACGTGATCGCAGAAATGCAGGCGCTGGCCGATGCCAACGAACACGCGGGCGATTATTCGCTCTTTCGCGGCGCGGGCGCGTATCACCATTTTGTGCCGTCGGTGGTGAATCACATGCTGCTGCGCGGCGAATTTTATACCGCGTATACGCCGTATCAACCCGAAATGAGCCAGGGGACGCTGCAAGCGATCTTCGAGTACCAGAGCATGATCTGCGCGCTGACGGGCATGGAGGCGGCCAACGCCAGCCACTACGACGGCGCGACCAGCCTGGCCGAAGCCGTCACAGTCGCCTTCGATGTGGGGCGCAAAAAGCGCGATAAGTTCATCCTTAGCCCGTATATTCACCCGCACTACCGCGCCGTCACCCGCACCTATCACCAGGGCGGCAGGCTGCGCTTTGTGGGCGATGAAGGTCCAGCCAGCGTCGATGACCTGATCGCCATGCTGGACGACAATACCGCCATGCTGGCGGTCGCCTATCCCAACTTCCTCGGCCAGATAGAAGACTTCAGCCGGCTGGCCGCCGCCGTGCATCAGGTGGGGGCGCTGCTGTGCGTGGTCGCCAACCCGATGGCGCTGGCGCTGTTCAAATCGCCCGGCGAACTGGGCGCGGACATCGTGGTCGGGGAAGGGCAGCCGCTGGGAATCCCGCTGAGCTACGGCGGGCCGTATGTCGGCTTTTTTGCCATCCACAGCGATTACGTCCGGCGCATTGCCGGGCGCATCGTCGGGGAAACGGTCGATTCGGAAGGGAAGCGCGCTTACGTAATGACGCTGCGCCCGCGTGAACAGGACATCAAGCGCGAAAAGGCTTCGTCGAACATCTGCACCAACCAGGGCTTAATGGCGCTGGCCGCGACCGTATATATGGCAGCGATGGGCAAAAGCGGGCTGCGCAAGGCCGCCGAGCTGTGCTACCACAAGGCGCACTACGCCGCCCGGCAGATCGCCCAGATTCCCGGCTATACAGTTGACTTTTCGCGCCCGTTCTTTCATGAGTTCATCGTGAAATGCCCGCGCCCGGTCAGCGAGATCAACGAAAAGCTGATGCTGCGCGGCATTGTCGGCGGCTATGACCTCTCACGCGATTACCTGTACCACACCGATACCATGCTGGTGTGCGTGACCGAAATGAACCGTAAAGCTGAAATCGATGTGCTGGTAGAAGTGTTGAAGGAGGCGGCGAACCCCTCATGACCAGGCCGCAGGCAACCGAACCCTTGATTTACGAGATCAGCACGCCGGGGCGCATGGGCGCGAACCTGCCCGCGCCCGATGTCCCGCTGTCGGAACTCCCAGCAGACCTGCTGCGCAGCGATCTCGATCTGCCCGAAGTGAGCGAACTGCAAGTCGTGCGCCATTTCGTCAATCTCAGCCAGCAGAACTACGCCATCGACAAAGGCTTCTATCCGCTTGGCTCCTGCACCATGAAGTACAACCCGAAGGTGAACGAGGATATGGCGCGGCTGCCAGGTTTCGCGCATCTGCACCCGCTCACCGACGAGGACGGGTCACAGGGCGCGCTGGCGCTGATGTACCAGCTTCAGGAATGGTTGGCGGAGATCAGCGGATTCACGGGCGTTTCACTGCAACCCGCCGCTGGCGCACAGGGTGAACTAGCTGGAATCCTGATGATCCGCAAATACCATGAACAGCGCGGCGACCACAAACGCACGAAAATTCTCGTCCCCAACAGCGCGCACGGCACCAACCCGGCCACCGTATCGATGGCGGGCTATACCGTCGTCGAACTGCCAGCGGACGCGAACGGCGATGTTGACCTGGCGGCGCTGCGGGCAGCGTGTGATGACACCATCGCGGGGATGATGATCACCGTTCCCAGTACACTTGGGCTGTTCGACAGCCATATCCTGGATGTGACCCAGGCCGTCCACGACTGCGGTGGGCTGATGTACATGGACGGCGCGAACATGAATTCGCTGCTCGGCATCGTCAAACCCGGCGAGATCGGCTTTGACGTGATGCATTACAACCTGCACAAGACGTTCAGCACCCCGCACGGCGGCGGCGGCCCCGGCTGCGGCGCGGTGGCCGTCAACGACAAGCTGACCGATTATCTGCCAGGTCCCATTGTGGCGATCAAGCCCGTGGATGATGGCGACGACGCGCCGCTGTACAGCCTGGCGATGCCGCGTCAATCAATTGGACGGCTGAAAGCGTTTCATGGCAATTTCGGGATGCATGTCCGGGCGTATGCGTACATTCGCACCTATGGCGGGGAAGGGCTGCGCGATGTCAGCCGCCACGCTGTGCTGAACGCGAACTACATCCGCGCCCGCCTTGCCGATACCTACCACATCCCTTATAACCGCATCTGCGCGCACGAGTTCGTGATGGAAGGGCATTTCGACGGGGTGGGGGATGTTCACGCACTCGATATTTCCAAGCGGCTGATGGACTACGGCATTCACCCGCCCACCAACTACTTCCCGTTGATCGTCCCGGAAGCGCTCTTGATCGAGCCGACCGAAACCGAAGACAAAGCCACGCTCGACGAGTTTATCGACGTGATGCAGCAGATCGCCCGCGAAGCGCACGAGTCGCCCGACCTGCTGCGCCATGCGCCACACGTCACGCCTGTGCGCAGGCTGGATGAAGTGCGCGCCGCCAAACAGTTGGTGCTGTGCTGTATTCCCATTCCAGATTGGGCCGAAGAACGCAGCGCGGCGGCTCCAGGGTCGTAGCCGCGTTTCATGCTGAACCAGGGGCGGCAGGCTTGTTGACCTGTCGCCCAATACGGCGTGTGTGGCTATAATGACATCATCTTCACACTACTTTTCGGATCAGCACACGAGCAGCCCTGATGCCCGCAACCCGCTTGGTCAGTCCTGGAGGCCGTAACCGCCGCACCCGCGCTGCCCGGCGGTTCCGCGCCCTGTGGCGCTATACATCCGCGTTATGGAATGAATTTTACGTCCCGATTGTCGGTTTCGCGGTGGTACTGGTGGCTGGCGGGGTGCTGTACGGCCATTTGTTCTACGCCGCACGCGGGGAAACGCTGGCCTTCAACCAGCTTCCCTACATGATGCTGGCGCTGATGCTGTTCCAGGGCATCCCGGAACATCCTGTCCCGTCAGAACCGGAACTGGTCGCTTTCTGGTACGTGCTGCCGATCCTGGGCATCATCCTGATCGGGCGGGGCGCGGCAGATTTTGTACGGCTTTTCTTCAACGTGGGCGAAAATCAATCGGCATGGGAGGAAGCGGTGGCTTCGACCTATCGTAATCATGTGATCGTGATCGGCGCGAATGGGCATGTCGGGCTGCGCGTCACCCGGCAGCTTGTCGGCCTGGGCTATGAAGTCGTCGGCATTGACCAGCGGAATGTACCGGAACGGCTTTCGGAACTGACGCGGCTGTCCGTACCGATGATCAGCGGTGATGGACGGCTGCCCGCCACGCTGGAAAGCGCGGGCATTCAGCACGCCAGCGCCATCGTGATCACGACATCGAACGACCAGGTCAATTTCGAGATCGCCATGCGCGCCCGCGCCGTGAACGAACATGTGCGCATCGTCGTGCGCCAGTGGGATACGCAGTTTGCCGACCAGCTCAAGCAGATGCTTGGTGTACAGGCGGTCTTCAGCGTATCGGATATTGCCGCGCCCGTGTTCGCAGGGGCGGCGGCAGGTCTGGAGATCGCGCCGTCGCTGCACATTGGCAGCAAAGACTACAGCATGGTGCGCATCGTCGTGCAGCCCAACACGCCCCTGATCGGCCAGACCATCGGCAAGCTGCAAACCGCCTACGATATGGACATCGTGCTGCACGAATGTAACGGCGAAATCACTGTGCAGCCGCACCGTGAAACCATCCTGCAAAGCGGGGATACGATTGTGGTATTCGCACTGCATTCGACCGTCCAGGAGATCAGCGCGCGCGCCCGGCAGCCGGGCTGATCTCCCGTCGGTAAAATCAGCCAGTTTTCTTTGGGTAGCGGCTCAGGATCACGGCAGGTTCCGGCACGGGCGCTTTATCGCCCAGCGTCAGTTCCCCGAACGCTTTCGGCATAGCGGTGCGCGCTGCCCCGCAAAACACCGCGACCGCCGTCCCTTCGGCAGTGTAGTCGTCCTTGACGAACGCCTGCCCCAGTTGGTAGCCGTCCCGGTCGATAGAACAACTCGTCACCACGCCGATCACACGTCCACGCGCATCGACCAGCGGATCGCCGGGGTGGGGTGGACGCACGCCTTTGTTCGCCAGCCGGAACCGGGCGACTTCGCCAGCGCGGGCGGCTTCATGGGCGATGAACCCATGTTTGCCGACAAAGAACGGCTTCCACAGCTTGACATAGCTGCTGAAGCCCGCATCCGCCGGGTTCAGGCCAAGATCACCCGCCAGTTCATGCCCGTACAGCGGCAGCCCGGCTTCGATGCGTAAACTATCCCGCGCCGCCAGCCCACACGGAACCGCACCGTGCGCGATCAGCGCTTCAAACAATGCCGCCGCATGGTCGGGATGGATGAACAGCTCGAAGGCGGTGCGTTCGCCCGTGTATCCGGTGCGCGAAACGATCACGTCGAAGCCGCCGACCTGGACATGCGCCACCTGCGCCCAGGCGAGCTTCTCGATCCGCGTCCTGTCGGCTTCATTTGCGCCCAACGCAAGCAGGATTTGGCGGCTGTGCGGTCCTTGCAGCGCCACATCCACCCGCCGATCCGCCCCGCTCGATTCGGCGCGCAGGTCGCGCAGCGTGAACTGATCGCCGCGCACCGCCAGCCCCGGCTGTGAGGGGTGAATGCTCACCGTTCCTGCTTTGACCGCATTCAGCCACGCCCAGTTCTTATCGTTGTTCGATGCGTTGACCACGATGAGGAAATGATCGACCGCCAAACGGTAAATCATCAGGTCGTCGATCACGCCGCCATCCACGTCCAGGAAATACGTGTAGTGCGAATCGCCCACCGCCAGGCCGCGCACATCGTTGGTGGTCACCACATCCAGAAAAGCTTCTGCGCCCGCGCCCTGGGCATCGAACACGCCCATATGCGTGACATCGAACACGCCCGCCGCCGTGCGCACGGCGTGGTGTTCTTCGCTCACGCTGGTATACCACAGCGGCATTTCGTACCCGGCGAACGGAGCCATTTTCGCGCCCTTCGCCTGGTGCAGCGCGTGAATTGGCGTATAAAGCAGGCCACCGGGTTCCGGCTCCGTCCAGGTGAACGCAGGCAGCGGCGCAGCCGAAATCCCGGAATAGTGCGCGCCGTTCATGCCGATGAACACGCCTTTGCGTGGGCTGTAACCGCTTTCTGGCGTGGTGAAGGCCACCCGCACCAGTGCAGCGTCCGCAGCGCCTGCTACCGCGACATCGACCGGTCCCGGCAGCTTGGCATACGGATCGGAGTCGTCAAAAATCACAAAACCATCGGACAGCGCCCGCAGCCACGCGGCGACCCGCCCGCTGCTCGACTCAACATGCAGGTGATACCCGTCGAGCGCCTTTTCCAGCACGCCCCGCGCCATCACGGAACCGTCTTTTTCCAGGATCAGCGTCGGCTGCTGATCGCCCTCATCGGTCAGCGCCGCTACGTCGCTGGTGAGCGCCGCCTGCAAGAACGCCGCCGGGGATGCATCGCTGATCTGGCGGATCACGATCAGCGCAGAATCGAGCGGATCATCGGCGTAGAAGAAGTGCGGGTAGGCTTCATCCCCGGCATGAGTATCGATGCCGACACTGCGCGCCAGGTCACGAACGCGCATCTTGGCGGTTTGCAGCACATCGAAATCGATCTTGGCGCGGGGTTCGGCGCGTTTCTTGCCTGTGTAGCTGAACGGCACGCACGCTTGCAGCACATCCGCGATGATGTCGGCCAGCGCGTCGGTTTCCGCCATGCCGAACCCGCGCTGTGTGATCCAGGGCGTACCCAGGCGAATCCCAGAGGCACGCAGCGCCGACGGATCGCCCGGAATCGTGTTGCGGTTGCACACCACGCCCGCCAGATCGAGGATGCGGGCGGCCATATCGCCGCTCAGCGTTGTGCCATCCGCACCGACCACGCTTTTACAATCGACCAGCAGCATATGGGTATCGGTGCCGCCATACGCGATGCGCAACCCGCGCGCTGCCAGGCGTTCGGCCAACCGGGCAGCATTTTCGACCGTCTGCCGCTGCAACAGCCTGAACTGATCGGTGTACGCCAGCCGCAGCGATACCGCCAGCGCTGCGATGCTGTTCACATGCGGGCCGCCCTGTTCGCCGGGGAACACCGCCCGATCCACTTTGGCGGCAACGTCGCTGCGGTGGGTGATGATCACCGCGCCACGCGGCCCGGCCAGCGTTTTATGGGTGGTGAAGCTGACCACATCCGCGATGCCGACCGGGTTTGGGTACACCCCCGCCGCGATCATGCCGCTGACGTGCGACACATCCGCCATCAGGTACGCGCCCACTTCATCCGCTATACGGCGGAAGGCGTGCCAGTCTGGTGCATACGGATAGCTGGTATAGCCCGCGATGATGATCTTCGGACGTGCTTCCAGGGCGATGTGGCGGATCGCATCATAATCCAGCCGTTCGGTGACCGGATCGACCCCGTAGCTGACGGCTTTGTACTGCTTGCCGCTGCGGTTGACCGGGCTGCCGTGTGTCAGGTGGCCGCCGTGCAGCAAGTCCAGCCCCATAAAGGTATCGCCTACGTTGATCAGCGCCGAAAATATCGCGTTATTGGCGGGCGCACCGCTTAAAGGCTGCACGTTGACGAATAAAGCTTCGGGCTTCAGGTGCGGGGGGCAGTACAGTTCCGCCGCCCGCCGCCGCGCCAGCGCTTCAACAATATCGGCATATTCGGTGCCTTTGTAATAGCGCTTATCGGCCTGGCGGCGGTATTCGGGCAGGCGAGCGCTGTAATCGAGAATCTCCGCCTGGGTCATGGTGCGCGTTTCGTCCAGCGGGTAGCCTTCGGCGTACAGGTTGTGAAACGACGATGCAAGCGCTTCGCGCACCGCCGCCGGGACGGTGCTTTCCGACGGGATCAGGATCAAATGTCGTTCCTGGCGTGCGGTTTCATGGCGGATCAGTTCGGCAATGTCCGGGTCAAGTTCGCTCAGTTCGCCCCGGAACAGAAAATCATGGTGTCCATTGTTGACCATATCGTGCGTTTCCTAAAGATGCGTGTTCGTGCGTGATTTGGGTGAAAGCTGCGCTCATTTTAACCGCTCATGCCCGCTATCGCTATTGGCGGCTGTGGAGCGCAGGAATCAAAAAGGGCGATCCTGCATGCAGGATCGCCCTTGGCGTACTGATCGAAATGCGGCGATTAAATCGCGTTTTCGCCCGCTTCAGGCGCGGTATCCGTTTCGGATTCGGCGGCGGGCGGCGCATCGATTGCTACCGATGCTGCAACCTGAACGGCTTCGGGAGCAGTGCTTTCGGCGGCAGTACTGCCGTTGACGGCTGCATCGGGTGCGGCGCTGGCTTCGGCTCCATTTTCAGCCGGGGCAGCGGCATCCGTCCCCCAGCGCTGCGTGAACCCGACGCGGCGCTTTTCCGGTTCCAGGTGGCTGATGCGCAGGCTGAGACGGTCGCTTTTCTTGACGTAGCTATGGGGTTCCTTCAGCGTGCCGTCGCCCATCTCGCTGAGATGCAGCAGCCCTTCCAGACCATCATCGAGCGCGACGAATGCGCCAAAATCGACCACGTTGGTGACGGTGCCTTCAACCAACTGCCCCTCATGATACCGTTCGGAGGCAGTCTCCCAGGGATCGTTCAGCAGCCGTTTACGGCTGAGCGCGATTCGGTTGTTATCGCGGTCGAGACTGAGGACGTAGACTTCGATGTCTTCGCCCACACGCAGCACGTCACGCGGGTGATCGACACGATGCCACGCCAGTTCGCTGACGTGGATCAGGCCGTCCGCGCCGCCCAGGTTGACGAACGCGCCGAAATCGCGCAGCCCGGTTACCGTGCCGCGCACGCGGTCGCCTTCCTTCAGTTCGGCCAGCAAACGGGCTTTCATCTGCGCACGGGCTTCGCGCTGCGCTTCGCGTTCGCTGAAGATCAGGCGGCGGCGGGTCTGATCGACCTCGATCACCTTGACCTTCAAGCCCTTGCCCATCAATTCGCTCCAGCTATCGCGGCCCCCGCTCGATCCCATCGAGACGAGATGCGAACTGGGGATGAAGCCTTCCAGGCGGTTCCACTGGACGAGGATGCCGCCCTTGTTGCTGTCTTTGACCGCAACATCGACCACATCTTCGCTTTCCAGCAGCTTCTTGGCTTTTTCCCAGTCGTACTGCTGAAGCCCCATATTGATCGAAACGATCAGGTTTTCATCCTGATCACGCGGGTTCATTACATACACAGGCACTTCCGCGCCAACCTGAAGCGAGGCCCGAAACTTCGGTTCAAGCCGCTGCAAGTCCTCTACCGGAACGATTCCGTCGCGCTTCGCCCCCATATCGACGATCACTTCACGCTCGTCTACTTGCAGGATGATCGCGTTGCGAATCTCACCGCGCGTCGGGGGTTTATACGTGAACGTCGATTCGAGCAGTTCACGAAATTCTTCCCCATAGCTATCAATGTCCTGCTTTGGCATATCCATTGAACGAACCACCCTTACGAAAATGGTAAACTAAACCCATACACCAACACCACGAGCCAATGAGCCTTCGGCGGCATCATCGGCGGCTTCCATTACGATTCCAACCGCAAACAGGCGAAAATCCGATAAAAGGGACGGCGGCTATGAGGTAAGTTACAATGCACATATCCAGCATTATAATGCGGTTGCGCTAGAATCATGTAAACATTCTTCACTCTCTAATTCGCTTCAGGGATCATCAATCCCATGCTGCGCAGCCCGCGATCCACCTCCCAGGGGTAGATCACATAAGCATCGGTGGTCGCCCCGTAAAAGTCCGGCTTCTCGTTTTTGAACAGCGACCGGTACGGGTTGAAGTGCATGACACAGGTGAACGGAGTCGCGCCCGTCGCCACCAGCCGTTCGCGCACGGCGATGCTGGTGCGCCCGCTGCCCCACACATCATCGACCACCAGCGTTTTCCGGTTGATCACCAGCGACGGATCGGGAAATTGCAGAAACGTCGGCCACGCCATCAGCCCCGCCGCCGCCTTCGCGGGAAAATCAACCGCCGCCGTGAGCAGGTGCGGCACATCCAGCGCTTCGGCCAGCATCCCACCGGGGATCACACCGCCCCGCGTGATCATGACGATGCCGCTGAACGGCCCCACCGACCTCAACTGTGGGATCAGCACATCGATCAACCTGTCCACATCCGTCCAGGTCAGGACTTCATGGCGCGTAGGGCCGCTGGGTGATTCCATCATCCGTCTATATCCTCAGAAGCGTGAGAACAGCGAAATTAAGGCATGTAGTGTACCACATGCCCATTCATTTCGCTGACGTGCATCTGCATATTGTGTGCCAATTCCAGGGCTGGCTTTTTGGCGGTTTTCGACAGCTTACAGCCGTTCCGCGACGCTTTTCGCCTGGGAAAACAGCAGCAGGTAATCGGGACCGCCGGCTTTGCTGTCCGTCCCGCTGAGATTGAAGCCGCCGAACGGATGAATGCCGACCAGCGCCCCGGTGCTTTTGCGGTTCAGGTACAGGTTACCGACATGGTATTCCCGCCGCGCCTGTTCCAGACGGTCACGGCGCGCCGAATACACCGCCCCGGTCAGGCCATATTCGGTATCGTTGGCGATGTGCAGGGCATGGTCAAAGTTATCGGCTTTGATCATCGCCAGCACCGGGCCGAAAATCTCTTCCTGCGCCAGCCGCGCTCGCGGTTCGACACCGCCGAAGATCGTCGGGGGGATGAAGTAGCCGCCTTCAGGCGTGACGTGTGGTTCCCCGCCCAACAGCAGTTCCCCTTCCTGCGTCCCCAATTCAATGTAGCCCATGATGCGCGTCATCGCTTCCTGGTCGATCACCGGGCCAATATCGATGTGTGCGCCCGCGTCCGGCGCGCCGATTTGCAGCGCACGCGCCAGTTCGACCGACCGTTCGACCACCCGATCATAGACATCGCGCACGATGATCGCCCGTGACCCCGCCGAACATTTCTGCCCCTGAAAGCCGAAGGCGCTTTGCACAATGCCGAGCGCCGCCGCTTCCACATCCGCCGTTTCATCGACCATCACGGCATCTTTGCCGCCCATCTCCAGGATCGCCCGCTTCAACCACTTCTGGCCGGGCATCACTTTGGCGGCGCGTTCGTAAATCTGCACCCCGACGGCCTTCGACCCGGTGAACGAGATGAAGCGCGTGAGCGGGTGTTCGACCATGCGCGCCCCGACGACCGCGCCATCCCCGGTCAGGAAGTTCAGCACCCCGTCCGGCAGCCCTTGATCCCAGAACAACTGGCACACTTCCCAGGCGATCAGCGGGCTTTGTTCAGCAGGTTTGAACACGACGGTATTGCCCATCACCAGGGCTGAACTCAGCATCCCGGTCGGGATCGCCAGTGGGAAATTCCAGGGCGGGATCACCGCGCCAACGCCCAACGGGGTGTAATACAGACCGAGCTGTTCCGGCGGGTTCACAGTGAGCAGCGCGCTGGAATCGGCAATACGCATGGCCTGGCGTGCATAGTATTCAAGAAAATCTATCGCTTCGGCCATATCCGCGTCGGCTTCCACCCAGCTTTTGCCCACTTCCAGCACCATGAGCGCGCTGAATTCGTGCTTGCGCCGCCGCATTTCCGCCGCCGCCTTCAACAGGTATCGCGCCCGCGTCTCGACCGGGACATACCCCCAAGTCTTGAACGCCCGCGCCGCCGCTTCTATCGCCTGATCAGCGTGCGCCGCCGTGCCATTGGCGAACGTACCCAGCACTTCGGCAGGGCGTGACGGGTTGATCGTGGGGAACGACTCAGCCAGTTCAACGCGCCGCCCGTCGATCACGAGCGGGTGCGTGTTGCCCAGCCGGGTTTTGACGCGCTCCAGTGCAGACTGAAAGGCGGATCTGATGGTTGGATCGCTGAAATTGCTTAAAGGTTCGGGTTTATAGGGTTGCAGCATGATGCAGTCCTTTGCGCAGAAGCGAACGCCTGAAATTTTCGTTTAGTGACAAGAGACCTGACGATACCACATTCCTGGGGTGCGGCTCTACTCATGACGCGGCAGGGTGTCTGCGCATACCATGACGATCTGTGCGCCGTTGCAGCGTGTCAGCACCAGGGTGCGCGACTCCGATCCCTTCAGTTTCAACTGTGGGATCAGCGTATCGGGCGTGACGGCTGTCCCGCGCTTTTTCACCGTGACTGTGCCTACCCTGTGCGTCCGCAGATAGTCGCGCAGATGTTTCAGGTTGAACGGCATCCAATCGAGGATCGGCCATGCCCGCGCCCAGGGGGTGTTTGGGCGCTGGTCGGCAATCAAATAGGCAATCGTTTCATCGAGCTGGAACGCCTCCCATCTGAGTGCGGCATCGGCCACCAGTCCAGCGCGGATCAGCGCCGCATCAGGTTCGATCAGCCAGGCACGCGGCGCACTAAGGCGGGGTTCGGCGGGGTCATCGCCGTGACTCCACAGCAGCGCGCCCGTTTCAGTGATCAATGCAGCCTGGACGCGCAGCGGCGACAGCGGCGCATTCAGAAGAACGCCAAGCGATGCCTCTTTCAGGTCACCGTTCACCGAGATGAATTCGAGCGTCCCACCGTAAGGCCGCACCTGATCCACATCGACCCCCGGTGACAGCTTGGCGAACAGGCGAAAGGCTTTCCAGGTGCGGATCAGCGAGAGCGGCGGCTGGTAGCGTTCCACATCGTAGATGCGCTTGCCGTCGTCGTCGCGGCGGGCGGGGTCGAAAAAGACCAGGGTGGTTTCAGGGGGAACAGTGACGGTATGCGCATCGGCCACCGCGAACTGCACGGTTTTGCCCAACGCAGCGGCATTCAGGCGCGCCATTTCCACGCGCACCGGGTCGAGGTCGATCCCGGTGACGCTGGCCGCCGATTCCGCAAAGGCCAGGCTGTCGCTGCCGATGCCGCAGCACACATCGAATACGTGCTGGCCGCTGCCGTTTGCCGCCCGCCGCCAGCGCCGGATCAGCGGATCGCTGGCCTGTTCGAGCGCGTCGCGGGTGAAGAACATGCGGTCAGCCGCCGCGCCAAACTTTTCGACCGCTTTCACACGCAGCCGCGCCATTTCCAACCCTGCTCGCGCCTGTTCCGCCGTGTGATCCTTGCGCAGCCGGGTGATCAGTGCCAGGGTGTGAGCTTCGCCCAGGTTTTCCGCCTTCAGGCGCGCCAGCAGATGTTCACCTGGTGCCGACGTGAGAAAAGCGAGATCATCCAGGCGGATGGTCATCGAATCGGCTTATTCGTCCGGCGCTTCGGCAGCAGCAGGATCGACGGGCAGCCACACCACCGCCCCTCCGGTGATCGTCTCAGTCGTTGGGTTGATCGCCAGCGGGAACGACCACCCCTGAGCGGTTTCCCGGCTGAACTTGGCGACTTTGTTCACATCCGTCACCGTGCCATCCAGCACGGCAGGCTGCATGAACGCGACCGCTTTCGGAAGGCTGCTGAACGCCAGCGCCAGCGTCCCGCCTTCCACTTCGACCGCCGCCGCCCGCCATTCCAGCCGATCCGCATCGGTCAGGTTCCAGGCGGGTTTGTGTGGGGTCTGCCGGATGAGCAGGTACACAAAACGCCCATTATAGGTATCCCAATCCAGCCGATCCGCGTCGAGCGCCGACGCAACCTGGACGCGCTGTAAGGTGTCGGCGGTGGTGTGGGGTTTTTCGCCGCGTACCAGCGTGCCAATTGGCAGCGGGCATTCGATGCCCTGTTCGACCAGAATGCGCGTGTAGCCGTTCTGTTCCAGCGTGGTCACCTGTTCCGCGCCCGCCGTCTCTTCATCCAGGCTGACCATGATGTAGCGTCCGCCGGGGCGCAGCGCGTTCAGCACCGCCGCCAGAAACGCCGGATCATGCGCACGGTTGTAGGCGACCACGGCATCGAATTGAACCAACCCATCAGGCCACTGCCCCGGATCATCCGAGACGGCGACCACTTCCAGATCAGCGCGCACATGCTTGAGAACTTCACCCGCCGCGCCGCCCACGTCCAACAGTCGCAGCGTGCTTGCGCTTGGCGGCAGGTGCTTCGCCATCGCTTCAATCAACAGCTTAGCGGTACGCGACCCCACCGCCATCTTATCTACCGCCTTTAGCCGCTGTGCGCACCAGTTCAACGAGTTCATCCCACTCTTCTTTGAGCAGGTGCAGCGTGACGAATTCCAGGTCGATATGGTAATTCACATCGCCGGAGTCGTCTTCTTCCAGCCACACCAGATAATGTTCGCTTTCCGCCAGCACGTTCATGTCTTCGGTCGGCTGCGTCATGATGATCTCCCCCCGGTATCCGGTTTTTCAGGCGTATCCGCCGTGGATTGTACCACAAGCACCCGACCTGTTGGCTTCGTCGTCGTCCTGCCGCGACCGAGCAGCCGGGCGATCAGGCCAGGGGGAGCCTGCTGGCGCGGCACGTCCGGTACTTCTGGAAAGGGATCGCGATCCATCAGTTTATGATAGACATACCCACCCAACACGCGCACCGAAGCGATGGTTGGCGCGGCCAGGATCACGCCAAGCGCGCCGCCGATGCTGGCACCGCCCAACACGCCGATGATCACGATGATCGGGTGCAGGTCGAGACTATCGCCCATCACACGCGGGGTGACGAGAATCGCCTGGACATTCTGAATCACCGTCCATACCACAATCACCACAAGCGCGAAACCGATTCCGCTCAGGCCGGGAATGGTCGCGCTGGTCGAAAGCAGCGCCAGCAGCCCCGCCGGGATCAGCGCGATCAGCGGGCCAATTGTCGGGATGAATTCGAGCATGAAGCTGATCAACCCCAGCACAGGCGCGTTCGGCACCCCCAGGAGGGTCGCCGCCAGAAAAACTACCGTCCCAATGAAGCTGGAGAGGATCAACTGGCCGCGCAGATAGGCATTCCACACATCGCGCAGCGCTTGAAACAGGCGGCGCGCATCGCCCTTGTACTCGTCCGGGACGACGCTCACAATCGAATTGACGAAATGCGTGCCATCCTTGAGCAGGTAAAACATCATCGTCAGTGTCAGAATCAGGTTGATCACCGCGCTGAACGCGCCGCCCAACAGCCGGAAGGTGGGCGTGGTCACGCTGCCCAGGAACCCGCGCACCGTGCCGATCAGGTCGAAATCTTCGGGGATCACAGCTTCAGTGGCATTACCCCCAAACGCGGCGTTGAGCTGTTCGAGCGGGATGAACGGTTCGCCTTCGACCAACACGGGCTGCCCGCCAATGACCAACGGCTGGCTGAGCGCTTCCGTCAGGTTGGTTTCCAGCGTTTCCAGTTGTTCAGGAAGCTGGGCGGCGAAATCGTTCACCTGGCGCACCAGCGCGGGCAGGATGATCAGGATCAGCAGCACGAACAGGATCAAGACCAGCACGAATGTGAGCAGAATCGCCAGGCCGCGCCCGCCGCGCAGCCGTTTCAGGATGCGGCGTTCCAGAAAGGTCGTGATTGGGTTGAGCAGGAACGAGACGACGAGCGCGATCACCACCAGCGTGAGCGCCCCGGCGACCTGCCACAACAGCAGGCCAATCAACACGAGCGCGATCAGCGCGATGGTACGTTTGGTGCGCCCCGACCACACCGGGGAGGCGGGTGCGCTAACGGATGGCTCTGTCATGAAACCCCCTTGATGAACTCCTGTCGATCTTCAGGGCATTCCCTGGACACTGCATTGACAGGATCACCTGAACTATACGTGAAAACACAAAAAAGGGTGTACGGTTCGCACCGCACACCCTTTTCAAACATCGGGATTCAGATACCCCTGCTCAATCGCGCCGGGGACGGTCGCCACCGCCGCCGCGACGGTCGCCGCCGAACCCGCCGCCATCCCGCCGATCTCCACGCGGACGGTCGCCGCCGCGATCCCCGCCCGGTTTACCACCCGGCGGGCGGCGATCCTTTTCGCGGGCTTCTTCCGCCGTCCAGCCTTCCATAACCGCCTGACGGCTGAGCCGGACTTTGCCACTGCCCGGTTCCACATCGGTGACCATGACCATGATTTCGTCGCCCAACGCTACTTCTTCGTTCGGGTCATTGACGCGGTGTGAAGCAAGCTGCGAGATATGCACCATCCCGTCTTTGCCCGGCATGAATTCGACGAACACGCCGTAGCTTTCGATGCGGACGACTTTGCCCGTGTAGACGCGCCCGACTTCGACATCTTCCGTCAGGCCGCGCACTTCTTCAAGCGCCTTCGAGACGGCGATCCCGTCCGCGCCCGCGACGAATACCGTCCCGTCGTCCTGAATATCGATCTTGACCCCAGTGCGTTCCTGAATGCCGCGCACGGTCTTACCGCCGGGGCCGATGAGCGCGCCAATCTTTTCGACCGAAATCTTGACCGATTCCATGCGCGGGGCGTAATCGCTCAACGTCTTGCGCGGTTCCGGGATCGCCTGCATCATCACATCCAGGATGCGCAGCCGGGCTTCACGCGCCTGTGCCAGCGCCTGGGTCATTACTTCATCGCTCACGCCGCTGATCTTGATGTCCATTTGCAGCGCGTTGATGCCGAGCGTCGTCCCGGCAACTTTGAAGTCCATATCCCCAAAGTGGTCTTCCAGGCCTTGAATATCGGTCAGCACGGCGATCTTGTCGCCTTCCTTGATCAACCCCATCGCAATGCCACCGACTGGGCGCTTGATTGGCACCCCTGCATCCATCAGCGCCAGCGTGCTGGCGCACACGCTCGCCATCGACGTGCTGCCGTTGCTGCTCAGCACTTCGCTGACCAGGCGAATCGTATAAGGGAACACATTCTCCGGCGGAATCATGTTGCGCAGTGCAGCTTCCGCCAGCGCGCCATGCCCAATCTCGCGGCGCTTCGGGCCGCGCAGCGGAGTCGCTTCGCCCGTGCTGTACGGCGGCATATTGTAATGGTGCATATAGCGCTTGTTTTCTTCTGGGCTAAGCGATTCGATTTCGAGCGAATCGCGGGGGGTTCCCAGTGTAGCGAACGTCATCACCTGGGTTTGCCCGCGCTTGAACAACCCCGTCCCATGCACACGCGGCACCAGCGCGACTTCCGCCGCGAGCGGACGAATATCGGCATAGCCGCGTCCATCGGGGCGCACCCCGTCTTCGACAATGCGGCGGCGCACTTCTTCGTAGTACACGTTTTCGACCGCGTTCTTCACATCGTTGATCTTGACGGCGGCATCCGGGTTGGCCGTGTTGTGCGCGGTGTACGCTTCGACCATTTCATCCCGCAGCGCGTCGATGGCGGTGCTGCGTTCGGTACGGTCGGTCGTGTTCACCAGCACATCGCGGATGCGCATCCGCACTTTGTCGGCAATTTCGCTTTGCAGTGCCGCCGCGATCTTCTGCGAAATGTAGGCGGCCTTCGCCTTGCCCACTTCATCGCGCATCTGCTTTTGAACCTGGATCAGCGGTTGAATACTGTCATGCGCCAACCGCAGCGCCCGCACCATCACGTCTTCCGGCACTTCTTCGGCGGCACATTCCACCATGTTGATCGCGTCTTCGGTGCCGGATACACGCAGATCGAGCGTGCTGTTCTCCAACTGCTGAATCGTCGGGTTGACGATCAGTTCGCCATCGATCAAGCCAATGCGCACACCTGCGACCGGGCCATTCCACGGGACATCGCTGATCAGCACAGCGGCGCTGGCGGCCAGGATGCCGGGCATATCGACCTGATGTTCCTGGTCGTGGGCGAACGCGCTCATGATCACCTGGACTTCATTGCGCATGTCTTCGTTGAACAGCGGACGCAGCGTCCGGTCGATCAACCGGGCGATCAGGATCGCGCCTTCGCTGGGGCGGCCTTCACGCCGGAAGTAGCTTCCAGGGATGCGCCCCGCTGCGTACAGTTTTTCTTCATACTCCACGCTGAGCGGGAAAAAGTCGATGCCCTCACGCGCCCCTTTGCTCATGGTGGCGGTCGCAAACACGACCGTCTGCCCCACGCGCACGGTGACTGCGCCGCCCGCCTGTTCGGCCAGCTTGCCCGTTTCAATCGTATAGGTTTCGCCGCCCACTTCGACGGTATAGCGATGCACTGTCCCCATTGGGGATTCTGATACCAGCATTTCTGTTCTGCTCCTTCACCGCAATCGTGCATTCATCAAAAGAAATGCCCGGCGTTCAGGGACTGGAAACCGCTGCTAAAGGCCGCATTCAGCGCGCATTTAGCCCCGCTCTCCAATTCCTGCGTACCGGGCATCGACCAGGCATAAGGTTTTCCAATATGCCATCCATACCAAAAAGGGGGCCGCGCACGCCAGCCCCCATTCGATACCGTTCCGCCGTGTTAACGGCGCAGTCCCAGGCGCTGCAAAATTTCGCGGTATGCGTCCGGGTCTTTCTGGCTCAGATACCGCAGATGACGACGGCGCTGACCGACCAGTTTCAGCAGACCGCGCTTGCTGTGCTGGTCATGCTTATGCGTTTTGAGATGATCGGTAAGCTGCAAAATGCGCGTGGTCAGCATGGCGATCTGTACCTGCGCCGAACCCGTGTCGCCTTCATGCGTGGCATACTGGCTGATCACGGTCTGCTTTTCGTTCTTGGTAAGAGGCATTGTCTCCGCCTATCCCTTTACTGTGTCGCCCGATGCGCCGGATAGGAGTGCATGGGTCATCCCGACAACATTGGCATTATAGCAGACTGACCCGATCATGCAACTGCAAACCCTTTCACGGTCGCGCCCCACCCGGCGCGTCGCCATTGGACATACGATGGTCAGCGACAGCCGCCGCGAACCGCTCTACGCTGACGGTACACACCCGATGCATGAAAGGATCATGTCCTGATGCTCACCGATCCCCACGTCTCGATGGCCGCGCTGCTGCACGATGCTGCCGAGCGTGCCGCTCGCTACCTGAATCAGCTTGCAGATCGTCCCGTCTTTCCGACCGACGATATGCTTGCCCCACTTCACCATTTCGATCACCCACTCCAGGCCGAACCCGTCGATCCAGCGGACGTGCTGGCGATGCTCGATGTTTACGGCTCCCCGGCGACCGTCGCCAGCGCGGGCGGGCGCTATTTCGGCTTCGTGACGGGCGGGTCGCTGCCCGCCAGCCTGGCCGCGAACTGGCTGGCCGCCGCGTGGGATAACAACCCGGCTTCGGCCATCGGCAGCCCTGTGGGGGTAACGCTGGAAAAAATCGCGCTGCGGTGGATTCGTGACCTGCTCTGCCTGCCCGCTGAAAGCACAGGCGCATTCGTGACGGGGGCGACGATGGCGAATTTCACCGCGCTGGCTGCTGCCCGCCATCGCGTGTTGCAGCGGGTAGGCTGGGATGTCGAAGCGGACGGGCTGTTCGGCGCGCCACCCATCAGCGTGGTCGTGGGCGATGAAGTCCACGCCAGCGTACTCAAGGCGCTTGGCATGGTGGGGTTGGGGCGAAACCGGCTGATCCGCCTGCCAACTGACGACCAGGGACGCATCCGCGCTGACCACCTGCCCGCGCTCAATGGCCCGGCTATCGTGATCTTGCAGGCGGGCAACGTGAACACGGGCGCGTTCGACCCGTTCGCGCCGCTGATCGACTGGGCAAGCGCACAGGGCGCATGGGTACATGTGGATGGCGCGTTCGGCATGTGGGCGGCGGCTGTGCCAGCGCTGGCGGCGCTCACGCACGGGATCGAACGCGCTGATTCGTGGGCGACGGACGGCCATAAATGGCTGAATGTGCCGTATGACAGCGGGATCGTGTTCGTGCGCGATGTCGAAGCGCTGCGCCCGGCCATGTCGGTCAATGCCGCGTACCTGATGCGCGGGAGCGAACCGGAACCTGCCGAACTCGCGCCGGAGCAGTCCCGGCGGGCGCGGGGCGTGGATGCGTGGGCGGCGCTGCGTTCGCTGGGCAAAAGCGGCGTGGCGGCGATGATCGAACGGTGCTGTCATCATGCGCAAACGTTCGCGGCGGGGCTGCGCGCCGCTGGTTTTGAAGTCCCGCATGAGGTGGTGATCAATCAGGTGATGGTGCGCTTCGGGGACGACGAACAGACGCGGCGGGTGATTCAGGCGGTGCAGGCCGAAGGGACAACGTGGGCCGGGCTAACGGTATGGCATGGACGGGCGGCGATGCGCATCAGCGTATCGTCATGGGCGACCACTGAAACCGACGTGCAGCACAGCTTAGCGGCGATACTGAAAGCAGCGCGCCAATCAGCGGGGGAAGCAGTTCTCGATTAGAATGTTGCGTATCCACAAACGAATGGGGGTGCTATGGCGGGCAAAACTGGCGTGATGGCGTGGTTCGACCTTACCGTTGAAGGCGCAGAATCCGTGCGCGACTTTTACCAGAAAGTGATCGGCTGGTCGGCAGAACCCGTCGATATGGGCGATTACAGCGATTACAGCATGAAAAACCCCGATGGCGACGTGGTGGCCGGGATCGTCCATAAGCGGGGAGTCAATGCCGCGCTGCCGTCGGTCTGGATGGTGTACATCACGGTGAAAAACCTGGATGAAAGCCTGGCGGCCTGCACCGCGAACGGCGGCACGATCCTTGTTCCCACGCGAGAGATGGGTGGCAGCCGCTTCACGGTGATTCAAGACCCGGCGGGCGCGGTCTGTACCCTGTTCGAGCAGGCGGACGAGCCAACCGCCTGATCAGGGTGACGTGCAGGCGCGCCGGGTCACTGACGCGCCTGCCATTCTTCAACGACCGCCGCCAGAAAAGTGCGGGCGGCTTCATCCTCCACATCCCCGATGGATTCGTAAAATTTCCCGTCCACTTCAATCACGATTTCGCCACGCAAATTCGGACGGATGTGCAGCCGCCGCCCGGCGAATTCCGGCGATTGACTGATCTTGTGCTGCAAATAGGCCTCCACTGACCCGCCAACGTCGATAGCCGGAATCGGCTCGTTGGTCGGCTTCGGCGTGCGCCGCAGCGGACGCAGTGGGGGCGGGGTTTCGTTCAGGATGAACTTTGGCAGGTCGCCGGGGACTGCGCCGGGCATCGTCCCAGTCGCCCGCAGCAGTTCATCGACTGCCGCCGACCCCGCACCACTCAAGGCATCGACCGGGGGCAGATCGGCATCAGCCGGTCTTTCAACTGCCGCTGGTGGTGCTGCCGGACGCGCATTCGAGAGCGAACGGCCTAATTCGCCCACGATAGCGTTGAAGCGCCGCTTGAATTCGGCATCGGCCAGCGCGGGTGGGTTGCGGTACAGCTTATCGCCAATGCGAATGACCAGGCCACCATCCGTCACATCGCGCAGCACCGACAGCACTTCCACGACTTCCAGCACGCCGCCATCGCTCAGCGCAGCCTGAAAGGTTCCGGTCGGCGCGGGCGAAACCGCAGATGCCGAAGGCGTTACGGATGCTGTGGGCATGGAAACCTCACCCGGTACCGGGAGCGTGACCGCAGCCGTCATGTTTTCAGCGCTCAACAGCGCATCCAGGTCTGGCATATCGTCCATACTCAAGGCAGCATCACCATCGGTTGCGGGTCGTGGGGCGACAGCCGGCGGCAGGCCGCCGTTCAGCCTGGCCTGTGCGCGGCGGGCGCGGGCATTGATCATCAGCGAGACCGCGATCAGCAACAGCGCTGCCGAACCGCACAACATCACAATCAAGCCTAATGGAATTTGTGCCAAAAAATCGTTGAAGCCCGGTTCCATGCTGCAATCCCCCGTTTCAGGCAAGGCCGCTGCGCTGGCAGGCCGGGCAGTAGTGCGTTCCCCGCTGTGCCACGCGCATCTTTTCAATCGCGCTGCCGCACGTCAGGCATGGCAGCCCGGCTCGATCATACACCGCAAAATGATTTTGAGCGTCCCCGCTGGTACCATCGGGTTTACGGTACCAGTTCACGCTTGCGCCTTCGCGTTCGATTCCCAGCGTCAGTACAGTGCGAATTGCCCGGTACAGCGCGTCGATCTCGGCAGCGTTCAGGCTGTCGGCGGGGCGCTGCGGGTGAATTTTCGAGAGATGCAGCGCTTCATCGGCGTAGATGTTGCCCACCCCGGCGATGAACGCCTGGTCGAGCAGGAGCGCTTTGATGCTTTTGTGATGACGCTGAAGCCTTCCGGTGAATCCATCGATGGTGAAATCATCGGTAAGCGGTTCGGGGCCTAATGCCGGAGCCAGCGCGCCGATGTCGGTCACCAGCGCGACGAACCCGAATTTGCGCGAATCGGAAAAGCGTAACTGCTGGCCGCCATCCAGTTGAAAGCGGACATGTACCCACCGATCCGATTCATGAACGGCCTGATCCGGCACGACATACAGCCGTCCGGTCATTTTCAGGTGGACGACCAGTGTATCCTGGTCAAGCTGGCACAGGATGTACTTGGCGCGGCGTTCGATGGCGCGGAAGGTTTGTCCGCGCAGCCGATCTTCAAAAGCGGTCAGGCTGGGGTAGCGCACCGCTTTGCCCCAATCGCACCATACCGATTGAATCGTGCGCCCGATCAGCGGGGCGCGCAGACCGCGCACGACCGTTTCAACTTCTGGAAGTTCTGGCATTCCGTTAAACCTGTAGGATTCTGTACCATGCTGCACATAAAGCGCGTTTGCCATCATTATAGCCGGAAATGCGCCGATTTTCGGATGGCATCGCTGTACAATTGTGCTACGATAGTCGATACCATTTCGACCTACCAGCGGCCTTTTGATCGTCCCGGTTTTCGTTTGACCCTGAGCCTGAATCTTTATGTCTGACCAACCATTCGTCCATTTGCACGTGCATACCGAATTTTCGCTGCTCGACGGCCTGAGCAAAATCGGGCGGCTTGTCGATCATGCCAAGTCGATGGAGATGCCTGCCCTGGCGATCACCGATCATGGCACGATGTTCGGCGTGATCGATTTTTACCGGGCGTGCAAAAAAGCCGGGATCAAGCCAATTCTGGGCATGGAGGGGTATCTTGCCCCGCGCACCATGCGCGATAAAGATGCTCGCCTGGATTCCAAAGCGTACCACCTGCTCATGCTCTCGCAAAACGAGACGGGCTACCAGAACCTGCTCAAGATTGCCAGTGCCGCGCAGTTGGAAGGCTACTACTACCGCCCGCGCATCGACAAGGATTTCCTGAACGCGCACAAAGACGGCGTCATCACGACGACGGGCTGCCTGGCCGCCGAAATTCCGCAGTTGGTCATGGCCGGGCAGGAAGCGAAAGCCCGCGAACGAATTCATGAGTATGTCGATATTTTCGGGCGCGATCATTTTTACCTGGAGCTTCAGCAGCACGACATCCCTGACCTGGGGCCGGTCAATGCCTGGCTGATCGAGACTGCCGAGCGCGACAACCTGCCGCTGCTGGCGACGGCGGATGTGCATTACGTGTATGAAAACGATTTTGAGGCACATGATACGCTGCTGTGCATTCAGTCGAGCGCGCTTAAGACCGATACCAACCGCCTGAAAATGTCGGACAACAGCTACTACCTGATCGACCAGCGGCGCATGTGGGAATGGTTCGGCCATATCCGCAATGGCGAAGCGCTGACCAATTCGATCAGGATCAGCGAAATGTGCGCGCTCGACCTAGATAAAAAAGATTATCACCTGCCCGTGTTTCCAGTGCCAGAAGGTCATGACAGCGCGTCATACCTGGCGAAGCTGGCATACAAGGGGTTGGAATGGCGCTATGGCGACCGCGCCAGAACTGATGCAGCGCTGAAAGAACGGCTCGATTACGAACTGCGCGTGATCGACAAAATGGGGTTCAATACCTACTTCCTGATCGTGTGGGACTTGTGCGAATATGCCCGCGCCGCCGACATCTGGTGGAATGTGCGCGGTTCGGGCGCGGGCTGCCTGGTCGCGTACTGCACCGGGATCACCAACATTGACCCGATTCAGAACAACCTGCTGTTCGAGCGCTTCCTCAACCCTGGCCGCAGCTCGATGCCCGACATCGATATGGATTTCCCCGACGACCGTCGCGGCGAGATGATTTCGTATGCGGTGCGCAAGTATGGGGAAGATAAAGTCGCCGCGATCATCACGTTTGGGACGATGGGCGCGAAAGCAGCGGTGCGCGATGTGGGGCGGGCGCTCGATCTCGATCTCTCGCTCGTCAACGAAGCGGCCAAACTGATCCCCACCGAGCCGAAGCCCAAGCCTGTGCATCAGTACGTGGACGACAACCCCGACCTGAAGCGCATGTACGACACCGATGCGCGTATCAAAGCGGTGATCGATACTGCCGCGCAGTTGCAGGGGGTAGTGCGCCATGCATCCACGCACGCAGCAGGCGTGATCATCGCGGATAAGCCGCTGGAAATGTATGTGCCGCTCCACCGCCCCACAAAGGGCGAAGCCAAAGCCCACGACGATGAGTTCGGGGACGGTTCCAGCGGTGGGAGCATGTCGCTCAGCCAGGTCACGCAGTTCCCGATGGAAACGTGCGAATCGATTGGCCTGCTCAAGGTGGACTTTCTGGGCTTATCCACCCTGACGATTCTGCGCCGGGCCTGTGACCTGATCGCCAAACATCATGGCGATCTGTACTCGATGGACAACATCCCGTACCGACCGACGGGCGATGCCGAGCGTGACCGGATGCTGCGCGAAACCTTCGACATGATCGGCCAGGGGCATACCGTCGGCGTGTTTCAGGTTGAAAGTTCGGGGATGCAGCAAATGCTGCGCGAGATGCGCCCGACCAAGTTTGAACACATCATCGCGGCGGTATCGCTGTACCGCCCTGGGCCGATGGACTTCATCCCCACCTACAACGCACGAATGCACGGGCGCGAAGCGGTGGAGTATCATCATGCTAAAATGGAGACTATATTATCAGAAACATATGGAATTATAGTTTACCAGGAACAGCTCATGCAAGTCGCCAGCGAATTGTTCGGCTATTCGCTGGGTGATGCCGACCTGATGCGCCGTGCGGTATCGAAGAAGAAGAAAGATGACCTGATCAAGCACAAGGGCATCTTCATCGAACAGGGACCGAAAGTTGACCCGACGATCACCCCGGCCATCGCGGAGAAAATATTCGACGAGATCGAATTTTTTGCTAATTATGGATTTAATAAAAGCCATGCCGCCGACTATGCCGTGATCACGGTACAGACCGCGTTCCTGAAGGCGCACTACCCCGCCGAATACATGGCCGCACTGCTCTCGGTCTATTTGGATGACCCGGACAAGATGGCGATCCTGCTCGATGAATGCCGCCGCCTGGAACTGCCGCTCATGGCTCCGGACATCAATTACAGCTCGCTTGATTTCGATATTCAAAACCTGCCGGACGGCAGCAGAGGGATTCGTTTCGGGTTGGCGGCGGTCAAGAATGCCGGGGTGGGCGCGTTGACCCCGCTTCTGCACGAACGTGACGCGCACGGGCATTTCCTCAGTTTGCAGGACTTCTGCGAACGGATCGATTTGCGCCCGGTGGGGAAACGCACACTTGAAAGCCTGATCAAGGTCGGCGCGTTCGATGCGATGGGCAAACGCCAGCAGTTGATGCAGGCGCTCGACCGGATCATGAGCTTCAGCGCGGAACATCACAAGGCCAAAGAGGTGGGTCAGTTCAGCCTGTTCGGGGAGACGACGGGCGCGCCCGGCACGGAAAGCGGGCTGCTCGACAACCTGCCCCAGGTCGAAGAAGCGCCCGTGCGTGAAATCCTGGATTGGGAAAAAGAACTGCTCGGCATCTATGTATCGCAGCATCCGATTGACCGCCTGTGGAGTCAGCTTCGCGGCACGCACAATCTGATCACCACACAGGAAATCAAGGCGTGGGACGATACGCGCAGCAACACGCCCGTGCAGGTGATTGGCCTGGTGGCGGGGCTGCGCAAAATGCCGACCAAAAGCAAAGACATGATGTGCATTGTCAGCCTGGAAGACCGCTACGGGACAATCGATGCGGTCTTCTTCCCGCGCCGCTGGGCGGAATTTCAGGACGAGATCGCGGAAGGCAAGGTATACGTGTTCTTTGGCAAAGCAGATCGGTCACGCGGGAACTGGCAAATCGTGTGCGAAGGCCTGCGTACCTCGTTCGAGGACATCGGCAGCGCCAGCGACCCGGTGAGCGTTCAGGAGTCAGCACCCGCCTGGATGGCAGGTGCGCCCGCACCCGAACCACCCGCGCGCCGCATGGCGTTCGGGGTTCAGCACAACGGCACGCATGGGAACGGGAGCGATCCCCAGGTTCCCGAACTCCCCCCCCTGCCGGATTTCGATCCCACGTATGACCCCGGCCTGCCAACCGATGCGCCGGATTGGGCGCTCGATCCAACCAGCCTGCCGCCGCTCAATCTTGGTGACGGATGGGATGAGGATGTGCAAGCTCCGGTGCGCACGCTGATCGTGCGGATGGAGCGCGGCGCAAACGATGTGCGGCGCTGGAAACGGATTCAGAATCATCTGCGCGAATATCACGGGCGCGATGTGTTCAGCGTGCAAATTCTTCAGGATGGCGCAGTGGTGGACGAATACGAGTTCGACTGGACGACCGAATACTGCGAAGAACTGCGCCAGAAGCTCGAACGCATCAGCGGGGTGAGCGTCGAACTGATCCCGGATGCATCCCAGACCGGGTTCTGAACCGGGCGGCGGGCGCATTATATTGCTAACGAGCGATGGCGCGTTACAATACCGTCGGCTCAAACGCACGTGATCAGGAGCATATCAGCCGTGGTTAAACGGATAGCAGTCATGACGAGCGGCGGCGATTCACCGGGGATGAATGCTGCAATTCGCGCCGTCGTCCGCACAGGGATGGAACTCAACTTTGAAGTCTACGGCATCCGGCAGGCGTATACGGGGCTGTTGAACGGCGATTTTGAACTGCTCACCAGCGTGGAGGTGAGCGGCATTTTGCAGCGCGGCGGCACGATTCTGCAAACCGCCCGCAACGAGGAATTCCGCACCCCTCAGGGGCAGAAAAAAGGGCTGCGCCGCCTCAACGAACACAACATCGACGCGCTGATCGTGATCGGTGGGAACGGCAGCCTGACCGGGGCGCAAAAGCTGCATGAAGCGGGCTTTCAGGTGGTCGGGATACCCGGCAGCATCGACAACGACATCTACGGTACCGATATGGCCGTTGGCGTGGATACCGCGCTCAATACCATCCTCGACGCGCTCGACCGCCTGCGCGATACTGCGTCGTCGCATCAGCGGGCGTTCATCATCGAGACGATGGGGCGCGGGAGCGGCTACCTGGCGCTGATGAGCAGCATCCTGGGCGGCGCAGAGATCGTGATCACGCCCGAACACGAGCCGTCGATGGAAGAAATTGCCAACGCGCTCGAACATGCCTACATTCGCGGTAAATCTCATGCTATCGCCGTGATCGCGGAAGGTGCATCGTACACCGCCAGCGCGCTGAACGAATACCTGAACAAAAACCCGAACGTCGGCTTTGAAATTCGACTGACAATCCTGGGCCACATTCAGCGCGGCGGCAAACCTTCGGCGTTTGATCGTCTGCTGGCCACCCGTATGGGCGTGAAAGCGGTGGAAGTGGTGCGCGATGGTGGCAGCGGCGTGATGGTGGGGCTGATGGGGCGCAAGATGGATACCATCCCGCTGACGGATGCAATCAGCCAGCTTCGCCCGATCAACGAGGAATACTTCCGCATGGCGCGGTTTCTTTCGCGCTGATGTCTGTCAGGCCGGATTATCGTCCGCGTCTGTGGGTTAGTCCGCGTCTGCGGCCAGGCTGACCAGCCCCAGACGCGGACGCAGCAGACCGACCAGCGCCATCGTCGGCACCCGCAGATCAAGTCCGCGCTGCCCGGCGCTGACCAGGATGTGCTGGTGGTCGGTGGCGGGCTGATCCAGGTACACCGTCCAGTTTTTCTGGATGAGCGCCAGCGCGCTGATGCCGCCTACCTTCAGCCCGGTCAGCGCTTCCGCCTCTTTATGCGCGGCCATGCGCACCTTCTTTTCCCCCGAAAGCGCGGCCAGCTTCTTTAAATCCAGCTTGCGATCCGACGCGATTAGCACCAGAAACGGCTTATCCGGCTTGGATTCGGGCTGCACCACCAGCGTTTTATACACCAGGTGCGGCGGCACGCCCAGCACTTCAGCGATTTCTTCCGCGTCGCGCAGTTCGTCGGAAAACGCCACGACTTCATACGGAATCTTGTGCTGTTCCAGCAGCCGCATCGAATTGAGTTTGGGAACCTTCGACGACACTTAGGGCGATCCTTCGGTGGGGCGTTGCAGTGGGTCGGTCGAATCAGTGCTGCCAGCCGGTGAAGTTTCGCCCATGGGTGAGGCTTCACCAGTAGGCGAATACGAACTACCGCCCGCCGGGGAGTAGCCGGTATCGGTCACGGGTGCTGCGCCCGCCCCCGCGGGTGAATAAGCCGCCGCATCGACTGGGGGAGCCGAGCTGTAGCCTGGCGTGGTGGTCGTGGTATACGTCGTGGTCGAAGTGGCGGTATACACTTCCTCTGCCGCTTCATAGACCGGGGCAGGCGCTGCCGCTGCCGCGCCCGTTGGCTGCGAGTTCAGGTAGATCGACTGTGACGGCATTTGCAGCGCCGCCGCCTGCGCCCGCTGTACCTGCTGTTCATGCGCCACCGTCACCGACTGTGAAGCCGCCTGAAGCGCCTGCCCGCCGATGGGCGCGGCGACCTGCTGCACAGCCTGGGCGGCTGCCGCTGTATCCAGCACCGGGAAGCCCTGGGCGAATTCGACGCGGCGGCCTTCGGCGCGAAGCTGTTTGACCTTTTCGATGTACACATCCAGCCGCTTGGTTTCATCCCGGTCGATCAGGTACGGACGATCCAGCATATCGCGCAGCAGGTCGTAATAAGCCGATTCGACCTTGCGCCATTCCTGGTGGCCGTTATCCGGTTTGAACAGGCGGTGAAACGCCAGCAGCACCGCCGTATGCACGGAAACGATCTGCACCAGCGTATTGACATACGGGCTTTGCTGGTACATGGGCAGCAGCAGCGGCACCAGAATCGTCCCCAGCGTCGTCCAGATCACCGCATAAAAGTGGAACAGTTTGGTCTGGCGCGCCTGTTTTTTCCAGTACTTCAGCGTGCCTTTCATCATCTCAAAATTTTTCTTAACCTGGCGCAGTTCTTCAGGCTTCAACGTGCTGGCATCGAAATCGGCATCGTTCACAACCAGCGATATTTTGCCGATATTCGCCATGAATGCCCGCGTCATGGGAATGGCGGTCCCGATGACCAGGAGCAGATAGACCATCAGGATCAGCGCCCAGGTCAGGTTAGTGCCATCACTCACAAGGATGCTTGCAAGGTCGGTCGTGGTGGTTTGGGCAAGGAATGAAAACCCGATCAGCATGACGGTTGGCCTTTGCGGTCAAGTCTTTTACGAAGTCGTTGTTTTATACTGTCTTAGCGCACGCCGCGCAACAAATTGCGGGAACCACTGGCTGACCCACACAAGCAGTTGATCGAACGGGCGTAGTGTCACTGTACCACGATTACCTTCCACAGCGCGTAAAAGGGAAACGGCTGCAAAAGCGGGCGACATGGCGGGCAGGCGCGGCGCACGATCCGCATAGCCCTTTGCGCCCAGGCGGTTGACATTGAAGGCCGTTTCCGTGCGCCCTACCAGCGCATCGGTCACGCCAATGTTGTGCGGTGCAAGCTCATAACGCAGCGCACGGGCGATGCTGCTCACTGCGGCTTTGCTGGCGCTGTAGGTGGCCGTGTAGGGCGTGATCATGCTGGCGACGACCGACGACACAATCACGATATGGCCGCCCTGCTGCACCAAGTAAGGGGCTGCCGCCCGCACCGTGTACAGCACACCGTACACATTGGTATCGATCACAGCCTGTAAATCGTCCAATGGCGCTTCGACCAGGCCGCCGCGCTGCCCTACGCCCGCGTTGGCAATGACCAAATCGAGCCGCCCGAACGTGTCGAATGCCTGCCGCACCGCCGCTGTGACCGCTTCCGGCTGACGCACATCGACCTGAAGCGTGAGCAGTTGGCCGCGCGGATGGGGGAGCGCTTCCGCCGCATCGGTCAGTGCTGCAAGGCGCGCTTCATCCCGCGCAGCGGCGGCGGCATGTACGCCGCGCCGCAGCAGCGCCACTACCAGCGCTTCACCAATCCCGCTGGATGCGCCTGTGACCAAAGCCGCTTGTCCGGGTTGAATCTGCATTGGGTGCGCGCCTTTACACCGGGAAGATCGCGCTGACAGGAAGGGTGAAGCCCGGCAGCACATCGCCGCCGCTCAGTTCGCCGTCGTTACCCACGCTGAACACGTCCTGGCCGTTCAGGTATACTTCGACTTCCCGGTTTTCCGGGAATACCAGCCATACCATCTGTGTCCCTGCCGCCATGTAGCGTTCCGCCTTCACACGCAGCGCCCGCTTCGCATCGGTTGGGGACTTGACCTCGACGGCGAAATCCGGCGGGACGGGGACTTCGCGTTCCGGCTTATCTGGCATCCGTGCCTTCGAGATGTACCCTACGTCCGGGATCAGCACCGCCCCATCCGGCAGGATATACCCGCCATCGGCTCCGGTGACATCGCCCAGATCATGGTTATCGATGAAATTCCCGATCAAACGGCCAATGCGCATGGCGATCCGCGACGGTTCAAAGCTCGGCATTTTCTCGATGATCTCCCCATCGATCAGTTCAAACAGGCGGTCGGCGTTTTCCGTCGCATCGATGAAAGCGTGGTATGCCTCCAGCGTCGTCACAGGGCGAGTCAGGGTCATGATGTGCATCCTTCACATTTCACACGCTTGGCCTCAGATAAAGGCGGGTTCCTGGTATACGCCGAACACTTCGCGCATCACCTGGGTGATTTCGCCCAGCGTCGCATAGGCCTTCGCCGCATCAATGATATACGGCATGGTATTTGCGCTGCCTGCGCACGCCTGGCGCAGCGCTTCAAGCGCGGCCTGCACCTTTTCGCCGTCCCGTTCTGCCCGCAGCCGCACCAGCCGTGCCACCTGCCGTTGATAGCCTGCGGGATCCATCTCCAAAATCGGGATCGGCGGGTAGGCTTCGGTCGCATACCCGTTCACGCCAACGATCACGCGGTCGCCGCTGTCCACCTCTCGCTGAGTACGGTAGCTGGCATCGGCAATTTCCGTTTGGAAAAAGCCGTTGTCGATGGCCGCCAGCACACCGCCCATCTCGTCGATGCGCCGAAAATAATCGAGTACCGCCGCTTCGGTCTGGTTGGTGAGCGCCTCAATATAGTAGCTGCCGCCTAAGGGATCGAGCGTGTGCGCAACCCCGGTTTCTTCCGCAATGATCTGCTGGGTACGCAGCGCCAGCGTGACCGCATGTTCGCTCGGCAGCGCCAGCGCTTCATCCATGCTGTTGGTATGCAGGCTTTGCGCCCCGCCAATCACAGCGGCCAGCGCTTGAATCGCCACACGCACCAGGTTGATCTCCGGCTGCTGCGCGGTCAGGCTCACGCCCGCTGTCTGGCAGTGAAAGCGCATCAGCCACGAACGCGGGTCTTTCGCGCCGAACGTCTCGCGCATTTCCCGCGCCCAGATGCGACGGGCGGCACGGAGCTTGGCAATTTCCTCGAAAAAATCGTTGTGGACGTTGAAAAAGAAGCTGAGGCGCGGCGCAAAGGTATCGATGTCCAGCCCGCGTTCAAGCGCCCACCGCACATATTCCAGGCCATCGGCCAGCGTGAAGGCGAGTTCCTGCACAGCAGTGCTGCCCGCTTCGCGGATGTGATACCCGCTGATGCTGATCGTGTTCCACTGCGGCATGTGGTGCGTGCCGAACTCGATGGTATCCGTCACCAGGCGCATGGAGGGCTTCGGCGGGAAAATGAACTCTTTCTGGGCGATGTATTCTTTCAGAATATCGTTCTGAAGCGTGCCGCGCAGCTTCGCCATCGGCACGCCCTGCTTTTCGGCAGCAGCGATGTAGAACGCCCACAGGATCGGCGCGGGGCTGTTGATCGTCATGCTCGTGCTGACTTCCGCTAATGGGATGTTATCCATGAGCATTTCCATATCGAGCAGTGAACTGACGGCCACCCCACACTTGCCGAACTCGCCCTGTGCTTCGGGCGCGTCGGTGTCGTAGCCCATCAGCGTGGCCAGGTCGAAGGCGACCGACAGCCCCATGTTTCCCTGTTCGAGCAGATATTTGTAGCGGGCATTGGTTTCTTCGGCAGTGCCGAACCCGGCGAACATGCGCATCGTCCATAATTTGCCCCGGTTCCCAGTGGCATGAACGCCGCGTGTATACGGGTATTCACCCGGCAGACCCAGGTCGCGCAGGTAATCAAAATCCGGCACATCGAGCGGCGTATACAACCGTTCGACCGGGACGCTGGACTGCGTGGTGAAGGTGCGGCGGCGTTCGGGCAGGCGATCCAGCGTTTGTTTGAGGGTGGTGCTTTCCCAGTGCGCTTTGGCCTGGGCCAGATCATCCAGTGCAGCCTTATCAAAAATCATTTTTACGCTCCCAAAAATCTACGCCATCCTGATTATACCCAACTGCCGCATTGCACAGCCGGGTGATCTGCCGTATCTTTGCACTAGTATCAAAGGACGAAACGGCGGGCCGCGTGATGGTCGATGTAAGACGTTCCACCCAACAGCTTTTGCGCGCAGTGCAGACCGCCGATGCCAATACCCCGCTGGATCGGCTGCTCGTCCCGACTCTGCTCGTGGTCGGCATCGTGTATGCAGCGATTCAATTGCTGGAGCGCGATTGGGTCGAAAGCGCGTATTTCGTGATCAGCCTTCTCGTCCTGATCGCGCTGGCGGCGGTTCCCGGTGTCCAGAACGCTGTGATGGGCCAGCGCTTCAACCGCCGCCATGCCGCGCATATTGTGCTGCTGTGGATGTACGGCGTGGCGCTGATCAACCTGCTGCGGCTGCTGCCGTTCACCGAACCGACGGGCAAAAACGGGACGGCTTTCGCTACGCTGTTCGCCATCGCCATCGGCGTATGGGTGATGTTTCTGCGCTCACTTTTGATTCTGACCCGGCGCGGCTACACCTTTTTCAGCGCCCGCATCCCCATCTGGGAGCAGTTTCTGCTCACCGCCAATGAAGCCGCCGCCGTGCTGCTGGTTGCCGCGTTTGCAAGCGTGTATGGGCTGCGCCTGCTGGAAGCGGACGTGTTCACGATTCGGGCGAACCCGGCTTACGTGATCGGCTTAGGGGTCACGGTGCTGCTGTACTACTTTGGAATGCAGTTGATGTGGATTCAGGCGGTCAACGACTGGCTGAGCCGCAATGCGGTGTGGGTGCGGCTGGCGCGGCTGCTCACCCCATTCACGCTGATCGTCGTCACGCTCATCATCCTGAATCGCCTGGTGCAGCGTACCGACCCGCGCACCGCCAACCTGACGGGCAGCGCGAACACCTCCCTGGCGATCCTGGCGATTGCCCCGGTGATCTGGCTGATCGTATTCGTGATCCTGATCCTGGTGTACACCGGGCGGCGCGGGCTGCGCCAGCGTTTCATGCCCGATGCCCTTCTCGAATGGCTGCCAGGGCGTTTGGGGCGCATTCTGCGCGGCGTGAGCGACATGGACATGCTGCTGATTGTGCTGGCGCTCACCACGTCGATCCCGACGTACCTGCTGGTCGTGGGCGGCGACAGCAGCCGCCTGGTCGGCATCGTGCGTCAACAGATCGCCGCCAGCCTGGGGGCATTTCTCGAAACCAATGAACAAATCCTGGCGCTGATGTTTGCCGCCCCATTCTACCTGCTCATCGTCGGGCTGCTGATTTTGTACAGCGTTGTCCTCAGCCGTCCGGGGCTTTCGGCCAAAGAACGGGATGATCTGGTCGAACGGCTGCCGATAGGCTTCCTGATCATCCTGGTGATCACGCTCTACCTGTTCGCCGTCCCCTTCAGCCAGGTGTTCACCGAAGGCCGCCTGCCGCGCATCCCACAAGACCTGGGACGTATTCTCGCCTTCAACATCGTGATTCCGCTGGTGATGCTGTACGCACATTATTACGTCCTGGTGCGTATTCCGTATGGTCGCGGCCAGCGGCGCTGGCGCGAAGGGGAAGCCGAACGCCTGAACGTGCAGCTTCACGCAGTGGATCGCCGCCTGGACGACCTAAATCGCCAGCTTCAGCAGCTAGACCGTACCTGGCAGGAATCGCGCAGTGGGCAGGGCGGCATGAACCTGACTCAAAATTTCGAGACGCTGTACCGTTACATGCAGTTGAACAGCCTGCGCGATGACATCAACATGCAGCGCTTTCAGGTATTGACCGAACGCCAGGAATTGACCGAGATCAGCGAAGCGCCCGTCTCGCTGGCCGTCGCCCGCCTGCCAATTCGCGTGGTCAGCCTGGGGATTCCACTGCTGCTGGCGATTCAGATTTATCAGTGGGCGGTGATCAACAATGGCCTGCGGGCGATCATCGAAAATCCAAACCTGACCATCTTCGAGTTTTTCCGTGCTATTCTGGAACAAACCCAGTTCTGACAACGCTTTTCCACCGCATCCCCTTCCCAAAAAACCTACGCTTGTGTTAAACGATCTTTAAACACCTCCCCCATTCTGTTAAAATACCAACGACGTAAATTCATGGGACGCAACAGAAGAGGGATGATGGACTCGACACCCACTGCTGAACTGGTGGAAACCTTGAAAGATCAGGTACAAACCGTGCTGCCTGATGATCCGATTGCGGAGGCAGGCCGCAAGGCGATGCTCCCGGACTTCATCGAGATGATCAAGCATGAAGCGGGCAGCCGTACCGGGGAGGACATTGAAGACGTGCATGATATGCGCGTGGCGACCCGCAGAATGCGCAGCGCGCTGCGCCTGTTGGCCGCGTACTACAAGCCCAAGACCATCCGCACGCTGTCGCGGTCGATGCGCAAGACGGCACGGGTACTCGGCACGGTGCGCGATCTCGACGTGCTGATTCACGATTTGCAAACTTACCAGGCGACCCTGAACGACGATGCGAAAGCCGCGCTTCAAGGAACGATTGACCTGCTGGACGGCGAACGCCAGTTTGCACGGCAGGATTTGGTGCGCACGCTCGACAAAGGCGATTACCGCCGCTTCGTGCAGGATTTTCGCGCCTTTCTGACTCAGAGCGGGGTTGGCGCAAAATCGCATTCCGAACAGGGCGAACTGACCCCCTCTCAGGTGCGGCACATCCTGCCGACGCTGGTCTACGAGCATCTTGGCACGGTGCGCGCCTACGATGCGCTGATCGCAGATGCGGACGCGAACACCCTGCACGCGCTGCGCATCGAGTTCAAACGGCTGCGCTACCTGGTTTCGCTGTTTTCGCCCATTCTCGGCTCGTCGATCAAGGACTTCATCACTGAACTAAAGGCGATTCAGGATCATCTGGGGCGCATGAACGATCTGCATGTCGCGCAGGAACGCCTGAGCGAGCTGCTGCCGGAACTCGACGATTCGCAGAAAACGTCGCTGCGCGATTACATCGCCGGGCTGGCGGAAGAAGAAACCCGCCTGGGGTCACAGGTCGCGGATGTGTGGCGGCGCTTCAACAGCCGCAGCGTTCAGCGTCAGCTAGCGACGGCCATCGCCGCGCTGTAGCACGCTGCGTACACTACCCGGCATTCCTGTTGCGCTGCAACCGCCGCAGCAGGAATGCCGCCCCCGCACCGCTTAACACAATCGCGGCCAGCACCGCGCTTAGGTAATAACGACCCCATTCCAACGGTGTGAACAGCAGAGCGCTGACCAGCATCACCCCCGCCCAGGCCGCGATCAGCGCCGCGGCGTGATTCGTGTGGCGTTCGCGGCGCAGCGCCCAAAAACCCAATCCGCTGAACAGCACGAACGGAAAACCGATCCAGCCCATGCCGCCTAGTACCCCGGCCAACCCCGAAGCCTGATAACGCACGATCTGATCCCCGATGTACGTTACCCAGGTTGAAATTTCGTAGTACTGCGGCTGCCAAACAAACGTCTGCCGGAAAAAACCGACCGTGGCTGCGCCCGCGTCCGGGTAGCCGCCGAACGCCGCCGCCTGGCCTTCAAGCAGCGCGCCGCGCAGCCGCAGCACTTCGCCCGCTGCACGCATTGGGTCGCTCCACCACGCGGGGTTGAGCAGCAGGAACACGACGGCTGCCAGGATGCCCGCGATTCCCAAACGCAGCAGGTCGCGCACGGCCTGGCGGGGATGGCGCATCACTGTATCGAGCGCACACACGACAAACACAACGCCAGCGGTGAAGATCGCCGTATGCTTGCTCGCCAGTGCCAGCCCGGAAACCAGCCCGACGGCCAGCGTATACCCCCACGAGCGCGTCTTGATCCACCCGATGCCGAACGCCAGCGTGAGCAGTGAAAACGCGATCAGGCTTCCTTCCATCATCGCCCGCCGCCCATTGACCAGCAGGGCGGGGTGCAGCGCGTACAAACCGCTGGCTGCGAACCCGCCCACCCATCCACCCGCCGCGTACCCGATCACGAACATCGGAATCGCGCCGATGGCCAGCAGTGCTGCCGATGGAACCCGCGCCGTTTGCAGCAGGGACTCGGCTGGTGAGTGACCCGTCGTCTGGTTGTACGTCCAGTCTGCGCCCCAATCCCACTGCTGGTTGAGATCGTCCACGCCGAAGCCCGCCGCGTGCCAGGCCAGACCGATCAGCATTTTGTTGACCGTCCCATTGAGCAGGCGGAGTTCCTGTTCCTGGGCGCTGAGCGGCGGGTCGGCATAGGCGATGCGCACCAGATCGCGCTGGATGAACTGGTACGCATAATCACGGCTCATGTACACCTGGGTCGCTTCATCCCCATGAAACGGGGTGATCGACGTACCAGCGGTGATATACCCCATGCACGCGGCCATCCATAAGATGGCAACTGCCCACAGGGGGGCGCGCTCGCGCTGCACCATTGACCTTACCCTCAGCACCATACAGATGCACTCAGGTGAGCGTGATCAGCAGTTTGTTCTGCTCCACGCTTTGCCCGGCCTGTACGCTGATACGCTGTACCACGCCATCGCGGGGGGCTTTCAGTTCGTTCTGCATCTTCATGCTTTCCAGCACCAGGATCGTCTGGCCCTGTTTCACCGCGTCGCCTTCCTGCACCGGGACCGCCACGATCAAGCCCGGCATCGGGGCTTTGACCGAGAGTTCGCCAGACCCGGCGGTCGTCCCGGTGCGGCGGGTGAGCAGAAGCTGCGCCCGTTCATCCAAGACCTGGCCTTCATACGCCCGCCCGTGCATCGAAATCTGTACGCTGTCGTCCCGTTCTTCGATCACCAGTTCGTAGGAACGATCCTGCATGATCATCGAAAAGAGCGATTCGTCCAGTGACCGAAAATCGACCTCACGCGGCTTGCCGTTGACGAGCAGCCGCCCATCTTTATCGACATCGATCTCGAATTTCTTGTTGTTGATGATCGTGATGTATCTCATCGGTGAATCCGTTCCCAACGGCTGAGCCATTTCCAGTTGCTCGTATCGCGTTCGCCGCGTGTCACCACCTGCCCGGCAAGCTGGCGTTTGCGGTGCGCGAACAGCGTTGCGGCAATCGCTGCGGCTTCCAGTTCTTCATCGCTGGGCGATTGTTCGTACACGTCCATGCTGAAGCGTTCTTCCACGAACTTGGTATCGATCTTGCCCGCAATGAAACTGAAACTGTTGAGCAGGTTCTGATGGAACGGGATGTTATGCTTCAGCCCCATGATCTTGTATTCTTCCAGCGCCCGGCGCACGCGCAGCATCGCTTCCGGGCGGTCATCGCCCCAACAGATCAGCTTGGCGATCATGCTGTCGTAGTACGGGGTGATCTCGTAGCCGCTGTATACACCGCTGTCCACGCGCACGCCCGGCCCGGTTGGGACGATCAGCGTGCTGATGCGCCCCACCGACGGGATGAAATTGTTGTACGGGTCTTCTGCGTTGATGCGGCACTCGATAGCCCAGCCTTTCGGTTCCAACACGCTTTCGGTGGGTCCCATGCGCCGCCCGCGTGCGATACGAATCTGCTCCTTGACCAGATCGACCCCCGTGACCAGTTCCGTGACCGGGTGTTCGACCTGTAAGCGCGTGTTCATCTCCAGGAAGTAGAAATTCTTGTCTTTATCGACCAGGCATTCAATTGTCCCGGCATTGACATACCCGACCGATTGGGCGGCGCGGATCGCCATTTCACCCATGCGGCGGCGCAGATCGACATCGACGAATGTAGACGGCGCTTCTTCGACGAGCTTCTGATGGCGGCGCTGGATGCTGCATTCGCGTTCGCCCAGGTGGATCGTGTTGCCGTGCATATCGGCCAGGATTTGAAACTCGATATGGCGTGCGCCTTCGACCAGTTTTTCGATGTACACGCGGCCATCACCGAAAGCGCTCTCCGCTTCACGCCGGGCGACGGCCAGCGCTTCGGGCAGGTCTTCCTCACGGCGCACGGTGCGCATCCCTTTACCGCCGCCGCCCGCCGCCGCTTTCACGATCACGGGCATTCCGATCTGTTTGGCGACGGCGATCAGTTCGTCGTCGCGCAAACCGGGTTCGGTGCCGGGGATCACCGGGACACCCGCCCGCTTGACGGTTTCACGCGCCGTCTGCTTGTCACCCATGGTGGCAATCGCGTGCGGCGGCGGACCAATGAAGATCAGCCCGTCGTCGATCACGGCCTGGGCGAAGGCTTCCCGTTCGCTCAGAAAGCCGTAGCCAGGGTGAATCGCATCCGCACCCGTCTTTTTGGCAGCGGCCAGAATTTTGTCGATGCGCAAATAGCTTTCACGCGGCTGGGGCGCGCCAATATGCACCGCTTCATCGGCGTAGCGCACATGCAGGCTGGCGCGATCCGCGTCCGAATACACCGCCACCGTCGCAATACCCAGGTCGCGGCAGGCGCGGATGATGCGCACCGCGATCTCGCCGCGATTGGCGATCAGAATCTTGTTGATCTTCTTCTGCTGTCCGTATTCCATCATCTCCCCTTCGCGCCGTTACAGCGGGATATTGCCGTGCTTCTTCGGCGGGTTGCTGTCACGCTTGTTTTGCAGCACTTCCAAGCCGTTGATCAGGCGGGCGCGGGTTTCGCTTGGCTCGATCACGTCGTCCACAAACCCGCGTTCAGCGGCGATGTACGGATTCGCCAGTTTTTGACGGTATTCGCTGGTGAGCTGGCTTTTCAGCGCGACCGGGTCTTCGGCTTCGTGTAAATCGCGGCGGTAGATGATGGCGACCGCACCATCGGGACCCATCACGGCGATCTCTGCCGTCGGCCAGGCCAGGTTCAAATCGCTGCGGATGTGTTTGCTGCTCATTACGCAGTACGCGCCGCCGTAGGCTTTGCGGGTGGTGACGGTCAGTTTCGGAACGGTCGCTTCGCAGTAGGCGTACAGCAGTTTCGCCCCGCTGGTGATGATGCCGTTGTGTTCCTGAGCCGTCCCCGGCATATAGCCCGGCACATCCACGAATGTGACGATGGGAATATTGAACGAATCGCAGAAGCGGATGAAGCGCGCCGCTTTTTCGCTGGCGTGAATATCCAGCACGCCCGCCAGCACCATCGGCTGATTGCCGACAATGCCGACCGAATGCCCACCCAACCGGGCGAAGCCGACGACGATGTTCGCGGCAAAATCGGCATGGACTTCATAAAATGCGCCATCATCGATGATGTGATGGATCACATCGCGCATGTCGTAGGGCTTGTTCGGGCTGTCGGGGATGATCGAATCGAGTTCAGGGTCGGCGCGCAGCGGATCATCCTGGGTGGGGATGAACGGCGCATCCTCCATGTTGTTCTGTGGAAAATACGTAAGCATTTCGCGCACCAGCATCAGCGTTTGCGTCTCGTTTTCGCCCACCATGTGGCACACCCCACTGCGGCTGGAATGGACACTTGCCCCGCCCAGGTCTTCCGCCGAGACTTCTTCGTGCGTGACCTGCTTGACCACATCCGGCCCGGTCACGAACATGTAGCTGGTGTCCTTCACCATGAAGATAAAATCGGTCAGCGCCGGGCTGTACACTGCCCCGCCCGCGCACGGCCCCATGATCACGCTGATCTGCGGGATCACGCCGCTGGCCAGCGTGTTACGCAGAAATATATCTGCGTACCCGGCCAGGCTGATCACGCCTTCCTGAATGCGAGCGCCGCCGCTGTCGTTCAGGCCAATCATGGGCGCGCCCGTTTTCATCGCCATTTCCATGATTTTGATGATCTTTTCAGCATGGACTTCGCTCAGGCTGCCGCCCATCACGGTGAAATCCTGGGAATAGACGTACACCAGGCGGCCATTGATCGTCCCCCAGCCCGTGACCACGCCATCGCCATAAAACTTTTGCTTGTCCATGCCAAAATCACGCGCCCGGTGTGTGACGAACGCATCGATTTCGTGAAAGCTGTTGGGGTCAAGCAAAATATCCAGCCGTTCGCGGGCGGTGTTGCGCCCCGCTTCGTGCTGGCGTTGAATACGTTCCGCACCCCCACCGGCGCGGCTCTGTTCGCGCATATGGCGGAGATGTTCAATTTTCGGATCGAGCGTCATCGACGAACTCCATATAGGACAGCAGTTATCAGGTTAAGCATTAGAAACAAGCCGACCAATCCCCACAAGGGCAGCCGCGCCCGGTCATAATCGGCCTGGGCAAACAGCGCCAGGCGCGCCAGCGTGAACAGGCCGAACGCGCTGATCAACGCCCACGCCCAGGGATACGCCTGCCGCGCACGGCGGAACACCTGCCATGCCGCCGCGCAAAACGCCCCTGTCCACAACGCGCCAGCCAACAAATCGAGCGCGGGCGGCGGGTTATCTGCGACCGCTTGTGCAATACGCTGTGCCGCCAGCACCGCCGTGCGCAGTTGAACCAGCGCCAGGCAGACGAGCGCCAGAATCAGCCAGCGTGAGAAGCGCGGGGAATGAGCAGATACGGGTGCGTTCATGGGGTCCGTGTCACATAGGCCAGGGCTAGGGTGTAAATCCAAAGCGATTGATCAATTCAGTGAGCGCCGCATTATAGCCGCCCGCGCTCTCATTCTGCACGATGATGGTATGCGTATCGGTCAGGGCTTCATCGATTTCCGGCAGCACGCGCCATTCCCCGGAACGGTACTGAAACCCGCCGTGCCAGATCGGGATCACCACCTTACGGAGCTGTTTCGCCCAGATGATCTCCTGCTGTGTCATGGTCGATTCGAGCGTTTTCGGGCCAAGCAGCAGCACGACATAATCGCTCGCTTCGATCTTTTCACGCAGAAAATCCTTCCAGTTCGCGCCGGGGTCAATCGACATATCGACGAACGGATTCAGGCCAATCGCTTTCAGGCGCGCTAAGACCAATAACGCCAATGCGCTGCTTTCGGTGCGCTTGTAGCTGATGAACACATTGGACGGTTCCAGTTCATCAAGCAGCGCGAACGCCGGGTCGAGCAGTTCTACGCCGTTCACGCGGTCATACACATCTTTCGTGAAGCGCAGAAATCCGCGTGTGATCGTGATGCCGTATTCGGGAAAATCGTTGAAATCCGGGTTGTGCCAGCGCTCATCGAAGTAGCGCCGCATGAGCGCGTTCTGCGGGATGGTGCGGTAGCGCGTATTGTCCATACCGCTTGCCTCATCCTTACCCGGAATCGCTTCCGCAATGAACGAGAACTGGGTATTCCAAAAACCTTCCGCCGCGCCTTCGGCCAGTTCTTTGGCCAGCGTGCGCACCCGCGCCAGTTTGTTTTTCGGCAGCGCGATCTGCGTCAGTCGTGCCAGCCAATCCTGAAACGCCTTTTCCTGCCGTTCCGCTGCCATGTCGTGTCCCTTCCCGTGCAGCTACATAGACTCGTCTGGGCGGTATTCCCCGAAAACGCCGCGCAGCGTGTGGCACACTTCGCCCAGTGTGACCTCGTGTTCCACACAGGCGATGATGAGCGGCATCAGGTTTTCGCTTCCGCGTGCCGCGCTTTCCAGCCGCCCGCGCAGTTCGGCGGCTTTACCGCTGTCACGTTCCGCCCGCAGCGCGGCCAGCCGCGCCCGCTGATTCGCTTCAATGGCCGGGTCAACGCGCAGCAAATTGGGCGGCGGTTCATCATCGACGGTGAATTGGTTCACCCCAACCACGACCTGATCGCCCGTTTCGACCGCCCGCTGCCAGGTATACGCGGCATCCTGAATTTCCGCCTGCATAAATCCCGCTTCGACCGCTGCCAGCGCCCCGCCCATCTCGTCGATGCGCGTGATGTACGCCAGCGCGTTGTCATAAATACCCTGGGTCAGCGCTTCAATGGCAAAACTGCCCGCCAGCGGATCGACCGTGCGCGTCACCCCGGTCTCATGCGCGATGATCTGCTGGGTGCGCAGCGCGACCTGTACCGCTTCCTGCGTGGGCAGCGCCAGCGCTTCATCCATGCTGTTGGTGTGCAGGCTTTGCGTGCCGCCCAACACCGCCGCCAGCGCTTGCAGCGCGACGCGCACCACGTTGTTCACCGGCTGCTGCGCGGTGAGCGTGCTGCCGCCCGTCTGGGTATGAAAACGCAGCCGCCAGCTCTCCGGATTTTTCGCGCCGAAACGGTCGCGCATCAGGTGCGCCCACAGCGCCCGCGCTGCCCGGAATTTGGCGACTTCTTCGAGAAAGTCGTTGTGCGCGTTGAAGAAGAAACTCAACTGCGGGGCGAAATCATCGACGTGCAGCCCGGCATCGAGCGCCGCCTGCACATACGCGATCCCGTTCGCCAGTGTGAAGGCGACCTCCTGCACAGCGGTGCTGCCCGCCTCGCGGATGTGATACCCGCTGATGCTGATCGTGTTCCAGCGCGGCACATGCGCCTTGCAGTACGCGAACACATCGGTGATCAGCCGCATCGAATGAACAGGCGGATAGATATACGTTCCGCGTGCGATGTACTCTTTCAGGATGTCGTTCTGCACCGTGCCGCGCAGCTTCGCCGGGTCTACGCCCTGCCGTTTGCCGACCGCGATATACAGCGCCAGCAGCACGGCTGCCGGGGCGTTGATCGTCATGCTCGTGCTGACCTGATCGAGCGGGATGCCCTCGAAAAGCTGGAGCATATCGCGCAGGCTGCTGATGCTCACACCGACCTTGCCGACTTCGCCCAGCGCCATCGGGTCATCGGCATCGTAGCCGATCTGCGTGGGCAGGTCGAAGGCGACTGACAGCCCGCTTTGCCCCTGTTCGAGCAGGAAACGGTAGCGCCGGTTCGATTCTTCCGCCGTCGCATAGCCCGCGTACTGGCGCATCGTCCACAGGCGCGCCCGGTACATATCCGGGTACACGCCGCGTGTGAACGGATATGCGCCCGGTTCTCCCAGGTGATGCTCCAGGTCGGGCGGCAGGTCAGCGGCGGTGAAGTGATGTTTGAGCGGAAGTCCCGAAGCGGTCGAATCCGTTGGCGCAGGGTGTTGGTGAGGAGTCATGAGTCGTTTCCTGAAACTGCGCCCATGTCAACCATCCCGGCTTTCAAAGGCACTGAGCGGGACATCGATCCCGGCGAAATTCTCGAATGTCAGGTCGGTGAAAGGAAGCTGCAACTTCTGGCGCACCTGCTCGAACATCACAACGTAGCTGGCATAAAAACGTGGTGCGCCGCGCAGATTCAGCCTGTCGATCATGCGGCCAATCGCGTCGTCTTCGCCTTCGATCTCGATGAAGTTGCCATACGGCATCTCATCGAGCGTGATCTCGACTTCATCGAGCGCATAGGTGGTGCGGTACTTTTCGTAGTTCATCACCTGCATATAGCCGAGCCGATTCAGGATGATCTCCATCGTATCGAAGTCGCTCACCTCAATTTCAGCCTCGAAGCGGCTGGTGCTGTGGGCGCTGGTCACGCGCTGGCCGTCTTTGTACGTCAGCCGCGCCCGCGAATCCTGCCGCAGCCGCAGCACCGCGCCCCGTGCCGCCAGCGCGTGATCGGCGGAATCATAGCGGCGGTTGCGTTCCAGCACACGCGGCGCTTTCAGATGTGCGCCCGCCGCATTCAGCGCCGCTTCGACCGCTCCCAGGTCTGGGACGTACAGCTTGATCTCCGTCTCGACATTTGAACTTGCCATCGCTTACTGAGTCCTTCTCTTCATGTCATGCGTTTGACCGCTTCCGGCAGCCCGTTTCTGACTGCATTCACCAGCCGTGCATACGGGTTCACCGCGCTGGAAGCGAAGGTCGCGCTTTCCGGCGCAAGCAGCACCTCATGCTGAAATGCGCCGGATGCCCGTTCGATCAGCCACAGATCGGCGGTGGGATAAGGCGGCACATCCGGCGCATCGTTCAGGCGGTCGAAACCGACAGCCGCCAATGCTGCTGCGAATGCCTCGCCGCGTTCCGGCGGGATCGGGTAGCGAATCGGCCTGTTCTCGAACGCGCCGCGATACGCCACCTCCAGCGACCAGCCGCCCGGATGCACCCGGCGGAGCGCCGCAACCGAATCCCGCACTTGCCCATCATGATAGCGGATTGTGACGCGGTATACCGCTGCCGCACCGGGTCGTTTGGCTTCTTCGCGCACGCTGGGCAGCCCTACCGCGTCCGCAATTCCGCGCAGCAGCGGCACATGAGAACGCATGAATCCGGTCATCCGTTCAGCACCAGAACCACTTTGCCGAACACCGCGCCCGCTTCGAGCATTTCCTGCCCTTTGCGCGCTGCTTCCAGCGGCAGCACCGCGCCGATCACGGGCTTTAGTTTGCCCTCGAACACCAGCGCCATCACCCGGCGGTAATCTTCGCTCGAACCCATCGAACTGCCGATGAGGCTGAGATGTTTGCCGAACAGAAAGCGGGTATCGATCTGGGCATTGTAGCCGGTGGTATTGCCGACGATCAGAATCCGGCCTCCGCGTTTGGCGGCGCGCAGACTGTCCGGCAGGGTCGCCTGACCGACGTTATCGACCACGACATCCACCCCGCGTTTATCGGTCAGTTTGTACAGTGCCTTCGACCACGCCGGATCATCCGCCCGGTTGATCGTGACATCCGCGCCCAGCGCTTCCGCCTGAGCGCATTTTTCCGCGCTGCTGCCCACCACATACACGGTGCAGCCCGCCAGCTTGGCAATTTGAATGCTGGCGCTGTTCACGCCGCCGCCCGCCCCGACGATCAGCACGGATTCACCCGCTTGCAGACCGCCCCGCGTGATCAGTGAACTCCACGCTGTGACATACACCAGCCCTGCCGCCGCTGCCTGCTCGAACGTGACCTGATCCGGCAGCTTCAACAGGTTGCGGGCGGGCAGTACGACGTATTCAGCGGCGACTCCCGGTGCATGTTCGCCCAGGATCGGCGCGTTCAGAATCAGCGATTCATCGCCCGTTAGCAGCAGTTGATCCAGGTCGATCAGCGTCGGGTTGATGCTCACGCGATCCCCCGGTTGGACATACGCCACGCCGTCGCCTACCGCATCGACCACGCCCGCGCCATCCGCCGCGATCACATGCGGCATGTGCAGTTCCAAACCCTTCCAGCCCGCCCGCACCCACAGGTCAAGCCGGTTGAGCGCCGCCGCCTTCATCTTCAGGCGCACTTCGCCGCGCCCTGGCGTGGGGACGGGCAGATCATGCGCAGTCGTGACCACTTCCAGGCCGCCATGCCCGGTGATCACGGCGGCTTTCATCGTGGTGGCGGGCATCAGCGCAGCCCCAATTCGTTGCGGGCAATCACCATGCGCTGAATTTCGCTGGTGCCTTCATAAATGCGTGTGATGCGCGCATCGCGGTAGTAGCGTTCGACGGCGACTTCCTTGCTGTAGCCCATGCCGCCGTGAATCTGCACGGCTTCATCGGTGACGAACATCGCGGTTTCGCTGGCGAACAGCTTCGCCATACTCGCTTCGGTCGTGTAGCGGGAACCATCGCGCTTAGCGCGTTCTTTCGCTGCACAGGCGTTGTAGATCAACAGGCGGCTGGCTTCGATGCGCGTCTTCATATCCGCGATCTTTTGCTGGATCATCTGGAACTGGCCAATCGGCCCGCCGAAGGCCTGGCGTTCCCGTGCGTAGCCTACTGCTGCTTCATAGGCCGCTTCCGCAATGCCGAGCGCCTGTGCCGCGATGCCGATGCGCCCGGCATCCAGCACGGCCATCGCAATTTTGAATCCATCCCCGCGTTTACCGACCATGTTTTCGACCGGGACGGCATAATGCTCGTACACGATCTCGCTGGTCGCGCTGGCGCGAATCCCCAGCTTCGGTTCTTTCTTGCCGCGAATGAACCCCGGCTGATCGGCCTCGACGATGAAGCACGAAACCCCTTTGTGCTTCTGTTCCGGGTCGGTCATGGTGAACAGCAGCACATAATCTGCCACTGGCCCACTGGTCACCCAGCTTTTGCGCCCGTTGACCACGTAATGCGTCCCCGCTTCGTTCAGCACGGCGCGGCTTTGCATCGTCCCGGCATCGCTGCCGCTCATGGGTTCGGTCAGGCTGTACGCGCCGATCTTTTCGCCGCTGGCAACGGGACGCAGATAGCGCTGTTTCTGGGCTTCATTCCCAAACTGGGTGAGCGCATTGCAGTACAGCGAATTGTTCACGCTCACAATCGTGCTGTGGCTGGCATCCGCCCGTGCGATCTCGATCATGGTCAGCACGTAGGCGAATACGTCCATGCCCGCGCCGCCATAGGCTTCTGGCACTTCGATTCCCATCAGCCCCATTTGCCCCAGGGCTTTGACGGTTTCCAGCGGAAATTCGCCGCTCTCGTCATATTCCGCCGCAATCGGGGCGATCTCTTTTTCGGCAAAATCGCGCACCGTGCGACGTAACATCTCGTGTTCGTCGGTCAGGACGGGCAAAAACAACTGCGTCTCTTGTGGAGCCGAAACCATGAGCTGTGTTCCTCTCAAGAATTACTCTAACACCTGGGACAATTATACCGAACGCCGGGCGGAATCGCGCTGTAGAGAACTGCACAAGTCGGAACTGTACCCCTATCAAACACTGCATATACTGTACCAGCCGGGGTGTTATAATGGTGCGATAGGGCGTGAATTGCCCCTGACCGCCGTTGAGGAGTGCGAATGCCGCCGATCCGAATCCATCATGCAGCCATCGTGGTCGCTGACATTGAAGCCGCGCTTCCGTTCTGGCGTGATGTGCTGGGGCTGCCGCTGACGCATACCGAACACAACGAAAACGAAGCGGTTGATACGGCGTTTTTGTCTTTGGGCGATTCGGAAATCGAGCTGATCGCGCCGTTCACGGCGGACAGCGGGGTTGCCAGATTTCTGGCCAAACGCGGCGCGGGCTTACACCATTTGTGTCTGGAAGTCGAAGACCTGGATGCGGTGCTGCCACAGCTTGCCGCCCATGCCGTAGAACTGATCCACAATGTGCCAAAGGTGCGGCCTGATGGGACGCGGTATCTCTTTATCCATCCCCGAAGCACGGGCGGGGTGCTGCTGGAACTGTACCAGCTTCCGAAAGTAACCTTATGAAATGGACAGAACGACTCGCGGAGGCCGTGCGCGCCGGACGACCTTCCCGCGATCAGGGTATTCGGGATGCGCTGGCAGCCGGACGCACCGCCAAGTTTGCCGAAAGTTATGAAACCGCGCTCACGCACCTGGATCACGCGCTTGAACTGGCGCACGATCAGCGGCAGGTGGGCGAAGTGACGGCGATCACGGCGGTGGGCGTGCATCGTGCCGAAGTCCTGATGCGGCTGCGGCGCTTCGACGAGGCGGCGGCGTTCATCGAGACGCTGCAACAGAGCGTCCCGGATGCCGCCAAAGCGCTGCATACAGCGTATCTCGATTGTATGCGTGGGCTGCTAAGCCAGGCGCAGGGCGATCTCATCAGCGCCCGCAGTGCGTATGAATCGGCGCTGCGCGGAATCAAAGCTGCGAAGACGCAAGCACTGCCAGGGCCGGAAGGTCGGGCGCTCGGCCACCTGGCAGACCTGTATCTGCGCGAAGGCAACGCCAGCTACGCGGCAAAACTGCTGCGCGATGCGCTGCCCCTGCTGAGCGCGTCGAGCGATATTGAACTGTCCAGCTATTTCGTCGGCTTGTTGGGGCAGGCAATGACGATCAACGGCCAGGAAAGCGAAGGCCTGCATTTCATTCAGCGGGCGTTCACGCTGGCCGAACAGTTTCGCTACCGCCTGTACGAACGGCACTGGGGCTTGATCCTGGGCAAGCGGGCGCTCGATGAAGGGCGCTATCTCGATGCGCGCACGCACTACCAACGCATTCTGCACCTGTTCGATCCCCAAACCCCTACCCCCGCCTATGTGATTGTGCAGGCCGGGCTGAGCAAAGCGGCGGTGTATCTGCGTGATTTGCCGAACGCCGTCGCCTGCGGCGAAAACGCGACAGCCGCGCTTGAACACCTGGCGGAACCGCCTATCGATCCGCCCGTCGCGCTGGTCACGCGGGCGGCATGTATCCCGCTGGCTCAGGGCGCATTAGGCATGGCGCTGCGGGCATCCGGTCGCGGTGCGGAAGCGATCACGAATCTGGAAAGTGCCGTCGGCGCATCGGGCGAGATCGCCAGCCGTGACCAGGTTGACCTGGTGCGGGCGCTGGCCGCCGCATATGCGGATACGGGCAGGCTGGACGATGCGATCCGCACGTACACGGGGGCCATTCACAGCGCGGAACGGCTCGATGATCCGCTGGAAGCAGCCCAGTGCCGCCGCGATTTGGGACTGGTGTACCAGCGGGCAGGGCGCAGTGCCGATGCTGCACAAGAATGGACGGCAGCGCTGGCGATCTATACCGAAAAGAGCGCTTATGCGCAGATCGCCCGTTTGTACTGCGACCTGGGCGGGCTGCGCCGGGCGATGGGCTACACCGCACGGGCGCTGAAGGATTATGAACAGGCGTTGATGGCGCTCAACAACATTGACAGCAGCGACCTGGAAACACGTGGGCTGGTGCTGTCGAACGCGGCCAACCTGTACGCTGAAATGGGCGATGCGGAATCGGCAGATGCATTTTTCAGCGAATCCATTCAGATTGCCGAAAAGATGGGCGACAAAACCGCCGACAGCACCCGCAGCGGTAATTACGGCTGGTTCCTGATCCTGGTCGGGCGGCCACGCCGGGCGATTACCACACTGGAACGGGCGCTGCGGCTGAGCGATGCGAACGGCCTCGCCTTGCAGGCCGCCGTGCAGACCGATAACCTGGGGCTGGCGCATGATGCGCTTGGCGAGTACACGGCGGCGCTGACGCAGCATGAGAAAGCGATTGCGCTGATTGACCCTGCCGTCCATCCCTACTGGCATACATCGTTCACGATCAACCTGGCCAATACCCTGCTGTCGCTCGCGCGCATGGATGAAGCCCGGACATTGATCACGACTGCGCTGGAGACTGGTCGCACCCTTCAGGATATGGACTTGATCATTCGGGGACTGACCGCCCAGGCACGGGCGGCGCTGCTGGCGGAACAGCACACCGATGCTGCGCCACCCCTGGAAGAAGCGATCCAGTTGGCGCGGCGGTTAGAATCGCGCCGCCTGCTGGCCGATCTGTTGTATCTGCGCAGCCAGCAGCAAAGCGCGGCAGGGGATGAAACCAGCGCACGGGCGGCATGGGAAGAAGCCCAAAAACTGTACACCATTTTGCACATGCCACAGGCCAAAATTCACCCATTCTGGCTGGAAACGGCGGCGCATTCCTGATGGCGATGATCTGGTGCATCAGCGCGCCGCTGTTCAGCCATACCGACTGGGGTGGTTTCCTGAAGACGGCGCATGAGCTGGCACAGCGCGGCCATGCCGTCACCTGGGTGAGCCAGACGGGAATTGCCGACGCGGTGCAGAAGCACGGCCTGCCGTTCGCGGCGATCCGCGAGACGGGCTGGCTGTGGCCGCCCCCGCCTGTGCCAGATATTGCGGCCATGAAACCACAGGATGCGGTCATGCTGCGCTATCGTCGGGCGCTCGATACCTGGCTGACCACCGATTTGGTGGCGGACGGCGTGCAGGCGCTGCTTGACCTGGCAGCGGCTCGCGGCAAACCTGACCTGATTCTGACCGATCCATTTCTGACGGCGAGCGCGCTCGCGGCTGAAGCGCTCGATGTACCGCTGATCGTGTGTGGGTGGCCTGCCCAGCAGGATTTTGAGGAAGGCGTGCTGTTCCCGGTGCAGCGAGCGTTGGGCAGCGAAAGCCAGGAACGCATGGCCGCGCTGTATCGGCGTTTCGGGCTGGCCGGGGTGAACATCTCACAAGGGGCGACCCCGGCGGTGCTTAGCCCGCATCTGCACATCAGCTACTTCTGCAACACCTGGTATCAGGCCGATCTGCCGTCTCTGCTGCCGCAAAATCGCTTTGTCGGCGGCCTGCCTGAACCCATCAGCGACCCTTTGCCTGCATGGTTGCGCGCGATCCCGGATGATGCGCCGCTTGGGCTGGTCACGCTTGGCACCACGTTTGCGGGCGAACTCGGCTTTTTTAGTTGGGCAGCCCAGGCGATGGCGCGTGCCGGGCTGATCCCGGTTGTCGCCATCGGCTGGCATCCGTATACGGCTGACGAAAAAGCTGCCTTGAAAGCCGCGCTGCCGCCTTCCACCCGGCTGCTGAACTGGGTCAGCTTCGCCCAGTTGCTGCCGCGTACACGGCTGATCACGCATCACGGCGGCATGGGGACGACGCATTGGGCGGTGCGGTATGGTGTTCCGCAGATCATCGTCCCGCACGCCGCCGATCAACGCGGGCAGGCACGCCGCGCCGCGCAAGCCAAAGTTGGCCTGAACCTGACGGCTCATGACGTGAAACAAGGCGCGCTGTTCACCGGGGTGCGGGCAATCGCCAGCGATGAGCGAGTACAGCACATGGCGCGCAGCCTGGCAGCGGAGATGAGCGCCCTGGGCGGTGTATCTACCGCCGCCGATGCCGTTGAAGCCGTCTTGAACGCGGCGCGCCCTGCTTAACAGCGCCATTGCGTCCCGCTTATTCGGGTTTCGTCCCCGCCATCAGCACATAGATATGCGCAAACGCGGCATCAGGTGTCCCGGCACACGACATCTGATAAAAGTCGCGCACCGCATTCGGAGCTTGGATCATCAGAATTTGCAGCCGTTCGATCACGTCCGGCGTACAGCCCTGGCGTTCAGCCCAGGGGATCATCCTGGCTGGGCGGCTGAGGATTTCGCTGTGATCGACCGTCAGCCCGGCATCCAGGTACATCCCGCGCCATTCATAATCCGCGAACGCCACATGATGGCTGGGGTCGCGCAGCCGCTCGAATGCTTCTATGTAGGCAGCGGCAGCTTTGTCATCGGGCAGCACATGATCCTGCACGACCAAGCGCCCCCCCGGTTTGAGGATGCGCGCCGATTCGCGCACGAACCGGAACGCATCCGGGAAATGATGCGCGGCAATGCGGCACGTCACCAGATCGACCGATGAGTCCGCGAACGGCAGGTTCTCGGCATCGGCAGGGACAAATTCGACATTTTTCACCCCTGTGGATTGGATGAAGGCCCGCGCTTCACCGAGCATCGTCAGCGCGTAATCGGTGGCGATCATCCGGCGGACGAACGGCGCAATGCTGAGCGCGGTATGGCCGCCGCCCGTCGCTACATCGACGGCGACCCAGTGCGGTTGGGGCGCGGCTATTTCCAAAAGGCGATCCAGGTCTGCACCCTGGCTGTGCGTGGGACTGGTGACATAACCGTGTGCGTACTTGCTGAAGCGGGCGCGGCTGTGGGCTTTGACATCATCCGGGGTATTCGGGGCATCCGTCATGGCGGCTTGATCCTTTCACGGGGCAGGACTAAAATGCTGAGGCTGATCAAAATTGTACGCGCCTTTCGCGGCGCATTCAGCCAGACCGCCTATGTCCAACCGCTGCTAATGACCCGTCCATTTTCCGCTGAAAACCTGAAAAGCAAAGCTGTCGCGCTCGGCTTCGACCGTGTGGGCATCGTCCGCGCTGAGCCGTCTCCCTTGCTGACCGCCTATGAGCGCTGGATCGCCGCCGGGATGCACGCCGACATGGGCTATATGGCGCGTCCGGATCGCGTGGCGCGGCGGCGTGACCTGAACGTGATCCTGCCCGGCGTGCAGTCGATGATCGTCGTCGTGGTCGATTACGGCTCGACGATGCCCGCCGACGTGCTGCAAGACCCCCGGCGCGGGCGCATTGCTGCGTATGCATGGGGAGTCGATTACCATGCCGTAATCACGCCGCGCCTGGAGCAGTTGGCCGCCTGGATGCGCGCCGAGCATGGCGATGGACTGCACCGCGTCTATGTCGATACGGGCGCAATCCTGGAACGTTCTCATGCGTATGCTGCCGGGTTGGGGTTTACGGGCAAAAACACCCTCTTAATCCACCCGCGACAGGGGAGCCTGTTCTTCATCGCGGAAATCCTGACTGACCTTGCATTCGATACCTACGATGTGCCGTCCACCGCGCCGACGATGTGCGGGCGCTGCACCCGCTGCCTGACCGCCTGCCCGACTGATGCTTTTCCTGCCCCGCATGTGCTGGATGCGCGCCGCTGCATCAGCTACCTGACCATTGAACACAAAACCGAGATTGATCCGGCACTGCGCCCGCGGATGGGCAACTGGATTTACGGCTGCGATGTGTGCCAGGACGTTTGTCCGTTTCAGCGGTTCGCGCCCCAATCCCGCGAACCTTTATTCTGCGCTGCCGATGTGGAGCGGGCGGCTCCGCTGCTGCGCGATGTGCTGGCGCTCGATGATGCCGGATTCGGGGCGCGCTACGGCGGGTCAGCGATCATGCGCATCAAACGGGAACGACTGGTACGCAATGCGTGCGTCGCGGCGGGCAATTCCGGGGATTCAAGCCTGATCCCGGCGCTGGTCGCGTTGATGGCAGGGGAGAGCGACCTGATCGCCCATCATGCGGCCTGGGCAGTGGAACACCTGGAAAAACACGCCATTTGACGGTGGACAGCGCTGACAGGCTAAGCGGTATGATCCTTGACAGCGACGGGCGGCGCGTAATGTTCAGTGGTGCCAACCCGTCGAATCATCGTGATCGATCACTTTAGGGAGTGTGCCTGATGGAAAGCAAGACGTTTAAGGTGCCGAATATCGGCTGCAACGGATGTGTGCAGACGATTGTGAATGAACTGCGCCAGCAGCCGGGCGTGCAGAATGTGCAGGGCGAAGTCGCCACCAAACAGGTCACGGTGACCTGGACTCAGCCTGCGTCGTGGGAGGCGATCAAACAAGCGCTCGTTGAGATCGAATACCCCGCTGCCGAACCCGCTTAAAACGCTGCCAGTTTTCCCCGCGTATGCCCCACGATGGCCGCTCGAAGCGTGGCTATAGGTGGGGCATTGGTGATCCTCCGCAATGCCATACACATCTATCGTTAAGCTTAGCAGGTGAACTTTCCCCGTAAGCCCCGTTGAACGATTCTTTCCTCAGGTGTTACACTGATAGAGAGAACGATAGGATTAACGTGTCGAACCCTGCCTGCACATGAACGGTGAACGATGATTGCGCACCCAGCACCCACCTACGTCAATAACCGATACCGGATCATCAGTGAATTAGGACATGGGGGGATGAGTGCTGTTTACACGGCACAGGATCGCTTGACGGGTCAGGAAGTCGCGCTCAAACAGATTTACATCCGGCGCGCCAACCGTTCACAGGTCAGCATCAGCACCGAAACCAGCGAAAAACGTCTGGTACTGGCGCAGGAATTTCGCACACTGGCGGCCATCCGGCACCCCAATATCATCAGTGTGCTGGATTACGGGTTCGATTCTGACGCGCAGCCGTTTTATGTGATGGAACTGCTGCGCAATGCCCGCACGCTGACGGAAGCAGGAATCGATGAACCGCTGGCCGTCAAGCTCGATTTACTGATTCAATTGCTAAACGCGCTGGTGTATCTGCACCGCCGGGGCATCCTGCACCGGGATTTGAAGCCTGCCAACATTCTTGTGGTCAGCGGCACGGTCAAGGTGCTGGATTTTGGGCTGGCGATTGAAGAAGAAAACCTGAGCAGCGGCTCCAACGAATTGGTCGGCACGCTTCAGTACATCGCGCCGGAAGTTTTTATGGGTGCGAATCCGTCGGAAGCGTCGGAACTGTACGCGGTCGGCGTGATCGTGTACGAAATGTTCCTGGGCAGGCCGCCATTCGATACGAAAGACCTGCGCGCTCTGCTGAACAACCCGGTGACCGTCGAACTGCCGGATCATGATCCGCGCCTAATTGGGCTGATCACCGAACTGCTGAGCAAACGCCCGGAACACCGCCCCGCCAGCGCATCCCAGGTATTGAGTGCGCTCCACGATCTGGCCGGACGCGCAGACCGACACGACGATTCGACTGTGCGCGAAAGTTTCATTCAGGCGGCACGGTTCGTCGGGCGGGCCGGTGAAATGGCACTGCTGCGGGCGGCGTTAAAAGACATGATCAAAGGCAGTGGGGGCTTGTGGCTGGTGGGCGGCGAAAGCGGCGTAGGTAAAAGCCGCCTGATGGACGAAATTCGCACCCTGGGGTTGATTGAAGGCGCAATTGTGCTGCGCGGGCAAGCCATCAACGCCGGGGGTTCGCCCTATGCGCTTTTTCAGGAAGTGGTGCGCCGTCTGTGCCTGAACCTTGACCCTGCGACGCTGCCGCTCAGCATTCTGAAGACGATTGTGCCGGATATTGGCACCCTGTTCGGCATGGCGGTGCCAGATGCACCGCATGTCGAACCGCAGAACGCGCTCAGCCGTCTGATCAAAGCCGTCACTGACCTGCTGCTGGAACAGCACCAGCCGCTGCTGGTGCTGCTGGAAGATTTGCAATGGGCAGGGGACAGCCTGGCGCTGCTCGACGGCCTCAGCCAGTTGATCAAAGCGCACAAGCTGCTCGTGATCGGCAGCTACCGCAGCGATGAAGCACCCGACCTGCCAAGCCGCTTTCCACAGGCACAGGTGATCCAGCTTGCGCGCCTGAACACGACGGAAATCGAACAGTTCACCACCGCCGTGCTGGGCAATCACCCCGCACAAAGCCGCGTGACCGAACTGCTGGAACGCGAAACCGAAGGCAACATCTTTTTCATCGTCGAAGTGCTGCGCTCGCTGGCCGAACAAGCGGGGCATTTGGAACAGATCGGCGTGGATACGCTGCCGGTACACGTCTTTTCGGGCGGCATCTTCAACGTGGTGCGGCATCGGCTGGAACAGCTTCCGCCGCATTCGATTCCGCTGCTGCAACTGGCGGCGGTGATGGGGCGCGAAGTACAGCCCGCCGTGCTGCAAAAGGCGCTGGAACTGCGTCCGCAGTTAGGGCAGGGGCTAAGCGCGCTTGACCAATGGCTGAATGACTGTCTGGCGCGGGCGGTGCTGGCTTTGCAGGATGAACGCTGGCTGTTCGCGCACGACAAAATACGCGAAATCGCCCTGCGCGACATCGAAGCGCGCCAACTGCCCGCGCTGCATGAACTGGCGGCGCAAACGCTGGAAGCGTATCACGGCAATTCGCCCAATGGCGATGCAGCGCTGGCCTACCACTGGCGTATGGCCGGGAACGATGACAAGGAATTGTTCTACGCGGCACGACTGGGCGAACTGAACGTTTCGACCGGGGCCTACGCTCAGGCTATCGAATCGCTCAACCGCGTGGTGGCGCTCATGGTCAAAAAGCCGAACTTCGATAAACTGAACCAGGCGCGCATGTACCGGCTGTTGGGGCAGGCATATTTCTACAGTGGGCAGATTGAAGCAGCACAGGAATTCATCTACAAAGCCGTCGCCCACGCGGTGCGCGGCGTGCCGGAAAATCCGCTCCTGTTCCGGCTGGATACGATCAGCCAGATGACCCAGCAGATTTCACGACGCATTCGCAAGGCTAAACCGCGCCTGAACCCGCATAAAGACCGTGAAAAGCTGTTGGAAAGTGGGCGCAGCCTGTTCCTGCTGGGGGAAATGACCGTCTACACGGGCGATAATTCCAGAGGGACGTATGTGGGAATGCGGGCGCTGAACGAATCCGAGCGGGCGGGTGCCTCCGATGCGCTGATTCGCCATCTGACCGGGACGGCGTGGGTGCTGTCGAGCAATCCCAAAATGAGCGCGCTGTCGCGGCAGTATCTCGCCCTGGGTTTGGAAGTGGCCGACCATGTGAACGACCTGGCCGCATATGCCTTTGCCGACTTCATCGCCGCACTTCTGGGCTTGCAGTGGGGCGAATGGGAACAGGTGCGTAAACACGCCGAACGCGGCGTAGAACGCGCCAAAGCGTCTGGCGATCTGCGGACGTGGGTGGCCATTTTGGGGGTGCTGGGCGACTTCAACGCTTTTCATCGCGGCCAGTTTGAAGAATCCGTCAACATCAGCCGTGAAGCCATCCTGCTGACCACGAAAATGGGCAGCATCAACCAGCTTGCGCTGGAACAGTCCCGCCACGCGCTCTACAGCGCCCTGCTAGGGGACTGGGAACGGGCGGTGTATGATGCTGAAACCGCGCTGGGGCTGGAAAAACCTCAAAACCTCACCTTCCTGAATGCGTACTGCGCGTTGGTGCTGGATGCGCTGTACCGCGACCACTACGCGGCAGCCGTCGAACGGCTGAATGCGCTTCTGGAGCGCATCGAAGGGATTACGTCGCTCAACATCTACGCCATGATCGATGGGTGCATGTGGTGTACCGACGGCTGGCTGACGCTGGCGGAAATCGACCGCGCTTACCTGCCCCAAGCAAGGCGAGCGCTGGCTCAGTTGGAACGAGCGGCGGCGATTTACCCGATTGCACAGCCGCGTCATGCGCTGTACCGGGGATGGTTGGCGCACCTGGACGGCCAGCCAGAAGCGCTTCAACAGACAGAAACGGCGCTTGAACGGGCGCGCACACTGAACATGCCGCACGATGAAGGGCTGGCGCTGTGGCAGTTGAGCCGCTTCGCCCCGGATGAGGCGAAGCGGCACGAGTATCACAACCAGGCGGTCAAACAGTTCTCGAAACTGCTTACGGCTTACGACTTGCGGCGGGCATTGCGCAGCACAGGCGGCGACCAGGCGGTTCTTTCCACCAAGCCGGGATAGAACATGCCGTGAAAGCCGAACGGAATGCGGTAGGGGAGCGGCGCACGGGCGATTTCCGTGAATGAGGCGGCATCCAGCACCAGCAGGAATGAATCATCGGTGTGGCTGTTGTACACGGTGGACAGCACCACGCCGTCATCTTCGGCGGTGCCGGCGGGGTTGGCGACGAAATACGATTCGCTGGGGTAATTCCCTTCCACGTACCAGGTTTTCGCGTCCCCGCTCGTCACATCGACCTTTGCAATCTGGTTGGGAAAATCCGGGTGCTGTTCACTCTGCACGCCCACGCCATAGGCGTACTGGTATGGTTTGGCGTTGTACGCCGGGTAATTGATGCGCGGTAGTTCAAACTGCACCGTGCCGATCTGTTCCGGCTTGATGGTGGTATGTTTCCCCTGGTTAAGCGGAATCCGGTAGCGGTAGATGTACGACGGCGTTTGCATGAAGTGATCCGACCGCAGAACATCGAGATACAGCGCTTTCCACACATCGTTGTTGCGGTAAGCAGCCAGGTCATGGACGATCTCGTCACCCTCGACATAGCTGTTGATGTGATGAAAAGTGTAGATCGGGTCGCTGTCGGCCTGGGTGACCACCTGACCGGTTTGCAGATCGACCACCGTGAATGTCGTCGGCTGTGTGCCGTCCCACTTGAAGTTGAAGATGAACGGGTTGATTTGAAATGCGACATCGAGTATGCCCGTGATCGGCGGGAGCCGCATCGGGTTTTCAGTCAGCACCACATAGCGCCCGGTATAGCCGAAGCTGTGCATATAGGCGGGTGACCAGCGGGGCAGGCTGGCGAGCTTGGTGCGCGTGCGCCCCGCCACATGATAAATCTCGTAGGTACTGCGCAGCCCCATCTTCAGCATGTAATTGATGATCGTCCCATCGTCACGGTAATGCGGATGGGCGGTTTCCATATCCACATTGATCGTGTCATCGTACTGAAACAGTTCGAGCGTATCCAGGCTGAATGGCTCGATCACGTAAGAGGCGGGGAGTTCGGTCAGCGCCAGATATTCGCCCGCCTGCTTGTCGAAGTTGATATTGCAGTTATCAGTCGGTTTAGGGTGGAACAGCCCCACAATGCGCGGCCATATGCCTTTCGGGGTGGGCGTGGCCACCCCAGTAAAATTGATCTCGCCGTTGGCGTTGTCCTGCAAATATGATTGACTTTGCAAAAAGGCATTGGCGAACGAGACGCGGCCATTCTGGAAGGTGTAGCGGTACATCATGCACTGGCCGTCGAACCAGTGCGGATAGCTGGCGTGGGCGACTTCGAACTGACCGGGACCGTTGCGCAGCAGGGTTCCCGTCAGCCAATCCGGGATGGTGCCTTCAACCTTCAGCGCATCGTAAACCCCGGTTTGCAGTTGAGTTTCCAGGTTGGCGCGAAACTGATTTTCGTAGGGCGGCGCGGGCATGGACATGTACGGCGTTATCCTTACGTGTGGGGGATGTGGCGATGCCTTCAGTATAACCCTGCGCGCCGAAAACAGCGCCTTTACGCCTACGCTGATCCGGTGATCCTGACCTGTTGCGGCAGTGCGAAATGCGCTACGGTAATGCGACCTTGTATCCGGCAGATGAACTGAATACCACCACGACCATGCAGCCCCGTGAACATGATCAAGCATTGGACCAGTTTCTTGAAAGCGCCGCGCTGCGCTATGCCTCGGATCAGATCAAGGGGTACACGCGCAAAAAACGCGGCAAAGGCTTCACCTATTTCGACCGAAAAGGTGGCAAAATCGACGATCCGGCGCTGAAGGCCTGGATCGATGCGCTCGTGATTCCTCCCGCATGGACGGATGTATGGATTTCGCCGCACAAAAATGGTCACATCCTGGCCACCGGGCGCGACGGCAAAGGCCGCAAACAGTACATCTATCACCCGGCATGGCGCGAACTTTCCAACGAGAAAAAATTTGAAAACCTGATCGAGTTCGGGGAAATGCTCCCGCACATCCGCCAGACGCTGGCCGATCATCTGCGTCAAAAAGGGATCACCGCACAAAAAATGCTCGCGCTGGTCGTCACATTGCTGGATCGCACCCTCATTCGGGTGGGCAACCAGGAATACCGCCGCGACAACGACACCTATGGCCTGACCACGCTGCAAGATCATCATGCCGCTGTGCAAGGCGAATCGGTCACCTTCGATTTCGTCGGCAAGAGCGGCAAACCCCACACGATTCACCTGGACGATAAGCGGCTGGCGAAGATCGTCCGGCAAAGCCAGGAACTTCCCGGTTATGCCTTGTTTCAGTATGTGGATGCCAACGGGCAGCCCCGCGCCGTCGATTCATCGCATGTGAATGCATACTTGCAGGCGATCACAGGAAAGCCGTTCACGGCCAAGATTTTCCGCACCTGGGGCGGTTCGGTGCAGATGGTGCGCGAGCTGTGTACGGCTGAAAACGATGGTACGGTCAAAGGCAAAGAAAAATGCGTGCGCGCCGGGGTGAAAGCGGTGGCAAAGGCGTTGGGCAATACCACCAGCGTCAGCCGTGCGTACTATATTCATCCACTGGTGATCGATTCGTTCATGGATGGTCGTTTAGCAGGGGTGTACGAACAGCATTTACGCGAGATGCAGACGGGCGAAACCGATGCGCTAAAGCTGGAAGAACAAGTGCTGATGGCACTTATGCTCACGGCGCGAGATGCCGCACTTGCATCACCCAGTGGCGGGCAAACAAAAAGCGCGGACTAAGCGCCGCGCTGGTGGTGCGTGATCAACGAGCGAGCCTGTCACTCGCGGGGGTAGCGTTCGGTGCGCTGTGCATCCCGCTGCGCATCGGCCACCAGGCTGACGGTGTGGTGCGTGCGGAACAGGCTGTATTGGCCGCTGCGCCCTGGAACGGGGTTCAGTACATTTTCAGTTTCCATGATTGAAAACCACATTGGGTAATCCCACCCGCCCGCCGAATCGACCATTTTAAGGGTCTGTTCGCTGATGATCATATTGCGTTCATACAGCTGAAGCAGCAGCCGGATGAAGCGGTCGCGTTCGTTCAGGATGTTACGCGCAATGGGCGATTCGGTGTTGAGCGAAATACCTTTGGTAAAAAAATCGCTCTGTGGGTTCGGGTATTCCTGCACCTCTGCCGAGCCGTTTTCCTGCAAAAATTCGACCGCCCGCTGAAACGTCGTCGAACGGTCGAACGGACGCAGGCGTTTGTGCAGGCTCCCCAACGGACACCAGGTGAAGCCGCGAAAGCTCGTGAACTGTTCGACGCTGACCACCACCCGCGATACCATGTTCCCGGTTTCGGGGTCACGTTCGTTCAGTTCTTCCAGCGTGATGCCCGACCAGCGCGGTTCGTCTTCCGGTTCGGGTTCCTGCACGTTTTCGACGGGTTCCGGTTCGGTGGTCACGCCCAGGTAATCCGGGCGCAGCTTGATTACGGGAACCAGATCGTCCGGGTTGTGGCGGTGAGGGACGAGTTCGCGCATCAGCACCCGTTCACGTACCAGGCAGTCGATCCAGTCCGACCGCCATTGATCGCTGTAGTTCAGACCGGGGCGCTCCAGGTCGCGATCCATCGCCAGTCCTTTGAGCAGGAACCCGTAGTTTACATATTCCCAGCCGCGCACGCTGAGCGTGTTCTGCACACGCACGACGATCCGGTCACGAATCAGACGGGTTTTATCAACGACGGGGTGATACTCGTCGATGATGATGTCTTTGCTGCGGCCAACCGTCTGAATGATGCCCAGCGCCAGCGCCTGCTGAATCAAGTCCTCACCGCGTGCGCTGCTCACCACCGCGCCCACTTCCTGAAGCCGGGCGATCAACTGGGACTGAGCCAGCACTTCCGTACCTATCTCTTTAGACAACCGGTCGAACTGCACGATCACGCTTGACCACTGCGACGGGGTGAACCCGTTGAAGGTACCGTCGTCATCGACCGCGACCGACGACATGCTGAGCGACTGATGCGTTTGCAGATTGGTGAAATCTTCCACGTATTCAATCGTGACATTCGCATTGTTTTCAAGCTGGCGGCTGGTGCTGCCGCGCACTGCCCACAGGATCACGGTTTTGTTGCGCGTGCGCAGCGTGTTGATCACTTCATTGAAATCACGGTCGCCACTGGCGACTACATAGACATCGGCTGCGTCATCATGGGTGCTGTCGGTCATCACATCGCGGGCGATGCGCATATCGGCGCTGTTTTTGCCGGGCAGGTTGAACACCGGGTCGATGTTCGCCATCGCCAGACGGCTTGGTGCATCATCCGCCACTTCGCGCCCGGAATTATCGACCAGCGGCGGCAGGCTGCCGCGCTGCCCCCAGGGGGCATAAGCGGAAATTTGCACCACCTGGCCATGTGCCTGCGCCTGGCGCACAAATGAATCGATTAACTGATCCAGGTTGACGGTGAATCCCTGTTCGTTCAGGCTGATGGCGATATTCTCGAAATCGATATACACCGCCACATTTTTCGTCTGCTGAATGCCGAGCAGGGTTTCCAGGGGTTGAAAGATCACATCCCTGGCAAATTCCGTCCCGGTCAGCACATCTTCCACCCCCCACATGCGAATGCGGGCGCTGCGCGTGGTTTTCACACGCCGCACCAGCGGCATCAGGTCGCGGTTAGTCGTCGCCAGGATCAGTTCATCGACCGGGTCGGGGTCGAAGGCGAAGTAATGCATGATGAGCGCATCCGCCAGGCTGGAACGGAGCGGCACATCGAAGGTATCGTAACCTGCGCCTTTGAATACCAGTTGGGCATCGGCTGCGGCGCGCCGCTGACGGCGATGCAGTTCCCAATTGGCAACGGCGACGGCTTTCAGACTTTCAGGACTGATCAGCCCGGCGGCAAGTGCCGCGCCGCCCCGTAAACCGACGGCGAGTTCCTGTACATCGATGGATACGCCGCGTTTTCGGAAATGTTCAAGCAGATCGTCTACATCTACAATCAAATACGCTGCCATTTATCAAACCTAAAAAGGTGTCCCCATTCAGATCATGGAGACGGTCTAAACTGCCCCCATCACGGGACAGATTCTTCGTTTTTGCCAAAATAAGGTGATGCGTTTCTGGGTTTAAACCGATGTAAGTAGGGCTGATTTGCACCAATGGTAACAAACTTATGGATTCCATTCAAGTGGTGAAGGTCGTGTCTGTTGCGCATTGAACAATGTACTGCCATAACACGCACCAGCACGATCCAGGTTTTGGGGTGCAGCCAGGCGTTACCACGCTGGATTGACAGTATACCGAGCCATTTTTGGAATCGTGTTAGAAAACCGTGATCTGACGGATCACGGTTGATGGTGATCCGTCAGATCACCTCCGCGGGTGATCCGTCAGCTTGGCTGCTTGCTTTACGATCTAGTATGCTTTGGCGAACAGCGCCACCCGTGTGGCGGGCTGCCCTGTATAAAAGCACGTCCCCGGCGCTTCGGGTTGGTTCAGTGGATAACAGCGGTGTGTCGCCTGGGTTTCAGTCTTAATGCGCGCTTCATCGTCATCGGAACCCGCCCAGTACCCGCGTGCGAACCCGCCGCGTTCGACGACTTCTTGAAGTTCGGCATAACTGGTCACATCAATGATGTTTGCGTCGCGGAAGCGCGTTGCCTGCTCCAGCAGCCCGGCCTGTACTTCGGTCAGCAGTGTCTCGATTTGCAGCGCGATGTTTTCCTGTGGAAGGATGCGCTTACCTTCCTTTCCGGGGATGTCGCGCCGGGCAGCGACCACATTTCCGCTTTGTACGTCACGCGGGCCAATTTCGAGGCGCACCGGAACACCGCGCATTTCCCAGTCATTGAATTTGAAGCCGGGCGTTTCGTCACGGTGATCGACCCGCACGCGGATATTTTTCGCTTGCAGTTCGTTTTTGATGCGGTCGGCGGCTTCACTGACGAGTGACTGTTCATCGTCCGTCTTGTAAATTGGCACAATCACGACCTGAATCGGAGCCACACGCGGGGGCAGCCGCAGCCCTTTTTCATCGCCGTGCGCCATGATGATTGCGCCGACCATACGGGTACTCATGCCCCATGAAGTCGTCCACGCGAACTGTTTTTCGTTGGCACGGTCAAGATACTGAATGTTGAACGCTTTGGCGAAATTCTGCCCCAGGTTGTGGCTGGTGCCGCTTTGCAGCGCTTTCTTGTCGCCCATCATCCCTTCAATGGTGTAGGTGCGCAGCGCGCCCGCAAAACGTTCGCGGTTGCTTTTCTGTCCTTTGATTACCGGGATAGCCGCTTCAGTGATAGCGACATCGGCATATACATCGAGCATTTGCAGCGTTTCAGCCTCAGCCTCGCCTTCGGTCGCGTGGGCGGTATGGCCTTCCTGCCATAAAAATTCGGAGGTGCGCAGGAACGGGCGCGTGCGCATTTCCCACCGCACGACGTTCGCCCATTGGTTAAGCAGGAGCGGCAGGTCGCGGTACGATTGAATCCAGTTCGCCATCGCCTCCCCGATAATCGTCTCCGATGTAGGGCGCACGACCAACGGTTCGGCCAGGGTTTCGCCGCCGCCGATGGTCACGACGGCCAGTTCCGGGCTGAACCCTTCAACATGCTCTGCTTCCCGGCGCAGATAGCTTTCTGGAATGAACAGCGGAAAGTAGGCATTCTGATGCCCAGTGGCTTTAAAGCGCGTATCCAGCGCGGCGCGAATGCCTTCCCAAATTTCATACCCATACGGCTTGATGATCGGGCAGCCGCGAACCGGCGATGCAGCCACCAGATCGGCACGATACACAATATCGTTATACCATTCGGCAAAATCGACACGGGGCGACGGAAGTGCCTGAGTCATCAGCGATCCTCTTTATCGACAGTAGCAAATCAGCATTGGCTTCATCCAGCGAGCCTTCATTATAGAAGCGTCCGCGAAAATGCCTATCCCCGAAGTTGAAAGGGCAGCAGGTCACAGGTCGCTTTCCTTCGCTTGAACCATTCCAGGTTGCGACGTTCGGCCCGTTTCGCCTGACCATACATCCCGCATAATGCAGGCGGAAGTGACGGACTTAGCGTGTCAGAGTACAGGATAAAACCAACATGGATTACAACGGGATTGGTTCTCCACGCCAGCAGAATATTGAAAAGCTGCGCGACCTGATCAAGGGCATCAACATTGCCATGCTCACGACGCTCGATAGCCGCGACGGGACACTGCGCAGCCGCCCCATGGCGACCCAGGAAATGGAATTCGACGGCGAATTGTGGTTTTTCACCGATGGCGATTCAGCCAAAGTATTGGAAATCGAGCGCGAGCAGCAGGTCAATGTCAGCTATGCCGATAATGGCCGCCAGCGCTATGTTTCGGTGAGCGGAACCGCGTTCGTGGTGCAGGATCGCGCTAAGATGCAGGAACTATGGAACCCGATGCTGAAAGCATGGTTCCCGGATGGCATCGATACTCCTGGGATCGCGCTGCTGCGCATCGACGTGGAAAAGGCCGAATACTGGGAAGGCAGCAGCCGCATTGCGGAACTGCTGGCGATGGCGAAAGCTGCGGTCACGGGCGACAGTGCCGACGATGAACTGGGCAAGAACGAAAAGATACAGCTTCAGTAGAGCGGCGCATCGCCATAGGTAGGAGTTTGTGGCACAGGAGTCTTCATGTTTCCTGTGCCGCTTTGTTTTTGCAACACACCGTGAATTTCCGCTTTGAGTTATGACAATTCAGGTTGTCGGCACTAGACCATACACCCCGTGCCTGGCACGGGGTTGCGCAAGCACAACGCCTCCTGGTTCCCGCAAAGGCAATTGTCGAGCTGAGACGCGCAGCGCATAGGATGCCTTTTCAGCCGCTCGAGCCTGGCAATTCGTCGGCATTCGCATCCCAGTTGCGGCCATAATTGATTTGAAGCTTGTCGGTCACGGCCTGCCCCAGGTCGATCCCACTCAGGCTGGCAAGCTGAAGCAGATACAGCATGACATCAGCCAGTTCGCCGGAAAGCGCATCCGGGTTTGGCGGGGTGTCACCCCACTGGTACAGCTCCAGCACTTCGGACGCTTCCAGCACCAGCGAGATCGCCAGGTTGCGCGGGGTTTGGGGGCGCTTCGAATCGTCGGCATACCAGCCTTTGGCGCGTACAAAATCGTGCATGGCCTGGGTGAGCGCTTGAATGTCCATCGGTGGAACCCCTCCGGGCGGCTCAGTAGGCATTGGCATCGCGCCGCAGGATCGTTTGCATGACCGTGCGCATGATGATCTTGATGTCGAGCCACAGCGACCAGTTTTCCACATACCATAAATCGTAGCTGGTGCGGTCGGCTATCGACGTATCGCCGCGCAGCCCATTCACCTGCGCCCAACCGGTCATGCCCGCTTTTTCGCGGTGACGTTCCATATAGCGCGGGATCATTTCGCGGAACTGCTGCACATAGACCGGTCGTTCCGGGCGCGGCCCCACCAGGCTCATTTCACCGATCAGCACATTGATCAACTGCGGGATTTCATCCCAGTTGGTTTTGCGCATGAATGCGCCAACGCGCGTGACACGCGGGTCGCCGGGGACTGTCCAGCCAGGGCCGTTCGCTTCGGCATCGCTGCGCATCGACCGGAACTTGATCATGTGGAATGGGCGGCCATCCAGCCCCATGCGCTGCTGTGTGAAGAACACGCCGCCCGGCGATTCGAGCTTGATCAGGATCGCGGTGAGCAGCATGAACGGCGAGAGCAAAATCAGCCCCAACATGGACCCAACAATATCCAGGCCGCGTTTCAGGCTCAGCTTCCAGCCGCGCAGCGCGGTATCGCGCACGGTGATCAGAGGCGTACCCCCCAGGTCATCGACGCTGAGATCGCCCGCCATGTACGCGAACATATCCGGGTACACCTTAATATCGACTCGTCCGCGTTGGCACAGCGTAATCAAATCGACCAGTTCGCTCCGCTGTGGGTCGGGAAGGGCGATGATCACCTGGTCGATGCCATAGGAATCGATGATCGACGGCAGTTCGTGCGCCGACCCGATCACCGGGATACCCATATATGGGGTTTGTTTTCCTTTCGGGCGCACCGGAATCATGCCGACGACGTTGTACCCCAGGTCTGGCCGGGTGAGAATGCGGCGCGTGATCTCGCGTGCGACATTGCCCATCCCGACGATCAGCAGGTTATCGCGTTCAATCCGGCGCGTGCGCAGCAGACGGCGGATCGCCCGGTGCAGTTCGCGCCCGGCGATCACCAAAATCGTGCTGAAAATCCATACATAAAAGAACAGGCTGCGCGGATAATCGACCGGATCGTACAGCGTATTGCGCAGCACCAGGTCTTGAATCGAATTGACCATCAACGCGCCAATCGTGATCGCGCCGATCAGGTTGCGTGCGTGGTCGATGCGGCTGATCGCCCGGCGCATGTGATAAAAACGCGAGAAATAGAAGATCGCCATGATGATCCCGACGTGCAGCAGGATCGTCGGGGCGTACTGAAGAATCGACGGCTGTGAATTGGGGATGTAGAACACGGGCAGCGTTTCGCGGGCGATATACGCCAGCACGAACGCCAGCACCAGCATCCCGGCATCGATTCCGAGCAGCAAAAACGCCATGATCGTCTTGACGCGGCGCGAGCGGCGCGCATGGCGAGCGGCGATCAATCCCCGGCGCTGGCGACGGGGGTCAACTGCGACCGCTTCCCCGACGGGTGGCGTATTTCCTTCCACAATGCCCGCCCGCCCTTGACCAACAGCCCCGTCATGATCATCAGGTGCAGCGGCAGGGGGGTTTTCGAGCGGTAGTGCTTCCGATAGAAGATCAACATCGCGCGGAAGAATTCGTACTTCGCCCGCTGGCTCTGACGGCTTGCCGCCCGCTTGACGTGCTGGACGACCACTTGAGGGTGGTAGACGATTTTCCATCCTGCCTCTTTGATCCGAAATGCCCAATCCAGGTCTTCGCCATACATGAAGAACGTTTCATCCAGCAGTCCTACGCGGGCAATCACGTCGCGCCGCACCTGCATGTACGCCCCCACGACCGAATCGACCTCTGCTTCCTGATCGGGATCAAGATAGGTCATATTGTAGCGTGCAAAACGTGGGCTGTTGGGAAACAGTTTTGAAAGCCCCGCGTAATGGTAAATGCTGGCCAACGGGGTAGGAAATCCCCGGCGGCACGCTTTATCGAGCGAACCATCCGGCAGCACCAGCTTGGGACCTGCCGCGCCAATATCCGGGCGGCTGTCCATCCAGGTGAGCATCGCAACCAGGCCATCCGGCGGCACTTCCGTATCCGGGTTAAGCAGCAGCGCGTAGCGCGGCGCATCGGCATCGACATCGCCCTGCCCCCGGTAGCCCAACGCGGCCAACCCGACATTGTTGCCCGCCGGGTAGCCGATGTTGTCCGCATTGCGAATCAGCCGGACGGCTGGAAATTCTGCCGCCACCATGTCGGCGCTGCCGTCCGACGACGCATTATCGACCACCAGCACCGTAAAACTGAAATCGCCCTGGCTGGCAAACACCGTTTGCAGGCACTTCCGCAGCAGGTCGCGGGTGTTCCAGTTGAGAATCACGATAGCCAGATCGGTCATGAACAGTCCTCACACAGCGCCGGCATTGTACCACAAACGACGACGCATCCGGCGCTTGACAAGCAGACACCGAAGGCTTCGGTTTGGTTCCATTCCCCGCTCATTACGATGCAGTGGGCAGCGTTCGCAGCGGCTCCCCGCGCAGGGCAGCGCGCATCGCCTCGCGTTCGTCCCAGGCATATTCGGTGGTGCCAAAGGCCATGCTTTGCTCGTGGCCTTTGCCACAGGCGATCACGACATCGCCAGGATGCGCGATCTTGCAGGCGCGGTACAGCGCTTCACCGCGATCCGGCACACACACGAACGTTTTGCCTTCCACCCCGCCCGCCTGCACCGCTGCATGGCTCATCACGTTCAGGATGTTGTTCAGCGATTCGGTGCGCGGGTCTTCCGCCGTGAAGATGCTGAAATCGGCAAGTTGTACGGCGGCCTCCGGCATCAGGCGGCGTTTTTCGCGGTCGCGCAGCCCCGCGCAGCCAAAGACGCAGATCACGCGGCCATCGCGCCCGGTCAGCGTGCGGGCGGTTTTCAACACATTGGTGAGCGCGTTCGGCGTATGCGCAAAATCGACCAGCGCAAGAAAATCCTGCCCCGCGTCGATACGTTCCAGGCGGCCTGGAATGGCCGTCACCTGGAACAGACCGCGCTGGATCGTCTCGAAGGGTACATCGAGCGCTTGCGCCGTCGTGATCGCCGCCAGGGCATTCATCACGTTGAAATCCCCGACCAACGGACTCTGTACCAGGGTCGATTGTGGTAGAAGGCCGTGTACGACGAACTGAGTATAGCCGGGGCGGTACGCTACATCGGTGGCGCGTAACTCACTGCCGCTGCCAAAGCCATAGCGACGGGTCAGGTCCGCCGGAAAAGACGCGAAGAACTCGATATGGGCATCGTCGTTGTTCAGGATGGCGATCTTTTTCAGATGCGGCTTGCGCGCCGTGCCGACCAGCATATCGAACATACGGCCTTTGGCGGCGCGGTAGTTCTCGAAGGTCTTATGAAAGTCGAGATGTTCATGCGTCAGGTTGGTCAGCACCGCCACATCGAGATCGACCCCATTGAGGCGACCCTGTGCCAGCCCATGACTGGTCATTTCCAGCACGGCATAGCGCAGCCCGTTGGCGACCATGCGCGCCAACAGCGCTTGAGTCAGCGGCGCGCTTGGCGTAGTGACATGCAGCCCGGTATCGAGCGCCTGCCCGCCCACATCAGCATGTATCGTGCTGATCAACCCCGCCCTGCCGTCACTGGCGATTTTCAGGATGCTGTGAATGAGCGTGCTGGTGGTGGTTTTGCCATCCGTCCCCGTCACGCCGATCACGACGAGCTTGCGCGACGGAAAATCGTGATAGGCGGCGGCCAGATAGCCCGTCGCTTCCATTGTGTTGGCGACCCGCACATACGGGATGGGCAGTTCGAGCGGCTTTTCACCGATCACGGCTGCCGCGCCGCGTTCAACAGCGCGCCCGATGAAAGCGTGGCCGTCGGCGTTCATCCCGGTGCGGGCGACGAACACCCCGCCCGGCTGCACGTCGGCATCAGTTTCGACGACGGGCGCGGTGATCGGCGTATCGGCACTGCCGCTGAGGTGAAGGGTATCGGCAGCGAAAGGGAGCGCGTTCAGCAGTTCGGCAAGGGTTTTCGGCATCAGGGTCGCCACAATTACCCGGTGGTAAATAAAAACACACCGGGAATTGTACTCCCCGGCGTGTTTTTGCTCAACCTGTAATGATCAGGCTGGGGTTTGCTTAGCGCAGACGACCCGCCAGATCGGTCAGACCGCTGCGGACGCTGCCATCGACCACACGATCCGCACTGCGGACGACCAGCCCGCCCAGGATCGACGGGTCAACGCGGAAGGTGACATTACCGCCACCCACTTCGCCGCGCACCGCGTTCTGTTCCTGTTCGCTCAGCGGCATGGCGCTTACGACTTCGACATCGCCGCCCATCGAGCGGGCTTCCGCCGGGACTTTTGCAAAAAAGTCGTTGATCAGCGCCTGCTGGCGGCTCTGGTCGAGCGACTGCCCGATCAGGCGTTCCGCGACGGCAACACCAATCGCCGCGACCTGGCTGCGCAGTTCGCCAAGCTGACGGTTGCGTTCTTCCTCAGCGGCGGCGCGGGATTCGGTACGGATACGTTCCGCTTCAGCGGCGGCGCTGCGTTCGGCATCGCGCACCAGTGAATCCCCACGCGAACGGGCTTCTTCCAGCGTGCGGGCGACTTCAGCACGCGCATTCTGTCGAATCTGTTCGGCTTCGGCTTCCGCGTTACGGCGGGCATTCGCCGCCGCTGCCGCATCTTCCAGACCCTTCTGGATGGTCGCGGCGCGGTTGTCGAGCATATTGCGCATGGGCTGCCACACCAGCGACCGCAGCAGGAAGAACAGCAGCAGGAAGTTGACGATCTGCGCCAGCAGGAAGCCGGTATTGATGCCGAGCGGCACCAGCGGGCTGGTGCTGCCTTCTTCGGCGGCTTCTTCTTCGACCGCTTCAGCGGGCGATTCCGCTTCGCCTTCAGGGGCGGTTTCAGCGGCTTCCGTAGCCGCGCCTTCCTGGGCGAACGTGACGACAGCGCTCATCGAAAGCGCCCCGATCAGGATGAACAGCAGAAGCAGACGCTTCCACAAAGTTTGTTGAGCCATTCCGACTGCCTCCTCGTGCCGCAACGTTAAAGCACGAACAGGATGATGAGCGCGACCACCAGCGCATAAATGGCGATAGCTTCCGTAAACACGATACCGAGAATCATGTTCTGCTGAATGGCGCTGGCCGCATCCGGGTTACGACCGATAGCCTGCATCGCGCCCTGCACCAGCAAACCGATCCCGATACCGGGGCCGAACGCCGAGAACATCGCCAGACCCGCACCCAACGCCTGCAACCCTACTTCGAGCGATCCTTCGATCATTTCGTCATTGTCCTTTGTAGATACTGTCGTGCCAGTCAATCAAACCAGTGAAAAACCAGGATAAACGCTGTTAAATCGTCACGTTGCTAACGGGTTGATCATGCTCATCATCGTGATGCTCTTCACCATGATGCCCTTCCATCGCCTGGGCGCAGAACACAATCGTCAGGATGGCGAACACCATCGCCTGTACCGATGTGATGATCACTTCCAGGCCGATGAATACCGCTGGCAGGATGAACGCGACCAGCAGCGACATGACCGCAAGCAGAATACCGCCCGCGAACATGTTACCGAAAAGACGGAAGGCCAGCGAGATGATTTTGCCGATTTCGGAGACGATTTCAAAAATACCGACCAGGAAGTTGATCGCACCAATCGGGTTTTTGCCCGCGTTGCCAATCGCATCCAGGTTGATGAACTTCTGGAAATACGCTGGCCCTTGTGCCGCCACGCCGAAAATCTGGATGGCGAAGAAGGCAACGAGCGCCAGTCCCAGCGTCAGGTTCAGGTCGGTAGAACCCCCACGCACATACGGCGTGACCGCCATGATGTATGGGATCACCCCGGAACGCAGTTCATCAGCGGTGAGCGGGAAGAAGGGGTGTTCCCACACTTCTTCGACAGCCTCCAGCCGCACCGCATCAATGCGCGCCTGCCGTTCGGCATCGTTCAGCGCAAGCGTGTCGATTTCCGCGATCAAGGCGGCTTCATTAGCGGCCAGGGTATTGGCGGCTTCGTCCAGCGCTTCTTTGCTCGGCTTCACCGAACCCGCTTCTTTCCATTCCTCGCAGGCATGGTAGGTTTCTTCGGTGGCACGTTCACCCGCGTACAGCGCTTGATCCACGTACAGCGAATAAGAGCCACCCGAATACCGGGTCGGGTACCCGGTGAACCCTTCATGCGCACAGTGGATCACGCCGACGCTTTCGATCCCCGGCAGCAGCTTCATCCAGTTCACCGCCAGCAGGAACACGAAGATCGTCGCAGCCAGGGGAAACAGCCAGTTCAGCGCCAAGGGGCGCAGCCCGGCGAAATTCTTGGTCTGCGAATAGATGAACCCACCGAGCAGTTCCGCCCACGATTGCAACCGCGACGGCACCTGACGGGTGAAGTTTTTCGACGAACGGCGGACAAGGAACGCGAAGGCCAGCACCATGATGTCCGCCAGGATCATGGCAACGAATGTATTCGTCCAGCCCGCCAGCCCGCCGCCCAGCCCGTAATCTTCATCGGCAGGCAGCGCACCGCCCAGGGCTTCGCCCGGCACGGTGATCACCGGCAGCCCTACGCCAATGCCCGCACCCGGCAGCACTGCGAACGACAAGCCCGCACACACCACCAGGAACGCAATGCCAATTCCCAGGTAGACCAACCCGCGCAGCGTTGGATTCAAGTTGCTCATTACGGCGCTCCTCTACTCCTCTGCGAAAGACCTCTATGTATTCTCAACGATCCTCCTCCTGATGTTGGTGCTTAGGTCGTGGTGCTATGCTCGTCGTCATCCGTTTGATGTTCCGCAGCGAAAACAGCACCATCAGCGATAAACTCACAGGGATACTTAAGAGCAGCAGGGCGACGGTGATTGGGCCGCGCTGCCCCAACTGCGCATCTAACCACAACCCGACCAGCAGCGCCCCGATGATGAACACCGCCGGAAAACACCCGCTCTGCGCAGCAAGCGCGGCGTATGCCAGGTTGCGCATCCGGGCGGCCTGCGCCGCTTCGGGGTCGTCCTGTGGTGGGTATCCGGTTGGCTGCTGACCATCTGCGTGCATTTTATCACAAACTTTCCGCCGACCAAAATATAAAGTCTTGAGCTTTGCGGCTTTTCATCAAAAACAGCAAGAACGAAAGGCGCGTCTGTCAAATCGACGCGCCTTTTTGCGGAATGACTCAGGTATTCAGCAGCGCACGCCCCGCTTGCAGCGCCCAGTCGAAGATCGGCTGCACGCCGAACGTCCCCAACAGCACGACGATCAGCGTGGTGCCAGCGGTCGCCCAAACATACGTCGGCGACATCGGAATCGGCTTGTCTTCATCCTTGCCCTTATCGACGTACATCACCTTGATGATCACCAGGTAGTAGTACAGGGCGATGATGCTGTTCAGCACGCCGACAATCGCCAGCCACACCAGGTCGGCCTGTACCGCCGCATTGAACAGGAAGAACTTCCCGAAGAAGCCCGCTGCCGGGGGAACGCCCGCCAGCGAGAGCAGCGCAATCGTCATGGTGAGCGCCATCCAGGGATTGCGGCGGCTTAGCCCGGCAAAATCGCTGATGGTTTCGGTTCCGGTCGCTTCGCTGAACAGCACGATCACAGCGAAGGCGAGCAGGTTGGTGAAGGTGTACATGAACATGTAGTAGGCAATCGCCGCGACGGCCTGTTCCCCGTTCGATGTGCTGCTCACCTGGACGGCTGCCAGCCCGATCAGCGTATACCCGGCCTGGGCAATCGATGAGTACGCCAGCAGACGCTTGATATTGCGCTGCGCCAGCGCGACCACGTTGCCGAACGTCATCGAAATCACCGCCAGCACGGTGACCAACTGCACCCAGAAATTCTGGATTTCCTGCCCGTTGATCACCACCGCGCCGGGGAACGTCGCCACCAGGAAGCGCAGCAGCAGCGCGAAGCTCCCGGCTTTGCTGGCGACGCTCAGAAAAGCGGTGACGGGGGTCGGCGCGCCTTCATATACGTCGGGTGTCCAGAAGTGGAACGGCGCAGCGCTGATCTTGAAGCCGAAGCCGACCACGATCAGCGTGAGCGCGGCCAGCACCGGGAAGGCGCTGGCGCTGAAGGCGGGCGACCCCAGGTATTCCGCGATGGCATACAGGTTGGTCTGCCCGGTGAAGCCGTACAGCCAGCTTAGCCCATACAGCAAAATGGCCGATGCGAACGAGCCAAACAGGAAGTACTTCATCCCGCTTTCGGATGAACGGGCATCCCCGCGTTTGAACGCGGCCAGCACATAGAGCGGGATTGTGGTGGTTTCCAGCGCCAGGAACACCATGATCAAGTCCGCCGCACCACTGATCAGGCACGCGCCCAGCGTCGAGACGATCATGATCAGGTAGAACTCGCCTTTGCGCCCCACGCCAGCGGAATCCACCGCCATGAGCGCCGTCAGCGCCCCGGCGAACAGGATCATCACCTTGAAGATCAGCGCCAGCATGTCGTGGCGCACCATGCCGCCCCAGTACAGCCCCGTCGTATCCGGGGTAGGGGCCCACAATGCTAGCGATACCAGCGCCGTCCCGATCAGCCCCACCGCTGTGACGGTGGCGATGCGGTGACGCTGGCTTTCGGGCAGGTATAAATCGAGCGCCAGCACGACCACCGCCATGATCGTCAGGCCAATTTCCGGCGCGATGGCCGGAAGGCTTGCCAGGAAGTTGAATTCAGTCATCGATGCTGCTCCATCCCGCTACGTCGAAACGCCGAGCAGCGCCAGCACCGGACGCAGCCCTGTCACGAGCATCGGTTCCATAATCTGCGGGTACAGGCCGAGAATGAGCAGCGGCGCACCCAGAAAAATCAAGACAAACCGTTCACGCAGCGTAATATCGGTCACATCCGGGAAATTTTCGCGTTTGAATTCCCCGAAGAACACCTGCCCGGTCACGCGCAGCACATACGCCGCCGTGATCACGATGCCAAGCGCGGCCAGGATGACCAGCACGGAATAGTAGTTGCTTAGCACGAAATCGCCAATTTGCAGCGAAATGTTCGGGGAAGCGTTCCACATGCCGACGAAGATCGGGAATTCCGCGACGAACCCGCTGAAACCGGGCATCCCCATGCTCGTCAGGCCGCCGACGATGAACGCCACCCCCACCCAGGGCATGACCTTGATGAACCCGCCCAGGCTGGGAATATCGCGGGTGTGCGCACGGTCGTACACCATGCCCACGCACCCGAAGAACAGCGCCGTCATCGCGCCGTGACTGAACATCTGCAAGCCCGCGCCCGTCATGCCGATCAGGTTCATGGTCGCCCATCCCATCGAAACCAGCCCCATATGGCTGACCGACGAGAAGCCGATCACGTACTTGAAATCGCGCTGACGGAATGCGATGAACGCACCGTATACCACGTTGATCAGCGTGAGGAACACGATCCAGGGCAGATGTACCTGTGCGCCGTCCGGCATCAACTGCACGCCGACTCGCAGCGCAGCGTATGCGCCGACCTTCATCAGCACGCCTGCATGGATCATCGAGACGGCGGTTGGCGCGGCGACGTGGCCATCAGGCGACCAGTTATGGAAGGGGAACACCCCGGCCAGCACCGCGAAGCCGATGAAGATGAACGGGAACCACAGCCGCGCAAACGAGAGGTCGCCCAGGAAAGGCAGGTCGAATGCGCCCGCTTCCGCCGCCAGTGTCAACTGGGTGATGCTGAAGCTGAATTCCTGGCTGTCTGCCGGGAGCAGGCCGCTCTGCACCGCATCCGCGAATACCTGTGCGCCTTCGTTGATGAAGAAATTGTTGGCCTGAAGCACCATCGCAATCGCGCCGACCAGTGCCACCACCGACCCGATCAGGATATACAGGGTGAGCTTCATCGCCGCGTATTCGCGCAGCTTCACCCATCCCCATGTCGCAATGAGCAGGTACATCGGGAAGATGGCGAGTTCGTAGAAGAAGAACAGCACGAACAGATCGTTCGCCACGAACACGCCGAACACCCCCGCGACCAGCAGCAGGAAGAACGCCATGAACTCGCGGGTGCGGTCTTCGACGCGCCAACTGACCAGCACCCCGGTGATCGTCACCATACTGGTGAGCAGTACCATCGGCACGCTTAGGCCGTCTACGCCCAGGTGATAGGTAATGCCCAATGACTCCACCCATACGACCCGTTCCTCGAACACCAGGGTGGTATCGTACAGCCGCGTCCCGGTCAGGTCGCCGCCTTCCGCGATGATCGCGTCCTGTGCGGCGCGCATTTCCCCAACGGTATTGTTGTACGAAATGTACGTGAACAGCCCCAGACCGAACACGCTGAATGCCGCCGTGATCGCGATCCCCCGGATCAAGTCCTTGTTATCGCGGGGGATGAACAGGATGATCACCCCCGCGATGATCGGGATAAAGATCAGGAGGCTGAGGACAGGAAATGTTACCGAGTTCACCATGTTTCCGCCTTCACCCTTCGGTTACACCTGTACGCCCATCATCAGCGATACGGTGGCGTTGATCACGCTCAGAATCCAGTTCGGCGCAATACCCGTGATCAGCATGAGCGCCATCAAGGGCGCAATCGCAATGACTTCGCGCACCTCAATTTCCAGCTTGTAATCTTTCCAGTGCATGTTGAACGGCCCTTGCAGCACGCCGCGAATGCCCTTCAGGATATAGCCGCCCGTGAACAACAGGCCGATCATGCTGATGATCGTCAGCGTGGTGAACACCGTCCACGAGCCGCGCACGACCAGGAATTCGCTCACGAAGCCGTTCAGCCCCGGCAGCCCCAGGCTTGCCATGCTGGTGAACACGAAAATACCGCCGTAGATCGGTGCTTTCACCCAGAACCCGCCATACTGTGTCATGTCGCGGGTGTGGGTTTTGTGATAAATAGCCCCGGCGAGCAGGAACATACCCGCTGAACTCAGCCCGTGATTGAACATCTGCATGACCGCGCCGTTCGTCGCCAGGATCGCGTCCTGGACGAATGCGCTGCCGCCGCTCATGTACATCTGCCCATACGTGAGTGCGGCGACGGCGATACCCATCGCCACAAAGCCCATGTGGTTGACCGAGCTGTACGCGACCAATCGCTTGATGTCGTTCTGCCCGAACGCGCTGAACGCGCCCAGTACCACGCCCAACATCGCCAGGAAGGCCAGGATGGTCGCAAAGTTCGTCGTGAATGCGCCCAGGATGCTGATGTCGCTCACCCACACATCCGGGAAGAAGGGGATCACCAGGCGCAGGAAGCCATACGCCCCCAGCTTAAGCATCACACCCGCCAGCAGCATCGACCCGGCGGTCGGCGCTTCAGAATGTGCATCCGGCAGCCAGGTATGGAACGGCCAGACCGGGACTTTAATGGCGAAGGCGATGAAGAAACCCAGGAACGCCAGGCCTTTCACCGCGTTGACATCGATCCCCAGGAACAGGCCGCCCACCTGGGTGGTGAGCGCAGGCCACAGCGCATTGATCACGCCGATGCTGAACGATGGGCTGCCCGCAGCGTAATTCGCCAGGGCAGGGGTAGTGGCGCGCAGCGTTTCCACGACTTCCGCCGGAACCTGCGACACCGACCAGCCAATCAACTGTACGGCCAGGAGCATCCCCAGCGAGCCGCCCAGCGAGTAGATGAAGAACTTGGTAGACGCATACTTGCGGTTGGGGCCGCCCCACTGGTCGATGAGGAAATACATCGGGACGAGCGTCAGTTCGTAGAACAGGAAGAAGATCATCAGGTCCATCGCCACGAACACACCGTAGCTGCCCGCCGCGAAGAACAGGATCAGCGCCATGTGAAAGTTGACGCGCTCCTCGATCTCGAAGCTGATCAGGATAGCCAGCGGGGTCAGGATGCCCGTGAGCAGCACCATCGCCGCGCTGATCCCGTCGATGCCGACGTGCCAGTTCACGCCCAGCACCGGGAACCAGGGGACATTGACTTCCATCCCGAAGCCGCCCGTATTGGTGCTGCCCGTGTAGGCGAAAAAGACCGCGATGCTGATCCCGGCGATCACGGTTGAAATGGTCAGCGCTGTATACCGCACCAGCGTCCGGTACTGCGCAGTGCCGGGGAGCAGCACCAGCGCCGCCCCGCCAACGGCGGAAGCGGCGATCAAAAACGTGAGAACATCGATACCGATAATTGTCATCATTCAGCCTCTAAGGGGAAGCCTGCAATGTGCCAGTCGAAACCGCGAACACGATCCCGATGATCAGGGCGACCACGATGATCAGCAGCATGTACTGCTGCACGCGCCCGGTTTGAATGTTGCGCGCCCATGCGCCAAAGCGCACGAACAGTTCCGGTACGCCATCGCCCACGCCATCGATCAGCCATGCATTCACCACTTTCAGCATATCGCCAAACCACGTGAAGGCTCGACCGATCAGGTGCAGGAACCCGTCGATCACGCCTTTATCCAGGAACAGGTACGACACGTTGCGGCTGAACCACTGCGATGGTTTGACGAGCAAGGCGGTGTACAGCTCGTCGAAGTAGTATTTGTTTTTCAGCGTGTTATGTACCGATGAACCGAGCGCGTCGATCATCGGGTCGGGCTGGCCTGCCGTCAGCGGCTTGCGCCCATACACCAGGTAGCCCAGCCACAACCCGCCGAGCGCGATACCGAACGAGAACAGCACCGGAATGATGTTGAAATCGATCTTCGGCGGCTTTTCCACCAGCGAAAGCGTGACCAGGTTGAAGAATGGGTTGCCATTGGCGGAGAAGATGCCGCCCAGGATGGGAAAATCCGGGTGAACGCCGACGAACCCGGCGATGATGGCGAACACCGACAGGATGATCAGCGGGAGCGTCATGGTCGCGCTGACCACGCCATTGCCCAGGCTGGCATGTTTCGCTTCTTCGGTGCGTGGTTCGCCCAGGAAGGTGAGGCACAACTGACGGGCAGTGTAGAACGCCGTCATGAACGCGGCCAGCGCCAGCGCGATGAATACCAGCGCATGAGGACCGAACCCTTCCGTCAGGCCAAGCCAGGCTTCGGCCAGAATTTCATCCTTCGACCAGAACCCCGCCGTGACCAGCGGCAGCCCTGAGAGCGACAGCCCACCGATGAGGAAGGTGATGAACGTGATGGGCATCGTCTTGCGCAGACCGCCCATGTTCATCATGTCCTGCGGATCGAAAGCGTGCGCGTGCAGGGTATCGTGTTCATCGCCAATGGCCGCATCATGCGGTTCAATACTGCTCCCGGCGTGCGGGACTCCGGCGTGCGGGACGATGCCATGTTCGTGGCCGTGCGCCGCGTGCGCATCGTGCGCGAACTCGCCATCCGTGCCGCCGCCCCCATGCCCATGCCCGTGTGCGTGGACATGATGCTCGCCGTGTTCCATGCCGTGAATGACCGCGCCGGAAGCCAGGAACAGCAGCGCCTTGAAGAATGCATGGGTGATCAGGTGGAAGGCCGCCGGGACGAACCCGCCGATGCCGAGCGCCGCAACCATGAAACCGAGCTGCGAAATCGTCGAATAGGCCAGCACTTTTTTGACATCGTTCTGCGCGATGGCAATCGTGGCGGCGAACAAAGCGGTGAACGAACCGACAATCGCCATGAGCATGAGCGGCGATGTGAAATCGCCATCGTGCGGGTGGCCGCCCGCTTCAAACAGTGGGTACATGCGGATGATGGCGTACACGCCTGCCGATACCATCGCGGCAGCGTGGATCATCGCGCTGACCGGGGTCGGGCCTTCCATCGCGTCGGGCAGCCACACATGCAGCGGGAACTGCGCCGATTTACCAATTGTGCCGATGATCAGGAAGATGCCGATCAAACCCGCCGCGCTGATCCCGCCGAAAGCAATCGCCGGGGTGGCGGCCAGGCGCTGCGCCCAGGTTTCGGTATGACCTTCTTCTGCGCTGGCTGCTTCACCTTCGCTGTGGGCTTCACCTTCGGCTGCGGTTTCGCCGGATTCGCCTTCCTGGGCAGATGGCAGTCGGGCGAACACCGTGTCCAGCTTGAACGCCTGACCTTCTTCGGTCACTGCTTCCACTTCCGGGGCAGGGTTGTACAAAATATCGCGGAAGTTGAGCGTACCGGTCGTTGCGTACAGGTACACAATACCGAGCAGCATAATCACGTCCGCCACGCGGGTGGTGGTGAACGCTTTGATCGCGGCGCGGTAGGCAGAATGTTTTTCAAACCAGAAGCCGATGAGCAGATACGAACACAGTCCCATCACTTCCCAGCCCACGAACAGCAGCAGCAGGTTATCCGCCACCACCAGGGTGAGCATCGCCCCGGCGAACAGCGAGATCAGGCTGAAGAAGCGCGCCTGTCGGGGGTCATGCGCCATATAGCCAATCGAGTAGATGAAGATCATCACGACGGCCAGCGGCACCATGATCAGCATGATCACAGTGAGCGGGTCTACCAGCACCCCCATGTTGAAGGTGAACGCGCCCGTAGACATCCAGACCGCGCTGCTTTCCAGCACTTTTTTACCGAAATCCGGCAGTGCCAGCGCGTCGGCCACCACGCGCAGACTGATCAGCCATGCGGCAATTGCCCCGCTCATGCCGACGATGATGCTGATCACGCGGCTGCGATCCGCCACCACCAGCACGGGCATCCCTTCATAATCCGGGTGGTGACCGCCATACTCGGCGCTGGTCGCGGGGACGAGCTTGGAGCGGTTGGTCAGCAGCGTGATGATCAGGAAAGCCAGCAGCGGCCCAACCGGGATCAGCCAGGGGAGCAAATTCGCGTCACTGATAAACGCATTAAAGTCCATGTCTTACCCTACCCCTTCAGCACGTTCACATCTTCGACGATCACGGAACGTCTGCTGCGGTAAATGGAAATCACGATGGCCAGGCCAACCGCCGCTTCCGCCGCCGCAATCACGAACACGAACGCCGCAAACGCTTGTCCTGACATATTTTCAGGTGTGATGTAGCGCCAGAACGCCACCAGGTTGATGTTCACCGCGCTCAGCATGAGTTCGACGCTCATCAGAATGGCGACGGCATTGCGCCGCGCCAGCACGCCGTATACGCCGATGCAGAACATGGCGGCGGCTACGGCAAGGTACATCCACAAAGGAACCATTGTTCAAAACTCCTCAGCGATGAGCAATGCGCGATGAGAAACCCATTACTCGTTACGCATGACTGTCAATCATCTTCGCGGGCAATCACAATCGCGCCGATCATGGCCGCCGTCAGCAGCAGGGAAGCCACTTCAAACGGCAGCACGTACTGATCGCCATCGACCAGCGCCACGCCCAGGTCTACCGTCGTCGCCACCATATCGCTGACGGGCTGGCTTTCGGCTACACCATTTGGTCCCCACAGCGGCAGCACGATCCCGCCAATGACGAGCGCGAACAGCAGCACTGCGACCAATGCGCTTGACCACCACTGCCGGTTGAACACTTCGCGCATGGCCGTCATCGACCGGGTGAGCATCACTGCGAAGATGATCAGGATCGCAATCGCGCCGATGTAGACCAGCACCTGAACCGCTGCCAGGAACGGCGCGCTGAGCAGGACGAACAGCCCTGCCCCACCGAACAGGCTGATGATCAGGTAGACCGCCCCGTGAATTAGGTTGCGACTGGTGACCACGCCCACCGCCCCGCCGAGCGTCAGGATGGACAGAATGAAGAAAGCGATAGATTGCGGGTTGAGTTCAAGCATACGCCGTACCTTTACGTGCGAGACAGCCCCAGTGCGTCAATAGGGCGCACCGCGTGCGCCCCGTCCTTTGCAAAAGCCGGCGGTCAACTTGTTGCCCCCCCGCCTTCACAACCCATTGCTCCGTTTACCCAACCGTCGTGACCGATGTCGCCGCCGTCGCCGGGACAATCGCACGGCTCGCCTGGTCAGCCAGGCGTTCGCGGCGACCCGCACTGCGCAGCATGTTCAGGATCACGCCTGCCATGAGCAGGTTTGTCAGCAGCAGGATGACCGCCTGCGGCAGATTGGCGATGAAATCGTGTTCAAAACCGGGCGCAGGCGCAAGCCCAACGGTCTGGATGATCTTCAGCACCAGCGCGACCAGCAGCACGTTGACAATCGAGACCGGAACCAGGAATTTCCAGTTGAAGGCCATCATCTGGTCGATGCGTACACGCGGGATAGTCGCACGCAGGATGAGCGTGAAGATATACGGAACCGCTGTTTTCGCCATCAGCCACACGAAACCGAGCGCTGGAATCTGGTACACGAACGGCCCCGACCATCCGCCCAGGAACAGCACCGCGAACAGCAGGTTGGCCGTGAACGAGTGCAGAAATTCGCTGGCCATGAACAGGCCGAATTTCATTCCGCTGTATTCGATGTTGTACCCGGCCACCAGTTCGGATTCGGCTTCGATCAGGTCGAACGGAGCGCGGCCTGTTTCCGCCAGGTTGGAAATGTAGAAGATCAGCGCGGCAATGGGCGCAGTGACGATGAACCACATCCCCTGCTGCGCTTCAACGATGCCCTGCATACTCATCGTCCCCGCCAGCATGAGCGGCACGAGCAGCGAGACGATCATCGGGACTTCATAGCTCACCAGCGCGGCCACCACGCGGAAAGCGCCGAGCAGCGCATACTTGTTGTTGCTGCTCCACCCGGCCATCATGATCGCCAGGGTGCCAACGCTGCCGATGGCGACGAAAAACACCACGCCAATATCCAGGTCTGCGCCAATATGAATGGGCGTGAGCGGCACGACCGCCCAAATCGCGATAACCGAAAAGATCGCGACAATCGGCGCGGCGTTGTAGATCACGCGGTCAGCGCCCGCCGGGGTGATGTCTTCCTTGATGATCAGCTTGACGGCATCGGCCACATTTTGCAGCAGCCCGAACGGCCCGACGCGGTTGGGGCCAATCCGGTCCTGCACACGCGCCGCAACCTTACGTTCCAGCCAGATGAAGATGATCACCAGCACCAGCGGCAGCAGGCTGATCAGCAGCACGCCCGCCGCAATCGAAAGAAACTGCGCCAGACCGGGATCCATGCCGCCCCGCGTCAGACAGGGAGCCAACGTTTCAATAATATTGATGCACTGCGCTTCCATCTAAGCGTTTCCTTTAATCCCCGCCATCGTTCGCTTACTGCCATTCAAGCGCATTTTTGCGCCATGCATAGATCAGCGCGTCCGCCAGCAGGAAGATGAACAGCAGCCCCGCGCCAAACGCAAAGAAGTCGAGCTGGTTGTAAGCAATCGCCCAGGGGAACAGAAAGACCAGTTCCACATCGAAGACGAGAAATACCAGGCCGTTCAGGTAATACTGCACTTTGAACTGCACCCAGGTGTCACCGACGGTTTCGACCCCGCATTCATACGTCGCCATCTTGATCGCGTTCGGGCGTTTCGGGCTGAATACCCACGACACCACCAGCGGCGCAGCCGGGAGAATCCAGGCGACCGCCATAAAAACGCCAATGAAAGCCCATTCGTTAACCACACTCATCGGAGTTGTACTCCCGTGAATATGAACCTGTCGTGTGAGAATTGGTGGAGCGATTGCGCCATTTGGTACAAACGACGCAAGTATAACACCCCGTTCAGCGCGTGCAAAGATGCAGCGCCCCACGAACTTCCAGGTTCAGGCCGCCCTGAATAAGCACGGATTGTAACACGCGGCACAGGGCGGCTCCAAACACAACCGAAACGGTTGAACATGCTATAATGCTCCGCGTGCAGCAGTGAAAGGCAGCGGATGTTACCGGTGACGATGAACGCAGCTCCCCCACCGCTATCCCAGGTGCAGTGGGATGCTTTCGTGCGCGCTAACCCGCATGGGCATGTACTGCAAGGGTGGGGGTGGGGCAGCCTGAAAAGTGCGTATGGCTGGGCGTATGAGCGCGTCGGCGTATGGGAAGGCGAAACCCTGGTCGGCGCGGCACAGGTCTTGTTCCGGCGGCTCCCGTTCCGCCTGGGGACGATGGCTTACCTGCCCATGCGTCCGCTGATCGCGCCGCAAGCGTACCCCGACTCCACCGATCCCGGCGATGGCGAATGGTACGACGACATCGGGCGCAAACTGTGGCGGGCGGTCGATCAGGCGGCGCGGGCGCACGGAGCCGCTTTCCTGAAATGGGAACCCGGCCTGACGACCGACGACATGACGCAGCCGGACTCTTTACGAATGGGGCGTAACGGCTACATGGAACGCTTTCATTTTCACCCGTCGCCGCAGACGATCCAGCCGCCGAACACCGTCGTGATCGAGATTGCGGGCGATGAGGAGGCGATCCTGGCGCGTATGAACCAGGGGACGCGCCGCAAAATTCGCCAAAGCCAGAAGCACGGCATCCGCTATTTTCAGGCCGCCCGTGTCGATGTCGCCCGCTTCACCGCGCTGATGCAGGTCACCGGGTCACGGAATGCGTTCGGCGTGCATGAAGCGGGTTATTATGAAAAGGCTTATGATCTCTTCGTCCCGCAAGATGCCGCGCTGATCCTGGCTGAACATGAAGGCGATGTGCTGGCCGGGGTCTTCGTGTTTGCCGTCGGTGCGTGGGCATGGTATTTATACGGTGCATCGGCCAGCGACAAGCGCAACCTGATGGCGAGCTACGGTGCGCAGTGGGCGGCGATCCAGTGGGCAAAAGCGCGGGGATGTGCATATTACGATATGTGGGGCATCCCGGATGCTGACCCAGATACGTTGGAAGCGAACTTCGAGACGCGCAGCGATGGGTTGTGGGGCGTGTACGGGTTCAAGCGCGGGTGGGGCGGCCAGGTGATCCGGGCGGCGGGCGCGTGGGATCGCGTCTACAACCCGGTCATTTACAGCGCGTACAAGACCGCGCTGCGCATCAGGTCACGCGGCCATGACGACGCTTGAGATCGCGATCATCACCGACCGCGCCGCGTGGAACAATGCACTGGCGGCGCTCGCATTAGCAGCGCCGAATGCGCACATTCTGCAAACCTGGGAATGGGGCGAACTCAAGCGCATGACGACGGGCTGGCAGCCGATTCGCTTCGCCTACAAGCGCGATGGGCAGATCGCAGCGCTGGCGAGTGTCGGCGTGCGCACCGCCTTTCGGCTGTTCAAAGTGATGTACGTCCCCAAAGGGCCGGTGCTGGCGTATGCGGATGCGGCGCTGCTGGGCGCTGTGCTGGAACACCTGGAGATGTTCGCACGGCGGCAGGGCGCGGTCTGGCTCAAGATCGACCCCGACGTGATCGACGGGACAGGCATTCCCGGCCAGCCGGATGAACAACCGGACACGGTAGGCGGCGCGGTAAAAGCCCTGCTGCACCAGCGCCGCTGGCAGTTTTCGCCCGATCAGGTGCAGTTCCGCAACACGCTCGTGATCGATCTGGCGCGGTCAACCGATCAACTGCTGGCCGCGATGAGCCAGAATACCCGGCGCAAGGTGCGCGCCGCCGAACGCGAAGGCGTGACCATCCGCGTAGGGTCGGCGGCAGACCTGCCGCTGCTGTACGACCTGTACCGGGTGACGGGCGAACGCGATCACTTTCTGATCCGCCCGTTCAGCTATTATGAACTGGCCTGGAAAACGTTCATGGAGGCGGGGTTAGCCCACCCGTTGATCGCAGAAAAGGACGGCGTGCCAATTGCGATGGTGATCCTGTTCCATTTCGGCGCGACATGCTGGTATTTTTATGGCGCATCCAGCAACCAGCACCGCGACGCGATGCCGAACTATCTGCTTCAGTGGCACGCGATGCAGTGGGCGAAAGCGCACGGCTATACCCTGTACGATCTGTGGGGCGCGCCGAACACGTTCGACGAAACCGATTCGATGTGGGGCGTGTTCATGTTCAAACAGGGTTTTCGCGGCCAGGTGGTACGGCACATTGGCGCATGGGATTATGCGCCGTACCCGCCGCTGTACGCGCTGTATACCCAGGTCATGCCGCGCCTGCTGCGCCGGATGCGGGCAGCCAGGGGTGCTGCGGTTGAGAATCACGACGAGTCCACAGGGTAAGCGGAGAGGGGACGATGAGCGCATCTGCGACCAAGACGGAACTAGAGCATTATTATTTCGATACCAATGGGGTCACGCTGCATGTGGTGCAGGCGGGGCCAAAAGACGGCGAACCCGTGATCCTGCTGCATGGCTTCCCGGAATTCTGGTACGGCTGGCATAAACAGATCGATGCGCTGGCACAGGCAGGGTTTCGCGTCACCGCGCCGGATCAGCGCGGCTACAACCTGAGCAGCAAGCCGTCCGCCGTTGAAGCGTACCGCGTCAGGGAGCTGGTGGCCGACATCATCGGGCTGATCGATGTACTGGGGTATGAAACGGTCAACCTGGTCGGTCATGACTGGGGCGGCGTGGTCGCGTGGACGCTGGCCATGCGCCACCCGGAGCGCTTCAAAAAACTGGGCATCCTGAACATCCCGCATCCGTCCGTTTTTGCCCGCACGCTGCGCACCGACCGCCGCCAGCAGTTGAAAAGCTGGTACACCGTGTTCTTTCAACTGCCGCTGCTCCCGGAATGGCTGCTGACGGGTGGCGATGCGAACGGCGCGGCGCTGCTCATGTTCAACAGTTCCAACCCTGGCACGTTCACCGATGCCGACATTGCCGAGTATGTGAAGGCGTGGAAGCGCCCCGGCGCAATGACCGGGATGCTCAACTGGTATCGTGCGGTCGGGCGCAAGCCGGACTCGATGTTGAGCCGCACGGATGACAAGCGCGATACGCGCATCCACATGCCGACGCTCATGATCTGGGGGACGAACGATATTGCGCTGGATGCAAGCATGGCACAACCCAGCATCGACATGTGCGACGATGGCCGCCTGGTCACCTTCAGCGACGCGGGTCACTGGATCGCCCACGAAAAGCCGGAAGAAGTCAACCGCCTGCTGATCGACTTTTTCAGCCCTGCGCCTGCTGCCCCTTAAAACACACACATCAGGCGTGGCGATCACACCGAATCGCCGCGCCTGATGCGTTACTGCGCTGGCAGGATGGTGAACACCCCCCCCGCCGACCGTCCGTACACATCCGGGAAGTAAACTTCCTGGGCGGTCGCCGGGATCACGCTGTACGTCCCCGGCAGCCCCGCCCGCAGCACATACACGAATTCATACGTACCGGCGGGCAGGAAAGCGCTGTACAGGTTGACCTGTTCATCGCGGAAGGCAATATCGCTGAACCACCAGTAGCCCCATCCACCCGCCAGCGGGTCAGCCCGGTTCAGTTCCGGGCGCGTGCCAATCTGCGGCGCGGTCGCCAGTTCAGGATTGACCGCATCCGTCCCCGCCGGAATCGGGTCGGTGACCACCACGAAATTCAGGTCTCCCGGCGCAATCAGCGTGAGCCGCACCTGAATCTCATCCCCAACCCGCGCTTCGGTGATCGGCCTTTCGGTTTCATCGCCCAGCAGGGTGTAGCGGCGTTCGATGTACAGCCCATCGTTGACCGGTTCGACCTGATCGACAGGCAGGAACGCCCGCAGGAATGCCGTGTAATACAGCGCCCCGTTACCCGGCTCCCGCGTGATGTTCAGCGTATTGCTCGGCTCCAGCGCCTCCACAGGAATGGCCGTATCCAGCACCGGGCGGGTGGGGTCATCCGGCTGCCCCGCTGCAAGTTCATCCCCGTTCAGGGCGACGCTGTACAGGTAGGCCGGCGTGGTGTCACCGCTGATCAGGCTCCAGTCGGTCAGCGCCAGAATCGCCCAGGCGGTTTCCTGGGTCGTCTCCCAGGTATCGCCCGTCCGCGCCGCCACCAGCCAGCGGATCACGTTCGGGATCAGGTCGCTTTCCGGGTTCAGGCGGATGAGCGCGTGCAGCGCCATGGCCGTAGTGCGCGTCTGCGTGTTCCAGTTCACACGGTCGGGCGGGGAGTCGTCCCAGGTTGCGCCCGTCGCGCTGAACGTGGCAGCGTTCACAAGGTCGCTCAACAGCACGTTCGCCCGGCGGTTATCGCCGTCGATGCTGGCGACGGTGACGGCCACCAGGGCTTTAGCCCAGGTGGCCAGGCGGGCGCGGTTCTCGAAGAGGTTGACCGTGCGGGCGACATCGACGGCATTGGATCGCGCCAGCGCGTACAGGATGAACGCCTGACGGTTCAACTGCCACTGCGGGGTTGCGGCTGCCGGGACGATGAAGCGCCCATTCAGGAAGTTGATCGCATCGCGGATCACGTCGTCTTCGACCATGAAGCCTTGATCCCGCGCTTCGACCAGCCCCAACAGCGCATATGCCGTCATCGCCGGGTCGCTTTCGTCGCGGCTGAACCATCCCCACCCCCCATCGACCTTTTGCTGCGCATATAAGCGCTGAATGCCGATTCCGACCTGTTGGCTGATGTTCTGGCGCATGGCATCGGTCATCTGCGGCAGCCCGTTCAGCGCCCGGTACACCTGGGCGTTGGCAAAGATCAGCGTGACGGTCTGTTCGGTGCTGTCGTTCTGGCGGGTGCGCAGCGCTTGCAGGCTGTTGAACGTGGTCGCGGTCAGCGATGCTTCGACGGTCACGGCCAGTTCGCCCTGCACCACCGGAAGGGTGGTCGGCAGGGCAATCGTTTCATTCAGGCTGCCCGCGTCGAGCAGTGCGCCGCTCGTCCCCACCGTTTCCGGCACTTCATAGCGGTACACGGGCAGCAGACGGTTATCGCCCAAGCCCAGCGGCGGCACGCTGGCATCGGTCAGCGATCCGTCGGCATTGCGCACGGTGAACAGCAGCCGCACATCTTCCGCTGCTTCAACCGTGACCGCCCATTCGATGCGGCGCGAACCGCCCGCCGGGACGACGACCGCTTGTTCGGCATCGTCTGGCAGCGCAACGCCTGTGCCGCTCAGGTTGACGATTACGTCCTGTTCGACATCGGTATTGTTGTTGACGACCGCCGCCAGCACCGCCTGATCGCCCACGACGAAAAAGCGCGGCGTGACCGGGCGAATCAACAGCGGCTTGGTCGAAAGCAGATCGACCGTGGTCTGCCCGACGAGCATAGCACCGTCCTCACCGCTGGTGACGGCGCGCACATCCAGCCGCCAGGTGGTCAGGTTATCCGGCAGGGTGACATCGAAGGTCGCCATGCCATCTTCCCCGGTGCGCAGCGATGCATTCCAATAGGCGGTATCGATGAAGTCTTCCCGAATATCGAAGATACCGCCTTCCCCAAAGCCGCCGCCGCCCCCTTTGATCGTATCCAGCACGGTCTGGGTCAGTTGATCGGTATTGATGGTGAGCGGTGTAGACGTGCGCACCCCCAACCCCTGCTGGCCGTAGAAATATTCCAGCAGCGTAAGGACGAACTGCTGATCGGCCAGCGTCAGCACGCTGAGATCGGTTAGTCCCGCGCCGATCTCAGCCGTGACGGGTTGGCCATCGAAGTCGGTCGCCGTCACCGTGAACGTGACGGTATCGCCGGGGCCAGCGCTGTCGGTATTCGGCTGCACATCCAGCGTGATCAGCTTACGATCTGGCTGCACGGCAAGCTGCACCGTGCCATAGCGGAAGGCCGCGACCGGGTTGTTTTCGTCCACACCCTTGATCAGCAGCGCCGTCACATACACGGTGGGCGCGAAATCTTCCAGAATCGGCACTTCAAAGACGACCGAATTGCCGTCAAGCGTGATCTGCTGGATGTCCAGCACATCGCCGCGTTCAACCGTGATCAGCGCTTCGACGCTGCCTTGAAACGGCGACGTGATCAGCACTTCGGCGGTATCCCCGACGGCGTATTCGGTCGCATCGGCAATCAAATCGATGCGGTTGCTGTTCTGCTGCCGCCACGCTACGTAATCCCCGCTGCTCACATAAAGCTGCGTGGCACTCATGATGGCGTTGCCGTCGCCATCACGGGTGACCGCTCGAATTTTGTACACCCCCCCCGCAGGCGGTGTGAACGTGTAGGTCGCTTCGCCGTTCGCATCGGTGACAAGATCGCCCGCCGTGACCGGGACTTCTTCCACGTCGGATGTCCAGACCGTGCGCCCGAACTCGTCCGCTTCCTGCACGCTCGACCAGCGGCGTTCGACCACTTCGATGTCAACGGTCTGGTTGGGGACGGGTTCACCCTGCCAATCGACCGTGATCACGCTGACCGCCGCCGGGCTGCCCACCGTCGCCACATAATCGACGGGCTGCACGCCAACGTACACCGCCCCTTTGTGGACGATCACGCTGGTGCGGGCGGCAACCGCCTGATCGCTTTCATCGGTGATCGTCGCTTCAATGCGCCAGCGCTGGCTGCGCGTCTGGTCTTGCAGCGCCGCCGGAATGTCAATGACCGTCTGGCCGTTCGCGTCAAGCTGTGCGACCCCGCTGGCGATCTCACCGCCGTTGAAGGCGTAAAACTCACTCGCGCCCGCGTCAAAATCGTAATCGGCAAAGCTGAACCCGGCGCGATCCGGCAGGAACAGATCGAAGGGTTCAGCGATCACGGCATATTCGACATCACCGTTCGCTACCGCGCCGCCGAAGAAGTAGCGCGCATCGATGGCGACGCGGATCGTCTCACCCTGAGCGATGTCGGCCTGTTCCGGCGTGAGCGTGACCTGAAATTCCGGTGCGCGGTACTCCGCGACACTGAACCCAACCGCCCCGCTCTGGCCGTAAAAACTTGCATCCTCACCCGGCATGAGCGCGCCGATCTGGTAATAGCCCAGGCCCGCATCGGCGGCAAGCTGGAAGGTAGCGCTGAAGCTGCCGAACGGAGTCAGCGTGAGCGTTTGTTCATAGACCACATTGCCCATTTCATCGGTGATGCGCACTGGCACGCTGCGGAACGCGGGCGGCGTGTAGGTGACATCATCGACGCTGCGCACGATCCCCCGGAAATGGACGGGCTGATCCGGGCGGTAGATCGGGCGATCCGTGTACAGATACACGCGGTATGGCACCGGGTAAAAATTCACGTTGTAGCCAAAATGGTACGGGTCGATCCCGTCCGACCACGACGACAGCCCAATTCCGAAGCGGTCGCCCTCGTCGATCAGCACGGCACGCTGTATATACAGGTCATCCAAGCGCGGGAGCGCTGTGCTGTACAGGCCGTCGCCATCGGTCGCGCCCGCTGCAATCGGCTCCAGGTTCGCCCCATACACGGTCAGCGGTGCGTCAGCGATGGGTTGACCGCTGTTCACATCCGTCACCCAGTTCAGCAGGGTATCCGGGCTGGTTTTCATCGTCACGTTGGTATTCCCGACGATCAGGAAATGGCCAAGCGGCGGATACCCCAGATTATCCGTTTCAGGCGCGGTGACTTGCAGGAAATACACGCCCGGTTCAAGCGCCGCTCCATCGCTGTCGGTCACGGTGACGGCGGTTTGCGCGGCAGGCGTTTCGACTTGCAGATAATACTCGCTCAGGTCGCCTTCTGCCGCCCACCCTGCCCGGCCATCGGGGAGCTGCACCTGCCACCACACGAATCCATTGGCACAGGTGGAACCGCCGATCACAGGAATGACGGCGTTGGTGTACAGCACCGTCAGAATTTCGCCGTCTGGCGGATTCGCACGCACGCGGACGGCATCAGCGGTCACGCGCACGGAATCCCCAATGCGAATGCGCGATTCTGGCGCGCCGTCACAGGTTTGATTTTCCTGAATTGAAATGCCCAGGTTGAGCAGTTCGTAGCGCCGCTGGTTGAGCGGAGCCGCCGACGAAATCGACCACGAGCGCAAAAGCTGCCCCGCGCTGGCATCGAATGCCGTGATCAGGTCGTAATTTTGTTCGCCCGTTGCCAGGCGCAGAAAGGTTTCAGTCGGCACGCTGTACAGCGCCAGATCGACATAGCTGACGTTGCGGTGCGTGAGGAACAGCCGCGTTTCCGGGTTATCGGCGTTGTAGAAACCGACCTGACCCGGCGTTTGCAGCATCACATCCGGGTCAAACGGGCGGGTGCTGAAGCGCACCACCTGGGACGTTTCAATCGCATTGCCGTACACATCCTCCATCCCCGGCTCGATGGTGATGGTGTATTCGGTACTTGGCTCAGTGCTGAACGAGAGCGTATAGCTGTTGTTGTACGCATCGTAGTAGGTGTCATACGCGAACGCGGGTTCGGGGTCAATCGTCACGCGGTCGCGGAGCGTGTCCGGGTTCATGGGGGATTGAAAAAAGATCGTGAAGCCGCCCGCCGGGTACGCATCCGTTTGCCCATCGAACGGGCTGGTGCTGACGATGCCCGGCAGTGGAACGGTCATGAACGCCGATTGGGTGATGCCCGTCAGCGGTGCGCCGCCACCCGGCGCGGTCACGACGTTGGGCAAAAAGCCGACCGTGTGACCCTGGGCGATTGCCAGCGGTTCGGCGGTGCGGAACCGGAAACCGTCGCCGGCTTCCGTCCATTCAAACGTGCCGGGGATATTGCTGCCCGCCTGATTGCGCACTACGAAGGCCGATTCCGCCAGCGCTTGATCGACCGGGGTGCTGAAGCGCACCTGAATCGGCGCATCCAGGGCGACACCGCGTGATCCGTCCGCCGGGAGAATTTCGGTCACGCTGGGGGCGGCGGTCGTGAACGTCCACGCATACGGAGCAGTCAGAGCAGCGCCATCGACCGCCGTCAAGGCCGGATCGATTGTGACGGTGTAGACCTGCCCGCCCGCCATACCCGGTTCGGGCTGGAAGGTGTAGATCGACGTATTCACCCATTCGCCCTGGCCGCTGAGCGGGGGATCGAATTGCAGTGGGTCGGGCAGTGCATCGGCTTCTCCGCGAACCACCAGCGGCACGACTGGGCGGTTGAACACGACGACGATCAGCGTGTTGGGCGAAACCCCTTCGCTGCCATCAGCGGGCAGAACATCGGCCACGCGCAGCCCATCGTTGGCTGCCGGGGCAGGCGTATCCTGTGCTGCGGCGGGGATGAGTCCCAGCAGGCCGACGAGCAGCAGTGCCGTCAAAAGGATACGGGGCATACGCGATCCTCTCTGGTGAATGGATGTAAACATCGAAAGCCGATTATAGACGGTTTTAGCACTGCAAAGGTTCTGCATCGTCACAACCTGGGTAAATGGGTGATCGGCAGCCCGCTGATCTCCAAAAATCCCTGCCAATGGAGCGCGGCCACTTCGCGCAGGGCGGCGAATGTGTATGGCACCACCGATGGGTTCACGGTGGGGCTTGGGTAAACCGTGATCCCTTCCAGCGAGAAAATCCACTGCGCACGCAGCAGATGATAGCCATCGCTGACCAGAACGGCATCGCTCCAGCCGTTCGCGTCCATCGTCGCCCGCGCATACAGCGCATTTTCTTCGGTGCTGCGGCTGCGTTCTTCCAGATAAATCGCGTCGGCTGGCACGCCTTCCGCCACGAGAATATCGCGGCAGCCTTCGGCTTCGCTGCGCGAACGCCCCATCGTCACCCCGCCTGTACACAGCAGCACAGGCGCATAGCCATCACGCCACAACTGCGCGGCGTGGCGCGTGCGCCGCGTCAGCGCGGGACCAGGCCGCCCGTCATAGCGCAGCCCTGCGCCCAGCACGATGATTGCGTCGGCCTGCTGCGCCTGGTCGGTCTGGCCGTAAAAGTGTACGGCTCCCAGCAGTGCCACGCAGACCACGACTTCGATGGCGAGAACGATCAGCAGCACGCGCAGCACGCTTGTCAGGATAGGTTTCAGCTTCTTCAACGGATTCATGCTCCGGGCATCCGGCAAAACAAGCGTGATTATAACCGCAGCGCTTTTGGAACGTTGAAGCCTGTCGGGAAATCGTCGGTTAGCAAAGCCGATTTAACAAAAAGGGCGACCCTTTTGCAGGATCGCCCCTCTTTGCCCTTCAGTGCGTGCGGACGCTCAGCATTCGCTGTAACCGCATGTCGAACATTTCTTGCAGCCTTCAATCCGCAGCAGCGACATCGTGCCGCACGACGGACACATTTCCGCGCCTTTGACGTAGCCAATCGTCGGGGCAGTGCCGCCCGCGTGTTCGTGATCATGCCCGTTGGTGTGGGCGGGCGCAGGCAGGCTGGCGGGTGCCGGTGCGGTGAAGGTTTCCACCGGAATATCGAACTGCGCCGCGAACAGGCTCATCTGTTGGATGCGATCCTGCGGGAAATACTGGTCGAGCAGCGCGCCCGCCACCGCGTCCGGCAGCGAAGTCACACGCTTCGGCCCCATCCCAATCGACCGCGACCCGCCGATCCCCTGAAGCTGATCGATCACCAGCTTGAGCATCTGGTTGCGGTTCTGCGGCGCGGTGGTGCGCAGTTGCAGCGAAATCATGCGTCCCAGTCCTTCCGCGTCGGCTTGCAGGTCGCTGCCCGCTTTGCCCGGCGCGGTGATGAACACCTCGAACGGGTAGCCGTGTTCATCGCTGTTCATGGTTACATACGCCGTGCCATACGGGGTCTGGACGCTCACGGTCACGCCTTGCAGCCGGGCCGGGCGCGGATACACGTAGTGCGGCGTAGCGACCTGGGTCACAGCGGGCGTGGTCGGCGCAGGCTGTGCCGGAATTTCAGCCGTCGGCGTTTCGGCCTTTGATGCGTCGGCTTTATTGTCCTTCAGCATCAAGACCTGTTCGTCACGGCTGCCGTCGCGGTAGACGGTGCCGCCCTTGCAGCCCATATCGTACATGTATTCGTACAATTCGCGGGTCTGCTCCAGGGTATAGCTGTTCGGCAGGTTAGCCGTCTTGCTGATGCTTGAATCGACCCAGCGCTGAATAGCCGCCTGCACGCGCACATGTTCGGTCGGGGTCAAGTCCATTGCCGTGACGAAATAATCCGGCAGTTGATCCGCACCGGGGTTGGCCTCGTGCCATTCTTTGACCAGCGGCACCTGTTCCTCGTGCAGCCCCAGGCGGCTTTTGCGGTAGTACACCCACGAGAAGAACGGTTCAATCCCGGTGGAGGTGTTCACCATGGTTCCTGTCGTGCCGGTCGGTGCCTGGGTCAGCAGGGTGACGTTGCGTATCCCTTTCTCGCGGATCGTTTCGCGCACGTCGTTGGGCATCGACTGCATGAACCCGCTTTGCAGGAACTTTTCCGCGTCGAAGTTGGGGAATACACCCTTTTCCTGTGCCAGTTCCGCCGATGTTTCATACGATGCACGGGCGATCAGGCTGTACAGTTTGTCGATGAACGCGACCGATTCATCGCTGCCGTAGCGAATGCCCAACCGGATCATCAGTTCCGCCAGCCCCATGTTGTTCAGGCCGACGCGCCGTTCGCCCAACTGCTGCTGTGCGTTTTCATCGAAGAAATACGGCGTCGAATCGATCACATTGTCCAGGAAGCGCGTGGCGTAACGCACCGCACGATCCAGGTCATCCCACTTCACATCGTGGCGATCTTCATCGTAGAACTTCGCCAGGTTGATCGCGCCCAGGTTGCATACCGACCACGCGGCAAGGCTTTGTTCGCCGCAGTTGTGGACGACGATCCCGTTGGCGATGAATGAATGCGTCAGCGGTTCGGTCAGGTCGAACACATCCTCGATGCCGTCCTCAGTCACCGATTCGACCTGGGCAGTGAATTTCTCGCTGTACAGGCCGCGTTTGCCCCGCGACATATAGCCTTCGAGCGCCTGCTGTTTGTACGGCATGAGGAAACCGATTTCGGCAGCGAAAACACCCATGTTTCGTCTGCTGATCACCAGCTCATGCTGAGCTTCGCACCAGTAGGAGGCCAATTGGCGATTCGAATCCGGCATCATGCGGTAGCCTGCCGTGCGGCGGTTACGATAGATGCGGCTGAAAATGCCAAAGTTGAGCAGAAGCTGCTGTACGCCTTCCAACAGCGCCAGCGCATTGGCCGCAAGCCGCACCGATCCGCCTTTTTCTCCGCCATCCTGGAAACTGCCATCGGCGGTGAACAGCGCTTGCAGGAAGCCGCGCTGCATCGCTTCGCTGCCCGCGAACACCGTTTCGGGGACGCGGTGCTTGACCGCCGTCAATCCGTGCTGCTCGATGATCGTGTGCAGGCGTGTCGAAGTCACACGCGCTTCATCGCGCTCCACAATTTGAGTGGCCGTCACCGGGTACTGCCGCTGGGTTTGCGTCAGCGGGGCAGCCATCGTGTTGACATAGTCTGCGAACAGCGGCGCAAGTTCCTGTTTTTCAGCGCCGAAGAACGACAGCACGACCTCATCGCGCTTGATGGTGCCATCACCGACCACCCATCCCAGCACGCGCCCCAGTTCCACAGAGCCTTCATCTCCAAAACCACCTTTGCGATTCAGGATGTGAATGCGATCGTTCGGCTGCAAATGCTGTACTTCGACCCAACCGCGTGTCGTCATCACGCGGTGATCCGCCGTCGCCCGCACATAGTAGCCTTCATAAGTTTGCACCCGGTAAACGGGTTTCGTCCCGGTTTTGAACACGGGCGAACTGGAAACCATCGTTTGGGAGTCCCCAAACCGACCGTCGATGACCACATTCAGGTTGTGCTGCTGCGCAACCAGATCGCAGGCGCGGCGCAGCCCTTGATCGGTATAGATCAGCGTGTCACCCGTCACACACGGGTTCGTTGCGATCAGCGGGTTGAAATACCAACTGTTCGACTCTTTATTGGCGCGTTCGCGGAACCACACCCCCGGTTCGGCGCTTGACCACGCGCTTTCGATGATCGCGTTCCACACGTCCCGCGCTTGCACCGTTTTGTAGTGCTGCACGGGATAGCCTTTCGCCATCCATGCCTCAAGGTCGCCGTCCCATTCCTCATCGTAGGTGGGGTGATGGCTGTCGGGGAACAGCAGTTCCCAGTCGCCATCAGCTTTGACGGCTTCCATGAACTTGTCGGAGAGACCTACACTGATGTTCGCGTTGGTGATCTTGCCCGCCGTGCGCTTGCTGTTGATGAAATCGTAGATGTCGGGGTGCCAGTCGTTCAGGATGAGCATAAGCGCGCCCCTTCGCGATCCACCCTGTTCGATCAGCCCGGTCACGAAGCTGTACAGTGCGCCCCACGAAACCGCGCCGCTGGAACGCCCATTCACGCCCTTCACATAGGAATGGCGCGGGCGCAGGCTGGAGATATTGATCCCCACGCCGCCGCCGCGTGACATGATCTCGGTCATCTGCCGCAGCGTTTCGATGATCCCGCCGCGTGAGTCACGGGGCGAAGGGATGACATAGCAGTTGTAATATGTTAATTGTTGATCTGTTCCTGCCGCCGCCAGGATGCGGCCTGCCGGAACGAACTTGAAGTCATCGAGCAGCCAGCGGAAGTTTTCCGCCCACTGCGCACGGGTGGCCTCATCCGCTTCAATTTCAGCAATTCCCCGCGCCACGCGATCCATCATCTGTGATGGGTCGGTTTCCAGCGGCTTATCGACATGTTCAAGATCGCGGGTGACGGTTTCGCCATCCAGCAGTTGGATCGTCACTTCGGGGAGCTGCATGGCCGTGACTTTGCCAATTTCACGCTGTCCGGTCGTGCTGTTCACCACCACAATGACCGTGTCGCCGACCGCCAGCGTCGAACGGGTCATATCTTTCTGTGCATATCTATCCAGAAAAATCTTATAGCCCAGTTCATGCAGGGCGTTCTTGGCAGTCGTTTGGCGCTGTACCATCGATGACTACTCCCTTTCCATATCAAACCTATCATTCCGAGCGCAAAGAACAGCACAGCCAGCCCTACGGCAAAACGCCGTAAGCCAGCACGCAATATTTCCAAAACTGTTTACCGATTGTGGGAAGAACCGAGGGTAGTGGTTCTTATTTCATAACGTTAATTTAACATGAGAAGCCCGATTCTGTCCACTAGAACATAGGTTCATTATGGTTAGGAATCGGTTGTTTCTGTTACGTTTTTCCCACATTCCTTAAAGTTTCCTGTATGGATTACAATGCACTGATTTAAGCCTGGCGCAGGTCGTTCGGTGCTGAAGGTTCGTTCAGTATGCGGCCATTCGGCGTGCAAAAGCCCCCTAAGATTAGGGGCTTGAACCCCACTTTACGACGAAAAAGGGGCGTTCGTCCGCCCCTGCTTCAAAGGTGGGGTATTCAGAAAATCGGACTACTTATTGTTGCTCCGGCGGCGCAGGAAGGTCGGAATTTCGATGTTGTCCTCCTCATACACGCGGGCAGCGAAGCTCTCGCCGTTCTGAGCAGGTGCGGGTGGCTGTGCCGGGGACTGGCGCGGCGCAGGCTGGCTGGAAGCGGGCGTATTCGACTGCTGCGGCGGTTCCGGCGCGGGCGCGGGCGGTTGGGGAGCCTGATACTGCGGGGTCTGGCGCACAGGCTGTGACTGCTGGCTGTTCGAGCGGGCGTTTGGCTGCGCTGTCGGACGGTACACAGGCTGCTGATCGATCTTGCGCTGGACGCGGCTCTGTTCAAACCCAGTGGCGATCACGGTGATGCGAATTTCATCACCGATGCTCTCGTCGATTTGCGCGCCGAAGATCAGGTTGACTTCGGGGTGCGCGCTTTCCTTGATCAGCGCCGCCGCTTCATTGACTTCAAACAGGCTGAGGTTTGCGCCGCCGGTAATATTGAACAGGATGCCGCGTGCGCCGTCGATGGTGACATCGAGCAGGTTGCTGCTGATCGCGGCTTCGGCAGCACGGCGGGCGCGGTCGTCGCCTTCGGCGCGGCCTACCGCCATCAACGCGGCGCCGCCTTCGCTCATGATCGTCTTGACATCGGCAAAGTCCAGGTTGATCAGTGCCGGGACGGTGATCAGTTCGGAAATCCCCTGAATACCCTGGCGCAGCACATCGTCGGCCAACGAAAATGCCTGCTGCAAATTCATCTTTTTATCGGCAATCTGGAGCAGGCGGTCGTTCGGGATCACGATCAGCGTATCGACCTGGCTTTTCAGCGCGTCGATACCCGCTTCTGCCGATTGATGGCGCTTCGCCCCTTCAAACGTGAACGGGCGGGTGACCACGCCAATCGTGAGCGCGCCCAGTTCTTTGGCGATCTGCGCCACCACCGGGCTGGCTCCCGTCCCGGTGCCGCCGCCCATCCCACACGCGATGAACACCATATCCGCGCCGCGCAGAGTCTCGTACAGCTCGTCGGCGCTTTCTTCCGCCGCTTTACGGCCTACTTCGGGGTTGCCGCCCGCACCCAACCCGCGAGTCAGCTTATCGCCAATGCGGACACGAATCTTGGCTTTCGCCAGGTTCAATGCCTGGTTGTCGGTGTTGACGGCGATGAATTCGACCCCGCCCAATCCTTCGTTGATCATGCGGTTGACGGCGTTGGTTCCCCCACCGCCCACCCCCACCACTTTAATCGTGGCGAAATTCTCGCCCGGTGTCAGCATATCCATCCAGCAACCCTTCCCCGAAGCCTGATGTTTTCCTCAGTTGATTTTAATGTTTAGTATTGTAGTGCGTTCGCGTTCCCTTGCAACTATTACAAAAGGACGATACGCACGATCATCGATCCCCCTCGTCCGGCAGCAGACGACGGAACAATCCACCCAGAAAGCCGCTGATTCGCCCGCTCTGCCCGCCATTTCCGTTCAGCGATGGGCCAGCCGTCGAGACGGCATCCATCTGCAACCCAAGCCGCAGCAGGCCGACGCTGGTGCTGTAGGCCGGGCTGCGCAGCGCATCCGCCATCCCGGTCAGCCGTTCCGGTTTGGCGATGCGCACCGGAACGCCCAGCAATTCCTGAGCCAGTTCGCGCAGCCCCGGAATCTGCGCACAGCCCCCGGTGATCACCATGCCAGCGCGCAGCAGCCCATCATAACCGCTCCGCTTGATCTCGCTCTGGATCAGTTCGAGCAGTTCGCCCACCCGCGCCTCAATCGCCATCGCCAGGTCGCTGCGTTTGAACTCCATCGGCAGCCCTTCCCCGAACGGCTGCACGATGAATGTTTCGGTAGGGCTAACCGCTTTTTCGACGGCGTGACCATGCTCGATCTTGACCGCTTCGGCCACATCGAACGGTACATGCATCAGGTGGGTGATGTCGTTGGTGAGCAAATCTCCACCCACGCCGATGACCCCACTGTGCCACACCGTGCCTTCGATGAAGATCGCCAGGTCGGTCGTGCCGCCGCCAATATCGACCAGCACCACCCCCATTTCACGTTCCTGTTCGGTCAGCACCGCGTCACCGCTGGCCAGCGGATTCAGGATGAAGCGATCCGGATATACACCCGCCGCCTGCACCGCCTGTTCCAGGTTGGCGACACTGGTCGAAGCCGCCGTGATGATGTGGACTTCCACTTCCAGGCGGAACCCATGCATCCCAATGGGCGACCGCACATTGTCCTGTCCGTCAATCGCATAGCTGCGCGGGATCACATGCAGCACTTCGCGGTTGTGCGGGATGGCGATGGCGCGGGCGGATTCTATCGCTTTGTCCAGGTCATCGGCGCGCACGCCACGATTCCCCACCAGACCGACCGCGCCCCGGCTGTTGATCGACGCGATATGACTGCCTGCCACACTGATGAACGCCCGTTCGATCTGGTAGCCGCTGGTTTTTTCCGCTTTATGCACCGAAGCCGCAATCGCGTTGGAAAGCTGGTGAATATCGCTCACTACACCTTTGCGCATCCCGCGTGCGGGTTCCAGGCCCACACCGACGACGAAAATATCATCGGTGCGCACTTCCCCGACGATGGTACAGATTTTCGTCGTGCCAATATCGATACCCACTACCAGATCGTTCATAGTCAACGCACTGTTTCGCTCATCGTTCGCTGCTGCACCAATAACCCGTGTTTCCGCTACCGCCCGGCGCGTGCGGTATAGAAGGGCGCATCCGGGTTGGTCAGGTTCACCACCCCCGGCTGAATCGAGCGCCCCTGTAGGTTAGCGATAATAGCATTGTATATCAAGACTTTTTCTGGCATATCGGTACCGGTGCCGAACCAGGCTTCCCAGCCGCCCGGATCGACAAACCCCAGGCCTAACACCGTCGTAAAACGCAGTTCGCGGCGTTCGGGCAGCAGTTCGCGCAATTGCAGCGCGCCATTCACGATGTCGGCTTCAATCTGTTCAATCGGCAGCGGCGTTTCCCCATCCGCCAGCGACGCATCTTCCGCGACGACCCGCAGCAGTTCGGGGCGTTCGCCGCGCTGTTCCATCACCCGCCCCTGTACGTCGATCCACGTAATCACGCCGTTTTGTTCCCACACCAGCGCGGGTTCGCGTTCCTGAAGCGTGATGATCACCATCGGGTTGTTCCAGGTCACGGCGACCTGAGCATCGGCAATGCTCGGCGATTCGAGCAGGCTGCGCCGCACCTGGGCAGGGTCTACCCAGAACACATGGGTATCTGCAATTCTGGCCAGCGCATACACCTCCGCATCGGTCATGGTTTCACGTCCCACAATGGCGACGTTATGCACGTAGTAAGCATCCGATATGAAGAAAATGCCAAGCAGAATCAGCATCGCCAGCACGATCACGCCGCTGACATAGCGCCAGCGAATGTACACCCGCCCTTCCACATGGACAGGCGCACGTTCAGCACTGGTGATCGGTGTATTCGCCCCGCGATAGATTGCAGGTTCGCGGGCGCGGCGCGGTTCGGCACGTCGGCTATCCCCAGGGCGCGCCGCAGCGGTACGCGCGTCCACCGGGCGCGGGGTTTGCGGCCCGCGCCGGGACACAGCGCGGCGTTGGGGGGGGACGGCTGCCGTTCTCGCCCGCACAGCGGGACGGGGAGCGCGTCCGGACGCGGCTGATGAGTCAGGCGCGCCAGGGGAAACAGGCCGTCGTGTGCGTGAGGTCATGCTGAGTCAGTCACTCTCGAATCCGTCAGTTCGCTGACGTGGTGCGCGGTAACGCAACACTTTCGTAATGATAGCATGAAGGGACGGGCATATGCGAACCCTTCACGCGATGGCGGGCGGGTCAGGTTTCTTCCGGCCATTCGCCCACCCGTTCGATCTCCGGTTCGAGCAGCACCCCAGTCTGCGCGTGTACCCTATGCTGTACATGCCGGATGAGCGCATCGTATTCACCCGCCGTCGCCGCGCCGCCCCGGTTGATGAAAAAGTTCGCGTGTACTGGCGACACCTGCGCCCCGCCGATGGCGACCCCTTTCAAACCGCACGCTTCGATCAACCGCCCGGCATAATCCCCCGGTGGGTTTTTGAAGATGCTCCCCAGGCTGGCTCCCGGCGGCTGCGTGCGCTTGCGATAGGCGATATGCTGATCCATGCGCGCCTGAATCGCAGCGGGATCGTCGTGCGCGAACACCAGGTCAGCCGACAGCACCAGAAACCGCCGATCCGCCCGCGCTTTCAGGCTGGAAATGCGGTATCCATACGCCAGCGCGTCGAGCGTCATGGTGTATTCGCCGCTGTCGGCATCGATCAGCCGCACCTGGCGCACATTCGCCGCCATATCGCGCTGATGCGCGCCCGCATTGTTGACGACCGCCCCGCCCACCGTGCCTGGCACACTCACCGCCCATTCAAAACCGCTCAAGCCCGCGCCGGCCAGCCGATGCGCCAGCACCGTCAGGCCGTACCCGCCGGAAACCGTCACCGCCCCGCCGCTGATCGTCATCTGCGCGATGCGGTCGATGATCACCAGACCGCGCACCCCGGCATCGCTGACCAGCACGTTAGCGCCGCCGCCCAACACACGTACCGGAAGTCCTTCGCGCCATGCCGCCGTGATCACGCGGATCAGCGCGTCGGTGGCGGACGACTCCGCGCCGCGTGCGATGTACAGCCAGTCCGCCGCCCCGCCGATGCGCGCCGCTGTGTATTTCGCCAGCGGTTCATCGCGCAGCATGGGAACATCAGGAACCCACAACGCGCCGCCGTGCTTCATGCCCCCTCCACGCGCCCGCGCAGAAACAGATCGCCAATTTTCGGCGCATCGCCCGCGCTCATGATCACGATCACGGCGGGCGGCTGCACCGACTCGATCAGGTGCCGTGCCGCGTCATCGAGCGATGCCGCATGGTGCGCCGATGGGTGAAGCCGTGCGAGTTCGTCCACGAACCGCGCTGCCGTGATGCCCGCTTCAGGCGCTTCACGCGCCGCGAAAATATCCGTCACCAGCGCATGGTCGGCCTGATCGAAGGCGACCAGGTAGGTATCCCACAATGCGCGGGTGCGGCTGTAGGTGTGCGGCTGCCACACCGCCCACAGCGCATGGCCGGGAAACCGCTCCCGCGCCGCCGCCAGCGTGGCGCGGATCGCAGTGGGGTGGTGCGCGTAATCGTTGATCACGATCACGCCACCCATTTCGCCCATTCGCTCGAACCGCCGTCCAGTACCTTTGAAGGTCGCCAGGGCTGCCGCCGCCCGCTCCAGCGTCGCTTGATCGATGCGCGCAAAGAAACCGTGCAGCATGAAAAGGGCTTGCAGCGCACCGAGCGCGTTCAGCAGGTTGTGCATCCCCGGCAGGGCGAGCCGCATGGTTATGTCCGTCCCGGCCAGGCGAAAGATCGCTGTGCCGTCGGCTTCCAGACGCAGATCGGTCATCGTACCGCTGCCATACGTCCTGATCCCGATGGCATGGTCATCCACCATGTTGTACAGCCGCGCCGCGCCACGATCATCACCGCACAGGGCGACATGCGCCTTTGCGGTGCGCGAACCGACCAGAAATCTTCGGAACGACTCGAACAAAGCATCTTCGGTGCGGAAAAAATCCGGGTGATCCCATTCTACGTTGGTGATCACGGCCAGGTCATAGCGCAGTCCATGAAACATATTGTCATATTCATCGGCTTCGATCACGAACAGCCGTCCAGCGCCCGCCGCGCCGTTCGTCCCGGTGGTGCTGAGCGTGCCGCCGATGATGTAACCGGGATTCAGGCCGCTTTCGATCAGCATATGCGCGATCATGCCTGTGGTGGTGGTCTTGCCGTGCGTCCCCGCGATGGCGATCACGAACGGGCGCTGCGCTTCATCGGGCGGCAGTCCCGCGCCGATCACGTCCATAATGATGTCGGCGCGTTTGTATACGGGGATACCTCGCGCCCGCGCCGCCGCGATCTCCGGGTTTTCGGCGTTGACGGCGGAAGTCACGATCACCAGGTCGGCGGCGGCGATGTGCGCCGCATCATGCCCAATCGAGATCGCCGCGCCATCGCGCCGCAGTGCATCGGTGTACACATTGGCCGCCCGGTCAGACCCGGATACCGCGAATCCCCGTTCGATCAGCACCCGCGCCATCGCAGATAAGCCGACCCCACCAACGCCGACGAAATGCACACGCATTCCAGGCTGTATGCCTATGCCCATCGTCAGATCAGCACCAGCACGATCACGAACAGGATGATCACCGCAACGGCCAGCAGGTCGCCCGTGCCGCCGCCGCCCAATATCACCAGGGGAAGCAGGTTACGCGCCTGGTCGCTGGGCGAACCGGGCGATGGTGCGATGATGTAAGGTGCAAACGGGTATTCGTTGATGTCCATGAAGTACCACAGTGACCCCCAGATCAGGTAGCCGTTCAGGAAGCCGACCAGACCACCCAGGATGCTTTCCTGTACGCGGTCGCGGCCTTCCTGCCGCCGCCGAATATCCTCCCCCAGCACAGCGCGAGTCTGGTACGCGAAATACACAATCGCCAGGAAGATCGCCGCCTGCACGAAAAAGACCTGATCGCGGTTGACCCCGGCCAGCAGCGTGCCACGTATCAGGCTGTCGAACTGAAAGAGCGCGAACAATCCCAGCACAATCCCGGCGGTGGAGATCAGCTCTTTATTCCAGCCGCGCAGGAAGCCGATGATTGCAAAGAAGATCGCCATGACGACCATCACCGCCGAGAGTTGTATCATGCCCGTTCCCCTGAAAGCCGTGCAAGTGCCTGCGCTACGTTCCAAGCGCCGTCGCCCGTGCGTAACGCGGCGGACGCAGCGCGCATTGCGTCGAGTGTTTCCGGTTTCTCAAATAATACCTCATCGATTACGGGAATCAGACACGCGCTCAGGGTTTCATCGCGCACCACCCGCGCCGCGCCGCGTTCTTCCAGGTAATCGGCGTTTACCTTCTGGTAGCGCCAGGCGTGCGGGTACGGCACCAGGATCGAAGCCAGGCTGAACAGTGGAAATTCGCCCAGCACGCTGGCTCCGCTGCGGCTGATCACCAGGTCGGCACACGCGAAAGCCAGCCCCATATCGTCGTGCAGGTACGGGAACGGGTGATAATGGGCTATACGGTCGGGGTGCTGAGCCTTGAGCGTTTCGACCCGTTCACGGATCGACTCCCAATCGAGCGTTCCGGTGACGTGGAGGATTTGCACCGGGCGCGTGAGCAGTTCGGGAAGCTGATCGAGCAGGGCGGTATTGATGCTGCGCGCACCCCGGCTGCCCCCAAACACCATGATCGTCCGGCGGTCGGGCGCAAGGCCGAAATGCGCCATGCCCCGTGTCTTGCCGTCGGGCGCTGCCGCGTCGATCATGTCGCGGCGCACCGGGTAACCCGTCACGATCATCTGTGCGGGCTTGAAATACGGCTGGCTTTCCTGGGCAGTCACCGCCACCTGATTGGCAATATGACGCAGCACCTTGATCGTCAGTCCCGGCTCGATGTCCGGCAGGTAGATCAGGCTGGGAACCCCCCATACGCGCCCGGCCAGCGCGACGGGCAGCCCCACCCATCCCCCAGTCAGCAGCAGCGCCGAAGGCCGCCGGGCGCGCACCAGGCGCACCGCCTGAACAGTCCCCAACGCCAGTTGAATCAAACTCATGAGGATCGTCGGGAGCGGCACGCCATGCAGCGGCCCCGAACGGACTTCATCGTAATGCTCGAACGGGAGCGCCGCCGCTTCGACCAGCGGACGCGCAAAATCGCCCACGCCGCCCACAAACGTGAGCGTCACATCGGGGCGGCGTGCCAGCATCGCTTCAGCGACCGCCAGGGCCGGATAAACGTGACCACCGGTTCCCCCAGCCGCGATCATAATTCGCACTCACGCCTCTCCCTTCCGGGGTATTCACCCGTGCCGTCACCCGCGAAATACTCAGCAGCAGCCCTGCCCCGGCCAGCGCCACCACCAGCGATGACCCGCCGAAGCTGATGAACGGCAGCGCCACCCCTGTGGATGGCACCAGGCTGAGCATCGTCGCCACGTTGAGCAGGGCTTTGGTGGCGATCCACAGGGTGATCCCCGCTGCCAGCAGGGACCCGAACGTATCCGGCGCACGCCGGGCAATTTGCAGCCCGCGCATGATCAGGATCACGAACAGCAGCACGACCAGCCCTGCCCCAAGCACGCCCAGTTCTTCACCGATCACGGCGAAAATGCTGTCGGTATGCGGCGCGGGCAGCGACCCGAATTTCTGTTCGCCCAGCCCCAACCCTTTCCCGAACCAGCCGCCTTCACGGAACGCGATGATCGCCTGAAGCGCGTGATAGTTGGTCTGCGTCAGGTCGGTGATGCTGGCCACGAACGAATCGACGCGATCCTGTGCATATTCAAGCCGTTGGCTGAAGATGATCCCCGCGCCGCCGCCCAGTGCCGCCACCGTGATCAGATGCGAAATGTTCGCCCCGGCCAGGAAATACAAAGCGGTACATACGACGATAATCGTCACGGCGGTGCTTAAGTCCGGCTGAAGTACCACCAGCCCGACGATGATCCCGATCAGGATCATGAACGGCAGAAACCCGAATGCGAAACTGGCGACTTTGGTCTTTTTCGACCCCAGCCATGCCGCCATGTAAATCACCATCGTCAGTTCGGCCACTTCACCCGGCTGGTATGACCCCTGGAAGAACGCACGCCGTGCGCCGAAGGTACCATCCCCGAACAACAGCACGGCGATCAACCCGCCGATGGTGGCCAGCAGCAGCACCGCGAAGCGCCGGATCAGGCGGTAATCGATAGCCATCGCCGCCACGAACACGATCAGCCCGATCACCAGGCTGCGCACATGCTGAAAGAACACGAACGTTGCGCTGTCGTAAACCTGGTAGCTCCAGTCGAACGTCGCGCTGTAGATCATCATGGTGCCAATGGCGAGCAGCAGTACCAGCATCACCAGCAGCGGACGGTCGATCTGACCCAGAATGCCGACTTTGCGTTCCGGGCGTTCCACCGTTTCAGCACGCGCTCGCGTCCCGCCTTTAATGATGGGCGTGCGCGGCACACGGGGCAGATCAAAATCTGCATCGGTGAACTGCGGTACGGACGGGGGTACAGCCGGTTGATCCGCCATCGGGCATCCTCTGTTATCGACACCTGGGCATTGTGAATGCCCCACTCACCATCGAGTATAGCGCAAACGCGCATCATACACACGGCACGCCCGTGCGCGTTCCGGGGCTGGACTCACAAGGCATTGACCAGGCGGCGGAAGTGTTCACCACGTTCGGCAAAATCGGTATAGGCATCATAGCTCGTCCCGCCGGGCGAAAGCAGTACGACATCGCCCGGTTGTGCCGCCGCCCGCGCCTGTGCTACCGCCTGGTCGAGCGTTTCGACGCGGTACACGGCCTGTAGCGCGAATGTGCCATGCGCGATCACCCGTTCAATCATCGCGCCCGCCTCCCCGAACAGGATGATCGCCCGGCAGGCCGCCGCCGCCCGCGCCAGCATGTCCTCCCAGGGCAGCTTTTTATCGCGCCCGCCCAACAGCAGAATCAGCGGTTCGGTGAAGCTGTTCAGCGCCGCAGTCACCCGTTCCGGCGCGGTGGCGATGCTGTCGTTGACATACGTCACGTCATCGACGGTGCGCACGATCTCCAGGCGGTGCGCCACCCCTTTGAACGAGCGGATCACGCGCTGCATTGCATCCAGCGATGCGCCCGCCGCCCCGCTGATCGCGCACGCGGCCAGCACGTTCAGCACATTGTGATCGCCGCGCAGCGGAATTTCGTCGCGTTCAACGATCACATGCGGGTCACCATCCGGGCTGCTGTCCCCGGTCACGATCAAGCGCCGCCCGGCCAGAAACGCGCCATTGCCGACCATGCTCGTCGCACTGAACCAGCACAACCGCCCGATCACACGCTCCTCAAGCGCATGACTGCCGCCGTCGTCCCACCCCAGCACGGCAGTATCGATCTGGCCGTCGGTGTACACCTGATGATCCAGGATGTGCGCTTTGGCCAGCATGTAATTTTCCATCGTCCCGTGTCGATCCAGGTGATTCGGCGTGATGTTCAGCACTGCCGCGACCTGGGGGCTGCGCGTCATCAGTTCCAGTTGAAAGCTCGACAGCTCCATCACGACACGATCCTCCCGCCCGATCTGCGGCAGCACATCGAGCAGGACATCGCCAATGTTCCCACCAACCCACGTCCTGAAGCCGCTTTCCTGCATGATCAGCCCGGTCAGCGTGGTCGTGGTGGTCTTGCCCGCGCTCCCTGTGATGCCGATCACCGGGGCAGGGCAGCGTTCCAGGAACAACTGGGCATCATTGGTGAGCGGAATCCCGCGTTCGATGGCCTGGACGACAATCGGCAGGTCGAGCGGCACGCCGCCGCTGAGACACAGCACGTCTACGCCGTCCAGCATCTCCGGCGGATGCCCGCCCAGCACGAACTCGACCTCAGGATACGCCGCTACATCGATCTGTAAAGCGTCGGCAGTTTTGCCATCGCTCACCAGCACCCGCGCTCCCAGGGTAGGCAGCCAGCGCGCCAGCGCCCGTCCCTGCCGGGCAAACCCCAGCACCGCGACTTTCTTGCCTTTCAAGCTGTCGGTCATCGCATCGTCAATCCCACCAGGCGGCCAGCCATTTTGTCCCCGGCGGCGGCGCAAAGAACCCGTAGCGCGTTTTCAAGTCCTGCCGGGGCAGTTCGTCCACTTCATCCGGCGCGATGTCCTTGTGAAACCACTTGATCACCGCTTCGGGCTTTTCTTTGGTGATGATGTATACCGTATCGGCGTACACCCACGACGACGGATCGGCAAGTTCAATTTCGATCTGGCTCACGCCGACGCGCACATCTGCAACGGTTTCCCGCGCCCGGATGGCTTTCAGCAGTTCATAGAACGCCGCTTCACCGGGATGCTCGATCAGGTTGGCGGCAATATGCCCGCTTACTTCGGCAATACCGTCGAAAAACGCTTCCAGCGTCACCGGGCGCGGACGTTCGTCCTCCTCCTGCATGTAGTAGGTCAGCCATTGATCGTCGGCTTTGGGCTTCATACCCTGGGCTTTCAGTTTTTCGACCAGCGCGAACAGCTTTTCACGGTCGGCCATGCGGGGATCGGTCATCGGGTTCGTTCCTCTAAAGTAAGGCGAGCGCCACGCCTGCCATTGCACTTAGGATGCCGACCAGCCAGAACCGCTGGACGACCTGGGTTTCGCTCCAGCCGCTTAGCTCGAAGTGATGATGCAGCGGCGACATGCGAAACAGGCGCTGGCCTTTGGTCGCTTTGAAATACGCGACTTGCAGAATCACGCTCACCGTTTCCGCGACGGGGACAATTGCGATGATCGGCAGCAGCAGCCACTGCCCGGTCATGATGGCGACGGTCGCCAGGGTTGCGCCGAGCGCCAGCGCACCAATATCGCCCATGAACATCTGCGCCGGGTGTGCGTTGTACCACAAAAACGCGAAACATGCGCCCACGATGATGAAGCAGAACTGCACCAGGTAAATCTGTCCCTGCAAGAACGCGATGATCCCATACGCGGCGAACGCGCTGGCGGTGATGATCCCGGCCAGCCCATCCATGCCGTCGGTCAGGTTGACCGCGTTGGAGAAGGCGACGATCAGAAATGCTGAAATGGGGATGAAAATGACCGGATGTACCGGGATGGCGATATTGATCAGCGGAAGGGGGATGGTATTGGCGAACTGGAACCCCCCGTCGTACAGCGCAATCACCGCCGATGCGATTAGCGCCAGCACCATCTGTCCGGCGAACTTGGCACGGGCGCTGATCCCTTCCCCCACCGGGCGACCCTGTGAACGGCGGATGCCCTCCACATCGTCATAGCCCCCCAGCAGGCCGAAGCCGATCATCACGCCCAACGGGACCAGGATGCTCAGCCCGGTCAGACTGCCTTGTGGCCGGATGATCGCCACCAGGTTGAGCGCCAGCGTGATGAGCAAAGCGGGCAGGATGATCATGATCCCGCCCATCGTCGGCGTTCCCATCTTACGCTGGTGGCCTTCGCTCAGTTCAGCGCGGATCAGCTTGCCCACCTTCAGGCGCTTCAGCACCTCCAGGAACGGGCCGCCCCAGATCACGCCGAGCAGAAACGCGAGTACGCCCGCGCTGAGTGCAAAAGGTAAAGGTGCGGTCATGAAAAATCTCTCGTGAAATTGTTGAACAAAGCTAGCGTTGAATGTATCCGACCGCGCCACCCTGTTCCGCCAGCGCACGACGAATATCGTCCGTCGGTATTTCGAGCAGGATCACCAACCGTTCTGCGACGCGCTGGAACACCGGCGCGGCTACCCGGCTGCCATAGAATTCGACGGGTTCATCCAGCTTGACCAGGATGATCAACTGCGGGTCGTCGGCGGGCAGAAAGCCGACGAACGATGCAATCGATACACCCGGTTCGTAGCCAATCGGGGTGGGAATCTGCGCCGTCCCGGTCTTGCCCGCCACCGTGTAGCCATCGACCGATGCCGCACCATCCAGCCCATCGCGCACGACGGCGATCATCATATCGGTGACCACAGCGGCAGTCTGGGCGCTGATCGGGCGGCCCAGCGCGGAAGGCTGCGACGGGATGATGCGATCTCCATCGACAATGTGATCGACGACGTGCGGCTGCATCATCAGGCCGCCGTTGGCAATCGCACTCACCGCTGTAAGCATCTGAATTGGCGTGACGGCCACCCCCTGCCCAAACGAGTTGGTAGCCAGGTTGGCTTCGCTCCAGTCCGGGTCGCCGGGGACGTTCAGCGTGCCATCGACTTCGCCTTCCATGTCGATGCCGGAAAGCCGCCCCACGCCGAACAGATCCATCATGCTGTAAAAATCGTTCGCGCCCATGCGCGTGCTGATCTCCGATGCGCCAATGTTGAGCGACTGCACCAGCACCTGCGTGACATCGACCACGCCATGCGCAGCGCGATCCCAGTTCTGCACCTGAATCCCGCCGACTTCCAGAATCCCCTGGTCGTTGTAGCTCCACTGCGGGGTGATTGTCCCTCGTTCCAGCGCCGATGCCACCGTCAGCACCTTGAAGATCGATCCCGGTTCCCATTCCGCGCTGATGGCCGGGTTGAGAAGCTGTGAAGCATCTTCAACGCTGGCATACGCATTCGGGTCGAAGGTGGGGTAGCTGGCCATCGCCAGAATATCGCCGTTGCGGGGGTTCATCACGATGATGGTGCCGCGCACCGACTGCGTTTCGCTGATTGCCCGCTGCAATTCCTGTTCGACCACGAACTGCACATCGCGGTCAATCGTCAGCACGATGTCCTGCCCGCGATCCTGTTCCAGGTCGAGCTGATTCACGTCGAATGGGATGTTGCTCACTTCACGTTCGCGCAGCGCCCCGGCCAGCAGCCCTTCATAGCGGCCTTCCACGCCGTAATAACCAGTCAGGTCGCCGCTCACGAAGCCGATCACCTGGGCAGCGAGCGTCCCCTGGGGGTAGCTGCGGCGCGGCAGTGGGTTGATCGTCACGCCGAAAATATCCAGTTCGCTCACGCGCTGGCCGACTTCCGCGCTCACCCGCGATTGCAGCAGCACCCATAAACGGTCGCTGCGCAGCACATCGTAGATTTCCAGTTCGTTCATGCCCAACGCACTGGCGAGTTCCTGGGCGGTGCTGCGGCGGATCGATTCTGCGATCAGCGTCGGGCTGATGCCGATCTGGTATTCGAGCGTGTTCACCGCCAGCGGTTCGCCGTTGCGGTCATAAATGTACCCCCGCGCCCCGGCGATCTCCAGCGTGCGCAGATAGTTCGCGTTGCGCTGCGATTCCAGGTGGGTGACAACTTCCGGCGGCAGTTGGAATTGAAATGAGGCCAGGCGGCCTAACAGCACCACACTGGCGACGACCAGCCCAACGACCAGCACGGGCAGGCGGCGGCGGAAAACCTCTTGTTGGGGAAACGACGCGACGGTATTCGCAGCCATGGGCGCACCTTCAGGGCGTATTCGCTTGGTCGGTGAACGTATCGATCTGCTGCTGCACCCACCCCAGCAGCGATTCTTCATACTGCGGGACGACGGTCGGGGCGGCATCGCGCACCGGGACGACTTCTTCGCCCCGGTTCGGGTTATACCCTTCGACGACCAGGTATTCGATGTCACTGCGGTCTGCGAAAGCGAAACCGAGTTCCTGGGCGCGCGCCTGCAAGCGTCCCATCCCTTGCAGCCCGGCGATTTCGGCGCGAAGCTGTTCGTTCACCTGTTCAAGATTATTGCGCGTCACGATCAGGTCGCTCAGTTCGCGCCCCATTGTGGACATCTGCGAAGCCTGGGACAGATACAGCGTGCCGATGATGATCACCACGAACACGCCGAGCGTCGCTAGCGCGATCACCTGGCGCTGTGGCCGCCAGCGATTTTTACGAAGGGTATGGCTGACCGATTGCATCGTCGTCAATCCTCGTCAGGGGCTAACTTTTCGACCACGCGCAGTTTTGCGCTGCGGCTGCGCGGATTGCGGGCGATCTCGTCGTCGGCAGCGGTCAGCGGCTTTCGCGTGATCAGCCGGACACTGGCATGATGATCGCACACGCACACAGGAATTTCCGGCGGGCAGATGCAGTCGGTGGCTGCCAGCCGGAATGCATCCTTGACGATCCGGTCTTCCAGGCTGTGAAAACTGATCACCGCCAGCCGTCCACCTGGGTTGAGCAGGGCAATGGCTTCAGGCAGCACCCGTTCGACCGTACCCAGTTCGTCGTTGACGGCGATGCGCAGCGCTTGAAAGGCGCGGGTGGCTGGGTGAATTTTGTCATGGTGGCGGCGTGGGACGGCTTTTTCCAGCACGGCGGCCAGTTCCCCGGTGGTGGTCAGCGGGCGCGCCTGGATGATCGCCCGCGCCAACCGCCGCCCGTTCGGGTCTTCGCCATACTGGTAGAACATGTGCGAAAGTTCGTCCTCATCGGCCTGGTTGACGAGATCGCCCGCCGTTAGGCCGCTGCTGGTGGGGTCGAAGCGCATATCGAGCGGGGCATCATAGCGGAAGGAAAAACCGCGTTCCGGCGAATCGAACTGCATCGACGATACGCCCAGATCGAGCAGGATCGCATCCACGCCCGCCCACCCAAACGCCGCCGCCTGCACGCGCATGTGGGCGTAGCTGTCGTGGATCAGGTGCGCTCGGTCACCGTAGGGTGCCAGGGCTGTACGCGCCAATGCAAGCGCGGCCTGATCCAGGTCGAAGCCGAGCAGTGCGCCCGCGCCACCGTTCAAGAGCGCCGCTGCATGACCCCCCGCCCCAACCGTGCCATCAATGCAGCGGTTCACATCCCGTCCGGGCGGCAGCAGATGTTCGAGGATTGCTTGCAGCAGTACCGAAACGTGCATACACCATCGACTCGTCGTTCACGAATGCGCTGATTGTAGCACAGGCAAAACAGGGCGCGAAACCTGTTTCGCACCCTGTTTTCACGCTTGAACCACTTGACCCAAACGATACTGCGTTATTCAGTCACGCTTCTAAGCAGGTTGGCAACGTGCTGGTTGCGGCGGCGCAGCCGTTCCACCAGCACGCGCATCACGGTGATCGAAAAGCCGGGGGTTTCTTGCAGCATGAACAGGAAGCGGCGTTCATCGACCGGGACAAGTTTCACATCGGTCTTGGCGCGCACCGTCGCGCTGCGCGGCTCATCGGTGATCAGCGCCATTTCACCAAAAAACCCGCCCTGATCGACAATTTCGGTCAGGTTTTCCAGCAGTTCTATTTCGACTTCGCCTTCAATGACCACGTACATGAACTGGGCATCGTCGCCTTTATTGAAAATCACCTCGCCAGCCTTGTGAAGTACGAAATCGGTGGAGCGATCAAAAATGTGGATTTTGGTGTCGGTCATGTGCGTTCCCCTTGTGTACAGGCTACAGAGTACCGTCGATTTCAACCCGTTCAAAACAGCTTAACAATGTCTTATTGTTCAACTGCATTTCGAGTCAGTTGACAGTCGCAAGCCTGTTCTAATCCTGGTACAATCAGTACATATTTCAAACCGATTTTTCACCCGAACGATCATGGTATTTGAACCTTCCGATCACATCAAGACGATCCTGAAAAACCTGCCGCTGAAACCCGGCGTATACCTGATGAAGGATGCGCAAGGGATGATCATCTATGTGGGCAAGGCGAAAAAACTGCGCAACCGCGTGCGCAGCTACTTCAATGCCAGTGCCGAAAACAGCCTCAAAACACTGCAACTGCGCCAGCGCATCGTCGATATTGATTTCATCGTTGAAGAAAACGAGATCAAGGCGCTCATTTTAGAAGAAACGCTGATCAAACGGCACAAGCCGCGCTACAACATCAGCCTGAAAGACGATAAACGCTACCCGTACATCAAAATCTCCTGGCAGCGCCCCTACCCGAAAGTCGAGACCACGCGCCGCATCGAAGAGGACGGCAGCCGCTACTTTGGCCCGTATGTGGCGATGTGGGCGGTGCAGAACACGCTGCAAACGCTGCGTAAGGCCTTCCCGTACCTGACGTGCGACCGCGACATCACCGGGCATGACCCGCGTGCCTGCCTGTTCTACGACATCCGGCTGTGTAACGCGCCGTGCATTGGTGCGGTGAACCAGGCACAGTATCGCGGGATGATTCAGGAATTGATGGACGTGCTGTCCGGCAAATCGGATGCGGTCGTCGCCCGTATGAACAGCGATATGGAGACCGCCGCCGAAGCGCTCGATTTCGAGCAGGCCGCGCTGATCCGCGACCAACTGAAGGCGATTGAGTACATCACGCGGCAGCATAAAGCGGTGAGCGGCGATTTTTCGGATCGGGATGTGATCGCGCTGGCGCGTGACAAAGGCGAAGCCGTCGTCCAGATTTTGTTCATCCGCAATGGCAAACTGATTGGCAGCGATTCGCGCCCGCTGGATGGCACGGAAGGCGAAACCGACCCGGAAATTCTGGAGGAGTTCATCAAGCGTTTTTACGGGACGGCCAGCGAAATCCCCGAAGAGATCGTGATTCAGCAGAACATTGAAGAGACGCGCATCATTGAACGGTGGCTGAAAGATCGGCGCAGCGGCAAACGGGTTTCGATCACCGTGCCGCAGCGCGGCGCAAAGCGCGACCTGATCGAGATAGCCGAAGAAAATGCGAAAGAGGCGCTGCACATGCTGCGGGCGCAGTGGGAGGCGGATACGCTGCGCCAGGAAGGGTCGCTGGCTGAACTGCAAGAAGCGTTAGGGCTGCCGCGTGTCCCCAACCGCATCGAATGCTACGATATTTCCACCACCCAGGGGACGGCCATCGTCGCCAGCCGGGTGGTGTTCGTGCAGGGCGTACCCAAAAAGGCCGAATACCGTAAATTCAATATCCGCACAGTGACGCACGCTGGCCCGGACGATTTTCAGTCGATGCGTGAAGCGCTGACACGGCGCTTCAACCGCTGGAAAACGGCGAACGATGCGCCGCGCCCGGTGCTGCCCGGTAAAGAAGACCCGGATGAAACCTGGCGGCGCTTGCCCGACCTGCTGATGATCGACGGTGGCAAAGGGCAGCTTGGGGTCGCCGTCGAAGTGCTGGCCGAGTTCGGCCTGACCGACCGCGTGCCGGTGGTATCGCTGGCCAAACAGTTTGAGGAAATCTTCATCCCCGGCAGGCCAGAGTCAATCCTGCTGCCGCGCCGCAGCCAGGCGCTCTATCTGGTGCAGCGGGTGCGCGATGAAGCGCATCGTTTCGCCATCACCAGCCACCGCCAGTTACGCCAGAAGATCGGCATGGCGAACCAGCTTGAAACCGTCCCCGGTGTGGGACCAGCCAAACGGCGCGCGTTGCTGAAGGCTTTCGGCAATTCGATCAGCGCGATCAAGGCGGCCAGCGTGGAGGAACTCGCCGCCGTGCCGGGCATTACCCCGAAGCTGGCGCTGGTCATTAAAGAGACGCTGCAACCTTAAATGCGAAAAGCTTTCATCATTCCCGTGCATGTAGGTTGGAGGGCTTCATGCTAGGATGTGTAGGTGTGCGGCATTAGCCTTTGGAATACCCTCATGGTAAAAATCCTGATAATTGAGGACGAACGCGCCCTCATGGAAGACCTGATCGCGATCCTGCAATATGCCAATTATGACGCGGAAGGGGCAGGCGGCGGCGAAATCGGCCTGCAAACGGCGGTCGAATGGAAGCCGGATTTGATCCTGTGCGACATTATGATGCCGGGTATGGACGGGTTTGAAGTCCTCACACGGCTGCGCCACGACGAAAAGACCAGCGGTATCCCGTTCATCATGCTCACGGCACGCGGCGACCGCGACTCGATGCGCCGGGGGATGGACTTGGGCGCGGACGATTACCTGACCAAGCCATTTTCGGCAGCGGAGATGCTGTCCGCCGTCGAAGCGCGCCTGAAACGCTATACCGAACTGACCGACACATCGCTGCAAGGTCAGCTAGAAGCGACCAAACAGCAGCTTGCACGCATGGTCACACATGAACTGCGCACCCCGTTGATCTCGATCAACATGGTGCTGGATGTGCTGTCGCGTCAGATCGATCACCTGGAGCGGCAGGAACTGGCCGAGATGATCGAGACCATTCGCGGTGGCAGCCAGCGGTTAACGCACCGCGTTGAACAGCTCGTCTACCTGACGCAAATCGATGCCGGGCTGCTGAACGCGGCTGTGCTGCGCGATCATGGGGTGTGCGTCCCGCTGTGGGATATTCTCATGTCATCGATCAATCTGGCGCGGCGTTTCGCCTATTCCCAGCAGCCCGGCGTGACGCTGGAAACCGAAGACCTGAACCCCGAAGCGACGGTGATCTGCAACCCGCCCGCGCTTAAACAGGCGCTCGCGGAGCTGATCTCGAACGCGCTCAAGTTTTCCCCCGCGAACGGAATGGTGAAAATTTCCCAGGCGATGGCGCGAGGCCGCGTGTGGGTGACGATCACCGATCAAGGCGAAGGCATCCCGGAAGCCGCCGTTAAGGAAGCGCTGCGCCCCTTTGCACAAATCAACCGTGAACGAAGCGAACAGCAGGGTATCGGCATGGGGCTGGCGCTGGCACACGCGATCATCAAGGCGCACGGCGGCGAACTCGAAATTGGCGCGATGATTGGGCATGGCACCAAAGTGACGCTGATGCTGCCATTCGCGCAGTGCTGAATCCGTTTGCCATCACGCGGGAAACGCATTAGGATTCATGCTGGCATCAGACTTCCTGTGAGGTTGCATGACAGCACTTCCGCCAACACCTTCGACAGAATCCGCCATTTACCAACCGGAATGGGCGGGATGGGTTCGGCAGTTCACCGCGATTGCCATCGTGATCATGGGCGTATGGGCGCTGACCCTGCTCTCCCCGGTGGTGAACATCCTGATCACCACGTTTTTGCTCAGCTTCATCATGTTCGTGCCTGCCCGCCTGCTGGCCTGGCGCACTGTTCTGACGTATCCGCTGTGCGTGGTGATCATGTTCGGCGTGGTGCTGGGCATCCTCACCTTCGCGCTGGTGTTGGTCGTCCCAGCATTCTTTGAACTGATCCAGAACATCATCGTGCGCATCTTCGATTTTCTCGATCAGGTACAGCAGGCGTTGATCACCTGGACACCGGAAACACAGCCGCAGTTGTTCGTCACACTGCCGCTCGGTTTCACGGTCGATGCCACACCCTACGCACTGCCGCTGCGCGATGCCATCCTGGGCGTAGAGCCGCAGGCGGCGCTCCAGCAGCTTCAGGCGGCCATCCTCAGCGCGCTGCCGTTCAACCTGGGCGCGGTCGCGTCATCGGTGGCTTCGACGATTGGCACGCTGGCGCTCGGTTTTGTCGGCGGGTTCGGCAATTTCCTGTCCACGCTGGTGGTCTCGCTGCTGCTTTCGCTGATCATCCTGCTCGAACTGCCCCGCTACCAGAAAGGCGCGCTGGAGGCTTACCCGGAGCATCAGCGTGAACTGCGCCTGCTCGGTCAGAAGATCATGCGCGTGTGGCAGGGCTTTTTTAGGGGACAATTGTTCCTGTGTTTCGTAATCGGCGTGCTGACGTACATCCAACTGCTGATTATGGGTATTCCATCGGCGTTCATCGTCGCTGTGATCGTCGCGCTGATCTCGCTGATCCCAACCATCGGCGGGATTCTGGCGCTGATCCCGCTGTCGATTGTGCCGCTGATTCAGGGTTCGACCACGCTGCCGTTCGAGCGGCTGACCGTTGCGCTGGCGGTTGTGATCGTCAACCTGGTGATCTCCCAGGTGATCTGGAACGTGATCGCCCCTAAAGTGATGGGCGATGCGGTCAATCTGCCACTGCCGCTCATCATCCTGGGGATCATCGTCGGGTCGGCGTTGGGCGGGGTGTTCGGTGCCTTTCTGATTGTCCCACTGCTGGGGATGATCCGGGTGATCCTGCTGTACCTGCTCGCCAAAGTCACCCGGCATGATCCCTTCCCAGGTGAAGAAATGCCCGATGTGATCGAACTGGCGGAGATTTAACACCCTGTCCTGATCCACCGCATGTCATCCGGCATACCCGCATCCTCTACCCCTTGCGGGTATGCGCTCTATCCCCCGAACGGGCATGTAAATGTCCATCACACGAGCCAAAACATTTTACGCCCCTTCCTGTACGATCAAAGTATCGCTCTGCTATCTGTGTAGAGGCGTGGAAGGGATGGCCGATAGTGAACGACCCCTCAATGCTCACCGACCCGCTCGGTTTACAGCCCGGTGAACAGCACATCCTGCCGGTGATTGTGGAATCGGCAGAAGTTCATAAGCGGCGTATGGTGCGTGGGCGGGTGCGGCTGCGCAAGTCGGTGTACGTGGAATCGGTCAGGGTGGATGAACCCGGCTATGCCGAACGGGTCGAAGTCGAGCGCGTACCGATCAACCAGTACGTGGAAACTGCACCCATGGTTCGGCATGAAGGCGATACCATGATCATCCCCGTCGTTCAGGAAGTGGTGGTTGTGGAACGCCGCCTGATGCTGCGTGAGGAAGTGCGCGTGACGCGGCATCGTGTCGAAACCCGCAGCCCACAAACCATCGAACTGCGCCGCGAAGCCATCTCGGTTGAACGCAGCCGCACCTCCGACTCAGATGCATAGTGATAATTCCGTCACCAGGTCAGTCAACGCCGCCCGTCATGCCCCAATCTGGCAGTCAGACGGGGAATGCCATCAGAAGTCCAGTCCAAAGCAGGAGAAGGTACGAGATGAAAACGTTGATTGCGATTTACGAAACCGAAGACATCGCCCGCCGCGTGGAAACCGACCTGATCGGTGCGGGCATTGAGCAGAGTGCCATCCGCGTGGAAGGCGGCGTTTATGAAGATGACTCCCGTCAAGGCGGTATCGGCGGGTTCTTCAACTGGCTGTTCGGGAACGATTCGACACGCGGCGATGCGGATGTGTACGCCGAAAGCCTGCGGCGCGGCGATTATGCCGTGATCGTTGAAACGGATGATGCGCAGATCGATGCGATTGAAGATGTGCTGTACAGCTACAGCCCGGTCGATGTGGATTCACGCGGCGAATACTTCCGTCAGAGCGGGTGGTCGGCCTATGATACGCAGTCGCGGGTGATGACGAGCGATGAAGTGGCCGCCGACCGCGCAGAATATACCCGCAGCTACAGCGAAGGCGGGATGTACAACCGCGATGATATCGACAGCATCACCAGCGGCCAGCGCGTTGACCAGGGCGAACAGGCACGTTTTGAAGTGGTAGAAGAAGACATGAACGTGAGCAAGCGGACGGTGGATCGCGGCGGCGTGCGCGTGCGCAGCTACGTGACCGAACGTCCGGTGCGTGCGGATGTCAATCTGCGCGAAGAACATGTCACGATTGACCGTCACCCGGTAGACCGCCCCGCCTCCGATGCCGATTTCAGCACCTTCGGGGAAGGTGAAATTGAAGTGCGCGAAATGGGCGAAGAAGCTGTGATCAGCAAGACGGCGCGGGTAGTCGAAGAAGTGGTCGTCGGCAAGGAAGCGACCGAACGCACCGAAACCGTGCAGGGAACTGTCCGCCGCAAGGATGTCGAAATTGACCCGATGGCCGACACGCAGCCAAACCGGAACAACACCTTGTCGGATTCGGATGACCTGAACGATCTCAACCGCTAATCTGTCAGATATGCGCAGACCTAACCCCTCACTTGCCAGCCTCACCCCCATGAGCAGGGCAGCGTGAGGGGTCAGTTGCATTTCCCCGTGTAAGACTTCTTTCCCACCCTCCCGCTTCAGCGCGCCCTATCAATTTAAAAACTGAAGGGATTGCAGCCCGAATTGTCGCTATAATCAGGGACATTCCAAAAGGATGTCCTTTTTTCAGCATGAATAAGGCGAAATTACGATGGCTGTCCCTACAAATCTAGAGTTCGCCAATGAGGTGAAAGCCGACCGTTTAAAAGTGTTATGGCGGCTCACGCTGATCCTGAGCGTGATTCTGGGCTGGATCGTCCTGAACATCGCCATGCTTCAGCGCCAGGAAGTCACATCGCTGATGCTGCCGCTGGTGGTGCTGGCCGTTGGATGTCTGCTCACCCGTGTCATCCTCAACCGTGGGCAGTTCACCACCGCCGCCTGGATTTATACACTGGGGGCGATAGCGGCCATCGCATTGGGGATTGCATTGGGCGACAACCTGTTACGTCAGATTTTGCCTTTCGCCTTTCCGGTCGTGGTGTTCGTGGTCGGTCTGCTTGTTCACCCGCTGAATGCGCTGTTGTTCGGGATCGTCGCATCTATGATTACGGTGCTGGTTCCGGGCGTGGTGACGGGCAGTTTTGAATTCTTCGGTATTTTTCAGATCGCCGCGATCATCGTGATCTTTCTCAGCGCGCTGCTGGCTATGCAGGTGACGGGCGATCTTTCACAGGTGACGGAATGGGCGCTGATGAACTATCAGCGCGAACGCCGCGTGAGCAGCGAACTGTTCGATAACCGCCAGCAGTTGGAACGCAGTCTGGCGCGCAGCCAGGCCTTGAGCGACCGTTTACAGCAGGCAAATACCGACCTGGTGGCCGCACGCGCCGCTGCCGAAGAAGCCAAACACTTTCGTGGTCAGTTTCTCGCCAACATGAGCCACGAATTGCGTACCCCGCTGAATGCCATCATCGGCTTCAGTGAAACCATGCTCAAATACCCGGCGATGTACGATGGTGTGAAACTGCCCAACGCCTACGAAGCCGATTTGCAGCAGATTTACAACAGCGGTCGCCAGCTTCTGAACCTGATCAACGATATTCTCGACCTGTCCAAGGTGGACGCGGGCAAGCTCGATATTCGGATGGGGCGTATCGAACTCAAGCCGCTGGTCACAGCGGTGCTTTCGACGGCGGGCGGGCTGGTCGGCCAGAAACCCATCCGGCTGGAGCTTGATCTGCCGCCGATCATCCCGGATGTGTTTGCAGATGAAGCCCGTGTGCGCCAGGTCTTGTTGAACCTGTACAGCAACGCGGCCAAATTTACGGATCGCGGGGCGATCACACTCAGCGTGCGCGAAACCGAAGAAGGAGTCCTGGTCAGCGTGCGCGATACCGGGTCGGGCATTCCGAAAGACAGCCTGGAAGTGATCTTTGAGGAATTCAAGCAGGCTGAAACCGGCGTGCGCGACCCCCGTTCGGGCGCGGGACTGGGGCTGGCGATCTCGCGTCAGCTTCTTGGCTTGATGGGAGGGCGCATCTGGGCGGAAAGCGAAATGGGACGCGGCAGCATCCTGTACTTCACGTTACAGCGGTACCGTGAAAACATCGAGAACGAGTTTGTCCTGAACGGGAATGGAAATGGCGCGAACGCCATCACTGCCGATGTGCGGCACAGTGAACAGGTTGGATGACGATGAGAATTCTTTATGTGGAAGATAACCCGGCGAATCTTTCCCTGCTTCAGCGCATCGCCCGCATGGGGGGGCATGAAGTGGTCACGTACACCGAAGGCGAATCGGCACTGCAAAACTTCGACAAGGATCGCCCTGACCTGGTCTTGATGGACGTGCAGTTAGCCGGGGGGCTAAGCGGGCTGGACGTAGTGCGGCAGATTCGCGCACGCGGCCACAAACTGCCCATTGTGGCGGTGACGGCTTACGCCATGACGGGCGACCGCGAACGATGTATCGAAGCCGGATGCGATACGTACATCGCCAAGCCGCTGCCCGTCGCCCAGCTTGTCGAACTGGTGCAGATGTACGAGACGCAGCTCAAGGGCGCAGCAGTTCCCACTATCAAGCCGCTCAGCACGGCGGTCCCGGCTGCTGCGCCGTCCCCGGTCTCAACTGCTGCGACCCCACCCGAAGCCGCCCCTGCACAGGTATCGCCGTTCGTAGGCGTGAACGGCGGCACAGAACAAAACGCAGCGTCCGCGCCAGTGCCGCCAGCGGCCACGCCTGCGACCGCAGTTCCACCTGCGACCGCAGCATCCCCGGCAGCAGGAACAATGCCAGTGACCAGCACAGGTACCCCTGCGCCCGAACCCACCCCGGTTCCCGCGCCAGTGCCGTCCACTGCCGAGCCAAAAGCTGATTCCACGGCCACGTCACCCATCACCGCGCCCGCTGCCAGCACAGCGCCCGCGCCCAAGCCGGAAAGCGGAGTCAGCGCACCGTCCACACCGGTGGATGCGTCCACACAAGTGAATGCGCCGTTGAATGCCGCCGAAACTGTGGTCAGCATCACCAGCAGGGATGAATTCGCAAAGGATGTGCCAGCACCCACCCCAGCGGGACAAACGCCCCCGCCAGTGCCACCCGCAGCCCCTGCGACTGCACAGCAGACCCCACCCGCGCCACAGGTTTCCCCAAAGCCGAGCGGATCAGCGTAAGAAGTGCAGCAGGGCGGGACGCACCTCGAAGGTGAGCGCCCGCCCGCTGCGAAATTCCCCGTCCAGTTCCAGGCCGATGGCCGCATGTGCATCCGGGGTGACCGCTTCGACTTCGACCTGTTTGGCGCGGGTGTACAGCACTGCTGGGTGCGTCAGGTGCGTTCCCCGGTACACGCGCTGAAAGGCACTCAAAATCTCCAGCCGCGAAACCGCTTTCACCAGCACGACCTCGAACAGCCCATCGTCGATCACCGCGTGCGGGGCGATCTGCATTCCCCGTCCGAACGTCGATCCGTTGGCGACAGCCAGCACATACACCCGGCCTTCGTACCAGGCCGCGCCGTCGATGCGGACGCGGATATGCTGCGGCTGGTAGTGCAGAATGGACTGCACCGTCGCCAGAAAAAATGTCCAGGCGCGCCGCTTTTCGGCGCTGTTCACGCGCAGCACGACATCGCCGCCTAACCCGGTGCTGGCGATGTTCAGGAAGTATTCGCGCCGCTGCGTGTCGTGGTCGGTCAGCACGCCCACGTCGATGGGACGCGGCGTAGCACGGGCGATCCAGTCCGACATCGCCGCCACGCTTTGCGTGGGAAACCCCAACCCCCGCGCCCAATCCCGACCCGTGCCGATGGGGATATTGCCATACACGATCTGATCATGTGGCGCAAGCAATCCGTTCTGCCGGATCACATCGTTGATCACGATATGGTTCGTGCCGTCGCCGCCAATGGCGATGACGCGGCGAATGCCCTGGCGAGCGGCATCGGCAAGCTGTGGCGCGACATCCTCTGGCTGTTCGGTGATCACGACCGAAAATGTCCCTAATCGGTTGCGCAGCGAAGCATGAAGATCATCCCAGAGGTACTTCGCGCGTCCGCTGCCCGCGTGGGGATTCAGGACGATGAGCGTGGCTGCGCTGGCGTGCGGGTTCGACATCAGGTCAGGGCTTTCCGGGAAAGTTGAGAGCGATGCAGGTGCGTGATACCTGATGCGTATGAGTTCACACCTGGGGAGGTAAACAGTCGGCCAGCACCCGTTCCAGATCGCGCAGGAAGAAAGGTTTGACCAGGTAGGCACACGCACCGATGGCGAAAGAGGCGGCACGTTCTTCCGGGCTGCCGCTCATGGCGATGAATCGGCAGCCCTGGGTGACTGAACTGGACCGCACATGATTTAGAAACGTCAGCCCAGTCATGGCAGGCAGGGTAAGATCGCACAAGATGATGTCGGGGCGGTTCTGGCCATTGGAGAGCCACGCCCAGGCCGTTTCGCCATCCAGAGCGCCTGTCACCTGATGCCCAAGATTTTCTAAAAGCTGCTCCAGGACAAACATCAGTTCTTTATCATCTTCGACTACCAATACATGCGGCATAGACGATCTTCCTCTGCGTGTTGTGCCATTTACTGCCGGATGTGGCCGTCCCCCACCACCACCCATTTATAGGTCGTCAGTTCTTCCAGCGCCATTGGCCCGCGTGCGTGAAGCTTCTGCGTGCTGACGGCCACTTCCGCACCCAGGCCAAGCGCCCCGCCATCATTAAACCGGGTGCTGGCATTGACGAAAACGGCAGAAGAATCGACTTCCTGAATGAATCGTGCAGCATTCTCCATATTGCGCGTGATAATGCCATCAGAATGATTAAGGCTGTGGCGCTGAATGTGCGCAACCGCTTCATCGAGCGAATCGACCACTTTCAACCCCAGGATGAGCGCCATCCATTCGGTATCGAAGTCGTCAGCGCCCGCCAGCGACACCGACTCCGCCGTCCCATTCAGCCCTGCCCCATCCACGATGGCTTTGGCACGGGGTTCTGCCCGGAACTGTACGCCGGATTGTGCAAGCAGTTCGACGATCTGCGGCAGAAACTCCGCCGCGATTGCCTGATGCACCAGCACGGTATCGAGCGAGTTGCACACCGAAGGCCGCGACGTTTTCGCGTTATAGATCACGGGCAGCGCAATTTCAATGTCGGCACTTTCATCAATGAACACATGGCAGATGCCCACCCCACCCGTGATCACCGGGATCGTACTGTTTTCCCGGCAGAACTGATGCAGTGCCGCGCCGCCGCGTGGGATAATCATATCGATGTACGCATGCAGCTTAAGCATTTCGGATACGTACTGGCGGTCGGTATCGCTGATGTACTGAATCACGTCCGGCGGCAGCGTCCCCTCCGCTGCCAGCGCTTCGCGGATCACCGTAACGAGTGCGGTATTGCTGTACAGCGTTTCCGAACCGCCACGCAGGATGGCTGCATTGCCGCTTTTGAGCGTGAGCGCCGCCACATCGACCGTCACATTCGGACGGTTTTCGTAGATCACACCGATCACGCCAATGGGCGTGCGACGGCGGTGAACCTGAAGGCCGTTGGGCAGGCTTTTCGCGTCGAATTGCACCCCAACGGGGTCGGGCAGGGCGATGACCCGGCGCACATCGGCAATGATGCCGGGGAGCCGGTTGCGCAGGCTGAGGCGGTCAACCAAAGCGGGCGCAGTCCCACGTTCGAGCGCCGCCGCCAGGTCGCGCTCGTTGGCCTGCTCCAGTGCGGGGGTATGGGCTTCCAGTGCTGCCGCGACCGCTTCCAGAGCGCGGTTTTTTTGTTCGGTCGTGGCTTTCGCCAGGGCTATGGCAGCTGTTTTGGCAGCTTTGCCCATCTGCTGCATGTCCATGCGCACCCGCTCCATTTTATTCACTTCAAGAGTACCATATTATTACGATGAATCACGGCATCGCCGTAACTATACCCCAGAATTTCAAAAATTTTGGTCGAACGAATCCCGCACAACCGCCGCACATCGTCGCTGTGGTAGCTGGTCAGCCCATGTGCGATTTCCTGGCCGTTCGGCGCGATGATCGAAAGGGTGGTGCCGCGCTCAAAATCGCCATCAACCGACCGCACCCCCACCGGGAGCAGGCTGGCTCCGCCAATCGTCAAGACCTGCACCGCGCCATCATCGATGTGCAGTTTGCCGCGTGTTTTGTCGAGCATCAGCCAGCGTTTCCGGCTGTCCACCTGCCCGGTGACTGGCTCGAAGCAGGTGCCAATTGCCTCCCCCGCCACCAACCGTTCGATCACGGTGGGCGTGCGTCCGTTGGCGACAATCGTCGTAATTCCGCTGCGCGTGGCAAGCTGTGCCGCTTGCAGCTTGGTGATCATGCCGCCCGTCCCCACCCCGCCGCTTTCGGTGCCGCCCGCCAGCGCAAAAATCGAATCGTCGATCTTTGGGACGCGCTCGATCAGTGCCGCATCCGGGTGCAGGCGCGGGTCGGCGGAATACAGGCCGTCCTGGTCGGTCAGGATGATCAGCCGATCCGCTTCGATGAGCGTGGCGACGAGCGCGGACAGGTTGTCGTTGTCGCCTACCTGAATTTCATGCGTGGCGGTGGTATCGTTTTCATTGATGATCGGGATGATCCGGCGGTCGATCAGCGTGAGCAGGGTATCCCGCGCATTCAGAAAGCGCGGGCGGTCACCGATGTCCTCACGGGTGAGCAGCACCTGAGCGACGACCAGATCGAAAATATCGAATAATTCGCTGTACATCTGCATCAGGCGACTTTGACCAATCGCGCTGAGCATCTGCTTGGCGGGCAGTGAGCGGCCAAAATCGGGAAAGCCAAGCCGTTCACGCCCTGCTGCCACCGCCCCGGACGAGACGAACACGATTTCGTGGCCTTGCTGGTACAAGTGCGCCGCCTGCTGCACAATCTCCAGCATACGCGGGCGGTTGAGCCTGCGCCCACCGTTGGTCAGCGTACTCGTCCCAATCTTGACGACGATTCGTTCAATTCCCATGTGTCTCAATCCCTGTTAGCGGTCAAGTGGATTATAGAATTAGGGCGTAAAACCCACCAGCTTTAGCGGTAAGACATAAACCCTTCACTTGCTTTCGCTGCATGAAATATGCTACCTACAGCGCGCACGCATTGCGAAACGAATGTCCTAAATTGAAAAAGCGATTGCCAACATTGTGGACGCGCAGTAAATTCATCTTATCAGTGGGTTCAGTCATTCAGTCCTATAATGAGAAACAGAAAAACGTCTGATGGAAGTGCGGCGCACGTACCAATATCGTCTCTACCGCTGTAACAAGCGGGACAAGCATCTGCGTCAGACGATCAGGATTGCCGGGAGCATCTGGAATCATGCCCTGGCGCTGCAAAAACGCTGCTACCGCCTGACGAAAAAATACATTCCCCTCGCCCGGATGAAAGCGCATATTGCACGGCTGCGGATGCGGACGCAGCGCTATGCCTTCTGGAAAGCGGTCGGGTCGCAGGCGGTACAGGACGTGCTGGAGCGGCTGGACACCGCCTACCAGCGGTTTTTCAAGCGCTTAGCGACACGTCCGCCGCGTTATAAGCCGGTGCGCAAGCGGATGTCGTTCACGCTCAAGCAGGCGGGTTACAAGCTGCTGGACGGCAGCAAAGTCCAGATTGGGAAGTACAAGTATAAATTCGTGCAGCATCGCCCGCTGCGCGGAACGGTGAAGACGCTGACCGTCAAACGGGATGCGGCTGACAGGCTGTGGCTGCTTTTCAGTGTGCTTGACACCGTGCCAGACCCCATCGAACCCACGATCAGTCATGTGGCGGGGTTCGATTTCGGGCTGAAGACGTTTCTCACCGACCACACTGGCCAGCAGTACACGTCCGGGCTGCATCATCTGCATGAACTGAAGCGACTGAAGAAAATGCAGTCGCGCAAGGACAAAAAGCCGCACGGCGCATCGCCCGGACGCACATCCGCATCGCTGACAGGCGGCGGGACGAACACTATAAACTCGCGCATCTGCTATGCGACCGCTACGACCTGCTCTGCTTTGAAACGCTGAACCTGGTGGCGATGAAGGCGCTGTGGAGGCGGAAGGGCAGCGACCTGGCATTCGGTCAGTTCATGACCATCCTGAAGCACGTTGCCCATAAGCGCAGCAAGGTCGTCAGGCAGATCGGGCGATTCGAGCGAACCACAGGTAAGTGTTCGGCGTGCGGGCATCATCAGACCCTTACGCTGCGCCAGCGTGTGTTTCAGTGTGAACATTGTGGCATGACGTTAGACCGCGACCACAACGCGGCGATCAATATTCTCAACGCCGGGGTGTCGGCGCAAAGACCCGTAGACGCGGCAAGTCCTCTGCTTGCAGGGGCAGCGTTGCCTGATGGGAGTACATCACAGTACAGAGGCGGATGATTCGATGTGTAGACCTGTAAGGACATGTGCGTTTGAAAACCGTCATGAATGATCAAATTCCTCATCTCCACGCGCTGGCGCGGGCGCTGATGTCGCTGGAAGGCTTGAGCGTAGGCGATGCGTTCGGTGAACAGTTCTTCAACCCGGCGCATTTGCGGGCGCAGCTCACCAGTGGGGTGTTCCCAACTGGCGGATGGACGTTCACCGACGATACGAACATGGCGCTCTCGGTCTATGCCATCCTGCGTCAGCACCAGCATATCCATCAGAATACGCTGGCGCAAAGCTTTGCGGCGCATTTCGACCCCGCCCGCAAATATGGGGCGGGCGCAACCCAGCTTTTGCGTTTCATCAGGCGGGGTGGCGATTGGCGCGAAGGCAGCCGGGCGATGTTCGGCGGGCAGGGATCGTATGGCAACGGCGGCGCGATGCGCGTCGCTCCGCTGGGGGCGTTTTTCCACCATGACCTGGCGAAAGCGGCGGAACAGGCCCGGCTGAGCGCCGAAGTCACGCACGCGCACCCGGAAGGCATCGCCGGGGCGGTTGCGGTGGCCGTCGCAGCCGGGGTTGCCTGTACGCTGCGCGGCAGCCCACCGCCCGCCCGCACTCAGTTCATCGACCTGGTGCTGCCGCATGTGCCGCCAAGTGAAGTCCACTCGAAGATCGCCCGCGCCCGTGACCTGAGCAGTTCCATTTCGCTCGAAGGGGCAGTTTCGCTGTTGGGCAACGGCAGCCAGATTTCCGCACAGGACACGGTCGGCTACTGCCTGTGGTGCGCGGGCGAACTGTTGGGAAACTATGAACAGGCGTTGTGGCTGACAGCGGCAGGCGGGGGCGATATTGACACCAACTGCGCCATTGTCGGCGGCATTGTGGCGTGTTACACCGGGGTGAACGGCATCCCCTCGGCGTGGCGTGCGGCGCGTGAACCCCTTCCCAACTGGCCCTTCAGCGAAGATATGGAATGAAACGGGCGCGGTAAAGACACCTGCTCACCGCACCCTTGTGATTGTCACGCCAGCACGGGCGTATTGGCACGGGTGCGGTCTACAATATCGCGCAGCGTATTGGCGCGGTGGGCGATTGTCTCCAGGGACATCGAGCCATCGCCCGTCAGCCAGCCCGCCATTCCGCAGCATGTCGCGCCCGCCCGAATGAAATCGCCCACATTCTGATCGGTCATGCCGCCGTTGCAGCAGAATTTTACCTGGTCAAGCGGGGCGCGCACGGCTTTGAAATAGTCCAGCCCCAGCACACCGATTGGAAAAATCTTGAGCAGCTTCGTCCCCATGTGCCAGGCGTTGATGATCTCGGTCGGGGTCATCACGCCAGGGATTGCCAATACATCGGCTTTTTGTACCAGTTCGACCACGACGGGATCGAACGACGGCGCGATGATGCAGTCCGCGCCCGCGTCGAGCGCCTGACGCGCCATGTCGGGATTCAGCACCGTCCCCATACCGACCACTGCCTGATCGCCGTATTCACGCTTCAGCGCCTGCATCGCCTCAAGCGGCTGCACACTGTTCATGGTCAGTTCAAAGACGTTGATGCGCGCCTTCATCATAATGTCCGCCACGCGCAGCGCCGTTTCTGGCGGAAAATTGCCGCGCATTCCCGCCATCAGGCCGCTGCGTTCGGTCATCTCGTATGCGTGCTGAGAGTCCATGCCCTTCTGCCTCCTTCACAACCGACAAACCAGTCCCCACGATTATAGACCGCGCTGCACGGTGAATCGACAGCGCGGTACAATTCGGCAGCACTTCCACAATGCCTATATATGCGACAAGCATCGAGGTGACAAAGTATGAGCGACCCGGTGAACGATCTACTGACGGCGATGACGAGCGATGACCCGCAGATGCGGGAGACGGCGGTACGGGCGTTGGGGACGTACCTGGGCGCTTCGCGCTACACCGAAGCGATGGCCGATGAACTGGACGCGCACAACCCGCGCCTGACGGTCGCGTACCAGATGATGGCTGCCGCACTCGACGACCCCGATTGGGGCGTGCGGCAGAGCGCGGCGGAAATGGCGATCCGCCTGAACACGACCCGCGCCGCCGCCGGGCTTGACCGGCTGCTGCACGACCTGACCAACGACGACCCCGAAATTCGCCTGGGGGCGGCCTGGTCGCTGGCGCTCTTGAAAGACCCGCGCGCTGTCGATGCGCTGGTGCGCCTGCTGTACCAGAACGACCCGATCTTGGTGGCAAGCGCGGCAGATGCATTGGGCGAAACGGGCGATCAGCGGGCGATTCCGGCGCTGGTCAACCTGATCGATCACCCGGATGAGGATGTGCGAGAAGCGGCACGAGATGCCATCGAACGGCTGCAAACCGACTGAACCGCCTCACCCATCGCGCAGATGGGCATCGAAAAAGGCGATCAGGCGGGCTTCATAGGCGGGAGCCAGGTCGAACATGGCGTTGGTATGCAGCGATCCTTCGGTGATCCATAGTTCGGCCTGCCCACCCGCCGCCTGAATTGCTTCGGCCAGCAGCGGCGCATTTTCGACACGCAGCCGTTGGTCATCGGTGCTGTGTGTGATGAAGAGCGAGCGATCCGCGACGGCAGCGGCGGCGCTGAGCGGCGCATATGCAGTTAAATCGTCCCCGTGAAGCTGGGCGATCAGCAGGCCGCCGGGCAAAAAGACCGACGGAATGCCGCTGCGGGTGACCTGATCCTGAATTTCGGCCATGAGATCGACATACACGCTGTCCAGCCACGCGGTGGTGATGCGTGGCTCATCACCCATCGCGATCAGCGCGGCGGCAGTTCCGCCCGAATATGCGAAGATGCCAATCTGTTCCGGCGGCACGGCCTGATCGTCGACCAACCAGCGCCACGCGCTGAGGACATCGCGGTATTCTTCGGTGTTGCCCGCCCAATAACCATCTTCGACCGTCGATGCGCCATGTTCGCGTAAATCGATCATCAGCACGCGGTAGCCTGCGCGGTGCAGCATTCCGGCGGGGAGCAGCGAACGCGGGTGCTGTTTACAATCCCCCAGGCCGTGCACCACGATCACGGTTGGCACGGGCGTTTCCCCTGGCACGCGGGCTGTGGAGGGCGGAATATCCCACGCGCTGATCGTGATCGCCGGATCGACGACCGAAATTTCTACGGGGTGGTAATCGGGCATTAGGTACGGCGCGGTATCGAAGCCGGAAGCAAAAGGTGCTACTGAAAACGCGGCGGGCGTATGCAACTGAAAACGCCCGCCGCAGTGTGGCTGCACACGCGCGAGCTGTTCGTAAAACAGGGCGCTGATCACCAGGTACACCAGCGGGATCAACAGCACAACCAGGGTCAGACGGATCAAAAGACGTAGTTTCATAACCGCATTAAATCATGCCATCCCTGAATGTGCCAGTGCATACTGGCTCGTCTTTTGCCGTTTGAGGCTGACCAGGCTACAGTGGTGGCGCGGTTCATGCTGCGCCGTGCAAAAGTGGGAGACGCGAACGATGGACATTCTGAAAACCTTAGCGCGCTGGTTCAGTGGTGAACCAGGCCGCCCGCACCCGCTCGATGGCCGGGACAGTGGGCTGCCCATACCAGGCACGATGAGCGGCCTGCCCACGCCGGAACCGGTTCACCCGCGTGTGCTGGCCGTCGTGCATAACCCGGTGATTCGCGTGCGCGGCGGCTTGAAGGCGCAGCAGGTTTACGGCTGGCACGACCCGGATATGCTGGCACAGGGATACATCAACGATATTGCCGAGATCAGCGGCGGGTATGCCCAGTACCGCATCGTTGAACGCCTGGAAGTCGATGCATTCCCGCTCAAGAAGGATGGCTTTCGCTATACGGATGCGGCATTCGATCAGGCATGGCGCACGCGCCAGTTCCACCAGCCGGATGATGTCGATTACCATGCGCTGGTGCGCGAGTTCCGCCTGATCGACCGGGTGAACGACGACCAGATCGATGAAGTGTGGCTGCTCGGTTTTCCGTACTGCGGCTATTATGAATCGATCATGGCCGGGCCGGGGGCGTTCTGGTGCAATGCGCCGCCGCTGCAAGGCACGGAACGGGCGAAAAAGCGGTTCGTGATCATGGGATTCAATTATGAACGCGGCGTAGGCGAAATGCTCGAAGACCTGGGGCATCGCGCCGAATCGATACTGATCAAGGTATTCGCTGACCAGCGCGGCGACGCGAATTTGTGGGAACGCTTCACCCGGTACGACAAGACGCACCCCGGCGCGGCGGAATGTGGCAACGTTCACTTTGCGCCCAACAGCGTGAAGGATTATGACTGGGGCAATCCGCGTCCGGTGCTGTCACGATGCGATACCTGGTACCAATTCCCGGATTTGAGCGGCGACGGGCGCATGGTGGACTCCCGCGAATGGGGAAACGGCGATATTCGGGCGCATCATCGCTGGTGGTTCCAGCATTTCCCCCACGTCGCCGGGCAAAGTCACGGCATTTCGTGGAATTGGTGGGAATATGTGATCGACCCCAACCGCGTCGGCGCTCCCCGCTGAAGCGCCCGCCCCACCGCTTCTCATGCTGCGTGTAGGGCGGACGATTTTTGCAGCGCGCTTAGTTCAGGTTTTCGAAAATGCCCGCCGCGCCCATGCCGCCGCCGATGCACATCGTCACCATGCCATACCGACTGTTCCTGCGCTTCATTTCGTTGATCAGCGACACGGTCAGCTTCGACCCAGTGCAGCCCAGCGGGTGACCTAAGGCAATCGCGCCGCCGTTCACGTTCACGCGCTCCGCGTCCATTTCCAGATGCCGGATCACGGCGAGCGACTGTGCCGCAAACGCTTCGTTCAGCTCGATCAGGTCGATGTCTTGCAGGCTGATTCCGGTACGCTTGAGCAGCTTGGGGATCGCGTTGATCGGCCCCACGCCCATGATCTCTGGGCGCACACCCGCCACGCCGAAGCCGACAAACCGCGCTAGTGGGGTCAGGCCAAGCTGCGCCGCCTTGCCCGCTTCCATCACGATCACGGCTGCCGCGCCATCGCTCAATGGGCTGGAATTACCCGCCGTCACGCGCCCGCCTTCGCGGAATACCGGCTTGAGCTTCGCCAGCCCGTCGGCGGTCGTTTCGCGGCGCAGATGCTCATCTTCGGTCAGGGTGATCGTGGTCGTCACCCGTTCGCCGTCATCGGTGTAGTACGTTTCTTCAATCTCGAACGGGACAATTTCCTGGCGGAAGATGCCGCTGTCGGTCGCCCGTGCCGCTTTCTGGTGGCTTTCCGCCGCGAACACGTCCATATCTTCGCGGCTCACGTTGAATTCATCCGCCACCCGTTCCGCCGTATGCCCCATCGACATATAGACTTCGGGTTCGTTGGCCGCCATGTACGGGTTCGGGCTGATCCTGAATCCACTCATCGGCACCAGCGACATCGTTTCCGCCCCGCCTGCGATGATCACATCTGCGCCGTTGGCGATGATGCGCTCCGCCGCCAGCGCTATCGTTTGCAGCCCGCTGGAACAGAAGCGGTTCACCGTTTGCCCCGGCACTTCGACTGGCAGCCCCGCCCGCAGCGCAATCACGCGGGCGAAATTCAACCCCTGCGACCCTTCAGGCATCGCGCAGCCGATGATCACGTCGTCGATCTCGTTCGGGTCGAGCTTGTCGCCGGTCTGCGCCATCACGTTCTGAATCACCGCCGCCGCCATATCATCGGAGCGGACGCTGCGCGTCACGCCTTTTTTCGCCTTGCCAACGGCGGTACGCGCCGCCGCGACGATCACTGCTTCCCGCATCATCAATCCCCTTCAAACTCGACCTGACTTTTTATCAACGGTAGACGATGGGGAACCGACAATCCGTACCGCGTCCTGTTCCCATCGATAACGTGCGCTCAATTGCGCAAGGGCTTATTGGTTTGCAGCATATGCCCCATACGTTCGAGCGTTTTCGGCGTTTGCACCAGTTCCAGGAAGACTTCGCGTTCCAGGTCAAGGAACACCTGCTCGTCCAGCCAGCCCGGTTCGGTGACCGCGCCGCCCGTCAGCACAAAACCGAGTTTACGGGCGATCAGCGCGTCATGTTCGCTGGCCTGGCGCGCTTCCAGAAACCCTTCGATGGCGATCATCAGCGCGGCGTACACATCGCGCCCCGCCGCGTAGACCTTCGCCGGGTTGTTCGGCGTATAGCCATCGGCCATATGCAGCGCTTCGCGCTTGGCTTCGCCCAACAGGTGATCGCGGTTCATCACAATGCGGTCGGTGGGCTGCAAAACGCCCATCTCGCGGGCTTCCTTAGCGCTCCCACTCACTTTCGCCAGCGCGATCATCTCGAACACCTTTTGCAGGTGCGGCAGCGGGTCGGCGTTGGGGTGCGAAGCCATGACCGGGTTGACCACGCGGCGCAGCATCTCTTTCACGCCGCACGACCCCGGAATCAGCCCCACGCCTACTTCGACCAGTCCGGTGTAGAGTTCCTGATGCGCCACCACCCGCGCCCCTGCCATGACGAATTCGCAGCCGCCGCCCAGTGCCATGTTGTGCGGCGCGATCACGACGGGTTTCGCGGCACGGCGCATGGCCGTCATCACGTTCTGGGAAGCCTTCATCGACGCTTCGAGCTGTTCCAACTGCCCGGCGTTGACCGCCATCGCCACCATGAACAGGTTCGCACCCACGCAGAACCGTTCGGCATCGTTGCCCACGACCAGCGCATCGAAGCGCGTTTCGAGCAGTTCGACCGCCTTCCAGCTCATCTCGATCACGTCCTGATCGAGCGCATTGGCGGGCGAATGAAATTCGAGCAGCGCCACGCCATCGCCCATATCCAGGATGCTTGCCCCGGCATTCCGTGCGACTTCCGCGCCGTGCTTGCGCAGCGAATCGACCTTGTAGGTTTTCGCATCGGCGTGCAGCGGCACATATGCGGCGGCCTGCGGGCTGTAATAGCCGATCACCGCGCCGGCGGCATCGCGCTGGTAGAACGCGCCGTGTCCGCTGGCGATCATGGTTTTCACCCAGTCCGCGACGGGGTAGCCCGCCGCTTCAAACGTGGGGACGGTTTCGGCTACGCCAATCGCATCCCAGATTTCAAACGGGCCAAGTTCGTGGCTGAAGCCCCACTTCTGCGCATTATCGACATTGACAATGCTTTCGGTGATTTCCGGCACGCGGTTCGATGCATACGCCAGCAGGAACGCATGGTGATGCCACAACAACTGCGCCGCCCGGTCGCTTTCGTTGATCAGCGCCTTAATGCGTGCGCCCGTATCCTCAATTTTGCGGTGCTTGCTCACGCTTTCAAAGCGCGGTTTGGCGGGCGCTTCATACGCGAACGTGTGCAGGTTCAAAGCGTGATAATCGCGTTCGCCGCTTTCCGTCCTGACCTCTTTGTAAAAGCCCTGCTTCGATTTATTGCCCAGCCATTTGTTCTCCAGCAGTTTATCGAACAGCGCCGTCGTCCCCGCATGTTCCAAGACCGTCCGCGCCGGGTCGTGTGCGATGGCCGGGTACAGGTTGCGCGCCACGCCGACGGCCACATCGATCCCGACCAGATCGTTCAGGCGGAACGTGGCGGTTTTCGGGCGACCGATCAGCGGCCCGGTGATCGTATCGACTTCTTCGACCGTGAATCCATGATCGAGCGTGTAATTGACCATCTGCATCCCGCTCATGGTCATGAAACGGTTGCCGATAAAATTCGGCTCATCCTTGCACAGCACCACGCCTTTCCCCAGGACATTTGTGCCGTAGCGGACGAGAAAATCGACGATCTCCGGGTCGGTATTCGGGTGGGGGATCACTTCAAGCAGGCGCAGGTAGCGCGGCGGGTTGAAAAAGTGCGTCCCCAGGAACCGCCGCGTGAACGACTCGTCCAGGTGTTCGGCAATTTTGTGAATCGGAATACCCGATGTATTCGTGCTGATGATCGTGGACGGGCTGACGACTTCCGCCAGTTTCGCCATCAGGTTCTGCTTGATGTCCAGCCGTTCGACCACTACTTCGATGATCCAGTCGGCATCCGCCAGTTTGCCCAGGTCGTCATCGATGTTGCCCACCGTGATCAGGTCGGTATCGGCGGCATTCAACAACTGTGGCGGGCGGCTGGTCGTGGCGCGTTTCAGGCCATCCTGCACGATGGCGTTGCGCTTGGCGGGCGAATCGCCCGGCTGAGTATCCCGCGCCGGAATATCGAGCAGGGTGACATGCACACCCACCCCGGCCAGCAGCGCGGCGATCCCGCCGCCCATCGTGCCGCTGCCGATCACGGCTGCTTTGCGAATTCTGTGTGCCATGAAAATCCTTTCATCAAAGAAACAAGCGTAGTAAAGGGCGGTAAGGGTACACAACCGCCCTGCCAGACGACGTTAATTCAGTTCTTTACTGCTGTAGTTCAGGATACGGCGCGCCACGATCAGCGTATTGATCTGCCCTGTCCCTTCGTACAGATCGTTGATCTTGCTGTCGCGCATCCACTTTTCAATCAGCGTCTCTTTGCTGTACCCGGTCGCGCCGAGCAGTTCAACGCATTTCTGGCCGATCTGCGTGACGATCTTGCCCGCTTTGGCTTTGCACATCGCGGATTCCAGGTTGTTCGGTTCGCCGTGATCGAGCAGCGAGACAGCGCGCAGGGTGAGCAGATAGGCCGCCTGTAACTGCGCTTCCATCTCGATCACATCGCGCTGAATGGCCGTCAGCTTGTGATACGGCTGGTCATACGGAATTTCGACCCCGTTAGCCTTCAACACCTCTTTGACTGTCTCCAGCGAAGCCCGCCCAATCCCCAGTGCCGAAGCCGCGACCAGCGGACGAGTCGCGTCGAACGTCGCCATTGCGCCTTTGAAACCGCCGCTGCCTTCGCCCTTCTGCACTTCCGGGCTGCCCAGGATGTTGTCCGCCGGGATGCGGGCGTTATCCAGCACAATCGCCGCCGTATCGCTGGCGCGGATGCCGTGCTTGATCTCGACTTTGGTCACTTTCACGCCGGGCGTACCCGCTTCCACCACAAACGGGCGCATCCCGGCACGCCCGGCGGTCGGGTCAATCGTCGCCCACACCACCACCAGCCCGTTCGATTCTTCGAGCGCCAGCTTGCCGTTGGTGCAGAAAATCTTTTCGCCGTTCAGCACCCATTCATTGGTCACCGGGTCGAACACGGCACGGGTGCGAATCGCGGACGTATCCGACCCCGCACCGGGTTCGGTCATTGCCATTGCGCCCCACGCCGGGACTTCACCTTCCGCAAAGCGCTGTAGAAAGCGCATTTTCTGTTCCGGCGTGCCGACGGCTTCGATGGCTGCGCCGCCCAATGCGCCACCGGGCAGGCATAGGTACACCCCCGCATCACCCCACGAAAGCATTTCGATCATCAGCATCAGCCGCAGGATTGCCGTGCTGGGACCTTCGCGCTTTTTGCCGCTGTCCGGGTTCATCAGCCGTTCCAGGTTGCGCTTTTGGGTATCGCGCATCATCCCCCAGGTCAGTTGGAAGAACTGTTCTGGGCGGGCGTGTTCGTGTTCATCCAGGTGACGGCTTAAGGGGCGCATGGCATATTCAGCCACGCCCTTCACCATTTCCATTTCGGGCAGCAGCTTGGCCGGAATTTCAAAACTGATCGCCATTTTGTAAAGTTCCTCAACTCAATCCACTAAACGAGTGCCAGACCTTCAAACGTGGGGAAGCCGCGCCCATTGCGCAGCCAGCGTTCCGCCGGGTATTCGCGGATGAACCCGTACCCGCCCAGGACTTGTACGGCGCGGTCGGTGACTTCCAGGACTGCTTTGTCGGCGTACTGCTTTGCCAAATACGCTTCACGGGTCACATCCTGCCCCTGGTCGATTTTCCAGGCCGCTTCCCACGTCATCAGCCGCGCCGCATCGACCTCAATCGCCATTTCTGCCAGCATGAAGGCAATAGACTGCTTTTGTGCAATTGGCACGCCAAAGGCGGTGCGCTGTTTGGCATAATCCCGCGCATACTCGAAGGCTGCCCGTGCCACGCCAACCGCCATCGCGGAGAGTGCCACCCGCCCCCGGTTGAGGATGTTCTCAAAGTTGCAGCCGACCGCGCCGCCCAGGCGGCATGGCGCATCGACTTCGACATCGCTCAACTGAAGGCGGTAGGTCGGCAGCGCCCGAATGCCAAGCAGGTCTTCTTTGGCCTGAATGTGCAGCCCCGGCGTGCCTTTCTGCACCAGGTAGCCGTCGATCTGCCCGCTTTCGCTGTCGCGGGCATAAACCAACAGTGAATCGGCCCCTTCCGCGTTCGGGACGTAGGCTTTCGACCCGTTCAGCCGGACTTTATCGCCCGCTTTGGTCGCAGTGGTGTGGAGGCTGCGCGCATCGAAGAATACGCCCGGTTCGAGCAGTGCCGCCGATACGTTCGGCATCGATTCTTCCAAAAACAGCGGGAGATACTGTTCGCGCTGTTCCGCCGTCCCGTACAGGATGATCGGGTACGCGAACAGTGCCGGACTCATCACCTGCATCGCCAGCGCCAGGTCGCCATACGCCAGTTCTTCGGCGGCCAGCGCCCCGGTGAGCGCGCTCATTTCGCCCAGCCCGCCCAGTTCTTCCGGAATGGCCGTCGGCACCAGGCCGATTTGCCAGCCTGTCTCGATCAGCGCTGCGGGGATTGCGGCGTGTTCGTCCGCTTCGTGCGCTGCTGGCTGCACGTCGCTCACAGCGAACCGCCGGATTGTCTCGATCAGTTGTTTCTGATCGTCGGTGGGGGTGAAAGAAACCACAAAGACACTCCTTAACCAAATCAAGATTCGATTATTCACGCTTTTTAAAGGCGATGTGCCGAAAGCACGCATCGCCCCGTTGCGCATTGATTATACCGCCAGACGAACGTCTGGAGTCAATCGCTAATCCCGCATCAATCAACCCGCCCCAGACTGCGCCTCAGCGAAGTCCATCAGCGGCGGATCGATAATGGGGACGTAATACGCCCAGAACTGCTTGGCCGGAAGCAGAACGCGATGGCTCGGTTCGGGCGGAAAGGTGCGGGCGAAATTGCGGACGATGAGCGCGGTGACATCGTTCAGGCCGGGTTCGACCATGAACAGATAGTTACGGTCACGCGGCAGCGCATCGAAGAACGGCTGATCGATCACCCGGCTGGAAAGGATCATTGGCGCATTGGGGCGGTCGGCATCGGCCACGAAAAAATCGAAGATGCCCAGGCTTACATTCACATCCGCTGGTTCATAGCTCACCATGATGAGCTGTGTGCTGCGGGTATCGTAGCGGAAGGCCGCTCGTTCGACGGCATCGAACATATCCGGGTAGGCGCGGCTGGTCTGCAAACGGTGATTGAACACCGCCAGGTGATGCGTGAAGTAATACAGCGGATGAAAGATCACGACCGCAGCGGCCAGGCCGATCAGCGCGTGGCCTGGGCGCAGCCTGAACGGACTCTGTTTCGGCGCAAAGGTGGCTTTTTCCGGGATGAGCAGCGCCAGCCCGTAGCGAATGCCGATGGCGATCAGGAACGCCAGCACAGGCAGCACGATCACGTAGCGCGGCGCGCCCCATTTGTTGAGCATGAGCGCGCTGCCCAACCCAGTCAGTACCACATACAGCGGGAAGACGTTCAGCGGCGACCGCAGCCGCCACAGGCAGTAGAACACGCCCATCAAAAACAGCGGCACCATCAGCGGGTGCAGCAGGGCATACGGCCCGCCCCAGAAATCGCTGTATTCCCGTGCGCTAACGAAGAAGGCGAACGGGGTCAGCGCCCAGGTGAGCATCTGCTCGATGTCGCCAGGTTGAAGGCCATCACTGAGGAGGGGCAGCCATTCGGTGCGCAGGCTGGTGCTGTGATCCAGCCGTGCGGCGGCCAGTTGGTTGTAGGCCATCAGGTTGTAATAGACCGGAACCGCCATGATCACGCCGATCACCAGGACGATGCCCATGCCGCGCAGGTGTTTTCGGGCGTTGGGGGTGAACAGCAGCATCCCGACGCACCATAGGATCGTCATGACGGGGAAGAACAGCCGCCCGCTTTCAAAGAAATACTGGCTGAGTCCAAGCATTACCCCTGCCGCCGCCCAGTCCGTCCGGTGACCCCACCGCATCCCGCGCACCACGAACATGATCAGCGCGATGCCGATGAACGAATCGGTGATGTGCGCCAGCGAAATACGGCTGAACTGCAAATGCGGCGGGAACGTCGCCAGCACCAACGCGGCGATCAGCGCCATGCGGCGGTCGAACAGCGCCCGCCCCAGGCCGTACATCGCCAGCACCGCAAACGTGCCGATGATCGCGTTGACGAAGCGCAGCCCCATCCAGCTTCTGCCGAACAGCGCGACCGTCCCCGCATTCCAGTAGGTGTATACGGCAGTGACCGCCTGAAAACCGCTTGGCTGCTGAAGCAGGTCAAACATATCTTCTTCATGCCAGATCATGCGCACGCCATCCGCCCAATGCACCTCGTCGATGGACTGCCAGATCGTATCGCCCATGCCAATCCCGCGCAGTGCCAGCGCCAGGATCAGAATCGCGCCCAGCGCGGCCCCATGCAGCGGGTTATAACGCGGGATGCGGGGCGGCGGCGCGCCCGCCATGCCGTACCACAGCGCGGCGATTCCCGCCGCCCACAGCGCGAACTGCACATGTGTCGAAACCCGTTCCAGCGCCTTGATCGCCAGCCCGCCCGCACTCACTTCGGCCACGAACCCCAACAGCAGGATTCCGCACAGCGTCCAGCCGTAATGAAAGCGATTAGGCGAGAGCGGTATGGTCTGGGGCATGGTGACGGGTTCGCGTTTGCCGCTGATGAACAAGGCCGCGCCCAGGGCGAACGCCCCGGCTATCATCCACAGCACCGGGGTGGTATACGGCGGGATCGCCGGATTATCCGCCCGAAATTCATAGGCGCTGATGCAGAAGCACGCCAGCGCAGCGGCAGCCGTGACCACCCCCAACCGTCCCCGCGCTGCGATGAACCAACGTGTCATCCGCCCGTTCAGCGTGTTGGAGCGTGGGTGCCGCCGATTGAGGATGCGAATATCCATCGTGTTGACCCTGAATGGCTACAGCGGACGCAGCGCAGCCAGGAAATAATCTGCCGTGCGTTCGGCAATGCCCGCGCCATCCAAACGCCCTTCGGGTTTGTACCACACGCCAACCCAGTTGTGCGCGCCCAGCAGCGCTTTAGTGAAGATCGGCACATCGACCGGGCGAAAAATGCGGCGGTCGATGCCTTCGCGGATCACATGGCTGAACAGCCGCTCGAACTGAGCGCGGCGGGCGAAGAAGGCATCGCGCCGCGCCATGAAGTCGGACTCGTCGCCGTGCCTGCCGTTGCCATTTACCGCGACAACCTGCGGAATCCGAACGCTCATCAGGGTGCGAATTTCAAAGACCATCGCGGCGGCGACGGCGGTATTCTGCGTAAGCGCGCCAATATGCGCGGCAATCATCGTGCGCAGTTTCGCATCGGCATTCAAGGCGGAATCATACGCAATCGGTTCGACCTGCTGCATGACAATATCGAGTCCCGCTTCCAGCACGGCCAGCATGAGCGCATCTTTGTTGCGAAAATGATGATACAGACTGGCCGCCGTCAGGTTGACGGCAGCGGCAATATCTTTCATCGTGGCCGCCTCATAACCGCTGCGCCGCAGCACTTCCGCCGCCGCCCAGATGATGGCTTCACGGCTCACGGATTGATCCGCTGGTTTACGCGCCAAACCTCACACCCTTTACCTGCATAAACTGCTGAAAACAGGTTCCAGTATAGCGACCCGTCACGCGGGTGAGCAAATCGTGTACAATCCGGCTTTACATGCCACCTGACGATGAACACAGGTCACGGCAGCCTGATGATCCAGGTTGCTTAGCGGAGGACGGCGCGATACGCAATGACGGAAACCCGTTGGATACCCTACGATCTGATCTTCTTCGACTGCGACAGCACGCTGTCGAGCATTGAAGGCATCGACGAACTGGCGCGCTTCAAAGGTAAGGAACAGCGCGTCGGCGTGCTGACCGAAAAGGCCATGAACGGCGAACTTGACCTGAGCGAAGTGTACGGCAAGCGCCTGAAGGCGATCCGCCCGACGCGGGGTCAGTTGAAGGCCATCGAGGAAAAATACTGGGAAACGCTCGTCCCGGATGCCGACACGGTGGTCGCCGCGCTGCGGTTTTTAGGCAAACACGTATTCATCATCAGCGGCGGCCTGCTGGAGCCAGTGCGCGCCTTCGGGCGGCGCTTGGGCGTGCCGCCGGAAAATATCCGCGCTGTTGAACTGGAATACAACGAGTTGAGCGGCGAATGGTGGCGCTACAATGACCCACTGGCGCAAAGCCGGAAGACGTATCTGGCGTATGACGCGGAAAGTCCGCTCACAGTATCGAGTGGTAAACCGCAGATCGTGGCCGAACTGGCCGAAGGCAGACATGGCCGCAAGATGATGATCGGCGATGGCGCAAGCGACCTGGCGACCCGCCCGGTGGTCGATCTGTTCGTCGGATTCGGCGGCGTGGTCGCCCGGAAAAAAGTCCAGGATGAAGCCGATGTTTTCGTCAGCAGCCCCAGCCTTGCGCCGATTCTGCCGCTGGCGGTGGGCGGCGGCGGCCTGGCTAAAGTGCAGGGAACGCCGCATCAGGCGGTATTCGAGCGCGGCCTGGCCATGCTGCGCTCGTTCGACGGCGTGACGGTGAAAGATGCCGATCTGCGCGCTGCCCTGGCGGGTGCGTTCGAGAACGATCCTTCACATTCCTGAATTCGCATCAACCCGATCTCCATCATCCCACAAACAAGGAAGGAACCCAATGGTCTATTGCCCCCGCGCCGTGATCTTCGATATGGATGGTTTGCTGGTGGACAGTGAACCCGTGTGGAACGCCGCCGAACGCGCCGTGATCACCGCACGTGGCCGCGTTCACGATGTCGCCCGGCAGGTGGGCATGGTCGGCTTGCGGCTCGATGAATACTGGTCGAAGATGGCGGCGATCTACGAACTTGAGGAACAGGTCACGACGCTGATCGAAGATGTAGTCGGCAGGATGCGGGCGGCTGTGGGCGAACAGGCGCAGCCGCGCCCCGGCGCACGCGAACTGCTCGCTTTTCTGGAAGCGCACCGCGTGCCGATTGCGTTAGCATCCAGTTCACCCAACGTGATCATCGATACCGTCGTGGAAAGCAAAGGCTGGCTGAATCATTTTACGATCCGCGTGAGCGGCGATGAAGTGGCGCACGGCAAACCCGCCCCGGATGTGTACCTTGAAGCAGCGCGCCGCCTGGGTGCTGACCCGGCGCACACGCTGGCGCTTGAGGACAGCGTGAACGGCGCACGCGCCGCGGTCGCTGCCGGGATGACGTGTTTTGCCGTGCCAGATCTCTCACACGCGACCCGCGCCGCCTTCGACGGGGTCACGCCGCATGTGTACGACAGCCTGCACGATGTGCTGGCCGCCCTGCAAGACTGCGCTTTCGCCTGATCACCCCATCCTAACCTCTTTGAGACGAGCTTCCTGATGACCACAACCATCGTCGTTGCGACCGACCTGACCGAACAAGGCCTGAACATTCTGCGCGATGCGGAAAACGCCGTCGTGCAGGTCGTCCCGCCGAACATCCCGGCTTTACGCGATGCGCTGAAGGGAAACAACGTCGTCGCGCTTGTCGCCCGTGATGATGTCCTGGTCGATGCGGCGCTGCTCGATACCGCGCCCATGCTGCGCGTGATCGGGCGCGTTGGCGCAAGCCTGAGCGGGATCGACATCGATGCGGCCACGAAAAAGGGCGTGATCGTAATGCATACGCCCGGTGCGAACGCCATCGCCGCCGGAGAACACACGCTCATGCTCATGCTGGCGCTCAGCCGCCGGGTGGTGGCCGCACACAACAGCCTGAAAGAAGGTTTCTGGCTGCTCGACCGCAAGCGCCAGGCCGGGACACAGCTTCACGGAAAAACGCTTGGCCTGATCGGTCTGGGGCGGGTGGGGCAGGTGGTGGCGGTGCGGGCGCTGGCCTTCGGCATGAACGTGCTGGCTTATGACCCGTACATCGCGGAAGACCAGGTGATCGATGAACGGGTGCAGCTCGTCAACCTGAAAGATATTTTGCAGCGGGCGGACTTCATTTCGCTGCACGTCCCAGCAACGGCGGAGACACGCGGGCTGTTCAACGCCGCACTGATTCGCCAGATCAAACGCGGCGCACGGCTGATCAATACCGCGCACGGCAGCCTGATCGACGAATCAGCGCTGGCCGACGCAATCAGGGACGGGCATTTAGCGGGCGCGGCGGTCGATGTGTACGCCGAAGAACCGCCCTACAACAGCCCGCTGATCGGTGACGAGCGCGTGATCCACACCCCCCACATCGGCGATAACACCTTCGAGGCCGCGCAAGACCTCTCGATGCAGATTGCATCGCAGGTGCTGGACGCACTGAACGGGGAGGACTTCCGCAATGTGGTCAACCTGCCGTTCGTGCCGGGACTCGATTTTGAGGCTGTTCGTCCGTATATGCGCATGGCCGAACGGATGGGCGCGATTCTGCACACGCTGGCTCGCGCCGCGATCCGGCGGGTAGCGGTCGAATACCGCGGCGACGAAATGATCGGGCTGATTCGCCCGGTCACGGTGGCGCTGCTCAAGGGGCTGCTTGCGCCATCGCTGGGAGAGAGCGTAAATTACATCAATGCGCCGATCATCGCCAGCGAACGCGGGATGCACGTCACCCAGGCCAAAGGGCTGAAAGCGGGCGATTACGCCAGTCTGTTCACCTGCCAGGTGACGCTGGACGACGGCGAACAGATCACCATCGGTGGGACTCTGCTCGACAGGCGCGAACCGCACATCGTGCAGATCAACGATTACCGGATGAATTTCGTACCCGAAGGCCATCTGCTCATCATGGGCAGCTATGATCAGCCGGGTGTGATTGGGCGGGTGGGGACGATGATGGCGACCAACGGCGTGAATATCGCAAGCTGGCAGACCGGACGCGCTACGCCCGGCGGCCACACGCTCACGGTGCTGACGCTGGACGAACCCCTGCCTGAATCGGTGCTTTTCGAGCTTCGCCAGCAGGATTTTGTCCGCCATGCCCATGAGGTGAAACTGCTCCCATGACCCTTCCAACACGCCTGGATACCCGTTCCCGCACGCAGTTGACCGCGCCGACTGATGTCTTTTCACCCGTCGAATCGCGTTCGTTCCGGTTCCGCCTGCCGCGTATCGTCGATTATCTGTGGGTGATCGGCCTGATGACGTTCATCTACGCTGGAATGCCGCTGGCGACATTTCATGCCGATGAAGCGATGCAGATCTATACCAGCGGCGATTTCTGGACGCTGTTCATCGATGAAAACTTGCGGGCGCTGGAGACCAGGCCGCCCTACGAGATCGACAGTGATGCACAGCTTCGCCTGCTGAACGGATCGGTCAACCGCTATACGATAGGGCTAGCCTGGTACCTGAACGATGTAAGCGAGACGAACCTGCCGGAACGCCCCGGTTGGAACTGGGGCATCAGCTATGACGACAACGTGCGCAAAGGCTTTCGACCCGCACCCGAACTGCTCAACCTGTCGCGCCTGCCTTCGACGATCTTCCTGATGCTGAGCATTCCCATTCTGTGGGCGCTGGGGCATCGGGCGGGTGGGCGCGTGGGCGCATACACCGCGACTCTGCTGGTTGCGCTTAACCCGGCAGTCTTGCTGAACGGTCGGCGCGCTTTGCAGGAAGGGTCGATGCTGTTCTTCGGCCTGTACACGATCTACCTGGCCGCTGTGATCAGCGCGAACCGGGCGCGGGGACGTGCCAGCGGCATCACCTGGCTGCTGCTCAGTCTTTCGGCAGGGCTGGCCGTCGCCAGCAAGCATACTGGACTGGTTTTTGTCGCGGGCGCTGCCGGGTGGCTGGTCGCCGCTGAACTGCTGCGCACGACTCCGCGTGGGGTACTGCGGCTGTTCGGGTTGGGTCAGAAAGTGGCGTGGATGCTAATTCTTGCGGCGGGCGTGTTTTTCGCGCTCACGCCAGCATTGTGGTCGAACCGTCCGTTCGCGCAGGTGAACGATCTGCTGACCGTGCGCGCTGACCTGGTGACGTTGCAGACCGAATTATTTCCCGAAACCGCCCTACCGGATGAACAGGCGCGCTTCGACGCTATCATCACGCAGCCGTTCAGCGCGCCGCTCATGCATTATGAAGCGCCCAGCTACGGCGAAAGCGCCGCCGTCCAGCAGGAGATCGCCGCCTATATGGAATCACCGCTGAGCGGACTGCACTGGGGAGAAGCGGGCATCTTCATCGTGATCCTGACGATCAGCGGCGCAGCGGTGGCGCTGTTGGGGCTGACCAGCCGCAATTTACTGGAACGCGATTTCAGCGCCGGCATCCTGGTCAGCCTGGCCGTCGTGATCGCCTACCTGACGCTGAATCCGCTCGAATGGCAGCGCTACTACCTGCCGCTGATCCCGTTGGCGGCTCTGCTCAGCGGGTCGGCGCTCGGTTTCGTGTTCAAGGCGCGTGAACAGAAAGAAGTCCTAACAACTGCCGATGTGGTTAGTCAGTATAGTTGAAGGAGGTCGTTTTGCCGGGCATGTTCAAGGAAAATCTGATGCGAATTGTGCGCCGTTTTTGTCTTACGCTCACGCTGGCTGCGCTGGCGCTAACTGCCGCGTGCAGCCCTGCCGCACCAGAGCCGACCGCCACCGCTGCCGTCACAGAAGCCATTGAAGCCACCGCCGAATTCACGCCCGAAGCGCCGTTCAGCCAGATTTCGACGCTGGCGGCTGAAAACGCCGTGCTGATCACGCCCGCCGCCCCTGGCACAGTCGTCTACCAGGATACCACGCAAACGCCGAACTTCACCCCGTCGCCCTTCAGCTTCGATGTGGTCACGTTCACACGCGAAGGCGGGCTGGATGGCGAAATGCTGATTATCCGCCTGTACAGCGATGGCCGCCTGGAGATCAACGATACTCCCGCAGAAACCCGCGTCAGTGCCGCCCAGGTCGAAGCGATTCGCACGCAGTTGGAAGCGCTCGATCTGTTCCGGTTGGGCGGCAGCTTCACCGCGCCGAACGCCCGCCCGGATACGGTCTACTACAATATCGGCCTGGCGACTTCCGAAGGCGCGATCACCGTCCCCGCCCAGGAAGGATTCGTCCCACCCGAAATGCAGCAGGTGTTCGATGCGCTGCTGGCGCTGGTACCGCCAGCGTAAAACGGTCGCCGTCGTCGATCCGTTTTTATACCGGAGCGCGGTACGATCTGCCGTCCGCGCTCTGGTTATTCACAGCCGCCGCACCAAATCGATCAGCCGTTCACCATTCGCCCGGTTGAGCAGAAAGGCGCGCATCCCGGCGGCCTGCGCGCCGTCGATACTCTCCGCCAGCGCATCGATCACGATGCACATTTCCGGCGCTGCCCCTGCCTTGAGCGCCGCGATCTGCCAGTAGGCGGCATCATGGCGGAAACGCCCGGTCACATCCAACCCTAGCAGCCCGGCCAGTGCGACGGGTTCCCCCGGCCAGATGCCGCCGAGCAGCCCGCTGATCCGGTGACTGCTGACATCGGCAAAAAGCGCGATTTTGTATCCCCGCTGCGAAAGCAGCGCCAGCGCCGACGGCACATCGGGGTAAGCCGCCCGCACCGTATGGTACATGAAGCGCGGCATGTCATACGCCCACTTGCTCATCTCGCTCAGCGGCGGAATCGGCAGCCCGGCCAGCCGAAACAGCCCGCGCATCAGCCGGATTTCACTTTCCCACAGCGCCGCCACCCCGTCGTCGCCCGCAAAATCGAGATCGGCAAAATAGCTGTCCCAGTCCGCGATCAAGGTGCGGTACGCCCGCTCCCATTGGACAGGCTCCCCGCCGAACTGCCCGGCCATCCACCCGCCGACCGCCGCCGGGCTTTGCGCCCGCACCTGTTCAGGGTCGATCACGACGCGGTTCAGGCCCAAAAACATCACGCTCATGGAATACCTTGTACGGTCACGATGTAGTTCTGCGGCACGCCGCCAAATGCGCTGATCGCGATCTCGAACGGGCGCGTTTCGCCCGGCAGCAGCGGTGACGGGTCAAGATCGGCCTGCGCTGCGCCGATCACGCGGCCATCGGCGGCGAACACCGTTGCCAGCGCCCTCAGGCCACCCAGGGGACGCGATCCGCCGTTGGTGACCGTCCCGGTGATGACCAGCCCGCCCGCCGCGTCGAAGCGTGACGAGTCCGTCCAGGTCAGTTCATCGGGCGCGGAGAAGGCCACCTGCCCTGCTGCGGCTGCATCCCGAAGCTGGATCAGGGTGTCGGCGGCGTTGATGGGCTGGCCTTCACCAAAGCGCAGACTGAACGGCGCAAAACCGCCCGGCATGATGCCGTAGCCCAGTGTGTAATCGACCGCGCCCGTGATGACCGTGCCATCGGCGGCCACCAGCGCGATATCGACTGGCACGGCAGGGACGGGCTGGCCGCTGGTGTTGGCCACTTCGCCCGTGATGAACAGCGCACCATCGCCCGCCGTCCATGCGCTGATGTGAACTGCCGTCAGCGGCGCGGAAGCCGCGAACGCCAGTGCTTCAAGGTCGGTCGGCTCCAGCGGCGCAGACGCGATCAGCCGCAGCGAATTGACGATCTGCTCGATCTGCGCCCGCCGCTCATCCCGGAATCCGTCGGGTGGGGCGGTCACCTCCGTGACGGCCAGCCGCGTCCCTTCGGCCTGAAAGAAGGTATTGATCGTTTGATCGCCGCGCACACTGGTGCGATACCCGGCGATCTGCCAGCTTCCATCAGCCAGGCGGGCGCGGTTTTGTTCGACATATTCCGGCGCATCGGTGCGAATCTGCGTCTGATAGCGGGCGATTGCACCTTCCAGCGCAGCGGCATCAAGCGGTACACCGAGATCGATCACGGCGGTGCGCAGCGGCGGTTCGGGGTCATCGGGCGCGCTGAAGGCCGCCGATGCCAGTGTGACCGCGTTCTGTTCATACACCGCCCATCCACGCGGCACATGCAGCGTGAATACCCCGGCGGGGTGCGTATACAGCGCCAACCGCGCCGTATCTTCGGCGGCGGGTTCAATGAACTGCACCGTGCCGCCGCTGCACGCGCTCAGCAGCAGTGCAGCCAGCACAAGGCTGCATACCCCGCGAGTGACAGTAGTTGTCACATGCTTAAATTTGAATAAGATGGAGAAGTAGACCACCGCAGCGCCTTCGATCAAGGAAGTACGGACTCATCGATACAGCGGGATTATAACAAGGACGGCCTGTGCATGTACGCGAACAACGAATTGATGTTCCCTTATCATCTGATCCCGGCACTGCAAACGCTGCGCGGCCCGAAATGGCAGGCGTTGATCGCAGAAGTCGCGGCGCGATCCGAATATCATGAGGATACACTGGCTTTCATGCTGATGATGATCCGGCTGAACGGCTGCCTGGCCTGTGAAACCGACAGCTACCGGGCGATGCGGGGCTGTGAAGCGTGCGCGGTACAAACGCTGCGCCGCTACAAGGGCAGCGATGAAGAACTGATCGCGCTGTTCGAGCAGGCGCGTGCCGATGTGCAGATATTCGCGCAGACCCACAAACACGCGCACGTCATGCGCGAACCTGCGATCAATCCTTCGCAGATTTCCTGAAAAGTACCGGGCGACTCCGGCTTTGCGTCCGGGTCGCCCGTGTTATGCGTCAACCCTTACAGCGCAACTTCCGGTTCGCTCTGCCAGGTCACGGGGTCATACGCCGGCGCTTCACAGCGCAGCGGACGGTCTTCGCGGAACCCGAACTCATAATCCGCCTGCATCAACTGGTGAATTTCGCTCGTGCCTTCGTAGATGACCGCGCCCTTGCTGTTGCGCAGATACCGTTCGACCGGGTATTCATCGCTGTAGCCATACGCACCGTGAATCTGCACCGCTTCCAGCGCCGCCTGGACGCTCTGGTCGGTCGCAAACCACTTGAACTGCCCCGTCTCTTTGGTGTTGCGCATCCCCTGGTTCTTCAGCCAGCCCACGCGCTGCATCATCAGGTGTGCCTGGTCATACCACAGGCGCATATAGGCAATCTTCTGCTTGATCAACTGGTGATTGGCGATCTCGGTGCCACCCGCACGGCGTTCCTGGGCATACTTCACGCTGTCTTCCAGGCACGCCCGAATTAACCCGGTTGCGCCCGCGCCCACCGTGTAACGCCCATTGTCCAGGCATGTCATGGCGATCTTGAAGCCTTCGCCTTCTTCGCCCAAACGGTTTTCGACCGGGACTTCCACATCTTCAAATTTCACCCACCCGGTTGAACCCGCGCGCACGCCCAGCTTGCCATGAATATCGCCCGTCGTCACGCCCGGCATATCGCGGCTGACGAGGAAGGCGCTCATGGTGGTGTGCAGCGGGGAGCCGCCTGGGTTGTGCTTGGCAACGACAAGGAAATGATGCGCCTTCGAGGCCAGGCTGATCCACATTTTTTCGCCGTTCAGAATGTAGGTATCGCCTTTGCGGATGGCGGTCGAATTCATATTCACGACATCGCTGCCGACGTTCGGTTCGGTCAGGCAGAAAGCGGCATACTTTTCGCCCCGCGCCTGTGGGACAAGGAAGCGCTGTTTCTGGTCTTCCGTCCCCCACTGCAAAATGGCCTGGCTGTTCAGGCCGTGATGCACGGACATCACCACGCGCAGATGGGTATCCCCACGTTCCAGTTCTTCACACACCAGGCCCAATGTGATGTAATCGAACCCCTGGCCGCCGTAACGCACCGGAATGCTGATCCCAAGCAGCCCCAGTTCGGCCAGACGCGGCAGAAACGCCGGGTTCATTTCCTGTTTGCGATCCCATTCGCCCACCACCGGGATCACTTCGCGGCGCACAAAATCGCGCACCATCTTTTGTACTTGCAGGTGTTCTTCAGTCAGTTGGAAATCCATAAAAATCCCTGTCATCTTTGTGTGAACGAACCCTGTGCGTCATTGTGCGGCAAAATGGGGAGCCTGTGAAGATGGCAGTTCGGACATGCCGTCCATTTTTGGGAAACACTCAAAATCACCAGGGACTTTACGCGGATAGCAAGGTAGACTCTAACGTAACTTTCATCCGCATTGGCGGTTTCCATATGTAAATGCAGCACGATCTGTCACACGCCCAGTCACGGAAAATGGTGAGAAAGCTCATTAGATGCCTAGCCTGAACCTTCAGTTGCGCCACAACCCCATTGCGATCATCGGTATGGGCGCGATTATGCCCGACGCGCATAACCTGCGTGAGTTCTGGAACAATGTGATCGACAAGGTCGATTGCATTCAGGACGTTCCCGCTTCGCGCTGGAACGTGGACAGCTATTACGACCCCGACCCCACCGCCCCGGACAAAACCTACTGCCGTCGCGGCGGCTTCATTCCGGATATTGACTTCGACCCGCTTGAATTCGGGCTGCCGCCGAACATCCTGGAAGTCACCGATACATCGCAGATGTTGGGGCTGGTCGTCGCCAAAGAAGCGCTGTTCGATGCCGGGTATCTGCAAGGTCATGACGACATCCGCGAACGCACGGGGGTGATTCTGGGCGTGGGCGGTGGTCAGAAACTGTTCACCCCGCTGACCTCCCGGCTGCAATACCCGGTCTGGGATGAAGTGCTGAAAAGCTATGGCCTGCCGGATGCAGAACGGGCGGCGATCATCGAGCGGATCAAGCTGGCCTATGTGCGCTGGGAAGAAAACAGCTTCCCCGGCATGTTGGGCAACGTGGTCGCCGGGCGCATCGCCAACCGTTTCGACCTGGGCGGGACGAACTGCGTGGTCGATGCGGCGTGTGCCAGCACGATGGCCGCGCTCAAGATGGCAGTCAGCGAACTGACCGAAGGCCGCGCCGACATGATGCTGACGGGCGGCGCGGATACTGACAACTCGATTTCGATGTACATGTGCTTCAGCAAAACCCCGGCCTTCACCAAAGGGTCACATCCGCGCCCATTCGACTCCGAATCCGATGGGATGATGGTGGGCGAAGGGCTGGGCATCATGGTCTTGAAGCGCCTGGAAGATGCCGAACGCGACGGCGACCGCATCTATGCTGTGATCAAAGGCTTAGGCTCGTCCAGCGACGGGCGATACAAGAGCATTTATGCCCCACGCGGCGAAGGCCAGGAAAAAGCACTGCGCCGCGCCTATGAGGACGCAGGTTTTTCGCCGTCCACGATTGGCCTGGTGGAAGCGCACGGCACGGGAACCATCGCCGGGGATACCACCGAAGTCACCACGATCATCCGCTACTTCAACCAGCACGATACGGAAAAACAGCATATCGCGCTGGGCAGTGTGAAATCGCAGATCGGCCATACGAAAGCATCGGCAGGCGCGGCGGGGCTGATCAAGACCGCGCTGGCGCTGCATCATAAAGTGCTGCCGCCCACGCTCAACGTCGAACAGCCCAACCCGAAGTTCGACATGGCCAATTCATCGTTCTACATCAATACCGAAACCCGCCCCTGGATGCAGACCGACCCCAACACGCCCCGGCGTGCAGGCGTCAGTTCGTTCGGGTTCGGCGGGACGAATTTCCATGTCATCCTGGAAGAATACCGCGCTGAACAGGCGGCGGCATACCGCGTCCACAACACGCCCCAGGCCGTGATTCTGACGGGCAGCACCACGCAAGACCTGCTCAACCATGTGACGGGCGCGCTCAACGGGCTGCAAGGCGACGGGAGTGAACCGTATTTCCTGAATATGGTGCGTAGTTCACGCCAGGGGACGATCCCGGCGGGCGCGGCGCGCATCGGCTTTGTGGCGGCCAGCGCCGCCGAAGCGCTGGCGCTGCTGCAAGTGGCGGGCGATATGCTGAAAAGCAAGCCCGATGCCGACGAATGGCAGCATCCAAAAGGGATTTTCTTCCGCCGCACTGGGATGGCCGTCGAAGGCCATATCGTGGCGCTGTTCTCCGGCCAGGGGTCGCAGTACCTTGAGATGGGGCGCGAACTGGCGCTGAACTTCCCCGAAATGCGCGACTCGTTCGCCCGTATCGACGCGCTGATGAAGCGTGACGGCAAAACGCCGCTTTCCCAGGTGGTGTATCCGCGCCCTGGGTTCAATGAGGCTGAAAAAGCTGCTCAGGAAACCGCGCTGCAAAGCACCGATTACGCACAGCCGGCGATTGGGGCGATCAGTGCCGGGCTGTACCGTCTGCTGCAAAAGGCCGGGTTCAAGGCGAACTTCACGGCAGGTCACAGCTTCGGTGAAGTGACCGCGTTGTGGGCGGCGGGCGTGCTGAACGACGACGATTACGCCGCGCTGACCAAAGCACGCGGCGCAGCGATGGCCCCGCCTGCCAGCGATCCCCACTTCGACGCAGGGACGATGATGGCCGTCACGGGCGATGTGGAAGCTATCGAACGCGAGATCGCCGCGCTGCAAGGGGTGCAGGTGGCGAACCGCAATTCACGGACTCAGGTGGTGGTCGCGGGGTCGAAAGACGCAATTAAGCAGGCCGAAGCCGCGTTGAAGGCGAAGGGCTACAAAGTCGTGCCGCTTTCGGTATCGGCAGCCTTTCATACGCCGCTGGTCGGCCATGCGCACCGTCCTTTCTCCCAGGCGATCCAGCAGGCGGCGTTCAGCGCCCCGCGCATCCCGGTGTACAGCAACGCCAGCGGACGCGCTTACCCGTCCGACCCGGCGGCCATCCGCACGATCCTCACCGACCACATCCTGAACCCGGTGCTGTTCCGCGACGAGATCGAGCAGATTTACGCGGCAGGCGGGACGATTTTTGTCGAGTTCGGCCCGCGCAATGTGCTGACCAACCTGGTCAAAGACATCCTGGGGGATCGTCCGCATGTCGCCGTTGCGCTCAACGGCAGCCGCCAGAAGGACAGCGACCGCCAACTGCGCGAAGCAGCGGTACAGCTTCAGGTGTTGGGGCTGCCGCTTGGCACACTGGACCCGTACATGCGTGAATTCGAGGACGCGCCCAAGAAAAAGGGACTCACGATCAAGGTGAGCGGCGCGAGCTATGTCAGCGACAAAACCCGCGCCGCCTACCGGGACGCGCTCGCCTCCGGGGGGCATATCAGCCTGCCCGCCAGCACCCCGGTACAGGCTGAAGCATCTGTCCCCGCCCCAGCGGTGTCCACCGTTCCGGTGATCGCTCCAACCCCGGTCACGCCTCCTCTTTCAGTGGCCGCTTCCACGCCTGAATCTCTCCCCGCGCCCGTTGAGGTCGATATGAGTGCTTACCTGCACACCCTGCAAGCCAGTCTGGATGAATTCCGCGAACACCAGCGCGAAACGCTGCGCGTCCACGAACAGTATGCGCAAAGCCAGTCGGAATACTTCCGCATCTTCTTCGATCTGACTCAGCAGCAGCAAACGCTGCTCGCCGCGCAGACGCTCCCCGCCGGAGCCGCCGAAGCGCTGGCGCAGAATATGCTGAAGTTCCATGAATACCAATCGGAAACGCTGAACCTGCATCAACATTACATGCAGCACCAGACCGAAATCGCGCAGTCGCTGCTCGACCTGATCCGCCAGCAGTACGCCGCCCTGGGGACGATGCCCGTCCCTCATGCGCAGAGCTTGAACGGCGCGGCGGAAGCGCGCTCAGCGGCTCCACGCCAGACCGCCCCGGAACCTGTGAAACCTGCCGCCGTCAAAACGGTGATCATCCCGGAAACGCCGAAACCGCTCAGCGCGCCCGCGCCCGCCGCTGCTGCGACCAACGGCCATCCTCCGGTGGCTGTGTCCGCCCCGGCTCCCGTGACGACTCCGGTCTCAGCGCCCGCTGTGCCAGCCGCACCCGCGCCCACTGCACCGCCAGCGCCCCCGCCGTCAGTCACGACCGCTGTGCCAGCGGGCATCGATCTGGGAGCCTTGAACGCGGCCATGCTGCGCGTGGTCGGTGAAAAGACGGGCTACCCGGTCGAAATGCTCGAACTGAGCATGGACATGGAAGCCGACTTGGGTATCGACTCGATCAAGCGCGTGGAAATCCTGGGCGCGATGCGTGATACCTTCCCCAACCTGCCCCAATTCAGCCCGGAAGAACTGGGCGAACTGCGCACCTTGCAGCAGATCGTCGATTATATGGCGCAGCGTTCCGGCGGCGCTGTTCAGTCCGCACCGGCTCCTGTACCTGTGACGACCCCTGTTCAGGCGGCGAGTGCAGCATCGGCTCCCATTGCCGCCGCTCCGGTTGTTTCAGCCGCGCCCACTGTGTCAACGGCGACCGTGCCAACAGGCATTGACCTGGCGGCGCTGAACGCGGCCATGCTGCGCGTGGTCGGTGAAAAGACGGGCTACCCGGTCGAAATGCTCGAACTGAGCATGGACATGGAAGCCGACTTGGGGATCGACTCGATCAAGCGCGTGGAAATTCTGGGTGCAATGCGCGATACCTTCCCCAACCTGCCCCAGTTCAGCCCGGAAGAACTGGGCGAACTGCGCACCTTGCAGCAGATCGTCGATTATATGGCGCAGCGTTCCGGCGGCGCTGTTCAGTCCGCACCCGTGACCGCGGCGGTTCAGGCGGCGAGTGCGACACCCGTCGCATCGCCACCCGCCCCTGTGACGGCTCCGGTTTCAGCGCCCGCGCCGAGCGCGAACGGCATCAATGTCGCCGCGCTTTCGGAGGCCATGCTGCGCGTGGTCGGTGAAAAGACGGGCTACCCGGTCGAAATGCTCGAACTGAGCATGGACATGGAAGCCGACTTGGGCATCGACTCGATCAAGCGCGTGGAAATTCTGGGTGCAATGCGCGATACCTTCCCCAACCTGCCCCAGTTCAGCCCGGAAGAACTGGGCGAACTGCGCACCTTGCAGCAGATCGTCGATTACATGGAGGCGGCAAGCCGTCAGGCTTCCCCTTTTGATGTGACCGCCAGCCCGGAAACAGTCGCCCCTGCTTCGGCATCCGGCGATGGGTTGGCGGTCGTCGATCCTATCCATCAGCACGGAACCGCCGACTCGGTTTCGGTTGCAGCGCTGGCGCGGGAGCATGGCATTGAACGGCGTGAAGTGGCACTGCGCCGCCTGCCCGCACCTGATCAGTTAACGATTGACCCGGCGACTGGCGTGTGCGTGATCACCGATGATGGCACGGACGCGCCAAGCGCGTTCGCTGAACGCCTGACCGGACAAGGCTGGCAAGTGGTGGTGCTGGGGTTGCCCGCCGCGCTCGTCCCGGCCAGCCGTACTAACGGACGCACGTCCCGTGTGCAGCTTCAGGATGTGAGCGAAGCTGAGCTGAAAGCAACACTTGACGGACTTGTCGCGCAGTATGGCGGCATCGGTGCGTTCATTCACCTGAACCCGCCTGTGCGCGGGAGCCTGTTCACGGCACAGGAAAAAGCGCTCGTCCGGTTCGCATTCCTGATGGCGAAACTGCTCAAGCCGCACCTGACTGCCCCGGTTTATGGCAGCACAGCCCGCCGCAGTTTCATCACGCTGACGCGGCTGGATGGCGCATTCGGCACGACCACCAGCACCGATCATGGCGTGATCAGCGGCGGTTTGTTCGGGCTGGTGAAAACGCTCAGCCTGGAATGGGATCGCGTTCACTGCCGCGCCGTCGATGTCACACCGGACGCGACCGCCGAACAGGTCTCCGCGTACCTGATGGCCGAACTGTACGACCCGAACCGCCTGCTGACCGAAATCGCCTATGGTTCGCAAGGCCGGACGACGTTGGTCGCAGGCCAATCTGCACCTCACACGGGAGCAAACTAACGGATGCCCACGATCACCACGCAAACGGTGTTTCTGGTCAGCGGCGGTGCAAGAGGCATCACCGCCCAATGCGTGATCGAACTCGCTCATCAATTCCGCTGCAAATTCATCCTGTTGGGGCGCACGCCGCAGCAGGATGAACCCGCCTGGGCGCACGGGGTCACCGATGAAGCGGAACTGAAGAAACGTGCTATTGCCGATATGCAGGGGCGCGGCGAAAAGCCTACACCCGCTGTGATCGGCAAAAGGGTGAACGGCATTCAGGCGCAGCGCGAGATCGCCGCCACGCTGAACGCGGTCAAAACAGCGGGCGGGGATGCGGTCTACCTGAGCGCGGATGTCACCCACGCCGACGCGCTGCGCGCTGCCCTGGTGGGGACGGCGGGCATGGGACGGATTACGGCGATTCTGCACGGGGCAGGAAACCTGGCCGATAAGCTGATCGAAAACAAGACCGAAGCCGATTTCGAGAACGTGTACGCGGCCAAAGTTGCTGGCCTGGAAAATCTGCTGGCCGTCGTCCCACCATCGCAGCTTGAGACGCTGGTGCTGTTCTCATCGGTCGCCGGGTTTTACGGCAACGTCGGCCAGGCGGATTATGCCATCGCCAACGACATTCTGAACAAAACCGCGCACTGGTTCAAACAGCATTACCCGGCCTGCCATGTGGTATCGGTCAACTGGGGCCCCTGGGACGGCGGCATGGTCACGCCGCAGCTTCGGGCGTATTTCGACCAGCTCGATATTCGCGTGATCCCGGTGGACGTTGGCACGCGGATGCTGGCCGATGAACTGCGACGCGGGGCAAACCCGGCGCACGCCCCGGCGCAGATCGTCATCGGCAGTGCGCTGCGCACCCCACCCGCCCCGCCATCCCCGGAACTGCATACTTATCGCATTCAGCGGACGCTGATCCTGACCGACAACCCGTTCCTGGGCGATCATGTGGTGAATGCCCAAGCGGTGCTGCCGATGGTATCGGCCATGTCGTGGATGTCGAGCGCGTGCGAACAGATTCATCGCGGCTTTCGCTACTTTGGGTTCGACAACTACCGCGTGCTGAAAGGCATCGTCTTCGATGAAAGCCTGGCCGATGTGTACACGCTCGAACTGAAAGAGATCGCCAAAAGCGCCGACGAGATTGTGATCGATGCACTGGTGCGCAGCCAGAATGCCCAAGGCAAGCTGCGTTTTCACTACAGCGCGACGATCACGCTGCGCGTTGGCCTGCCGGAAGCGCCTGCACTGGAAACCCACCTGCCGCCGACGGGTGCGCCTATTCCCGGCGCGCCATTCTACCAGGATGGCACGTTGTTTCACGGGTACAGCTTTCAGGGGGTCGACTCCCTGCTGCACCTCAGCGAACGCGGCATCAGAATGCGATGTGTGCTGCCCCCGGTCGATGATGCGTACCAGGGGCAGTTCCCGGTGCAGGCCTTCAACTACTTCATGGCGGATATTGGCCTGCAAAGCATCGGCATCTGGTCGCGCCATTTCTACAAAATGGGCAGCCTGCCGCTGCGCGCCGCCAAAGGCCGCCATTTTCGGCACGGCGAAATTCCCCCGGAATTTTTCGTGACGATGGAAGTGCAGGCGCACAGCGAAACCAACGTCACCGCGAAGATCACGCTGCATGACGCGCATGATGTCGTCTACCTGATCATCGATGGGCTGGAAGTGACCATGAGCGCCCGTTTGAACGACCTGTTTCTGAAAAATCGATTGCCTGAAACACTCGCATGAATCCACACGTTCGCTCTGAAAATATCGCCATCATCGGCATGGCGTGCCTGTTCCCCGGCGCGGCATCGCCCGCCGCTTTCTGGGATAACCTGGTCAATGGCATCAATGCATCATCGCTGGCAGGCGCGGCTCAGTTCGGGGTCGATCCGGCGGTGTATTACGATCCACAGCGGCGCACGCACGATACCACGTATGCGCTGCGCGGCGGATTCATCCATACGCCGATTCCGATCCCGCCGGGCATGGATAAGGCCGGCGGATGGGCGCTGTACACCGCCCGCGAAGCCCTGCACGACAGCGGCTATGCCGACCGCGTCGAACTGTTCGCCCGCTGTGGGCTGATCCTGGGCAATCTGTCCTTTCCCACCCAGGAATCGCATAACCTGATCGCGCCGCTGTACGATACCGCGCTCGAAAATGCACTTGGCGACCTGTTAGGACGGAACGATTTTCGCCTGTCACAGGCACATCGTGCGCCATCCGGGTTTGAAGCGCTGCGCTCCCCGGCGGCAGCGGTCGCGGAGGCGCTCGGCCTGGGCGGCACGCATTTCTGCCTGGATGCAGCGTGCGCGTCGTCCCTGTACGCCGTCGAACTGGCCAGTGCGTATCTGCGCACGGGTCAGGCCGATCTCATGCTGGCGGGCGCAGTCAGCGCTGCCGACCCGCTGTTCGTCAACATGGGGTTCACCCATTTCGGCGCGTATCCTGATCAGGGCGCGAGCCGTCCGCTCGATACCCATTCCGAAGGGTTGATCGCGGGCGAAGGCGCGGGGATGCTGATCCTCAAGCGTTATGCCGACGCGGTGCGCGATGGTGACCGGATTTATGCCATCGTCGCAGGCGCGGGGTTATCGAACGACGGGCGCGGCAAGCATCCGCTCACGCCCAACTCACGCGGGCAAATCCTGGCGTTTCAGCGCGCCTATAGTGACCAGATCGACCCTGCCGCCGTCCAGTACATCGAATGCCACGCCAGCGGTACGCCGTTGGGCGATAAAACCGAACTGCAATCGATGGACGAATTTTTTGGCGGGGCAGCCCATATGCCGCTGATTGGGTCGGTCAAGGCGAATCATGGGCATCTGCTCACAGTCGCCGGGCTTGCCAGCCTGCTCAAGGTGATCCTGAGCATGGGTCATGCTCAGATTCCGGCGACGATTGGCATCGAACACCCGCTCACATCGCGTTATTTCGGAGCCGCACAGATCGTGCGGGCGAATACGCCCTGGCCGCAGCCCGTGAAAACTGCCGGGGTGAACGCCTTCGGGTTCGGTGGGGTCAGCGCCCATTTGATCGTCCAGAACCCGGCGGCGGCGGGCGCGCCTGAACCCGCCCCACAGCCCGCCGAGAAACCACGCCTGGCGATTGTCGGCATGGATGCGCACTTCGGCAGGGTGGAAGGCCTGGAGGCATTTGCACAGACGCTCTATGATGGCGGGCAGCACTTCATCCCGCTGCCACCGAAGCGGTGGAAGGGCTTAGCCGAAAATGCCCCGAACGGCGCGTATATCGAGTCGTTCGAGATCGACTTTCTGCGCTTCAAATTCCCACCCAAAGACGATGACCAGCCCACCCCGCAGCATCTACTACTGCTCAAGGTGGCGGATAACGCCGTGCAGGATGCGGGGCTGCGCGAAGATGCCAATGTCGCGGTGATCGTGGTGCTGGGGACGGAACTCAGCCTGCATCAGTATCGCAGCCGCCTTGACCTGTCCTGGCAAATGAAAGACAGCCTGCAGGCGCACGGTTTCGACCTGGCAGCGGACGCGGACGATCTTGAGCGGACGGTCAAGGATGCGATCAGCCCGCCCGCCCAGGTCAACCAGTACACCAGCTACATCGGCAACATCGTCTCCAGCCGGGTGAGCGCCCTGTGGAATTTCAGCGGCCCGGCCTTCACCATGACCGCCGCCGAAAATTCAGTGTATAAAGCGCTCGAAGTCGCACAAATCCTGCTCACCGATTTAGCGTTGGAAGCGGTCGTGATCGGCGCAGTCGATCTGGCGGGCGGCGTGGAGCAAGTCGAACTGCGGCGCGCCCAGCACCCGATCAACAGCGGCACGCCAACGCTCAGCTTCGACCGTCATGCCGATGGCTGGATGGTGGGCGAAGGCGCGGGTGCGGTCGTGCTGAAGCGCGCCGCCGATGCCGCCGACCAGCAGGTATATGCGCGGCTGGAAAGCGTGATCGTGCGGACTGGACACGATGCCGAAGCCGTGAACGGCGCTGCGCGGGCGGCACTGGCCGAAGCCGGAATCGATGCGGGGCAGGTTGGGGTGGTTGAAGCATCGGCCAGCGGGATTGCGGCGGAAGATGCCGCCGAGATCGCCGGGCTGACCCGTGCGTATACGCGCCAGGCACAGCCATTCACGACGGCGTTGAGCAGCGTCAAAGTCAATATCGGCCACACGGGAGCGGCGGCGGGCATGGCCAGCCTGATCAAGGCGGCACTGTGTTTGCAGCGGCGTTTCATCCCTGGGGTGCCGCGCTGGACGGCTCCGCATGACCCGGCAGCCTGGCACGAAAGCGCCTTTTACGTGACCGACGAATCGCGCACCTGGTTCAGCCCGCGTGGGCAGCCCCGTCATGCCGCGCTGAACGGCCTCAGCGACGACGGCACGTGCGCCCATGTGATCCTGTCCGATCACGGGGTGAAGCCCAAAACGAGCGCCGATGCCCGCTACCTGGCACGCAAAGCGTTTTATCTGTTCCCGGTCGATGCCGACGACCGCGAAACGCTGATTGGGCGTTTACGGGCGCTGCACCAGGCGATCCAAGCGGGCGAACCGCTGGCACAGGCCGCGCACGATACCTTTGCCAGGTATGGCGGTGGGCGCTATGCCGCCGCCATTGTGGGGCGCGACCGGGACATGCTGATCCGCGAGCTTGACCAGGCATTGAAGGGTATCCCGGCGGCTTTCGATAAAGGGACGGACTGGTACACGCCCGCCGGAAGCGCCTTCAGCGCGGCTCCGTTAGGGGCTGGGGGAGGAATCGCGTTCGTGTATCCGGGTGCGTTCAATTCGTACCCTGGGCATGGACGAGATTGGCTGCATCTGTTCCCAACCGAACTCGATCAGGTAGCGGCGCAAAGTGCCGACCTGGGCGATCAGGTCAGTGAACGGCTGCTGTATCCGCGCACACTGGCCGCGCCAGACCGCGCTGCGATTCGGGAGCAGCGGGCGCGGCTGACGGGCAACCCACGCGCTATGATGGAATCTGGCACGGTGTTTTCGGTGCTGTACACCCATGTCATGCGGCAGATTTTTAAGGTGCAGCCGCATGTCACGTTCGGCTACAGCCTGGGCGAAACCAGCATGTTATGGGCGATGGATGTGTGGCGTGATACGCCGAAAGCACGGGCGCTGCTGCACGAATCGCCGCTGTTTCATCACCGGTTGGCCGGGCGCAAGGATGCGGTACGCGAAGCGTGGGGACTGCCCGCCCACGCCGGGGATGAGTTCTGGGTGTCTTACGTGATCGCCGCGCCCGCCCCCGCCGTGATCGACGAGATCGCCCAGGAAACGCGGGTGTACCTGACGCACATCAACACGCCGAAAGAATGCGTGATCGCGGGTGAACCGGGGGCGGTCGAGCGGGTGATCGCCCGCTTAGGTGGCGAAGCGGTGCGCGCCCCGTTCGAGACGGTGATCCACAACGACACGATCACATCGGAATACGCGGCGTTCTACCACCTGTATCATCAGCGGGTGCATGACAGCGCGGGGTCGATCACATTCTATTCCGCCGCCGATTATGAGCCGCTCCGGCTGGAAGATGATCTGGTCGCCCGCAGCATGGCGCGGGTTTCGTGCAAACAGATCGATTTCCCGCGCCTGATTCAGCGCGCTTACCGCGATGGCGCACGCATCTTCATCGAATTAGGTCCCGGTTCGACCTGTACCCGGTGGATCAGCGATACGCTGCGCATGGAAGGGCGTGAACATCTCGCCGTCTCCATCGACACGCTGCGGCTGGACGATCACACCGCGCTGATCAAGATGCTGGCGAAGCTGGTCAGCCACCGTGTGCCGCTCGACCTGGCGTGCCTGTATGCCAGCGATGCGCCAGCGGTGGGGCGGCGGCTGCCGCGCACGATCACGCTCGGCGGTGAGCCGATTCAGAGCGTGATCCTCAGTGACGAGAACCGCCGCCGCTTCGGATCGGGGGATACCACTATCCCTCACGAACCGCCTGCCGCTGTGCCTGAGCTGGATGCGATGCCCGCGCTGGCGGCGCAGGGCGATCACGCGGCGCTGCTGGGGACGCGCTTGGCGGCGCTGCGCCAATTCGGGGCGGCATTGATCGCCCAGGTGCAGAACCCCGGCGCGCTGGCGGAACGACCGCCGATCCCAGCGGTCAGCGCGCCCGCTGCCCCCAGGTTTACAGAAGCACCAAAGGTGCGCACGCGCTACACGCCGCGTCCTGCCCTGTTTTCAACGGCGGACATCGACCAGTTTGCACGCGGGTCGATCAAAGCATGTTTCGGACCGGAATATGCGATCTACGACGATAAGCGTGCGCCGCGCATCCCGAATACCGACCTGATGCTGATCTCGCGCATTGTCGAGATCGATGCAGAGCGGCTGGTCACGCGGACGGGCAGCGGCATGACGGCGGAATACGATGTCCCCGCCGACCTGTGGTTCTACCGTGACCAGCCGTACCCGTTCACGCCGTATTCCATGCTGATGGAAATGGCCTTGCAGCCGTGCGGATTCTTATCCGCCTACATGGGGCCGACGCTCGATTTTCCCGACATCGATTTTTACTTCCGCAACCTGGATGGACAGGGTAAACTGCTGCGAGAGGTCGATCTGCGCGGGCGCACGCTGGTCAACCGCGTCAGGCTGCTTTCATCGACCATCCTGCAAGGCATCATCATCCAGAAATACGGCTTCGATATGATGCTGGATGGCGACTCATTCTACGTGGGCAGTTCGACGTTCGGCTACTTCACGCTTCAGGCGCTTTCCAGCCAGGCCGGGCTGGACATGGGCAAACCGCCGACGCGCTGGCACCAGGCGAACCCGTCCGCCGCGCTGATCGATTCGCAGCCGCCGCACAGCCCCGCCGCCGACAGCCGCCATTGGATGGCGCTGCCCGTCGGTCAGCTCGCGTTTCTGGATGAAGCGCTCATCGATGTGCGCGGCGGCAAACACGGCCTGGGGTATATTTATGGTGTGAACCACGTCCAGCCGTCGAAGTGGTATTTTAAATGCCATTTCCACGATGACCCGGTGATGCCCGGTTCGCTGGGGCTGGAAACCGTCACCCAGGCGATCCAGGCATTCGCGCTGCAAGCGAACCTGCAACAGGGCATGGTCGCGCCGCGCTTCGGGCTGGTGGAAGATCACCAGATGGTTTGGAAGTATCGCGGGCAGGTGTTGGGCGAAAGCGACGCGGTGCATGTCGAAGTCCACATCGTCGCGGTGGAACGGCAGGCGGATGATGTCGTGATCCGCGCCGATGCCAGCCTGTGGAAAGATGCACTGCGCATTTACGAGTTCAAAAATGTGGGGGTGCGCGTGACCGACACGCCTATCCCATGAAAGCACATGAAAGGGTTGCCCAACCGATGCACAATACTTCTATCCCACACAGCGGCGTATCGGTTCGCATGGCCGCGCCGCCCGCCCGCCGCTGGCACGGTGACCCGCACAGCGCGGCCTACGATGAAGCGGGGATTAAGGCGGTGCTGAACCGCCTGGACGCGCCGATCTATGTGATACAGCACGATGGGCGCATCGGGTTCACACACGCGGGCGAAGAAACGCCGAACGGCACTACGCCGCTGATCGCATCGGCGCTGCCGCTGCCGCCGGAACAACTGGGCGATGCCAGCTTTCGGGCTGATTACGGAGTCCGGCTGGCGTATGCGTCCGGCGCGATGGCGAACGCGATTGCATCGGTCGATCTGGTGCTGGCGATGGGACGGGCGGGGCTGCTCAGTTCGTTTGGGGCGGCAGGCGTGGTCGGCGCACGGCTGGAAACGGCGATCCAGCAGATTCAAGCGGGACTGCCAGACGCGCCGTATGCCTTCAACCTGATCCACAGCCCCAGCGAAGAAGCGATGGAACGGCGCGCCGTCGAACTGTTCTTGCAGTACGGCATCACGCGGGTGGAAGCGTCGGCGTTTCTCGACCTCACGCCGCATGTGGTGCGCTACCGCGCCGCCGGGCTAAGCGTCGATGCGCAAGGTCGCCCGATCATCGGCAACCGGGTCATCGCCAAAGTATCGCGCCGGGAAGTCGCCCAGAAATTCATGGAGCCTGCCCCGGAACGACTGCTGCGTCCGCTGGTCGAAGAAGGGTTGATCACCGAAGCCCAGGCGCAGATCGCGGCGCGTGTCCCGGTCGCGGATGATGTCACCGTCGAAGCCGATTCGGGCGGCCACACCGATAACCGCCCGCTGGTGGTGATCCTGCCGTCGATCCTCAGCCTGCGCGATGAACTGCAAGCGAAACATCAGTTCAGCACCCCGGTGCGCGTGGGCGCGGCGGGCGGGATCGGCACGCCGTCGGCGGCACTGGCCGCGTTCATGATGGGCGCAGCCTATGTGGTCACCGGGTCGGTAAATCAGGCGTGCGTCGAATCGGGCGCGTCGGCACATACCAAAAAACTGCTCAGCGAAGCGGATATGGCCGATGTGATGATGGCTCCCGCCGCCGATATGTTCGAGATGGGCGTGAAGGTGCAGCTTTTGAAGCGCGGGACGATGTTCCCGATGCGCGCCCAACGGCTGTATGAGCTGTACCGCGAATTCGATTCGATTGAGGCGATCCCTGCGGGCGAACGGGAAAAGCTGGAAAAACAAATCCTGAAGCGGCCTATCGACGACATCTGGCGCGACACGGTGGCCTACTTCATGGAACGTGACCCGGAGCAGATTCACCGTGCCGAAGATAACCCGAAGCGGAAGATGGCTTTGATCTTCCGCTGGTATCTGGGGCTGTCGTCGCGGTGGTCGAACACTGGGGAAAAAGGCCGGGAACTGGATTACCAAATCTGGTGCGGGCCATCGATGGGCGCGTTCAACGCCTGGGCGAAAGGCACCTACCTGCAAGACCCGACCAACCGCCGCGCTGCCGATGTCGCGTGGCAGATCATGCGCGGCGCGGCGTATCTGTACCGCGTGCAGGGCTTGAAAACCCAGGGGGTCGGCTTTTCGCCCGTGCTGGAAGCGTTCACGCCGCAGCCGTCCGGCTGAGCGATGGCGCTTCCGCAAGCGGTGAGGCACTTCACAGTCAGCGCGGAAGGCGTACCCGTTTCGGTGTATGCCTTCGCGCTGGCCGCCGCCACCCCCGATCTGCTCTCGCCGGACGAAATCGCTCGCGCTGAACGCCTCAAATTCGCGGCGCTGCGGACGCGCTTCATCGCGGCACGGACGGGGCTGCGCCTGATTCTGAGCGCACATACCGGGGTCGATGCGGGCCTGATCCGCTTCAGCGCGGGCGCATATGGTAAACCCGCCCTGCTGGACGATCCCGCCGTCCATTTCAATCTCTCCCATTCAGACGAACTCGCATTGGTGGCGGTCGCACCCTACCCGGTGGGGATCGACCTGGAGATCATGCGTCCCCTGGCATGGCAAACCGTGATTCGCACGGCGGAGATCGGGTTTTCCGCTGAAGAATTGGCGACACTGCACGGGCTGCCCGCTTCCGAGCGCGTGGGCGTTTTTTACCGCATCTGGACGCGCAAAGAAGCGCTGATGAAAGGCATCGGCGACGGCTTCCGGCTCACCAAGACCTTTTCCGTGCCGCACACTGGGGAAGGGGTGCGCGTCGGGGAGTGGCTGATCTGCGACTGCGACCCAATGCCTGGCGCAGCCGCAGCGCTTGCCGTTCACAGGCCGTTGTAACAACCGCTACAGGTTTTGCACAATGGCTTTATGCCCTGGTGCGCATAACCCCAGTACAATAAGGTCTAAGGAGACGGTTCACTGCGCAGCCGATGGATCGCACGCCGTCATTGCAGCCTATGACCCGAACGCACACCCACTGTCGATGTGAACCATGAGTACGCAGCCGCAGCCGTCACAGGTGAGCAATCGGTACCGCCTTATCCAGCAGCTTGGCGCGGGCGGGATGGGCGTGGTTTATGAAGCGTTCGACCGCCTGACCGGGCAATCCGTCGCTTTGAAACTGGTCGATCCGGCGCGTACCGAACCGGACGGTTCGCAAAGTACGCAGCAGGCGGCTGCACACCAGGCACTCAAGCTGCAACTGACGCATGAATTTCAAACGCTGGCCACGCTGCGCCATCCTCACATCATCAGCGTGCTGGATTATGGGTTCGATTACGCCGAACCCGAACCGCAGATTTATTACACGATGGAACTGCTGGTCGGAGCGCGCACCATCCTGGATTACGGGCGCGACCTGCCGATTACCCGGCGAATCGACCTGCTGATCGAACTGCTGAGCGCGCTCGAATACCTGCACCGCCGCCGCATCCTGCACCGCGATGTCAAACCTGAAAATGTGCTGGTCACAGCGCAAGGCAGCGTGAAAGTGACCGATTTCGGGCTGGCGCTGCTGCGCGACCAGCCCTATGAAGGCGGCCAGATCACCGGCACGCTCACCTATATACCGCCGGAGATTTTGCAGGGCGGCACGCCCGGCCAGGCGAGCGACTTGTACGCCGTTGGGCTGATCGCATATCAACTGTTCGCTGGTGAATACCCATTCGATACGACCGATGTCAACCACCTGCTCCGGTCGATTTTGTACGGCGAGTACGACATCGGCAGGTTGTACCCCGCCGATCAGGTGTTGTTTGAGGCGCAGGCGCGGTCTGCTGCCGCTGCCGAACATGCGCCTACGCTCACGCTGATCATTACGCGGCTGCTGGAAAAAGACCCCGCCGAACGGTATCAGCGGGCGAGCGATGTGATCCACGCGCTGTACGCGGCAATGGGTGAGCCGCCGCCCGCCGAACGCGCCGACATCCGCGATAGTTTTTTGCAGGCCGCTCAGTTCATCGGCAGGGAGGCGGAATGGGCGCGCCTGCAAGCGGCAGCGGATGCGCTGCTGCACAACCAGGGCAGCGCCTTCCTGATAGGCGGCGAAAGTGGGATCGGTAAATCGCGCCTGCTGGATGAACTGCGCATTTACGCGCTGACACGCGGCGCACAGGTGGTACGCGGCCAGGCGATAGACGGCGGAGGGCTGCCCTATCAGTTGTGGCGTGACCCGCTGCGGCGGCTCGCGCTGTCTACCCCGCTGACAGACCTCGAAGCGGGCATTCTGAAAGCGATTTTGCCGGATATAGAAGGGCTGCTCGAACGCCCGATCCCCGATGCACCGCCGGTCGATGCGAACGCCGCATCCAAGCGCCTGCTCAGGACGATCACCCATGTGCTGGAGATACAGACGCGCCCGCTGGTGCTGCTGCTGGAAGATTTGCAGTGGACGACCGAAAGCCTGGACATTCTGAAAAGCGCCGTCGGGCTGCTGCGGCAGCATCCGGTGCTGATCATCGGGACGTTCCGCAACGACGAACGACCCGATTTACCCGCCGCGCTGCCGGATATGACCTTCATACCGCTGCAACGCCTGCCCCCAGATGCGATCAGCGCGCTCAGTGCCTCCATGTTGGGCGACGCAGGGCAGAACCCCGACCTGCTCCAGTTGATCCAGGCCGAAACTGAAGGCAATGTCTTTTTCATCGTCGAAGTCGTGCGCACGCTGGCGGAACAGGCGGGTTCGCTGGATCGCGTTGGGTCACACACGCTGCCGCTGGAAGTATTCGCGGGCGGGGTCAAACAGATTTTGCGGCGGCGCATTGGGCGCGTTCCGGCGGCAGATCATGCCCTGCTGATGACAGCGGCGGCGGCGGGGCGCACGCTTGACCTGGCGGTGATTCACGAGATTGCGGCGGCACATCACCCGGCGCTTCAACTGGAAAGCTGGCTGCTGCGCTGTGCCGATGCCGCCGTGCTGGAAGTGTTCGAGGGAACCTGGCGTTTCACACACGATAAACTGCGTGATGTCCTGCTGGGGGATGCACAACACCAGGGAATCAGCGAACAGATCAACCGCCAGATTGCAGTGGCGCTCGAACATCTGTATCCGATGCCTGCCGAACGGGCGCTGCGGGCGCTGGTGCTGGCGCAGCATTGGAACGCCACCGGGGACCGCCGCCGCGAAGTCGATTATCTGGTGCTGGCCGGGGAGCAGATGATCAACACGGCGCAGTATGAAACGGCAGTCGAAACGTTGGAACGGGCGCTCGATCTGCTCACCCAGCAGGATGCTCCGGCGATCAGCCGCGCCCGCGTGATGAGCTGGCTGTGCGTCGCCCATTACAACCGGGGCGATTTTGAATCCAACCGCAAATTGTCACACGAGACGTTGGCACTGCTCGGCTTCACGCCGCTGGATGGCAGCGTGCATCGGCGGCGCGCCATGCTGATCGCACAGGTAGCCCGGCAGATACGCTACCGGGTGCTGCCGCGTTTACGCCGCACGTCACAACCAGAACGGTTCCGGCTGGCCATGCAGGTGACGGAAACGCGCATGATGATCCACTATTTTCAGAATGACCGCCGCGAAACGATCTATTACATCCTGTTCGGCCTGAACCTGGCCGATGCCAGCGGCCAGAATCATAACGCGGTCGAACGCGCCCGCTTTTATGGCTCTGCGACTTTCATGTTCGGGATTACGGGTTGGCATGGGCTGGCCGATGTGTACGATAAACGCTGGCTGGAAACGTTCGATGCGCTGCGCGATCTCAACGCCGTCGCCTGGGTGTTGCAGTTCACAGGTATCTACCTGATCCTGCGGGCGCGATGGGATGCCGCCCGTGATCGGCTGCGCCGTGCGCTGGAAATAGCGCACCAGCTTGAACACGCCCGCCGCATCGAAGAAACCTACGTCACGCTGATCGCCATCGAATACTACAGCGGGCGCTGGGAGTCGGCACGGGTGCTGACCGACGCGCTGTACGGAATCGCGATTCAGGCCGCCAACCCGCAAACCCAGGGGTGGGCTATCGACAATTACGGACGGTTCGCGCTGCGTGAGGGCGATTACGCCGAAGCACGGCGGTTTTTTCTGCACGCGCTCGATTTGTATTCGCAGATCGACGACACGATAGGGATCGTGTGGCTGAAAGGGGCCATCGCAAAAACGCACCTGGCCGAAGGCGACATGGAAACAGCATACCCATACATTGAGGCGATCCAGCCGATTCTGCACGGGTCGGTTTCGACCTCGTTCGGGATGGTGGAAGCGCTTGGCGGAATTATCGATTACTGGCTGATGCGCTGGTCACAGGCGCGGGAACGCCGCGATCTGCGCGATGCGGCGTGGCAGGCGGTCGATCATCTGGGGCGCTATTCGCGCAAGGTGCAGTTGGCACGCGCTCAATACTGGCTGTACTGCGGGCGCTTCTATGCGGTCGCGGGCGATGCGGAGCGGAGCAAGCGCCTGTTTCTGCGCGCCATTCACACGGCGCAGCGTGCCGGGATGCCGTTTGAGGAGGGCATCGCCTGCACTGCCTACGCCGAACTGTTCCCGCCCGGCAGCGCGGCGCGGCAGGAATACGCCGCCCGTGCCGCCGACCTGCTGCGGGCTATCGGCGCGCTGGACGATCTGCGGCGCGCCGAACGCTTGTGAATCCAGCCTACAGCTCGATGTCGTCGAGCGAGATCAGGCGCTTTTTCAGCGCGTACAAAATCGCCTGGTTGCGGTGCTGCAAATGAAGCTTCGACAGGATGTTGCCCACGTGCGTCTTGACGGTTTCATCCCCGATGAACAGCTTCTCCGCAATCTGGTGATTGGTCAGCCCGTGCGCCAGTTCAATCAGGACTTCGCGTTCCCGTTCAGTCAGTTCCACGCCGGGCGTTTTCTTCTGCGTCATATCGCGCAGCACCGCCCCCGCCACCGAAGGATCGATGATCGACTGACCTTTGGTCGCGGCGCGGATCGCGTTCACCAGCAGGTCAGGGTCGCTCTCTTTGCGCACATAACCAATCGCCCCGGCGCGCAGCGCGGCGATCACGCGCTCATCGTCGGTGTGCGCGGTCAGCACCACGACCTGCGTATGCGGCGTGATGTCGCGCAGCCGCCGCGTGGTTTCGATCCCGTCGATGCCGCCCGGCATGTACAAATCCATCACGACGACATCCGGCAGCCAGGTTTCGATTTTGTCCAGCAGTTCTTCACCGCTGGAGGCCATTCCGACGACCGTCATATCGGGCATCGCGCTCAGAAAACTCTGAATCCCGCGCCGCACCACCAGATGATCATCGACAAGCACGACAGGAATGCGGTTCATACTTCCCTTCTTTCTGCAACACTGGCAGACAATGCCTGCACTTCGGCGGCGGCTTTGACTGCCTGGCGGCGGTAGTAGATCATATTCAGGAACTGGTTAATGAGCAGCAGCCCGCCCATCAGCACCATAATCGTGGTCATCCACTCATCGGGATCGGTCGGCAGGAACTGGAGACCGTTGCGAAAGGTATTGGTGATCACCAGGATGAAAAGCAGGAACGCGACCGATCCCCACCCGGTGCGCACGAGCGCCTGAAACCGGGTAAGTTCGGCCTGGCGCTGCACGGGCGGCATGGCGTTCAGTTCAGCGGTACACCACACGAAGCTGCGCAGATAACTGCGGATCATCAGGCCGGAAAAGGCCACTGCGAACAGCGGCGTGAACCACAGCGGGAATTCGCTGCCGATCCACGCCAGCGGCACGAACCACATGATGAACAGCCCAATGACGCTGAAGCCTAACCCGGTGTGGCGCATCATCTTGAAGTAAGCAGGCCGTGTGCGGTGGGTGCTGATCTCCATCGAACGCCGGATTGACCGGGCGCGGGTGAACGTCCACACCGCAGCGGGCAGCGCGCCAATGCTGATCACAATCATCAGGATCACCATGAAGGCCAGCACCGGGTCTTCGGCCAGCGATTCTGGGCGCTGCACGAGCCGGTACAGCGCCAGCGGCAGCGCGACCGCCGCTGTGCAGACCGCAACCACGAAATAGGTGAACCAGCGCAGATACGTTTCGCCCAACGCATCCAGCCGCGCATCGCTTTCGCGGTTCAGTTCCAATGCAGGGTCAACCAGCGGCAGCGTAATCGTAATGCGCGTTCCCTTACCCGGCGCGCTTTCGATGTGTGCTTCGGCATGAACCGCAGCGGCACGCGCACGGATGTTGTGCAGCCCCATCCCGTTTTCCGTGCAGGTGGGGTCGAACCCCTGGCCATCATCAGTAATCGTCAGCATGACGTGTTCTCCGCGTTGATCCAGTTTTAACGTCACCTGCTGCGCCCGTGCGTGCCGGGCAATATTCGAGAGCGATTCCTGGGCGATTCGGAACACCGCTTCCTGTGCGCCCAACGGAAAGCGCTGGTTGTCCGGCAGTTCCCCAAAGCTGGTATCGACCTTCGCGCCCGTGCGGTACGCCAGCGCTTCGGCCTGTTCGCGCAGCGCCCCCACCAGCCCGGATTTTTCAAGCGGCGCGGGCGCAAGCTGTTGCAGCAGCGCCCGCATTTCGACCATCGCCTCATGTGCGCTCTGCTTCACGTCGCGCAGCGCCTGGCGCGCTGCTTCGACGTTGGTATCCAGGTGGGCATAGGCCGCCGCCGCGCTCACACTCATGCTGAACACCTGCTGCTTGATCGAATCGTGCAGGTCGCGCGCTAGCCGTTTACGTTCTTCCTGTGCCGCCGTCTCGCTGATCTGCTCGTAAAGCTGACCGCGCATCGTCTTGAGCGTCGTCCGTTCCTGGATCAGCGCGTTTACCTGGTCGATCAGCGGTTTGAGCGGGTCATGCGGCCCGACGTGGATCGGCACGACCTCCTGATTCTGGTTCAGGTGAAACAGCACCAGATCGAGATGAGTCAGCCGGCTGATCTGCTTATGAAAGAAGGTGTAACTGAACACCGCCATGAGCAGCATGAAGCAGATCGGCATCAGCAGGCCGGGCAGCGCCAGCCGTTCGACGATTTCCTGCGCAGTGACCAGGGCAGACAAACCATAGAGCATCGGAATTACGGTCAGGCTCAGGTTCAGGTATGCGGACGAGAGTCGTTTTTGGGGTGGGTTGATCACAATGATGGACGCTTCTTCAGGCAAAATCCCGCCAGACGGGATGTATGCTTACGATATGGCTCAAGCGTAAAGCATTTGTGCGCCGTCGTCATCCCGTCTGCAAGGGAAATGGCCGTCCCCCGTTCTGGGGATGTCCGTCTTCAAGCGATGCGTGTTCCGGGGGCGAACCGAATCATACGAGCATTGATACAGGAAGCCGTCACCTTATGCCCGAACAACCCACACTTTCGCCCGAAGCGCCGCCGTTCGATGTCGTGATCATCGGGGCGGGACTGGCCGGGCTGACCGCTGCGCTCCACCTGGCCGAACGCGGGCTGCAACCGCTGGTGTTGGAAGCCGATCAGCAGTGGGCAGGGGGACGACTTTCCGGCGGTGAACCAGAGCGCATCGTGCATCACGGGTGCGTATGGGCTTTTCCCTCCGAACACGGGATTCATGCGCTGTGGGGTGGGTATGTGAACATGCGCGCCACCCTGGAACGGTTTCTCGATCTCACGCCGATCCCATCCAGCGGTGAAGTGTGGATCAACCGTTGGGGTTATACGATCACGCGCATCGAAGCTGGCTCCGCTGTGCGCTATAGCTGGCTGCCCGCCCCGTTTCATCATGTGCAGCTTTTGCTGCGCCCGCGCTTCTGGACGACGATCACGCCGCTCGATTTTTTGTCGCTGCCCGGCTTTCTGGTCAGCATCCTGCTCACCGTCGGCCTTGACCCGCTGGTCGAACGGCGTGCGCTCGATGGGCTGAGCATGGACGATTATTTTGGCGGCTGGACACCCAACCTGAAAGCGACATTCATCGGCCTGGGTAAGAACCTGCTTGCCGCCCCACGTGAACGGATTTCGCTCACGGCTTTTATCGCTGCGATTCGCTTCTACACCCTGCTGCGCCGCGACTCGTGGTTCCCGCACTTCTTCCCGGACGATTCCGATACCGCGCTGATCGCCCCGATGATCGCCCGGCTGCAAGCGCTCGGCGGGCGGGTGCAGTATGGCGCGACGGCGGATCGGCTCGAAAAGACAGCGGCAGGCTGGCGGGTAATCGTCGATGATGCGCCCCGGCGCGGCAAACGTTCGCTGGAAACGCAGCATGTGATCCTTGCGGTGAACGCGCCTGCCGCCGCACGGCTGCTGTGCGCGGGCGAAGCCACCGCATCCCAGGCCGCGAAGCTCCGTTTTCCTGGCAGCCTGAAAACCACAACCGTCCGCTTATGGTTCAGCGCCGCGCCGACGCACGGCGGCACCAGCGGGATGCTGACGGGCGATTTCACCTTCGATAACTTCTTCTGGCTGCACGAAATGCAGCCCGCGTTTCAGACCTGGCACCAGGCGACGGGCGGCAGCGCGGTTGAACTGCACCTGTACGCGGGCGATAAGCTGAACGATCAGCCGGATGCGGCGCTGATCCGCCAGGCGGAGGACGAGATCACGCTTGCCTTTCCCCAGGTGCGCGGGACGCTGCTCCACAGCACGATTCGCCGCAACAGCAAGACACATACCGAATTTCGCGTGCCGACGGCGGACAGCCTGCACGTCGAAACGCCTTACCCCAACATATTTGCGTGCGGGGACTGGATCGGCTTCGATACGCCGTCGCTGTGGATGGAACGCGCTTGCACCACCGGGATCGCGGCGGCGAATGCGGTCCTGGCCGCGTGCGGCAAACCAGGCTATGCGATTCGCCAGCCATCGCCCCCGGAAGCGTTGGCGCGAACTTTACATGGCGTTGTGGGTTTGGGACGGGGGGCGATACGTGTGCCGCTGCAATGGATGCGGCGCGGCAGAACACGGCGCATGAAGATGCGGCGTTGATTTGGCGTTGAGCCTTCATCTCGCTATACTGTACACCAACCACTTACATGATAATTGTCTTGAAAGGTTTCTGAATGAGTCGCAAGCGTTTTGTCGTACTGTTCGTCCTCTTTTGCCTCGTCGTGGGCGCATTCAGCGCCGCCGCCCAGGATCAGGAACCGATTCTGATCGGAGTCGCCGTCGCGCAAACCTCGAATGTCGCGCTGCTTGGCCAGGAACAGGTGATCGGCGCGGAAATTGCCGAAGCCTATTTCAACGAACGCGGCGGGGTGAATGGCCGCCCGATTGAACTGGTGTTCCAGGATACGGCGGGCGATGAAGCCGGGGCGATCAACGCCTTCCAGACGGTGATTTCGGCGGGCGTGGTCGGCATCGTCGGCCCGACGCTCTCGCAGCAGGCGTTCGCGTCTGACCCGATTGCCAACGATGCGGGTGTCCCGGTGATTGCGCCGTCGAACACCGCACGCGGCATCCCCGAAATTGGCGAGTACATCGCCCGCGTAAGCGCGCCGGTGGCCGTCGTCGCCCCGAACGCGGTGCGCGCCGCCCTGAACATCGACCCGTCGATTGAGAATGTCGCGGTGTTCTACGCGCAGAACGATGCCTTTGCCAGCAGCGAAACCCAGACCTTCCAGGCGACGGTTCAGGAACTCGGCCTGACGCTGATCGACCCGGTGCAGACCTTCCAGACCACCGATACCGACTTCAGTTCACAGATTGCCACCGCGCTGGCCAGCAATCCGCAGCTCGTGATCGTCTCCGGCCTGGCAGCGGACGGCGGCAATCTCGTCCGTCAGCTCCGTGAGTTCGGCTACACTGGGCTGATCATCGGCGGTAACGGCCTGAACACCGCGAACGTGTTCCCGGTTTGCCAGGCGCAGTGCAACGGCATCATCATCGCCCAGGCGTACAGCTATGCGGCGGAAACCGAGATCAACAGCGAATTCCGCAGCATCTACGTGGAAGCCCAGGGCAAGGAACCGCCTCAGTTCAGCGCCCAGGCATTCGCGGGCGTGCAGGTGTTCGTTGAAGCGCTGATCGCGCTGGATGATGCAGTAGGGCTGGAAACCCTGGAACTGGCCGACCTGCGCGACCAGTTGAACACGACCCTGCTGGGGCTGAGCTATGATACGCCGCTGGGGACGATCTCGTTCACGCCAGATGGCGAGATCATCCAGGAAGAATATTACGTCGCGCAAATTCAAATGAACGATGATGGACAGACCGGTTCATTCGTGTTCATCCCCACCGGAGCCGAAGAAGCAGAGGCCACGCCGGAAGCAACCGCCGAAGCAACGCCGTCATCGTAGCCGTTGCAACCTGCACCCGGTTCACGCGCATGTATCCCTCTACGGATGGTTCCGTAGGGGGATTTAGCTTTATTGGCTCCCTTTCAGATGACTTGCGAGTCCTCCTTCGATGAATACCACCCTGGTCTTTCAGCAGTTGATTAACGGTTTATCGCTTGGCATGGTCTACGCGATCTTTGCCCTGGGCTATACGCTGGTTTTTTCAATATTGGGCATTATCAATTTTGCGCACAGCGCCGTTTTTACCATAGGCGCGTATTTTACCTATGCCCTGATGGGCTTATCGTGGGGGTTCAATGGGCTGCTGGCGCAGCAGGAACTTCCTTTCGGGCTGCCATTCGTGTTCGCGCTGCTGGGCGGCGGCGTGCTGTCGGGGTTGCTGGCGGTGGCGCTGGAACGACTGGCCTTCAAACCGCTGCGGGCGCGCAACGCCGATCCGCTGCTCACGCTGGTAAGCAGCCTGGGGCTGGCGGTCGCGCTGGTCAACATCATTCAGTTTCTCGTTGGTGCAGAAGCGTACAGCTACCCATCGCAGCAGGTGCTTGCTGGCCTGCCCCCGTCGATCAACCTGGGGACGACGACGGCTCCGCTGATCATCCCCACCGTGCGCGTGGTGATCATCATTGCGTCGCTGGTGATCCTGGCCGTGCTGGTCGCGCTGATCAACGGCAGCAAAATCGGGCGGGCGATGCGCGCGGTGGCGGAGGACGGCACGACGGCCAATCTGCTCGGCATCAATACCGACCGGATCATCCTGTTCACGTTTTTCCTCAGCGGCTTCATCGGCGGGGTGGCCGGGACGCTCGTCGGCCTGAGCGTGACGATCACCGGACCCTATTTCGGGATCAGCTTCGGCTTGAAAGGGCTGGCCGTGATCGTGCTGGGCGGCCTGGGCAACATCCCCGGCGCGGTCGTGGGCGGCCTGGTGATTGGAGTCGCGGAAACGCTTGCGCCATCGTCGCTCAAAGATGCGGTCGCGTTCGTCATCCTGTTCCTAATCCTGTTGGCACGCCCACAAGGGCTGTTGGGCAGGAAGTTCATCCAAAAAGTCTGAGGCGCTCGTGCAAAGCTTCGTCGATACTTACGGTTTTCTGATCGTCACTATGACGCTGCAAGCGATGCTCGCGCTTTCACTGTACCTGCCGCTGATGGCGGGTCAGCTTTCCCTGGCAACACCTGGCTTCTTCGCGCTGGGCGGCTTTGTTTCGGCGGTGATGTCCACCCAGGTCTTTCCAGAGGTACCAGCGGGCGAACTGTTCCCCCTGCCGTATGTCTTTCTGGAGATGGGGATCGCGGCGGTATTGTGCGCCATCGTCGCGGTGATCGTCGGGTTTCCGGCACTGCGGTTACGGGGCATCTATCTCGCGTTGGCGACGATTGCGTTCGTCGAAGTGGTGCGGGTGGTCGCGCTTAATTTGCCAATTACTGGGCAGGCTGTCGGCATTTTCGGCATCCCACAGCCGTTTGAGGACAATTTCGAGTACATCACGATCAGCCTGCCCATGCTGCTGATCGCCATGTTTTTCGTCTACCGCCTGGAACGCTCGCGGGTGGGACGTGCCTTTGCTGCGCTGCGCGAAGATGAGCTGGCCGCTGCTGCGATGGGGATTGCGCCCACGCGCTACAAAGTGCTGGCGTTCGTGATGGGCGCGGTGCTGGCCGGGATTGTAGGGGCGCTGAACGCCCACCTGCTCAACACCTGGAATACCCGTCAAGGCACATTCGATGCGGCTATCCTGACGCTGGCGTTCGTGATCATCGGCGGTTCGCGGACGTTTCTGGGGCCGGTGATGGGCGGCCTGCTGCTGACGGCGCTGCCGGAAGTACTGCGCGCTGTGGCGGGTATCGACGGGCTGCCGCCCATCGTCGCGCAGTTTTTGACTGAAGGCCGCCTGATCATATACGGTCTGCTGATCGCGTTTGGGACGCTGTTCTTCCCACAAGGGCTGATATCGCCGGATATTTTCAGGCGGCGCAAAAAACCCGAATTGGAGACGGCGGTCACCAAAGCGGAGGCTGTCTCATGAACGATCTGCTGCGAATCGACAAGCTCACGCGCACATTCGGCGGGCTGGTGGCGGTGAACAATGTCTCGTTCAGCGTCCAGGACGGCGAAATTTTCGGGCTGATCGGCCCGAACGGGGCAGGCAAAACCACGCTCTTCAACCTGATCACCGGGCTGACCCCGGTCACCAGCGGCCAGCAGTACTACCAGCAGCGCGAAACCACCCGCCTGAAACCGCACCAGATCGCCGGGTTGGGAATCGCCCGCACCTTTCAGAACATCCGGCTGTTCGGCAATCTGTCCGCGCTCGATAACGTGATGGTGGCGCAGCACTTGCATACGCACGCGGGCATCGTTGCCGGGATCATCGGCACGCCGGGGGTACGCCAGGAAGAAAAGCGCGTGCGCGAACGGGCGATGACCCTGCTTGAACGGGTCAACCTGGCGGATCGATGGGATCAAAAGGCGCGCAATTTCGCCTATGGCGACCAGCGGCGGCTGGAGATCGCCCGTGCGTTGGCGCTTCAGCCCAAGCTGCTGCTGCTCGATGAACCCGGCGCGGGCATGAACCCGAACGAGAAGGCAGCGTTGAGCGGCTTCATCCGCCAGATTCGCGCCGATTTCAACCTGACTATTGTGCTGATTGAACACAACGTGCCGATGGTGATGGGCTTATGCGACCGAATCGCCGTGTTGAATTTCGGCCAGTTGATCGCGATGGGCGAACCCGCGCAGGTGCAGCGCGACCCCGCCGTGATTGAAGCGTACCTGGGGGATTGAACGCATCATGACGACTGCCCACCCCGCATCACCCATTCTCGATGTGCGCAACCTGGTGGTTCACTACGGCGCAATTCAGGCACTGCGCGATGTCTCGTTCACGATCCAGGCAGGCGAGATCGTCACACTGATCGGCGCGAACGGCGCGGGAAAATCGACCACGCTGCGCGCCATCAGCCGGATCATCAAAACGAAAAACGGTTCAATTCACTACCAGGGGCAAGACCTGCTCTCGATGCGCCCGGATGCCGTCGTCAAAGCGGGAATCGCGCATTCGCCGGAAGGACGGCGCGTGCTGGCGCGCATGACGGTGCAGGATAACCTGATCCTGGGGGCATTCACGCGCAGCGACCGCGCCGAGATCGCCGCCGACCTGGAACAGCAGTTCAAGCGCTTTCCCCGTTTAGCGGAACGGCGTAAACAGCTCGCCGGGACGCTGAGCGGCGGCGAACAGCAGATGCTCGCCATCGCCCGCGCCCTGATGAGCCGCCCGCGCCTGCTCCTGCTTGACGAACCGTCACTGGGGCTTGCGCCGATCATCGTGCGCGAAATCTTTGCGATCATTCAGGAACTCAACCGCCAGGGCGTGACGATTCTGCTGGTGGAACAGAATGCACAGCTTGCCTTGCAGACCGCTTCACGCGGGTACGTGCTGGAAGCGGGCGAGCTGATCATGACGGGGAACGCGCCCGACCTGGCCGGGGATGAGCGCGTGCGCAAAGCGTACCTGGGCTGAACCCATTCCCCACAGCGGGCATTGAGTCCCTGGGCTGTGGGGATGTGCAGCGCAGTGCTGAACAGGCCGTCAGATCGAGCGCATCACCCCGCCATCCACGCGCAGCGCAGCCCCAGTGATATAGCTGGCGGCGGGCGAAAGCAGGAAGGCCGCTGCCGCGCCGAAATCGTCAATGGTGCCGAGCCGCTTCAGCGGGATTTTCTGGACGGTTTCGGCGCGCACATCGTCGAACGCTCTGCCGGAACGTTCGGCTGTCGCCTGGTCAAGTTCGCGTACCCGGTCGGTATCGATTCGTCCGGGGATCAGGTTGTTCACGCGAATATGGTCGCCCGCCAGTTCATCGGCCAGGGTCTTGACGAGTGCCGCAACGCCCGCCCGCATCACGCTGGAAAGCCCAAGCCGCTCAATCGGTTCTTTGACAGTCGGTGAGGTGATCGTGAGGATAGCCCCGCCATTTTTCATGTACGGCAGGGTTGTGCGAATCATGCGGACAGCGCTCATCAACGTCAGCTCGAAGGCGGCCTGCCACTGCGCGTCGGTAAAATCCTTGATCAACCCTGGCGGCGGGCCGCCCGCGTTGACCAGCAGCATATCCACGCCGCCGAAGGCCGCCGCGCTGTTTTCCACCCACCGTTGAATATCCGCCAGTTGGGTGACATCGCACGCGGTGTAGATCACTTCCGTGCGCGTCTCATCGATCAGTTTTTGGGCCGCGCCTGCAATTTGGGCTTCATCGCGGCTGCAAATCGAGAGCCGTGCGCCTTCGGCTGCCAGCGCCCGCGCCACCCCATAGCCCAAGCCTTTGCTGGCCGCACTGACGAGCGCCACTTTTCCCTGTACGCCTAAATCCATCACTAGCATCCTTTACAACATCGAAAATGGTTCCGGCTGTGGTCTTGATACTATGATACCAGCCATTCCCCAACGGATATCGCCTGATGCTGGCGACCCTGACGCCGCATCCGCCCGAACACATCGACCCCCATTTGCAGCAGCATGTGTGGAATGTCCATCGGTATCCAGTTTTCGACAATCGTCTGTTCGTCGCAGCGGTAGAAGTCCATCACACGCATCTGAATGCGCCGCCCCGTCGGCGGCATCCCCAGGAAGTTGCCGCCCGTATGGGTGGCCTGCAAAGACCCCCATCCCCCGGTGACGGCGTAATCCCCATCGCCAATGCGGATGAAATGACCGATAGATGGGTCACCCCGCCGATCCGGAAAGGCGACCAGGAAGGGAATCTGATGAAAGTCCTCGAAGCCGCGTAACCCGCGCGTTGTGCCAATCCCCGCCGGGCCATACCACATAAAATTCGGGTGCCAGTGATCGACCATATGCATCAGGTCGAGTACCGCACGGGTGGGCGGCTGACCATTGTAAAGGCCAAGCGCATCGTGCATCGCCAGCACGCGCTCGATGCTGCGCTGTGAACGCTGTACATCCTGAGGGGTGAGGATAACGCCGTCGAGCGTGGCGGGGGGCAGCCAGGGCATTTCGCGCCCCAGGCTTGGCGCAATCGGCCAATACCCGGCCTGGCGCATCAGGTCGAGAAAATCGACAAATAGATAGCTGATAACGATTTTATTAGCACGCAGCGCATGGCCTTCCGCGAAGCGCACGCTGACCACCCCATTCGATGCCGGAATCCCCAACCAGTCACGGGCGAATGTGCCGACGATCTGGCCAAAACAACCCACCCAGTCTGCATCGCGGTAATGCCCCCCGGCCACGACATGATGATGCCGTTCTGCATCGGGGATGGCCTGGCGCAGAGGCGACCAGAACGCCGCCGCAATAGCGGCGTGCGATGTCAGGGTATTGACCGGGTGGGTGACGTGGACATGTGCATCTGCGTGATAGCCGTCCCGCACGATGTCTTCAAGCTGGTTGAATGGCGCGCTGGTCAGCGCATCCATGATCGCCATAAGACGGCGCTTGTTGGCAATGTTGTGCGCCTGGTCGAGCGGCGTAAACTGGTAGGCAGATGCGGCGTGGGATACGGTCTGGTTCATTTTCACAGTCCTTTTGTGCTGAATGGTCGGCCACTATCAGAATGAACAGCGGTCATGCTTCAACCTTTGACTGCACCGCCTGCCAGCCCTTTGATCAGGTGACGCTGGAAGAAAATGATGATGAAAATGATCGGGATGGTGATCGAAACGGCGCTGGCGTTCGAAAGCGGCAGCAGGCGGATGTCTTCCCCGCTGGTGAAGCGCGAAATCCCGACTGGCAGTGTCCACAATGTGGAGGTGAGCAGGCGCGCCAGCAAAAATTCGTTGTAGGCCAGCAGGAGCGTAAACAGCGCGGTAGTGACGATGCCCGGCCACGAGATCGGCAGGATTACGCGCAGGAAAGCGGTCAGGCGGTTGCAGCCGTCGATCATGGCGGCTTCTTCCAATTCCCTGGGAATTTCCATGAAAAAACTGCGCAGCATCCAGATCGTAAACGGCTGGTTGATCGCGACGAGCGTCACGATCAGCAGGAAATACGTATCGTACAGACCGGAAAGCTGCGCGAAGTAGTAGTACGGCAGGATGAATGCCAGACGCGGCAGCGCACGGAAGGCCAGCGCCCCGAACAGCAGCACCACGCTGACAAAGCCGCTGTACCGGGCGAGCGCGTACCCTGCCAGACAGCCGATGCTGATCGAGATTGTCACCGTACCGACCGTGACGATTACACTGTTGAGGAAGAAATCGTAAAACTCCGCGAATGGGACGAGGTTGGGCAGGAACAGGATGAAGGTCACGACGATGACGGCGAGAATGCCATAGACCGACGCACTACCCACCCCTAAACGTCTGGCTCCCAACGCGACGAACACCAGAATTGCGAGCAGGATGAGCGACAGGATCAGCACGGGCATCAAGTCGCTGCCTTCGCCCGTCACCCACAGCTCAAGATAGCCCGCCCCGGTTGGGGTGAAGGTCGCGCCTTCGTCGATGCTGCTGGTGAGCAGCAGGAACCCCCCGACAATGACCGCGATCACGAGTCCCAATCCCAGGATGTGCGTGCGATTGGTCGGCGTGCGTTCGCGGGAGCGCATGTAAAGGAACAGGCCGATGATGAACAGAGTAAGCCCGGCGGCGATCAGCAGTGTGTGTTCGCTCAGAAAATCGGGGATCGGGCGCGGCTGGCGTGCGGTTGCATCACGGGTGACCTGAAACGATGTGATCACCGCCATTACAAACGGTGTGACGCTGTAAACGAGCCAGCCGATCAGCGCCAGATGGATGATGGCACGAACAAGGGTACTGCGCGTGTGCTGCATCAGCGCGTCTCCATCTGCTGCTTATAGGTCATGTACAGAAAAGGGATCAGGATGACGAAAATCCCCAGGACGGTCAGCACGCTCATCGCGTTGGCGCGCCCCAAATCCTGAAACTGGATGGCGATGCGGTAGTTGTAGTACATCAGGGTTTCAATGTTGGAATAGATCGGGTTCTGCTTGGTCAGCACGAAGATACTGTCGAACACCCGGTAACCATCCATGATGGTGACCAGGGCGATGAAGACGAACAGTCCTTGCAGATGCGGCAGCACCACATACCAAAGCCGCTGCAACCAGTTCGCGCCATCGACCAGCGCGGCTTCGAGCGGTTCTTCCGGCACGGTTTGCAGCCCCGCAAACAGCGTGACCACCGCAAACGGCGTGACATACCAGATGGCGTGGAAAAACACCAGCGCCGTCATATTCGAGGTCGCAAAAAAGTTGAATTCAATACCGAAGATTGTTTCTAACAGGTAAGGATACAGCCCGTAGCGGTCGAAGGTCTGCCGGAATACCAGCGTGCCGACGATTGGGGTCACGATGAAAGGCAGCAGCGTCCCCGCCAGATACACCGACCGAAAATTCCGCACCTGGTCAAGCAGCAGGGCGATGATCAACCCCACCACAAGAAAGGTGGGTACTGTGACGACGATATAGATCAGCGTGAAGCCAAGCGCATTCCAGAAGCCCGGATCGCTGAGCATAGCGGCATAATTGTCGAAGCCTGTCCATACCGGGTTGGTGACATTGCGCAGCGAAATCTGGTGCATCCCCAGCCAGATGGCGGCCATGAGCGGCACGATCATCAACAGCACCATCATCACCACACTGGGCGCGACGAACCAGTAAAATACTCGTCTGGGCATGGTTGAGTCCCCGTTTCAGGCAGTGGTGTTATGCGCAGAAAACAGTTGTTTCTCGCCCGGCGGCATACATGCGACCGGGCAAGAAGCTTCGTCTTCTACGTCTGGCTATTGGCTGATGAAGCCCTGGGTGGTGGCTTCGGTGGTGTAGAGTTCGGCGGCGGCATCAAGCGCTGCTTCGGCGCTCATATCGCCTGTGGCGACCATCGGCAGGAATTGACCCAGCGCGGTATCTGCCAGGGCGCGTACCGGGTTGGTCGCGGCGGGGCCGCCTTCGGCAATCGTCTGGAGTGCTGCGCCGGAGTAACGCGGTGCCGCATCAATGGCGCTGCTGCGTGGCACCAAACCGAAGGCCGTCGCCGCGGTCTGCGAATCCGCGTCGGCGGCTTCCATAATGATGCTGAACGCAAGTGCGGGATCGACTTCGCTCGTGGCCGGGATCGCCAGGTAATCCGCCCAGGCGATGGCTCCGCGCAAGCTGCCTTCAGCGGGGTAGAGCGCGGGCGCGAATTCGACCAGCCCAACCACGTCCGACAATTCTTCGTCATCCATCATCGCGGCACGGCTGGCCCACATGTGACCCATCGCAATGCTGCCGTTGGCGATGCCCGCCTGTAAATCGTCGGTCGAAAGCAGCAGGCCATCTTCGCCCATACACGCATCGACCACGCGGTTCATCAGGTCAACGGCGGCGACACCGATCTCATTGTTGAAGGCGGGCATGTTGTTTGCATCGACCAGTTGGCCGCCGAGCGCGCTGTAGATGTTGAACCATTCCAGCGACCATGCCCACCCTGCCGACAGCACCATCGCAAACGAGAAGTCGATACCGAGCGCGTCTTCGTCCATCGCTTCGCACGCGCCGATCAGGTCTTCATACGTCCGCGGCGGCTCGATGCCGGCATTCGCCAGGATTTCAGTGTTGTAGTAGAAGAACTGGGTATTGATGACAATTGGCAGGCCGTAGATATTGCCGTCCTGGGTCACGGCGGCGAACACCGAGTCGTCGATCTCATCCAGCCCATAGGCTTCGCGGTTCGCTTCAATCAGGTCGTTCAGCGGCAGCAGCCATCCCTGCGCCGCCATTTCGTTGATGAAGTTGTTGCTGCCGTGAATGATGTCGTAGGGCGAAGTACCGCCGCCCGAAGCCGCCAGGCGCATCTGCGATTGTGCATCCGCACTGGCGAGCAGTTGGGTGGCGACATCCAGGTTTTCCACTTCACCACATGCGGCGATTTCAGCGGCGTAGAAGTCGAGGATCGGGAATGTCCAGCCGATCATAGTGACTTCTGTCGCTGCGGTTGGGGCGGTAACATTGCACGGGCCTGTTTCCTGAGCAACGACCGGAATCCCGACGAGAACCGTCAGCACAGCCAACAGAACCAAGAACTTTTTCATGTGCTTTACCTTTCTTATGATCCGTTTTGATCCATTTCAAAGGTGTGACCTTCCGTAATGCAGTGCGAAGATCGAAACACCACCTTCTACAAAGGGTGGGGGGATCGCCCGGCACGGGTTACGTCGGGCGGTGAAGCTGTTTGAGCAGCGCGAACTCGTCGAACAAGCTCCATTCGGCGTGAATCTTTTCATCAACGATCAGGTGATGGCTCACCCCAATGAGGTTGATACGCTTTCCGGTAGGTTCGCCATAGATGCCATAGCCCGTGTGCGTCCCCTTCATGCGCCAGCGCGTTGCAGTACGGTAGCCCTGTGCGGTGTCGCTGATGCAGCAGAAATGTTCGACCGTGATCGCCAGGTCGGGGAATGGGGCGAGCAGTGACAGGATGTACGCCTGATAGTCGTTGTGGCCGGATAAGCGGCGCATGGATGCCGATTCGAGCGTGATCGTTTCGGCGCAGTAATCGCGCACTTTGTTGAGCAGCCGCCAGTTCCAAAGCTCGTGGATGGCGCGGCGAATGAAGTTTTCCGGCTCGAAGGTGTCGGTCGGCGCGATGATCGGCGGCGGCAGTTGGCCGATCCCGCGTTCGATGTCGCCCACGACTTCGGGAAAGCCGCCTTTTTCGGCTTGTTTGCGCGCTAACGTGATGGCCGTCTGCACCGGGTCGAGTCCCAATTGGCGCACGAGCGTCAGTTCATCCCGAATCAGCCATTCTTCGACGATCATGTTCCGCCTGCACAGGCAGTCGGCGATGGCGCGGTAGCTGATGCTTTTACCCGTCGGCGGGCCGTACAGCGACCAGCCCCGATTGGTGCCTTTGTGCGTGAGGCGGTGCGACGAGTAGAGGCCAGACTGGTCATCGCCCCCCCAAATCACCTCATCCCCATACAGGCGGCGGTCGGGGTATGCCGCCAGCGTCGCAATCGTGCCAGCCAGCACGGCATCGCGTCCGTAAATCGTGCCATCGGAGGTATGAATTTGGACGGTATTGGCGTAGTAGTCGTACAGCTTGCCGACCGCCTTTTCCTCCCAGATTTCATGGGTGATGCGGATGATGTAATCGACAAAATCGGTAAATTTAGCATCGAACCCGTCCATTGCCGGGCGGTTGTTCCCGCTGGCATCGGACACGAACTGAATATCGATTTTGTCGTGCAGGGTGGGAAGCCGCTGAGGGGTGGCTTTACCGAGTTCGTTGTGCTTCGTCATCTGCATAAAATCCTTTTCAGAAGTTGTTTTTGATGGGCGTTTTTTCAACAATGCTTTTTTATGAGGGGCGGCTTCTCAACTGAAACGAATTCGGTTTCGGTAAAACCATAACATAGGTTGAATACGTATGCAATGCCCCAAATCTGCCAGAAATTACCGGGTCGTCATTTGACAACTTGACCAAGATCGTGTAATTTTGCATACGTATGCAGCCCTGTCCTACCTAAAGGATTCGCACGATGGATCGCCCCAGACAAAGCGCAGAAAGTATGGCAAAACGGGTAATGCGCTTTGACGATCTCAAAGTCAAGGGCATTCCCATCATGTTCATCGACAGTCTGCTGCCCGGTCACTACCGCATGAACTATGCCGTGATTGGGGATACGGCCAGCGAGAACCCGGATTACGCAGGGCAGCGGGCGATCCTGGAACCGCATCAATTCCAGATCGGCATGGGGTTTTCACCCCCCGGCAACGGTCCCGCCTGGCATACGCATGACTATGTAGAAAGCTTCTTTATCCTGAAGGGGCCCTGGCGCTTTTACTGGGGCAACGACCCTGACCCGGAACAACCCGACGGCTACATCGACCTGAACGAGTGGGATATGATCTCGCTGCCGCCGGGGGTATACCGCAGCTTTGAGTACATCGGTACCGAGATTGGCTGGTTTTTTGCCGTGTTGGAAGCGCACCAGGTGTTCACCGGAAAAGACCCGATCTGGCCGCCCACCATTGAAGCACAGGCCGCCGCGATGGGCTACCAGGCCGACGAAAACGGCAAAATGGTGCAGCCGCCCCGTTATGCCGCCGATAAAGCGGAGCATTACCAAAGACTGCTCGACCTGTTCAAAGCCGGGACGGGCGTTGATCTCAAAGATTACCAGCCCCCAAAATAATCGAGTTACACAACCGAAGGTCATCCTTGTGAAAACCAGCACCGACCGCATTCTGACTACGCACGTTGGCAGTATGCCCCGCCCGCAGTACGTCGTCGATCAGTTGTTCGCTCAGGATCGCGGCGAGAATTACGATCCCAATGCTTTCGATGCCGTGATGCAGCGCGCCGTCCGCGAAGTGGTGGACAAACAGACGGCGGCAGGCGTGGACATCGTGAGCGACGGCGAAATGAGCAAAATCAGCTACGCCACGTATATTCGTCACCGCCTGACGGGCTTTGAAATTGCCGATGTGCCGCGTGCCACACCCCAAGACCTGGATGATTTCCCGGCTTTCAAAGAACGGCTGGCACAGCATGGCGGCACGCCGAAGTATCACCGCCCGGTCGTGCGCAGCGCGATCACGATCAAGGATTTCACCCCGCTGGACAAGGACATCGCCAATTTAAGGGCGGCACTGGCCGAAAGCAGCGCGTCGGAAGGCTTCATGAATGCGGCCTCACCAGGGGTGATCGCCGTCTTTCAGCCAAACGAATATTACCAGACCGAAGAAGCCTACCTGCAAGCGCTGGCCGAGGTGATGAAGGTCGAATATGAGCGCATCACCGACAATGGGCTGATCCTTCAGGTGGACTGCCCCGACCTGGCGATGGGACGGCACATCCGTTTCCGCGATGCCGATACTGCGACGTTCAAACGCGCCGCACAGCGCCAGGTGGAAGCGCTGAACTATGCCCTGCAAAATGTCCCGGCAGACCGGGTGCGGATGCATCTGTGCTGGGGGAACTACGAGGGGCCGCACACCCACGACATCGATTTAGTCGAGATCATCGATATTGTGCTGAGCGCCAAACCTCAGGCGATTCAGTTCGAGGCGGCCAACCCACGCCACGCCCACGAATGGTACGTGTGGGGGGAAGCGCGCATCCCGGACGACAAGATTCTCATCCCCGGCGTACTCGATACCACGACGAACTTCGTCGAACACCCCGACCTGATCGCGCAGCGCATTGAACGCTTCACCAATATCGTCGGCAAAGATCGCGTCATCGCCGGGACGGACTGCGGTTTTGGCACGTTCGCCGGGTTTGGCGCGGTACACCCGGACATCGCCTATGCCAAGCTCGCATCGCTGGCGGAAGGCGCACGCCGAATCAGCACAAAGCTGTGGGGGTGAACATGACCTGCCTGCTGCTGCTGCCGGGGACGCTTTGTAACGCGGCGCTGTTCAAGCATCAGATCGCGCATCTGGCCGACATTGCCCGCCCGCAGGTGGCAGCCGTGCATTTGCAGGATAATGTGCGCGAAGTCGCCCGCTACGTGCTGAGCCAGGTGGAGGGACCGTTCGCGGTGGCGGGATTGTCCTACGGCGGGATTGTCGCGCTCGAAATGTGGCGGCAGGCCGCATCGCGCATCGTCAGGCTGGCGCTGCTCAACACCAATCCGCATCCGCCATCGCCAGAAACACGCGCCCGCCAGCAGCGGTTCGTCGGCATGGCAACCCTGGGCGAATTTCGCAGCATCACGACCGATTTTCTCAAAGACGCGATGCTGCACCCGGATCACCGCCGCGACCTGACGCTGCGTGAAACGGTGCTGGCAATGGCGGAAAGCATCGGCATTCAGGGGTTCATCAACACGGTCAAGGCACAGCTCGACCGCCCGGATTCGATGCCCGACCTGCCGCACATCACCTGCCCAACGCTGGTACTGACCGGGCGCGAAGATACGGTCGTGCCGCTGCCCATCCCTATGGCGATGGCACAGGCGCTCCCCAACAGCCGCCTGGTGGTGGTGGATCACTGCGGCCACCTCAGTACGATGGAACAGCCGGATGTGGTGACGAAAGCGCTGCGCAACTGGCTGACTGAAACGGGAGACTGGACACCATGACGCGGAATCCCCTGCGGCAGCATTGGGCAAACGGCGGCACCGTGATCAACGGCTGGCTGCACATCCCGGCGCTGTGGACGGCTGAATTGATGGCTCATGCCGGGTGGGACAGCCTGACTATCGATTTGCAGCACGGTTTTCACAGCATCGAAACTGCCGTACAGATGATGCAGGCGATCTCGTCCACCCCTACCGTGCCGCTGGTGCGCGTCAACTGGCTGGAACCGGGCGACATCATGCGCCTGCTCGATGCAGGCGCTTACGGCGTGATCTGCCCGATGATCAACACGTGGGCGGAGTGCGAAGCGTTCGTCGGGGCGTGCCGCTACCCGCCCCTGGGCTATCGCAGTCTTGGACCGACGCGGGCGCGGGTGGTGATGGGGGCGGATTATGCCGCTCATGCCAATACAGAAATCCTCACCATCGCAATGGTCGAGACGAAAGAGGCCATGCATAACCTGGAGGCCATCGCCAGTGTGGACGGCCTGGACATGATTTTTGTCGGCACGGGCGACCTGCTGCTGTCGCTCACCGGGCAGGTGGGCATGGACACGGACGATCCGCAGGTCGATGCTGCGCTGGATCGTGTGGTCGAAGTGTGCGCCCGGCATGATCTGATCGCCGGGCTGTTCGCTGGCTCTGCGGGCTATGCGGCGAAGATGGTCAAGCGTGGCTATCGGTTTGTCACGGTCAAGACCGACGGCGTGCTGCTGAGCGAAGCTGCGCAGCAGGTTGTCAGCCAAACAAGACGAGAAATGGAGTAAAGGTTTTCATAATGGCAGTGACTTATCTTAAACGCGGCAAGACAGTCGATGAACGGGCGCAGGCGGATGCAAAAGTGCAGCAGACCGTCGCGGGCATCCTGGCGGACATCGCCGCTCGCAAAGACGATGCCGTTCGTGAACTGTCCGCCACATTCGACCACTGGTCGCCGGAACACTTCCGGCTTTCCAACGCACAGATCGAAACCATCATCGCCGCACTGCCCGAACAGGTGATCAACGATATTCGGTTCGCGCAAACCCAGGTGCGAACGTTCGCCACCGCACAGCGCGCCGCCCTACAGGACATCGAAATTGAAACGATGCCGGGGGTGATCCTGGGTCATAAAAATATTCCGGTCAGCCGGGTGGGGTGCTATATTCCCGGCGGGCGCTACCCGATGGTGGCATCCGCACACATGAGCATTCTGACGGCAAAGACGGCGGGTGTAGAATACGTGGTCGCCTGTACCCCGCCCATCAACGGCGAGATTCCAGCGGCCACCATTGCAGCGATGCACCTGGCAGGCGCGGATGAAATCTATCTGCTTGGGGGTATTCAGGCGATGGCGGCAATGGCTTATGGCGCAGTCGGCATCACCCCGGTGGATATGATCGTCGGTCCCGGCAACGCTTATGTGGCCGAAGCCAAGCGCCAGTTGTTCGGCGTGGTCGGCATCGATCTGCTGGCCGGCCCGACTGAAGTGCTGGTGATCGCCGATGACAGCGCCGACGTGGAAATGTGCGCTGCTGACCTGCTGGGACAGGCCGAACATGGGCCTACTTCCCCTGCTGTGCTGCTGACCAACAGCCCCGCACTCGCGCAGAGCATCCAGGCCGAAATTGATCGACAGCTCGCCGTGCTGCCCACTGCCGATCTTGCGGGCGCGGCCTGGCGGGATTATGGCGAGATCATCCTGTGCAATACGGTCGATGAAATGGTGCGCACCGCCGACGAGATCGCCAGCGAACATGTCGAAGTGCTGACCCATGACCCGGATTACTTTTTGAAGCACATGAAACATTACGGCGCGCTCTTTCTGGGACCGCGTACCAACGTCGCGTATGGTGACAAGGTGATTGGCACCAACCACACGCTGCCTACGCGCAAAGCGGCGCGCTACACCGGGGGGTTATGGGTGGGCAAGTTCATCAAGACGGTGACCTATCAGCGCGTGACGACCGATGAAGCCAGTGCGCTGATCGGCGCATATGGTAGCCGCCTGTGCGACATTGAAGGGTTCATGGGTCATAAAGAGCAGTGCGATTTGCGGGTGCGCCGTTATGGAGCGCCCGCCGAAGGGTAAGGCTGTGGTAAGATCATAGGCACTGTTTGAGGAACACGGGCTGCGCAGTATTCATGAGACAAAATGTGACATCGGTCGATGTGGCGAAGCGGGCGGGCGTGTCACAATCCACCGTATCACGGGTATTCAGCCCCGGCAGCCCGAACGTCTCTGGCGAAGTGCGCGCACGGGTGCTGCAAGCTTCGGTAGAACTCGGCTACCGCCCGAACGCCATCGCCCGGATGATGAGTACCCGCCAGACCAACATCGTGGGTATCCTGATGGCGACGATCACCAGCCCGTTTTACCCGTATGTGCTGGAAAAATTTCTGCGCGAACTGCAAGCGATCAACCGCCAGGCGTTGGTCTTCACTGCGTCCGAAAACCAAAGCGTGGATGATCTGCTGCCGCTGGCGCTCCAATACCAGGTGGACGCGCTGATCATCACCTCCGCGACGCTTTCATCGGAAGCGGCAGCGGCGATGCACAGCGGGGGTACGCCCGTCATCCTGTTCAACCGCGTCGTCACGGATGCCAACGTCTGTTCGGTCTGCGCCGATAACCTGGCGGGTGGGCGCATGGCCGCCGATGTGCTGCTGGACAGCGGACATGAGCGCCTGGCCTTCATTGCCGGAATTGAGAACACGTCGACCAGCCAGGATCGTGAGCGCGGGTTCGCATCCCAACTGCGCGCACGCGGAGTCGAACGCTGGCTGCGGCGCGAAGGGCGCTACACCTATGAATCGGGCTATGCGGCGGCGCAATCGCTGCTGGAAGCAGCCGCCCCACCGGATGCGATCTTCTGTGCCAACGACATCATGGCGCTTGGCGCTATCGATGGGCTGCGGGCGCACGGTGCGCGTGTCCCCGACGATGTAAGCGTGATCGGCTTCGACGACATTCCGATGGCCGCCTGGGGAGCCTACAATCTGACGACGATCTCTCAGGAAGTCGATCCAATGATTCAGCAAACGATCTCGCTGATGCTCGAACGGATTGAAGCGCCCGCCGAGCCGTGCCGCACCGTGCAGGTCCCAGGACAGTTGATCGTCCGATCCTCCGTTCGCAACCTGGCTATGGGGACATCCGATGACGTTACAGCATAAGATCGCCGTCGTGACTGGGGGAGCGGGCGGCATTGGCAGCGCGATCAGCCGCCGCCTGGCCGCAGAAGGCGCAACGGTCATCGTCACCTACAGCAAGCGCAAAGACAAAGCCGAATCGCTGCTGAAGGCGCTGGCTGGAAGCGGACATCTGGCGGTGTGCGCCCCGGTCGATGACAGCACAGCCCAGGCCGATCTCGCCCGGTTGATCGAGAGCCAGTATGGTACGCTCGATGTGCTGGTCAACAACGCCGGAATCACCCAACCCGTCCCGCACGATGACCTTGAAGCGCTCACCGACGACCTGATCGACGACATCTTTCGGGTGAATGTACGCGGCGTGCTGGCTGCCGTCCGCGCCATGAAACCCCTGCTCATGGCGCGGGATGGTGGGCTGGTGGTCAACATCAGTTCAATTGCGGCACGGACCGCTGTGGGCAGCAACATTGCTTACTGTGCCAGCAAGGCAGCGCTCGATAACGTGACGATGAGCCTGGCGCGGGCGCTTGCGCCGTCGGTGCGGGTGGTCAGCGTATCGCCCGGTTGGGTGAACGGCGAATACGCGCAGCGGATGCCGCCGGAATTGATCCAGCGCCAGTTGAATTTGACTCCGCTTGGCCGCATAGCCGAAGCGGAGGATGTCGCCAACGCCGTCTATGCGGTCGCCGCGCATCTGGGCTTCACGACCGGGGCTGTGATCCCGGTCGATGGGGGTCGCCCGCTGTTGTAGGTGAGTTGATGCATGTCACGACCTGGCGTTTCGCGTGAAACCACCGCCTGACTTCATGCACGAATTTGACTCCCCAACAGCGCATCGAACACGCGATCACTGAGGAGCCGCCGCAGAAAGATGAACATCCGTGAGTCATTCGGGAGCGCATACCGTGCGTGTTGTCCTTGCGAGATGACCGCCTTGTGAATCGCTTTTGCGATGATGTCTGGGCCAGGCGCATTGCGAAAAGAATTGCTGATCAGCTTATCGAACGAAGCCGCCATCGGGACATAGTCGTCAATCGTCGATGCTTTGTGCAGTTCTCGCAGGGCAATATCCCCGAATTCCGTTTTGATCGATCCCGGTTCGATGATCACGACGCGAATCCCCAGTCGTTTGACTTCAAGCCGCAGCGCATCCGAAAGCGCTTCTACCGCATGTTTGGAGGCCGCATACCAGCCAGCAAATGGGGTCGAAACCTTGCCCGCCACAGACGAGAGATTTACAATGATTCCCGTGCGCTGCTGCCGCATTATGGGCAGAACCGCTTGGGTAACCCGCATCAGCCCCAAGACATTCACGTTGAGTTGATAGGCCGCATCCTCAAGCGAAACTTCTTCGACAGCCCCATAAAGTGCATAACCCGCATTGTTCACCAACACATCAATGCGCCCCTTGCTTGACAAAATGTGCTGGATCGCACGCTTGACATCTTCATCAGAGGTGACATCCATCGCCAGCGGCTCGATGGCAGGTGTGCGTAAGGCTTCCAATCGGTCGATTCTTCGTGCAGCCGCGAACACATAGAATCCCTGCTCGGCAAGATACTGAGCTGTGGCACTGCCAATGCCGCTCGACGCGCCCGTAACCAAAACGATTTGTTGTGTCATTTCGTTCTCCACACCACTTATGTAATCACTGATTGCATGATAAACTTTAGAGAGTACTCTAAGGTCAAGTGGCAAGTTGGAGATTGCGATGGTTATCGGAGAACTTGCGGAAAAAACGGGCATGTCCACCCATGCCATCCGGTTTTACGAAAAAGAAGGATTGTTGAATGGTACGCATGTTCAACGCAGCGAAAACAACTACCGATGCTACAGCACGGATACCATCGAGCGGTTACAATTGATCAAGCAAGGACGGGCTGCGGGCTTCACATTGGTGGAGATTCGAGACCTGATTTCAGCATGGCAGTCAGGTGACATGACGATTGAGGAAAAAATACAGATCGTTCAACAGAAGATCGCAGATATCGACAGCAGAATACACGAACTTGCGCAAACGAAAGACTATCTGCGGTCGAAACTAAGCCTGATTCAGGCAGGTATTGCATAGCGGTTACTGGATACTGCGTGCAAAGGGACGCTTTCGATGTTTTCGGCCTTGAATCACACCCGTCTTGGCGCTTCCCTTACCTTAACCCTGCTTCACCCCAGAGCAGTTATAGACTTAACAGGTCTCTATCAACGGAGTTTCACCTATGAAGGTTGTGATTTTTTGCGGAGGGTATGGGACGCGCATCCGAGATGTTGCAGACGACATTCCCAAGCCGTTGATTCGCATTGGCGAACGCCCGATAGTGTGGCACATCATGAAAATCTATGCGGCCTACAACATCAAAGATTTTGTGTTGTGTCTCGGCTACAAGGGGTGGCTGCTCAAAGAATTCTTCCTTAACTATCACAAGTACACATCGGATATTCGCCTTAGCCTGGCACGCGAAGGCGTTGTGCAGGTGCTGGATGGTCATACAGAAGAAGATTGGACGGTGACACTCGCTGAAACCGGGCTGGAGACGCAAACTGCCGGGCGTTTAGCGATGGTGCGGCGGTATGTTGAAGGCGACGATCTGTTCTGTGTCACCTATGGCGATGGGGTCAGTGACATCGACCTGAACGCGCTGATTGATGCGCACAAAAGGCACGGGCGCATCGCCACCGTGACGGGCGTACATCCGGCAGGGCGCTTTGGCGCACTGGACATCGCGCATGACGGCGGCCACGCTGTTGTGCGCAGCTTCACTGAAAAACCGCAGTCGCTCGAAGGCATGATCAACGGTGGCTTTTTCGTGTTCGATCAGCGAGTGTGGGATTATGTAGGGGGTGATGGCAGTATGCCTCTGGAAAAAGCCCCCCTGATGAACCTGGCAAACGATGGTCAGCTCGCCGTGTACGAACATAATGGCTTTTGGCAGCCTATGGACACATACCGTGAATGGAAACTGCTTAACGAATTGTGGGACAGCGGGCGCGCTCCATGGATCAAGTAACAGGCACGATGTATAACGGCATGTATGTGGGCAAAACCGCACTCATCACAGGGCATACCGGATTCAAAGGTGCATGGTTAGCGCTGTATCTGCTGCGGCTGGGCGCACATGTCGTCGGCTATTCGCTGCCCGCCCCAACGTCTCCCAGTCTGTTTCAAAAAACTGATCTGGCGGCTGCTCTCACGCACATTGAGGGGGACATTCGCCATACAGCAGCCCTGACCGAAGTGGTCCGCAGCCATAAACCTGATTTCATTTTTCATATGGCGGCACAGCCGCTTGTGCTGGAATCGTACCAAAATCCGGTTGAAACGTTTGACGTGAATGTGATGGGCAGTATCAGCGTGATGGAGGCCGTGCGCGCAGCCCGCCAGCCTTGTGCTTTAATCATGGTGGTGACGGATAAATGCTACGAAAACCGCGAATGGCACTATGGCTATCGTGAAACGGATGCACTGGGCGGGTATGATCCTTACAGTGCCAGCAAGGCCGCAATGGACATTGCGGTTTCGTCGTACCGATCCTCTTTTTTCAACCCGACGGATGCTCATGAGCATGGCGTAATGGTCGCGCAGGTACGTTCTGGCAACGTCATCGGCGGCGGTGACTGGGCAGACGCGCGAATTGTGCCGGATGCTGCACGGGCATTTGCGAAGGGTGAAACGCTCCTGGTGCGCAACCGCCGCTCCGTGCGCCCCTGGCAGCATGTGCTGGAGCCGCTTTCAGGTTACCTGTGGCTGGCCGCAAAGCTGCGCGGCAGCGATGGAATGCGCTGTGCCGCCGCATACAATTTCGGGCCGCAAATTACCGAGTCCCATTCGGTTGGTGAGCTGGCGGACGCGATGGTTCAGGCGTGGGGTGATGGTGTCATCTGGCAGGATTTGACCGATCCCCGTGCGCCACATGAAGCCGGCTTACTGAAGTTGAGCATCGACAAGGCACACGCGGAATTAGGTTGGTCGCCCGTGTGGGATTTTGAGACGACGGTCAGGCGGACGATGCAATGGTACAAAGCCGCCTTAAGCGCCGAACCAGCCGTCGTGCGTGACTTGTGTGACGGCGATATTGAAGCATACGAACGGGATGCGGCGGCCAAACGTGTCCTGTGGACACAATCGGCAGGTGTCGAACATGCTTGACCTAAGCGCCTGGGCTGGGCGGCGCGTGCTGGTGACGGGCGGGAGTGGATTTATCGGTCGTCAGGTGATCGCGCAAGGTGCGGTGGCGGGCGTTGAACTGGTGAATATCAGTGGGAGCGGAAAAACGGTCGAAGGCGCGCAAACGCTCCCGCTCGATCTCCGCCACCATGAACAGGTGATCGAACAGGTGCGGACCGTGAAACCGGATGCGATCCTGCACCTGGCTGCTGGAGGGGTGAGCTATGGCACAAGCAGCTTATCAGCGCTGATTCAGATCAACGTCTTAGGGCTTGAAGCGCTGCTGCAAGCCGCCGATAGTCTGCCTACGCCGCCGCCCGTGGTGATCGCCGGGTCGTGGTTCGAATACAGCCCATCCGGGAGGGCGCTGCACGAAAGCGATCCTACGGAGCCAGTATCGGCGTATAGTGTCACGAAAGTCGCGGCGAACGCAATCGCACGGCATTACGCAGGGCGTGTGCCAATCACGGTACTGCGGTTGTTCGCGGTTTATGGCGTTGGGGAACAGCTCCCGCGCTTATTCCCATCGGTCATTGACGCGACGCTGCGCGGCGTACCGGTAGAGATGACAGGGTGTGAGCAGGTACGGGATTATGTGAGCGTCACGGATGCGGCGGAGGCATTTTGGCGGGCATTAAAAACGCCTGCCGCTGCGGGCGCGCCGATGCGCATTCTGAACGTGGGAACGGGGCAACCCACCCCACTGAAGCGGCTGGTGCTGCTGCTGGCAGATCTGCTGCGTGACCGTGGATACACGCCGGATCTGCGCTTCGGAGTCAAACCGTACCGGGCGGACGAAAATATGTACGGTGTCGCAGATGTGTCGATGCTACAATCGGTTTTGGGCTGGCTGCCATCGACGGATTATCGAACTGGAATGCAAGCCTTAATCGCGTTCACTGTGCATGAACAACGAACGTGACCCTTAAGCGAAGCGCTTTTGGCGGAAACACAGCGAACAGGGACGGAAAACATGGGCATCGTCAGCCTAAACCGTGCTTTTTCGGCTACAGGCATGTAACAATCGCGTGATACAGGAGAAGGTATGTCAGCGGTATCACCTCAGGTCACGGTGGGCATTCCAACGTACAATTATGGGCGCTATCTCCCTGATTCGATTGGCAGTGTGCTGCATCAGTCATTTGAGGATTGGGAACTCGTGATTTGCGACAACGCCTCGACAGATGATACACGGGCGATTACCATGTCGTTTCTGCACGACACGCGCATCCGTTACGAGAAATTTGATACGCTGGTGCCGATGTATGCCAACTTCAACCGCGTGATTGAACAGGCGCACGGCGAGTTTGTGCTGTGTCTGTGTGCGGATGACATGTTGAAGCCGGATACGCTTCAACTGCTGGTCAATGCGTTGGAAAGTTCACCATCGGCGGCGCTCGCGTGTATGTACCGTCGGGAGTATGTATCGGATGAAGGGGTACTGCTCGACACGGATGAGCGTCAGATCGGGCCGGGGTTGGTGAGCGGAGAAGCTAGCGTGTTGGCACAGCTTTATCACGGCAATCCTTACGGACTTCCGTCTGAGGTGCTGGTGCGAACTGCGGCAGTCCGCGAAGTGGGCGGCTTCGATGCAGCAGCCGATCACTGCGGCGACGCAGATTTATGGACGCGGCTTGCGCATCGTTACGATGTGGTGATGGTTGAGAACGCGACATCGGTCATTCGGCGGCATGTGAACAACGCGACGGCACAGAATCAAAAGGTGTTCCGCGACATTGAGTCGGATCATCGCATGTTCATCCGGTTGTTTCGTGAGTCACCCATTCTGAAAGGCAACCGCCGTTTCAGACGAATCTTTATCCGGCATCGTACCCGGTCGTGGTTTTGGCGGTCGATTCAAGCGCTCAAAGCGCGTGATTTGAAAGGCGCATGGGGAATTTTGCGCCGCATTGCCAGCTTCGACCCGATTCCCTGGTGGATCTTGTACTTTTCCTTCGACCGCGTGGCGCGGCATGTGCAGGCGCGCTGAGAAAAAGAAGTGAGTGACAAAACCTATGGTAACGCAATCCCAACTTGACCCTCAGACAACGGCACGCACGCCTGAAGAAATTCGCGCCCAGATTCTTGAACTGGTGAAAGAATATCACGCAGCGAACTTCCCCGAAAACCCGTTCATCCCCGGTCAAACCCCGGTGAATGTTTCGGGGCGCGTCTTTGATGCCGATGACATTCGCCATCTCGTCGATTCATCGCTCGATTTCTGGCTGACCACTGGGCGCTATGCCGAACAATTTGAACGCGAATTTGCGCAGTTCCTCGGTGTGCGGCACGCCTTGCTGTGCAATTCTGGGTCCAGCGCGAACCTGCTGGCAGTTTCCGCCCTCACATCCCCTAAACTTGAGGAAGAACGCCTGAAACCCGGCGACGAAGTGATTACCGTCGCTGCCGGGTTTCCAACAACGGTCAACCCCATCATCCAGAATGGCTTGATTCCGGTGTTTCTGGATGTCGAACTGGCGACGTATGATGCCGATCTGACACTGCTGGAGGACGCGATCACGCCCAAAACGCGCGCCATCATGATGGCCCATACCCTGGGTAATCCCTTCGATCTGGATACCGTGATGCGTGTGGCCGAAAAGTACCGCCTGTACGTGATTGAAGACAACTGCGACGCGCTTGGCGCACGGTACAACGGACGCTTTACCGGAACCTTTGGGCATATTTCGACCGTGAGCTTTTACCCCGCCCACCACATGACGATGGGTGAAGGCGGCATGGTTTGCACCAACCGCCCGAAGCTGAAAACGCTGATCGAATCATTCCGCGACTGGGGACGCGACTGCTGGTGCGCGCCAGGCAAGGACAACACATGTGGCAAACGCTTTGAATGGGAACTGGGTGAACTGCCCTATGGGTATGACCACAAATACATTTACTCCCACATCGGCTACAACCTCAAAGTGACCGATATGCAGGCGGCGGTTGGGGTATCGCAGCTTCGCAAAGTACCCGAATTTATCCAGGCGCGCCAGCGCAACTGGCAGCGCCTGCGCAGCGGGCTGAACGACCTGCAAGACATGCTCATTCTGCCGGAAGCGACCCAAAACAGCGAACCGAGCTGGTTTGGGTTCTGCATCGCGCTGCGCCCCGAACTTCCGGTCGAGCGCGTCGAATTCGTGCGCTACATCGAAGCACGCGGCATCCGTACCCGCCAGCTTTTCGGCGGTAACCTGGTACGCCAGCCGGCTTACAAGGATGTCCCGTTTCGCATCGTGGGCAGCCTGACCAACACGGACACCGTCATGAATCGCGCTTTCTGGATTGGCGTATACCCTGGCCTGACGGACGCGCACATTGATTACGCTGTCGACATTCTGCACGATGCGTGCCGCGCACTTTGCTAACCTCTACCCCGAAGGACCATTAATGCAAAAGCCGAAATGGGAAGTTCGTGTTCACATGGAAGCGGATTGGCATTATCTCTC
>JANRJJ010000025.1:0-111956 GCA_033764035.1 bacterium
ATTCTCAGGATGATTCACTTCCCATGCAAAATCATAAATCGGTGCTGATTCACCTTTTTGTACGTGCCATGATTTGGGAACAGGCAGTGTGCGCGTTCCGTTAACCACAGGATAAGCATTCAAATACTGAACATTGTCAGAGAAGAAAGTCCGTCGCTTTGCAGTATCGCTCGCATCAAGTTCCTGCACACCATTGTGGCGTGTAAATAAGCCGATCATCATGCCGCGAATCACACTACCCGGAATATAGTCGAACGCGACGGCGCTGTTCGGGTCGCCTTCGAGCGCGGTAACGAGAGCTGGTTGGAGCAAGCGGAGGTGGTAGTACAGTGTTTTCATCAATGACTGCTCCTTGCCATGAATTCAAACTGCTCTAAATACCTGTCCATGTTTACCCCCTCTAACTGCGCTTTCAGCCGACCACGACCACGATTGCGCCCAATACCGCCGCGACGCAGTGCAGCGACACATGCAGACAGCAGTGCCAGAGCATCCTCTTTGGTCGGATCGTTATCCGACAAAGCAACTTCGAGGGGGGCATAGAGTTCAGTTTCGCGCAGCAGTACCCGACTGGAACGCAAACTACCATCATCAGGAGTGCCTGTCTCTTCGTTTATGGCTGTTTGACGCCAGATAGCCGTAAACATGTCGAGAACGTCGCTTGGCTGAAGTTGGTTGTTATCAATATCGCGTTGAACAGCCTCCACGACGTTCTGTTGCAGCTCGGCATTCCCCACATGAAGCAAACCAGCATCGTGCAATCCGCTGCCGCCTATACCAAATAACTGTCGCGCTGCGTTTTCAACGCGGTCTGCGTCTGGAACTGCGTAAAGGATATTGGCGCATTCCTCAACGAGCAGCCCCTTAAGTGTTCTGCCACGTACAAAAGGAAGACCGGTTTTGGCATCATGCTCGATCTCCTGATCAACCAGCCCACTCACCCCGTCTCCTCGCCCGAATGTGGTATCGCTTAACAGCTTAAGATGCAGCGTCAGGTTCATTGACATTCTCCTCTTGCAGCAGGGGCAAGTACAAGTCCATGAGTTCTATCGCGTCGAAATAGCCGCTGTAGCCGTCGGCTGACCAACCGGACTCGAAGCCATCAAGTTCGGGCAGAGGATGTCCATAAAGCGCCTCAAATTCCTTCACACTTTCGCGTCCACCGCGCAGCTTTTCCCGCAGCATCTTCGCCTTGTTACGCTTTTCCTGCCAGTTATCACCCTGAAACGCGGCTAAGACCGCTGCGATGGTTCCCCATGAGCGCATTTGATTGTCTGATGTGGTGACTGGGCGCAGGGTCAGACTCCCAGCCTTGACCGTATATTCGCGCTGGCGAATTTCCGTTAGGTCTCCGTAAATTCCACCTGTGGTGAAGTGCCAATCGAGACAACAGTGATCGGGAGCAGACTCGCGCCGATACTTTTTTGCGCTCTTGCTCAGTTCTTCAGCAAGTTCGTATGCTCTTGCAAACGGATAATGACTTTTCACGATAGCGACGCCTGCACACGCTGTCAGACGTTCATTCAGCAATTGCTCAGTTTCAAATTGAAACCTTTGAAGGTATTCAAGCGTGAGCGCCAACCCAATTCGCCCATCACTAACGAAGGTTATATCATCGCCACCGAAGACCAACGGACGGAAAGGGACATAATGTCTCTCAAACAATTCGGCAACTTTCACACTGTCGCTTGCGAGTTGCCATAGGTGTTCTACTGTCCCTTTTTGAGCATTCTGGGCAGCTTGGGCAAGATTTCGTGAAAACCAGCGCAGCTCATTAACGTGTTTCCGCAAGTGAGCAGGAGACTTATACTGAACACCTATCGCTTCAATTCTTTTACCAATGCCATCCCCATCAGCATGAACAACAGCAATCAGGCTGGTTTCGCCGCGAGTACGCCCCAGATCATCAAAATCCAACGGATATTTGTGATCTTGCTCTAAAGGAAAAGTTCTCTCCAAACGACTATTTGCACTGTCAGCCGCATCAAGTTTTGCCAAGACTTCGGCAGATGCGGGTCGCTCATCATCATCACCCGTTTTGCCAGCCATACCGACCGCTGGCAGTGCGGTTGAGTGGCACATGACCGTTACACTGAGACCCGCAGCAGGCATAGCACTGGGTTCGGTGCTGCGTTTGGCTTTCATCTCTTGGAATAGCTGTTTTAACTTCTCTCCAAGTACATCCTTGTCCAAAACGAAAGGAACAGAGTGAATCATAAGTCGCAGTCCGGGCGCTTCTTGTAACACTCTGCGCGAAAGCGTCTGGACAAAACGCTTTTGCATATTACCGTTACGAAAAAGGACGACGAAATTTCCACCACCACTGTAAAGCACTTCGGCGGCAGTGTCGGGTTGCTCAATCTTTACGTCACTTAATGTGCCGTCAACGTCAAGGATATTATGATGCCCCCCTAGCTCACTTGTTGCTTTGAGAATCGCTTCAAATGCCCATTGTCCCGTCACGGAAGCGATGAGATGAGATGCCCCAATGTTTTCACGCAGTCGATTGCTGCTAAAGATGTACTTTTGTATACCTGCTGTGTCCACTGCCAGAAGTTGCAGTTCGTTCGAAGAATGCATTGCGCTGTGTTCAATCATAGGTAATCCTCTCCTGCTAATAGACTATATCATATTCGAGGATCGTACACTTGAGGGTGAACCCCTATTCTGCTAACGCATTGCGTAACACAGCAGTGGCACAGCATAGAATGTTGTTCAACCCTGTCGGACACAACACAACCTCAGCCGCAAAACGTGTCGGACATGCGAGCATGTTTCGTACACGAGGCGGCACTCGAACCACGACTGCGTTAGGGTGGTCGCGGCTGAGGTTGTCGCCAGCTAAAACGCTGGCACGTCAAGCGCCCGTGAGGCTGATGTGCCGCGCTCACGCGCGGCACCTTCGACCCCGCTGTTTGGGAAGAAGTTCTGGCATCAGCCAGTGAGGACTTTGACACCGAGCGCCGAATGCTTCGACATCAATTAGTCGCCATCGAGCAAACGATGGGGGCGTTGGTTGGTAGCTTCAATTTCCTTCAGTCGCAAACGCTTCTTCAAGCTCTTGAACGTGAATATGCAAATCACGAACAGGAAAAAGCGCGTTTGGAGGGCAAACTTGCCGATTTGGAACAGCGTTCCGAAGAGCAGGATTCGTTGATCGCGCTGGCAAATCAGGCGGAGCTGGTCTTAGCCACCTGGACTGATATGGAAACTGAAGCACAGCAAGCAGTCGCGCAAGCGTTCATCTCTCGTATTGTTGTCACGGTACTTGGAAAGCACAGCGTCGCACGGGTCGAAATCTGCTGGCGTGACAACACAAGCGACACCATTGAAGTCGCGTATCGTGCCGATGGCTCAACGATTTGGTTTACGTGGGAGGTCGAAGCACTGACCCAAATGCTCGAAGAGAAAGTCGATCAGATCACAATGTCGGCAACTTTACCTGACCGCAACTGGCACGCGATTCGCCTGAAAGCCTGTGAGATTATCGGTTCGCGCAACTTCCATATGTCGCCCAAGCCGATCCGCGATGAGGAGAAGTATGCGGATTATCTGGCGCGGCTTGAGCGCGATGGAGAGAAGGCAAACAAGACGAGCGGCAATCGCTGGCGCAAAGATGAGCTGGAAGCTTTAGGGTGTTTGCTGGATAGCGGGGCAGCACAGCTTGAAATTGCTGCTGCACTGCCCGTGCGAACGTGGGAAGCGATCCGCAAGAAGATCGTAAAACTTCGCGGCAACAGTGCTATGGTGAATGAGACGGGGAAGCTGGGGCTAGGGGAGACCATTCACGATTATCTTGCCCGAAACCCTGATCAAGCCGGCGCGATGGCGATGCCAATTTCAGGGAATTCAAAACCACGAAGATCGACGAAAATGCCATCGCGCCAGCCGCCAGCATCGGCACGAGTGCGCCCGCCATCGCTACTGGGATCAGGATGATGTTGTAGATGAAGGCCCAGAACAGATTCTGGTAGATCGTCCGCATGGTGGCGCGGCTCAGGCTGATGGCCCGTGCGACACCGCGCAGGTCGCCGCTCACCAGTGTGACATCACTGGCTTCGATGGCGATGTCGGTTCCCGTGCCAATGGCGATTCCCACATCGGCCTGCGCCAGGGCTGGCGCATCGTTGATGCCGTCGCCTACCATCGCCACGCGCTTCGCCTCCCCTTGCAGCCGCTTCACCATCTCCGCTTTCTGGTCGGGCAGCACCTCGGCCAGCACGCGGGTGATCCCGACTTCGCGGGCAATCGATTGCGCGGTCATTTCGTTATCGCCCGTGATCATCACGACTTCGATTCCCTGTGACCGCAGCGCCGCAACTGCTTCGCGTGAGCCTTCTTTAGCGGTGTCGGCAATGCCGAACATTCCCCACAGCACGCCATCGATAAGCGTCAGCACGACGGTACGCGCTTGCCCTTGCAGCACTTCGATCTGCGCGGCGTAAGGGGTCAGATCGTGTCCCTGTTCACGCATGAAACGCGGACTCCCGACCAGAACCGTCTTACCTTCAACGACAGCGCGCACACCGCGCCCAGACTCCGCCTCGAATGCTTCTGGTTGTGATAAGGTTATGCTGCGTGCTTCTGCCGCCGCAACCACCGCCAGAGCCAGCGGATGTTCACTACCACGTTCGGCGGTCGCCGCCAGACGCAGTAGATCATGCTCGTTCCATCCATTCAGCAGGGTGCTTTGCAGCACGATGACATCGGTCACGCTCGGTTCACCGCGTGTGATCGTCCCGGTCTTGTCCAATGCCACGACTTGTAGGCGCTTTGCGCTCTCCAGCGCTTCGCTGTTCTTGAACAGCACGCCCATTTCCGCACCGCGTCCCGTGCCTACCATGATTGCAGTCGGCGTGGCCAGGCCGAGCGCACACGGACAGGCAATCACCAGCACAGCAACCGCATTCACCAGCGCCGTCGTGAACCCCACCTGCCCGATGAACAGCCAACCGAGAAAGGTCAGTGCCGCCAGTGCCAGCACAACCGGGACGAACACGCCCGATATTTGATCGGCCACCCGCTGAATCGGTGCTTTCGATCCCTGCGCCTGTTCTACCAACCGAACGATTTGCGCCAGCGCGGTTTCAGCGCCGACGCGCCGTGCTTCAACGACCAACCGCCCCTGCTTGTTGATGGTCGCGCCGATGACCTCACGCCCCGTTTCTTTACTGACCGGCAGGCTTTCACCCGTCAGCATCGATTCATCGACCGAGGATCGTCCTTCGATGACCAACCCATCTACAGGGATGCGTTCACCGGGACGCACGACCACCAGGTCACCCACGATCACATCGTCAATGGCGACTTCGGTTTCGTCACCATTCTTGAGCAGAGTCGCCGTTTTTGGCGCAAGCCCCATCAACTTCTTGATCGCTTCACTCGTTTTTCCTTTAGCACGGGCTTCGAGCAGTTTACCCAGCGTGATCAGCGTGAGAATCACAGCGGCGGTCTCGAAATAAACGTGCGCCCCTACGTCGCTGTACCCGGTCACCAGGCCAATCAGCACCACTACGCTGTACAGATACGCCGCCCACGAACCGAGCGCGATCAGCGTATCCATACCCGTCGTACCACTGCGTGCGGCTTTCCATGCGCCAACGGTATACTGCCGCCCAACGATGATCTGTACTGGGGTCGCCAGCAGCAGAAAGACCAACGGCCAGCCCGCCCACAACAGCCAGTTCAGCACCACGTTAGGACCTTCCATTGCGCCGCTCATGATGTGCGCCGCCATGTTCGACCCGGCAAACGAAGCCATGTACAGGTCACGCGCCATGCTAAGGATGAACAAGGGAATTGTGAAGGCTGCACCAATTACGACCATGCGCTGCTGACGGTCGATCTCTGCCTGACGTGCTGCACGTTCGGCATCCTCATGTGTTCCGCCTGCGGCGGCAGTGGATACGTCAACCACGCCATAGCCTGCCGCTTCCACCGCCTTGATCAGGTCACCGCGTCGCACGACATTAGGAAGGTACTGTACCCTGGCTCTTTCGGTCGCCAGGTTCACGGCAACTTCCAGCACACCCGGCTGCTTACCCATCGCCCGCTCGACATTGCGCACGCAGGATGCACAGGTCATGCCCGTTATAGGGAGTTCAATCGAAGCCGTCGCCACGCCATAACCCGCATTCTGTACGCGCTCGACAAGCTGAGGCACGCTCACCATTTGCGGATCGAACTGCACGCTGGCGCGCTCCGTCGCCAGGTTGACGGTTGCCCTATCCACACCTTCCGTCTTGGTCAACGCACGTTCGACATTGCGCACACAGCTTGCACAGGTCATCCCTGTAATGGGAAGTTCCAGTTGATGTAAGGTTGTTTCAACCATAGTCTGTTCCTTCAACGGCACCCTCTACGCTAAAAGATACATCCATCTACGGGGTGCGTAACGCGCCAAATGGCGTGATCGCGTACATCTACCGGGTAGGGCTGACAGCTTCCGCTATGTACGTCTCTGGCTGCCGCTGAAATGCACCCTGGCATACCGGGCAGCAGAAAAAGTAGCGTTCGCCATGATACACAGTGCTGCTGAATGCCCGCTGTGGTTCAATGACCGCGCCGCATACCGGATCGCGCACACGTTCTACGGGCTGCGCGCCAACATCCAGCGGCAGTATCACATCCACAACCGTCCCCGCACCCGGACGACTGCGCAGCGTCAGCGTGCCGTTCAACTGTTGGACACGTTCCTGCATTCCCAACAGCCCGAAATGCTGTCTCTGCGCTAAACCATCCAGCGCGGCAGGCGGCGTGAACCCGCTGCCGTCATCTGCTACGATCAGCCGAACGTCGTGCGGCGCATAGGTCAGGCTCAGCGTGATGTGGCGGGGCTGGCCGTGCTTTTCCGCATTGCGAACCGCTTCCTGTGCGATGCGGAACAGTGCTAATTCTGGTGCCTGCCCGATGCGGCGTTCGTCTCCGCTGATACTGACCTGTACCTGGGATTCCCCGGCGCTGGCCGCCAACAAACGGAGCGCAGCACTGATACCCAGTTCTTCCAGCGCGGGCGGGCGCAAATCTGCGATCAAGTGCCGCAGGCTCTCGACGCTCTGTACGGCCTGGGTGCGCGCCGTTATGAGCATTGTGCGCGCGCGCTGCGGATCGGTATCGATCCATGTGGCGGCGAGTTCAAGACACTGTGCGATGGCGACGAGCGATTGCACCGTATCATCGTGCAGTTCATGCGCAATTCGGGCGCGTTCCGCTTCCTGTCCATCGGTGAGGGCATGACGGTAAGTCAATCCCTCAGCCTGCGCCCGCTGGACATGTCCCGCCATGCTCGCCATCGACTGCCGCAGATTGGCAATGTCACGAATGCCGCCACACCCCTGTTCCAGTGCCGTCATATCGCCCTGCGCCAGGCGTTCCGCGCTTGCCGCCAGGCTGCGCACTGGGCGCAGCACACGCCAGACCGACCATATATTGCCTGCCACCGACCCCGCCAGCAGGCCGCCTACAATGGCGATCCACTTGTTCATGACGCTGTTTCCTTTTTCAGGATGGTTCCTTTTTCAGGATGATCAGTCCGCGTGTCAGCCCGGCGGTCACAGCTTCAGTGCGCGTTTTAACGCCTAATTTCTGATACACGTTCTGCAAATGCCCCTGCACGGTGCGATCCGAAATGAACAGCCGCCCGCCGATCTCTTTGTTCGTCAGGCCAAGTGCCGCGCAGTGCAGCATTTCCAGTTCCCTGTCGGTCAGTCCTTCAATCAATTTCGGCACGTCCGTTTCGTGCTGTGCAGCCTTCGCCATCACGGCGGGATCGAACGCTGAACGACCGACAGCGACCTCCTGAAGGGCATGGTAAAGCTGTGACAGTGCCGCCGTCTTGAGGACGAACCCATCCGCACCCGCATCCAGCAGGGCATGGACATAGGCCGGATCGTCGTAGGCCGTCAGCACCAGCACGCGCACATCGGGGTTGTCCAGGCGGATGCGGCGCGCAGCCTCAACACCCGTCAGTTCGGGCATATGAATATCCATGACTACGACATCGGGCTGAAGTTCGCGAGTCAGACGAACCGCTTCCGCGCCCGTCGTCGCTTCACCCACCACCTCTACCCCCATGCTCTCGAAGTACATGCGCGTCCCCTGACGCACAATATTGTGATCTTCCGCTAACAGGATGCGCATGACGGTGACTCCACAACCTCGGCAGCATTGAACCCTGCGGCAACCTCCAGGGTCATCGTCATGAAGGCGCGGGTTGCCGAACACAACACATAGTCCTTATGCCACAGCAATCCCACCTGGCGCGATGGCGTTGGGTCGCGTAGTTCAATACTGCGCAGCGCCAGCGTGTCCTGTTCGCTCAGCACAAGCTGCGGCAGGATGGCGGGCAGGTTCGTCCGCGAAACAGCAGACAGGATACTGCTGACCGTGTTCATCTCCAGTACCACTTTGGGCTGTGCCGCTGCCATACGGGCGCTTTCTTCCCACAGGCGGCGTGTGCAGAACGTGCGGGTGAGCATGATCATCGGCATCTCATGCAGCGCAGCGATTCCGATAGTGTCATAATGCGCCAGCGGATGATTCAGCGGGACGATCAGCGCAAGGCGTTCTGCGAACAGCGGCTCACCGCCAATCTGCGGATGCGCCGCTGGCATAAAGCTGATGCCCAACTGCAAGGTACCCTCTTCCAGGCGGCGTTCGATCTCATCTGCGGGCAGTTCTTCGATGTGTAGACGGATGTTCGGGTGTTTCGCCGCAAATGCCGCCACAAGGGCAGGCATCATGTAGGCGTTCACGGTTTGCACCACGCCAATGGTCAGGTCACCGCGCTGTAACCCTTGTAAATCATCCAGCGCAACACGCGCCAGTTCGAGTTCGTGCAGCACCCGCTGCGCGTGATGTACCAGCACTTCCCCGGCAGCCGTCAGCCGAACCCCGCGTTTCGAGCGATCCAGCAGGGAGACACCGACTTCCTGTTCAAGGCTTTGAATCTGCTGCGAAAGCGCCGATTGTGTCACGAACAGCGTCTCAGCCGCCCGTGTGAAATGATTTTCACGCGCCACTGCGCAGAGGTAACGAAGCTGTCTCAGTTCCATACTGATTAGCAAACCTTATCGCCATCATTATTTCTATCTGTTTTACTAATCGTACCACACCCCGTACACTGAAGCCAGTGACAAACTATCAGGAGTTCTCCTCCATGTCCAAACAGCGTTTCGCATTGGCTGCCGCCGCCCTTCTGTTCGGCGCAGCCGCCTTTCCTACAGCCGCGCATGACGGCGACCAGCCTATCCCAGCGGCCACCAACGAAGCCACCGCTGCTGAATTCGACATCACCTACACCCGTGTGACGCAGATCGGCTCCAATCTCTATTTCTCGATGCAGGTCAGCGGTGAAGCAGGCAGCACGGTGCCGGAAGCGACCGGGGCTGTGGCGGGGTCGGAGGTTCTCAGCTACGTGTTCCCAACGTCGTTGGATACATCCACCATTGGGTTCGAGCCGGAACAGGGCATTCTGGCGCTGGCGGTCACATCGCACCCCGATTTCGACGATACGCCGCTGTGGGATGAAAACGACGACGGCGACCCCGCCAATGACGGGGTACTGTGGCACAGCCATTGGGTGGTGCTGACGGGCGATGAAGCGTGCGGTGTTGGCGGCCTGAAGGTGCGCGACATTCCCGAAGGGGAAACACCCGCTGTCCCCGAAACATGGCCGGAACTGCCGATCCTGATCGACAGCCCGAACTATGAGCTGGAATTGTACGAAAGTGAAATCGTCGTGGCGGTTCCGGTCGATGCGGTCGGCGCGCCCGAAACGTTCAACTTCGACGGCGTGACGGCGGGACTGCAAGTGAATGCCAACCTGCACGACCCGTTCCTGTGCGTTACAGGGGTGAGCGACATCGCCTCCGGTGACCTCAGCCTGCCAGGTATCGCGGGGCGCTAAGCAGAGCGCTGAATCAGGTTTGTGATGGGCGGCTGTTTCGTACAGTCGCCCATTCCGTGTAGAAAAGGATGGTTCGTATGGACAATGTGACGCTCGTCCCCGGAAATTCGCTGATCACCGCTACGCCAGAAGAAGGGCGGCAGTTGGCAATCAAGATGGCACGGCTGATCATCAAAACGACCCAGCCCGATGCTTCCATTCGTGAAGCGCTGCGCAGTGCCTACGCCAATGACCCGATGATGCTGATCGCCATTGGCCAGGTGGTCGCTGCCGAGTTTGCCACGATTGCGGCGGCCAACAACTATTGGCGCTGATGAAAGCACGTCTGCCCCACCACCTCCTGAGCCTGCATCAGGGGCAGGTGGGGTGATGCACGCATCACGATCACCGCATCTTCATCTTGATGTCGTGATTCTGACTTGACCTCAACTGCTCGATACGTTGGCGCGCCGCCGCCAGCGACCCCACGATATGGATTGCAGCATGATCCGGGCTGCTGGCCGTGCGCACCCTCCCTAGCATCAGGCGGATGATGGAGACGGCGACAGGGTTTTGTGTTACGATCACGATATAGCCCAGGCCGTAAAACCGAGAAGCCAGGATCGGCTTGATCAATTCACGCGGGTGACGGTTAGGAAAGGGCAACTTCATACCCATATGCAGAATCGTATCTGCCTGTCCCCCATTCCGAATGCCCATTGAGGCGGTTTCATTGATGGCGACGATGTAATCCAGGATGCCAATCCAGCCCACAAAGTCCCAACGCACGATGGTTTCTTCAGGGTTATCCCACTGCAACTGAACGCGCATCGATCAGGCTCCAAAAAGTTGCTCAATCATCCCATCGGGTTACCAATCATTCTGTTCGGGTTGAAGCTCGGTTCTCAACTGTGACCGCACTTGGATCAGGATTTGACCCAGGCGGTTTAGCCCGGTACCGTCTGCGCCGCTGCCCCAATAATAATCCGTAGGGCTGTTTTCAACGAGCAGCACGTCGCCCGTTGCCAGCAATACCGTGCGTATATCGACGTTCGCCCGGAATTTGTGCAGCACTGCCGTCCGCATGACCTGATCCTTGACTTCATCCCAATCAGACCGCCCGCAGTGGGCGTTTACGGTCGCGGCCAATGGCGGCGACCTGTTTTGGGGTGCTGGCACGGCGCACCGCTTCCAGATCGTCCGGCGAATTCAGAAATTTCTGGGACTGAAAATAATGTTCGGCTGTTTTATAATAAGCAGCATCAACGCTGAATCCGTGACGAGAAAAGTTTGAGAAGCAGCCGTAAGGCTGCTGCTGTGGACTGTAGAAATAGAGGATCACGTCGATTCCTTTTGTTTGGATTCCACCCCATGATACACTTACTGGCAAGGTCGCCGCGCACTGATGCTGCAAACGCACCCTTGTGGAGAGATGACATGAATGCCGCCACACTTCGCCAGGCTGCCGCCGATGCCTTGCGGCACCCCGCCGCCCGCTTGTACATCGCGTTGTACATCGTGGGGGTTGTCGTCCTGGGCATCTTCAACGATGGGAACGTCTTTGTCGTCCTGGTGCAGCTCTTTTTGACGGCGTGGGAATTGATTTACCTGGCGTTTTCAATCGCGCTCACGCCCAACCCGCCGCCCGATCAACCCTCACCGGGGCGCAGCTTGCCCGCACAGCTCGTGTGGGTAGTGGCGGTGCTGATCGTCAGCCTGTTCATCCCACAAATCGCCGCCGCTGCCAGCCTCGACTATCGCCTGACCAACCCGCTGATTTACGCGGTCATTCCGGTGACGATCCTGGTATTCGTGTTCGCGGTGAAGCCCGCTGGGCTGGGTTTTCGAGCGGGTTACCGGTCGCTGCCCGTCGCATTGGTGTGGATGTCGATCAACGGCCTTTTCGTGCTGGTACAACTGCTCACCGCCAGTTTCAGCCCGGCGTTCGTCGCCAACCGCTTGATCGGAAACGTGCTGCAAAACGGATTTGCCGAAGAAATTTTGTGGCGCGGCGTGCTACAAACCCGCCTCAGCCTGTGGCTAACCCCGCCATGGGGGATCGTCATCTCTGCGCTGGTGTTCGGCCTGTGGCACTTCAACGCGAATCTGGGCATGTTCGATGGAAATGTGCTGGTGGCGCTGGCATTTTGCATCGTTTCACAGGCACGCTTCGGCGTGATGATGTCGATTGTCTTTCTGCGCACGCGCAGCCTGATTGCGCCGGGGTTGGCGCACACCTTCACCAACCTGAACCCGCTCAACTTTCTGTAGGGCAGCAGCGCGTCCACATGCTGACGGACGCACGGTGATCCGGTACATGCCGCTGTTACCATCACAGCGCCGTAAATTTAACATCGGTTTTTTGACGAGTTGTGCGGCAGATCGTCCGCATGTTTCCATGATGGCAATCCGGTCTTTCGTTCCCCTGCCAACGATCTGTGATCGGGTACAAGACGGCGGTTAATCATCTGCGTGGACGCGCTGTACGACTTGGGATTAAAGTTGTGCAGGTTCTCACAAACGCAATCTGAAAGGAAACAGCTTCGATGAAACGGCTTGTCATGCTCATGTTCTTTATGCTGATTCTGGCGGCTCCGGCCTTCGCACAGGAATCGGCTTTCCCAGTGACCATCCCGCATAAATTTGGAAGCACCACCCTGACCGAAATGCCGGAGCGCGTGGTCGCCATTGGCTACACTGAACAGGATTACTGGGTCGCGCTGGGCGTGATGCCTGTTGCGGTTCGCTCATGGTACGCCGATGAAAGCATCGCGTTTCTGCCCTGGGCGGAAGATGAAGCAGCGCTGGCCGGGGATACCACCCCGGAAATACTGGTGATGCCGTTCGGGAACCTGAATTATGAAGCGATTCTCGCGCTCGACCCCGACCTGATCAGCGCGGTCACGGCAGGGATTACCCAGGAAGAATACGATCTGCTGTCGCAGATTGCGCCGACACTGGCACAATCGGACGAGTATGTCGATTTTGGAATGCCCTGGCAGGAAATTACCCGCACCATCGGGTTAGCGGCAGGCCAGGCGGCACAAGCCGAAACCCTGGTCGAAGATGTCGAAGGGCTGATTGAAGAAGCCCGCGACGAATACCCAACCTTCGACGGGAAAACGGTCGCAGTGGCCTACAACTATGGCGAAGCCCGCACTTACGGCTACTACACAGCACAGGACGGGCGCGGGCGTTTCTTCACCGACCTGGGGTTCGTTGTTCCTGAGGAACTCAACGAGATTGCGGGCGAAAACTTTTACGCCGACATCAGCGCCGAACGGATTGATCTGTTGGAACAGGATGTGCTGGTCTTTCTGGGGTTGGGCTTTGCACAGGGCGGGCGTGAAGCGATTGAAGATGACCCGCTGATCCGTCAGCTCGATGTGTACCGGGAAGGGCGCACTGTGTTCATTCCCGCCGAATATGACGACGCGCTGCAATACAGCAGTGTGCTTAGCCTGGCATATGCCCTTGAGGGCATCGTCCCGGAATTGGCACAGGCCGTGAGCGACGACCCCGCCTAAGCACAGGTTAGGCTGGGCAGAACGGATTTTCCCCGTCTTTCAAGGCTCTGCTTTGACGCAGAGCCTTTTTCGCGTCAAAATGCAGAAATAGAAACCCTTCAGGACTGTTCGGCAGCCGTGCGCCTTTTGAATATGGAGCCTTTTTGTGAATCAGCAGGTGGCAGTTCCCACTTACGACCCGCAGACCTTGATCCAGCCAGGCCGGAAGATCACGGGTATTTCGGCGGTGCTGCTCCCGTTTACCGATGATGGCGCAGTGGACTGGGGTGGATTCGAGCGGCACCTTGAACGCACCGCAGCGGCAGGGATCATCCCGGCGGTGAATATGGACACCGGGTACGCCAACCTGATCGATGAGGATACCCGGCGGGCTGTGCTGGAACGGACGCGGCAGGTATTGCGCGGCCAGCCCTTCACCGCCGGGGCTTATGTGGGCGATCAGCCGGGCGCGGCCTTCAACCTGGCGGCCTACCGCACCCAGATCGAATCGATTCAGCAGGTCGGCGGTGTCCCGGTCATTTTTCAATCGTATGGGCTGACCATGCAGCCCGACGACGGGATCATCGACGCTTACCAGCAGATCGCCCGCGAAACCGAGCAGTTCATCGCTTTTGAACTGGGGACGATGTTCGCGCCGTTCGGGAAAATCTACACGCTCGATGTTTACACGGCGCTGATGCACATCCCGCAGTGCAGCGGCGCGAAACATTCGTCGCTCAACCGCCGCCAGGAGTGGGATCGGCTGGTGCTGCGCAATCAACAGCGCCCGGATTTCAAGGTGTACACTGGCAATGACCTGGCTGTCGATATGGTCATGTATGGCAGCGATTATCTGCTGGGGATCACCACCTTTGCGCCCGACCTGTTCGCCAGGCGCGATGCGTTATGGGAACGGCACGATCCCGATTTTTACGAGCTGAACGATCTGCTGCAATACCTGGGCTTCTTCGCATTTCGTGCGCCCGTTCCAGCGTACAAACACAGCGCCGCCCAATTTCTCAAGCTGCGCGGGTGGATTGGCAGCGACCGCACCCATCCTCACAGCCCGGAACGCCCCGCCAGCGATGGCGCAGTGCTGGCCGATATTCTGCAACGGCTGGAGGCGTGGCATGGCGTATAAACGAGTGGCGCAGCTTAAAAGCGCCAGCGACTTTCAGGCACACCTGAATACGTTGGGAATCGACCTGCCGTTCGACCACGAGATCGACCGGGACGCGCTTGCACAGCCGCTTCAGGTCCATGAGCGGACGATTGGCAACCGTTTCTGCGTGCTGCCGATGGAAGGTTGGGATGGCACGCCGGACGGACATCCCACCGACCTGGGGCGGCGGCGGTGGGCGCGTTTCGGGGAATCCGGCGCAAAACTGATCTGGGGCGGTGAGGCGGTCGCGGTGCGCCACGATGGGCGCGCCAACCCGCTTCAGCTTGTGATCCGCGATGACACGCTGGACGATCTGCGTCAACTGCGGGAGGGGCTGGTTACGACACACCGGGCGCGGTTCGGCACCAGCGACGATCTGCTGATCGGCCTGCAACTGACGCATTCCGGGCGCTGGTCACGCCCCAACGATAAGCGGAAAGCCGAACCCTGGATCGCGTATCACCATCCTATACTGGATCGGCGTATGGGCATACAGGGCGACCAGGCGATCATGACCGATGAGATGCTGTACGCGCTGATCGACGATTTCGTGCAGGCGGCGGTGCGGGCGCAGGCGGCAGGCTTCGATTTTGTGGACATCAAACATTGTCATGGTTATCTGGGTCATGAACTGCTCAGCGCCATCGACCGCCCTGGCGATTTTGGCGGCAGCTTTGAAAACCGCACCCGTTTTCTCCGCGCCATCGCCGCCGGAATCCGCACGCAAGCGCCGGGGCTGCATATTGGGGTGCGGCTGAGCGCCTTCGACTGGATGCCGTTCAAATCGGGCGCGGATCAGGTAGGCGTGCCGGAAACCCTGGACGCACCAGGCTACCGATATGCATTCGGCGGCGATAGCAGCGGCACAGGCATCGATCTTGCCGAACCCCGCGCCTTTCTCGCCCTGCTGGAGTCGCTCGGTATTCGCCTGGTCTGCCTGACGGCGGGCAGCCCCTACTACAACCCGCACATTCAGCGTCCCGCCCTGTTTCCTCCATCCGATGGTTATCAGCCGCCCGAAGACCCGCTGCTCGGCGTAGCGCGGCAGATCGGCGCGGCGGCGGCGCTCAAGCGGGACTTTCCATCGCTCATCATCGTGGGGACGGGCTATTCCTACCTTCAGGAATGGCTGCCGCACGTCGCTTCGGCGGTGGTGCGGACGAGCATGGCCGATTCAGTTGGTGTGGGGCGGATGGTGCTGGCCTACCCCGACCTGCCCGCCGATGTGCTGGCCGGCGCGCCGCTGAAGCGAAAGTTGTTCTGCCGCACTTTCAGCGATTGTACAACCGCGCCGCGCAACGGCCTTGTATCCGGGTGCTACCCGCTCGATCCGTTCTACAAGGCGCGGCATGAATATCAGCAGTTGGCCGCGCTGAAACAGCCTACACCTGGCACAGAACTGGAAAATTGAGCGATCATCGTCGATAGGTGCCAACGTTCATCCGTTTTCACGGCTCACCGGACAGCTTTAGATGCTCACATCACTCCCTACATGGACGACTCCTGAACGGCGCTTGATCCGTGCGTGCCTGCACATCGGAATGCCGGAAAGCTGCATCCAGGAAGCCACCGCGCTGATTCGGGATCACGAGATCGATTGGGAATACGTCACGGGCATTATGGAGCGCAGCAAAGTACGGGCGCTGTGTTATACGAACCTGCTGGCACTGCCCCACGGCATCCTTGATCCCGCGCTGCGGACGCGCTTGCAGGAGTATGTCACCCGCGCTGCATGGCGTGCGATGCGCAGTAAAGGCGAACTGATCGCGATTTTGCGCGCTTTTCAGGGCGCTGGCATTGAAACGGTGTTGTTCAAAGGGGTGATGCTGGCAGAAGCAGCTTACGGATCAATCCTGCTGCGCGAATTCAGCGATCACGATCTGCTGATCCGCCGTGAGGCGGCAGAAGCGGCCCGCGAAGCGCTGGCCCCGTTAGGCTATAAAGCCAGCCACACCATCGATGCGCTGAAGCGGCTGCGCCGCCGTGCCGATGCGCTGTACCACACTGGGGATGGCCTCTCCCTTGACCTGCACTGGCAGTTGATTGAGGATTGGCGAAACCACTTGGGCGATCTCGATCCCTTCCGCGAACATACCCAGGCGACCACCTGGAACGGCTTTCACATCCGCGTCTTTCAGGACGAGTTTTTGCTGATCTTCCTGTGCCTGCACGGATACCGCCATCAGTGGGAGCGGTTTTCGTGGATCGTTGACCTGACCGGGTTCATCCAGCGTCATCCCCGCCTGGATTGGGCGCGGGTCGAAACACTTACTCAAACCTATGGTGTGGCGGATATTGTCGAGATGGGGCTGCTGCTGGCACACGATGTCACTGACTGCCCGCTGCCGCCCCACATCCTGGCGCGCCTTCAGACAAACACGAAAATCTGTGCGCTGCTGCCCACCGTGTACAGCGTGCTTTTCCCGGATAAACGGCTGGTCAGCGACTACAGCCCACGCGGGCGGGAACAAACCTACCGCTTTCAGTTCATGCTCGTGCGGCGCTGGTTCAGGGTGCGCCTGCTGTACCGCATGATGATCGGGCGCATCGACTGGAGGCCAAACGCCGCTGACCGCGCCTGGGTGCAGCTGCCGCCGCCGCTCGGCTTTTTGTACGTCGTGCTGCGCCCGCTGCGGCTGGTGGTGCAGTACAGCGGGTCACAGGTACGGCAGCTTCGTTATGTCATTGCGCGCAGGCGAACGCCTGGTGACCGTGCGAATTAACGGGCAAATGAGCGTTTGATGCGGTTTATCACCCGCCGAACGGTGAGCCGTGACAGCCGTTTTTTCAAACGCTGCGATTTCTGAAATACGCGGTCGAAACGGCGCAGCCAGTTCACGAACAGCGTGAGCAGGACTTTCGGCTGATGCACCAAACTGGGCATCCAAAAACGGGATTTTTCATACCCCGTTCTGATCAGCATTTTCCCTGCTACCCAGTTGAAGATCAGCGCATCCAGGAATGTGAAATGCGTCACCCAGTCCCCGACGCGACCCCCACGATGAAACGCACGTTCATTCGGTTTATGATTCAGATCGAAGTCAGTTGTCGCGTGAATCTGCTGCAAAAGCGCTTCATCGTAAGGGATGCCGCAGAAATCGAACATCTTTCGGTAATGCGTGAAGGGGTCGTGGCGGATTTCTTCATACCGCACGATCAGCACATCGTCTTTCAGCACTTCAGCAGCCGCTAATCCAACTTCCATGTTGTATTTCCAGTCCTGAGCAGTTCTGGCAATACTGCTGCCGTACCCACTCATAGACTCTGCTCCCCATCCTTTTGCTGCCGCCCGTGCGGAAACGCTCACATCGCGTCCATCGCGCATGATGAGGATAAAGCGTGCTTCTGGAAACACTTCCTTCATCACCGTCATCCATTGAATTTGGTTAGGAGTTTTCTCGACAAAATAGACATGCTCTGGGGTGATGAATTTTTCATATAGGGTGATCACTACGGAGCGGATAACAGAAATCATTTCGTCCCGCGTCATCACCTTGCTAAAACCCGCATTCTTTCGGTGATATTTGTGTAGAAGTCCTAAGACCCCATTCTGTATCGTAAAAAGCGCGAGTTCAGGCGGAGCGGCGACCTGCGGATGCGCCCGAAAGATATTACGCATCCACGTCGTGCCGGAACGCGGACTGCCGACGACGAAAATAGGGGGGCCTTGAAGCTGCTGCCATGCAGACATGATTCGTTTCACTGCTCCTTAATGCTCTTGGCTCGGCTGGCGCACCTGTGCGCCGCGTGCCGCTTCATATAACCGGGCATATACCCCGCCGTGCGCCATCAGACTGCTGTGCGTCCCGGTTTCGACGCACTGCCCCGCATCCAGCACCAGGATGCGGTCGGCCACTTCCACCGTCGAAAACCGGTGTGAGATGATGATCGTGGTGTGTCCCTCAGCGATGTGCTTCACGCGCTGGACAATTTTACTTTCCATCGTGGCATCCAGGCTGGCTGTCGGCTCGTCGAAGATGTACATCTGCGCATTGCGGGCGAACGCCCGTGCAACCGCGATCTGCTGCCACTGCCCGCCAGAAAGATCGAATGTGCCGAAGCTTCGGCCCAAAAGCGTGTCCGCCCCTTCGGGCATTTTCTCGATCAACGGCGCAATTTCCGCACGCCGGACGATCTCCATCACTGCTTCCCGCTGGCCAAGCAGCCGTTCCCAATCGCCATAGGCGATGTTGTCGGCGGCGCTGGCTTCATAGCGGTTGAACCCCTGCTGCACGAACGCGATCTGGCGGTGCAGGCTTTTGCGCGGGATCGCCGCCGCGTCGATGCCGTCCAGCAGAATGCGCCCCGCCGTCGGCAGGTAGAAGCCCGCCAGCAGTTTGACCAGCGTGGTTTTGCCCGCGCCGTTCGCGCCCACGATGGCGATCAGCTCGCCGGGCTGGATGTGCAGCGACAGATCGCGCAGCGTGGGGGATGCTGCGCCAGGGTACGTAAACGACACCGCTTCAAAACGAACTTCGCCGTTTAGGGTCACGTCCGGCGCATCCGACGCGGGGGTTTCCGGTTCCTGAGACAGTGCGAAAAAGTCGAGCAAGTCGGACACGTACAGGGTTTGTTCCAGCATGGTGCTGATGCTGCTGAACAGCTCGCTCAACAGTGCGCTGAGCTGTTGCAAAGCGCGGACATACACCACCAGATCGCCCACCGTCAGCAAACCGCCGATCAACTGCCGCAGCATCGACTCGATGATCACCAGAAAGGCTCCGGTGAACATGAAGGCGGACAGCGTGTCGCTGGATACCTGCCGCCGCCGCAGTTTGCGGTCTTCCTCAACAAAACCCTGGGCAAGACGGTGGTAACGGTCGATGAGCAGCGGTGCCAGGTTGAGCAGGCGCACTTCTGTGACCGATCCGCGATTGGTGAGCATCCCGGTAAAGTAGTTCGTCCAGCGGCGCTTGGTCGAACGCTGGTATTCGGCATCGTAACGCCGGCGCGAAGTCCCCCAATCGATCATCACAAACGGCAGCGATATTGCCAGCACGAGCAGGATCGAAAGCGGCTGAATCGCCAGCAGGATCACCGCCAGCGATATGACCTGGATGGTACGGTTTCCTAACGCGATCAGGTTGTTGAGAAATTGAGCGATGCGGCCTGCCATGTGCTGGCGCGCCCGTTCCATCGTATCCTGCACAGCGGCATCTTCAAAAACGGCAATCGGCAGCCGTTCGGCATGGTGCAGCATGTCAAGCGTGAGCCGCAGTTCCAGCCGCTGTTGTAAGCGCCGCTGAATTTCGGTCTGCGCGATGGTGACCACCTGCTGCACCAGGGTCACAACCAGCAGCGCGCCCACCCAGAAAAACGCACTGTTCAGGGGTACGGCATCATTCGTGAGCGCGATCAGGCTGTTGATCATCTCGCGGGAAATCAGCGCTTGCGCGGCGGGAATGCCGCTTTTGATCAGCGATAGGGTGAGCGTGCCGAATAAATGCCCGCGTGTGTGCTGCCATCCATAGCCGAAAGCCCATCGGCTGCACTGCACGATGCCGGAGAGTGACGACGATTTACGCGGTGGGGGTGGCTGCATAGAGAGTCTCGAACAACGACATGGAGTATTTCAAAGACAGAAAGCAAAGGCCTGAAGAATTGTGGCACAGGAAAGTACGTCCATAGTATACTTCAAGGAACTTCTTAAACCTATCCCACCTGCACCTGCGTGATACCATGACACCACACATCGATCAACGGTTGATCGTCAACAGTACTTACGTGATCAGCGAAACGGCGAACGATCAGGTGCTGGCGATCTACATGGAACTTGGCACTTACTACACGTTCGATGGCTCCGCAGCCGTGCTTTGGAATGCCCTGCTGAATGGGATAAGCGTGGGTCAGTTGTACGCGCTGGCCGCGCATCATTACAGCGGCGACGAGGTGGCCATGCAGCAGGCCATCGATGCATTCCTGACGCGGCTGCGCGATGAACGGCTGATCGTCCCCGCACCGCCCAGTACCGCGCCCTGGGAACTTCCCATCTCAAACGGCGACAGAACACCCTTCATCGCCCCGCGCTTGATGCGCTTCAACGACATCCAGATGATGCTGGTTGCCAACCCGCTCAAATTCGAGACGACGTTCACGCCGGTGAACGCCAACATCGTCAGCGAACAGTACGGCGACGAAACCGTCGTACTGGATATGAATCGCGGCTACTACTACAGTTTTCGCGGCAGCGCAGCGACGGTATGGGCGGGGATTATCGAAAAAGAAAATTTTCGGGCGATTCTGGAGCGTGTACAGGCCGCCTTTCACGGCGATGCTGCCGCCATTCAGGATCAGGTTGGGTTGTTCCTGGAAGATTTGCGCAAAGAAGCGCTGATCGTGTTCGGTTCGACGGATGACAGCCCAGGATTCACCCCACCCGCTGCCGCCTCAAAGCAGCCGTTCGATACCCCGCGCTTCGAGCGCTTCACCGACCTGCAAGGGATGCTCCTGCTCGACCCGATCCACGATGTCGCGCCCCAGGGATGGCCGCTGGCCAGCACCAGCGATGACATCTCCCAAGCGGCAGCGGATTAAACCGCAGTACGGAAAGGCACGCCCGTGAAACCCGTACTGCGCTCTACCCAACCGGCAGCGTATTTCGATGCGTGCTGCGAAGCATTTGCGTGCGCCGCAGCCCGCCTGGGAATGCAAGTGCATCATGTGCGTTTGATGGGCGAGTGGATACGCTTGTGTTTTGCGGGCGATGCGCTGGCCGAAGGCACGCTGCACGCCCTGGCGCATCACCTGAGTGACCCCGGCGGCGAAGCACCCTCCCTCACCCTCTACTTATGGGATGCACAGACCGCCCAGGACAGCATTCCCGTTCAGCCCTGGATGCACACCTTCGCTGATTTGGGTTCACATGGCGAAATTGTCGGCTTCAACCGCGATGGCTTCCGCACCATCGAATTGATCCAGGCCGTTCACGGGGTCGATCTGCTGAATATGGTCGATACCGAACGCGGGATCGGGCTGGTGTACGCCCCATCCGGCGCGCTCCCCTATTGGATGGCGAGCTTTCCGCTGTACCTGATGCTGCATCTGTGGTCACTGCCGCGCAAGCTGCAAATGCTGCACGCGGGCGCAGTTGGCCAGCCCGACGGTGGGGTGCTGATTGTCGGCAAGAGCGGATCGGGAAAATCGACGACCACGCTGTCATGCCTGCATTCGTCGCTGCGGTACGCCGGGGATGATTATGTCATGGTCAGCACTGGTACTGACCCGCATGTATACAACCTGTACAACACGGCCAAACTGGAAGCGGATAATCTGTTCCGGCTGCCGCATCTGCGCTCGCTGCTGGCAAACCCGGATAAACTGGGCGACGAAAAAGCCTTGATTTACCTGAACGAGCGGTATCAAGATGCGCTGATCGACTGTTTTCCGCTGCGTGCGATCCTGGTGCCGCACATCACCGGGCAGGCTGATACCCAGGTGCGCCCGGTATCGACCTTTGCGGCGCTTGCGGCGCTTGCGCCGTCCACACTTGCCCAGCTGCGGGCAGGACAGGGCGAAGCGCTGACCAAAATCAAAGCCCTGACCGAACGGGTACCGTGTTACACCCTGGAACTTGGCACGGAACTCACGCAAATTCCCCGGACGATTCAATCCTTGCTGGCTGCGCTCTCGAAAGACGACGGCTCGTGAACGACTCATTGCCGCTCATCAGTGTGATCATCCCCACCTATAACGCGGCACATTTCATCCCCGAAGCGTTTGCATCGGTATGCGCCCAGGCGTACCGCCCACTGGAAGTGCTGATCATCGATGACGGATCGACCGACCATACCCCTAACGTGGTCGCGGGGCTGCCCCCCAGCGATGGTGTGACGCTGCGCTGTATTCACCAGGCGAACGCCGGGCCGTCGGCGGCGCGCAACCGGGGCATTCAGGAGGCCAGCGGCGCGCTGATCGCCTTTCTCGATGTCGATGATCTGTACCCGCCGGGCAAACTCGCTGCCCAGGCCGCACGCCTGTTGAGTGAGCCAGCGCTTTCATTCGTGACCGGGCGCATTCAGTATCAACTGCTGCCCGGCAGCGATCCGCTCGATAACCCGATGCCGAACCCGAACGATGTGCGTCCATTCGTCAACCTGGGCGCAGCATTGATGCGCCGCGAAACGTTTACCGATGCGCATGTGGGGCTGTTCGCGGACGATCTGCGTTCCAGTGAAGATGTCGATTGGTTCTTCCGGGCGATGGAAAAGGGCGTGCGTTTCGCTGTGATGCGCGATGTCACCCTGCTCTATCGGCGGCATGGTGAAAACATGACCCGTCTCGCCGGGCAAAAAGCGATGGCACTCTCCTTTCTGCGTGCGCTTCAGCGTTCCGTCGAACGGCGCAGAGCGCCGGATGGGACGGTGACTCCGCTCCCCGGCTGGCACGACTACTTCGACGACGACCTTAAAGCACTGGGAGACCCATTCCATGTCTGAAACAGCCGCGCTGATCTCGGTGGTAATCCCTGTTTACAATGGCGCGCAGTTCATCGCCCAGGCGGTCAACTGCGTGCGCGCTCAGCACATGCCGACCGAAATTATCGTCGTCGATGATGCATCGACCGATCACACCTTAGAGGTGGTCAGCACATTGGGGGACGATCTGCGCGTGCTGCGCCATGACGTGAACAAACGCGGTGCGGCGGCGCTGAACACGGGCATTCGTGCGGCACAGGGTGCGTACATCGCCCTGCTGGAATGTGATGATCTGTGGCTGCCGGACAAGCTTCGACAGCAGCAGGCCGCCCTGGAAGCCGCCCCGGATGCTTTGTATGCCCTGACGTATGTCGAGTATTTTCTCGATGAGAATACGCACATGTCCGCGTCGCAGCGCCCCGAATGGTTCGACCAGCCCCAGGCCGCCTACGCGCTGAGCGCGCTGTTTGCACGGCGCGAAGCTTTCACCACGATTGGCCTGTTCAATGAGGATTTTCACCAGGCGCAGGATACCGACTGGTTCGCGCGTGCCAAAGAACGGCATGTCCCGATGGTGCATCTGCCGCAGCCGCTCACCCGCAAGCGCATTCATGACCACAACCTGACTCATAACAGCGAAGAAAGCAGTCGATTTCTGCTGCGGGCGCTCAAGGCCAGCCTGGATCGCAGACGGCAGGGTTCCTCATGAGCGATCACCGCATTTCCGTCGTGATTCCGGTTCATAACGGCGAACGCTACCTGGCACAGGCGCTGGAGAGCGTGTTCGCACAGACCTACCCCGCAGCCGAATGTTGGGTGATCGATGATGGTTCCACCGATGGCACCGTCGAGATTGCCGAGCGTTTTTCTGCCGTGCGCGTGGTCAGCCAGGGCAACGCGGGCGCGGCACACGCCCGTAACCAGGGTATTTCACGGGTGACGGGCGACCTGATCGCGTTTCTGGATGCCGATGATCTGTGGCTGCCGGACAAGCTCGCGCTTCAGGTGAAAGCACTTGACGATCATTCGGGTACTGGCATCGTGTTCGGTATGGTCGAACAGTTCCACAGTCCGGAACTTTCTGCCGCCCTGAAGGCGCAGATTTATTGTACGCCCGTCCCCGTGCCGGGCTACCTGCCGAGCGCGTGCATGGTACGGGCGGATGTCTTTCAGCGCGTCGGCCTGTTGAATGTCAGCGTGCGCCAGGGTGAATTCATCGACTGGTGCGCACGGGCGCGGGATGCGGGCGTACACGAGCGGATGCTGCCGCACACGGTCACGCGCCGCCGCCTGCACAACCTGAATCAGCGGGCGGTCAAGGTCGATCAGCAGTCGCACATGGTGGATATGCTCAAGGGCGTGCTGGATCGACGACGGGCAGCGGGCGCATGAATCGGGCATATCCCCTGCTGCTGCGGGCGTGTGGCGCACAAAGCGAAGCAGTGCGGGCGGCGTGGTCGGCCTGGCAGGCCAGCATCGACCTGGATACGCTGGACGGCGATTCGTTTCACGTCCTGCCGCTGCTCTATCGCCGTTTGGAGGCCGCCCAGGTGGACGATCCGCTCATGCCCAAGCTCGCCGGGATCGCACGCTATCACTGGGTGCAGGCGCAGATACATGGGCGGGCGTTTGCTGATACGCTCGACCTGTTGCAGCCCTTCGAGCCGCTGATCGTGTACGGCGCGGGTCTGACAGACGACCTGGTGAACATGGGGCAGCAGCGGCGGTTATGGGTGCGCACTGGCGATTCACGCCGGGTTCTGGACGCGCTGTACGCGGCGGGCTGGAAACCGCGCTGGCATCTCACACTTTCGGCAGAAGCGCAGATTATCGCCAAGCGTTTGCGGCATGACAGGGGATACGTGCTGGATGTGTGCTGGGCTGCAAACCGCGCTCCTGCCTGGAACGCAGCCCAATGGAAGGCAGCCCGAACGAGCGACGGGCGGCGCTGGTTTTCGCCGCTCGATGCCGTCGTGTTCGCAGCGCTGGATGAAGCCGTTCACGGCGCGGATTCGCTGATCCCACTGGCGCACCTGGTCGAAAAGATCGGTCAGTTGGGCGGGCTGGACTTTGATGCAGTGCAGTCGCGGGCGGCAGAGTGGGGTGCGCCGCAAACGCTCGAACGCTCCCTGGCGCTGTTGGCTAACCTGCAAATTACCCCGCCCTTTGAAGATGCAAACATTCACCAGGCTTGAACGCTTGTTGAGCGTTGGTATGTAAAACGTTTCCCCGTACTTAACACAAGCTCGCAGATCGCTTAAATGCAACCTCATATCATCCCAGCGCGTTCCAATCACGGAACGTGCGAAAGGTTTTACACAAGGAGCTGCGATGTTGAAAAGCCGTTTTGTGTTCGCTCTGCTCGTGCTGTTGTGCGCCCTGCCAACGCTGGCCTTTGCCCAGGAAGGGCAAACGGGCAACGTCATTTTCGTGCATCCCGATGGAACCGGGTTGAACCACTGGAATGCAGGCCGCATGTACTGGGAAGGCCCGGATGGGCTGCTGGAATGGGATCAACTGCCATTCATGGCGGTGTATCGCGGTCACATGTTCGACCGTCTGACGGGGACTTCCAACGGCGGCGCGACCGTTCACGCTTTCGGCTATAAAGTCGAAGCAGCGGGATCGTTCGGGCTGGACGGCAACGAAGAAAACGCGCGTCCGTTCCTGTCGCTTTCGGGTTATGAAGGCAGCATCATGCGCGAAGCGGCGAACAACGGGCATCCGGTCGGCGTGGTGAACGACGGCCAGGCGGCGGAACCGGGGACGGCGGTATTCCTGGCGGAAGTTGGCAATCGCAATCAGTACGATGAAATTGTGCGCCAGATTCTCGATGGCCGTCCGGGTTATGAAGACGTTGATCAACTGCCCCAGGTCGTGTTGGGCGGCGGCGAAATCTATTTCCTGCCCGAAGGCACGCCCCTGTGCGAAGCTGAAATCACCCCCACATGTGCAGTTCACACGGGTACGGTTGAAGCGCTGGCTCCAGTCCGTACCGATGGCCGCAATCTGATTCAGGAAGCGGTCGATGCGGGCTGGACGGTAATTCGCACCCGCGCCGAATTTGATGCGCTGATGGCCGAATTGGAAGCGGACGAAACGCTCGTCCCGCGTGTGCTGGGCATTTTCGCCGCCGACAACATCATGAACGATTACCCGGAAGAAGCGATCATCGGGGCTGGCCTGGTCGATGAAAGCATGGCCGAAGACCCACGCGGGTCGATCATTCTGTACGGCAGTGCGCCCGGCACGCCCGGTTACAACCCGCCGATGGTCGATGAAATGACCGCGATGGCGCTCATGATCCTGGAACGCGCCAGCGCACAGGCGCAACAACCTTTCCTGATGGTGCTGGAAACCGAAAGCACCGACAATTTCGGTAACAACGACAACGCGATTGGGATGCTGAATGGGCTGCGCTACACCGATAATGCCATTGGCGTTCTGCGCGAATTTCAGGCGCGTGTCCCCGAAACCCTGATCATCACTGCTGCCGACAGCGATGCGGGCGGTATGCAGGTGTTCTCGCCTGCCCCGGTCAATGACGATGGCACGCTGCGCACCGTGAGCGGCAACCCGACGGGCGCGGATGCTGATGCGGTCAACGTCCCGCTCGACGGCATCATGGGTCGCGGTTCGGCTCCTTTCGTCACCCCGCCGGATGCCTTCGGCAATACGCAGAACTTCGCCATCGGCTGGATTGGCACGCCCGACGTTGCAGGCGGCATCCTCACCCGTGCGCAGGGCTTGAACGCCGACCTGCTCAACACCATGTTTGCAGGCAGCTTCGACAGCACCGACGTGTACCGCATGATGTATGTGACTCTGTTCGGGGAAATGCTGCCGAGCGCCATCGGTCAGCGCGGCCCCGACCGTGAGTAAATCTCGCTAGCTGCACAGGGCTGGGGCAGCGTTTTCAAATGGGCTGCCCCAGCCCCGCCCGACCATTCTCCACCAAAGCCGGTTCGCTTCACATACGCCCTTCGGCTCGTTCGAATGCTGCGCTATTCGACGGCGCGTTCGATCCGGGCCGTGCTTTGAATCACTTCGTGCAGTTCAATTTTAGGATGCCCGGCGAACGTTTCCGGCGGCAGTCTGCCGGAACGGGCGTGACCTTCCTTGAACGCTGCCGACTGCGTCCAGTTCTGAAACGCCTCCTGCGATTCCCAGAAGGTCATCACGATGTATGGGTCGCCTTCGTTGAGCGGACGCAGCAGTTGAAACGAGACGAACCCCGGCATTCCATCGACCAGGCTGGCGCGGTCTGCGAAACGTGCTTCAAACGCGGCAGCATGTTCCGGGTTCACCGGAATGCGGTTGCAGGTGACGATCATATGGATAGCGCCTCCCCTATTGAACTTGGATCAGGACTGGGCCAGTGCTAACGCCTGTGTCGAGGTGTACAGATCGGTTTGCGAGCGGGTTTGCATCACAGCCGGACGCTTGCCACCGCGCCCACACGGGACGATCAGCGGCGTTCCCGTCAGCGGGTCAGAAATGATGCAGCAGTCGATGCCGAATACAGCGCGCACCATGTTTTCGGTCACCACGTCGGCGGGCGCACCCTGCGCCGCAATACCGCCGTCTTTGACCGCGATCAGCGTATCGGCATAGCGGCAGGCGTGGTTGAGATCGTGCAGCACCATGATGATGGTCTTGCCGCGCTGCGTATTCAGGTCGTGCAGCAGATCGAGGACTTCGATCTGATACGCCATATCGAGGAACGTCGTCGGTTCATCCAGCAGGATGATCTCGCTGTCCTGGGCCAGTGTCATCGCAATCCAGGCGCGCTGGCGCTGACCGCCAGACAGCGTATCGACCGGACGATCCGCATAGGCGGTCACGTTTGCCATTGCCATTGCATCACGGGTGATGCGCTCATCTTCGGCGCTCCACTGTTGAAGCCAACCCTGATGCGGGTAGCGCCCTTGTGCGACCAGTTCATGCACGGTCAACCCTTCAGGCGCGACCGGCGACTGCGGCAAAATGCCGAGCCGCTGCGCCAGCGTCTTTGCGGGCAGTTTCCAGATGTCCTGACCATCGAGAATCACCTGCCCTGTGTGCGGTTTGAGCAGACGCGAAATACCACGCAGCAGAGTCGATTTACCGCAGCCGTTCGCGCCGACCAGTGCGGTGATCTCGCCCATGCAGATCGTCAGGTCCAGGTTGTGAAAGATACGCGCATCGTCATACGACAGTGCGAGAGAACGTGTGCTTAAGGCGGTCATGCTCTACATCAGCTCCATTTATCCGGCACCAGCATACGGCAATGCATGGCACCGCATCCACGCCAGCGATTAACGGGAAGGTTTTCAGCGATCACAGATGGTTGTTGGCAGCCGTCAACAATGAGTCATACACGCCGAAAATTAAAGGTGATCCCGGAAAGCATGGGCATGAAACCACAGTTAAACCGTTAGGTCTGCGCGTAGAGTTCTCGAACAACGATGGTCATCTGCGGTACACTGCGTGGTCAGTGTTTCAACCACGATATGGCAGACGTGTACCATCGCGATCAGGGGCAACCGACATGGCATTTTTCGATCTTCCGCTTGACCAACTGCGCACGTACCAGCCGCCCCGTCATGAACCCGCCGATTTTGATGCCTTCTGGAAAGATACGCTGCATGAGTCGGCTCAGTTTCCTTTGCAGGCAGCGTTTACCCCTTATGATTGCGGGCTGGCGACGGTCGATGCTTTCGATGTGTCCTTTCGCGGCTACCGCGATCAGGTCGTGCGCGGCTGGCTGATGCTTCCCAAACACCGCAGCGGGAAACTGGCGTGTGTGGTCGAATATGTGGGCTATGGCGGCGGGCGCGGCTTCCCGCTCGATTGGCTGACATGGAGCAGCGCCGGTTTCGCGCATCTGGTCATGGATACACGCGGCCAGGGGAGCTACTGGCTGCACGGCGATACCCCCGATCATGACGATACGCCCACCCCGCCCCAGATTCCCGGTTTCATGACACGTGGCATCGTGAATCCGACGGGATACTACTACCGCCGCGTATTCGTGGACGCGGTGCGCGCTGTCGAAGCCGCCTGTACCCATCCCGATGTCGATGCGGAGCGCATAGCCGTCACGGGGGGCAGCCAGGGCGGGGGAATCGCGCTGGCCGTGAGCGGATTGAGCGCGATTCCCAAAATCGTGATGCCGGACGTGCCGTTTTTATGTCACTTCCGCCGGGCTACGCAGATTACCAACGATCATCCCTATCAGGAAATCGTCGATTACTGCAAAATTCACCGTGACCACGTTGAGCAGGTGTTCACCACGCTGTCTTATTTCGACGCGGTGAACTTCGCTGCCCGCGCCCGCAGTCGCAGCTTGTTCTCGGTCGGTCTTATGGATACGGTTTGCCCGCCTTCGACGGTGTTTGCAGCCTTCAACCACTTCGCGGGCGACAAAGACATCCGCATATGGGAGTACAACCGCCATGAAGGCGGGGGTTCACATCAGGTGATGGAAAAAATCCGCTTTATGCAATCGCTGGCCGCGCAGCCATGACAAATTTGTTTGTCGAGTACCAAAGAACAGGAACGAAAACCTCATGCTGCAACACAAGTCCACAGTGATCGCGCTGTTGGCCGTCTTCATTGCGGCGATCACTGCCGTGCTGATCTTTTTCATTGACATTCGGGATGGGCAGTCGTGGCAGGCAGCCCCCGTTCCACATCAATCCCCCGCTGCTGAGCTGGTCTTTGAGCAGTCGCCAGGGCCGGACGTGCCGACGCTTCAAACATTGACTCGCGGCGCGACGACGGATGCCGAAGCCATCGCGCAGGTGGTGGCGTGGTTCAACGCCGAAGAAAACAATCTGCGCAGCCTGTGGCGGGAAGAAAACGACACACGCCTGGCCGGGCTGTTCACGATGTATGTCGTCCACATCAGCCATATTTACGGCGAAACCCCCTACCAGACCTCTTTTCTCGATTATCTGACGCTCGAACGGTCGCATTGCGGCAATTATTCGGTTGCCCAGGCGCAGATCGCCGAGGCGCTGGGGCTTGAGTGGCGGCTGCTCGAACTCTCCAGCGGGTGGCACGGCTGGATTGAAATCAGGGTCGATGACCAGTGGGAAATTTTCGATTCGACCGTGAATGTGTGGATCGACACATCATCGTATGAACTCTTCCAGGGCGCAGCCCGCGAGTACCGCTCCTTCTATACCCCGCTGCTCGACATCGACCGCCCCGACGCACGGCTGCACCTGGATGAAGGCTACAATATGCAGCAGCTTCGGGCGAATATGCCCGGCTTCGGGGTGTACTTTCTGCCGCCGGGCGAGATCGTCCTTTCGCACCGCATTGCAGAGGTGACCGCGCCCGCGTAATCGGGCGCATTCACTCGATGGTGAACGCGATCAGGGTGCCGCCCGCATCCTGAAACAGCGTCGTCCCCTGCCCGAACTGGCCGAAGTAGTCGAGCGTGCGCGCCCAGTCTTCCGGGGAATCGTCCCCGCGCCGGAACAACCACACCGTTTCGCCTGGAGTGAATGTGTACCGCCCTTCCAGCAGGTGATCGACCCGGCTGTCGATCACCCGGCCTGGCGTGAAATCGTACTGGTGTGCATAAAAACGGTAGGTCGCGCTGGTGCCGCCGAACAGATACACCGACTCGGCTCCCTGTGCGTGCAAAGCGCGTATGGCCGGGCGAATATCCGGCGCAAGCGCGTCGATGCGCGGCGACAGGATCAGCGGCGGCAGCAGAATCAGCGCCCAAAGCACCGTTTTCACACCGAAGGATACCGAAAGTCGGCTGAACAGACCCGCAGCGCCTTCTGCCGCGCCGATGATGAAAAACGGAGCCAGGAACAGGATCAGCCTGCCCTCAAACGGATACACGCGCACACACGCCGCCGCCAGACACAGCAGGATGGGCAGGACAATCAGCACGATTCCGGCGCGTTCGCCCCGTTGGCTCCACAAGCCCAACCCGGCTGTGAACGCCAGCGGCGCGGCCAGCCCCAGGGTGTTTAACCCGGCGACCGATGGCAGCGCATCGGTGAGCCGCCCCCATAACCAGGGGAGGAACGCCTGTGCCTGATAAGGCGCGAACCCTTGATCCCAAAACGTATTCAGGTAAGCATTCCCGCTCAACGCCCGGTACGAGAACCAGTACAGCCCGATGAATGCCGCACCCCACACGGCGACCGGGATCAGCCGCCGCACCACAACGCGAAGCCCCGCACGCTGCCCGGTCGCCAGAACTGTCACGCCCGCAGCGGCGGCGGCGAACACGGCGGGCTGCGAGAACGTGAGCAGAAACGCCCCGCCCATAGTGGTGAACAGAAGGGTACGGCGCGTCGGCGTTCGCGTGACCAATTCCAGCGTTATCAGCAAGATCGCGAGCGCGGCGAACTCGTCGAGCGCGTACTGCTTGACTTCGCTGGCATAGAAGATCGGGAGGGCGGCGGTGGCGATCCACCAGACCGCCAACGGTACCGCCCAACGGTCGTTCACTCGCCGCGCCAGCGCCGCCGCCAGCACGACACTTCCCACGCTGGCGATGAGCGACGGCAGGCGCAGCGCGGTTTCCTGCACACCAAACACGTCGATCATCAGCCGCAGCAGCCACAGATAGCCCAACGGCGCACCCTGGTCGTAATCGAGCGGGCGCAGCAGCCCGGCATAATCCCGCTCGATCACGTTCAGGCTCAGCACGGCTTCATCCGCCCACAGCGGGCGGTTGCGCAGGTATTCGCCAGCGCGCAGCAGGCTACCCAGGATACACAGCGCGACCAGGATACGCGATGGAGTGGCGAAACGCACTACCCCATTCATGATCGTGCGCGCACTCGCGTTCAAGCGGGGCGCGTGCAGCCCACTGAGCCACACCCCCGCGATTCCAATCACAAACGCAGCGCTAATCAACAGCCAGAAGCGGGTACTTCGCAGCGGATCAGGCTGCGCGGTAAGCTGAAGCGTGCGTACTTCCCCCGTTTGCAGCACCACGCGCAGCACAGCGGGCGCAGTCACGGGCGCGCACTGCTGCGCCTCTCCCTGACCGATCTGCGGGGCATCGTTCAGGTACACTTCGCGGATGCCTTCCACCTGCCACGTGACGGTCACACACTGGTCAAGCGATGCGACGGTGATCGGCTGCATGGCAAACGCGATCTGCGCGCCGTCCTCCGCAATCCAAATCGCGGACACAGGCGGCCACAGCGCCAGCACGACCAGCAGCACAGCGGCTCCCAAGCCGACCCCGGCGGACAACAAACCCCCGCGCTTTAGCTCCCCTTGCAAAATGCACTCTCGATTTTCACTGATGCAGTCGGATACACTACGCACACGCATTATAAAGGTTGAGCAGCCCATACCGCATCTGATGATCCCATCTCAGCTTCGTTTTCGCAGCGCCATTATCGCTTTTGCCGTCCTTCTGGTCGGCATCGTCATCCTGGTGCTGATCCCCGCGCCCTATGTCGTTGAAACCGTGAATGGGAGTGCGCACATACGCCTGACGATTGACCGCACCCGTGTGCTGACGCAAAGCGGCTGTGTGAACGTTCGCTGGAATGTGCAGGGCATCCGCGAGATCTTCCTGAACGATGAAGGGACGGTGGGCGAAGGCGAACGGTCGATCTGCGGCGTGCCGCCCGCTGTCACCTTTCACATCGGGCTGCAAACAGGCGAAAGCCTCGACTATGCCGCGCCGATCCTGATCTTCGACCGCAGCGGTTGGTTCTGGGTCGGCGCTCTGCTCACTGGGCTGGTCGGCCTGTACGCGGCCTCAGCGCACGTCGAATGGGGACGTGTCAGGCAAACACTCCGCAGCGCAGCGGCCTATGGGCTGCGGTATCCGGCGGCGGCGGTGGCGCTGATTACGCTGTCAGGGGCTGCGCTGCGCTGGACATCGCTCACGACCGAATCCTTGTGGCTCGACGAAACGATGCTGTTTCACATCGCCTACCGCAATACGCTGGCCGATGTCACCCTGGCGAACGCCGGGAGCAACAGCGCGCCGCCGCTGTTCGCGTGGATGCTGGCGCTGGTGCTGCAACACGACACAAGCGAAGTCATGACGCGGTCAATTTCCCTGGCGGCGGGCATCCTGACGATCCCATTGAGCTACCTCCTGGCGCGGCAGTATATGGGACGCACATCAGCGCTGTTGGTCGCCCTGTTGTTCGCCAGCGCCCCGTCGCAGATTCGCTATGCCCAGGAAGTGCGCGAATATGCGCTGTCGGTGCTGGTCATGGTCGGGCTGCTGTACAGCTTCAACCGCTTCTTTCGCCGCCCTTCCCCCTTGAACGGACTGCTTTACCTGGTGGTCAGCGCCACCGCGATATTTACCCAATATGGTTTAGCGCTCGTGATCGCGGCGCTCAATGGGGTGGTGCTGGTCGATCTGCTGCGGCGGCCTGTGCGCTGGCGCTGGTTGGCCGGGTGGGTCGGCGTGCAGGCCGGAACTACCGCTGCCGCGTTCGCAGTGTACATGCTTGCGCTGCGCACCCAATGGGTGAGCGGCGGCTTTGCAGGGGTGGGTTACCTGGCGGCGGCCTATGGCGATGGCACGCTGCATTCCCTGATGCAGCTGGCGACCCAATCGACCTGGGAACTGATACAGTTCGCTTTTCCCGGCGGGGTGTTCGCACTGCTGGCGATTCTGGGACTGGCGGCTGTCGTGCGCGGCCCGCGCTGGATCAACGGGCTGACGCTTTGGGGGGTGATCGTCGTATCGCTGTTCGCGGCCTTTTTGCGCTACTACCCGTATCACGGCGGGCGGCAGAACATTTTCCTGGCCGTGCCGCTCATCCTGCTGGCGGGGATCGGCTTCAGCCGTTTACGGGCGGCGCTGCGCAGCAGACCCAGCGCGGCATGGATCAGCGGGGTCACCGTACTGATTTTAGCGATCACGGGTGTGATCGGCGCGGTTACGCAGCAGAATACCCTCAGCCCGCGCCAGACCCGCCAGGCGATGGACTACCTTCAGGCCAATTTTCAGGACGGTGACCGCATCTATGTTCACCAGTACGCGCACATCACCTACGATTACTATCGCCTGCAAGGCATGATGGCCGGGCTGCCAGAACCGATCATCGGGGAATCGCCGCATGGGAATGCGTATCTGACCGATCTGCCCGCACTGATCCGCGAAGAAGGCCGCCTCTGGATGCTGATCGCGGAATGTTCGGAGATTTGTCTGCGCGAACACACGCGGCATGTTTCAGGGGGACGCACGGTGATATGGGCGTTCGACACCGACGAAACCGGGATTCTGCTGCTGCCATGAGGACGTTAACGTTTGCTGAAATCGCTCTGGGTAAGCCAAATGGCCTTTGACTTGAGGCCATCTCATTTTGTATAGTGGAACTGTTACCCTTACTGTACCACTCAGTTTATTTGGTCGAGCAGGGTCTGACGGGGGACGTATGGCCGCCGCGTTGCAGGCTTTCAGGCCTTCAAAACTGCATCAAGGCTTCAGTCCGCTGCTGACACGGGACACCTCCTCTGTATGCGCGCAGCCACTCTGTATGCGCGCCTTTCTCATGCACTGCTGCACACTGGCCGCTGCTTTTTCCACCTGCATCCATTTCGGGTGGGAGATTTACGACGATAACCGCGCTCCGCAACAACGCTGAACCGTTTTTTCCACACGTTCGCGTTCGTCGTGCATCCTTTCGCCTGAACAGGATGCAATAAGGTTATTTTCACGTTCTCACAACCTACCTGTAAGGAAGAACGATGATACAGATCGTCTGTCTGATCGTCCTCTTTTCATTGGCGATCCTGACTCCGCTCGTGGCGCGGCAGGTACGCAGTGACCGGCAGGGCATGTTTTTGTCGCTGGTGCTGATGGCGCTGTTCGGCGCATTTTTGCTTCAGCTTCCCGCCGTCACCAGCGGAACAGCCGAGCAGTTCAGCGCCGGGTGGATGCCGCAGATCGGCCTTAGCTTCTCGTTCATGCTGGATGGGCTGTCGCTGCTGTTTGCACTCGTGATCACCGGGGTGGGCGCAGCGGTCATGCTGTACGCCGGATACTATTTCGATAAGCCGGAGGAAAGCACGCGGTTTTTCGCGCTGATAATGGCCTTCACGGGCAGTATGCTGGCGCTGGTGATGGCGGGCAACCTGATCACGCTGTTCATCGCCTGGGAAGGGACAAGCATACTCTCCTTCCTGCTGATCGGTTTCAAAGGCAAGGATCAGGAAGCGCGCCGCAGCGCATCGCAAGCGCTCATGATCACGGGCGGCGGCGGCCTGGCACTGCTGGCCGGGCTGCTGCTGCTGGGCAGCGCCGCCGGGTCTTATGAACTGGCCGACATCGCCGCCAGCGGGGAGGCGCTGCAAATGCACCCCTGGATCGGCGCGATTTTGATCCTGATCTTCATCGGGTGTTTCACCAAAAGCGCACAGTTCCCATTCCATTTCTGGCTGCCGAACGCGATGTCTGCGCCCAGCCCGGCCAGCGCCTTTCTGCACTCCGCGACGATGGTCAAGGCCGGGGTTTATCTGTTGGCGCGGTTGCAACCCACCCTGGGCGATCTGCCGCTGTGGACGACGGCGCTCCCTGTTTTTGGGCTGGTCACATTGGGCTTTGGGGCGCTGGTCGCGCTGCGCCAGACCGACTTGAAAGGGATGCTGGCGTATTCGACGATCAGCCAGCTTGGGGCGCTGGTCGCGCTGATCGGTCTGCCAGAATCGCACGGGATCAAAGCGGCGATGGTCGGCATCCTGGCGCACGCACTGTATAAAGGCACGCTGTTTCTCGTGGTCGGCGCGGTCGATCATGCCGCCGAAACCCGGGATATTCGCATCCTGGGTGGACTGCGCCGCACACTCCCCGGTTTCGCGTGGGTCACGCTGATCGCCGGGCTGTCGATGGCCGGAATGCCGCCGCTGTTCGGGTTCGTGAGCAAAGAGCTGATGATCGAAGCGGTGATCCAACAGCCTATCGCCTTGGCGGTAATGGGTGTCAGCGCGGCGCTGACCGTGACGCTGGCGCTGCGGCTGTACCTGGAGGTGTTCATCCTGCCCCCGCGTGAAACTGCCCTGCCCGCGCATGAGGCGCATCACCTGCCGCGTGGGATGGTGATCGGTCCCGGCGTGCTGGCCGCCGCGTCCATCGTGGCGGGCATTGGCATCGCCCCGTTGATCACGCCGCTGGTCGAACCCGCCGTCGGCACGGACACCCGCCTGTATCTGTTCCCGCCAGAGGGGATCAACCAGGCGTTTCTGATGAGTATGCTGGCGCTGGCGGTGGGCGCTGGCGTGTTCGCCATCCGCCGGGTATGGCTTGCATGGCGGCTGCCTACGCTGATCACCGGGCCGCAGGTATACCGGGCGGCAGTTTCCGGCGTGGAGTCGTTCGGTGACCTGCTGCTGCGTTCCCAGAATGGCAAAATTCGCAATTACCTGATGGTGATCCTGCTCAGCGTGCTGATCCTGATTGCGCTGCCGATCCTGATTCTGGATCGTGGACTGCCGATCCCGCCGATCCTGCTCACGACAGCGGCGGACGTGCTGAAAGCCGTGCTGCTCATCCTGTCGCTGCTGGCGACGGCGGCCAGCATCCTGCTCGACCGTCATTTGCTGGCGGCATTGGCGCTTGGCGCAGCCGGGTACGCCATCGGCGGGATTTTTCTGCTCGAACCCGCGCCGGATGTAGCGCTGGTGCAGTTTCTCGTCGAAACGCTGGCGACCGTGCTGATCATCGTGATCCTGGCGCGCACCAGCACCGAAGAACGCAAACGGGCGATCAGCACACTGTGGGGCGGGGTCAGCCGTCGTGGGGTATGGCGCGATGCCGCCCTTTCAGCCGCCATCGGCGCGGCGGTGACCACGTTCGCACTGGCCGCCGTGAGCAGCCGCCAAGGACGCACCACCATCGCGGATTGGCACCTGGCGAACGCGCTCCCCCAGGTGGGCGTGAACGATGTGGTGGCCGGGATCATTACCGATTTTCGCGGTACCGATACCGTGATCGAGATCAGCGTGTTCGGGATCGCCGCGCTGGGCGTGCTGACCCTGCTGGCGCGTCCGGTTCCGGGGCGCACCCGCATTCTGATCCGCCGCCGCAGGCGACGAAGCGATACACAGCTCAAAGACGCGCTTCAGGAAGATGCCGAAACGCCGGAACTGCTGCTCTACCGTTCGCGCTTCACCAACCCGGTCACCCAGCTTGCCGCGTCGATCATCCTGCCGATTGCCGTGCTGATCGCGCTCGGCCATATCCTGTACGCGGGCGCAGCGCCAGGCGACGGATTCACAGCGGGCGTGATCATCGGCCTGGGGATCGCGCTCTGGTTCGTGGTGTACGGCTATGAAGACACCAAACGCCGTCTGCCCTGGCTGCATCCAACCCCATTGATAGGCTTCGGGCTGACGTTGGCGCTGGTCAACGCCCTGCTGCCAGTGCTGTTCGGGCGGGCTTTTCTCGCCTTCACCCCGGTGAACGGCATCGACATCGCCGAGATCAAGATCGCATCGACCACCCTGTTTGAAATCGCGATCTGTCTGGCGGTGTTCGGCGGAATCAGCACGATTATGGAAGCGATCTCGCATCCCAGGGAGTGTGAACCGTTATGAATACCTTGTTCGCGCTGGCGACCGGCGCAATGTTTGCGATGGGCGTATTTCAACTGCTGCGCCGTGACCTGATCAAAGCAGCGATGGGCTTTTATATCCTGTTCACGGCGATCAATCTGCTCTTTCTGGCGGTTGGGGCTTACGACGGCGTGGTCCCCGCGTATGTCAACAGCGATAACACGCTCGACGGCCAGCCAAGCGACCCGTTGGTACAGGCGTTGATCCTGACGGCCATCGTGATCAGCTTCGGGTCGTATGCGCTGCTGCTGGGGCTGATCGCGGTCTCATCGCGGCGTTTCCGCACGGTGGACAGCGATGAAGTCGATCAACTGAAAGGGTAACCCTGTGACCGATACGCTGTTGTTAGGCCCGATCTTCATCCCCCTGCTGGGCGCGGCGGTGGGCATCCTGCTCAGCCGCGAAAAGACGATCCAGCACGCCATCGGCTTTGCTGCCGGGGTACTGGCCTGGTTGTGCAGCATTGGCGTACTGGCTGCAACGCTGAACGGTGACCTGCTCACCTATCGCCTGGGCGGATGGACTCCGCCTTATGGCATTGTGCTGGTGGGCGACCTGTTGTCCGCGCTGTTCGCGGTCATGGCGACCACCGTGATCGCCGCTGGCCTGCTGTATGCGCTCGGCTGTCGCGATCAATCCGTCTCGTATCCTGCGTTCATGCCGCTGTTCCTGTGTATGGGCGCGGGGCTGAATGGTGCGCTGTACACGGGCGACATTTTCACGCTGTTCGTGTTCATCGAACTGATGGTGATCGCGTCGGTGATCCTGGTGGCGATCTCCGATAACCGCTTAGGGCTGGAGGCGGCCATCAAATACCTGTTCATCAGCGCGATGGGGACGCTGTTCCTGCTGATCGGCATCGCATCGCTGTACGCCACCTTCGGCACGCTGAACATGGCCGACATCGGGCGGCTGCTTGCGACGGGCGAACGCCCGCTGCTTGCCCAGTCCGCCGCTGTGATGCTGATGTGCGCGTTCCTGCTCAAAAGCGCGGTCTTTCCCTTCCATTTCTGGCAGCCGGATTTTCACACCACTGCGCCCACCCCGGTACATGCGGTGCTGTCGTCGGTGGTGGTCAAGGTGGGCGTGTACGGCCTGATCCGCATGATGACGCTCATGTTCACGGCAGAAGCGCCGCTGATCCAGGATTTACTCGTCATTCTGGGCGTGATCGGCATATGCTTCGGCAGCCTGGGCGCGCTGCGCACCTATGACGCAAAACGCCTGCTGGCCTATTCCACCTTCGGGCAGATCGGCTTCATCCTGGTCGGCATCGGCTGGGGAACGGCGGCGGCGCTGGCCGGGGCGCTGGTATACGCGGTCAACCATGCGTTCATCAAGTCGTCGCTGCTCATGATCACCGGGACGGTTTCCAGCCGGAAACACAATAAGAGCGCGAAAATTGCCGACATCGGCGGGTTGGGAAAAGGGATGGTGCTGGCGAGCGGCCTGTATTTCCTGGGCGGGCTGTCGCTGGCGGGCGTGCCGCCGCTCAACGGGTTCGTGAGCAAGGTCGCGCTGGTGCAGGGCGGCATCGGCACGGATGAATGGGTAGTGTTCGGGCTGGTGGTGGGCGCGGGCATGATCACCCTGCTGTATATGACCCGTACCTGGCAGTTGATCTTTCAGCAGCCGCCCGCCGACAGCCTGAAAACCAAGCCGCATGGCGATAGTCCGCTTGCGCCCACCCTGCTGATCGGCCTGTGTATCGCGCTCGGCTTTTTTGCATCGCCGCTGCTGGACGTGGCAGCGCGCACCGTCGCACAGCTTGGCGATCCACAGGTGTATATTCGCGCCGTTCTGGGAGGCTGAATCATGCGCTTGAGTACCTTTGTCTTTGCCGTCCCGATGGCCGTCCTGTGGATGGGACTGACCAGCCGGACGACGCTGGAAAGCTTCGGGGTGGGGTATCTGCTCAGCGCTGCGATTCTGCTGGCACGGCCACCGCGTTTACGGCTGAATGTCGCCCGGCTGCCCGGCCAGCTTTGGGCATTGTTCGTATATGCACTGATCCTGTTCCGCGATATTGTGCTGTCGGGAATCGACGTGGCGCGGCGGGTGCTGTCGCCGGATATGCGCCTGAAACTGGGCATCATCACCGTGCCGACCGGGGACACCCGCAAAAGCCCGTTCGTGGCCGCGCTCAGCGCCGACGTGATCACGCTCACCCCTGGCGAACTGGTCGTCGAAATTGAAGGTGATGATACGCTGTACGTTCACTGCCTGGATGCAGAAGCCAGCGCCCGCACCGCTGATCAGGTTCAGGCGCGGCGGCTGGCGCTGCTGCTGCGCATCATGGGGAGAGAAACGGATGAGTGAAATTGCCAATGTGTTCCTGCAAATCGCGCTGATCGTGCTGATCGCGCTGCTGTTCCCGTGTGTTTACCGGGTCTTGATCGGTCCTTCCCCGGCAGATCGCCTGCAAGCGCTGGAGACGATCACCACGCTGCTGATCGGGATCATCATCGTGCTGGCCATCCTGCAACGGTCGGCGTTCGTGATCGATGTCGGGATGGCGCTGGCGGCGTTCGCGTTCATCGCAACGCTGGCGATTGCGCGCTACCTGGCGGAAGGACGGGTGTTCTAATGCCGATCAGCGAAGTCGTCGGGCTGGTGTTCGTCGGGATCGGGGTATTTTTCTCGCTGGTGGGCGTGGTCGGCATCATCCGGCTGCCGGATGTGTACAGCCGGATTCACGCCTCTGGCAAGGTATCCACGCTGGGGATCATCGGGCTGTTGGTGGGGGCGGCTTTTCTGCTCCCGGATGTGACTCTGAAAGCGTTCGTGCTGGCGCTGCTGCTGGTGATCACGTCGCCCGTCGCCTCTCATGCGATTGCGGCAGCCGCCCACCGCCAGGGAATCGCCCCGGTGCAGGCGGTGCGCGACGATTTAAGCGGCAAACGGACGGCCATCCCGCCAAACATGTAGCGCCTCTTATGCGGCGGTCGCACCGACGGGTGACGGTGACGGCTGCGCCGTGACCGGGCTGCGACGCGCCAGCACCACGATACCCGTCGCAGCGGCGGCGAGAATCAACACCATCCAAAGCACGGGTTGGTAGCTTCCTGCCTGGTCGTACAGCAGGCTGGCGATCAGCGGGGCGGCGGTGCTGGTCAGCGTCAGGCAGAACGCCATCACGCTGGAGATGCGCCCATAGTGAGTCACGCCGTACAGTTCGGCCAGCAGCGATGGCCGCGAAAGCGTGGCCGCGCCTTGTGCTGCGCCGAAGATCAGGATGAACAGGCCGATACCCCACCCTGCCTGGCTGATCAAAAGCAGGGTGAGTGCGGCGACGTGCAGCGCGAAAATGCCAACGACAATCGTGCGGCTGGAGTAACGCTGATCGAGCGGCGCGAACAGGATGCGCCCGACCACCTGCATGATGCCGATCCCGCCCGTAGCGAACGCCGCCGCGCTGGAATCGATGCCGCTGTCGATCAAAAACGGGATGAAATGCACGCGAATCGCCGCCGCCGACAGCGCCATCAGCCCAAAGCCAAGCGTGAGCAGCCAGAATACCCGCCCGCCGAGCGCGTCCCGAAACGTGACATTCACGACCCGCGCCAGGCCGGCTGTCCCTGATGCAGCAGTTGCCGTGAGATCGGCTTCCGACGGCGCGCCGTCCGGCTGCAAGCCCAAATCGCCCGGACGGCGGCGCAGCATGAGCGCGTGCAGCGGAATTGTGACGCACCCCAGGAACAGCCCCAGGATCAGCACCGCCACGCGCCAGCCGAAAGCCCGCAGCAGCGCATCGCACAGCGGCAGAAAGATCGTGCTGGCCAGCCCTGCCGCGAACGTGACGATTGCCAGCGCCGTCCCGCGCCGCCTGTGAAACCACTGCGCGATCACGGCGAAGGCGGGTTCATACAGCACGGCGGCGGCGCACACGCCCAAGCCCGCCCAGATCAGGTAAAACCCCGGCAGACTGGTCACGAACGCCCACGCGGCCACAAGCAGCGCCGCCCCAACCGCGCCAAGCGTCATCAGCGCCCGTGCGCCGTGACGGTCGATCCACGCACCGACCGGGAAGGCCATTATCCCTGCGACCAGCCACATCAGCGAAAAGCCCGCCGTCAGGTCAGCGCGTGTCCAGCCAAGATCGGCCTCCATCGGGGTGAGAAAGACCGAAAACGCATAATAAATGATCCCCCACGAAATGGTTTCCGTCACCGCCAGCGTGACCGCCAGATACCATCCGTAGTAGGGCTTCGGTGTCAATGCCCGCATCACGAACAGCAGTTCTCGTCACAGCACTGTCCGCTGTCCGCCGCGCCTGTCACCTGAAGCGGCATCAAGCGGATCGGCTGCAAGGCAAAGCCGTTCACTGGGATGCTTTCAAACGAAACCACCGCTGGCGACGGCACGGCGGGCGCGCAGCACGATTCCCCATCGACCCCATCGGTGCTGCACACCCCCGTTTCGGGCAGCCACAATTGAACATCGCTGGCCGCCGCCCAATCCCCGGCCAGCGCAGCGACGACCGAACGCACTTGTTCGTACCCGGTCGCCAGCAGGAAAGTCGGCGCACGCCCATAGCTTTTCATGCCGACGATGTAAAAGTCTTTTTCCGGCTGACGCAGTTCAGCTTCCCCATGTGGACGCACTGTGCCGCACGAATGGATATTCGGGTCGATGAGCGGGGCAAGCTGGCGCGTGCTTTCCAGCGATGGGTCGAGATCGAGCCGCAGTTCACGCAGCATCGCCAGTTCAGGGCGTGCGCCAGCGGCGACGATGATCTGATCGGCATGAACAGTATGCAGGCCGTCGTTCGTTTCCCCGGTCACGGCGAGTCCGTCAGCGGCAGACGCGATCTCGCGGATGCGAAACGGCGCGACCCTTTCGACCACGCCCGATGCGACGGCAGCCTGAATGCGCGTCCCCAATGCGCCGCGTGCAGGCAGCGCATCATCCCCGCCGCCGCCATACACCCGGCGCAGATCGGCGGCCTGGTCACCGCGCCGCATCGCCCAGAGAATGCGCGTTTTGGGGGCATAAGTCGCCAGTTCGACCAGTGCCAGCAGCGCGTTGATGGCAGAATGGCCGCTGCCCACTACCAGCACCCGCTGATCGCTATAACGCGCCCGTCCTTCGCCCAGAATATCCGGGATGCCGTAGGCGATGTGGTCGTGGTGGCGTTTTTCCCCGACAGCGGGCAATCCGTTCGCACCCATTGGGTTGGGCTGCTGCCATGTCCCGGTCGCGTCGATCACGGCTCGCGCTTCGATCAGCGCTTCATCGCCATGCGCATACACGACGTGCAGCACGAACGGCGCATCTTCGCGCCCGGTGTCCTTCATCTTATCGGCATGGCGGCGGCTGACCGCGATCACACGCGCATTCAGATGCAGGTGCGGCTGAACTTCCGGCAGTGCTGCGAACGGCCTCATGTAGCGGTCGATCAGGTCGGCACCGGTCGGCAGTTCATCTTTCGGCGGCATATTCCACCCGTGCGCCTGAAGCAGGCGCACCGATGCGCTGTCAACCGTGTATTCCCAGGGCGAAAACATGCGAACGTGCGCCCATGCCCGCACGTTCGCACCGATGTCCGCGCCCGCTTCAAAGACGATGGGCGTTTCGCCCCGTTCGATCAGATGAGCGGCGGCGGCCAGGCCGACCGGTCCCGCGCCGATCACCGCGACGGGCAGTGAGGCATTTTGCATGAGAAACAGCTCCTTTTATCGCAAAATTACGATGAAACCGAGCAAAAAAAGCGGCATGCGCTAAAACAGGCCGCCCACCTGGGCTTTGAACCAGGCCACATTTTCACCATCCAGGCAGTAACACGTCGCCGGGCCTTCCAGCGTGCCGCATACCAGACCCGCATCGCGCAGTACCTTGAGGTGCTGCGAAACCGTCGCCTGTGCCAGCGGCAGCACATCGACAATATCGCCCGTAATGCACTGTGGATTTGCGCTGAGATAGCGAAAAATCTGCATTCGTGCCGGGTGACCCAACGCCTTCATCATCTGCATCAGGCGCAGTTCGTCGGCGGTCAGGTGGTACGTTTTGGAGGGGTGTATCGTGTCCATTATCGTATTTTTACGATAAAGCACAGTGTTTGTCAAGAGGTGAGATTTAAAGGCTTGCATTGAATTCGTAAACAGCATATCATTCAAATCAAATTGAAGCAGTCTGCATTGAAAGGTATTGAGGATGGCGCGCAAAGTGTTGTTTCTATGTACAGGCAATTCGGCACGGTCGCAGATGGCAGAGGCCTTTCTACGTACCCTGGGCGGCGACCGATACGAGTCCTACAGCGCTGGAATGGAAGCCAAAGGGCTGCACCCGATGACGGTGCAGGTGATGGCCGAAGTGAGCATTGATGTAAGCCAGCAGCAGTCGAAAAGCATCAAGGAATACATGGGGCGTATGACGTTTGATGATGCGATCATCGTGTGCCGTAAGGCCGAAGACGACTGCCCGAAACTGAGCGCCGATGCGCGCCGTATTCACCGCTGGCTGTTTGAAGACCCCGTGCGCGCCGAAGGCACGGACGATGAGAAACTGGCACGGTTCCGCGAAATCCGCAACCAGATCGAAGCGCGCATCAAGTTATGGGTGGCTGAAACCGAAGAAGCGGAACGGGCGCGTTAGCCGAACGATGACACACGATGTATTTGCGACACAACCGCCGGAATTCATCAAACTGCTGGCAAACGATGTGCGGTGGGGTGTCCTCAAAGCGCTGACCAGCGGCGATCACCAGGTGGGCGAACTGGTCGCACGGCTGCGACAACCGATGAACCTGGTTTCGTATCACCTGAAGAAAATGCGCGAAGAGGCGCTCGTCACCACGCGCCGCAGCGAAGCCGATGGACGCGACGTGTACTACAGTCTGAATGTGGAGCGGCTGCGCGACCTGTACTGGTCGGCAGGCAGCGCGCTCCATCCACTTTTGGGGCAACCAGACCGAGCCTTCGATCAGCACGCGCTGCCTGCCGTGCGCGTGCTGATTCTGTGTACGCACAACAGCGCTCGTTCGCAGATGGCGGAGGGGTTGTTCAGACATCTGTCGGGCGGGCAGATAGCCGTATACAGCGCCGGAAGCCACCCGACCCGTGTACATCCCGATGCGATCCGCACGATGGATAGATTCGGCATCGATATTCGCGCTCATACTGCCCATCACCTGAACGAGTACACCCGCCAACCGTTCGATTACGTGATCACGGTCTGCGATAAGGCGCGGGAGATATGTCCAACTTTTCCGGGAAAAGGCCACCAGCTTCACTGGGGCTTTGCAGACCCCACCGCAATTCAGGACGACACCAAGCGTGCAGAAGCGTTCGCGCATATTGCCGGGCGTTTGAAAACGCGAATCGCGTTTTTTCTCAGTACACTCAGCATGGATGAAAGCGAAGGTTGAATTGACCACATCGACCACCATTTTTGGCGATATTCACGCCAACCTGCCCGCGCTGGAAGCGGTTTTTGTCGATATGGAACAGCGCGGCCTCACCCGCCTGTACTGCCTGGGCGATCTGGTCGGTTATGGGACATTTCCCAATGAAGTGATCGATGTGATCCGCGCACGGCACATCCCCACGCTGATGGGCAATTACGATCAGGGTGTGGGACTGAGCAGTGACGATTGCGGGTGTGCCTACAAAACCGATGTGGAGCGGCGGCGCGGCGAACGCTCCATCGCGTGGTCGAATGCGCACACCACCGACGACAACAAAGCGTATCTGCGGTCGCTGCCCGCACACATCCCGCTGCAACTGGAAGACCTGAAAGTGCTGCTGGTACACGGCAGCCCGCGCAAGGTCAACGAGTACCTGTTTGAGGATCGTCCCGACGATTATTTCGAGCGCATCATGAATGCCGCCGATGCCGATGTGCTGGTATGCGGCCATACCCATCTGCCGTATCACAAGGTGCTGCCCAGCGGACGACATGTGATCAATGCGGGGAGCGTGGGCAAACCGAAGGATCATGATCCGCGTGCCGGGTACATCACGCTGCGGGTAGAGGGGCGCGCTGTAGAGGTGGCGTTCATTCGCGTGGCCTATGACATTGAACGCACGGCCACCGCGATTGAAGCTACGCCAGAAGTGGGGGGAATGCCCCACCCCTACGCGCAGATGCTCCGCGATGGGGCGGGCTGAACGGAAACACATCCCCGCCGCGATCCGCTGTTACAGTACGGATTGCGGCGGCGATCTATGCTTCGAGGATCGGGGCGCGGCGTGCCATCAGCCAGGCGCAGAACAGCCCCGCCGCCCCTGCAAACAGCAGCCAGGCCGCGCCGCGCATGACGTGTTCAACGGTTTCGCCGTAGAACTGCGGCATCCAGGCGATGACCACGCCGTCGATGAAAATGGCGGTGAAGGTCATGATCACGGTCGGTTGCAGCATCGCGTGCTGCGGCAGGCGGCTGATCACGCTGGAGATCACCAACGTGACGTATAACAGGGGAAAACTTCCCACATACAGGACGATCAGCAGGGGATTGCCTGGCTGGAAAGCCGCTTCACCGACCAGGCGGATGATCATCGCGCCTGCAAACCAAAAGACGATTCCCAGCACGACGAACAAAGCGATATGTGGCGTTTTGAGCATGAATGTTACGCTTTCTCCGCGCCTTCGCGGATGAACAGATATACGGGCAGTGCCAACGAAAGCCCGACGAAAAACCCAGCAGGCAATCCGATCCACCAGCGGCGCACCCCGTGCCGCCGCGCATCGGTATACGACCACACCCAGAATACGACAATCGAGATCAGCACATCCGCCGAAAAGCCTCCTGCCGCACCATTCACGAACAGGCTGGATACGAACAGCGAAAGATCGATCCCTTCGGAAGCGAAGAACCCGGCGAAGAATACCCAGGGGATCAGCGTGCCAATGACAGCGGCAGCCAGATAGAACATGCGCAGCATAAACGTGCAGCCTTTGGTTCAGGTGTGAACAAGCACGAGATGGACAAGACCCAGCGCAGCACCACCATAAATCCACAGCCGTGAAAAACCCGTGTTGAAGTGGATCGCCGGGTGACGGCGCAGCGCGAAATGGGCGACTGCGTGCAGGATCAGGAAGGCATCGAAGCCGATTTGGAAGCGCGCATCCGGCAGCGCGGCCAGGATGCCGACCATGAGCGGCAGATGTGCGGCGGTGAACAGCCGATAAGCACTGGCATCGCTCAGCCCCGTCCAGCCCAGGAAAAACCGCCATTCCTGCTGCTGAATCGCATCCAGTTCATGGTTGATCAGCGCGGCAAGCCCGGTCAGTAAGAACGCCGTTTCCATCAGCGGGTACTCCCAATGTTCAGCGCCGCGATGAACGCTTTTTGCAGCGGGCTGGCCTGTTCGTACAACAGCAGCGCGATCAGGCGGCTTATCTGCGTTTGGTCATGGGACGGCAGCAGGTCGGTTTCGGAAACATCCAGCGCTTTGATCAACAGCGGCGCATCCGGGCTGACCTTGAGTTCCGCCAGCCACGCCTGAGCCTGGCGGTCGTCGTGCGTCATCGCGGCCAGTGCCAGGTAACGTTCAAGCCATAAAATGAACTGATGTTCATGCGGCGCTATCGCTTTGGCCAGCAGCGCCGCGCTCTCCATCCAGAATTCGGTATAGCGTTCCGGCTGCGGCAGGCGGTCAATTTCAGCCAGCGTGTGCGCTTCCACTTCGCGCAGCACATCCGCCACCCCGGTCGAGAGGGGTTTGATCGCGCTGTACAGAATATCGACCGAACTGGGCTGCGGCTCCGCTTCGCCAGGGTGGCCGCTGCCATCCAGAAAAGCGCGCACCCGCGCCTGCTGCCGCTGCAAACGGTGCAGCGTTTCGGCCAGTTCGTGATCGCGCTGCACCAGAAAAGCGCGAAGCTGCACCTCCGGCTGATCGGCATTCAGCACATACGCGACCTGTTTCAGCGACAGTCCATACCCCTGAAGCTCACGAATCCGCTGGATAGCGCGTAAATCCGTGCCGCTGTACAGCCGGTATCCGTTGTCGCCCCGTTCGGGTTCGGGCAGCACCCCGATTTCATGATAATGACGGATGGTCTTGGCGGGGATGCCGAGCAGATCGGCAGCTTCGCTGATCGTCAGTTTGATATGCGCCATCGCCGTGCCTCCGTGCTGCTCATCATGGACACAAGCATAGACCTTCCCTGTGTGGGAAGGTCAAGGCGCGCAGATGAGTATCAGATGAGGACGCGGAGATTTTCGGTGGCGCTTATGTGACCGAATTGAACAGGTTGCCACCCGTTGGCTTACCTTCAGCCGGGCGGATTTTCGCGGTACAGCCCCGCGATTTCATCCGCATCGAGCGCGCCCGCATACAGCCTTACATCGTGGACACGGCCAACCAGCGGATTGACCCGCTGCCCGCGCTGGCGCACCCCCCCTAACAGCGTGGTCAACCGGGAGTCCCACGCATCCGGGTTAGCGGCTGTGCCTGCCAGTTCCCCATTCACGTACAAACGCATTTCTTCATCCACCAGGCTGTACACTGCCGCCAGATGCACCCACTCCCCGGCCTGCGGCACGACATCCGCCGAGACACGGGTCACACCCATACCCATCTGCGCGAACTGGCTGAAGGCAAACGCGCCGTCTACATATTCCAGGGCAAAACTGCTGTTCAGGCCGCCTTCCTGCGAAAGGATCGCCATCGGTGCATCGAGCGAATCGAGCGCGACCCAGACGGCAGCGCTGTAGCTGTTCGCCGTGTTCAGCAGCCCCGTCCCCAGTTCAAGCGGTATTCCGTCCAGTGTGTACGTGGCCTGGGGCGCGGTTGAGGTGGCCGCTTGTGCGGACTCCGCCTGGGGGGACGATGCCGGAGGCGTGAACGCGATCAGCCCGCACGGTTCCCCAGATGGCAGATCGACCGGGATTTCGTCCGGGATGGGGTCGCCAAAATAAGGCGTGCCATCCGGGTTCCAGGTGAACGGCTGCGCGTGGATGCCCCGTTCTGCCCACCCGCCGAACTCGCTGGCGATGGCATGGTATACCAGCCAGCTTTCGCGCCCATCCGGTGATGGTACGGGCGACGCATTATGCCCCGGCCCGTACACCGACCCTGCTTCGCCGTCGTAGCGGTCGAAGATCGGGCCGATTTTCGTCCAGGCTGCCGGGTCAAGCGGATCATCGCCCGTCAGGTGCAGCAGCCCCAGGCTGTAGGCGGCGCTCCAGCTTGCATCGGCGGAGTACACAATTGAAAGCGTATCTTCATAAATGAACGGCTGCGGGCCTTCCTGAAGCTGCGCGACCGACATTTCCCAGGGTTGATCCGGCTCGGAGATCAGCACCCGTTCGCCGCTGATCGTGAGCGGGTCGCTCATCGGGGCGATGTACAGATTTTGCGGAAAATCGCCCTGGGTTGTCTCCCAACCCGACCAGACCATGTACAACTGATCGTCCCAGGTGAACACCGCCCCATCGATAGCCCAGAAATCGTTGGCGGGGTCGTACACCTTGCCACGAAACGACCATGAACCCAGGGGATCATCGCTGTCAGCCTGGATGGCATACATGCGGTGGGTGGCGTTCAGCCCTGGCGAACTGGTGGCCGCGATATACACGAACCATTCCCCGGTCGGCTCGTGATAGTACAGTTCCGGGGCCCATAAATCGTAGCTGTACGGCTGTGCGGGCGGCGGCGTGAAGATCGGCACGGGTTGGGTGCGCCCCAGCCCGGTGAGCGTATCGGCAGCGTGCAGCACGAGCGTCCCCGCAGTGGACTGCACCAGGTAATACATGCCATCGACGTAGATCACCGATGGATCCTGGCCGAACTGGATCAGCGGGTTTTCAAATGCGCATTCGTTAGCGGCGGCGGGTGCGGCGGCGATCAGCATCGAAACGAGCAGGGAAACCAACGTCAGACGTTTCATCATCAATCCTCAAGCCAACGTAAGGTTGGGCTGACATGCTTCGGACGTGAGATGATCGACCAGGTCGTGCAGCATGGCCGCTGCGACCGGGTGCATGAACACATTCAGGCTGAGATGGAACGTGGTCAGGATCACCCGCCCACGCCCTAAGCGGAACTGGACGGTATGCACTGCCGGGTGACGCACCCATCCTCCCACCTGCCCGGCGAGAAAATCGGCCTGGTAGGCGGGGTCGGTCACGGGCATCCCCAACAGCGTGCTTTGCGGCATGATGTCCATGAACGGCAGTGAGAGCGGGTTCGTGATCAGGCTCCCGTTCAGCCGTTTGTAGGCCGCTGTCCGCAGCCAGCTATAGGTGGTGATCCAGCTTCCGCCGTATACGCCGCCCCGCGCCTGCTGCCAGAAGAACGGGTTTGCCCCGGTGCTGATCAGCAGCAGATCGCCGCCCGCCCGCACCCACGCCAGCATCTCGCGTGAGGCATGATCGGCCACCAGCAGCCGGGCATCGCCCAGGGTCTTATTCACCTGGTAACCCAGGCGTTCGAGCGCTGTATCGAGCATGACCGCGCTCAGCGGATGGTGTTCAGCGGTGGCGGTTTCGATACCGCCTGCTGCTTCCAGGTGGGGCGCGCCCAGGGTTCCGCCCGGCGTGAGCGCGGGATCGGTCGGCGTAAGTTTGGTGATCACGGTGACGGGTTCACGGTATGCGGCTTCGCGCCAGGCGGCGGGCAGCACCAGGATAGGGGTTTCGTTCTGTGCCAGCAGAGCGCCGTCCGCACCCGTGACAGCAGTCCGCAGCGCATCAACCCTGCCCGCCTCAGTCGGGATCAGCGTCCAGCGGTGCGCACCAACCCGTTCGGTTTCGCCACGCGCAAAATCGGCCAGCGGAATCGACGGCATGGCCTGGGACTGATCGCCGCTGTGCAGCACAGCCGTCACGGTTGCGTTCTGCCAGACGTGCGCGCTGTAATGGGATACGCTCAGGCTCATCGGCAGCGGCTTGTCGTCCCATGCGGCGAACCGGGGCAGGCGCGGGAGGATTACATCCTCATTGTTGAACTGGCGGAAGGCGTGATGATAGACTTTTTGGCCGCGTGCAAAATCGAGCAGGCCGTTGCTCTCCCAGTAAATATCGCTCAGTTCGGTGATCACGTAACCCGCCAGCGTCGGTTGGCGGCGCATCGCTTCAATTTCGTATTTCATCGCGTAGAACTGATGCCACTGTGTGGCCTGGGCAAAAGCGGCGTAGTCCGGCCAGATCGCGTTCAGGCCAAGCGCCTTGAAGCGCGCTTCCACGCCTTTGGGAAAACCCGGCTCCCCTTCATAGGGGTTCCACCACGGACCAAGATCGAACCAATCCGGTTCACGTCCCGGAGCGAGCGCCTCCAGCGTCGGCAGACCCCAGTTGCCGAATTCGGACAGGATGATCGGCTCATCGCCTTTCGGTGCAGCATCGCCATACAGCGAAAATGTCCACGCCGGGCGCTGCGCGAACGCCTGAATGAACTGGTCGAACGTTTCGGCCTGGTCGGGAATATTGGTATAGATATGAAAATCGTTGATGTCGGTGCGCACATGTGGGCTGTAGCCCCAGGGCGCGGGACACGGCGAGTTATCCACGCACAGGCGGGTTGGGTCAAGCTGGCGGCACAGGTCGTACAGTTCGCCCACAAAGGCCCGATCCGCTGCGCTCAACTGAAGCGCCGTCCCCCAGTCCTCATTGACCATCGTCCAGATCATGAGCGATGGGTGGTTGTAATCACGGGCGATCATGTCGCGCAGGGTGTGGCGCACTCGGTTCTTGAGCGTCTCATCGAAGTGCAGCGCTGCCGGATGCGTAGTCGTTTTCACCCACCAGGTGCGCCACGACGGGATTTCCGCCCAGATCAGCAGGCCGATCTCGTCGGCCAGTTCAAGGTAACGTGGATCGGGCGGCTTGATGTGACAGCGTAGACTGTTCAGCCCTAACGTTTTGGCTTTCTCGAACTGATCGCGCAGAAAGGCTTCGGATGGCGGGGTATAAATGGTGTCGGGGTAAATGTCCTGGTCGAGCGCCGATACCAGGTAAATCGGCTGGCCGTTCAGCCACAGTTTGCCATCATGCGCGGCAATTTCGCGGAACCCGAAGCGCGTTTCGCTGACATCCGTCCCGGCTTCGGTGACGAGTTCGGCGCGGGCGGTATACAGATGCGGCGTATCCATCGTCCACAGGCGTGGTTCGGGAACCGTGAGGTGCAGCGCGTAATCGGTCTGTTCGCTGGTCGTCGGGATCGACGCGCTCTGCCCCTCAACCGTCACCGTGAGCGTCCCCGGCTGTGGGTGCGCGATCTCGATCTCGAAGGCGGCGTTTCCGTGTATGTCTGGGGTGACGCGCACCGCCTGCACCGCGCTCACCGGGCGGGCGATCAGCGTGACGGCCTGCCAGATGCCGCTCACATCGACATACCACGTCTGTTTGCCATGCGGCATGTGCGCGGCATCGAACGGCGGCTGCGATGTCAGCGGTTGTGGGTCATGCCACCAGCGGGGGAGCGCGACCCCGGATTGTGATGCGTCGTACACGCGCACGGCCAGGCTGTTATCACCTGGGCGCGCTGCACGCTGAATCGAGAACTGAAACGGGGTGTACCCGCCCTCATGTTCCCCGACGCATTCCCCATTCACGTACACCTGACACCAGTAATCGACCGCGCCGAAATGCAGCAGCAGGTCGCCCGCCAGCCAAGCTTCGTCCAGATTGAACGTGGTGGAGTACCAGCAGTATCCGGTGTACTGGTGTAAATCCGAATGTTCGGTCTGGATCGGCAGCGGAACGGTGACCTGCCGATCCGGTTGGAGCGCGGTTGGGGTCAGCGTTCCTGCCGGGTCAAGCTGCAACCCCCACTGCCCCGCCAATGAACGTGTGCGACGCATAGGCTATGATGCCCTTCTGTACTGCTTATTCGGATAATCGAAAGTTCCCGCACCGCATGGTGCGGCACACCGCACCGAGGGTGCGACATCAGCGCCCGCCAAGCCCACCGGTGATAGAAACGCCTTTCAGAATCCAGCGCTGGAAGATCGTGTACACGATCAGCACGGGAATGGTCGAAAACAGCGCGCCCGCCAGCACCAACCCGCGTTCCTGCGGACCATACGTCCCGTTCAGGATGCTTAGCCCCACGGGGAGCGTGCGCATATCCAGGTCGGTCGTCACGATCAGCGGCCAGAACAGATCGTTCCAGTTGGCAAGAAAGACGAAAATGCCCAATGCCACCAGCGCTGATACCGAAAGGGGCAGCACAATTCGCCAGTACACGCCGAAGCGGCTGGCTCCATCCAGGATAGCGGCTTCTTCCAGGTCACGCGGGATCGACTGAAAGAACTGGCGCAGCAGAAACACGGCAAATACATTCGCCACGCCGGGCCAGATCAGCGAACCATAAGTCCCCAACAACCCGACATCGCGCAGCGTCAGGTAGTTGGGGATGAGCAGTACCTGCTGCGGGATCATGACGGTGAGCAGGAGCAGGAAGAACAACGGTGTTTTCAACGGGAAATTCAGCCGCGCAAACGCATAGGCCGCCAGGCTTGCCACGAACAGCACGACGACGGTCTGCGTAGTGGCGACGAATACGCTGTTGAAAATCCAGCGCGGCAGGCGCAAATCGTCACGGGTGAGCAGGTTCTGCCAGTTGACGAGCGTCGGCTCGGTGGTGATCACCGTCGGCGGCCAGCGGTAGAGCGTTTGGTTGGTCTGAAACGATTGCAGCGCCATCATCACGATGGGGAAAATAATCAAAAGCGCCACGATCAGCAGAATGGCGAAGAAGATCACGTTACCCAGAATTTGCCCACCGCGTCCGGCAGCCATGCTGCGCCCGGTTGTCGGTATCGTCGCCATATCAGTACTCCACCCGCCGCCCACCGAAGCGGAATTGAATCAAGGTCAGGATCATCAGAATTGCCGCGAGCGTAAGCGCCATCGCAGAAGCATAGCCCAGGTTGAAAAAACGCCACGCGGTCTGAAAGATGTACATGATCACCGTGAATGAGGCGCGTCCGGGACCGCCCTGGTTGGTCATCAGGTACGGCTGGCCGAACACCTGAAAATGCGAGATGAACCCGGTCACGGTGACGAACAGCAGCGTAGGCCGCAGCAGCGGCAGTGTGATGTACCAGAACAACGCCCATCCGCCCGCGCCGTCGATCTTGGCAGCTTCGTACAGCGGTTCGGGAATGCCGCGCAGCCCGGCCAGAAAGACCAGCGTTGGAAAGCCGAACCCCCACCAGATGGTGACCAGGCTCAGGGTGATCAGGACAAGATTGGCATCGCCCGTCCAGTTGACTTTGGGCAGCCCCAACAGTTGCAGACCGTAATTGATGATGCCGAAATCGGTATTGAGCAACCAGCTCCATGCAATCGCCACCACCGATACCGACAGCAGCGATGGCATGTAAAACAGTATGCGGAAGAACGATTGACCGGGCAGCGGGCGGTTGAGCGCCAGCGCCGCCAGCAGGGATAAGACGGTCGTCCCGGCGACGGTGAGCGCGGCGAATACGACCGTGTTTTGCAGCGCCGTCCACCACAGGCTGTCATTCATCAGGCTGACGTAATTGTTGAAAGCGACATAGCCTTTGTCCGGGGCCAGGATAGGCCAGCGATGCAGGCTGATCCAGCCGCCGAACACCACCGACCGCAGGACGAACACGAAGAAGAAGAACAGGAACGGTGCCAGAAAGATATAGGCCATGAGCGATTCACGGGTCTTGAGCGAAAGCCGCACCCGGCGGGCGCTGCCCTGCCTGTTTATATCGATCAGTCCCGCATCGGACGGTGTCGAAAGCTGTCCCATAAGATCAACCTCACCTAAATTTTTTGTCTTTTCCATCTTCAGCCGTGATGTGCAGGGGGACGGGAAGTTCAAACCCCGTCCCCACACCAACGACTGCGGATCAGCCCGTGCGGGCAAGAATTTCCTGCATCTGCTGCTGAGCGTCGGCCAGACCTTGTTCGACCGATTTCTGGCCGTTCAGCACAGCATCGAGTTCGGCATCCAGGCGGGCGACCATTTCCGGCCAGCCCAACGCAGGGTAGTCGTACACACCATGCGCGTTGAAGGCTTCGGCAAACTGGATGTTCGACGGGTACGTTTCGGGAGCCAGTGCGGCCTGAGCATCCAGGCGCGCCGGAATTTGCCCGCTGTCCGCCCACGCGATGTTGTTGTCCGAAAGCCAGGTGACAAAGCGGCGGACGGCTTCGAGCTGTGCGCCCGTCGTCGTCACCGGGACGGCGAACAGATGCGAACTCATCCACACGGCGGGTTCTTCGCCCAGCGGCACCATCGGCCAGGGTGTCCAGTTCAACTGCGGGTTATCGATGGTGGCGAAATTGCGGAACCAACTGCCTTCGGGCATGATGCCGATGCGCCCGGCGGCGAAGCTCTGCCAGTTATCGAAGCCCGCCGGAGGGGGAGCAACGCGGTGGGTGTAGATCAGGTCGTACATCGCTTGCAGCGCAGCGCGACCCGCTTCGGTATCGATCTGCACCGTCGTGCCATCATCGCTGATGTTACGCCCGCCGTTCTGTGCCAGCGCGCTCAGGAACACGACGCGCATCCAGCTTGTGGTCGTTCCCCACTGTACGACGTTGGTCGGGTCGAAATTCGGGTCGTCAGGGTTGTTACCATTGGCATCGAGCGTGAGCGCCGTCGCCATTTCGACATATTCTTCATAGGTCTGGGGCGGCTGCGACGGGTCGAGTCCGGCAGCTTCAAACAGATCGTTGTTCACATACGTGCCAAAGCCGTGAAAATCGAGCGGCAGGCCGTAGATCGTCCCGCCGAACGAAGCATTTTCCAGCGCCAGCGGGGTGAAATTCGCCGGATCGATCTGGCCTTCGCCGGTGCCAATCCAATCATTGAGCGGGAGCAGCCCGCCGATGCTGGCGTACTGGGGCAGCGCCCACACATGCATCACCACCACGTCCGGGGCATCGCCCGCCACCAGCGAAGCCTGAAGGCGCTGGTACATGGTATCCCACACGATGGTTTCGGTCTGCACCGAAATATCCGGGTTTTCCTGGACGAACTGCTCGATCATGCCGTTGAGGGTCACGCCGTCACTGCCCGACAGCCCGTTGACGAACGAAATCTGCGTGCCGCCCTGCCCGAAGCTCCCTAAGGCAGGGGTTGCGGACGGGACGGGCATTGGCGTAGGGGTTGGGTCTTGCGCGGCGATGGGCAGCGCCACCACGAACACGGCGAGCAAAGCCAGCAGACTTAGGAACAACACTTGCTTCTTCATACATCCTCCACAACAAAAACAAAGACGAATTCTATGCAGTCTGCAATGTTCACACCGTTCAGATCAGCGTTGCACCTCCCCGTGAACAAGCAAAATCGAACTCTACTGACTGGTCATAAGTTGTCTGACCAGGAGTATTCACAGGATTCCGGCATTCCCGCAGAGTCGCGGTTCACCGGCACGAATGCGGTTGAGGGTTAGCGGCTGCGATGGATGGCTAGGCAGACTCCCGCTCGATCAGTCGGCACGGGATGTCGAGTCGTTGATGCTGGGTGGTCGTCCCGTCAATGCGTGCGAATAACAGATTGGCCAGTTCCCGCCCCATATCGACCGGGTACTGTGCGACGCTCGTCAGCCGGGGGCGCACCTGTTCGGCCAGCGGGATGTTATCGAACCCGACGAGTGCGACATCTTGCGGGACGCGCAGCCCCAGGTCGAGCGCGGTATTGAGCGCGCCCACCGCCATGATGTCGTTGCAGGCAAAAACGGCGGTCGGCGGTTCGGGCAGCGCCATCAGTGCCGCCATCGCCCGCGCCCCGCTTTCCGCTGTGAAATCGCCGCGTTCCAGGTATTCCGGCGGCGCGTCGAGTCCCGCTTCGGCCAGCGCCCGCATATACCCCTGATGCCGCCGTTCGCCCACCATGAACGCGGTCGAAACGCCGATGAACCCGATGCGCCGATGCCCTTTTTGCGCGATCAGCCAGTTGACCGCTTCATACGTCGCGGTTCCGTCGTCGGCGGATACGGTATCGACCAGCGGATGATCCAAGTGACGCGCCAGCGCTGCGACCGCCACCCCCGTCCGTTCGACGAACGAGTCGATCTCATCGAAGGTGAGGTGATACGGCACCAGGATCACGCCATCGACCGGGCGGCGCATCATCGCCTGAATGAAGCGCTTTTCGTATTCGTACACATGGTCGGTATTGGCGATCAGCACATCGTAGTTCCGCTGCGCGGCGATGTCCTGGATCGTCCGGGTGATCGAGTGATAGAACGCATTGGAAATATCCGCGATCATCACGGCGATCATGTTGGTGCGCTGCGTGCGTAAGCTGCGCGCCGCCAGGTTGAGCTGGTAGCCAAGTTCCTCAATCGCGCTGTACACCCGCTTATAGGTTTCGTCGCTGATCGGGATCGATGTGGAGGCGGGTTGACTGAGAATGCGCGACACCGTGCTTTGCGAAACTCCGGCGAGCTTGGCGACATCGCGCATGGTGACGGGACGCTGACTTTTGGGCATAAAAAGATACTTTCGATGAAAAGTCGATGCAATCGTATGCAGTCAATCGTATTGAAGCGTCTTTGACTTGGTTTGTCAAGTCAGCCATGGGCAGAATACACAATGTTCAGAATCTTTTTCGGAAAACGGTGAGGGTTTAGGACAGGGGATAAACGACGTGCTGCACGACGAAGGTGCTGCACAGCACCCAAGGCCGCACAGCACCCGTGTAACGCTTAGAATACTTTGATCAGTTCGACTTTGAAGATCAGCGTGGCGTTCGGCGGAATCACCCCGCTGACCCCGCGCGCCCCGTAGCCGAGTTCCGCCGGGATGTACAGTTCATACGTCGAACCCGTCGGCATCAACTGCACGCCTTCCGTCCAGCCGCGAATGACCTGGCTTAGGAAAAACGTGATCGATTCGCCGCGTGCATACGAACTATCGAACACCGTGCCATCGGTCAGCCGCCCTTCATAATGGACTTCGACTTCGCTGTTCGCGCTCGGCGGTTTTGCGCCCGTTCCCTGGGTCAGCACCTTGTATTGCAGCCCGCTGGCGGTGGTGACCACCCCTTCCTTGCGGGCATTGTCTGCCAGAAACTGCTTGTCGTCGGCCATGTGCCGTCCCTCCCTTTCGCCTGCCGGATGCACACCACTATAGCGCGGATGCGGCAACTGCGCCTTTAGCGCCCTATGCTTCCACCCAACGCAGCCAGTAGAGGTAACCGCCTTCACCCGCGGCGATGATCTGGTCGCCAAGCGGCGACCACGCGCACGAGTACAACACTGCATCCGCATGAAAAATGGCACGCTGCGCACCTGTGTCTGCGTCCCACACCCTAAGCGTTTTATCTTCGGACACGCTCACGAGCCAGCGGCTGTCTGGGCTGAAAGAAGCACTGAATACTCGGCAACTATCTAGATCGAGCGTCAGTCGTTCTGTTCCCATCGTTGCATCCCACAATCTTACTGTTCCATCATCCGACGCACTCACGATCCACTGCCCATCCGGGCTGAACGCCGCGCTGTTGACAACGTCCTCATGTCCGGTGAGCGTGCGCACTGCCGCCCCCGTCCCCGCCTCCCACACCCTGACCGTCCCGTCCCACGCCGCGCTCACGATCCACTGCCCATCCGGGCTGAACGCCGCGCTGTTGACAGTTGAGGTGTGTCCGGTGAGCGTGCGCACTGCCGCCCCCGTCGCCGCATCCCACACCCTGACCGTGTTATCATCGGACGCGCTCACGATCCACTGTCCATCCGGGCTGAACGCCGCGCTGTTGACTATGTCGGTATGTCCGGTCAAGACGCGGACTTCCGCCCCCGTCGCCGCATTCCACACCCTGACCGTGTTATCACCGGACGCGCTCACGATCCATTTTTCATCCGGGCTGAACGCCGCGCTGTTGACATCGTCCTCATGTCCGGTGAGCGTGCGCACTGCCGCCCCCGTCGCCGCATCCCACACCCTGACCGTGTTATCGGACGCGCTCACGATCCACTTTCCATCCGGGCTAAAGGCGACGCTGTTCACCGCGCCTTCAGGCACGGTGATCGTGCGCACCAATGCCGGGTGCGGCAGGTCAGGCAGGGTGTGCCAGGGGGTCAGGCGTGGGCGGGGCAGCGCCGCTTCCGCCGCCGCGCACGCCGCTTGCAGCGGTTCCAGGTGGTGCAGGCGGGCGTGCAGCGTCGCCAGGGCATCGGCGGGGTTTTCACAGCGCCCCAGCAGGTGCGCCATATTGCGGTAACTGCGCGCCAGCAGCGCCAGCGCGTCGGCCTGGGGATGGCCCATGCGCAGCGCGAACGCGGCGGCGGCTTCGATGTCGGCTTCGGTTTTCACCGTGCCGCGCCCGCTCGTTTTCGCCGCCAGGTAGCGCAGGTCAAGGGGGGTGGCGGCCAGCGCGTCGGCCTGCCCCGCTTCTTCCAGGTGGTACGCCAGCCAGTCCCACAGGTACGGCTCGGCGGGCGGCAGGTCGCGCCAGTGCGTCAGGCCGTAGCGCGCCAGAAATTCGGCGTTCGCCTGCCATAAGCCGGGCATCCCGCCGCTGCGCTGTTCGCGTAGGTAGCTGCGGATCACGTCGTGCAGGCGGATCGTGCGCGCCGCCAGGTCATACGCCAGCAGCAGCGACATCCGGTACAGCTTGGCGCACAGGTCTTCCGCGTCCAGGTCATCGCACCCCCAGGCTTTTTCCAGCGCCGCCAGCGGAATTTCGACATCTTCCGGGAAAATGCCCAACCGGATGAAGCGCGCCAGTTCCGGCGAGTCGTCGGTATCGTTCAGCAGCACCAGGCTGACGGCGAGCGTCGCCTCAACGGTGCGGTGGCGTTCGTCGGTGTTCTCCAGCTTCAGCGCTTTGGTCACGCCGCGTTTATCCAGCGCCCGCGTCAGGTAATCGAGCGCGGCGGCCAGGCTTTCGCCCAGGCGCATCCGTTCGCGCAGCACGCCGTTGGCCAGTTTCAGCAGCAGCGGGTATTCGCCCAAGCGCCCGGCCAGCGTCGTGATTGCGGCGGCGTGGGTGCGCTGTTCAGCCTCCCCCAGCCCGTAGCCGATCAGCGCTGCCGCTTCTGCACGCTCCATGCCCGCGACCATCACCCGCTGGCAGTCGTCGGGCAGCACATCGTCGATGCGCGTCGTGATCAGCCGGGCGGTTTTCGCCCCGCCTTCCAGGAACGGTTTCAGGTGTTCCGGCTTCCACACATCGTCAATCACGAGCAGAATCTCGCGGTTTTCCAGCGCGGCCTTGAACGCCTCTTTCACCCCGTTCAGGTTGAGATCGACCTTTTCCCCGGTGAGCGCGTTCACCAGCACGTTCAGGTTGTCGCGCACGGTGTCCATCGTGGCATTTTCGCCCAGCGTCACCCACAGCACGCCATCGACGAACGCATCCTGAATGCGCGGGTCATGGCACACCGCCCGCGCCAGCGTGGTCTTGCCATAACCTCCCGCGCCTCTCAGCGCGAGTTCGCTGGTGATGGCACGCGGATTTTTGTATTCGCTGTCCAACAGGGAGTCGATCAAACGGTTGATGTGTGCGGGGCGCTGCACAAAATCTGCCGTCATATCATCGGCCATGAACGGGTAGCGCGTGGTGCTGCACGGCGCTTTGATCTTGCCGATGAAGCCCGCCCACCCCGTCGCACTGCGGATCGCGTCGGCATCCGGTTCATAGCCCAGGAAACCGAACTGCGCCTTGTTCATCCAGCGCGGCACGGTTTGCAGATCGACCGCTTTTGAGGCATGGACGGGCAGCACGCACACCCCCTCACGGCGGGCGAAGCGCCATTCGCGCAGCACGGTATCGCGCTCGAAGGCTGCCGGGGTGATGACCATGATCACGTAGTTGACGTGGGCAATCCCTTCGGTGATCTTCGCCCACCAGTCCTCCCCAACATGGCGCGGCAGTTGGATCACATCCTGCCACACGCTTACCGCAGCGGACTCCAGTGCGGTACGCAGCGCCGCCGCATAAGGCGTGCCATCATGGGTCGCGTAGGAAATGAATACGTCCTTGCGTTCAACGTCGGCCATGTGCGCCTGTTCCCACGTGCTGCTGTGTGTTTTCAGAAAAGTATAACGCGGGATGTTCGCAACGTGGACAATCGTGCTGACTCTTTCAGGGCGAATTCAGCAAAAACCCCTCATCCCCTAACGCGAGCGAGGAGAAGGGGAAAAACAGGTTTTTGTCCCTCTCCTCGTTTACGTGGGAGAGGGACGGCTCAGCAAAGCTGAGCAGGGTGAGGGGCTAAGTCAGGCGAAATCGAATTTGATGCGTTGCCCGTGCGTTCAATCTTTTGTTTTTCACATCTCGGTATTTTGTTGGGTTCGCGCATCGACGGTATAGTTTCCCGAACCGAAAGAAGGTACGTCCCCGATGAACGAGCGCAGTCCAGTCCGCTATTTCGACCCCGCGCACCGCGAGATCGCCCGGCAGTTGTACGATCACGCCGCCCCGCTGCCGCTGATCTGTCCGCATGGGCATGTCGATCCGCGCCTGTTCGCTGCCGACGGGTACGATTACGGCTCCCCGGTCGATCTGCTCATCCGCCCGGATCATTACGTGTTCAGGATGCTGTATTCCCAGGGGATTCCGCTCGAAGCGTTGGGCATCCCCCGGCGTGATGGCGAACCGGTCGAAGCCGATCACCGCAAAATCTGGGCGATCTTCGCGGAACATGCCTATTTGTTTCGCGGCACGCCAACCGGACTCTGGCTGCGCGACGAACTGGCCGACGTATTCGGCATCGGTGAACGGCTCACGCCCGCCAACGCCCAGACGATCTACGACCAGATCGACACGAAACTGCGCCAGCCGGACTACCAGCCGCGCCGCCTGTTCGAGCGTTTCAACATCGAAGTGCTGGCGACCACCGACCCGGCGGCCTCCCGGTTGGCGCATCACCAGGCGATTCGTGCTTCAGGCTGGCCGGGCAGGGTAATTCCCACCTTCCGCCCGGATGCCGTGATCGACCTGGCGGCGGTGGGCTGGCGCGCTGAAATCGACCTGCTCAGCGACGTGACGGGCATGGCGATCAGCGGTTATGCGGATTACATTCGGGCGCTGGAACACCAGCGGGCATTTTTCAAGGCGATGGGCGCGACCGCGACCGATCACGGGGTGGAAAGCCCTTACACCGCCCCGCTGAGCGACCTTGAGGCCGAAACGCTGTTCGTGCGGGCGCTGAAAGGCGGCGCATCCCCGGACGATGCCGCCCGCTTCACCGGGCATATGCTGATCGAAATGGCGCGCATGAGCGCCGATGACGGCCTGGTCATGCAGCTTCACGCCGGGTCACGGCGCAACCACCACACCGCGCTGTACGAACGGTTTGGGCGCGATATGGGCGCGGACATCCCCATACAGACTGATTTCACGCGCAATCTGGAGCCGCTGCTCAACCGTTTTGGGGCGCACCCGACGTTCACACTGGTCGTGTTCACGCTCGATGAAAGTACGTACAGCCGCGAACTCGCGCCGCTGGCCGGGCATTATCCCGCGCTGCGCCTGGGACCGCCCTGGTGGTTCTTCGACAGCCTGAACGGAATCCGCCGCTACTTTGAATACGTCGTCGAAACGGCGGGGTTGTACAATACCGCTGGCTTCAATGATGATACCCGCGCCTACCCGTCGATCCCCGCCCGCCATGATGTATGGCGGCGGGCGTGCGCCGATTGGCTGGCCGGGCTGGTCGCCCGCCATATCGTCGAAATCGATGAGGCGGGCGAGATGATGATCGACCTGGCCTACCGTCTGGCGCGGCGCACCTACCGGCTGGGCGACTCCGATACCCTGCACTGAAAGGCACTTCCTGAACATGGCGCGTTTGAAAATCGCATACATTGGCGGGGGCAGCACCCGCGCCCCTGGCACGGTCGCATCGTTCATCCAGCAGGGGGACAATTTTCAAGGGTCGGAGATCGTGCTGATCGACTTCGACCCGGACAAGATGAGCGTGATCAAGGCCATGGCCGACCGAATGATTCGCGTGCGCGGGCTGGATATGCGCATCAGTTTCACGACGGATCGCCAGGCCGGGCTGACCGACTGCGATACCGTGCTGACCAGCTACCGCCCCGGCGGTTTCGAGGCGCGTCACCAGGACGAGACGATCCCCCTGAAATATGGCATCGTCGGCCAGGAAACGCAGGGTCCAGGCGGGTTTTTCATGGCGCTGCGGTCGATCCACGTCATGCAGGGCATCCTGGCCGATATGGAGCGCGTTTGCCCATCGGCGCGCCTGTTCAATTACACCAACCCGATCAACCTGGTTTCGGAAGCCGTTACCCATCACAGCCCGATCCCGATCCTCTCGTTCTGCGAAGGACCCATTTATTACCCCCGGCAGGTCGCACAGGCCGCCGGACTCGACCCCGATAAGCTCGATACGGTGATGGTCGGGCTGAATCATGGCTGTTGGAGCATCCGCCACACCTATGACGGTGCGGACGCGATCCCGCTGCTGCGCGAAGCCTACGCCGCCCGCCTGGAGGCTGGATTGCTCACCCCGTTTGAACGGCGGCTGCTCAAGCTGACGGTCGGCATGGAGAGCGTGCCGTCCGATTACCTGCTGTATTACACCTTCAGGGATGAAATGCTGGCCGAAGCCCGCGCCAAGCCGACCAGCCGCTCCCAGGACATCATGGCGCGGGTTCCGGCCTACTGGGCGCACTACCGCAAACAGGCCGCCGCCGAAAACCCGACGCTCGACCCGGCACAGTCACGCGGCGGTATTCATGAGCTGGAACTGGCTATCGATGCGATGGACGCGATTTACAATGACCGCAAGGTGATCCTCCCCGTCAATATCCCGAATCACGGCGTGCTGCCGTCGCTGCCAGCGGATCGCGTGGTCGAAATACGCGGTTATCTGGATCAGCATGGGGTGGTCGGGCTGGCGGATGGCGATGTACCGCCGCACACGCGAAGCCTGATCCTGGCGTTGAGCGAATATCAATCGCTGGCCGCCGAAGCCGCCTGGAGCGGACGGCGCATCGACGCAATCCGCGCCCTGGCTGCCAACCCACTCGTGCTGTCGTTCGAGACCGCCGAAGCGTTGTACGACGCGATGGCCGCCGCCCAACGCGATCACCTGCCGGAACGCCTGCTAAGTTGACAGGACTGCCGTTCATGATCCGCTGGCGCACCATGTCCGGCGGATCAGGTTGGCATAGCGCGCACCCGGCGTAATATCGCCCAGGATCGCCGGATGCGCTGCCCCGGTCAGCGATGGCAGGTTCCCGGTTCGCCCATGCCAGGTCTGGTATGCCAGCAGCGCGAATACCAGCGCCTCTTTGTTGTCGCCGTCGATGCCGACCTCATCGCTGGTCAGCACACGTGCCGGGATCAGCGTTCGCAGCAGCGTCATGATCAAGGGATTGTGCCGCCCGCCGCCGCTCACGATCACTTCCCCCGGCGGCACAGACGCGAAGCGTGTATAGGCATCCGCTATCGTATGCGCCGTCAGCGCGGTCAGCACAGCGATCACATCGGCATCTGCCAGGCCGCGCCCGCGTCCTTCAGCAAGCAGCGCCGCCGCCATGCCCGCGCTGAACAATTCGCGCCCGGTGGATTTAGGCGGCTGAAGCGCGTAGTACGGATGCGCCAGCAGCACGCCAAGCCAGGCCTGATCGACCGTGCCGCTGAGCGCGATCCGTCCATCCCGGTCATACGACTGTGCGCCCTGGGTGACCAGGCTGATGGCCGAATCGATCAAGGCATTGCCGGGACCTGTATCGAACGCGATGGGCGGCGTGATCGTATCCGTGAGCGGTGGCAGCAGCGTCACGTTGCCAATCCCGCCGATGTTCTGGGCGGCCCGCCACAGCGTGGGATGGCGCAGCAGCAGCCAGTCGGCATAACCCGTGAGCGGCGCACCCTGCCCGCCCGCCGCTGCATCACGGGCGCGAAAATTGCTGATCGTCGTGATCCCGGTGCGCTCTGCAATCACCGCCGCCGATCCCAGTTGCAAAGTCCCCGACACGCGGCCATCGGCTTCGACGGCGTGCCAGAACGTTTGGCCGTGCGACCCAATCAGGTCTACCGAGTAGCTGCTGAACCCACTATCCGCAATCACCCGATGGGCAGCGGCAGCAAACAACTCGCCCAGCATCACGTTGAGCGCGCACAGCTCATCCACGCGCCCCGCCCTGGCTGCGTTCAGGATGCGCATCTGAAAATCAAGCGGGTACGGCACGGTAATTGCGTGCAGGATGTCGGCTTGCAGCAGGCCATCTACTGGCGAATCGTCCATCCGGCACAGCGCCGCGTCGATCCCGTCCGCTGAAGTCCCCGACATCAACCCGATGATGTACATGGCGAATACGCTTTCCGATGATTCGAGCCGCTGAAGCCGTGAGTATAGCGTGTGCGGCGCGACTGCGATCACGGCGGCGGGTATTGTTCCCCGCTGAAAGCGTACTGGTGATAGCTCTGCACCAGGTTATCGCGCACGATGTTGTAATAGCACGCGCTGCCGCCGCCGAACGGGAGCAGGATCAGCGGTTCGGTGATCGTGCGTTCGGTCAGGCTCCAGCCGTCCGGCAGCGCCGGGTTCAGGTCGGGCGTGCCGTCATCGGTGGCGTGCATCACAAATAAATTGCCGTTTCCGTCGGAAAGCTCGTAGATGACCGGGCCGTCGTAAGTGATGCGGTGACATTTGGCAATGGTGCTGATGCTCACGTAGCCAGAGTTGACCACGTCGCCGCTGCATCCGTCCGCATCCGGGAAACACGACTGCCCGGCGATCTGCGTCAGGTTCAGCCAGGTGTAGCCGACGATTTCATCGACGCTGAAACAAGCCTCCACGGTGCAGTCGGGCGGCACATCCGGGGAACGAAAGAAGCACGACCCCTGAAACAACAGATTGCGCGTCGAGTTCTTCAGAATCGGCAGGCGAAAGCTGTACGCTGCCCACACCTCATCGGGCATCGGGTTGCTGCCCCCGGCCACGTAGATGTAATCGGTTTCCAGGTTCAGAATTTCTTTGGCGACTCCCCCTTCCTGGCCGCCCCCGGCGCACGATGCGCCTTCCGGCATGGCGGTTTGGATGGTGGCAAAGCTGATCGTCAACGGCTTCAACGTCGTGAGCGACTGCACACGGCTGAGGATCACGACGGCGGCAGCGGCAATCACCACGACGACGACCCCAGCGATGATCAGGACGGTTCTGCGATTCATGGGTGGAATGTCCTTTACAAAAACCGGATGCAGGCGCTAGCGGATGGCGATGTCTGCGGCGGGATTCAGCGTATCCCGGTTCGGGTCGAGCAGGTAACCCGCCGGGAACGTGACGCGGAGCGGTTCCCCTGCCACATCCAGGCACAGCAGATGATTGTTGTCGCCATCGCCCAGGTCGGCCAGGGCGAACGGAGTCACGTCGGTGTCCGCCCCATCCGGCAGGCGCACGATCACACGGTACAGCAGCCGTTCCGCGTCCCCGGCTTCATCGCCCTGGGCATTGCTCACCCCGCCCGCCCAGGTCGTGCGCACGACCTGAACCGTGCCATCAGATGGACAGCCATCCCCCTGCTGCCGTCCCGATCTTTGATCGAGCGCCCAGTACGATTCAGGGACACGTTCCGCCAGCACCAGGCCGGGTCCGGCTGAAAGCGGCGTGACATCGACCCGCGCTCCCAAAAAGTTGATCGTCGGATTGCCGCTGGTCAGCACATCCCCGACAATCCCGACGCTGACGGGCGGATCGGTTTCTGCGCTGCCAAAATCACCGATCAGCAATACCGTGCGCAGTTCCCCCGCATCGATGGCAGGGCTGAGCGTGGCACAGAGCGGCGTGCTGGCTGCGCCCGTTTCGGTCACAACCAGAAAATCTTCGGGTTGCAGCGTGTCGGGGTCGATTTCGTGCGAAAAGATCACGGGCATCCCATCGCGCCCCGGCGCACGGCGGCATAGTCCGGCGGCAGTGCGCGGGAGCGCATCATCCAGGCCAAAAAAGGCCGAAAGCAGACTGGGGGTTTCTGGCGCTGCGGTGAAAGTTTCCTGGGCAGCGGTGAATGGGACGAACATGCACAGACATAAAACGGCTGTCAGATGTGCCGTAAAGCGTAGAATCATGATTCTCCCTTGCGTTTGTTGGAAGGTTGGCGCTATGCTTATGAAACAATGTGTCACAGTGAAACGGATTGTCACTCTGTTACACTATGTATCTTATGGCATCGATGTCATTACGCAATCAGCAGTTGTTTCAGGTTGTAACATAAGTGACAGGTGTACCTATTATGCCCTTCAACCCGCAAGACCCCCGCGTGAAAAAAACCCGGCAGGGGATGCGCGATGCCTTTGCCCGCCTGATTCTGCAAAAGGGATACGATGCGATCTCGATTCAGGACATTGCAGAGGCCGCGCAAACCGCCCGCATCACGTTCTACCGTCACTACCGCGACAAGGAAGAACTGCTCACCGACTGCCTGAACACCCTGTACGAAGAACTGCGCGCCAAAGCCAAACCGATCACCCTGGAAGGCGTGCTGAGCGGCGATTCCCCAGTGCGGCTGCTGTACGAACATATTGAAGAACAGGAAATGCTGTATCGGATTTTGTTTTCCAGTCGCGGCACGCAGACGGTGATCGAGCGACTGCGGCATCACCTGGCAGCCCAGGCGATGGAATCGATCCGCGCTTCCGGGCGGGAAATTCCACATGACATCCCGCTCGACATCATCGCCTATCATGTCGCCAGCGGGCAGATCGGCCTGGCGATGTGGTGGCTCGACCAGAACAAACCGTATACGGCGGACTATATGGCGCGGATTTCGCTGTGGCTCACGCTTACGGGGTTGATAGAGACGATGGGCGAGACGGGGATCAGGCTGCCACGCCCGCTGCCAGATGAGCGGGCGTGAGACAGCCGTCATTTATGTGGCGGGCTGGCAATCGCCCCCGCCGACGCGGTACAGTTCGCGTTCGACGCACGTCAGTTCACGAATGTAACGGTTTTCCTGTGTCCAGGCAATCAGTTCGGGCAGGCTGAACAGCCGCCATAGGCTGGTACCGCCGCCTTCCTGCCCAACAATGACCCGTGTCCCGGTCGGATCGACGGCGACGCGGTATACCGCCGCGCCCAGGTCATCGAACCGTTCCAGTTCGCGCCCGGTATTCGCATCCCACAGGATGACATACTGATCGACCGAGCCGGACAGCAGGCGTTGATCGTCCGGGGTGAAGCGCACCGACCATACCGCATCGGTATGCCCCAGGAAGCGCCGAATTTCCGTCCCGGTGGCTGTATCCCACAGGATGATCACACCGTCGCGCCCACCAGAGATCACCCGTGATCCGTCGGCACCAAAATCCACCGAAAAGACCGAATTGGTGTGGCCGGTCAGGGTCTGCACCAGTTCGCCCGTCTCCGGGTTCCAGATCAGCACATTGGCATCACGCCCGCCAGATACCAGACGGGTTCCGTCCGGGCTGATGTCCACGCTGAACACCGATCCCTCATGCCCATTGATGCGCTGACGAACAGCACCCGTCTGGGCATCGGCATAAATCAGGCTGCCATCCTGAAACCCCGCCACGAATGCCGTGCCATCAGTGGAGACGGCAATAGCGCGAATACCTTCTACGCCCATATCAAAAATCTGATCAGGCGCGCTGCCATCGACGGGATGCCGGATGATTCGGCCATCGTTCAGCCCAATCAGCACGTGATTATCGATAATCAGGTTCGACATGGCGCGTACATCGCCTTCGGTGATCTGAATCGCCGGGAGCGGCGCACCCGTCGCGGTATCCCACACGCGCACGGCGTTATCCAGTCCTGCGGTCAGCACCAGGCGGCCATCGGGGGTGAACGCTTCATCGACGATGCGCGCTGCGTGTCCCGCCAGGGAGAGCTGACGCTGATCGCGCAGCGTCCATACGCGGAGGGTCGAATCGAGCGATGAAGTGGCTGCGTACACACCGTCCGCACTGACGCTGATCCCCCGAATGGCGGCGGTATGGCCGCGCAGCCGGGTGATCTCGATTCCGGTTTCGGCATCCCAAACGTGCAGGATACCATCCTCCGTTCCGCTGAGGATCAGGCCATCCGGCGTGAACGCGACGCTGCTTACGCTCGTCTGTTCCTGCAAACGGCGGACGAGCGCCCCCGTTTCCACATCCCATACCAGGATCGAATTATCGCGTGAACCCGTGATCGCTCGTGTACTGTCTGGGCTGAAGGCCACATCCAGTACCGACGTGGTATGCCCCGCCAGATCGCGGAGCGCCTGCCCGGTTTCGATGTCCCACAGGATCACCCGGCCATCCTCCGCGCCAGACAGCACATAGCGGCTGTCCGGGCTGATGCTGACGGACAGCACCGAATTCGGGTTGCCCGTCAGGGTGCGCACCGCCGCCCCCGTCGCCACATCCCATACGATCAGCGTGGCATCGCTCGACCCGGTGACGACATACCGTCCATCCGGGCTGAACACGGCAGCCCGTACCGGGTCAAGATGCCCTTCCAGACGGTGCAGGACTTCACCCGTCGCCACATTCCAGATGATCCCCAGGCGATCCAGTGCGGTACTCACCGCCAGCGACGCATCACGGTTGAAGGACACCGACTGCACATCGCCGAAATGCCCGGTGAACCGCCGGATTTCCTGCCCAGTAGCGCGATCCCACAGGCGGACGGTGCTGTCGAAAGAGGCCGCAATCAGGGTTTGTCCATCCGGGCTGATGGCAACATCGTTGACGACGGACGCATAATCGCCCAGGACGCGGTTCGTGCCGGGGTCGAAGGCGACTTCTGAAAGCGTGCGCTGCGCCTGGGGGGACGGATTCGGCACGTTCGCCGCCAGCATAGCCAGTGTGACGGCCAGATCGACGTTGTATTCGCTCAACGCCTGGCGTGCGCTCGTCTCCAGCGCCAGGCTTTGCGAAAGGGCGGCATTCGCTTCACTGGTCGAACGGGCGGCATCGGCCTGGTCGCGCTCGAACTGCGCAAGCTGGCTTTGCACCAGGGCGAACAGCGTCAGCCCAACGGCGATCACCGTTGCAATCCCCAGCACCACGACCAGCGTGCGCAGCCGTGAGCGAGACCGCCGTTCCAGCATTTCCACGCGCGCTTTGCTTTCGCGTTCCTGGGTGATGCGCGCTTCGCGTTCGGCAATGCCCGCTTGCAGGTAAGCGCGTTCCTGCTCCGTCAGCGCTACGTCGGTGAGTTCGACCCACTTTTCATACTGTTCCAGGCGTGCGCCGCGCATCAGAAAGCTGATGTCGTAGTTCGATTTCATCCATTCTTCGGCCAGCGCCGCCAGCGTGCGCTCCATGCGCACATCGCTGCGGCTGGCATCGAGCCATTCGCGCAGCCGCCGCCATTCGCGGATGATCGCTTCATGGGTGACTTCCACCGTCGGGCTGCGCGTGATCGGGTCGCGGTCGAAGGTGAGCAGGCGTGACTTGCCCATCGTGTCGATGACCGTGCGCATGGCAGCATTGTTCTGCGCCATCGATGTGATTTCCGAAAGCAGCGCCCGGCGGCGGGTATCTTCCGTCCCTTCGCCCAGCGTGATCAACCTTAGGAACAACTGACGCGCCGCATGTTGTTCATCCGCGTTGAACGCCTGATAGATTTCATCGGCACGTTTGGTCAGCGCGCCGCGTACCCCGCCGATGGCGCGGTAGGCATTCATCGTCATCAGCGTGCCTTCACGGCGTTCAAACAATTCGCTGAGCAGGTATTGCAGCAGCGGCAGCGCGCCAACCTGCTGGTTCACCTCCGCGATGATGTCGGACACCAGTCCCTCTTCGAGCTGTACCCCAACCTGGCGCGCCGGGCCGACGATGGTGCGTTCCAGTTCATCGGGCAGCAGCGGCGTGACGACTTCGGTATTCTTCTTCATGAAATCGCTCATGATCGGGTACATGAGCGGACGGTCGTAAAAATCGGCGCGCAGCGTGATCACCACACGCAGGCGGCTGTTCGGCTCGTTGAGCGCGGTGTTCAGCGTCTCCAGAAACCGGACGATTTCCGCTTCATTGTCGTTCAGCGTGAAGACTTCTTCAAACTGGTCGATGAACAGGAACAGCTCGTTCGATGTCCCCGGCGGCAGAATGTCGTTGACAATATCGAGCAGCGCCCGTTGATCGGTTTGCAGCCGTTCAAGCCAGTTGTCCGCCGGGGTGGCGGCCACGCTCACCAGCGCGGCGGTCAGTTCCTTGAAAGGTTCCGCGCCCGGCACCATTTCGACGTAATACCACCGATCCGACCCGATGATATGCCCACGCCGCAGCATCGGGATCAGCCCGGCTTTGACCACGCTCGATTTTCCGCTCCCGCTGGGGCCGACGACCGCGACGAACCGCGACTGCTGGCGCGTGCGGTTGAGCGCGCTCAGCAACTGGCGGATCAGCGCTTCGCGCCCGAAGAAATTGGCCGCGTCCATCTCCTGGAAGGTGCGCAGCCCTTTATACGGGTTGGGGATTTCATCGCTCAGACGGTTGAGTTCAGTCGTATCCACCCGTGCGGCGAATGCTTCGCGCCGCCCGCCGATGCTCGTCGTAGTGGTGGAATAGGCGGCATCCCGGAACGCATGGACGAGCTGAAGCACGTCCTCAAAGCGGTCTTCGGGATCGAGCGCCGTCGTTTTCATCAGCACCTGTTCCAGCCGTTCGCTCAAATCCGGTCGTATGTCGCGGATGGGCGGGATGGTTTCGTTGATGCGCTGCGTCGTCAGTTGGGTCAGCGAGAGCGTCGCCAGGTCGGGGAAAGGATGTGTCCCGGCCAGCATTTCGTATAACACGATGCCCAGGCTGTAAATATCGGCGCGGGGGGTGGTCTGTTTGCCGCCGACCTGTTCCGGTGCGGCATAAGCCGGGGAGCCGAACGCGGCGAACTCGTCCCCATCCTGGGCATGGACATTGCTCAGAATTTTGGCGATCCCGAAGTCGGCCAGGTACACATTGCGGTCTTCATCCAGCAGGATGTTTTCCGGCTTGATGTCGCGGTGTACCACGCCGACGCGGTGCGCCAGCATCAGCGCCGATGCGATCTGGCTGAGCATCTGCAACGTATCGGGAACCGACCATACGCCATCCTGCATCGCCTGACGCAGATGCCCGCCGCGCAGGAAACGCATCACCAGGTATGCCCCGTCCGGCTCACGCCAGTAATCGTACAGCGGCACGATATGCGGATGTTCCAACCCGGCGATCAACTGGGCTTCGGCTTCAAAGCGGCGGATGAAATTCGGATGGTTGGCGAACACCGACCAGATGATCTTGATCGCGACATCGCGTTCGACCACCTGCTGATGTGCCTGATAGACAGCCCCAAACCCGCCCGCGCCGATCAAGTCTTGCAGGACATAGCTTTTCAGAACCTTACCCGTCAGGTTTTCCATGTTCAGCCTTCGGCTAGTGCTGTGGCGGGTGCGCGCTGCAAACAGAGCGTATCAAACAGAGGCCATATCCGTCCCAGGCCCAGACGGATTGATCTCCTGCGTTTCTTCTGCCGTCTTGACAGGGGGTTTGACGGTCAGCGCATCGCTTAGCCACACCAGGGAGCGTTCACGGTTGAAGAATGTCTTATACGTGATCGACGGATGCTTCATCTTCAGGCGATCCATCACGGTCTGGCTTACCTGGCCAGATACCGACAGGTTGAACCCGATGGCGACACGGGCGCGAAATTCTGGAAATTCATTGAAATATGCTTCGGCCAGTTCGCGCCCTGGGTCGGTGATTCCAATGTTCATCAGGTCGAACCGTACCAGCGTGGCGTATTGCAGCGAAACGCCTGTTTCCGAAACATCGTGCAGGGCGAGATAAGGCTTCGCTTTGTCCCACGCTTCCATCGTTTTCAGCACAAGCCCTTCCCACTGCTGGATGATGGTCTGTGAAACGGTGGTCAGGCGATAAACGACGATCTGGCGGTCGTACAGCCATTCGCGGATCAGTCCGGGAAATACTTCTTCTAGCTGTGGGGGGGTGTTCACCGTTTCGCCTGCTACCTTTCCACCTGAGAGTGGGCTACCATACTTGATATTGTAGAAGTCGGTCTACCCAAGTTCAACGTTAGCGCATTAAGTGTGTGTAAAGACAGGATTAACTATTCAGTGTCGTTCATATTATTGACTAGCCTACTTGCGCCTCCAAGTAGTACAGGCATGTCTGTACAAGCGCCATGAGACACCAACGACCATTGAGAGCATCCTTGTACATGCACATGATCCCAATGGTTACACCCCATCATTAGCTGTCATGCATGGGGGTATTGACGGCCCCAGGGCGCACTTAACGTATGTTTCCAAAAGCCCAATGAAGCGAAAGCAGCCACTTTATGCGTCAGCTTATCGAATGCGTCCCGAATTTTTCCGAAGGCCGGCGCATGGATGTGATCGACCGGATCGCTCAGGCAGTGACGGCTGTACCGACCGTCCGGCTGCTCGACCGTTCCAGCGATGCCGATCACCATCGCACCGTATTGACGTTTGTCGGCGCGCCGGATGCGGTCGCTGAAGCTGCGTTCCAGGCCATCCGCACGGCGGCAGAGTGGATCGACCTGGATCAACACCAGGGTGTGCATCCGCGCATCGGCGCGACCGATGTCGTGCCGTTTATTCCACTGGAAGGCGTGACAATGGCGGACTGCATCGCGCTGGCACTGCGGTTGGGCGCACGGGTCGGCGCTGAACTAGGTCTCCCCGTGTACCTGTATGAAGAAGCGGCAGCACGCCCGGAAAACCGCAGTCTGGCCGCACTGCGCAAGGGCGGCTATGAAGGGTTGAAAGCCGCCATCCGCACCGACCCAACCCGCCAGCCAGATTACGGCCCGCAGCAGTTGGGCAGCGCGGGCGCAGTCGTTATTGGCGCACGCCCGGCGCTGATCGCGTTCAATGTGTACCTGACCACGCCGGATGTGCAGATCGCGCAGCGCATCGCCCAGGTGATCCGCCACCAGGACGGCGGGCTGCGGTTCGTCAAAGCGCTTGGTCTGCTGGTCGGCGGTAAAGCCCAGGTGTCGATGAACCTGACCGATCACACCAAGACCACGCTGCATCATGCTGTCGAAATGATTCGGCGCGAAGCCGCCCGTTACGGAGCCGGAATCGCCAGCACCGAACTGATCGGCCTGATCCCACAGCGGGCGCTGCTCGATGCGGCGGCGTGGTATCTACAGCTCGACGGGTTCACGCCGAATCGCGTGCTGGAAACCCACCTGCTCCCGGAACGGGACGGCTCGGCCTTTCTGGATGCACTCGCCAGCGCGCACCCGACCCCGGCGGGCGGATCAGCGACAGCGTATGCCGGGGCAATGGCGGCGGCGCTGGTGGGGATGGCCGCCCGTGTCACAATGGCGAATCCACGCTATACCGCCGCACGCCCCCGAATGTACACGATCAGCGCCGAAGCCGATGCGCTGCGGGTGTTGCTCGAACAACATGTCCGGGAAGATGCCCAGGTCTACGACGCGCTGATCGCCGCCCGCCGCCGCGCCCGCGCCGAGCAGGACTCGCCCCATGCCCAAGCGCTGCTTGAGCAGGCTGTATTGAAGGCGGCTCAGGTGCCGCTGGAGGCAGGGCAAACCGCGCTGCGGGTGCTGGAACTGGCGGCGGAAACTGCCGCGATCAGCACGCTTGGGGTGCTGGGCGACCTGAACGCGGCGGCATCACTGGCGCACACCGCACTTGAAACCGCCGCGTTCAACGTGCGCATCAATGTGCGGGGGATCGTCAGCGCCGCCGCTGATGATCTGCGCCAGCGCGCCGCGCACCTGCACACTGCGGGCCGTGCGCTGACCGACCAGGTACAGGAGCGCGTGCGGGCGCGCCCGGACGATCAACTGAGCGATGGATGAATGTTGGGGCGCATTGCCTTGCCGCGCCGGGCGATTGTGCTACCCTTCAGACCCTGTGAACCTCCCTGAATGTACTGGAGTGAAGCCCGCCTCATGACCGTGACCCCGCAAGCGCAGCCCCGCCGCCGCTGGATCAACAACCGGCGCGATCTGCTCGTCTTTATCCTGGTGTTCGTGCTGATCTCGCTGCTCATCAGCGGAGCCGCTTTCGTGCTGTGGACGGCGAACCCCGCGCAACCCGGCCAGACAGCCCTGGCCGCGCTCGAAAGCAGCGCCACCGTCGCCGTAACCCAGGCGGATGGCGTGATCACGTTCGACCCGCTCACGCCGGAACAGCGCCCGGTGGGATTGATCTTCTACCCCGGCGCGCTGGTCGATCCGCGTGCGTATGCGCCGATTCTGCGCCCGCTGGCCGAAGCAGGTTACCTGGTCGTCACCCAATCGATGCCGCTCAACCTGGCGATCTTCAACATCAACGCTGCCGATTCGCTGCGCGCCGCCCATCCATCGATCAACACCTGGGTGATCGGCGGCCATTCGATGGGCGGGGCGATGGCCAGCCGCTACGCGCTCGACGACGGGACGATGGCAGGGTTGGCGCTGGTCGCGTCGTTCCCGTTTGGCGACCTGAGCGACATCGCCCTGCCCACCGTCTCGATCTACGGCGACCTGGACGGTTTGCTCTCCCTTGCCGAAATTGACACCAACCGCGCCAACCTGCCGCCCGATACCGAATACGTCCTGATCACCGGGGCGAACCATGCCCAGTTCGGGGATTACGGCGTGCAGCGCGGCGACCTGCCCGCTGCCCTGCCGCTGGCCGAACAGCACGCGCAAACCGTCACGGCGCTGCTCGCGCTGCTGGCCGATGTCGAAGAGACCGCGTCCTGATTCACGACATGGGTTCGGGGTCGATGGGTTCGCGCAGTTGTCGATTCGAGAGCGCGATCACCCCACCGGTCCCGACCAGCAGCCCCGCGCCGACGAACAGCGCCGTGAGGTTCAGTTCGGCCACCGCACCAGAGATCGCGTTCGAGAACGGATCGAGCGCCACCGCCGCGAATACAAGCAGGCTGGCGATGCGCCCCTGCATGTGCATCTCGGTCTTAAGCTGCATCCATGTCACCGCGTTCACGTTGGTGATGGCCGCGAAGATGCCGATCATGAAACAGGCTGCGAACGCAAACCAGAACGACGGCGCAAAACCGAGCGCGATCAGCCCGGCGGCCAGCGCGAACGCGGTATACACCAGCGCCATGCCCGGACGCTTCATCTGCCCCAACAGGCTGATCACGCCTGCCCCGGCCAGCATCCCGATCCCAAACCCACCCGACATGATGCCGTACATCGTCGCATCACCGTCAAAGCGCCGTTCGACCAGCAGCGCACCGCCGACCACGATTGGCCCAATTGCCGCAAAATTGAGCAGCGCGATCATGGTTAAACTGGTGCGGATGGCGGGCGATGTGAGCGCGTAGCGAATCCCGCTGAATACCGCCTTGCCCAATGGTTCGGGGGCGGCTTCTGCGCCGTCATGTTCGGACATTGGCCGAAGCGCATCGGTTTTGCGGCTCAGATTGAGGAACACGATAAACCCGATGGTGAACAGCAGCGCGTTCACGCTGAACCCGCCCATCAACCCGGTCAGCGGCGACCCGCTCAGCCTGCCGACTTCGCCAATGATGATCCCGCCCAGGGACGGCCCGGCGATGTTTGCCAGGGTATCAGCAGTCTGGATCAGCGCATTGGCACGGGCAAGCTGGCTCTTCGCCACCAGGCGCGGCACCAACGCGGCGTTGGTCGGGTAAAATGTCGCATCGATCAACCCGCTGAGCGGTGCAACGATGAACAGCGCGGCCATACTCATCCACCCACCGCCCAACAGCGCCAGGATCACTGCCATCAGCAGGCCGTTCAGCAGCGCGGCGGCGACCAGCACCCGGCGCGGCGCGAACCGGTCGATCAGCGCGCCGCTCACCAGCATCGACACTGCACGCGGCACAGCAGCCACCGTGAGCAGCGTCCCCAACTGAAGGCCGCTCCCCGTCAGGTACAGCACCAGCCACACCAACCCCACAGCGTAGAACTGCACCGCCAGCGATACCGCCGTCGCGCCCATCCACAGCAGGCGAAAATCGCGGTTGCGCAGCGGATTGCCCGCATCGGGATGCGCCTGAACCGGAGCGGGATGCGTCACCGCCTGTGCGGGAGCGGCGGTCGTTTCAAGCGTGTCTTTAATGGTCATCGCCATTCGCTCCCTGGGCAATCAGTGTCAGGACATCAGTCAGTAACGCTTCAGCGGGATAGCGGGACTCCCCGAAAATAGCGTGTTCCGTCCAGTATTCATCGCACGCCATGCGAATGATCGCGGCACGTACAGGCGAAACCCCATCATTTTCTAGCCGTTCACTCCACACGGCGGCATCCTGGGTGATTGCGTCGTTCAGCGGCGGGTGTTCATGCACGAACGGGACGAGCGTCGCCAATGCCTGCATGGGAATATCAAAATCGGTGAACGATGCGCGGGCATATGCGCGCAGCCAGCGCCCACGTGGATTAGGGTCGGGGTCAGAATCGTACTGCTGCTGTACACAGGCGTTGAACAGACCAAGCAGATGGCGTATCACCGCTTCAATCAGCGCCTCTTTCGACGGGAAATGATGCAGCAGGCCGCCTTTGCTTACAGCGGCCTTTTTCGCCACCGCATCGAGCGTGAGATGCTGCACGCCCCCCTCCAGAATTGACAGCGCCGCGTCGATCAGCCGCCCGCGTGTGAGCGCGGCAGCCGCCTGTTTATCGAGAATCATGATCAGGCACTCCTTTTGCATACCGTCCGGTCGGTCGGCGTAAAGTCATGATACCGTCCAGACGGTCGGCATGTCAACACCTGATCATGAAGCGTTAATCCAGCATCGGGTTTCGGAGCGCTTTGTGCGATAATAGACGAATGGTGTCCTGAACAGATTGATTCGTCACATGATGACCCTCAAACCAGAGATCATGAGTCCCGCCGGGTACTACCCACAGCTTCACGCTGCCATCGAAGCGGGCGCAGATGCGGTGTACTTCGGCTTGAAGCATTTCACAGCCAGGGCGAAAGTTGGGTTTACGCTGGCCGAACTGCCCGACGTAATGCGCACGCTCCATCAGCGCGGCGTGAAAGGCTATGTCACGTTCAATACACTGGTATTCGACCACGAACTGCGCGAAGCGGTGCGCACGCTCGAACAGATCGTCGCTGCGGATGCGGATGCGCTGATCGTGCAGGATATTGGCATTGCGCAGCTTGCCCACCGCATCGCGCCGGATGTGAACATTCACGGCAGCACGCAGATGAGCATCACCAGCGCCGAAGGTGTGGCGCTGGCACAGCGGTTCGGCGTGAACCGCGTGGTGCTGGCGCGTGAACTTTCGCTCAAAGACATTCGCGCCATCCGCGAAGCGACGGCGTGCGAACTGGAAATTTTCGTGCATGGGGCGCTGTGCGTATCGTATTCCGGCCAGTGCTTTTCATCCGAAGCGTGGGGCGGGCGCAGCGCCAACCGCGGCAAATGCGCCCAGGCGTGCCGCCTGCCTTATGACCTGATCGTCGATGACCGGCTGACCCCGCTGGGCGATGCACGCTACCTGCTTTCGCCGGGTGACCTGTACGCGCTGCATCAAATTCCGGAGATCATCGAGATTGGCATCAGCACGCTCAAAATTGAAGGGCGCTACAAGGATGCCGAATATGTCGCGCTCACGACGGATGCCTACCGCCGTGCAGTCGATGCTGCGTGGGAAAAGCGCCCGCTTCCCATCACGCCGCAGGACGAGATCGCGCTCGAACAGGTGTATTCACGCGGGTTGGGCGCGCACTTTCTGGCCGGGACGAACCATCAAACGGTCGTGACTGGGCGGTCACCGCGCCATCGCGGGGTGCTGTGCGGCAAAGTCGTCCAGGTCGGCAAAGACCGCGTGCTGATTGAACCGACTGACGCACACAAAATCGCCCCGCTCAAACCGGGTGACGGGATCGTATTCGATGCCGCCGATTGGCGCAGCCCGGAAGCCCCCGAAGAAGGCGGCCACCTGTACGCGGTCACGCCTGCGGGCGGACGGCTGGAACTGCAATTCGGCAATCACGCGGTCGATTTTGCCCGCATCCGCCCCGGTGACTGGGTATGGCGTTCGCACGATGCCGCCACCGTCAAAGCCGCGAAGCCGTTCACACAGCCGGGAGCGCCCGTCGCCCGCCAGCCCGTCGAAGTCGAAGTGACCGCCTATGAGGGCGAGCCGCTAAGCCTGACCTGGCGGCTGTGTAAACATCCGTCGGTTTCGGTGACGCTGCAAAGCCCCGAACCTCTGGGGCGCGCCAACAGCCGAAGCGTGACAAGCGAATATCTGCACCAGCAGCTTGGGCGGCTTGGCCACACGCCTTACCAGCTTGAACGTGTGACGGTGGACATACGCGGCGAACCGTTCATCCCCAATTCCCTGCTCAACCGTCTGCGCCAGGGCGCGACCGAAGCGCTGGCCGAACGCCAAGCCCGCATGTTGGAAACGCACATTCAGTCCGGGATCGCCGTGCTGCATGACGCGCTCAGCCAGGTAGACCGCCGCCCCGCGCCGGATGCCACCCTGCCACAGCTTCACCTGCTGGTACGCACCCCCGAACAACTTGAAGCCGCGCTTGCCTTGAACCCTGCCAGCATCACGCTCGATTACCTGGAGCTGTATGGTCTGCGGCCTTCGGTGGAACGCATCAAAGCGGCGGGGATCACGGCGCGGGTCGCCAGTCCCCGCGTGCTGAAACCGCACGAACAGCGCATCGTGAATTTTCTGCTGCGGCTGGACTGCGCAATCCTGGTGCGTTCCGGCGGGCTGCTTGAAGCGCTGCAAGGCCGAACGGCCCATCCGCTCATTGGAGACTTCAGCCTGAACGCGGCCAATCAACTGACCGCCGATACCTACCTCAGGCTTGGCATCGACGCGATCACGCCGACACATGACCTGAATGCCGACCAAATCGGCGCGCTGGCTCGTGAGATCGGCGGTGGTCGCCTGGAAGTGATCGCTTATCATCACCTGCCCGTGTTCCACACCGAACACTGCGTGTTCTGTCGTTTCCTTTCCACCGGGACGAGCTACCAGGACTGCGGCCACCCGTGCGAAAGCCACAAGGTCGCACTGCGCGATGCCCAGGGGCGGGAACATCCCGTCATGGCCGATGTCGGCTGCCGCAACACGGTCTTTGGCGCAGAAGCGCAGGTCGCATCGCGCCACCTGGAGGCGATGCGGCAGAGCGGGATCGTCCATTACCGTTTGGAATTCGTCCACGAGACGGCGGATGCGGTGCGGCGGACATCGGGCGCATTCCAGGCGTATTTCAGCGGCAAAATCGATGCGACGGGGCTGGATCAACGGTTGAGCAAAGCCGCGCCGCAAGGCACGACCGAAGGATCGTTCTTCATCCCGCCGGATTACCAGCACATGCCCGCGCTCGAATAGACAGGCGCGGGCGCAGGCATCCATGACGATCAGGCTTCTGCCCAGGGCTTGAGGATCACTTTACCCGTAGTACGGCGTGCTTCAATCAACCGGTGCGCTTCCGCCGCCTGTGACAGCGGGAAGCGATGGTTCACCGGGACTTTCACCTGGCCAGACGCGACATAGCCAATGATATCGCCCATTGCCTTCCCCGCCCCTGCCGGTCGCAGCCCGAACCACAGACCCAGGTTGAACACCAGAATCGACTGATTGAGCGCTGGATTGTAAAAGAAATGGTGGATGTGTTCATCGCTGAAGCGCAGCGGTTCCCGGCTGGCGATGCCGTAGACCACCAGGCGGCCAAACGGGGCAAGCACGCGCAGCGATGAACCGAAGGTGTGGCCGCCGTGCATCTCCAGTACCACATCGACCCCGCGTCCGTCGGTCAGTTTTCCGACCTGCTCTGTCCAGCCCGGCTGTGTGTAATCGACCACATGATGCGCCCCATGCGCCATCGCCGCAGAAAACTTATCCGGGGAACTGGTCGCGCCGATGATCAGACCCGCTCCCATCAGCCGGGCAAGCTGGACTGCATAGCTGCCCACTCCGCCCGCTGCGCCCTGGATTAATACGCTTTCGCCTGGCTGAAGCGCGGCCATTTCACGCAGAATCAAGAGCGCCGTCGTCCCTGCGACGGGCAGCGCTGCCGCTTCGTCATACGAAACGCCTGACGGAATCGGGATCACCTGGGTAGCAGCGGTGACGACGTACTGCGCGTAGGCGTTCGATCCCGTACCCACCAGTGCAAACACGGGAGTCCCAACGGCCAGGCCATTTACCCCGTCGCCCACTGCTTCAATGGTCCCCGCCGCTTCACTCCCAGGGATGAACGGCAGGGGTGTTGGAAACGGATAAGGAATGTTGGCACGGCGGGCAATATCCGCGTAATTGACCGAAGCCGATTCGACCCGGATTAGCACTTCCCCGGCAGCGGGCGTAAGGTCAGGCACAGTGAGGTATTCCAGCACTTCGGGTGAACCGTATTGTGTCAGTTGCACAGCTTTCATGGTGTCATGTTCCTTGTCGTTCAATTATCGGGTCACGGTGATCATGCCGCGCAGCATACAATCAAAAATACACTGTATACTTTTAAAAAACAAGTTACACAAATCAAACAAAAAGCATCAACTCTTTTTCCAAAATCTTTGCTACACTGAACGCATGACGAACAAAAGCTACCATCAGTACTGCGCCATCGCACACGCACTCGATACCGTTGGCGACCGCTGGACACTGCTCATTGTGCGCAATCTGTTATTCGCGCCAAAACGCTTTGTCGATCTTATGCGCGGCCTTCCAGGGATCAGCACCAATATTCTGACGGAACGGCTCAAACTGCTGGAAGAACGCGCCGTCGTCACCACACGCTATCTGCCGCCGCCTGCCGCGACGAGCGTTTACACGCTGACGGAAAAAGGGGGCGCGCTGGCCGATGTTCTGGCGGCGCTGGCACGCTGGGGAAGCCTGACACTGGGCGACCCCCAGGCCGACCAGTTCTTTGTCACGGAAGCGATAAGCTTTATGATCGTCGGCATGTTCCGACGGCAGCGGCCTTTTCCCGGTCACTTGAGCATCAACATACTGGTACAGGATACGCTTTACAGCCACTCGTTCAGCGTCATGCTTGGCACCGATGGCATATCGATGGCCGAAACACCCGTCGATCACGCTGATCTCACACTCATTCTGCCACTGGCGACGCTGGCACTTTTGAGCAGCCAGCGCGCCAGGATTCGGGATGCGCTGGCAGAGAACGGGGTACGGGCTGAAGGCGTGCCGGCGGCGCTTCAGGCGGTGATTACATGGGTGGATAGCTGACCATCTCTCCGCTATCCCTCCGCACGCAGCGCGATCAGCCCGCGTGATGGCTCGTTGCTGCCGATGAACAGCGTACTGCCGCTGATCACCGGGGAGGACGCACGCCAATCGCCCTGGTATCCGGTATCGATCTCCCACAGGACAGCGCCGCTGGCCGCATCGACCGCGATCAGCGCGGCATCACGTTCGGTCACGAAATAGACCACATCCCCCGCGACGACGGGCGATGCATAGGCGGGTCCGCCGATCTCCATCGTCCACAGCGGTTCGCCCGTCATACGATCCAGCGCGGCAGCTCGCCCGGAATGCGCGTTGACGTACACGGCATCCGTCGTGACTGCCGCCGATGCATAAGCCGCCGCGCCCAGATCGTAGCGCCACAGCGCCGCTCCGGTGGTCACATCGACTGCGTACACCCCGCCGCCATAGGATGCGACGTAGGCCACGCCGCCCACCACCGCCGGGGTCGAATCCAGGCCACCATCTGCCGCAAACCGCCAGCGTTCTGCGCCCGTGTCTGCTTCAAGCGCAATCAGGTCACCCGCCCGTGTGCCGATCAGGACAGCATCCCCCGCCCATGCAGGCGACGACCAGGCTTCCCCGCCAACATCGAACCGCCACACTTCCGAACCCTCCGCCGGATCGAGCGCGGCTGCAACGCCATTTGTGCTGGCGATATACACCCGCCCACCCGCCAGCAGCGGCGATGCATACACCTGCCCACCAAGTTCAGCCGTCCACAGCACCGCCCCGGTTTCGGCATCCAGCGCATGAACGCGGCCATTCAGCGCGCCGACGAACAGCCGCCCATCCGCGCTGACCGCCGGGGTGGAAACCAGCGACGCACCCGCCGCGTACTGCCACACCTCCGCGCCGCTGGCCGCATCGAGGGCGTACAGCACGCCCGCTTCACTGCCAATGTACACCCGCTCGCCCGCCGCTGCCGGGGTCATGCGAATCGGCCTGGCGACGGGAAACTCCCACGCCACGACGGGCGTTTCACGCACCGGCTCCGCGTCGATCACGCCCGTGCGCGCCGCGCCGCCGCGATACATCGTGATCACATCCGATTCTAGGTCCTGGGCGTGGGTTGCTGACCCCGTACTCAACAGCGCGGCGAACAGCAGCACTGCCGCCCATCGTGTCATCTTCATCTCTGTGAGTCCTTCAATCACTGCCGGCATTCATGCTGATCGTAGGCGCAAATTAGAGAAAGGGCGGCTTTTCACAGCAAACACCTATGTACCCGCACACCCGCGCATCGTGCTACACTACGGCGCACATGAATTGCAGAAAAGGCAGGCGGCATGGCCGACGAGATCGCACGCATACTGACCGATGCGCCGCTGGTGGTGCTGGATGGCGCACTGGCGACCGAACTGGAACGGCGGGGGTGTGATCTGCATGATCCGCTGTGGTCGGCCAAAATTCTGATGGAACACCCGGAGCTGATCCGCGCCGTACACCACGACTACTTTGCGGCGGGCGCGGACTGCGCGACGACGGCCAGCTACCAGGCGACGTTCCAGGGATTCGCAGGGCGCGGGATCGCGCACGAACAGGCAGCAGCGTTCATGCGGCTGTCGGTCGAACTGGCGCGGCAGGCTCGCGATGCTTTCTGGGAACGACCCGAACATCGTTACGGACGCGCCCGGCCATTCGTCGCGGCATCGGTTGGACCTTATGGCGCGTACCTGCACGACGGGTCAGAATATCGCGGAAATTACGGGTTGAGCATGGCCGACCTGATCGATTTTCACCGCCCACGTATGCGCGTACTGATCGACTCAGGTGCGGAACTGCTGGCGTGCGAAACGATCCCGTCACTGGTTGAAGCCCAGGCCATCGCGGAACTGCTGCGCGAATTCCCCGGCGTGTATGCCTGGATCAGCTTCAGCGCCCGCGACGGTACACACACCAGCGAAGGCCAAACGCTTGCGGATTGCGCGGCGCTGCTCGATTCGTATGCACAGGTGGCGGCGGTGGGAATCAACTGCACCGCGCCCCATCATCTGCCATCGCTGATCCAGGCGGCGGCAGCGCACACGCGCAAACCGATCCTGGTCTACCCCAATTCGGGCGAAACTTATGATGCGGCGACCGGGACATGGCAGGGCGAATCGTGCAGCGACTACGCCGCGCACGCGCACACCTGGGCTGTGGCAGGCGCACGCGGGATCGGCGGGTGCTGTCGCACGACCCCGGCGCACATCCGCGAAGTGGCGGCGGCGCTCCGCTCTTCCCCAAAGACGGCAAACTAATGCAAAAAAAAGCCGCTCCCCGGCATGGGGAGCGGCTTTTCAGCGTTCGGGTTTAAGGTATAGGTTAGCGGTTGAGAACCGTAACGGCGCTCGCCTGCTTGCCCTTTTTGCCCTGCGTGATTTCGAATTCAACCTTCGCGCCTTCTTCCAGCGTGCGGAAGCCAGCGGTCTGAATTTCCGAATAGTGAACGAACAGGTCTTCGCCCGATTCCTGAGCGATGAACCCGAAGCCCTTATCGGCGTTGAACCATTTCACGGTGCCTTGAGTACGTGCCATTTTGTTTGTCTCCTGAGACATGAGGTCTGCTATAGCCTGGGGTACGCACAACATTCCAAACGTAACAGGAAGCGGTGAACCACATACACACGGAGAACAGGGGAGCGACGATGCTGCACAATCTGTTTTCACGGGGAGGCGTATTCGATGCCTAACCACTGCACCGAATGCGGACGGGACACCTGTTGTCCCTCAATCCACACTGCATGAGTTATCATATAACGGTATTGGCGGTTTGTCCAGAGGCATTTTTGAAAAATTCGGAGGTGAGCGCTTTTAATGCCGTTCGGCGGCGTTTCACGTTATCATCCGGCGCATATCCGTTCAGCCAGCCCAGCATGGAGAAGCGTCTATGACCCCGGAACAGTGGACAGCGGTAGACCGCTACTTTGCAGAACTCTTTCTCGCGCCCGATTCTATACTGGATGCGGCGCTGCACGCCAGTGCGCACCACGGCCTGCCAGAGATCAACGTATCGCCCATGCAGGGCAGTCTGCTCCACCTGCTGGCGCGGTCATATGGCGCGCGGTCGATGCTGGAAATTGGCACGCTTGGCGGGTACAGCACGATCTGGTTAGGGCGTGCGCTCCCGGAAGATGGCCGCCTGGTCACGCTGGAGATCGACCCGAAACATGCCGCCGTCGCCCGCCAGAATCTCGAACAGGCCGGGCTGCTCTCGAAAGTCGAAATTCGCATCGGCCCCGCCATTGAGTCGCTGCCCGCGCTGGTCAATCACCCGGCAGCACCGTTCGATCTGGTGTTCATCGATGCCGACAAGCAAAGCACCGCCGCGTATCTGGAATGGGCGCTCAGGCTCACCCGTCAGGGGAGTGTGATCATCGTGGACAACATCGTCCGGCGCGGCGCGGTGACCGATGCGCACAGCGATGATGCCAATGTGCAGGGGATGCGCCGTGCGCTGGCGGCGATGGCGGCGGAAAAGCGGCTGCTTGTCAGCGCGGTGCAGACCGTCGGCTCGAAAGGCTACGACGGGTTCGCCATCGCGTTAGTGACCGGGACATGAGCGCGCTGTATTACGGCACTTGTTCCGAAATGATGCGCCCAGGGCTGATGAAGGAAAAGCCTTCAAGCCCGCCATTGTTGTAGATCAGCGCTTCGATCACGGGTTCGTACACGGGTTGTTCGGCAGCCCATTCCACAATGAAATTCGTCCCCCATCCTGCCGTGCGCCCGCTTTCCCCAACGACGTACCCGGTTGTTCCCAGCGCGTTGAGCAGGACAGGCTCATCCACGAATTCACGGATCAGCGCGCCCTGGGTATCGTAATAGCGCACCGACCGGATGATGATCGGGTGTTCAAGGTCGGTATTGTGAATGGCCAGCGTGACGGCCAACGCCTGTACCGACCCATTGAGCGGGATCGTGATCTGCGAATAGGCCGGGACGAACACCATCTGGCCCGTCACGATGCTTAAATCCGCGACATCGGCAATCGGCAGGGATGGGTTGACAAGCGACGGCGAAGCGGGCGTTCCCCCGCACCCGGCCAGCAGGAGGATCACGCACAGACAAACGGATTGACGGGCAAAATTGCGCATAGTGGGGTTCCTTAAGTGAATGCGGCAGGACTTCGGCTCATGGATCAACGGGCGGCATAACCGGGATTTCGCATTCGAGAATGCGCTGCGCTTCAACTTTCGATTGATCCGATGTGAGCATGAGCAGCCGGTCGCCACCTTCCAAAACCGTACTGCCCGTCGGGATCACCATATCATCATTCCGGCCTATCAGCACGATCAATACGCCACTGGGCAGCCCCAGGTTGACCAACTGCTTTCCAACCGCTGCTGAGGCTTCCGGCAGGGTGATTTCAACCAGGTTGTTGGCGATCACGCCATCGCGCATCACATACGCCAGCGGCGATTTTGGCGTGCGATGGGTCGCATACACGCGCAGCAGCCGGGCGACGGGCGCGATCAGCGTGCCTTGAAAAAGTACCGAAGTCAGCACGATGAAAAAGACCAGATGAAACAGCGTGTTCGCCAGGGGAATGCCCGCCAGCAGCGGAAACGTCGCCAGCACAATGGGCGCGCCGCCGCGCAGCCCCACCCAGGCGATGAACAGTTTCTCGCGCACACTCAACCGTGACAGTGCCAGCGCGATGAACACGCTCAGCGGGCGGGCGATAAAGATCAGAAACAGCGCCGTCCATAAACCATCCAATGCCACGCCCGGAAGCTGTGACGGGAACACTTGCAGCCCCAGCGTGACGAACAACACGATCTGCATCAGCCACGCTACGCCGTCGTGGAACTGCATCAGGCTGCGTTTATGCAGAAAGGTATGCCGCGCCATCATCAACCCAGCCACATATACCGCCAGGAAGCCGTTACCACCCAAAATCGACGTTGCGCCATAGGTGAACAGTACGAAAGCAATCGTCACCACTGGGTACAGACCGTCGTATTCCAAGCGGATGCGGTTGATCACGCTGACGGCCAGCCGCCCGAACAGCACCCCAAGCGCCCCACCGATGCCCATTTGCAGGATGAACAGTGGGATTAGGCTGAACGGCGACTGCGACGGGTTCTGGATCAACTGAATCATGCCAAGCGTGAGGAACACCGCCATCGGGTCATTGCTGCCGGATTCCAGTTCCAGCACGGGTTTCAAGCGCCCACGCAGTTGGATGTTTTTGCCCCGCAGCACTGAAAACACGGCAGCGGCATCCGTCGAAGCGATGATCGCCCCCAGCAGGATGCCCTCAGGCCAGGGGAACCCCAAGACCACCCGTGCGAACGCCCCGACCAGCAGTGCCGTCAGCGTCACGCCCAGCGTCGCCAGGGACAGTGCCGGGCGCAGTGCCAACTGCACGTCACGTTTGGCGGTATCAATGCCGCCCGCGAACAGGATGAACGCCAGCGCCACAATGCCTATCGCCTGCACCAGTGCGGGCAGATCGAAATACACCTGCCCCGGCCCGTCCGAACCGGCCAGCATCCCCAGAATCAGAAAGAGCAGCAGCGCCGGAACGCCCATCCGGACGGCAATTTTGCTGGCGGCAATGCTGAACAGCAAAAAGACCGCCGCGCCTGCCAACAGGGGATCGATCCCAATCATAACCCTCCGCCTTTTCTGAACATCGCTGATTCGTACCCCATTCCCCCACCGATTGACAATCACCCGCACTCGTGCTACCCTGCTGTTTATGCAATTCTAAGCAAGAGGTGTGCCTGAACCCGGATGTTCGGCACATAAGAGGGGAAGACCGGTGATCCGGCTGGCCTGGAACTGAAGTTCAGGCCGAAGGAAAGTCCGGCGCTGTCGCGCAACGGTAATGCCGCAACCAGCGGCACAGCCCGAATGCCTGCCTCTAGCTTAGCTCGTATGGCGACCGAATAGGCCGCACCTTCGCGTCAAAGGGAAACGAGCATGGTGATGATCAGGTCATCCCGTACCCGCCGCCCAGCGGGTATTTTGATCTCTCTTGTCGTCCAAACCAGGCGATTCAAGCTGTACAGAGCTGGCCGTGTCTTCATGCTGCCCTGTTTGCTTCCCTTTGCGCGAACGTCCGGCTTAACCCGGCGCGCCGACGCTTTGTCAATTCGTTCAGCGCAAGGAGCATCCCGTTTTATGAAGCGTTTTTCCGTCGTCCTGCTGTTGACCGCCCTCGGCTTCGCGTACAGCCTGGGCTATGCGCCAATTCTGGCACAAACCACTGCCCAGACCAACTTCACCGATAGCTGCGTGACCAATTACGATCCGTCGGTGGATTATTTCCCGGTCGAATCGACATTCACGGCTGCGCAGAACGTCAGTATTGCATATTTCAACCATTACAAAGTCGTCAGCGTGTTCGATGCCTTCGACGACGCGCCCACCTTCAGCTATGTGTTGGTGCAGTGCGGCACGCCCGCGCCCGCAGCCGACGAGTTTCCCGAAGGCACGCAGTTCATCGACGTACCCGCCCCCAGCATGATCGCCATGTCCACCACATACCTGCCGCACCTGGTGGCGTTGAACCGGGTCGATCAACTGGTCGGGCTGGACAGCTTCCTGTATGTCAATGCACCGGAAGTGCGCGAACGGATCGACGCAGGCGCGCTGATCGAAGTCGGTTCCGGCACGGACATCAACGTTGAAGCCGTGATCGACTCTGAAGCCGGGTTCGTGATGACGGGCGGGTTCAACCCGGCCACCGACGCGCACCCCGTGCTGATCGATGCCGGGGTATTCACCGCGCTGAACGCCGAATGGCGCGAAGCCACCCCGCTTGGCCGCGCCGAATGGATCAAGTATACCGGGCTGTTCTTCAATGCCGAAGCCGAAGCCAACGCCGCTTATAACGCAATCAGCACGGCCTACGATCAGGCTGTCGAACTGACGGCCAGCGTGCCAGAGGCGGAACGCCCGGTCGTGCTGTGGAATTCGTTCTCCCCATACTCCAATTCGTGGATCATCCCTGGTGCGGAAACGTTTGTCGGGCGGCTGATTCAGGATGCGGGCGGCGTGATCGCCCTGGGCGACCAGGCCCCGACCGGCAGCGCGTCGCTCAGCCTGGAGGTGGTGTACGATCAGGCGCTCGATGCCGATGTATGGGTCGCCAATGCCTTTGCCATCGCCGGGCTGGATGACCTGATCGCCCAGGACAGCCGCTATCTCGATTTCAGCGCGGTATCCGCCGGTGAGGTATGGAACGACGATGCCGACGTGAACGAGAACGGCGGGAGCAATTACTGGGAACTGGGCGTGACCAACCCACACTTGATCCTGCAAGACCTGATCGCCATTTTTCATCCATCGCTGCTGCCGGAACATGAATTCCGGTTCTACCGCCGCCTGTCGTAAGCCGACCGTGATCATGCCTGGTTCCGCCTATTCCCCCCTGCCGCGACGGGAAGATTTTCACCCATCCCACGACGCGCCCCGGCTTCGGCTGGGGCTGCGTCCCGCCCTGCTGATCGCGTTATGCGGCGGGGTGATCGGCGCATTTCTGCTCGTGCTGGCGTTCGGCTCGGTAGAGATTCCGCTCGACCAGATCATCACCGTGCTGTTCGGCGGTGAAGCTGAACGCGCATCGTGGGGCAACATCATTCTCAAAGTGCGCCTGCCCAAAGCGCTGACCGCGCTGCTGGCGGGCGCGGCATTGGGCGCGGGCGGGCTGATGATGCAGACCTTCTTTCGCAACCCCCTGGCCGATCCATTCGTCCTGGGGATCAGTTCGGGCGCAAGTCTAGGCGTTGCGCTGGTCGTCCTGTCGGTGGGGACGGCGGGCGGCGCGCTGCTGGCCGGGTTCGGCCTGGCCGGGGATTTCGCCCTGGCAGGCGCGGCGGCGCTGGGCGCAGCGCTCACGCTTGGCCTGGTGATCGCGGTCGCCGGGCGTTTTCAGAACCCGCTCATGCTGCTCGTGTTGGGGCTGATGTGTGGCTACCTGGTATCGGCATTCGTGAGCCTGCTGCTGTACAACGCGATTCCCGAACGCATTCAGGCATATACCAACTGGACCTTCGGTAGTTTTGGCAGCACCACACTTGACCAGATTCCGGTGATGGCCGTCCCGATCCTGGCCGGGCTGACCGCCGCGCTCATGCTGATCAAAGCGCTGAACGCCCTGCTGTTGGGCGAAGCCTATGCGCGCAGCCTGGGCATGAATCTGCGCGTAATTCGGGCGGGCGTGCTGTTGTCAACGGCACTGCTGGCAGGCGCGGTCACCGCCTTCTGCGGGCCTATCGCCTTTATTGGCGTGGCGGTGCCGCATGTGTGCCGGGCGCTGTTCCACACATCGGATCACCGTCTGCTCATGCCCGCGACGATCCTGCTTGGTGGGATTGTCGCCATGATCGCCGCGCTGATCGCGGAAACGCCCGGCAGCACCAACACCCTCCCCCTGAACGCGGTGACCGCCCTGTTGGGCGCGCCCGTCGTGATCGCCGTGATTATACGGCAGGGTAACTTACAAAGGTCATTCACATCATGAACACCGTGATTTTGCAGGCGCGCCAGCTTTCAATCGGCTACGCGCTGCCCCGTCAATCGAAGGTCGTGATCGCCCAGCGGCTCAACCTCCAGCTTCGGCGCGGCGAACTCGTCTGCCTGTTGGGGGCGAACGGAGTCGGCAAATCGACCCTGCTGCGCACGCTGACCGGGATACAACCGCCGTTGGAGGGTCATGTTTCAATAGGCGGGAGCGATGTCCACCAGCTCAGCCCACGCCAGATCGCCCGGAAGTTGAGCATCGTCCTCACCGACCGCCTGAATGTCGGCCTGCTCGACGGTTATGCGCTGGTCGCACTGGGTCGGCATCCGCATACCGGATGGACGGGCCGCCTCACCCGCTACGATGAAGCGGTGATCGCGTGGGCTATCGATGCCGTCGGCGCGGGCGAGCTGGCCGCACGCCAGGTCATGGAACTGAGCGACGGTCAGCGCCAGAAGCTCATGATCGCCCGCGCACTTGCCCAGGAAACCGACCTGATCCTGCTCGATGAACCGACGGCCTATCTCGATCTGCCGCACCGCGTCGAGATCATGCGGCTGCTGCGCGAACTGGCACGGGAAACCGGGCGCGGTATCCTGCTTTCCACACACGATCTCGATCTGGCGCTGCGCACCGCCGATACGGTGTGGCTGATGGACGAAAGCGGCATCCACAACGGCGCGCCCGAAGACCTGATGATCGACGGCGCGTTCGCCCGCGCTTTCGAGCGCGACGGTCTGCACTTCGACCCCGATTCGGGCATGTTCAGGATGGGCGCGGCGCATCGCGGAACCATCGTGCTGAACGGGCGCGGCCTGGCATATACCTGGACGCGCCGCGCCCTGGAACGCGAAGGCTTCGACGTACTGGCAGCGCACAACGGTCGTCCACCCATCGCACACATCGAAATCATGGACGACACACCGCCGCGCTGGTGCCTTCAGGTGGACGAAACGCGCCACATGGTCACATCGGTTCAGGCGGTGCTGGCTGCGCTGCAATTGTCACACAGGGTGGTTTCATGAGCGAACCTCAACCGGAAATTGGTGCAGCCCAGGGGGAACCGAAACGGCGTGCATCTCAGCGCGGGCTGGTGCTGGTCAATACGGGCGACGGCAAAGGCAAGACGACCGCCGCGTTCGGCGTAATCCTGCGGATGTTGGGACGGCAGAAAAAGTGCGCGCTGATCCAGTTTTTCAAGCATGAACAGGGACAGTGGGGCGAAATTCGGGCGCTGGCCGCGTTGGGGCTGGATGCGGTCAAGACCGGGGACGGTTTCACCTGGACAAGCAAAGACATCGAAGAAACCCAGGCGCGGGCGCTGCATGGCTGGGCGCTGGCACAGGAAAAGATCGTGAGCGGCGCGTATGACCTGGTGGTGCTGGACGAGTTCACCTACCTGATGGCGTTCGGCTGGCTGAATGCCGAATCGGTCGTCGCGTGGCTGCAAGCGCACAAACCGCCCGCGCTCCACCTGATCATCACCGGGCGCGATGCGCCCCAGGCCGTGATCGACTACGCCGATACCGTCACCCACATGACCAAAGTCAAGCACGCCTACGACGCGGGAATCCCCGCCCGCGCCGGGATCGAGTTCTAGCGGACATGTGGCACGATATACGCGCCGCCTTCTCGTTTCTGACCATCCTTCCGTTTGGTTATGGGGTGGCAGCGCGTCCGCCGGGGTATTCGTTCAGCGCGTACCCGGTCGTCGGCCTGGTGATCGGCCTGGCACTGGCAGCCACAGCCAGCCTGTCGCCGCTGCCGCCGCACGTCACCGCTTTTCTCGTCCTGGTCGCCTGGGTGATCGTGACGGGCGGCCTGCACCTGGACGGTTTTGGCGATAGCTGCGATGGCCTGCTGGCGACCACCCCCCCGGAACGCCGCCTGGCGATCATGAAAGACCCGCAGGCGGGTTCATGGGCGGTGATCGGCCTGATCCTGCTGCTGTTGGGCAAATGGACGCTGATCCAGACCGTGCCGCCGCTGCTGCTCGTCATCCCGCCGATCATCGGGCGATGGGCGATGGTGATCGCGGTCTATGCCTTTCCGTATGCGCGTGCGTCCGGCCTGGGTGCTTATTTCCGGGACGGGCTGTCGCGGACGCAGGTCATCATCGCCAGCGGGATCGCGCTGTGCGGTGTGCTGGCGGCGGGGCGATCTCTGCCCCCAGTGGTGATCGCCTTCGGCACTGGTGCGTTCACGATTGGGCTTGTGGGCAGTTGGGCGGCGCGGCGGTTGGGCGGCGGCATCACCGGGGATGTGTATGGGGCGCTGTGCGAACTGATCGAATTAGGGTGCCTGTTAGGATTCAGCGTATGGGTCAGCGGTTGATCTTCCTGTTGGGCGGGGCGCGCAGCGGCAAAAGTACCGCCGCCGAAACCTGGGCGCGTGAACACGGCGGGCGTGTCCTGTTCGTGGCCACTGCCCAGGCGTTCGACGATGAAATGCGCGAACGAATCGCGCTGCACCGCGCCGCCCGCCCGCCGGACTGGACGACGCTGGAAGTGCCGCTGCACGTCGGCCAGGCGGTCAGCGAACACGCGGGCGCATACGATGTCGTGCTGATCGACTGCCTGACGCTGCTCGCCTCCAATGCGCTGCTGGCGCTGCCGGAGGACTGCACTCAGACCGATGCCGATTCAGCGATCCTGGCGGAAACCGACGCGCTGTTGGCCGCCTACCGTCAATCTTCGGCAGCCTGGCTGATCGTGAGCAATGAAGTGGGCATGGGCATCGTGCCGCCCTATCGTCTAGGGCGGCTGTACCGCGATTCGTTAGGCCGTGCCAACCAGCGCATCGCCCAGCACGCCGATCAGGTCATGCTGCTCGTCGCCGGGCTGACGTGGACGCTGAAGGGCTGACGCTTCATGCCGTCAGCTATGCACCTTCACAGGTCAACGCCAGGTCGAGCCAGGCCGACCCGGTATCTTCGGCAGCCAGGCCATACGCATAAGGGAACAGCGGTGCATCGCAGTTGTCCGGGGCGGCGTTCAGCGCTTCAGCATCGAACGGCAGTTGGTCGATGGTGCGCGGCCAGGTGTACGGCAGCCGCCCCGTGAACGCATGATCCCCGAACAGGACATCGGCCACGCCGCCGCCTTCCGAACCCGGCAGCCAGGCGGCCACGAACGCATCGGCGAGCGTGAGCGCTTCCCCGACGATCAGCGGGCGGCCAGAGAGCAGGATCACGACCAGGCGTTCGGAACGTTCGCGCATCCGCCGCAGCATTCGCAGTTCCATGCCATCCAGCCGCAAATCGGCATCATCCCCTTCCCATTCGGCATAGGGGCGTTCCGCCAGGATGACGATCCCGACATCGGCCATCAGCGGAGCGCCCGCCGCATCCACTTGATCGCGGAAAGTCCCGCCGGCGCTGTAGATCACGTCCGCACCGGGCGCTGCCGCCTGAATCCCTTGCAGGATCGTTGTGCCGTCGGTGATCGCCCCGACCCCACCCTGCCATTCAATCGTCCACCCGCCGGATTGTAAGCCGATGTCGTTCGCTCCATCCCCGGCGACGAAAATCGTCCTGGCATCCGCTGCCAGCGGCAGCGTTTGATCGGCGTTTTTCAGCAGCACCAGCGATTCGCGCACCGCCTGCCGTGCGATGGCGCGGTGTGCGTCCGCGCCAATCAGCGATGGATCGCCCGTCTCGAACGGCTGATCGAACAGCCCCATTTCGAACTTGACGCGCAGAATCCGCCTCACCGCGTCATCCAGCCGCGCCATCGGAATATCGCCGTTGGCGATGGCTGTCTGCATCACATCGATGAAGCGCGCCGCATCATACGGCACCATGTTCATGTCGATTCCGGCATTGATGGCCGTCACGACCGCGTTGTAATAGTTCTGCGGGTCGATCTCGTCCACCCCGCCCCAGTCGGAAACGACAAAGCCCTCAAAGCCCAATTCACCCTTCAGCACATCGGTGATCAAATAAGTCTGCGCGTGCATCCGCAGCCCGCCCCAACTGCTGAACGACACCATCACGCTCATTGCGCCCTGGTCAATCGCTTCAATGTACGGCGGCAGATGCACGGCGCGCAGTGCGGCCTCATCAATATCCGTCACGCCGCGATCAATATTGTCCGCGCCCCGGTCGGATGTCCCCCAGGCCGCCCCGCCATCGCCCACATAATGCTTGATCGTCGCCAGTGCGCCGCCGGGGTCGCTGAGCGCACGGCCTTGCAGCCCGCGCAGATACGCCGCCGCCAGTTCGGTCACCAGCGCGGTATTTTCCGCGAAACCTTCATAGGTGCGTCCCCACCGAATATCCTGTGGGACAGCCAGCACGGGCGCGTAATTCCAGTAAATGCCCGTCGCCATGATCTCCTGTGCGGTGATCTGCGCGATCTGTTCGACCAGCGCCGGGTTGCGGCCTGCGCCCAGGCCGATGTTGTGCGGGAAGATCACCGCCCCGCGCAGATTGTTATGCCCATGCACGGCATCGACCCCGTAGATCAGTGGAATGCCGAGCCGTGTTTGCAGCGCGGCTTCCTGGAAGCCGCGCACCATTGCGATCCAGCCTTCCGGGGTGTTATCGCCCGCCGGGTAGCCGCCGCCCCCGCTCAGCACCCCGCCGATGAACAGCGCAGTTACATCGCCAGGGGTGAGGCTGTTTTTCTCGATCAGTGTGATCTGGCCGATCTTTTCATCGGTGGTCATGCGCGCCAGCAGGTCTTCCACCCGTTCCGCCACCGGCAGTGCCGAATCGCGGTACGGTGCATCCTGTGCCGCCGCCGCTGTAGTCATCCACAGGCATACCGCGCACAGCACGATCCAACGTGATATTTTCAGGGGCATGATGCATCCTTTTTCAAGAAACCGTTCACAGCGGTTCAGTCTAGCGCACCCGCGCCCCGCCCGCCCGAACCATCCGCAGCGCGGCTTCCAGTTGCGCATTACTTTTCTGCCGTGCCATACTGGATGTACATTTCGACGGTTGATCGAAAGGACTCCCATGACTTCGGCGGAAACTCCCCCTGTGAACCCGTCAGGGTCGCTCACCTTCTGGCAAAAGCTGCGGCGGGTCAACTTTCTCGATGGGCAGACGCTTATCTGGCGGATGATCGATCTTCAGCGTGGGACGCTCGTGCAGATTGGCGCATTTTTCGCCTTTCTGCTCACGTTCCGCTTCCTGTTCAACTGGTCGTGGGGGATGTCGCTGGCGATGCTGATCAGCATGTTCCTGCACGAACTGGGTCATGCATTCGTGTTCCGCCTGGCGGACATCAAGATCGTGATCCTCTACCTGTTTCCGCTCGGCGCGGTCGCCGCCCCCCGCGACCCCGAACAGAATGCGCTGTCCGATACGCGCCACTGGAATACGATTAGCTGGCTGTTACAGGCCGGGCCTGCCGTCAACGTCGGGCTAATGCTCATCTTTCTGGGACTTCAGCCCGTTTTTGCCGGAATCGGGACGGATACAGGTGCGGGACTCGCCACCTTCGCAGGCGAGATGGTGTATGTCAACGGGCTGCTGGCAGTCATGAACCTGGTTCCGGTGTGGACGCTCGACGCGGGGCAGTTGTTCAAGGTGATCTACAATTCGCTTGATGAGCATGAAGACCGCTGGGTGACGATAGCGCTCCTGGCAGGGGTGGCGGTGCTGATCGTGATCGCGGCGGGCTTGCTCAATTTTCAAACGTGGGCGGTCGTGCTGGGGCGTGTCCTTCAGCGCTTCGGCTGGGTGGTCTTCCTGTTGATCTTCGCCTTCGGCATCGTCAACCAACAGAGGCGCGATAACCCGGCGTATGCGGCATCCAAACAGGCGATGAGCAACGTCCAGGTGTTCGTACAGTTAGGGGTGTACATCGCGCTTGTGCTGGCGACGCTGGTCGTGTTTGCGGGCGGGCTGTAAGGGTTTATTGCGTGGGCAAAACGAAAGAACGGATTCTCGATACCGCGCTGGCGCTGTTCAACCAACACGGCAGCGCCAGCATTTCGACCAACCATATTGCCGACGCGATGGGAATCAGCCCCGGCAATCTGTATTATCACTTTCGCAGCAAAGGCGCGATCATCGCTGCTTTATTCGAGCGTTTGTTCGCCGCGACGGATACGCGCTTTGACCTGCCAGCGGATCGGGCGCTCAGGCTCGACGATCTCGCCGCGCTGATCCGCATCAACTTCGAACTGCTGCACGAATACCGCTTCATCTACCGCGAGATGCTCGCCCTGCTCCTGGCCGATCCTGAACTGCATCAGCGTTACATCGTCGTGCGCGAACGCGGTTATACAGGATTCCGCGAGATCGTCCACGCACTGCGCGCAAGCGGCGTGCTGGCGCTGCCCGATGAGCCGCTCATTGTTGAGCAGTTGGCCGATTTGTGCTGGCTGATCAGCGAATTCTGGTTAAGTTCGCTGGAAATGAGCGGCCACGCCATCGATCAGGCACAGTTCGAGCGCGGCATTGCGTTGATGCTGAGTGTATTCCGTCCTTACCTCACCCGCTCTGCTGTGTAAGTTCGTCCAGCCGCCGCCGCAGATAGCGCTGTTCGCTCAGGTTTGGGCATAACGTCAGCGCCCGTTCATACGCATCGGCGGCAGCGTCGCGCTGGTTCGTGCGCCGCAGCAGGTCAGCGCGGGCTGCATGGTAGGGATAGTACGCCTCCACATCACCGCCGATGTGGTGCAGCAGGGATAGCCCGGCCTGGGGGCTGTGTGCCATGCCTACCGCAACGGCGCGGTTGATTTCGATCACCGGGGATGGGTTAAGCCGTACCAGCACACCGTACAATTCCGCGATCTGCGCCCAATCGGTATCGGCATACGTGGCGGCTTCGGCGTGCAGTGCGCTGATCGCCGCCTGCACCTGGTATACGCCAGGCTGACCGCGCCGCAGCGCATCGGTCAACAGTGCAATCCCTTCCACGATGGCGGCCTGATCCCACTGCGACCGATCCTGATCTTGCAGCAGGATCAGGTCACCATCCGGCGCGACCCGTGCCGCATGGCGCGCATGGTGCAGCAGCATCAGCGCCAGCAGCCCCCTCGCCTCGGCGCAGTATGCATCATTTGGCAGCAGGTCAATCAGCAGGCGGCACAGGCGGATCGCTTCGGCGCACAGTTCACCCCGTATCAACCCTTCTCCGCTGCTGGCGACATACCCTTCATTGAAGATCAGATAGATTACAGCCAGCAGCGCATCCAACCGTTCTGGCAGCAGGTGCGCCGGGGGAACCGCGAACGGAATGCCCGCATCGCGGATTTTGTGCTGCGCCCGTGTCAGCCGCTGCGCCATCGTCGGCAGCGGCAGCAGGAAAGCCCGTGCGATCTCTGCGGTCGTCAGCCCGCCCAGCGTGCGCAGCGTCAGCGCGACCTGGGACTCCAACGCAAGGGATGGATGACAGCAGGTGAACATCAGTTTCAGCCGTTCATCCGGAATCCCGTCCTCGAACATGGAATCATCCTCGTTTTCGGACTGCGTGACAAGCGTGTTGAGGATGACCGCCTGCTTGCGGGCAAACGTCGAACTGCGGCGCAACCGGTCGATAGCGCGGCGTTTGGCGACAGCAGTCAGCCATGCGCCGGGATTGCGCGGCACGCCTTCGCGTTCCCAGGCCTCCAGCGCGGTGACCAGCGCATCTTGCAGCGCATCTTCTGCCAGCTCAAAATCCCCTAGCTGGCTGATCAGTGCCGCCAATGTGCGCCCGTATTCGTCGCGGTACACCCGTTCAATTGCAGCCCGAACCGGGTCGCTGCCGTGTGTCATCCTCAAACACCCCTGCACTCAGCCGCTAGGTTCCCTGGTTATAATCCCAGAGCGGTCGAATTTCGATGGAATCGATATGCACCCCCGGAAGTTTGGTGGCGATTTCAATCGCTTCGTCCAGGTCTTTGGCTTCAATCACGTAATAACCGCCCAATGTCTCTTTGGTTTCAGCGAACGGGCCGTCGGTCGTCAGGGTTTTACCATCGCGCACGCGCACCGTCGTGGCCATCTCCGTCCCCATCAGCGCTTCCCCGGCGCGCAGCACGCCCCGCTTTTGCATTTCAGCGTTGAATGCGAAATATTCCTGCATTTCCTGCTGTTGCTGTTCCTGTGTCCAGTGCGCCCGCAGACTTTGATCGCCATAAATGAGCAGCATGTACTTCATGGGGTATTTCCTCCTGATAAGCATGAACGGCGAACCAGAATGCCGCCCTTCTATTGTTACGTCGAACGGAACCGCGTCGATTCGACAGGCAGATCGGCGCGCTCATCTGTTTCTCATCTTCATGGTGTGTGCTAAGATGGAGTCTACAGAATCGATTGCGAACGGCAACAGGGGTTGTGAGCATGTCGGCCAACGTTGAAGGCATGGTGCGCGAAGGAATCGCCGCATTCAAGGCGGGACGGAAAGAAGAAGCGCGGGCGCTGCTCTCCAAAGCGGTTGACCTGGATCAGTTCAACGAACAAGCGTGGATGTACCTCAGCGGCGTGGTTGAATCGCCAGAGGATCAGCGTGTGTGCCTGGAAAACGTCCTGGCCATCAACCCGATGAACGAACGGGCGCGTAAAGGCCTGCAATATCTGGAAGGCCAAACGGTCGATTTCAACAAGCCGAAGCCGCCCCCGGCCATGCCCACCAGCGTCGAATGGGAAGCGCCGTCCGATCCTTCCCGCCCGGTGAGTGCGTTCGGGAGTGCCACCCCGCAAATTTCCGATGAAGAATATGATAACTGGGTGACGGGACTGAATTTACCCAACAATGCCGCGCCCGCGTTTGCGACGACTCCCGGCGGTACAGCGCCCATCAACGCCGACGAATACGAATCCGACCTGTTCACCGATGGGCCGTTCACGCCCAACGCACCCATCGACATCCCCGGCGTTTCCGACGAGCCGCCCGCTGCCCCTGCCAAACGCTCGACATTCGAGTTCAATCGAAAAGCCGCCGTCCTGGATAAGGCCGCTGCTGAAAGCAGCCCCGGCAAAAGCCGCCGTGAACTGGCACGCGAAAAGAAAGAAGCCAAGCGCGCCAGCCGCGAAGCCGCCCGCGTGAAAACCAAGACCAGTACCAATGAAACCTCGTCGATCAAGATCAGCCGCGATGTCGATATGTTCATGCCGGAGGTGAAAGAGAGCGACTACACGCTCTTCGACAACATCGACCCCGACGGCGACGGGCAGGTGATGGAGGACGGCGAAGGCGCGCTGTTCGGGTTCATTCCTCAGGAAATCAAGGCGACGCGCCTGCCTGGAACCCGCGAAAAGTACCCGTTCGTCGCGCTCTTTATGCTCCTGCTGCTGATCGTGATCAACGTCGCTGCTGTGGCGCTGCTGGTGATGCAGGTGCTGGACGTGCTGCCAAACGTATGACCGCGGCACGGCAAGCCAACCATAGACACGCCTTTTCGCGTGTGTTACACTGTTCGCCTATTCTGACCTGAAATGTGCGTGATCCGATAAAACGTCATGGCCAACCATAAATCTGCAATCAAGCGTATCCGTCAAAGCGAAGAACGCCGCCAGTACAACCGCGTGTATCGCAGCCGCGCCCGTACTTTCGTCAAGCGCGCCCGCACTGCCCTTCAGGGCAGCGATGCCAACGCCGCGCTGGAAGCGACTCGCGCCGCGATCCGCGACCTGGATCGTGCGGCCAGCCGGGGTGTGATTCACCCGCGCAATGCTGCACGCCGTAAATCGCGCCTGATGAAACAACTGAACGCCGTCGCCCAGCGCCAGTAAAGGGGCGCTTGTAGGACGGTAGTGTCAATCATAAAGGGCGAGTCAGACAACGACTCGCCCTTTATGATTCTTCGATCAAGATTAAATGTTTACACGGAATGTAATACATCAACGTGAAATTCAGCGTGTGGGGCATGGGTGACGATGGGTTCAGCGGCGGGAATTTCCAGACGGTAGCCCACTTTGCGCACCGTGACCAGTGATACTGTCGCGTGCGGGTCGCCTTCAATGGCGCGCCGGAACCAGCGGATATGCACATCGAGCGTGCGTGTATCGCCCATATAATCGGTGTGCCAAATCTGCTCCATCAACTGCTTGCGGTCGAGCGTTTCGCCCGGATGCCGTAGAAAATACTCGACCAGCAGCGCCAGCTTGGGCGAAAGCGGCATTTCCTGTCCGTTGTACGTCAGCGTGCGCCGGTTCAGGTTCATCGAAAATGGGCCGCAGTTCAGCAGGGTATCGCGTTCGGTGACCGGGGCAGGCCGGGCGAAGCGGGCGACGGCCAGCGCCAGTTTACGCGCCGTCAGTGGGGCGATCAGCACCGAATCAGCAGGGGAATTGACCGCCTCTTTTGGGCCTGGGTGCAGGTGAATGAGCGGCGTATCCATCACTTCGGCCTTAATCTGCCGGGCGATGCGTTCGCCGCTGGTTTTCATCGAAATTGCGTCCAGAATCACGGCAGTGGGCGCAGTGGGTTCTGTTTGCGCGGCGGCAATCGCCTGCTTGCCGCTGGCGACCGAAACCACCGCGTACCGTTTATTCAGGGAATCGGCAAACGACGCTTTCTGTTGACGCTCGATCAGGATTAGGGTGGTCATGTTGATAACCTTCTGGAAGAGCCGCGATTATAGCGCCTTTACCCCCCTCTTCAAAGGGCGCGTTCGACTGGAAGATGTGCGCCGCCGGGTTTTGAGGTAAGCTTTGACGCTATGAAACATCTCATCGACAGAATCGACTCGCAGCATCAATGGGATCGGCTTCCCGCGCTCGCCAACTGGGTGATCGACCAGGGGATCGCCATCCAGCAGATTCCCGCGCCCACCTTCGCGGAAGGGGCGCGGGCGCGCTATGTAGCGGCTCAGTTCGCACATCTGGGACTGCACGAGGTTCACACCGATGATCTGGCGAATGTGTACGGGCGGCTGCCGGGCGAACGTCCCGACCTGCCCGGCCTGATGATCGCGGCGCATACCGATACCATTTTCGCGGCGGATACCGACCTGACCATCCGGCGCGAGTCCGGCCTGATTTATGCGCCGGGTCTGGGCGATAACAGCATCGGCGTGAGCGGCCTGTTAGGGCTGGCCTACGCCCTGCACGAACAGCGCATCACCCCGCAGCGCGATTTGTGGTTCGTCGCCACCAGCCGCGAAGAAGGATTAGGCGACCTGGGTGGGATGCGCGCCGCCTTCGACCTGCTGCGCGGCAGAATCGATGCGGTCATCAACCTGGAAGGGCTGGCTTACGGGCATATTTACCATGCGGGTATTTCCGTGCGGCGTTTGCACATCACCGCGACCACAGCGGGCGGGCATAGCTGGCTGCATTTTGGCAAGCCCAGTGCCGTCCATGCCATCGTTGAACTGGGTGGGCGCATCGCCACCATTCAGCCGCCAAAAAACCCGCGCACCACGTACAATATCGGCATGATCAGCGGCGGTGAAGCGATCAACGCGATTGCCACCCGTGCCGAACTCTGGTTGGATATGCGGTCGGAAGACCGCGAAGCGCTGGCGCGGGTGGAACGGCAGGTGCGCGGGCATATCGACGCGCTCACGGCGGCGGATACGGCATTCACGGTCGAGGTGGTTGGGGATCGCCCGGCTGGATACCTTGATCCGGCACACCCGCTGGTGCAGAATGCAGCAGCGGCGCTGGCACGGCAGGGCATTCAGCCAGCCCTGGAGACGGGCAGCACCGATGCCAACATTCCGCTGGCGCAAAACTGCCCCGCCGTGACCATCGGGATCACACGCGGCGGGAATGCGCATCGCCTGGATGAATACATTGAAACCGCGCCCGTCGCTGCCGGGATGCGCCAGTTGATCACGCTCGCCCTGGCGACCGCTGAAGCGCCGATCCTGTGGACAAAATGAGGACTGCCCATGCCATCGATTGACGTTCTGGTCGCCGTGCGCGCTGAACAGACCACCCGTTACGAACAACAGCTTTCCATCATCAAGGATTTTCGCGTGCGGGTGGTCAACGCGGTGCAGGAAGCCCACAGCGTGTTGGGCGACCCCGCCATGCACACCGATGTGCTGGTGATGGATAATGCCCTGCCCGGCGCATTCGATTCGATAGGCGGGGTGCGCGACCAGTACCCCCGCATCCTGGTCGTGCTGGTGGATGAAGAAGCCGATTTTGCCCTGCCCGGCCAGGCCGACGACATCAGCACCGACCCGTTCACCAACGGCGACCTGGCACGGCGCATCAACCGCCTGCTGGCGGATCGCCGCCTGGAAACGCTGCGCGCCGATGCCATGCCGCCCGTGCGCTCGTTCGCCAAGAAGCTGCGCAACGCGGTGGGGGAACTGGGCAAACAGGAAGCCGCCGTCAGCGCGGTCAAGGAATTGGGGTACGATTACGTCGCCTTTTACCGCCTGGAAAAAAGCGACACCCCGGCGCTGACGCTCAAAGCCCAGGACGGACCGATTGCAATCCAGGCGATTGCCCCTAAAACGGCCAGCGAAACCGACGTGATCGGCTGGGTGCTGACCAACGGCCAAAGCCGCATCGCCGGGATGAACGACGAGATCACCCATCCGCTGGTCAAGCGGGGACGCTTAGGGTGCGTAGCCTGTATTCTGGTGGGGACGACGGCGCGTTATGGGGTGCTGGCCGCCTTCCGCGAACGCCCGGATACCATCACCATGCAGGATGTGTTACTGCTCGAACTGATCGGCGCACAGCTTGCCGCCGTCGTCACTAAAGAGTGACACGTCGTCACCAAAGCGTGACACGTCGTCATGGGGCGCGCCAGGATACGCACACCCCTTCTGACCCGTTCGCTTACCGCAGCAGCTTGAGCGCGCCCTCAAACTGATCGATCTCCGCATGCGTGTTATAGTGCGCCAGCCCCACCCGCACCATGCCATCCGGCCTGTTCAGGCGGCGCATGATCTCGACCGCGTAATAGTTTCCATCCCAAACGTAGATGGCATGGGCGGCCAGGTGTGAGGCGATTTCGGTCGGCGTGTAGCCATCCAGCGAAAAGGCGACCGTCGGCACGCGCTCATGGTAGCGTGCCGGGTCGGTGATGCCCGCGATTTGCACGCCAGGGATGCGCCGCAGCACATCGATCAGGTGCGCGGCCAGGTCACGCTCATATGCAAGCAGGCGGTCGATGCCGATCTCCATCAGGTAATCGACCGCCGCCCCCACTCCGGCAATCAGCTCGAAGGCAGGCGTACCCGTCTCCCAGCGGTACGGCGGCACATCCTTCGATGGCCGTACTTTGTAGGCGGGCAGCGATGCCAGCAGGTCATAACGCCCCCACAGGATTCCCGCATGTGGTCCGAAGAACTTGTACGATGAACACAGCAGAAAATCGCACCCGATGGCCTGCACATCGATGGGCAGATGCGGCGCGCTCTGCACGGCATCGACCACGATCAGCGCCCCGGCAGCGTGCGCCATCTGGGCGATCTGCGCGACCGGGTTGATCGTCCCGACAGCATTCGAGGCGTGTACCGTCGCCACAATGCGGGTGCGGTCGGTCAGCGCCGCTTCAAGTGTGTTCAGATCGAGCGTACATTCCGGCGTGATAATATCTACCCACCGCACCGTTAGCCCGCGATCCGCCGCGATGCGCAGCCAGGGGGACACGTTCGCATCGTGATCCATCCGTGTGAGGACGATCTCGTCCCCTGGCTGAAGCGTGTGTGCCAACGCCCGGCTGAGCGCAAAATTGAGCGTGGTCATGTTCGGCCCGAACACGATCTCGTCCGGGTGCGGCGCGTTCAGAAACCGGGCAACTTTTTCGCGCACAGCACTGACCAGCGCGTCCGTCGCCCGGCTGGTGTGGAACGCCCCGCCCTGGTTGGCGTTCATGTGCGTGAAATAGCCCGTCACCGCGTCGATCACCCGCTGCGGCACCTGAGTCCCCGCCGGGTTGTCGAAGTAGATTGGCGTGCGGTCGCTCACCTGCTGGCTCAGGGATGGGAACTGCGCCCGCAGTGCGTCGATGTCAAGCTTTGTCGTCGTCATTATTTCATTTCCTGTTTATAATCATGCGCGGTTGCAGGATGCAGAAGCTGCCTTAAGCCGTTCAATCATAACGCTGGCGGGTTCTGTACGCTGCACAGCGACCCCGGACAAGCGAACACTGGCGTACCTATGATGATCGATTATCAAAGTCTCGCTGACCAGAACGAACAGCTTTTGCAGGAAATCAAACGGCTTGAAGAACGTCTGGAAGCGGTGAGCATCGTCGCCGCGAGCGTGAGTCAATCGCTTGACCTGCCGTATGTGCTGCGTACCGCGCTGCAAGCCGTCGTCGAAATCACCAGTGCGGAAGCGGCGGGCATTAGCCTGATCGATGAAGCGACGGGCGAAGTCGTGCTGAGCGCACAGCAGGGCTGGATCAACGATTTCGTCAGCCAGCGGTCGATTCGCGTGCCGTTTGGGATGGGCATGAGCGGGCGCGTGATCGCCGCCGATGATGCGATTGTGTGGAACGATCTCAGCCAGGCCGAAGAACTGGCCGTCCCCAGTTTCCGCGAAGAACCGTTCCAAAGCATCGTCATGACCCCGATGCACGCACGCGGCAAAATCGTCGGTCTGCTCAGCCTGATGAGCCGCTACAAGAATGCGTTCGATGATGCCATCGTCGGCGTGCTGAAAGCGATCTCCGATACGGTCGGGGTGGCGCTCGATAACGCTCGCCTGTACGAACAGACCGTCGAGAACCAGAACCGCCTGAGCGCGATTCTCCGCTCATCGGCGGATGGGATCATCGCCACCGATCAGGAGGGGCGCATTCAGTTGTTCAACACTGCCGCCCGCGCCATGCTCGATGCCGAAGCCGAACTGCTGATCGGCGTACCGCTGCGCGAAGCACCGCTCCCCGCTGCTGTGCTGGAGGCGCTGCTGTTTGCGCTGGCCGGGCATGGCGATGAAGCGAAGCGCACCTTTCAGGTGTCGCTGCCCAACGAGCGCGTGCTGTCGGTGATCGTTTCCCCCGTATACGTGGATCGCCAATTGGAATCCAACGCGATGATGGATGGCTGGGTGGTCGTCTTGCAGGATGTCACGCACCTGCACCAGGCCGAAATTGCTCGCACACAGTTCATCCAGGCCGCCGCGCACGATATGCGCAACCCGTTGGGCGTGGCGCTCAATTCGCTGGAGCAGCTTCACCGCGCCTACGGCGACGACGATTACGCCGTCGAGATGATCCGCATTGCCAACACGGGGATCACACGCATCGATTCGCTGTTGAAAGACCTCCTCAACCTGGAACAGATTCAGAGCGGCTACGGGTTCAAACTGACCGAAGTCGATATACGCGATGTGGTCGAACAGACCGCCGGTGACATCTGGCATATCCTCCAGGATCACCGCCTCAAGTTCCGCGTCGAACTCGAACCCGATATTCCCCTACTTACGATGGATCAGCGGTGGGTCAGCCGTGCGATCACGAATTATCTCGATAACGCAATCAAATACACCCCGCCCAGTGGGCTGGTGGTGCTGCGCGCCTACACCAACGAATCCATGCTGCATATCGAAGTTGCGGACGACGGCCCCGGCATCCCGGCGGATGCCCAGGCGCGCATCTTCGAGCGCTTCTACCGTCTGGACGGCACATCGCACATCCCTGGCACAGGACTGGGATTGGCCATCGTGAAATCGGTCGCGGAAGCACACGGCGGCACGGTGTACCTGCTCAGCGAACCGGGCCAGGGCAGCACGTTCGGCCTCACGCTTCAGCTTTAGAGACGCAAAAACCGCAGCGGTCAGGCTGCGGCTTCGCTGCGATTGCTGATGTGCGTGAATCACGGCCTATTCAGGCAGGAAGTCGTTGGTATACGCCCCGGCCAGGTCGGGTATTTCGTCCAGAAACCCCATCGTGATCAGCGTCTGGGCGGTCGTTTCCCACGATTCCGGGTCGGTGTAACCCAGCCGTTCGGCCATCCACAGGTCAATCGTGTTGAGCAGGATGCGGAACTGCACAGCAGCATCCTGCGAAAGCTGCGGGATCAGCGTATCGGCTAGTTGAGCATGAAACGCGGCGAACTGTTCGATATTCGCATCCGGCGTGAGCGTCCCGGCGATGAACGTCGTCGCCATGTCCGATCCGTTTTCCAGCACCGCCCGATCCGCATCCGTGAGCGGCAGGTTTTCCACATACGCCGCGCTGATCAGGTAGGCCTGCGCCGGGTTTTGAATCACATCGCGCAGCCCATTGTGATAAGCCGCCACCATCGCCCGCACCAGGTCGGGATTTTCAGTGATCGTGGCTTCGTTGGTGATCAGCCCGTTCGAGACAATATCGACGTACTCGCTGACTGGAAAGACGCGGATTCCGGTGATCGCGCCGCAGTCGCCCGCGTCGATGCGGTTCTGAATTTGCAGCGGCTCATTGTTGATGTAGACAGTCGATGCCTCCACCCCGCCGACGCAGATCACTTCCGGCGCGTTGAAGCCAATTTCCTGTAACTGAAGGTCGCTTTCGGCCAGCCCGTTGGCGGCCAGCAGCGCGACCAGGCCGCTGTACGTCGCGCCGAAGCGCCCCGGCAGCCCGACGCGCTGCCCCGCCAGGTCAGCCACCGTGTCGATGCCGGAATTTTCTGTCGCTACCACGCTGATGGGGAATTTCTGGAACCATTCGTAGACGAACACCACCGGGCGGCCATTCGCGCGCGCCGCGATCACCTGTTCACCGCTGACGATGCCGAACTGCCGTTCGCCCGCCGCGATCAAATCGACCCCGACGGGTTCGTCGCCGTGTTCGATGATCAGGTTGATGCCGTTCTGGGCGTAATATCCGTTTTCGATGCCCGCGTAGACGGGCGAAAACTGGATGTTCGGCACGAACGTGAGAAACAGCGTTTGGTCGGCGTTTTCCTGTGCCAGTGCGGGCATCACGCCAAGCGCGGCCAGGATGAAAAACGCGACTCCCCGAAACCACTTGCGATTCATGACAGTAAAACTCCTCTTGAGACTGAAGCGGTCAGCGGCGGGCAAGGGATAAGAAAGGGGATGTACGCCAGCCGTCCATCCCCACTGCCCTACCGAAAAGTGACATAGTTTACATGGCTTCGGCACGCGCCTGCTGCCAGCGCAGCAGCCGCCGTTCCAGCAGGGTGATCAGCCCATACATCGTCCGGGCGATGAGCGCGAGCATGATCACGGCGACGAACACGAGCGGTGTATCGTAATCGAACCGCGCAATATTGATCAGCCGCCCCAGTCCCGCCTCCGCGCTCACGAATTCCCCCACCACCGCGCCGATCACCGAAAGCGTGGCGCTCACCTTCAACCCGCCCAGCAGCACGGGCAGCGCCGCCGGAATTTCCAGCTTGATCAGCGTTTGCAGGCGTGTGGCAGACAGCGCGTTCATCAGTTCACGCTGCGCCGCCGGGACTTCCCGTATGCCGATGATCGTGTTCATCAGCATCGGGAAAAACACGATCAGCGCGCTGGTGATGACCTTGCTCGTCGCCCCGCTGCCGAACCAGATCACCAGCAGGGGCGCATACGCCACGACGGGCGTGGACTGCACCGCGACGATCACCGGCGAAAGCAGGGCTTCCAGCGTGCTGTTCTGGGCGATCAGGTATCCGGTCACCATCGCCAGGCTCACGCCGATCACCAGCCCGCCGAGCATCTGAAACAAGGTGGTGCTGGTGTGCAGCCACAACTGACCGTCGATGGCGGCTTCATAGAATCGTTCTGCGACCTGGGCAGGCGGCGGGATGATGAACGTGGGGTACAGTTGCAGCAGCGTGACGACCTGCCATACCAGAAGGATGACGGCTACCCCCAACAGTGACCACCCGGCACGCGGCATCGGCTTCCGGGGGCGCACGCGGATGCGCTGGCGAAACTGTTCAAAAAACATCGTGGATTGCATTCAGCCTTACTCCCGTCGAAAACGCGCACAGTTACGCGAAAACAACGGGGCGCAAGGAGGAGGTCGCTTGCCCCATTTTGCGGAACAGAGGGTTGCCTGAAAAGCGGCACACACTCCCGCCGCGAAAGTGGATATCCGTTCGCACAAAACAACCAGTCCTGCACAAGCAGGGCAGCAGTTGTACAACGGTACAGCCAAGCACGGAGACGACGCATCCCGGCTGTGCGCTGCCGCTGGATATGCCGCAGCACGCACCCAGGCTGAGCGCGTTCCGAATCCCTTCTCCCATCCAGACTCTGACTGTCGGCCCTGGTTTCTCACCAGATCCACCGGCGCACGAACGCCAATTCGTGCGGCTCCCCAACACTCTACTGCGAATGCGGACAAGTGGCGCGCATTCGGTTCAAGACCGCTGCCGGGAAAACGGGTCGCGGGCTGTATGGTACGTTCAACAAGGCGTTGAACATCCATATTACCGCCGGTAGGGAATTTCACCCTGCCCCGAAGGTTGCTCGTTTGTTTTCGATTATACAGACTTTTGCAGGAACACCATATGCACAAGATGAGAGTTTACCGAACCCCCTCATCTTTTGGCGGGCCTATTCCGGGTTCTGGTGCAGCACCGACGCATTCGGCAGCGTGAAGCAGAACATCGCGCCGCCGTTGGCCGCGCTTTCCACCCAGATTTGCCCCTCGTGCGCTTCGATGATGTGCTTCGAGATCGCCAATCCCAGCCCCGAGCTGCCTTCCGACCGTGACCGTGCCGGATCGACCTGGTAAAAGCGCTCGAAAATTCGTTCGCGGTGTTCTTCCGGCACGCCGGGACCTTTGTCGCTCACACTGATCAAGACCTGATCGCCATTCGCAATCGCGGATACCTGGATCACCTGGTGCGGCGGCGACCATTTCAGCGCGTTGTGGATCAGGTTGATCAGCACGCGCATCGTCAGATCGCGGTCGGCCAACACTTGAATATCCTGCGCTACGTCCGACTGCACGATCACCTCTTTCGATTCGCTCAGATCGCTCATGCGTTCCAACGTATCGGCCACCATCTCGTACAGGGGAAATTCGTACATGCGCAAAATCGCTTCGCCAGATTCGATCATGCTCAGGTCGTGCATCCCCTGCACCAACCACTGCATCGAATCGACCTCCCTCGCAATCGCCTTCAGCGCCGACGCGCTCTGCTTGCGCTTTGGGCGATCCTGCTCGTGGAACAGGCTTTCAATGGTCAGCTTGATATTGGTGATCGGCGTGCGCAGTTCATGCGAAATGTTGGCGACCATATCGCGCCGGGCGCGTGCAAGCCGCACCAGGTCGCTGATGTCCTCCATCGCTACGCCGATGAAGTCGTTCCCTTCGCGGCGGATCACCTGGACTTTGACGCGGAAAGCGCGCTTATCGATGCTGATCTGCTCTTCCAGCGATTCTTCTTCGTTGATCAGCGCATCTTCCACAATCGAGAGGAGCTGCGGAATATTCGTCACGCTGACCAGGTGTTCGCCAATTGGTCGCTGACGTTCGAACAGCACTTCGGCGGCATTGTTGATGGCGATGATGCGAAAATCGCGGTCAAGCACCATCAGCACGTCATATGCGGCGTTCGCCAGGGTCAGCGCCAGCGCGACTTTGTAACCGTTCGCGTTCTCGTCCGTGCTGATCTGTTCCTGCATTTCGGCAATTTCGCGGTCGTAGCGTTCCGCTTCCAGTTTGTCCGACGAAAACGCCGTTTCCTGCGCGGCCAGGTTGCGCCGCAGACTTTCCAGCGCTTGTCCATTCTGGGCACTCAGTTTTTGCAGCGTTTCGGCGGCCTGTTCGTAAGCGCGCACCGCGTCGCGCATCGCTTCCAGTTGTTTTGCACGCTCTGCCACAATGCGTGCGATGTTCGGGTCTTGCATGACAGCCTTAACCTTCAAACCGGTACCCTACCCCACGCACGGTCACGATCCGTTTCGGGTTGGAAGGATCATCTTCGATCTTTTCGCGCAGCCAGCGAATATGCACATCGACCGTGCGCTTATCGACAAAATAATCGTAGCCCCATACTTTCGTGAGGATCAGGTCACGCGACAGCACCACACCGCGATTGCGCATCAGTTCCGCCAGCAGGTCGAATTCCTTGTTGCTCAGCTTGGTTTCCTTGCCATCGCGGAACAAGCGCCGCCCGGTCAGGCTCAAGCGTAGATCGTTGGAGATCAATTCATCCTGAAGCGCGGGGCGGCCTGGCGCACGGCGCATGACCGCACGCACACGGGCGAGAAATTCCCCTAACCCGAACGGTTTCACAATATAATCGTCCGCGCCGCTTTCCAGCCCGACGATCTTGTCCACTTCGTTTCCGCGTGCCGTCAGCATGATGATGGGAATGTGCGCAGTAGCGGCATCCCGGCGGATGATGCGGCACAGACTGAGGCCATCCAGTTTGGGCAGCATGATGTCCAAAACGATCAAATCCGGGTGTTCGCCGCGCAGTTTATCCAAACCTTCTTCGCCATCGCCAGCCGTCAGTACGGTAAAGCCTTCGCCGCGCAGTTTTTCCGCCAGGTTGCGCGCCAGCGTTTCGTGATCTTCCACGATCAGGACTTTCATCAATCCCTCGTCCATGAGCAGCCTCTACACAGAGTTAAGAATATCAACCCGGCACTAACGTGAGTTTAAGGCTCAGACTGACCTTTTTAACATGAATTAGACTTGTCTGCATCGTACCATCAGGCATTCCAGGCACGAACCTCATAAAGTGAGGTTGCAGCCCGTACCCCGCTGCGGATGGCCTGTGCGAATGCTTCCGCGCCAAACGCGCCGACCAGGTTTACATCGGCCTCAACACTGCCGCTCGCCAGTGCAAAAATCGTGTCGCCATCGAACAACGTATGAGCGGGATTGACGGCACGCGCCAGGCCGTCATGCGCCATTTGCGCCACTTTGTTGATGGCTTCTTTGCTCAGCCGGGCGTTCGTCGCCACCACGCCAATCACGGTATTTTCCCCGCCGCGTTCGGCGGACGACGGCGGCGATGCAGCATAGGTCATCGCCCGGAATTCGTTCATGATCCCGCAAAAGCCGCCCTGTTCGCTGCGCAAGCCCGCCAGGATCGCGCCCTGCTCGTCGATTACATCGCCCACCGCGTTCACGACCGCAAGCGCAGCCACTATCAACCCGCCGCCCAGTTCAATACATGCTGACCCAATGCCGCCTTTAGTCGCCAATGCGTTTCCATACATCGCGCCAATGCGGCAGCCCGTCCCCGCACCTATCGTGCCTTGCAGCACAGGTTGATCGCTGGCATTCTGGCACGCTGCATAGCCCATCGCAGTGTCAGGCCGCACATCGTGCCGCCCTACTGCCAGGTCGAACACAATGGCAGAGGCGACAATTGGCACAATGTAGCCTGCACGGGTCACATAACCGGACTGACGTTCCTCAAGGTAGCGCATCGCACCATCGGCGGCGGCCAGCCCATAAGCGCTGCCGCCCGCCAGCATGACAGCGTTCACCTGTTCCACCTGGTGCATAGGCCGCAGCAGATCGGTTTCGCGGGTTCCGGGCGCACCCCCGCGCTGATCCACACCGCCAACAGTGCCGGGCGGACACAAGATCACGGTGCATCCAGTCGCCGCCTCCAGGTCGGTCGCGTGGCCGACACGAAAACCGGGGACAGCCGTCAGCGTGTTATTCTTCATCACCAGCGTCCAGTTCAATGAGGTCAAGGTCGTCTGAATGATCTGCATCCAGCAGTGCTTTAGCCTGTTCGTAGCTGTCCGCTGGAACCAGCACGCGGTACAAACCCAATGACCCAACGGTAATGCCATAGGCTGCGCCTGCGGGTTCATGATGAATGAATGTTTCCAGTCCTTCGCTTTGCAGCCGACCCGCGACAATTTGTGCTTCAGGTGCGCTTCCAGCAACGTAAACCACCATCAGGGAGGATTGCGGAGATAGAGAATCGCTCATCATCAAGTATCCTCGAATATTCTTATGGAAAACAAAAAAGCGACAGAACGAAAGTTCAGCCGCTGTTGAGTGTAGCGCGTTTTTGGGTTATCGATTGCCCGCCGGTGAAGGCGCGCCAGTGAAGGCGAAGGAGAAAGACAGGAAACACGGGGCAGAAAGAACAAAGAGGTTGGCAGTGACGTACTCTCCCACGAAGCTGCCCTCGCAGTACCATCCGCGCTGGTGCCCTTAACTGCCGGGTTCGAGATGGAGCC
>JANRJJ010000026.1:0-293680 GCA_033764035.1 bacterium
GACGGCTCCGGCGTTCAGATAATCGACCACCTTCACGCGAAGGTGACTTGGCGCGTCACTTGGGGAGATCACCTCGACGGCCAGGTCAGGGGCGATGGGAACCCAGGCGGCGTTGGCGGGTTTGGGCATCCGCGCTTTCGAAATGTACGACACATCGGGCATGTAGCGCGCATCCCCCACCACATAGCCGCCATCCGCGCCGCGCACCCGTCCTAATTGGGTATCACGCGCCCAGATGCGCAGATACGTGCTGAGGATCACCGCAAGTTCGGATGAAATATCGTTCGATACCACGTCTGCAATGCTCCCGGCGATGAATTCCAGCCGCTTGTCCCGGTGTTCCGGCAGCGCGGCGAACTGCTCGAACGCTGCGGCGGTCAGTGCCGCTGCCGCTGGCGGGTCGATGATCGTCATGGCACCCTCACGAACTCAGCTCGTACAGCGCATCTTCATTCGCCGCCGTCGGCATCTTCAAAGATCAGCTTGAGCGGCAGCGAGAAACCGGGCAGCAGCGCCCCGCCGTCCAGTGTTTCGCCCATCGTCAGGCGGCGCACGGGCGCGCCCGGCATATACACTTCGACTTCTTTCACGCCGGGGTCGATCAGCCACACCGCCGACCCCGCCGACAGGTAGTTGGCGATCTTCACCCGCACATCCCGCGAGTCATCGCCCGGCGACAGCACTTCGACGGCGAGATCGGGCGCAAGCGGCACCCAATCGCTGTTGGCCGGGCGGGGCATCCGCTGTTTGGAAACGAACGAAATATCCGGCATGTAGCGTTCCCCGTAGATCACGTAGCCCGCGTTCGCGCCGCGCACCCGTCCCAGTTTGTGCTGGCGCACGAAAATGGTGACGACCGACCCGATCAACATACCGATTTCGGCGGAAATATCGTTGGAAACCACGCCTATCATTTTGCCAAGCACCAGTTCTGTACCGGACTCCCGCGCCGTGTCGCGCACCGCCAGCGGCGCGGTATCGCGCTTGGCGGGTTCAACGTTCACGACCGGGACGCTTTCGGGCGGAGTCATCTGGATTGCCATACCGTGCTGCCTTTACTGCCCCTGAAACCTGATCATCGTTATAGACGAAGTGACGTATCGAACGCAACCGCCCTCACTCCCATTCGATGGTGCCGGGCGGCTTGCTGGTGATGTCATAGGTGACGCGGTTCACGCCGCGCACCTGGTTGACGATCCGGCTGCTCACCCGTGCCAGCAGGTCGAAGGGCAGGCGCGCCCAATCTGCCGTCATGAAGTCGTCGGTGGTCACGGCGCGCAGCGCAATCACTTCTTCATACGTGCGGTTATCGCCCATCACGCCGACGCTTTTCACCGGAAGCAGCACGGCGAATGCCTGGCTCGTCCCCGTGCGCAGCAGACCCGCCGCCTCCAGTTCCGCCAGGTAGATCGCATCGGCGGCGCGCAGCGTCTCCAACCGCTCCCAGGTGATTTCGCCCAGGCAGCGCACAGCCAGGCCGGGGCCGGGGAACGGCTGCCGCCACACCACCGCATCCGGCAGGCCAAGCGCCGTCCCCACCGCCCGCACTTCATCTTTGAACAAATCGCGCAGCGGCTCGATCAGCTCGAAATGCAGGTCGGGCGGCAGCCCGCCGACGTTGTGATGCTTCTTGATCGTCTTGGCGGTCTTGCTGCCCGCGCCGCTTTCAATCACGTCCGGGTAGATCGTCCCTTGTGCCAGGAAACGCACGCCTTCGGCGCTCAGCGCCCGCGCCTGTTCGGTGAACACATCGATGAACCCTTTGCCGATGATCGTGCGCTTGGTTTCCGGGTCGGTCACGCCGCGCAGCGCGTCGAGAAACCGTTCGGTCGCATCGACGGCGATCAGCGGGATGTGCTGCTGGTCACGGAACACCGAGACGACCTGTTCCGGTTCGCCCGCCCGCAGCATTCCGGTATTCACGAACACGCACGTCAGTTGATCGCCGATGGCCTGGTGCAGCAGTACCGACGCGACCGCCGAATCCACCCCGCCGCTTAGCGCCAACAGCACCCGTTCGCCGCCAACCCGCCCGCGAATCGCGCCAATGGCATCCTGAATGAACGACGCGGGCGACCAGTTCGCCGCGCAGCCGCATACCCCGAACAAAAAATTGCCCAGTACCGCCGCGCCCATCGGCGTATGCACCACTTCGGGATGAAACTGTACCCCGTACACACGGCGTGCCACATCGCCCATCGCCGCATACGGCGATCCGTCGGAGACGGCCAGGCCGATGAAACCGGGCGGCGGCTGTTCGATGCGGTCACCGTGCGACATCCATACGTCGATTTCGGCGGGCAGCCCATCCAGCAGCGGGTTTTCGGCAGCACGGGTGATGCGCGCCGCGCCGTACTCGCGGGTTGACCCGGCGGCCACCACCCCGCCAAGCGCGTGCGTGACCGCCTGCATTCCGTAGCAGATGCCCAACAGCGGCAGTTCGGCTTTCAGTACGTCGGCGTTCAACTGGGGCGCGCCCGCATCGTAAATCGAGTTCGGACCGCCGCTCAGGATTACGCCGTGCGGCGCGTGCAGCAGGATGCGTTCGAGCGGCGCATCGTGCGGCAGTACTTCGGCATACACCCGCTGTTCGCGCACACGCCGGGCGATCAACTGGGTGTACTGCGAACCATAATCGAGGATGACAATCCCCCCGGCACGCGGATCGGTCATGATTGCCTTACTCTGCAAATTCAATCGCGCCGTCCTTGCGGTCTTCCATCGCCCGGATGGTCGCCAGGGCATGAATGGGGACGGGATACCCCGCCTTCAGCACCTTGTCGCGCCCGCCTTCAAACGTCTTTTCGACCACCACGCCCACCCCGGTGATGCGTGACCCCGCGCTTTCGACCATGCGCGCCAGCGCGAGCAGCGTTTTACCCGTCGCCAGAAAGTCGTCGATGATCAGCACATCCTCATGCGGCGGGAGAAATTCCGCGCTCACCAGCAGGTTGACTTCCATGCCTTTGGTGTGGCTGGGCGCAGTTTCCAGAAACACGGGTCCCGCCATCGTGATCGGTTTGATCTTGCGGGCGTACACGACCGGAACGCCCAGTGCCAGCCCGGTCATAAGCGCGGGGGCGATGCCCGAAATTTCCACGGTGAGGATGCGGTTCACCTTCACCCCGGCGAACCGCGCCGCCAGTTCCTGCCCCATGCGCAGCATCAGCGCCGGGTGAAGCTGATGGTTGAGCAGGCTGTCAATTTTGAGGATGCCGCTGCCGAGATTCCGGCCTTCCTTAAGGATGCGTTCTTTGAGTTCCTGCATCATGCCCCTGGGGTGCTGCCGCCCGTTTCTTCATACACTTCTGCGAACAACAAGTCATACGTCCCGGCGGGAAAGCGGCTGATCTCGCGCCCGGCTTCCTGCCCCGCCGCCGACATCATCGCTCCTTGCATGGCCGCGTAATCCTGAAAATACACCTCCAGGATGCGGTGATAGCGCGTCGTGCCAAGCGGACTGCCCAGAATATCGATCACCTGCCGCCGCTGGATGTTCGGCATCCGTTCGATCAGCGCGAGAAAATCGGCATAACGATCCCCGAACGCCATCGGGTCAGGCGGGGTGGTAAAGACGATCATGAATTTGACCATGCCTATCCTTTCGTACAGCGAACCTGCCGGGCGTTGTGTGCGCCCATTGTAACCAATTCCGCACCATATGGCAGAGTGCGGACAACCGAGCGAGTCTTTTACGCTTTTCACACGGCATGTAAAAAACTCGAAAAAAACTCGCTAGGGTTCCGTTTCAAACGTTGTCGCCTATCTTGACACAATTCCTAAACTCATATACGGTTAAGGTAGTTACGTGACTGTTACAACATGCATCGTTTAAACAGAAATCGACCGAAAACCGAGCTGTCTGACAAGGTATTTCGGCGGAAACACCAGAAGGCCTGTGCCTCATGAAACAACTTGCCAACGGGTATGTCAGCAACCGCGTTCTCAAGCTCAACGTTGGCTTTTTGTTAGCGGCTGGCCCTGGTCACAGCCATGATGTCGCGTTCGATGCGCCCGCAACGCGGGTATCGGAAGATGTCGATGTCTCGTTCATCAGGGGGCCGCTGCGGCTCAGCCGCACCAAAGAAGGCATTCTGGTGCAGGGGACGCTCGAAGTGGGTCTGGAAGATGAATGCGCACGGTGTCTCGACCCGGTGCAGCACGTCATCGACATCGACGTTGAAGAATTATATGCCTACCCTGACCCGAACGGGTCGGAGTACACGCTCAGCGATGACGGTGTGCTGGATTTGTCGCCGCTGGTGCGCGACGAAGCCTTGATCGCAGATGCCCAGGGGACGCTTTGCCGCCCCGATTGTAAAGGGTTATGCCCGGAATGTGGGGCGAACCTGAACCATGACCCGACGCACAACCACGACGACAACATCGACCCGCGCCTGGCCAAGCTGAAAGAACTGCTGAACAAGTAAACCCGGCAGTCAAGTTGCAACAGGCTGTATTCGCCTCTTAACCGCGAACCAACCGCATAATCTGATCTTTCGTTATAGGAACCAGGGGGCAGACCTTGAACGACTATGACCGGACTTATGATTCTCAGGTGGACTTTTTGCCGGATTCGGAATTTGATGAACCCGGACTGGATGCGGACGATTTGGGGGCGTTCGATCAGCGGTGGGACGATGATGGGGCGTTCAATGAACTGGAGGTCGATTTCGAGGACGATTTCGATCCGTATGAGGATGCGGGCGACCTGGACGAGGACGGCGACATGGAAGGGCTGCCCTCCAGCGATACGGTCGGGCTGTACCTGAAAGAAATGGCGCGGGTGCCGCTGCTCAGCAATGAAGAAGAAATCCAGCTTGCATCGCGCATCGCGGCGGGCGAAGAAGCGATGAAGGCGCTGCGGCAGTCCCCCAACCATGCCTGCCAGGGCGAATGGGCGCTGATGGTCGAAGACGGCTTCGCCGCCCGTGACCACCTGATTCGCGCCAACACCCGCCTGGTCGTCAGCATCGCCAAGAAGTATATGAACCGGGGTGTGCCGTTTCTCGACCTCATTCAGGAAGGCAACCTGGGGCTGATGAAGTCGGTCGAAAAGTTCGATTACCGCCGGGGGTTCCGTTTCAGCACCTACGCCACCTGGTGGATTCGCCAGACGATCACCCGTGCGATTGCCGACCAGGGCCGCACGATCCGCGTCCCCGTCCACATGAGCGACAGCATCCGCCGCCTGTACCGCACCGCCCGCAAACTGGAACAGGAAAACGGGCGCAAACCGTCCCCGGAAGAGATCGCCAGCGAAATCAAAATGGATGCGCGTAAAGTCCGCTGGATGCTGCGCGTGAGCTGGCAGCCGCTTAGCCTGGAAAGCCCCGTCGGGGAGGATGACGACAGCGAATTCGGCCACTTCATCGAAAATGAATCCGTGCCTTCGCCCGCGCAAAGCACCTATGAAAAGATGCTGCAAGAAAAAATAGAGGGACTGCTCGACACGCTGACCCCGCGTGAAGCGCGCATTCTGCGGCTGCGGTTCGGGCTGCTGAATGGGCGCTGCCACACGCTGGAGGAAGTCGGCCAGAAGTTCGGATTGACCCGCGAACGCATCCGCCAGATTGAAGGGAAAGCGCTGCGCCGTTTGCGTCATCCGCGCCGCAGTCGTCAGCTTCGGGATTATTTGCAGTGATTTCAGGCCGACCCGCATGATCAAGTGCGGGTCGGCTTTTCATTTACGGCTGCGGCGCTGCGACAGGCGCGGCCATGCGCCGGGCAATTTCTGCCCGCACGACCGGCGCAACTTTCGTGCCGTAGAGTTCGATAGCCCGCAGCGTTTGATCGTGCGAAACGGACCCGACCGTCAGTTGCAGCATGAAGCGCTGATGTTTGAACAGACGGTGCTGGAACAGGATTTTTTCGATCACATCGTCGGGCGTACCCAGCGCATTCGCCCCGCGCAGGGTCGCCGCTGCGTCGTACTGTTCGCGCCGCATGGGCGACCACCCGCGTTCCCGCCCGATCTTGTTCATCATCACCTGCACGGCAGGCCACGTTTCATCGAGCGCCTGCTGGCGGCTTTCCGCGATGAACCCATGCGAGTTGATGCTCAGCGGCAGCGCCATTGGATCATGGCCGTTGGCCGCCGCCACCTGGCGGTACAGGTCGGCAAAGGGCATGAAGCGTTCCGGCATCCCGCCGATGATCGCCAGCGCCATTGGCAGCCCGCGTTCTGCCGCCCGCACCACCGATTCCGGGGTGCCGCCCACGCCGATCCAGACCGGAAGCGGCTGCTGCACCGGGCGCGGGTACACGCCCAGGTGATCCAGGCTGGCGCGGTGTTCCCCCTGCCAGGTGATGAACTCGTCGTCGCGCAGCTTCAGCAGCAGATCGAGCTTTTCGCTGAACAGATCGTCGTAGTTGTGCAGGTCGTAGCCGAACAGCGGGAACGATTCGATGAACGAACCACGCCCGGCCAGGATTTCCGCCCGCCCATTCGAGATCAGGTCGAGCGTGGCGAAGCGCTGAAACACGCGCACTGGGTCATCCGAACTCAGCACCGTGACGGCGCTCGTCAGCCGAATGCGCCGGGTACGCGCCGCCGCCGCCGCTAAAATCACTTCCGGCGCGGACGCGATATATTCGACGCGGTGATGTTCGCCCACGCCGTACACATCCAGCCCCACCTGATCGGCCAGTTCGATCTCTTCCAGCAGGTGGCGCATCCGCTGTTCGGCGGTGAGCATTTTTCCGGTGCGCGGGTCTGGGGTCAGTTCGACGAACGAAAACAGCCCCAGCTCGAACGGCTTGGTCTGGGGTTCAGCAGGCGTACCGGGCGTGCCAGCGTCGATCACAGGCATATCGGTCACAGTCGATCCTTTCTCGCACAAACGGGAACTCGCGCCCCTGGCATCGGCTGGATGCCAGGGACAACGGTCGATACTACTGTCACAGACGCGGCGAGAACGGTCAGCGCTTACCTACAGCCGCACATCCCCGCACAGGTGGACGTGCAGCCCCATCGCGGCGAACATGGCGGCTTTGGCCGCCAGCGCATGATCGGCGGCTTCGGCATCCGGGGCATACGCCACGCTGAGATGATTCGCCTTGTGCCGCGCCATCATATGATCGCGGGTGATGCCGTGCAGCACGGCGTGCATGATCGGCCACTGCGGGGTGGTGAGCGACCAGCGGCGGGCTGTCTCTTCGGCGGGCAGGGCGACGACGGTCGCCCGTCCCACATCGGCATGAAGCGCGCCGTCCATCACGAAGACACGGCTCCATACGATCTCGCCAGGTTTGCTGATCCCTTTAAGGGTGCCGCCGCCCAACCGGAAGTACATCGGTGGCTGGCGTTCGCTGCTCGCCCCGGCGTACCCGCCGATGAAGTGGGAAGCGGGCGCAGCCCCGGAGATCAGGAACACCCACACGAACGCATCGACTCCGCCGCCTGTGTACTGTTCGCCCCAACGCAGATCGTGCAGCGTGGTCGCCGGGTCGAAGCCCATCGCCGTCCAGACGCGGTTCGTCACCAGCGCATCGACCGCCGCGCCCTCATCCACTTCATTGAAATGCGGCAGCGCCTGGCCGGGGAACAGTTCCGCGCCTGTTTCGGCATGGTACACCGGCGGGCGTTCGACGTTGTTCAGCAGTCCTTCCACCAGATCGGAGGCGGGGGTCATGTCCTTCAAACCCTGCTGGTACTGAATGCCGACCGCCGCACACCCGAACCGATCCGCCATGCGCACGGTGGCGATGTACATTTTGCACTGCTCATGAATCTGCGCATCGGTCAGATGTTCGGCTTCATCCGGTCCGGTGACGAATGTCATGCCCGCTGCGTTTAGCCAATCGCGCACGGCCTGGGCTTCGGGGTCGGTCACGGTGCGCATTTCCGCCACCAGCGCCGATTGACTGAGCCGTTCTTTGTATATTCCCATCGGGTTGAGCAGTTCGTCGTCGATGATGGCGTTGTACATGCCCATGCATCCTTCATCGAACACGCCCAGGATCGCTTTATCGTGCGCCACCTGTTCTGCCAGCGCTCGCCCCAACGCTGCTTCGTCGCCGGGGAGCGCTGCCGCATCCAGGTCGCGCACATGCGATGTATCGTGCAGGATCGTTCCCGTGTGAAGCCATTGGCGGATGCCGTTCAGGAAAAAGTCGTCGGTAAAATCTTCGCTCCAAATCGTGCTGTACTGCACCCCGGCTTTGGTCAGCGACCCGTTCAGGTTGAGCAGCCCCACCAGCCCCGGCCATTGGCCGCTCCAGTTAGCGATGGTCAGGATCGGGCCGCGATGCGCCCGCAGCCCGGCCAGCACATGATGGCTGTACTGCCACACCGCTTCCGCGACGATCAGTTTTGCATCCGGGTCGATGGTCTTGAAAATGTCCATGCCCATGCGCTGGCCGGAGATGAACCCGTGACCCTGCACGGGATCGAACGGGTGGGCGCGGCGCACCGTGACTCCCTCACGGGCGAACGCGGCGGCGATACGCTGTTCCATGTCGTGCTGGGCAGGCCAGCAGGTCTGGTTGGCGGCGGGGCGCGAATCGCCGCTGGCGATCAGCAGGACTTCATGTGAGGCGACACGGGCAGGCGTTTGTAAAATCGGCAATTTATAGGCAATCATCAAAAAAGTCTCCAGGCATCGATGCACGCCGGGATTATAGCCTGTGTGCGCGCATCGAGCCTGTGACCGCCTATGCCGTTACGAGACGTGCGGCCTGGAGCGGTTTTTCAGCCAGTGGTTGAGCAGCAGCGGGCGGATGTTCACGAACTGGTTCGGCGGGTTGGGCTTGAGCGGATGCCCGACAATCGACGGCACGGCCTCACGGCGCACATAGCGCGCCAGTTCTGGCACGGCCTCCCAGTGATCGATCCACTCGACACCCGGCTGGCGCAGCAGGCGCGGGAGGAGCTGGCCGAGCGGCGTTTTCGGGCGGTGCAGCACTTCCGGCGGGAGCAGATCGCGGGCGGCCATGCGCAGCAGCAGCTTGCTGTTCCAGTTGAAGAATGGAAGCTGCATTGCAAAGCGGATCAGGCGCAGATCGAGAAACGGCACGGTCATACGCGGGAGTGGGTGCTGGCGGTGACTGCCTAACTGGTGGTCGCGCTGCCAGTTGTACTTCATGATCGATGCGTAAGCGATAGGCTGCCAGCGGTGTTCCGATGTGCTTTGGGTATTCCAGAAATCGGTAAATGTCTCGTGCAGGCGGTTTTCGGCGGCGAAATCCGGGTTGAGCCAATTCGGGAAGTCGTATTCCTGGCGCACGGGTGTGCGGCGCAGCCGCGCTTTGACGGCTTCCAGTACACCGCCCAGCGCCGGGCGCTTACCGCCTGCCCGCCACAGATAGCGATACAGGTCGAATGCTTCGCCGGGCGAAAGCCGACCCATCACCTGGTAAAGCGGGGTATGGTACAGAATCTCGTCGGAACCATCGCCGCTGAAATACACTGGGGCGAGCGCCGCTATCGTCCGCGTGTAGTCCTCAGTGGCTTCAGCGGTATAGCTTTGTGACGGTTCGGACGAGACGGGCAGCGGTTCGCGTATCTGGTAAGCATCACGTGGAAACAGGGTATGGGGAATGCCATATGCCTGTGCGGTCAGCCCCGCGTAATACGCTTCGGTATCCGGGTGGATGCGGTCGAACACCGCCGTGATGGCGGAAAGTTCGGTGTTCACGTCCCCACGTTCGACCAACCCGGTTGCCAGCGCCACTATCGTCCCGGAATCCAACCCCCCGCTCAGCGCGATCACGGTGCGCGGCGAGTCCATACGGTCACGCACCGCCGTCGTGAGCAGATCGAGATATTCAGCGGCGAAATCGTCGAGCTTCGGGCGGCGCAGCAGCGGCGGGTCAAGCGGCAGTGACCAGACGCGGCGAACGGTATTCGTATTGGCGGTGGCCGTCAGTTGATGCGCGGCGGGCAGGCGGCGGATCGCCTGGTAGATCGTTGCGCTGTGATCGACGCGGGTCTGGCTGCCCAGGATCAGAAACCCGCCGACGGCGAGATCGTCGAGCGTATCCGGCACGGCGGGGTGCAGCCGCAGCGTATCCAGATCGTTGGAAAAGACCAGCACGCCGCCCACGCGGGCGTAATACAAACCGAGCGTCCCAATCGGGTCGCGCATCAGCGTCATGCATTGCGCCGCCGGGTTCCACAAGGCGAACGTGTAATCCCCCATCACATGGTCGCTCAGCGATTCGCCCCATTTCAGGTAGGCGCGGATCAGCAGTTCAGAGTCGGCGGTCGTTTCATGCGTTGGCGGCAGCGATCCGCCGTCCGGGGTGAGGATCGGTGCAGCATCCAGCGCGGCGCGCAAATTTGCACGGTCGTACAGCACGGCAGCGGCGGCGATGGTCAGCCCGGCCAGGGTAAACGGCTGGCGTTCGTGTTCAGCGCTGCGCGTGGTGCGGTGCAGCACATGTCCCAGCACGGCGACCCCATCATTGTACAGGCCGTCGCCGTCGAAGCCGCGCCAGTGGATGAAGTCCAGCATCTTGGCGGCCAGCGCCGCATCGACCGGGGAGCCGTCGAAATGTACGAAACCGAAATAGCCGCTCATCGTGCCTCAGCAAACGGGGGAGCCTTCAGCATGAGTATGCAAAAGTGTGCGGGGAAAAGGCAAAAAGAAAGCGCCATCCTGTGGAAGATGGCGCTTCACCTGAATGAGAACCTACTGGATCGATTACAGGTTGGCCGAAGCCATACGCTTGGTCGGGAGGAGCGTGCCATCCGGGGTTATGACCGGTGCGCCGCCGTCACCAACGACGCTGCCCATCGCGGCATTGACGAAATTCCCGATACGACCGATTTCGGTCATCTGCGGAGCCTGGTAGGCTTTCTTCTGCGTATTCATGAATTGAGTTCCCTTTCCTATACCCACACAGAGACAGTATAACGATTCTTCCACATCGTGTAAAGATGCGTGACCATGAATTTATGTAAAGAAAGATCGACTTCGTGTATTTCGTATATAGTTGCTTAGCGAACCACTTTCTGCGCTATGTTCAGGGTGCGTCCCCCGTCTCTGGCACGGGCTGCGATGCGGGTTCGTCGGTGGGTAGTTCGCGCATCTGCGCGTACCACGACTGGGCATAGCGCCCGCCCTGGCTCAACAACTGCGCGTGCGTCCCCTGTTCGATGATCTGATGATCGCGGATCACGTAGATCACATCGGCCTGCATCGCCGTCGTAAAGCGGTGAGTGATCATCAAAAGCGTGCGCCCGCTGGCGGCTTCGCGCAGACGGCTCAGCCAGTCGGCCTCCGCCCAGGCATCCATCGCGCTGGTCGGCTCGTCCAGGATGATCAGGCTGGCCTGGCGCAGAAACGCCCGCGCCAGCGCCACCCGCTGCCACTGGCCGACGCTCAGTTCTTCCCCGCCGAACCACTTCCCCAGGATCGTTTCGTACTGCTGCGGCAGTTTCAGGATCAGCTCGTGCGCGGCGGCCAGGGCAGCCGCCCGTTCGACATCGCTTTGGGTCGGATTGGAGGCAATGTCCCCGATGGCGATGTTTTGAAACGCCGATTCGCCGTAGTAGAACGGCTGCTGGAACAGCATGGTGATCTGCCGCCGCAGCGTCACGGGGTCGAAGGTGCGCAGGTCGGCTCCGTCCCACAGGATGCGCCCCTGGGACGGGTCATAAAACCGCGAGAGCAGTTTCATGAGCGTGGTCTTGCCTTCGCCGTTTTCGCCCACCAGCGCGATGATCTTGCCGGCGGGAATCGTCATGGAAAAATCGCGCAGCGCATAGCGGTCGCTGCCGGGGTACTGGAAGGTGACGTTTTCAAACCGAAGCGCGTGCTGAAGCGGCGGCGCGCTCGTCCCCTGGTCGGCGGTCAGGCGCGGCTGGAGGTCGAGAAACGTGAACAGGTCGTCGAGAAACAGCACGCTCTGGTACACGCCGCCCGCGCTGGTGGTGAGCGTGGACAGCGCGCCCTGCACCTGCACGAAAATCTGATACAGCCCGGCCAGGTCGCCCAGCGTGGCCGCGCCCGCCACCACGCGCAGGCTCATCCACACCAGCACGCCGCCCGTCACGCCGAAGCCGACGACGCTCACGGCCATATCGCGCACCGTCTTGGAGCGGATGATCGCCAGGCGGCCTTCGCGCAGTTGGCGGCGAAAATCGAGATACTGCGCCAGCAGCGTCCCACCCAGGTGGAACAGGCGAATTTCCTGAGCCGGGTAGCGGTCGGTGATCATGTAGTCGTAATAGGCGGCGCGCCGTTCCAGAAGCGTCGATTTTTGCCGCCACTGGTTGAGCTTGCGGCTGAAATCGAGAATCGTCCACAGGGCGGGCAGCGCCGAAACGACCAGCAGCGGCAGCAGCCACCATTCATAGCCAATGAGCAGGACGGCCAGCCCAAACGTGGTGAGCAGGGCGCGAATCAGCCCGCCGCCGCTTTCCAGCAGGATGAGCGGACGTTCCCGCGATTCGCTGCGGGCGCGGTGCATCAGGTCATAAAAGGCGGCCTGCTCGAAGTAGCTCAGGTCGAGCCGAAGCGATTGCGCGTGGATCAGCGAACTGATATGATCGCGCACGAGTTCGCCCTGCACGGTGCGCACCCAGCCGCTGATCGGCACGAGCAGTTGACTGACGATCTGCGCGGCGGCCAGCAGTGCCAGCGGGACGAGCGCGCTGCCCACCGCCGCCGATGCAAAATTGACGCGCACCAGTTCCACCACCGCATTCACCGAATCGCGGGTGAGCGCGACAATGCCGACGGGCAGCAGGCTTTGAATCACAAGCAGGATCGCCCAGGCGATTGTCCACCTTTTGGCCGCCGTCCATACCAGGCCAAGCGCCCGGTGGCTCTGCCGGATCGATTGCCCGAATTTGCCCGAACGGAGTGCAGCAGCGATACGATGAAACAGGCTCACGCGATTGTTTTCCCCGGTGCAGCGTAAATGAGCGAACGTTTTAGGGGGGAACCCCCGGTCACAGTCCCGGCCAGTGCCGCGACCGATTTAAACGCAGTATATCACGGACGGGCAGCAGTCCGGCACACAGATCGCCGTTCGCACCGCTTTTCCGCCCTGCTAATCGGCGGGTATGCGGGGCTGATGATCGCGCTCACGCTGCTGCGCGTCCCATTGGACAACCTGGGCGGTCTGGCGGCCTTCCTGCTGATGTTCTTTCCGTTTTATTTCCTGCCCGCGCCGCTGATCGTGCTGGTCGCGCTGGTCATGGCGCGGCGCTGGTTGGTCGTGGCGCTGATCCCGGTGCTGATCGCCGCCGTACTGTTTCGCGGGGCATGGCTCCCGGCACAAGCCGCCCCCCCAGCGGGGGAAGCGGATGCCGATGGGCTGCGCGTGGCAACGTACAACATGTCGGTCAAAAGTTATGCCATGCACGCCGTCGCAGATTTCATCCGTGCGCTGGCTGCCGACGTGATCGCCATTCAGGAAGTGCATATTGCTGGCGGGCGCGATGCCGCGCTGATCGAACTGCTCAGCGATGTTTATCCGTTTTCAGTGGTGCAAGCGGGCGCGGACGGGTATCATGGGGTACTCACCTTTTCGCGCTTTCCCATTCTGGAAAGCGCACCGCTGCCGGAGTTTGACGGCCTGCACACCCGGCTGTGCGCCGCTGGCCGCGCAGTCGATGTGGTCAATGTCAGCCTGGATACCCCGACGCAAGACCCGGAACGACCGCTGACCGGCATTCGGCTGGTCGATCAGGCGCTCAGCTATGAGTCAGCGGGACGCGATGCGCAGATCGACGCGCTGATCGTGGCACTGGGTGCGCACCCCAACCCGCTGATCGTGGCGGGCGATTTCAACCTGAGCGACCAGAGCCGGCGCTATGCTGACCTGGCCGCGCTGTGGGCGGATAGTTTCGCGGCGGCGGGCGAGGGTTTCGGCTTCACCTGGCCGGACGACGGCTCCCGCGATGTGACGATTCCGTCGTTCGTGCCGCCGCTGGTGCGCATCGATTATATTTTTCACAACGGCGCATTCGAGACGATCCACGCTGATACGCACGAGGGCGTGCAGTCGGATCATTTGGCCGTGTCTGCTACGCTGCGTTACGCCGCCGTCGATACCGCGCCCGCCTGTGAATAGCCTATCCACAGAAGGAAAAATACTGAACATGAGCCGCGTACTGGTCACAGGGGCATCAGGATTCATTGGGCGGCACACCATCGCCGCGCTGCTGGCACAGGGGCATACCGTGCGGGCGGCACTGCGCCAGCCCGCCGCCATTCCGGGGGTCGAAACCGCCGCCATTGGGAACATCGACGGGGCGACGGACTGGTCAGCGGCACTGGCGGGAATGGACGCGGTGATCCACCTGGCGGCGCGGGTGCATGTGCTGAACGAAACCGAAGCGGAACCGATCACCGCCTTTCGCGCTGTGAACACGATTGGCACGCTGCACCTGGCGCGGGAAGCACGGGCGGCGGGGGTGCGCCGATTCGTGTTCGTCAGCACCATTGGCGTGAACGGGACGGAAACGCCCGTCAACCGCCCGTTCACCGAATTTTCCCCGCCCATGCCCGAATCGCCGTATGCGATCTCGAAATGGGAGGCGGAACAGGGTTTGCGGGCGATGGAGCGTCTTGAAACGGTGATCGTGCGCCCGCCGCTGGTATACGGCCAGGGCGCGCCAGGCAACTTCGATACGCTGGCGCGCATCGTCCGGCGGGGCGTGCCGCTCCCGTTCGGCGCGACGACCAACCGCCGCAGCCTGATCGCCGCGCACAACCTGGCCGACTTTCTGGCGCGGGCGGTCGAACATCCGCGTGCGGCGGGCGAAACCTTCCTGATCAGCGATGGCGACGATGTATCGACCGCGCAGCTTCTGCGGCGCGTGGCGGCAGCATCCAATCAGCGGCTCACGCTGATCCCGGTGCTATCGGGCGCAGCGCGCTTCGGTTTGGCATTGATCGGCAGGGGCAAAATCGCCAGCCAGTTGTACGGCTCGCTGGTGATCGATTCGCGCAAGGCGCGCGATTTGCTTCAGTGGTCGCCGCCCGTGCCAATGGCGCACGCGCTGACGCTCCCCGCCCCTGAATCGTTCGCCGTCGTGATGTCGTGACCCGGCGTTCAGGCCAGCGCCACGACTTCAATTTCGACGCGCACCCCGGCACGCGGCAGCCCGGCCACCTGCACGGTCGAACGGGCGGGCGGCACATCGGTGAAGTACGTCGCGTAGACCGCGTTCATCGCGGCAAAATCGGCCAGGTCGGTCAGGAACACCGTCGCCTTGACCACCTTCGCCATGTCCGACCCTGCCGCTTCCAGAATCGCCCGGATGTTGTCCAGCACGCGGGCGGTCTGCGCGCTGATGTCCCCGTCTACGATGTCTTTCGTGCCGGGGATGAGCGGAATCTGCCCGGCGACGAACACCAGCCCGTTGGCGATGATCGCCTGGGAATAGGGGCCGACGGCGGTCGGTGCATGGTCAGTCGAAACAGCGGTTTTGTGCATAGGTGACTTGTCCCTTGTCGTGGGGGTGCAAACCGAATAGAGTCGGGATTATGCGCGCCGCGTCGGGTGTACGCAAAAACCGCGCACGGAAAGCCGCAGTGAGGAGTGGGGATGCGCAAGCTGATCAGTCTGGCACTTGGGTTGGGTGTGGGGTCGGGGATCGCGCTGGTGCTGGTCGCGTTGTTCGCGCCAGTCAGTGGGAAGCCGCTGCGGGCGCTGCTGCGCCAAAGCTACGATGAAACGATGGCCGAAGCGCGGTTAGCCAGCGCCAGCCGCCAGCGCGAACTGGAAGCGGAACTGGCCGTGAAGCTGGGAAAACCGCTGCTCCCCGGCCAGCCCGCTGGCGCGGTCAATCCCCCGGCGACAGGCTGAGGACGTAGGGCATCGGCACGGTGGTGACCGGGGCTACCGGGCTGACGGCCAGGATCGTGTACGCCTCATCGGTCTGGATGAACGTCCAGCTAGCGCCGTCGTCCGGGTACAGCCAGCGTTCGACGGCGGTTTCGCCGTCCGTGCGCCGGGTGATCACCTGCACCCAGGCACGCTGCGGCATCCGGTTATCCGTCCACAACCAGCCGTCGCTCTGCCAGCCGCCGCCGTCGTCCTCGAAGCTGCTGGTATAGCCGATACTGCTCACCTTCACATCGTCGAGCGCCAACCCTGCATCGTTGATCGAATCATCCGTGATCACCTCGAAACGCACCAGGATGATCCCGCCCGCATACGCATCGAGCGAAACCTGCTCGTCCAGCCATTCCCCGGAACGCCCGGTGTAGCCAACCCCATACGCCGCGCCGTTGTTGGTGGGCGCGGTCATGTGCGGCGTGGTGAGCATCTCCCAGGTGGAACCGCCGTCGGCGCTGACCATCAGATACCCATAATCCCAGTATTCCTCCAGTGCGAACCACACCCGGTATTCGAGACTGGCACTCGTCACCCCGCGCAGATCGAACGCACGGGTGAGCGTCGTATCGCTGAGATCGGCGCGGTTGCTGTACCACAGATTGCGCCCGCCCGCCGCCTCCACCGGGATCGCCCCGGTTTCGGTGGGCGCATCCAGCCGAAGGGTGACGGGTGACCCCGCCGGGATGCGCGCCGCCGACAGATCGTAGTAATGCGTCGCGTACTGGGGAACGCTGTCGGTGACTTCAAATGGCAGTCGTACAACCGGGGTCATGGCGACGGCCTCGACGGGGTAATCGAAACCCTGGTAGCCATACGGCGCAGCGCCATCGACGGCATTGGCCGCGACCCAATCGGCAAAAAAGGCATCGGCGGTCTGGGCGCTGCCGGCTTGGCGCAGGGTATTGTCCAGCGAAACGAGCGCACGCGGCGCAGAATCGGCACTGAAGCGCTGGATCGCTTCCAGGCCGTAGCGTTCATACAGGTAGATGAAGAACAAGCCGGTCGCGCCGTAGTTCGGGCTGCGCGATCCGTCGCCTACGCCCCAGGTATTCAGCTGGGTGGCAGGCCGCTGCAAAAACGAGTCGATCTCGAACGTTTGCAGGTCGTACAGGTAGGACTGGGTGAACTCGCTCAGTCCCTCGTTCGCCCAGGTTTCCTCGTTCGGCTGCACCGAATGGCGGATCATGTGTTGAAATTCGTGCGCGACCACGCTTTCAATCTCGCGGGCGGGGTAGTTCAGAAAGACGTTCAGGTTGAACAGGAACATATCGCGTTCGTTGCTGGTGGGGAAGGCGGCGCGTGGGACGGTGTTATCGCTCATGAAATACGCGGCGGCATTCACCCCAACCGCATCGGTGAACAGGCCGTGTATGCGCGTTTCCCCGTCGATTCCGGGTGTGTTTTCGCTTCCCCACAGCGCCCGCACCGAATCGTAAATCGTGTCGTCGAAGGCATCGGCCAGGGCTTGCAGCGGCGCGTTCTCGATTTCTGCCTGGCGGTCTTGCTGCACCCACAGGTAGAGATGATCGCCCACCACGCGCAGCACGGCGGGAACTTCATACAACTGTTCCTGTGCGGTGTCGATCACGGAAAAGACCATGCGTTCGCCCACATTGCGGGACGGTGCGGCGGTGGGCGGCGCGGCAACAGCGGCCACACCGCGCAGCCGCCGCGCCAGTTCTACCCGGTCACGCGCCGGGATCGGCGTGGTATGCAGCGCTTCGGCCAGCGGCGGCGGCGCAGTCTGCTGGGCAGTCTGCGGCGCAGATTGCGCATCGACCGCCAGCCCACACCCCAACAGGAACGCGATCCACACCCAGAGCCGCCGCATTATGCCATCCCTTCCACATCGATTCCCATTTCGCCCAGCGCATCGCGCAGCGCTTCCCATTGATCGACTCGGATAATCGCGGCCAGTTCGCCCAGGCGTGCGCCCAGGTAGCGGCGCGTGGCCGGGGTGTTCACGATGCGATCCATGATTTCGACCGCGTTCGCCCGCACAATCATCACCTGCTCGAAGCTGACCGCCGCCTGTGCGCCGCCCGTCCAGTTTTGCAGCAGCCGGGCAATGTTGGGCGGCAGCGGGTTGATGTACTTGCTCAGCGACCGCCCGATATGCTCGACGCTGATCTGCTGGCTTTGCGCCCGGTTGATGCCTTTGGTATCGATCTTATACGTGTACGGTTTGCCGCCGCTCACGTCCGCCGGAGCCAGCCAGGTCGTATAGCGGCTGATCTGGAAACGCTCGAAGCGCGAGATTTTGCGCGAGACCGTGATCGTCCCATCCGGTCCCACTGCCACCGTATCCGGCGGATCGGGCGGGTTGGGAAACGGGGTGATCCCCAGCAGCCCACGCCCATAAGCCGTCAGCCGTGCCGCATCGTCGGCCAGGTCGATCATGCCGAGCCAGTGCAGCGGCGACCCAATCACGTATTCGATCAGCGCGCCTTCGACTGCATCCCAGCTTTCGATCCCGCTCAGGTAATCGCCGTCGTCGTTGCGGATGTACCAGCTTTCAAAATCCCCGTTCGGGCGCTGGAAATCTGCGCTTTCTTCGCGCACGATCTCGATGAACTGTTCGACCGACCACCACTCGCTCTGCGGCGCGGTGTTCGCCAGCATCTCCAGAATCGCGTCACGGGCGGCGGCGGCGCTGTACTGGTTGAGCGTCCCGGCTTCCGGTTCGGGGTGCAGCCCTGGCACATGAAACAGGTCGCGCCATACATCGCTGATCTTCCAGGCTTCGGCCAGTTCGCGCACCTGGGCGGCGCGGGTGCCGTTCAGCCAGCGCCGCAGCGCTTCGCGGTTGGTGCTGGCGCGCCCGTTGTGAATCTCGATCAGGCGGGCGCTGATGCCTACGCCGAGCATGAACACCAGCCGCGCATGATCCTTGATCAACAGGTGCGCCATGATCGCGTCATAATCGCTGCGGGCGAAAAAATCGCGTTCCAGAAACGGGGTGGTCAGTTGCAGATACGCCAGCAGCGTGGTCAGGTCATCGACAATCGACGTATCGGCGGTGCGAACACCGCGCACCGCGCCCGCTGGCAGCGCGTCGAGTTCGGGCGCATCCTGATTCTGGGGCAGTGGAGCGCTGGCACGCGGCGCGGCTTGTACTGCGCTGGAAGCGGGCGCACGTTCGGGTACGCCTGAGACAGACTTGTCTGTCTCAGGCGCGTCGTCCTCCTCATCGAACATCGCTTCATCGAAATCGTCATCGTTCAGGTCGGCATAGGACGTTTTGTGCGTCGGCAGCACCTTGATCAGGTCTTCGGGGATATACACGATGGCACGCGGGCCGGTGCCTGCCGTTTCATAGCCCAGGCCGACCAGCCCGCGATAGTACAGCGCTTCGGCGCTGCCGGATGGGTTTTGCAGCGGGCGTTCGCGCACCACGTCCTTTGGGCTAAGCTTGCGAATTTTGCCATGCAGCAGCGCAAACTGATGTTCGGCCATCTTCGCGCCCTTGCTGGCGATGAGCATCTGAAGCGCACCGCGTTCCTTATCGCCCAGGGTATCCCAGACCTGTTCGGCGCGGGCGGGGTCGAGCATGGCCTTGCTCAGCGCGTCGATCACAGCGCTGGTATCCAATCCTTCAATGCGCACGCCCCATACCTGCGCCAGCAGTGGCAGCAGGATGGGATCGCCTTCGCGCAGGGTGTGCAGCACGCTCGACATAGACAGTCCTCAACGGTCTTTCGGTCGATGAATGGGCGCTATTGTAGCGTACAACGGAACAAATTTGCGGTTTTCATTGACGTAGAACTACTGTTCGTCTACAATCGATTCTGAGGTGTACTTTCGCATAGACGAGCAAGTGGAGCAAGCGCATGAAAGACCGGACGAAGCTGTCGGAACGGCAGCGGAACATTTTACGCTTCATCGAAAGTTATATCGAACAGCACGGCTTCCCGCCCACCATTCGCAATATCGGCGCGGCGACGGGTATCGAATCCACGTCGGTGGTCAATTACAACCTGAACAAACTGGTCAGCGCCGGGTACCTGGCGCGTGAATCGCGGGCTTCACGCGGGCTGCGCCTGGTCAAGGATGCGAACGGCAAAAGTGGCAGGCGTGCGCAGGCCGTGCAGCCCGTCACCAGCACGATTCAGGTGTCGCTGGCCGGGCCTATCGCGGCTGGCCAGCCGCTGCCCATTCCCACCGACCAGGTATCGGATGACCTGATCGACGTGCTGCCGTCGATGCTGAATGGTGCGAATCCGTCGGATGTGTTCGCGCTGCGCGTGAAGGGCGATTCGATGATCGACGCGATGATCGGCGATGGCGATATTGTGCTGATCCGCCATGCCGAAACTGCCCGCGATGGTGAACTGGTGGCCGTCTTTCTGGAAGACCGCAGCGAAGTGACCCTGAAGTATTTTTACCGTGATGGTGATATGGTGCGCTTGCAGCCCGCACACCCCACCATGCAGCCGATCTTTGTCGATCCCAAAGTGTGCCACGTGCAGGGGCGCGTGCTGTCGGTGCTGCGCCTGACGGTGTAGTCCCCCTACAGCAGCAGTTTCTGCCTAAGGCAAAGTGCAGCGGTACGTTGTTTTTGTCCCTCTCCCCGTTCGCGTGGGAGAGGGACGGTTCGGCCAAACGGAGCAGGGTGAGGGAAAAACCGTCCTCACCCGCTCAGCGTGCTTTCAAAACCTGCAAGCTGACGAAACGCACATCCGCGCCATTCCCCGCCACCACCAGGATCGCCGTCCACTGCCCACCCAATGCATCCGTCAGCGCCCAGATGCTCGTCGCCTGGGGGCTGGAATCGTCGCCCGTCGTCCCGGTCGGAATCCACAACTGTAAAAGCTGCACATTGTAATGATCCGCGATGGCGGCGGGCGAGAGCGTGGTTTGCAGGTTGGTCACGCTGTAATACTGATCCACGCCTGGCCGCCCGCCCACCGCGCCGATCACGACCGCGCCTTCCGGCGGGCTGAGCGCGGGGATCAACTGGCTGGGGAAGATCACCGGCTGGCCGCTGGCCGAAAGGCTGCACAGGGGGTCTGGTACGTTCTGCTGGTACAACAGCGCGGCACGGGTGTTCGCGCCGTCGTCCTGAAGCGTCACCCGCAGCGTGGTATCCGCCTGGGCGGCGCTGCAAAACAGAAGTTCCTGCACCCCGCCGCCGATGAACCCGCTGGTGCTGCCGCCGGGCGGTTCAATCCAGCCCGCCCGCAGCACATCGCGGTAGTACACTGCCAGCAGGTCGGCAGCCAGCGGCGCATCGAAATACACCTGCACCACCGCGCCAAGCGAATCGGTCGATTCAAGCGTCCCCAGTATGGTTGCGCCGGGCGGCAGCGGCAGCAGCGACGCATAATCCGGCGGCAGCGCCCCCACCGTGATCTGTGTTTGCAGCGCGTTCGCCTGGCTGAACAGCCGCCCGATCAGGCGGCGCAGCGCGGGTTCATCACCGCCGCTCACGCTCGCATCCTGGGCGTGCGCGCCTGTGCCAGCGCCCGTCATGCAGATCATGACCAGCACCAACGCAGCGCACGCCCGTCGTCGTAACCGTGTGGGTTGCATCTCACCGAACAAAATCATAGGCACTGCGCGATGAACTCATGTAAAAATCCCGGTCATACGGCGGAATGTAGCGGTCGATGCGGCTGAGCGCAGCATAGGCCATGCCCCGCCCGTAATGCCATGCCAACGGATTTGCGCCCGCCTGGAAATCCTGCCGAACTCCATCATACTGGCGGCGCAGCCATTGTCCAAGTGCCTGGTGCAGCGCTGCGTCCTTTTCCGCGGGGGTTTCGCCCAGCGACATGAACAGATCGATCATGGCGGGCGCGGCATCTGCCGAAAGCGTGTACAGGTAGCCCACGTCCAGCACTTCGCCATTTTCGTAGCGTTCGATATTGCGCTCCGCAATGTACAGATCGACATTGATCAGGTTGAGCGTCCCGGCGTAACCGATCAGCGTGAGCAGCACGCCAAGCGCAAACACGCGCTTTTCGCCGCGCACCCGGTACAGCGACAGCAGGAAAAACCCGAACAGCACGCCGATCCAGTAGATGAAGATATGCACATACACGCGCAGATGCGTGAAGCCCCAGGCTTCTTCATACAGATACATACGGTTGGCCGCCGACAGCAGGATCACGCCCGTCAGCCCGACAAGCGCAGTCGCCGCCCCGCGAAAGACCCATTTCTGCTGCGGCGTGCCGCGCACCGTCACCCAATCCAGCCACAGCACCAGCGCCAGCGTGAGCAGCGACACCGCCACCAGTTCAAAGAAGCCGCGCCGCGCATATTCGGCATAGGTCAGGCCGCTCAGTTCCAGCGCTGCCGTTCCGCCGAAAAAGTACGCGAACTGGATCACCACGAACAGGCCGAACAGCGCGACCACGCTGCCCAAAATTACCGCCGCTTCAATGATCCCCAGGGTGAACGGGACGCGCTTCGGCTTATGTTCCGCTTCAGCAGGGGCGGCGGGTGCGCCGATGCGCCGCAGCACCCCATAGGCAATTGCGCCGCACGCTGCCCACCCAAACACGGCGATCACGATACCATGCTGCCCTAATGCCCAGAAGGTATCCTGGTCGAACCAGTTCGCCACGCGCTCCACATAGCTTTGAAAAACGGCATCCGCCGCGATGAACAGCACGCCGAACACCGCCAGGATTGGCACGGCGATCAGCGCCCCGCGCCCGATAGCAATCACCTGGCGCGGCAGTTTGCCTTCGCGCCCTGCGTTGATCGCCCCGCTCACGGTGTGGGTGCCGAACTCAATGCCCACGCTCAGCGGCATAAAGGCGCTGCCGAACGTGCCATCCAGCACAGAACCGACCATCTGGCTGATCGGCTCATCGTCGATGGCATATGGCGCGAACAGATACACCAGCCCAAACCCGCCGAGCGCGATCACGGCCAGCATGTTGAGCAGCGAAAGCGATGCATCCGTGCGGATTGCCAGCATGAACGCGAAGAACAGCAGCGGCACCACAATCCACAGGTTGCGGCGGTTGACGCGGACTTTGGCGATGCGGGCGGCGATGAACACGCTCAGCACCAGCGTAAGGACGTACAGCGGCGCGTTGATGCCGAGCCGCGTCGATGGGGTGAGATTGAACAGCAGGTCACCGATCACGCCGACGATCAGCGCGATCAGCATTGTGATGCCGATGAATACAGGTCGTGACATAAGCCGTTTTCCCTGACGTAGCTGCACGAATGAATGCACAGAATGTAAGACACCGTTTACATGTGATGGTGTCCTGCACAGACTGTCTTACACACACTTGCGCATTTGGCGCATGACGGTCAGCCTACGATCCGCGCATCTGAGAGCCACTTGAGAGCTTTTGAGCGATAGCCCTGCCGTACCCCATGCCATGATGTAGCGCGCCTGCCAAAATTGAAGGACAATACAGCAGAGTGAGAATCACCGCCTGTAACCCTGAGGAGCTGATCCCGATGTCCCGTCCCTCCCGCTCTACCGTGTCCGTCCTGCTGCTGCTGGCCGTCGTGGCCGGCGTGTTCGCCTGGGCGCTGCCAGCCGCCGCTGAATTCACCATCTACGAGCCGGGCGATGGCCGGGTATCGCCGCCGTTCCCGCTCAACAGCAATCCGCCGCGCCCGGTGCTGACTCCGCCGGAAGCAATTCCGCAGTTTTTGAACCGCGAAGCGTACCTGATCGTGAACACCGATAACCTGAATGTGCGCCAGGGCGACGCGCCGGAATTTGCGGCGGTCGCGGTGGTGGATGGCGGGACGGCGCTGCTGCCCCTGGGCTGGAACGGTGACCCGGATGATGCGTGGTGGTATGTGCAGGTGGGCGGCGTGCGCGGATGGGTGCGCGGCACCTTCGTGATTTTGCGCGGCAACGCGACCAGCCTGCCCGTGATCGATCCGCGTGGGACGATTGCGATCCCGCGCCTGTATGTTGGATGGGACAATTTCCTGCGTTCGGAACCGTTCTACAATGTCCCTGCGTCGTGCGCGTTCGAAGGCAACCTGGAACACGAGATCATCGGGCGCACGGTCGATACGCAGTGGTACGAACTGCGCGTCGTGTGCGATGACGGCGTGATCCGTGAAGGCTGGCTGCCTGCCGATAACGGCATCTTCCGCAACCCCGGCAGCGTGGAAGTCCCGGTGACGTGGTACTGAAAGCCTGCCGCCGCTGATGGACATACATCGTATTCGCCGGGTGATCGAAGGCGCACGGGCGCGGGATGGCGGGCGTTTTGCGGGCGAAATTGCGGCGCGTCTGCCGAAAGAAGCGCCTGAAGCCCTGGCGCGCCAGACCGAACTGCTGCGCCATTACATCGAAACCGCGCCCGATATGCTCGATACTGCGCATAAATGGACGCGCCTCAACGGACTGGAGACGCACTACCGCCCGATGTTCGACCAGATCGAAGCGTATTTCATCAACCCGGACGATGAAATTGAGGACGAACGTTATGGGCTGTTTGGCGTGCTGGATGATGCATACCTGGCGCTGAAGACCGTCGAACTGATTCAGCAGGGCGGGATGCCGCTGCTGGTTGAAGCGCGCCTGGGCGAAATGAACGGGCTGGCGCGCCGCGTCCTGGGCGATGAGATTGGCGGGCGGCTGGATGAACGGGTCGATACCGCCACCGCCGAACTGCTGACGCGGCTGCTGGGCGTGGCCGAAACCATCCTCCAGGCACCGCCTGCCGTCCCGGTGCGCCGTGCCGAATCGTTCCATGACCCGGCGCTGGTGGGCGTGTGGGTGCAGCAGGGTGAAAACGGGGCAGCCATTACGCGCCAGTTCGAGTCCGACGGCACGTTCACCGACCAGGACAAAGGTGCAGGGCATTGGGAAGCCGATGGCAAGATGATCACGCTGTTCTGGAACAATCACACGTTCACCGATTATTTCTACGAATCACGCGGCGATACGCTGCTGCTCAAGCAGCCGGGACACCCGCTCAGCCAGTGGTCACGCGCCGCCGTGCAGGGTGAGTCTGCGTCGTGAAGCTTCGATTCACGCTGGCGGGGGTGCTGGCCGTCCTGCTGTGGGGCAGCGCTCCCAGCGGTCACGCGGCGAATGCCGGGGTCACTACGGCGAATGCCGGAGCCACTGCCGCGCAAATCGATGCGCCGTTGGGCGCGCCGATCCTGGCGTTCGATACCGCCGCACAGGATCGAATCGTGCTGTACGACCTCTCGAACGGGCGGGCGCGCGATCTCCAGTTTGGGCGCGGGTGGCATCGCGTCTGGAGCTTTTCGCCGGATGGCTGCCGCTTCGCCTTCACGATGAGCGATGGCCTGGACGATGCGCGCCTGTATACCGCCCGCATCGATGGGACGGAGGTGCGCGAACTGGTGCGGTTCAGCACCCCGCCCGCCGGGGGATGGGGCGTTTGGGAACCGCAGTGGTCGCCCAACACGGCTGACCCGCGCATCGCCTTCACGTTCATTGAAACGCAGTTCGCCAGCGACGGAACCCCCGTGCAGAACCACCGGATCGCGTGGGTGAGGCCGGAGGGCGGCGACCCCGCGTTTTACAGCGTGACTGGCGATGAACATACCCCGCGCTGGTCGCCGGATGGGGCATGGCTGGCCTATGTGAGCTACGAACAGCGTCCCGCCGGGGCTGACCCGCTTTCGACCGCCGTCCCGAATGCCGCTGCCACCTCCCAGGTGCGCGAAGCCGATCTGTGGGTGGTGGGCGCGAATGGCCTGAACAAGACCCGGCGCACGCAGTTCCCGGTCGGCAGCGTCAGTATGCCGCGCTGGTCACCGGATGGTGACCTGATCGGCTTCGTCTTTTCGCCCGCGCCCAACAACGATCAGGTCTGGTTGATCGGCAGCGCGCCGGACGCGACCCCGACACCGCTCAGCCTGAGCGAATCGCTGGCGCTCGACCTGACCTGGCTGCCGGACAGCGCCGCGCTCGTGGCTGCGCTCCGCGATTTTCGCGGCGTGGCCGAAAATCGGCTGTGGCGGCTTCCGCTGGTGGGCAGTGCCGATACCGACGCGGTGCAAATCGCCGGTGATCCGGCGCTGATCCACATGGACTACCCGCGCTACAGCGCCGATGGCCGCTGGCTGGCGGCGCGGTCGGCATATGCGCTCGCCCTGATCGACCTGCAAAACCCGTCGTATACCCTGCTCGATGAAGCCTATAGCGGCAACACCCCGCCGCTGTGGAGTCCCGGCGCGTACACGGGCGAATCCACCTGTGCGGGGTGAAGCCTTACGCACCTACAGGGATCAGAGCGGCGCGTTTAGCGATGCACTCAGCACGTTGAGCGCGGTATTGCCGATCAGCGCGCCAATCGCCCCGTTGATCAGCGTGACGGCCAGCGTAGCGATGAACACCGACAGGCAGCCCATCGCCGTGCCGAAATTGTACGCTTCGCCAACTTTAGCGACCGTCTTGAAGGCGAAATAGAACACGAAGCCAACCAGGATGATCGGCATACAAAAGACGAGCGGTGAGGCCAGCGTATACACCCCGATGATCACGACCGCCGCCACCAGGATGTACAGAATCGGGACGTACCGGTTGTAGAACTGAAGCATGACATCGAGCAGGTGCAGGAACGTCCCCACGCCGCCCAGGACGCGCGCCGCGAAATGCACGAACACGAACTGAAAAACGGTTGAAATGAGCGCGGCAACCGACCACCCGATGCTGAACACGACCAGAAAACCGATAGAGAGCGTGGTCAGGGCGTTGAACTGCGCCAGTTCGGGCGAATCGAGCAGGTCGGCCATCGCCGGGTCTTCGCTCGCTGCCAGCCCGACGAGCGTATTCCGCGCCAGTTCGACGGTGACGATCAGAATCAGGATCGGGAAGATCACGTTGATCGCGACGTAAATCGCCATTTCGAAACCCACCCCGCCCAGGGTCGATTCTTTGGCCTTCGCCATCTGCTTTTCGGTGATGTTCCGGCGGGTCTTGCTCACTTCTTCCTGCACGAACTGCTTGCGCTGGCCGCCATCCAGGATCATGCGGACGGCTTCATCACCGCCTACGCCCGTCACTTCCCCGGCCACGCTGCCGAAATACGTATCGTTGATCAGGTTCGGGTCAAGCGTGATCGCCTGTCCCAGGTCTTTCATGGCGCGGGCTTTATCGCCACGTAAGCTGGCCGTCAGCGCCGCTTCGACATAGCTGCGGGCGCGGGTACGATTGCTGGCCGAAACCGTGTATTCGCGCCCGCGCACAGGCACAGCGGGTTTAGACGCGCTCGACGAGTCTTCTTTCGGCTCCGGCGCATACGTGCGCAGCGTCAGCCGTTCCTGCACACTGGGCGGCGAACCGGGTGCTTCCTGCCCGCGCGCCGTACCAGAATCGGCGGTGTTCTGCTGGCGGATGTACACGCCTGCCTTGCGTGCCAGTTCGCGCAGATCGGGGTCGGGATCGTCGCGGTAGGCTTTCGCCAGCGCGGGCAGCGCGTCCGAGTCTTTGGTGCGCCCCAATGCGATGATGGCTTTGCGCCGTTCTTCGGTATCGCCGCTTTGCAGTTGTTCAATCCACGAATCGAGCATGAAAACAGCCCCTCAGCCTGAATGAAATGCTGGACATTTCCATTATGCACGCGAACGGCTTTTCGCACATAAAGGCACGGGCGAGCGGGCGGGGTTCAGCCCTTCAGCGGGAAGGTGTGCAGTGGGGTGTACTGCGCGCCTTGCGGGGTGAGCGCGCTGCTGAACAGGACGAACGAATCGGCGCGAAACGGCTCGGCGCGGAACGTGGCGTATTCGTTCAGAAAGGTTTCGACTCGCGGGTCGGCCTTGAACGACTTCAGGCGCGCCAGCGTGATGTGGGGATGGTACGGCGTGCCATCCAGCGGGAACCCGGCCTGCTGCGCTGCATGTGCAACCGCGCCGTGCAGGTCGAACAGGGCAGGACTGGGCGCGGTGCCAGCCCACAGCACGCGAGCGGCTTTCTTCTCGCTGGGCGGGAAGCGCCCCACCCCCTGCACCGTCAGATCGAACGGTGGCACGGTGATCGCGCTCAGCGCGTCGGCCAGGCGCGGCACGGCCTGTTCATCGACCGCACCGCCCAGGAATCGCAGCGTGAGGTGATGCGTTCCAGGCCGCACCCAGGTCGCGTAGCGAATGTCCAGCTTCAGCCGCCCCAGATCAGCCTTGAGCGCGGCGGGCAAATCGAGCGCGACGAACAGGCGCACCGCGGTCAGCCTTTTTCGCGTTCAGCCTGGGGCGGCGCGGCGTACAGCCACCAGTACACGTTCGATGGATACACGTCGGTCAGTTCATACGCCCACACGAACGAGCCGGGCGCGGTGAAACGGCGCAGCTTCCCGTCGATCTTGCGGGCTTCCTGTGCCAGCGCGTCGGCTTGTTCGGTCACCGTCACGCCCAGTTCGGGCAGGTGCGCGATGATCTCCTGCACCAGGGTGCGGCGGTGCGCTTCGGGCAGGTAGATGCTGCCACAGGTGCGCGGTCGGTCGGCGCATTCTTCAAAGAAGGTGTTCATCGCTTTCAGGCGCGAATGGCCTTCCTGGATCATTTTTTCGGTGTAGTGGCGCGTCCATGTCTGACGCACGGCGGCGCGGTTTGCCCGCACCGCTTCCAGCCGTTCGCGCTGCGCCGCGCTAAGCTGGTCACTGAGGGTGAGCAGGCGGCGTTCGCGCAGCACCAGCGCGCCTATCGTCAGGCTCGGTTTCTGGCCGCCGAACATCCCGCTCATGTTCCCGTACAGGTCGGTTCCGCGCACATACGTTTCCAGCCCTTTGACCATCGCTTCGGCTTCGCTCAGGTCTTGTTCCAGGTTGAACATCGTCTCGGCCATATGACCCTCGTTCCTTTCGCTGTTCGCAGTCGAATGCGTTCACTTGCAGCGCACACGCCGCCGCGGCAGCGTGTGCGCTGCCGGGCGTACAGGATGCAGTGACCTGTGCCGCGCCCACGTCAGATATTCGGGAGCGGCGGCATTTCCTCGTCGGTCATCAGTTCCTCGACCAGAAAACTGGGCGAAGCCAGCACCCGATGTACCGGGCATTTCCCGGCGATCTCCAGCAGTCGCGTCCGCTGGTCGTCGGTCAGGTCACCGATGAAACGAATCCGCTGCTGAAATTCATGCACAATGTCGCTGTCGCCCTGGTACGTCGGGTAATCGACCGCTTTCAGGCGTTCATAACCCGCCTCAATTTCGATCCGCTCCAGGTTCCACCCTTTGCGCGCCGCGTACATCTTGCAGGTGATGGCCGCGCACGCCGCCAGCGCCGATACCAGCAGTTCGCTGGGCTTGAAACCCTGGTTCGTCCCGCCGTCCTCTACCGGTTCGTCAGCGATCACGGTCAGGCCGCGCGCTTCGATCACCGTCTTGTAGCCCTGCTCCAGGTGAACCCGTACTGATGCCGCCATCCTGATGCACCCCGTCTCTGCTGCTCGGTTTCTATGCCAGTGTGCAGACGGGATCACGTCCGCTTCCTCTTACGCTCCGGCATTGCGAATCAAAAGAGGGCGTATACAGCCGTTGGGTCGGCACGCCCCACATGGTCACTGCCCTTCAATCCGTCCCTGCTACCGCGCTTACTTGCGCGGCGCGTTCAGGCGGCGTGCGCCCTGGTACTGCGGCTTGCCCTGCACTTCACGCCAGCGTTCATCGCCGCCGTCGGTGTGGTATTCAACGACGAACATGCCATCGCTGGCCTGGTAAATCAGTGTGGGGCGCAGCATGAGGATCTGCCGCATCACGCCGATCAGTTCTTTGCTTTCTTCGCCCATGCGCAGGATGAACCACGCGCCGGGTTTCCATTCAAACTGGACGGGCATTTCATTACGCCAGCGCCCTTCCATCTTGATCGGCACAGTCGGTTCGGTGCAGATCATGTGAATCCCCGCCAGGCGGTTCTTCCACAGCGTATGGTTGACGCGCTCTTCGATAAAATACGGACGCGCGGTGGGCGTGGTGTAAAACCACGTGCGCGAATCGGTTGCCATGCCTGTTTACCTTCCGCCCTGATGCAAACCTGCTGAAGTCGGCTTAGTGTAGCGCATCCCGGCGCGATCTTCCAGGCAGGCGGCGCAACCCGCCGTGCGGCCTTTATGCGTTGTGCCGCCAGGTGTGCTACAATCTAACGACATAAATCCGTGAAAAAGCACCCTAACGAACAGGCAACCCGGATGATCGGCACCCGACTGGGACCCTACGAGATCATCGAAGAAATTGGCAAAGGCGGGATGGCGACAGTGTACCGGGCGTTCCAACCCAGTGTTGGGCGGTTCGTCGCTGTAAAAGTCATCCACCGTTCGATTGCGATGGATTCGGTGGCGCTGGAACGTTTTCAGCGCGAAGCCCGCGTCGTAGCGCGGTTGGAACACCCTCACCTGCTGCCCGTGTACGATTTCGATGGCACGCACGACCCGCCATATATCGTGATGCGCTACCTGGAAGGCGGCACGCTGCGCGATGTGCTGGATCGGGAAGGCGTGATCCCGATGGTGGATGCAGCGCATCTGTACCGCCAGATTTCGACCGCGCTCGATTACGCGCACCGCCAGAATGTGATCCACCGCGACATCAAGCCGTCCAACATCATGATCGACCAGGAAGGCAATGCATTCCTGACCGACTTCGGCGTAGCGCGCATGGTGAGCGCGGGCGGTGAAGGGGTGGGTTCCACACTTACGCAGAGCGGCTACGCCGTCGGCACGCCGGGGTATATGTCGCCCGAACAGGGGATGGGCCTGGACGATGTCGATCAGCGTACCGATATTTACTCGCTCGGTGTGATGCTGTACGAGATGCTGACCGGGGCGCTGCCGTACAAGGGCGAAACCCCGATGGCGGCGATCCTCAAGCATATCAACGACCCGATCCCGGATGCGCGTCTGCTCAACCCGATGATTTCGGAAGAGATCAACAACATTCTGACCAAAGCGATGGGGAAAGCGCCGGAAGAACGGTACAGCTCTGCGACCGAACTTTCGGACGACTTTTCGCGCGCTGTCGGGCGGGTAAGCGGCCCGCTGCGTCCCCAGATGATCCGCAAGGCCGCTGAACGGAGCGTCGAATCGATCCAGAGCCGCCGTGCGGAACGGCTGGAAGAGATCAACGCGACGATGGCGGCGTTCGAGATCGACCGTCAGCAGGCTCCGCCGCGCACCCCAACTGGAATCCGCGCCACCCGCCCGAACGCAGGCCGCGACCCGGATGAGGATATGGCGACTATCCTCACGCCGAGCGCGCCGTTTCCCACTGCGCCGCCGCAGCCTGTGCGTTCGGCAGCGCCCACCGCGCCGCCCGCACGTTCGGCCAATTCCACGCTCATCCTGTTGATCGCCGCCGTCGCCGTCGTAATTATCGGTGCGCTGGTGGTGATCACCAGCATCGGCGGCAATAACCAGGATGCCAGCGCAACCGCCGCCGCCCAGGCCGAAGATACCAGCATTGCCGCGCTGGTCGGCACATCGACCGCCGCCGCCCAAGCCAACGTTGACCGTACCAATGTCGCCCAGGCACTCACCAGCACGCAGACCAGCCGCAACGCCAATGCGACGGCGACGGTTTCGGCACGGCGCACCGCCGATGCCAGCATCACCCCGCAGCCGCAGACCACAAGCGGCGGATCGCGCTTTGGAACACCGCTGGTACAGGCTCAGATCGTCCCCACCGCGACCGAAACACCCAACCTGGGCGCGACGGCGGCCATCGAACTGCTGGGCGTGATCCTGCAAACGCAGACCGCTTTGGCCGCCAGCCCCACCCCGACCGCGACGTTCACGCCTTCGGCCACCTTCACGCCGACCGCGACATTCACACCAACGGCCACGTTTACGGCCACCGCCACGCTGACTCCTACGATGACGGCGACGAATACCGCCACGTTCACGCGCACACCCACCGCGACGATCACGCCGACGTTTACCCCGTCGCTGACCGCCACCCCGGCTACGCCGATTGCGCGCTTGCAGCGGGCATTGATGCTGCGCGAAGGTCCCGGCGGGGAATTCGGCGCGTTGGGGACGATTGATATGGGCGCAGTCGTCACCATCCTGGCCTACAATGAAACCTTCGACTGGGCGTTCATCGAAGCCGCCAATGGCCAGCGCGGATGGGTGCTGAACAGCGCGGCGGGGCTGACCGCCTTCGGCAACCTGGGCGCGATTCCCACGTTCATCCCGCCGACGTTCACGCCGACCGCTACGCCGACATTCACGGTCACGCCATCGCCCACGCGCACGCTCACGCCGACGGCCACATTCACGGCGACGAACACCCCAACCGCCACAAACACGCCGACGAACACGCCGACGGTGACCGCCACGCCGACCCAAACCGCCACGCCTTCGCCCACGCTCATCCCGTTCGGGCGGATGCCGTATGTTGTCAATTTTGATGACCCCGGCGAACTGGCTTCGTGGCGCTTCGACCCGGCGGCCTGGCGCACAGTCGATGAGGACGGCGAACGGGTGCTGATTGGCGAAGGATCGCCGGATCAACTGCTCGAAGTGGTGGGGAACGCCAGCCCGGAATGGGTGATCACCAACGCGGTCGATCAGGTCGTCGGCTTCTCGCTGTTCCTCAGCGATGCCGACTCGGTCGGCCCGCGTCTGATCATCGGCGCGGGCGCGAGCGGCTACACCGCCATCCGCTTCCAGCCCGTGACCGCGAACAGCGAAGGCCGCATCGTGGTCACACGCGGCGCGGCGATGGGGGATACCGTGATCCCCGAAACTGAAACCGTATTGGGCGAACTGGCTTCATCGCTGCTGCTGGCGAACGATTGGCACCGCGTCACAGCGTGGACGCAGACGGCTTCGACCGGGGTGCAGTTGTACGTGTACATCGACAGCCAACCCGTGTTCGGCGTGTCCATCCCGCCAAGCGCGCCGGGCGATCAGCGGATTCTGCTGCAACCGGGCGGCGCACCTGCCCGCTTCGATGACCTGGTGATACAGCGGCCAGAACCCGTCAGCACGCACTTCACCGATAATGCGCTGCCCGCGTCGTGGCGGTCGTTCTCCCCGGCGCTGACCACGCTTGGCGCGGAAAATGGCGATCCGTATCTACGGCTGGAAGGCGATGCGGCGGTTGAACTGCAAAATCGTCCGCTCACCGATGTGCTGATGCACTACCGCATGAACGTGGAAGCGGGCGGGTATCAAATGCAGCTTCGCAGCAGCCCCAGCGGGTCGATCCTGCTCGAATTCCGGGGCGGACGCTTGATCGCCAGCCAGATCGACGGCGCAGGCAGCATCCTGGACAGCGCGACGGCGGATAACTTCTACCGCTTCAATGAATGGTTCAACCTGGGGATCAGCCTGGTCGGGTCGCGGCTGGAGATCACCAACAATGGCCAGGTGGCGCTGGTGCATGTCTTCCCAGGCGCGCCCGGTGAGGGGCTGATCAGCTTCAGCGGCACGGTCGGATCGGCCTTCCGGGTGGACGATGTGCTGATCGCCCAGGGCTTCCCGGTGCATCCGGTCACCACACGGGCGGCGGATGCGCTGCGGGCGCGGGCGGCTGGCCTGCCAGAGTCCTTCCGGTTGGCGGATTCGTTCGATGATCCCGCCGCGCCTTCCCCAATCTGGGAGGTGGCGGGCGGAGGGATCGTCAGCGGCGGCATCGAGATGACGCATACCGGTAACATCACCTGGCGCAGCGTCGATAACAACGCCCTGTTCGGGATGTTCGGCGCGGGGGGTAATTCGCAGTTTCTCGATTCGACCGATGTGTACACGGCAGTCGATGTGCGCATCAGCGGGGCGGGGACGGCATGGCTGGGGCTGCGCGCCAATGCGACGCTGATGGGTGCAATCGACGTCTTCCGCGTCGAACTGGTTTCACGCGGGAGCGGCGTACCGAGCGTGATCGTGCGGGCGCTCAGCGGGATGAATACGGCAGATTACTATGCAGGCGCGCTGCCGCCGCCTTTCAGCGATGTGGTGCGGCTGGAAGCGGTGTCGTACCGCGATCTGGTCGCGTTTTATGCCAACGGAACGCACCTCATCAGCCTGTCCACCCGTGATATTCGCGGCGGCACGGTTGGGTTTGGCGTGGAAGCGAACACGACCGCCACGTTCGATAACTTCGTAGTGGTCGATCTTTCGCCGTAGGGGGTGGGGCTTAGCATCCGGGGTGAGTGCAGCAGGGCTGCAATGCTCACCCCAACAGTGCCTGCTGTAGAATACCGCTCATTCAAACAAAGTTTAGAGGATCACAATGCAGCGCCAACAACATGCTGGTGCTTCAAAGGGTACTTCTCCTTCTACCACATTCGCCCATGCAGAGACACCCTTCAACCTTGCCGCTTCAACTCCAGACGACATCAGCGCTCCTGATGCCAGGACCGTGCTGTTTTTACCGAAAAAGCGCCGTAAAGCCCCTTGCAACAGATGCAGCGCTGGCATGGGCATGTCGCCAACCAGCGCGCCGATTTCCTGCACAAGCTGAGTACGGCACTGGTGCAGCACTACGACGGGATCGCGCTGGAAGATTTGCGCGTTCGCAACATGGTACGCAATCCGCACCTCAGCAAGCGCATTCTCGACAGCGGGTGGTCGATGTTTCGGCAGTTCCTCACGGTCAAGGCTGAAAGCGCCGGACGTAGGGTTGCCTTCGTTGACCCCGCCTACACATCAAGCACCTGTTCATGCTGCGGTGCGTTGTTTCAAGACTTCGACCTCTCCACGCGGTGGGTCGAATGTGCATGTGGTCTCTCGCTTGACCGCGACCACAATGCAGCCCTCAACATCTTAAGGAAAACCGGATGGGACGCATCCGTGAACGCGAACGCAGCGCCTCTGCGCTCACCTCATGGTGCTGGGTAAGCGCATACGTTGTTCAGAAGCCCCCGCCTTTAGGCGTGGGGAGCGTCACGCGAAAGTATAACGCAGCACGATTCGTTTGCGTCAGCGCAGATGCAGCGATTGGCGATGGTTGATGTTTGATAAATGGGGGAAAGCCAAAACAGAGGCATGACTCCGGAAGGGATCGAACCTTCGACACTCCGCTTAAAAGGCGGGTGCTCTACCGCTGAGCTACGGAGCCATATACGCGCATGATACCCGATCTGGCGTACAGGTTCAAGTGTGAGGCTGACGCGCAGATTCAAAAAGCGGCGGACTAAACAACAGCCCGCCGCTTTTTTTAAAATCAGATCACCGGGCGCGGTGGGAACTACATCCCCGCCAGCGCTTCATCGGCCTGCTGCTGAAGCGTGGCCGCGACTTCTTCCGGCGCGATGCCGTTGCTGGTCACGTTCGCAATCGCTTCGCTGATGAACCCGCGCAGCGCGCCATACGACGGCACGTTGGGGCCGCTGTACAGGTTGACCGCCGGGTCATTCTGAAGCGCTGCCGCCGATGCGAAGTACGAGAACAGTTCCGGCTGCGCGAACGATTCTTCGCCCAGAATTTCCGAAGTCGAAGGCACGGGGTTGAAGTAACCCGTCCCACCGCTCCAGGCCGCCGCATTTTCCGGCGTGACCAGGTGCTTCAGGAACAGCCACGACGCGAGCTGCGCTTCGGGCGTGCTTTCGATCATGATGATGCTGGGGACGAACACCTGAAGCGTGCGCGTTTCCGGGCTGCTGCTCGGCAGCGTCGTCCACGTCCAATCGAAGGTGGCGTTGTTGTCGGTGTACGCCTGGGCGATGAACGTCAGCCCGGCGGTGCTGCTCACGAAGAACGGGTTCAGGCCGAGCGCGAATTCGGTCTGTTCGATGAAGCGTTCCGACGGGATGTACGCGCAGCCGTTGCTGTACAGATCAGCGTACAGGTTCAGCGCGGCCAGCGATGCTTCGCTCTGGAAATCGTAGGCCGAGCCGTCGAAGATTGCGCCGCCGTTGCTGGCGACGAGCGTCTCAAACACCGATGCATCGGTCGTGACCGGGAACCCCTGGCGGTCTTCCCCGTTCGGGCCAGTCGAATTGGCCGCCGCGCACGCAATTTCGCGGAATTCTTCCCAGGTGGCCGGGGGCGCATCGTAGCCCAGTTCGGCCAGCAGCGACAGGTTGATGACCAACACCTGCGCCGACGACTGGTGCGGCCAGGCCAGCAGCGCGCCATTGTACGGTTCGGCGGCGGGCGAATTGAAGGTCAGCAGGTCGGTATTGAAGTCGGCCAGCGCTGCTTCACCCAGGCCCCAGGTGGGGTCGTTCAGGTACGGGTTCAGGTCGGCCACCACGCCATCGAGTTCATAGCTGGCTGCGTCATTGGCATACCCCGCCACGATGTTGGGCAGTTCACCGCTGACGATGGCCGCGTTCATCAGTTCGCGGATGTCGCCATAGCTGCCCTGCGCCAGCGCTTCGACCGTGATGCCATATTCGTTGGTGCTGTTGAACGATTCGACCAGGGCGGTCATCGTTTCCAGTTGCGCACCGCTGAACTGGTGCCAGTAGACCACCGTTTGACCCGACGGATCGACTGCGGACAGGTCATCCTGCGCCGCCACCGCGCTCACGCCGAGCGCCAGAACCACCATGATGCACAGCAAGAACAGTTTACGCATTTGTGTTTTGTCTCCTGTATCAGCGCCGTATCACGCCAGCGGTTAGCGTAGCATGGCATTGTTAAGCGCGTTTCAAGATCATGTTGACCCATTTAACGAACCGCACCCGCATCCCACACCCGCGAAAGAACCTTTATCGTTGAATCGTCCAAGATGCGGAGAGCGTAACTGCTGGGAATGAGTATGGAGGGCTGTCGTGAGTATGGATACCAGTAAACTGACGGTGACGCATAACACCATCGATCATCAGTTTGAAACGGTGGTCGGTGAACATAAGGGGCTGATCGCCTACCGCCAGATGGGGAATGTGATCTATATGACGCATACCGAAGTCGCGCCCGCGCTGGAAGGCAAGGGCGTAGCGGGCAAAATTGCACAGTTCGCGCTCGATTACGTGCGTGAGCATGGCCTGAAGGTGGTGCCGTCCTGCCCCTATGTGCGCGGCTACATCGAACGCCACCCTGAATATCAGGATTTGGTCGTGAGCCAGCAGTCATGACGACTTTCGACCTGAACACCACCCACGTCGTGAACAACCGTGAAGACAGCCGCTTCGAGGCGGTCATCGATGGGCAGACCGCGTTTCTTTCGTATCAGCAGGTGGGCAACACACTGATCCTCACGCACGCCAATACCCCGCTGGCGCTGCGCGGCCAGGGAATCGCCGGGGTGGTGACGAAAGCCGCCCTGGATTATGCCCAGGCCAATGGGATGCGCGTGACCCCACTGTGCAGCTATGTCGTCGCCTATCTGCGCCGCCACCCGGAATATCAACCGCTGGTCAAGTGACCCGCCAGCAGCCAGCGCATCGCCGCCGGGAGCCGCGCCGCCCAGTCGTTTTCGTGGTGCGCGGCTTCCGGCGCTTCAACGTAGTACAATGTGTCCCCTTCGGTGTAGCCCCCGGCGATCAGCGCATCGCGCAGCAGGCGCACCCCGTTCAGGTAGGCGGCGTTGGCTTTTGCCGCCGCATCCGGTTCACCATGCCAGCGCACCATCACTTCGCCTTCCCTGCCGCCAATATCCAGGTACAGCCGTCCACGCGAAGGGCGGCGGGCGGCCAGCGATGCGGCGTGCCGGGTGATCGCGCTGTCGGCCAGCCAGAACGATGGGCTGAATGCGCCGCACGCGCCATACACCGCTGGCCGGGTGAGAAACCCGTACAGGCTGATCAGCCCGCCCATCGATGACCCGGCAATCGCCGTCGATTCGGGCGCGGCCAGGGTGCGGAAGCTGGCATCGATCAGCGGCTTGACGGTTTCATCGATGAAGTCGAGATAGCGTTCACCGTTGGCCTTGATGGGCATACGCGGCGATGCATGATCATACGGCGTGTACTCGCTGCGGCGTGCTTCGCCTATGTTGGCAATGCCGACGATGATCGCCGCGACATTTTCGGCATATAAAGCGGTCATGGTTTCGTCGGCGTGCCATTCGCCCACATAGCTGGTGAAGGCATCGAACAGGTTCTGGCCATCGTGCATATACACCACCGGGTAGCGCGCCATCGTGGTATCGTAACCGGGCGGCAGCCACACCAGCAGATCGCGGGTATTGTGAAGCTGGGGACTGTAGAGCTGTTTCCACACGCGCACATCACCCGTCACGGTGTGCTGTGCGACGGTTTGGGTATACGGCTGCCAATGCGTCAAACGGACATCCTTCATGCAGTCGGTAGAATCGAACATGCGCGAATCGTGACGGGTTGTGCCGCACTTGTCAACGGGTGGGTGGCGGATTGCGGCAAAAGCGCCGGGTGACGCTATAATGCGTGGCATTCGCCGCCTGTTTCCGCGCCGGAACACGAGAAGGTTAACTTATCTATGCGCAGTGTGATCCCTTTTAACCGCGACTGGCTGTACACGCCTGCCCAGGTTTCCGAAGATACGCCCGACAGCACATTTCAAGCTATTGACCTGCCGCACACCAATATTGAACTGCCGCACCACAATTTCGATAATGCCGATTACCAGTTCATCAGCACGTACCGTAAACATTTTCGCTTACCCGAACCGCTGAATGGCCGCCGCCTGTTCATCGACTTCGACGGCGTGATGATCGCCGCGACCGTGATCGTGAACGGGCGGCGCTACGGCGAACACGGCGGCGGCTATGTGCCGTTCTCGTTCGACATCACCGACGCGATCCACCCGGATGGCGATAACGTGATCACCGTGCTGGTCGATTCGACCGAACGCCCGGATATTCCGCCTTACGGTTACGTGGTCGATTATCTGACGTTCGGCGGCATTTACCGCGATGTCTCGCTGCGCTACGTCGAACCCGTGCATATCGATAAGGTATTCGTCCGCACGCTCGATGTGCTGACTGCGCCGCGTGTCGAAATCGATGTATGGGTGAAGAATCACGGCGATCAGGCGCGCACGGTCAGCCTGAATGCGGCGGTGGAATATGGCGAAGGCGCGGCTATCGACGGCGGCGCGGTCGTTTCGGTAGCGGCGGGCGCACCGCAACAATACACGCTTGCGCTGTCCACGGGCGGCAGCTTCCGGTTGTGGACGCTCGATCAGCCGGAACGCTACGCCGCCTTCATCACGCTGAGCGACAGCGCTGACCGGCAGGCTGCCCTTGACGAACAGGAAATCCTGTTCGGCTTCCGTGAAGCGATCTTCAAAGACGACGGCTTCTATCTGAATGGCGAAAAGCTTCAGCTCATCGGCCTGAACCGCCATCAGACCTACCCGTATATCGGCGCGGGCGCGCCTGCGCGGTTGCAGCGCAAAGATGCCGACATCCTCAAATTTGAACTGGGCCTGAACCTGGTGCGCACATCGCATTACCCGCAGTCGCCGCACTTTCTGGATCGCTGTGACGAGATCGGCCTGCTGGTGTTTGAAGAAATTCCCGGCTGGCAGTTCATCGGGGACAGCGATTGGAAAGCGCTCAGCCTGCGCGATGTGCAGGCGATGATCGAACGCGACCGCAACCACCCGTCGATCATCCTGTGGGGCGTGCGCATCAACGAATCGTGGGACGATGAAGCGTTCTACAAGGCCACCAACGCCCTTGCCCACCAGCTTGACCCTACCCGGCAGACGGGCGGCGTGCGCTATTTCATGGAGAGCCAGTTTTTGGAAGATGTGTTCACGTTCAACGATTTTTCCAAAGGCGTGCGCGACCCCATTCACACCCCGCACCTGATCACCGAATTCAACGGGCATATGTTCCCGACCAAGACGTTCGACCAGGAAGAACGCCAGATCGAACATGCCCACCGGCACGCGCTGATTCAGGATTTAGCCTTCGCCAATCCGCGTGTCACCGGGGCGATTGGCTGGTGCGCGTTCGATTACAACACCCACCGCGAATTTGGCAGCGGTGACCGCATTTGCTATCACGGGGTGAGCGATATGTTCCGCCTGCCCAAGTGGGCGGCGTTCGTGTACGCCAGCCAGGTTGAACCAGCGGTGCGCCCGGTGCTGCACGTGCTGTCGCTGTGGACGATGGGCGACCGCAGCGAAGGCGGCTGCGACCCGCTGATGATCGCCACCAACTGCGATTACGTCGATATTTGGGCGGGCGACCAGCAGTTGGGGCGGTTCCTGCCCGACCGCGAACGCTACCCGCATTTGCCGCACGCGCCCATCACCGCGCACGGCGGGACTCAGCTTGGGGTGTGGGGCAAGGCCTACCAGGATTTGCGCGTGGTGGGGTATGTGAACGATCAGCCTGCCGCCGAACAGCGCATCGCCGCCGACGGCGTGCCGCAGCGCCTGGAACTGACCGCCGATGATGACGCGATCCACGCCGATGGTTCCGATATGACGCGGCTGGTGTTTCGCATCACCGATGCGTTCGGAAACCGTCTGCCGTTCGCCACCGCTGTGATCCAGTTCAGCATTGAAGGCGAAGGCGTGTTGGTCGGAGAAAATCCGTTCCCGCTGGTGGGGGGGCAGGCGGCGGTGTACGTCCGTGCCGCACGCCAACCGGGGACGATCCGCGTGACGGCGGCCAGCCTGACGGCGTACAAGCATCTGCAACCCGCGTCGGTCACAATCCGGGTCGAATAGCACAGGTGGGGCGGCTTAGCGAAGTGATTCCCTGAGCCGCCGCACCTTCACCCGAATCAGAATTTGTCCGGGAACACTTCCCGCGCCAGCGCTTCTTCCTGGGCGATCATCTCTTCGAGCAGCTTCAGGCCGCCATTCCAGAATGCCGGGTCGTTCAGGTCGATGCCGACCTTCGCCAGCAGCCGATCCGGGTAATCGCTGTCGCCTGCCGCCAGCAGGTCAAGGTACTGCGGCACGAACGAGTCGCCGCGTTCGCGGTACAACTGGAACAGCGCCAGCACCAGCAGTTCCCCGAAAGCGTAAGCATACACATACCCCGGCGTGCCGAGGAAGTGCTGCACATACGTCCACCAGATGCCGTAATCGTCGCGCAGCGTCACGCTGTCCTTGAACATGGCGCGCTGCGTCTCCAGCCAGATCGCGCTGATGCGGTCGGCATTCAGTTCGCCTTCAGCGCGGCGGGCGGTGTGCAGGCCGTCCTCGAAGCGGTTCATGGAAATCTGCCGGAACACGGTTGCAAAGCTGTCCTCGATTTTCGAGGTGAGCATCGCCAACCGTGCCGCCGGGTTGGTTTCCTGTTCCATCAGGCTGTTGAACGTGAGCATCTCGCCAAACACCGACGCGGTTTCGGCAGTGGTGAGCGGCGTAGACTGGTACATGATGCCTTTTTCGCGCCCGGCGAGATATTGATGCAGCCCATGACCGAGTTCATGCGCCAGAGTCGAAACATCCCGCGCTTTGCCCGTGTAGTTCAGGAATACGAACGGGTGCGTTTCCGGCGTACCTGCCGACGCGAATGCCCCGCCGCGCTTGTTGGGCGAAAGCGCCGCGTGAATCCACTGCTCATCGAAGAAACGTGCTGCAATTTCACCCGCCTGGGGGCTGAAGCGGTGATACGCCGTCAATACGATCTCGCGGGCCTGTTCCCAGGTGTACGAATCGCTGTCATCGGCCAGCGGCAGCGGTGCGTAGCGGTCGTAATCGAACAGTTCATCCAACCCCAACAGCGTCCGTTTCAGGCGGTAATGGCGGGCGACCAGTTCATAGCTGCCCGTCACCGCGTCGATCAGCGCGTTGACGACGCTGTCCGGCGCTTTGTTCGCCAGGTTACGGTCGGTGATCCAGCTTTCATAGCCGCGCCGCTTGTCCTCCTGGGCTTTGTCGAGCGTCATCACGTTGAAGATGAACGTGAATTCCATCAGGCGCGACCGCAGCCCTGCGGTGACCGACTCCGCCGCTTTGCGCCGCACTTCCCGATCCGGGTGGTACAGCTTGGTCAGCACCTGCGACTGCGTGATCGATTCGCCTTCATAGTCGAAGCGAAGCTGGCTCATGAGCTGGCCGAAGAAGCGATACCACGCCGAACGCCCGGTCACCGATTTTTCGACCAGCACCGCTTCTTCCAGTTCGCTTAGCGTGTAGGGGCGGTACACGAGTTCGTATTCCAGCAGATGCGCGTATTTCGCCAGCGTCGGATGGCTGAGCAGCTTCTGCGCCTGTTCGGGCGGGGTCGCTTTCCATTCCAGGTCGAAGAACAGCATCTTTTGTGCCTGTTCCGCACCCCATTCCTGTACTTTCGCCACCAGCGCGCCAAACGCCGGGTTCATCGAATCGACATAGAAATTCAGGAATGCGAAAGAACCGATGCGCGTCTGCAATTCGCTCATCGCTTCGCGTTCCTGAATCGCTTCAAACATTTCTTCCGGGTCAAGCTGTGCCACCCGTCCCCGGTACGTTTGCGCGAATGCATCGGCGCGGGCGTTCAGCGCGTCCATATCGCGCTGGAGCGCTGGGTCATCTGCGCTTTGGTAGAACACGGATAAATCCCACACTACGTTTTCCGCGCCAGTGGGTTTGTCTAACACTGCATCGACCATGCTGTTTTCCCTATTCATCCTGCCAGGATCAACCGTTGATGATAAGTGTACACCATTGAAGGCCAATCCGTTCAACTTTTCTTAAATGGACGGGCGTTCGTTATACTGTACGGCAGATGTCATCAAAGGTTTCGTCTATGACTGGTTTGTTACATAAGGAGACCGCATGACCCCGGTTCGGCTGCAAGATCACGAGATCGCCGCACGCCTAGAGGCGCTGCCCGGCTGGGCGCGCACCGGGACGGACGGCATGACGATCACCCGTACCTACTCGTTCGATCACTACCTGGCAGGGGTGGCATTCGCCGCCGCCGTGGGTACAGTCTGCGAAGGAATCGGCCATCACCCGGATTTGTTCATTGGCTGGCGGCGGGTGACGGTCAGCTTCACCACCCATGATGCGGGGAACGCGCTGACGGAGAACGATTTTCAGGCGGCGGCAGCGGTCGCACACCTGGGTTACCCGGTCGGCGGGTGAAGGCGCGTCAATGGCGATCCTGCTGCGGGTGTTCGGGCTGCCGCATGAGGCGCTGCACGCGCTCGCGCTGCTGCTAATCGGGCGGCGCGCCGTGCGGTTCACCCGGTCGCATGTGGTGATCCCGGATGACCTGACCACCGGGGAATATGTGTTCGTCGCAGCGCTGCCGGGGCTGGTCGCGCTGATCGTACTGGCGGGCGGGGGTATTGGTTTACTGGAAGCACGGTCGCCAAGCGAAGCCACTGCCGCGCTGCTTGCCATCGTGATCGGTGGGTTTGGTGCGGCGGGCGCGCTCGGTGATTTTCACCTGATCGTGACACGGCTTCAATCAGAATCGGATTCACAGGCATAACTAAGGGATGAGGGGTAATGGACCAGGCGGCATGGTGGCGTACAGGCATTGTGTATCAGATTTACCCGCGCAGCTTCAACGACTCCAACGGCGACGGGATCGGTGACCTGGCCGGGATCACGGCCAAACTGGATTATTTGCAGTGGTTGGGCGTGGATGCGCTGTGGCTTTCCCCAATTTTTCCATCGCCAATGAAAGACTTTGGCTACGATGTGGCCGATTATGTCGGCATTCACCCGATGTTTGGCACGCTGGCCGATTTCGATCACTTGTTGGAACAGGCGCACGGGCGCGGGATCAAAATCCTGCTCGACCTGGTGCCGAACCACACCAGCGATCAGCACCCCTGGTTCATCGAATCGCGGGCATCGCGGGACAATCCGAAGCGGAACTGGTACCTATGGCGCGATGCCAAACCGGACGGATCGCCGCCCAACAACTGGCTGGCGTATTTCGGCGGGCCAGCATGGACGTGGGATGCGGCCACCGGGCAGTACTACCTGCACAACTTTCTGCCCGAACAACCGGACTTGAACTACCGCAACCCGGATGTGCTGGCCGCGATGCTGGAACAGGTGCGCTTCTGGCTGGATCGCGGCGTGGACGGGTTCCGAATCGACGTGATCGACCGGATGCTGAAAGATGAGGAATTCCGCGATAACCCGCCGAACCCGGACTATCAAGCTGGCGATGATAACCCGATGTATTCGCAGCTTCGCGTGTACAGCGAAAACCGCCCCGGCATTCATCAACTGATCGGGGAATTTCGCAAGCTGTTCGATTCGTACCCGGATCGCGTCATGATCGGTGAGATCGCCTACAGCACCGACCCCACACTGATCACCGGGTTTCACAATTATGAAAACCAGCCGATTTTACATATGCCGTTCAATTTCGCGCTGATCCTGCTGCCCTGGAAAGCGAAGGCGATCCGCGATTTTGTCAGCGCGTATGAAGCGGCGCTTCCGCCGGACGGCCAGCCGAATTACGTGTTCGGCAACCACGATATGCCCCGGCTGGCCAGCCGCATTGGGGCGGCACAGGCGCGGGTCGCGGCGATGCTGCTGCTCACGCTGCGCGGTACACCGTTCATCTACCAGGGCGAAGAACTGGGGATGCTGAACGGCGATATTACACCCGAACAGTACCAGGACCCCCAGGGCATCAATACCGGGGTGAGCCGCGATTTCGAGCGCACGCCGATTCACTGGAGCGCCGCCGAACCATACGCGGGCTTTTCGACCGCCGAACCCTGGCTCCCGGTCGGACCGCACGTCGAAACGATCAATGTGCAGACCGAACGAGTCACGCCCGATTCGATGCTCAACCTGTACCGGGCGCTGATCGTGCTGCGGCGCGTGAACCCGGTGCTTACGCTGGGCAGGTATATACCGCTCGATGCGCCTGACGATGTACTGATGTACGCCCGCCGTCATGGGGACAGCGAGATCGTGGTCGCGCTCAATTTCACCCATGCGGAAAAGCCGATCACGCTGGATAGAGGCGGCAAGCTGGTGCTTTCGACGCACCTGGATCGTGCCGAACAGCCGATCTTTTCGGCTTACACACTGCGCCCGAACGAAGGTATCGTGATCGAACGGTAACATGCAGCGCTTACAGAACGGCAGCCCATCCGTGTGGAGGTGGGCGGCCTCCCCTTTTTACCGATCACCGATGGTTCGTCTGCCTGTTAGATTCAACGTGCCATTCGGTTTGATCGCAGCCAGATAAAAGGACGAAAGCACCCATGAGCCAACCACATCGCAATATCTATCACAATCCCCTGACGGGTGCGACCAGCAACCCGCTGATGACCGACCCCGATTCGGTCGATGAAGCGTTCGCGGAAGGCGCAAATCAGGTTCTCATCCGCGCCGCTGAAATTGCCCGGCAGTTGATCGGTGCGCATCAGGCCGCCGTCGCCATCATCGTCCAGGGGGACTGGACGAGCGTGCGCAAGTACTTCTCGCTTTCGGAAAAGTACAGCGCGTGGAAGGATTACGCCACGCCCGCCACTGGGTACGGCATCCATGACTGGATTTTGCAGCAGGACGCGCCCGTGCGCATGACCCAGGCCGAACTGGAGGCGCATCCCGGCTGGAAGAACTTCGGAACCGAACAGGGGAAACACCCGCCCATGCGCGGCTGGCTGGCCGCCCCGCTGCGCGATGCGCAAGGCGTGAACTGGGGCGTGTTTCAGCTTTCGGATAAGTACGATGGTGACTTTTCGGCTGAAGATCAGGACCAGTTCATGCGGCTGGTCGAACTGACAGCCATCAGCCTGGAAGCGCTGTGGCAGGTGCGCAACCTGCAAAAAGCGACGCGGGCTTAGCCGGGGTGCAGGATGCGCATATCCGCCGTCTGGCAGTTGAGCGCGGCGGGTCAGGTCTGGTAATATGGGCGCTCAAGGTCAGTGAAAGACAGGAAGGGCGGGCGCATGACACAGGATCGCACAGCGGTATTGGAACAGATAGCGGCACAGGTGCGGTCATGCACGCTTTGCGACCTGTACAAGGGGCGCAATAAAGCCGTCCCCGGCGCTGGCACGTTCACGCCGGAAATCCTGTTCATTGGTGAAGGCCCCGGCTTCTATGAAGACAAACAGGGGCTGCCGTTCGTCGGGCGCAGCGGCGATTTTCTGGAAAAAATGCTCGCGCTGATCGGCTACACTCGCGACCAGGTGTTCATCACCAACGTGGTGAAATGCCGCCCGCCGGAAAACCGCGATCCGCTGCCGACCGAGATCGTCGCGTGCAAGCCTTACCTGGATACGCAGGAAAGCACGCTCGATCCGCTGGTGATCGCCACGCTGGGGCGGTTCAGCATGGCGCGCTACTTCCCCGGCGGCAAGATCACGCAGTTGCACGGCAAGCCCAAATTTGAACACAACCGGGCGTATATGCCGCTGTTTCACCCGGCGGCGGTGCTGCGCAACCCCGGCCTGGAACCGCAGATGGAAGCCGCTTTCCGGTCGATTCCGGCACTGCTGGACAAGGTGCGGCAGATGCGCGCTGCCAGCCCCGCCGCCAATGCAGTGCCATCGGACGGCGTGCCATCCGATGGCGCAGCGCCCGGCGGCGATGCCGTCGTGACCGATCCCGCGCCGGATGAGCTGGGGGCAGCCCAGGATCAGGATAAACCGACACAGCTCACGCTGTTTTAGGCCACCCTATGCATAGGGGAGTGAATGCGTCCCGGTGGGCGCTCCAGTCTTCAAAACTGGCGGCAGGTCGCGTGACGGGCTGCGGTGGGTTCGACTCCCATTCACTCCCGACGTTATTCACCGTAAAGATTTTTCCCACAGCGGTCTGTCGTTTGCTACAATGGCGCTGTTCCGCATTTCGTTTTCCCCAATGAGGCAAGGCATGACAACCGTCGATCTGTTAAGCGGCCTGAACCCGGCGCAGCGTGAGGCCGTGAGTGCGGGCAGCGGCCCGGTACTCGTCCTGGCTGGTCCCGGCAGCGGCAAAACCCGTGTGCTGACCCACCGAATTGCCTACCTGGTTCAGGAAATGGGCATCCCACCGCGTGGGATCGTCGCCGTCACGTTCACCAACAAGGCGGCGGCAGAAATGCGCAACCGCACCCAGGCGCTGTTGGGCGCATCGCTCGATGGCTTGCAGATCGGCACCTTTCATTCGATCTGTTCGCGTCTGCTGCGCATCGAAGCCGATTCGACCCCGTATGGCCGCGATTATGTGATTTACGATACCGACGAACAGATCACGGTCATGAAAGCCGTGATCACCGAACTGAACATCGACCAGAAGAAGTTTTCGCCCAGCCGCGTACTGTACGCGGTCAGCGCGGCCAAAAACGAACTGCTCGCCCCGGATGAATACCCGGCAGCCGATTATTTTGGCGAGATCGTGCAGCGGGCGTACCCGCTGTACCAGCGCCGCATGATCGACAACAACGCGATGGACTTCGATGACCTGCTCATGCAGACGGTTGTGCTGCTGCGCGACCATGAAGCCGTGCGCCAGAAATACCAGCAGCGCTTCGAGCATCTGCTCGTCGATGAATTTCAGGATACCAATACCGCCCAGTACCGCATGGTCAAGCTGCTGGCCGGGCAGCGCCAGAATGTGTTCGTGGTGGGCGATGAAGACCAGAGCATCTATGCCTTTCGCGGGGCGGATTACCGCAACGTGATGCAGTTCCGCAAGGATTACCCCGAAGCCCGTGTGATCCTGCTCGAACAGAACTACCGCTCCACCCAGGTGGTGCTGGATGTGGCGCGCAACATCATCGATAAGAACCCGCACCGCACCAAAAAACAGTTGTTCACCGAAAAAGAGGGCGGCGCGCTGGTCAAGGTGCATGAGGCGTACAGCGAAACCGAAGAAGGCGTGTGGATCGTCGATGAAATTCGGGCGCTGATGCGCGGGCGCGGCCTGAGCTACCGCGATTTCGCCGTGATGTACCGCATCAATGCCCAGTCGCGGGCGCTGGAAGATGCCTTCAAGCTGAAAGGTGTGCCATACCGCATCGTCGGCGGCGTGGGCTTCTACCAGCGGCGCGAAGTCCGCGATGTGGTGGCGTATCTGCGCGTGATCAACAACCCGACCGATGGCGTGAGCCTGAACCGGATCATCAACGTCCCCACACGCGGAATCGGAGAAAAGACCGCGGCCACCTTTCATCAGTGGGTGGCGGAACGCGGCGGCGGCTATTTACAGGCGCTTGAAGCGCTGGCGAGCGGGGCGCTCGCTCCGCTGACCGGACGTTCCAACAAAGCGCTGGTCGATTTTGCCCGGCTGATCGTCGAGATGCGCAAGATCGCCTTTCCGGGCGACGATACCCCGACCGATCTGACCATGCTCTACGACGAGATCATGGCGCGCACCGGCTACGCCGGATATTTGTCGGAAATCAGCGATACGCCCGAACAGATCACCGACCGCATCGAAAACTTACGGGCGCTGCGCGGGTTGATCGACAGCAAGAAGGATTTAGCGCTCGATGATTTTCTGGCCGATGTCTCGCTGAACGTGGAGGCCGATACCGACACCAGCGACGGCGACAAAGCCGCCAACAGCGTGACTCTGCTCACGCTGCACGCGGCAAAAGGCCTGGAATACCCGGTCGTGTTCATCACCGGGGTGGAAGATGGCATCCTGCCGCATTCGCGCAGCCTGAACGAACCCGACGAGATGGCCGAAGAACGCCGCCTGATGTACGTCGGCCTCACCCGCGCCCGCGAACAACTGTACCTGACGTATGCGTTCCGGCGGTCGCTGTATGGCGAAAGCGTGCCAAGCATCCCATCGCGCTTTTTTAAGGATGTTCCCGCGCACCTGACCGAAGGATCATCGACCCAGGTCAAACACATGAGCGAACGCGAAGCTTACCGCGAAGCCACGCGCTGGGATCGGGATGACGCACCGCGTCATCTCGACGCACCGCGTCAGGCCGAATGGCAGCCGCCCACCCGCCGCACGAAATCCGACGACGAGCCGCGCTCGAAGGTGATCGCGTTTCCGGGTACGGCAGCGTCCGGGAACGGTGCGCCGCGCACCCCGGCACCGCGCCCGCCCGACAGCGCCCTGAAATTCAAGGCGCGCATGAAGGTCTACCACCCCAAGCTGGGGATCGGCGTGGTGGTAGACAGCCAGCGATCCGGCGACGATGAACTGGTCACGGTCAAATTTGACAGCTACGGCACGAAAACCATGATGGCGGGCTTCGCCAAGATGCGCATCATCGACGGATGATTGACGCGGCGGGATCGAGTCTGTTACACTGATCCCAGATAGACAAAGGCGGGGCTGTAGCCCAACGGCAGAGGCAGTTCACTTAAAATGAATTCAGTGTGGGTTCGAATCCCACCAGCCCTATCAGCCAATGACAGGCGCAAGGAGTCGGAAATCCTTGCGCCTGCTTTTTTGCACGGCGCTGGTAACGCCTAGCGCCGCCCGCGAATCATACGACCGAGCGCGATCAGCACGACCGCGCCCACCACCGCGACGACGATGCTCACCACGAACCCGCCCAGGCCGCCTTCCACACGGTTGATCCCCAGGATGCCCAGCAGTGTGTTGCCGACGAACGAGCCGATCAACCCCAGTACGATGTCATTGATCAACGGCTGACGCGATTCCATGATGCGGTTGGCCAGGCTGCCGGCAATCGCGCCGGCGATCAGCCAGCCAATGCAGACGAATGGGGCGGCGACGAGTTGACCGAAAAAGTCCATGATCTTGTCCTTTGTGTGTGAACGACGGCGCACAGCGGCACTGGGCGAACTGTCACCACCCGGTACGACGATCATAGTGTACGCCAAAAGGCCGCCTGCCGTTGCACCATCGGCCACGCTGCCTTGCGCTGATTCGGCGCGTGTGGTCAAATGAGCAGCTCTTTTCCGGCTTCAGGCGTTTGCTTATGACCGATACGACATCCACCCCCGGCGCGCTCGACGGCGTGCGCGTCCTCGATTTCACCCGCGTGCTGGCGGGCCCGTTCTGCACCATGCTGCTGGCCGACCTGGGCGCAGAGGTGATCAAGATCGAAGACCCATTGACGGGCGATGAAACCCGCCAGTGGGGGCCGCCCTGGGCGGAAAACGGGATCAGCGCGTATTACCTGAGCGTGAACCGCAACAAACGCGGCGTGACTCTCAACCTGAAAACGCCGGAAGGCCGCGAGATCGCCCGCGCGCTGGCCGCGCACAGCGACATCGTGATCGAAAATTTCAAGCCGGGCGGCATGGAGGGGTTTGGCCTGGGTTATGCTGACCTGGCAGCGCTCAACCCGGCGCTGGTGTATGCCAGCATCACCGGGTTCGGGCAGACCGGACCGTATCACGATCACCCTGGGTACGATTTCGTCGTGCAGGCGATGAGCGGCCTGATGTCGATCACGGGGGAGGCAGACGGCACGCCGCACAAGGTCGGCGTGGCCATCAGCGACGTGATTGCCGGGCTGTACGCCGCCTCATCGGTGCTGGCGGCGCTGCATCATGCGCGGGCGACCGGGCGCGGCCAGCACGTCGATATTGCCCTGCTCGATACGCAGATCGCCGCGCTGGTCAATGTCGCCAGCGCCGCCCTGGTGAGCGGGCAAGCGCCCCGGCGCTATGGCAATGCGCACCCGAACATCGTCCCATACCAGCCGTTCCAAGCCGCCGATCAACCCTTTGCGCTGGCCGTCGGCAATGATCGCCAGTTTCGCGCCCTGTGCGCGTTGATCGAACGCCCGGAATGGGGCGACGACCCGCGTTTTGCCACCAACCCCGCCCGCGTCGCACACCGGGAAACGCTGGTAGACCTGCTCGGCCAGGTCTTTCGGAGCCGCCCCGCCGCCGCCTGGGTGGAATCGCTGGTCGGCGCGGGCATCCCGGCGGGGCTGGTGAACACGATCCCGCAGATGTTCGCAGATACTCACATGACCGCACGCGGCCTGATCGCCGACATTGACGGCCTGCCGATGATCGCGCCGCCCGTGCATTTCAGCGCGACCGCGCCCACCGTGCGCACCCCGCCGCCCGCACACGGCCAGCATACCGATTCGGTGTTACAGGCACTTTTAGGGCTGGATGCCGATACGCTGCGCGACTACCATACACGCGGCATCGTATGAATGACCCGGAATAGAACAAAGTTTCTTGACCTGGGTTCGGATCAAGCGTATACTGTTCATGTAGTTGTGCCGATGAACACCCAGGAGTCCTGACATGATCATGCCCATTCTGACCGTGAAAGATGTCGCACGCAGCATCACCTTCTACGAAAAAATCGGGTTTCGCGAACAAATGGCGCTGGACGATGCACAGGGCGTGAAGAACTTCGCCATCGTCGAACGCGGCAGCCTGAACATCGCCCTGGGAGTCGATGAAACCCATGAATTCGACCGCTATGCCCCTGGCGTGCAGTTCATGATCTACCTTGACCCCGCCGACCAATCCATCGACGACCACCATGCGCAAACGGTGAACAACGGCATTGCTATCGCCACTGAACTTGGGACGGCCTATTGGGGCGACCGCACCTACTCGATTACCGATCCCGATGGCTATTTCCTCACCATCGCCCAGGAGCATCACGCGGTCGATATGGAATATGTCGCCAAAGTCCATCGCGGTGAAGCCGCGCCGGATAAAACGGAATAGACGGGGCGCACATCACGCCAGCGCGAACACCGCCTGGCGGATCGTCTCGCGCAGCGCCAGCCGTTGATCGGCATCGTAGCGCACGATGAGTGTGGACGCGGCGGGCGGCGCACCGTCATCCTGGTAGTACAGGTCGAACTGCGTGCGGATCAGCTTGAAATACGATTCGGGATCGTAAAACGGCGCGGCGAACGGCAGCCGTTTCACGCCAACGCGCATTTCGACCGCTTCCGTTTGCCCTTCGGGATCAGGTGCGACCGCCCACACGCCCATCAGCGTGAGCGTTTTGTAGCCCAGGTATCCTGGCGGACGGTGCCAGATCATCGCGCCGACCCAGGGCTGCGGCGTGAGTCCCAGGCGCGCCGCTGCACCATGACACAGCGCGGGCGAAAAGCGCACCCGGCGCGCATCGTCCAGCGCCCCCAGCGCATTGACCGCATCGAGCGCGGCGGCCAGCCGTTTCTGCGCTTCACGCAGCGGGGCGCGCTTCTGTTCGCGCTGGTACGCGGCGATCAGCGAGAGCAGGTCGGTTCGGGATCGTTTGGTCGGGGGCATATTGGTTTCGCGTTCGGGCGAACTCGCCTATACTGAACAGGATGAGGCCAATTTTAACACGCAAGGAGAACCCCTGGCGATGACGCACTATCAATACCCGCTCAAGCTGCGTTTCAAGCTGTTGGCGATGTCGCCACAGATCATCATCACCGATTCGACCGAACAGCAGGTCATGTACGTACACCAGAAGGTGTTCAATATCCGCGAAGATATTCGCGTGTTCACCGATGAAAGCCGTTCGACCGAAATTTTCCGCGTCAACACCGAACGCATTCTCGACATCAATTCCAAATACCGCTTCACCAACCAGACGACGGGTGCCTACCTGGGGCATGTCCGTCCGGCATCGCTGCGCACAATCTGGCAGGCGACGTACCTGATCTACGATCAGCACGATCAGCCGCAGCATCATATCAAAGAGGACAATCCCTGGGTAAAAGTCCTGGATTCGGTGATCGGCAGCATCGAGTATATCGGCTGGTTCACCGGGTTCTTCCTCAATCCATCGTTCACGATCTACCGGGGCAGCAGCCGCGAGGATGTCAGCCAGCCCTTGTTTCACCTGAAAAAAGAGCCATCGTTCTTTGAGAGCAGTTTCATCCTCAGCCAGGTAGGGGAAGTGTCGGCGGAAGAAGAAGCCCGCATCCTGTTGGGGACGCTGCTCATGGTGCAGTTCATGCGCCGTCGCGGGTAAACGACACCCGTTCGCGGGTAAACGACACCCGTTCGCGGGTAGAGGAAACCCGCAGCAAACCCCTCAGGTTTACTGGCGAACCGGGTTCGCCTTGGAGAGCGACGGCTCAACGCAGTCGTGCAGGGTGAGGGGTGGTGTCGAGCGAGCATGAATTTGATGGGTTTGCCCCGTTCGTGGGTGAATCTGGGCGTGGTCAGCGCCATGTTCAGCGCTCTGTTCAGCGCTGCATGATACGAAAGCAGGATACTGCGGCAGGTTCAACCCCTGCCGACCATATCCACTTTATTGCAGCAGGGTGCAAAGGGCTTTCATTCACATGGCACAATTTGCGAACAAGGTAGCACTGGTCGTCGGCGGCACACTGGGCATTGGCGAACGAACGGCGGTCGAACTGGCGGCTGAGGGCGCGCACGTCGTGGTTGCCGGGCGCAGCGCGGAACATGGCCAGCGCACCGTTGACCTGATTCGTGGGCAGGGCGGCAGCGTGTCGTATCACCCGGTCGATGTGCAGGAACGCGATCAGGTGCAGGCGTTGGTACAGTATACCGTCGCTGCACATGGGCGGCTCGATTACCTGGTGCAGAGCGCCGGGCTGGAAGGGGCAGTCGCCAACACGGTTGAATGCACCGATGAAAACTGGGCGGCGGTGATGAACACCAACGTGACCGGGACATGGTACTGTATGCGCTATGCCATCCCCGAAATGCTCAGGAACGGCGGCGGCGCAATCGTCAACGTCGCGTCGATCATCGGCTGGATCGCGTTTCCGGGCTTGCCCGCTTACACCGCCAGCAAAGCCGCCACGATTGCGCTGACCAAGACGACGGCGCTCGAATATGCCAAGCAGAACATCCGCGTGAATGTGGTCTGCCCCGGCTCGATTCGCACGCCGATGTACAATCGTTTCAGCGGTGGCACGCCCGAAGCCGAAGCGTATATGGCGACGTTTCACCCCATTGGGCGCATTGGCGAACCGCCCGAAGTATCGAGCGCGATCCTGTGGCTGCTTTCGGATGGCGCGTCGTTCGTGACCGGGCATGTGCTGCCCGTCGCCGGCGGGTGGGAAGTGCCGTAACGCACTCGCATCCACCAGTGGGAGAGCGCGCACGGCTCGCCGCTCTCCCATGCGTGAACCATCAGGCGCGGATCAGCGCCAGTCCACCCATTCAAAATCGAACGTATCCAGGCGAATGCGTTGTTCAGCCCGGTTCGCCCGTGTGACGATCACCAGTTCATCGTTTTCCTGGTGAACGTAGTACCGACCATCCGGCGAAAACCGCTTCTGTGGATGTTGCAGCGTTTCCCATGCTTCCACGCCAAAGCGCAGACGGTATTGTTCGCTGCCGATGTTGTCCCCGGTCACGGACAGCCGTTCCGCCGCAAACGTGATCGCGTCTCCTTCTGGTTCCCAACGCGGATTGTATTCAAACAGCACGTTGCTCGTCAAGCGTTCGGGCTGGGCGTTCGGCGTGTCCAGCCGCATCCGGTATATATCCATCAGGGTTGGCTCAAATTCGATGCTGGCGGAAAACAGCATTTCACGGCCATCCGGTGACCAGGCCGGTTCGTGTTCGCGGGCGAGCGGAGCCATAACATGGGCAGTCAGACGGCGCGGTTCGGCCTGGTCAAGCGCCCGAATGAAGATCGCGCCATATTCCTTACCCCGGCTGCTTAGGTAGGCGATCTGGCGTGAATCCGGCGACCAATCGAGATGCATTTCGTAAGCGGTATCGTTGGTCAGGTTGACGATCACTCCGCTTTCGACGTTGAGCAGGAATACATCGTGCGCGTTATCGATGGTGCGCTCGGTGATGAACGCGATCTGGCGGCGGTCTGGCGACCATGCGGCCATGCGTTCGTCGATGCTGTTGGCCGTCACCCGGCATACGCGCTCATCGCCCACCGTCACGATTACCAGCTCGCGGGCGTAGCCAAACCCGACCCCGATCATGATCCCGGACGGCAGCGGCAGATCGCACATCGGGTAGGGGGAGCGGATCAGGTCGTTTGTATTCGGTCCGGCATCACGCGGGGCGCTGGGACTGAATGGATAGTTGTTCGGGTCTTCGCACTGGCGGCGCAAACTGCACACCCAGTACGGGTCGGTGACGGCCTTGACGATCACCCCCGCCAGGAACACGATCATGGCCAGGCTAAGCACGACGACGATCAGGTTTTCCCCGCGCCTGGGGCGGGGCTTCGGTTTGCGCTTGCGCTGGAACGCGCCGTCTTCGACCGGGAGCAGTTCGCCATCGTCTCCCAGCCTGACCTTGAGCTTTTCCGGTTCGTGCTTCACCTGGCTGTCTCTCCTGCGTTCGGTTCGTCGATGTGGTGATAGGCTTACATGCGGAATACCCCGTACTGCGTCTGGCGCAGGGGCGCAGCACAGACAATGCCTAATGCTAACCCCAACACCCGCCGCGTATCCAGGGGATCGAGAATGCCGTCGTCCCACAGGCGGGCAGTCGCATAGTACGGGCTGCCTTCGCGCTCGTATTTATCGAGAATGGGCGCTTTGAAGGCGGCCTGCTCATCGGGCGTGAGGTCGGCCTTGCCTTCCCGCGCCAGTTGATCGCGCTTGACGGTGAGCAGGACGTTGGCCGCCTGTTCGCCGCCCATCACGCTGATGCGGGCGTTGGGGTACATCCACAGGAAACGCGGGGCATACGCCCGCCCGCACATGCCGTAATTGCCCGCGCCGAAACTGCCGCCGATGATGATCGTCAGCTTGGGGACGGCGGCATTGGCGACCGCGTGGACGAGTTTCGCACCATCTTTGGCGATCCCACCTGTTTCGGCCTGCTTGCCCACCATGAACCCGGTGATGTTTTGCAGAAACAGGATCGGAATCCCCCGCGCCGTACACAATTCGACAAAATGCGCGCCTTTCAGGGCGCTTTCGCTGAACAGCACGCCGTTGTTGGCGATGATGCCGACCGGGAAACCTTCGATGTGCGCAAAGCCCGTGACCAGCGTCGTGCCGTAGTTCGCCTTGAATTCGCGGAAGCGGCTGCCATCGACGACGCGGGCGATCACCTCACGCACGTCGTAGGCTTCGCGGAACGTGGCCGGGAGGATGCCGTACAGCTCTGCCGGGTCGTAAACTGGTGGTTCGGCTGGCCGCACTTCGACCTGAAACGACTTCGGACGGTTGAGCGTCCCGACGATCTCGCGGACGATGCGCAGTGCGTCCGCGTCATCGTGCGCAAAATGATCGGCCACGCCCGATTTTTGCGTATGCACCCATGCACCGCCCAGTTCCTCCGCGCTCACCGTTTCGCCCGTCGCCGCCTTGACCAGCGGCGGCCCGCCCAGGAAGATCGTCCCCGTCCCCTGCACGATCACGGTTTCATCGCTCATCGCCGGGACATACGCCCCGCCCGCTGTGCAGCTTCCCATCACAGCGGCGATCTGCGGGATGCGGGCAGCGCTCATCACGGCCTGATGATAGAAGATGCGCCCGAAATCGTCGGCATCCGGGAACACCTCATCCTGAAGCGGCAAAAATGCCCCGCCGCTGTCCACCAGGTAGATGCACGGCAGATGATTTTCGAGCGCGATCTGCTGCGCCCGCAGATGCTTTTTCACCGTGATCGGGTAATACGTGCCGCCCTTTACCGTCGCATCGTTGGCGACGATCAGGCATTCGACTCCGTTCACCCGGCCAATGCCCGTCACGATCCCGGCGGCGGGGGTATCGTCGTCGTACAAGCCCGCGCCCGCCAGCGGCGACAGCTCCAGGAACGGCGCGCCGGGGTCGATCAGCCCGTCGATGCGGTCGCGCACGAACAATTTACCCTGCTCGCGGTGGCGCTGCTGGTATTTCGTGCCGCCGCCCTGCCGTGCCATCTCCAGCCGTTGGCGCAGTTCCGCCGCCCATGCGCGCTGCTGCGCCGCATTGCGCGCGAACCCTTCGCTTGTGGTGTCTACCAGCGATTCGAGTCTGTCCATCATGTCACCCTGCCTGCTACGCCTGGTCGTGTCTTCTTAGCCATACCCAACCCCCGCCTTTTGCGCTATGATTGCCCGCGTTTCAGTCCTTCTTTCCGTGCCATTTTCCACCGGAGTTCGGTTTCTATGCAGCAAAATTCAGCGAGACGAGCAAGCATCGCCCTGGGCGTGTTCATGGTGATTGTACTGGTGGCGGGTGCGATCCTGCCGCTGTTCGGGTCGAACACCACCGTGACGACCCCGGCGGAACCGACCCAGGCTCCCCCAACGGCGACTTTTCCGCCGCCGATCACCGATTTTTCAAATATTAGCCTTGATGCCGTTTACCTGCACCCCAGCGCCCTGTTCGCCGTCGCACAGCCCGCCGGGTGGGACGATGCCGCCCCGAACCAGACTCTGACTCAGGCCGGGGTGAACATGGTCAACGGGACGGCGCTGAGCGTGGTCGATTATTCGGTCGAACGCCCGCCGACCCCGCTCACGCCGGAAGAACTCAGCGCCCGTTATACGGAAGATGTGCTGCGCCAAAGCTGGGCGAATTTCAGCAATTGGCGCGAAACCAACCGCCGCATGGAAGGCGAAAGCCTGCTGATCGATTTTGCCGTCACCTTCCAGGGGCAGCAGTACGTCGCCCGGCAGATTTCGCGCACCGATGGCACCTGGATTTACAACGCCCGTGTGCTTGCGCCCGAAAATGCGACCGCGCTCGTCACTTACCTCATGGATCAACTGCCGGGGTCGTTCGTGCCGTTCCAGCAGTTTGAAAACACCCCGTTCGACTGGAACAGCTATTTCGACCCCCAATTCAGCCATGTGATCCGCTTCCCAGCGGGCTGGCAGGTGGCCGATAGCGCCGCCGGTCGGCTGGCTTCGATCACGGGGACGGACGGCGAATCGCTGCGCGTGAGCGGCGTTCCGGGGCAAACGGTAGCCGATGAAAGCGCCGCGCAGGCGTTCGTCGAAAGCGCCCGTGCGGGTGCAGAAGTGCTGAGCATTGAAGCGGTCACACGCGGGGACGTGAGCGGCTACGCAGTTGCGTATCAGTTCGCCAACATCGATGGTGAAGCGCAAAGCGGCCTGACCGTGCTGCTGAACGAACCCGATCTGCTGCACGTCGCGGACTTGTATTTTCCGGGGCGCGGAATCGACCTGAACACCTACCAGACGCTCCCCGAAGTGATCGCAGCAGAGGCAGCGACAGCGGCGGAATCCACCCCCGAAGTGGAAGCAACCGGCGAAGTCGCGGATGCATTCGGCGCGCTGGCGGACACGCTTGGGGCGGATGATGCGGCATCGCCGGACGATGTGTACATCACGTATGCCACCGTGATGGACACGTTCGGCCTGCTCCCGCGTCTGAACTGGTCAAGCGCGGTGCTGCCGCCGCCCACGCCAACCCCGCTGCCCACCCCCGCCCCGGTCAGCGAGACAACGGCTGAAGCGGAATCAACCGCTGACAGCGAGACGACGGCTGAAGGCACAGCAGAAGCGACCCCGGTAAGCGAAGCGACCCCGATAAGCGAAACGGCTCCGGTCAGCGAAACGACCCCGGTCAGCGAAACGACCCCGGTCAGCAGCGCGACGATAGCCCCGGAACCTGCACCCGCTGCGCCCGTTCAAGCGGATACGCCCGTCACGATCAATGTGCCTGTTCACACAGGTGCGCCCGTTGAAACCAGCCTACCCGAACCCGAACCTGTTGAACCTGTCCAGCACACGTCGTCATCTGCGGAACCGGAATGACGCGATTAGCACCCAATTAGAAAGGAGGGGCGGTTTTTTCTGGCCGGGAACAGCCGGAAAACCCGCACAAGCGAATGTCCGACGCGCAAAGCCAAAGCCAGCAAAGCCCCAATACCACCAGCAAGCCTATCGAGCCAAGCGAAGCGCACGTGCTGGTCGTGGAGGATAATGTCCCCAATTTCGTGCTGATCGCACGGATGTTAGCCTTCATGGGGGTTCAGCGCTGCGAATGGAAAACGAGCGGCTGGCAGGTCGTTCAGTTTGCCGATACGCTGCCGCGAGTGGACTTGATTCTGATGGACATTCGCCTGCCTTATGAAGATGGCTACCAGGCGCTGCAAAAACTGCGCGCCAATTCCCGCCTGAAAGATACCGTCGTGTGCGCGGTGACGGCAGAAGCCAGCGAAGACCAGATGCGCCGCGCCAAAAAAGCCGGGTTCAACGGCTTTCTGGGCAAACCGCTTGATCCCGACCGTTTCCCTGCACAGATTCGCCGTCTGCTGCAAGGCGAAGAAGTATGGGAATGGAAATAGCCGGGGGCGCTGCCGGATATTCAACGGTACCAACCCCCGGTCAACCCGCATAAAAGGGCATGGATGATGATGAGCGACTCCGCAGGAACTGAACGCAGCCGGGAAAGTCTCGAAATCCTGTCCCTGGCACAGGCGCAGTACCAGGCTGCCGGGACGATCTACGGGTCGAACAACCCGGCGGAAATTCTGGACGCGCTGGTCAGCTTTGTCGAAACGGTCTATGAAGAAGCCGAACTGGGGTTGATTGACCCCGAAACCGACCCGCCGATCCTCTCGATCCTGGCCGAATACACCGACGGGCGCGTCACCCGTTCCCGTAAACGAGTGCGCCTGGACGAATACCCCGCCTACGACACCTACAGCGCGATTGAAGTGCTGAACATCAGCAACGTCGAAACCGACCCGTTCATCACGCCGGAAGAACGCGATGGCCTGCGGGCGCTGAACGTGGCATCGCTGCTGGTCGTGCCGCTCGTCGTCACCCAACGGTTGATCGGCGTGCTGCGCTTCACCAGCGCCCAGCCCGTCAACCTGGGGCCTTCGCGCTTGCGGGCGCTGCGCAACCTGGTCGATCAGGCCGCGGTGGTGTTCGAAAATCAATCGCTGCTGCGCGATACCGAAATGACGCTTCAGGAAGTGCGGGCGCTGTACGATGTCAACCAGGCGATGCTGGCCGCCGTCGATACGATGGACATTCTGCGCGTGCTGCGGCAGAAACTCGCGCCGGATGCCGATACCATCCTGCATGTGGTCGCGGTCGATGCGCCAGCCGTACCGACCGATGCTGATGCAGCGCCGATGCGGTTTCTGCTGCGGCAGATCACCACGCGCGGCTACGAAAGCGACGTGCAGCAGCCGATTTCCCTGAACGCCAGCGGCCAGCCCTTCGACTCTGACGGCAGTACCGCGACGAACATCACGCTGGTGGATGATGCCGGGCGCGTGACCGCGCAGACGCGCCACCCCCTGCATGAAACGCTCGTCGCCTACGGCATTGCCAGCTATGCCGTGATGAACATCCGCGAACGCGGGGCAATTCAGGATTACATCGCCATCACCTTCAAAAATCCGTTCACGTTCGATTCTCGCACCGCCCGCCTGTACGCCGCCGTCGCTGACCAGACCGCCATCGTGCTGCAAAACCAACGGCTGCTGGGCGAAGCGCAGATGAGCGCCGCGCAAGCGAACAACCAGCTTCGCACGCTGCAAATTCTGAACAACCTGTCCACGTCGATTGCGGCCATCAAGGCGGAAGATGAACTGCTCAACCGCGGTCTGCGCCTGGTCATCGAAACGCTCGGCGCGGATCACGGCGGGCTGATGCTGATGGACCCGGCCTTCAGCGTAGGGACGGTGGTCGCGGAATACCCGGCATTGGGGACGTTGGGACAGGAAATTCCGGTCGCCACCAACCCGATGGCGCAGATGATGCGCGAAGACCCGTACCGGTCGCTGGTGCTGGCGGATGTCGAAACCGATTCGCGCATCCCTGAACAACTGCGGCAGTTTCTCGTCAACCATGCGGGCATTCGCGGCATGGTGATCCTGCCGCTGCAAGCGACCGATACGCTGATCGGCTCGATTGGCCTGGACATGTACGAAAAAGGCCGCACCTTCACCGACGATCAGTTGCAGACCGCCATCACGATGGCGGCACAGATTGCGATTGCGCTGCAAAATGTGCGCCTGCTCAACGACTCCAACCGCCGCGCCGCACAGCTTCAGCGCGTGGCGGAATTCGGCCAGTCGTTACAAGCATCGCTTCAGCAGGAAGAGATTCTCGACCTGATGGCGGGCTTCACCATGCAGATGCTCGCGGTCGATACCCTGGTGATCGGCCTGTACGACCCATTGCGCGGGGCGCTGCGCATCGTCACGCAGCGGCGTTCAGCCAGCGATACCCAGCCGATCAGCAGCACCATCCCGCTGAGCGGCACGCTGCCAGGCCGCGCCTGGGATACGGGTCAAACGGTGGTGGTGGGGGATTTGCTCAATGAACGCGGGCTGCCCGCGCTGCCGCATTCGCCGCTGAACACGCGCTCAGCGCTGATCGTCCCGATCATGAGCCGCAGCCAGCCAACCGGGTTGGTGATCGCCACCTCCAGCCAGGCAAATGTTTACAACCCGACCGATGTCGCCATTTTCGAGCAGATGGTCACGCAGTTGAACGTCGCGCTGGAAAATTCGCAGGCGTTTCGCAAAAGCCAGCAGACCGCGCAGTATGAAGCGCTGATCAACGTGATTTCCGCACAGCTTCAGCAGTACACGGCATTAGATGATATGCTGCAAGTGACGCTGCGCGAACTGGGCAAAGCGCTTGGCGCACGCCGCGCCCGCGCCCGTTTTTCGACTCCGTCGCCATCGTCCGTCAGCGAGTGAGGGTTTACGCGATGACTGCCCTGCTCAAGTGGTTGTTCAACATCGAACAGTACCCAGAACGTGCCGACCAGGATATGGCTCGCCTGACCTACGGCGTGACCTTCGTGCTGATCGTGTTCATGCTGTTCATCAATTTCCTGGTGCCGTTCCTGGACGACGGTGGGTCGATTGCGTCGTTGTTCGGTACGTCGTTGTTCATCACCGTTTCCATGATTCTGATGGTGGTGCTGGGCATTGGCACACTGGCCGCGGTGCGCACAGGCCGCCTGGATTTAGCCCGGTGGGGCGTGCCGCTGCTGTTCGTGGGCAGCCCGCTCTTTCAAAGCATCGGCACGGGCATTACCGGGACGGACGACGGCACACTGCTGGTCTTGTGCATCCTGGTCTTTGCGGTCTTTCAGCGCGAACGCGGCACGCTGATCGGCTTCGTCGTGGCGATAGGTGCGCTGCTGCTGGGCAACTGGCGGCTGACAACCACCGACCCAACGCTGATCGACAGCCTGCCGAACCAGATTGCGCTGACGGTACAGCTTGTGGGCGTAGCGATGCTCATGTTCCTGTTCCTGCGCAACAACCGCATCGACGAAATGCAGCGCGTCAGTGCCGCCAGCGAAGAACGCCTGAAGCTGGCCGAGCTTACTCGTCAGATCGCCGGGAGCGTGTTACGCCGCACCGAACTGCAAGCGACTCTGACGACAGCCATCGAAGAAATTCGCACGCAGTACCCGCGTGCCTATCACGTCCAGATTTTTTTGGTCGATGAAGCGCGCCGCAACGCGAAACTGGCTGCCAGCACGGGCGAAATCGGCCAGATGCTTCTGGGACGCGGCCACAGCCTGACCGTCGGCAGCGTGAGCGTGATCGGCCAGGTGACGGCGAAAAACGAGATCGTGGTCGCCCGTTCCGGTTCGACGGCGACGGTTCACAAGCGCAACGAATTTCTGCCGGAAACCGTCGTCGAAGCGGCGTTCCCGCTGCGCAGCGGGACGACCGTAATCGGCGCGCTGGATATGCAGAGCAAACAGGCCAATGCATTCCCGGACGACGAACTGCCGATCTTCCAGGCGCTGGCCGACAACATCGCCATCGCCATTGACAACGCCCTGCTGCTGGAACAAGCGGAAGTGCGCGTCGCGGAAAACAAACGCCTGGCCGAACAATCCGCCCAGGCGCTGCGCGAAGTCGAACGCCTGAACAGCCAGCTCACCGCCGATTCATGGCGCGACTACCTGGCCACCCAGGGCGCGGGCGGGGTGACCATCGATTTCGACAAGTATGAAACCACCACCCGCAGCGCCGATTTCACGCCCACGCTTTCTGAAGCGCTCCGTTTCAGCCATGTGGTGCAGCGTGAAACCGACGATGGGTTGATCATCGCCGCCCCGGTGCTGGTGCGCGGCCAGGTGATCGGCGCGCTGGAACTGGAACTGGAAGGCAAAGACCCGGTCGATCCCCAGGTGCTTGACCTGATCGAAACCGTGTGCGAACGGCTTGGCCTTTCGGCGGAAAGCGCCCGTCTGTATGAAGAAAGCCGCCGCGCCGCCCACCGCGAAGCCACGCTGAACGAGATCGCCAGGCAGATGCAGGCGACCAACTCGATCAACACGATCATGGCCGAAGCTGCACGCGGGATTCAAAGATCGTTCGGCGCGGAGCGCGTCGCCATTCGTCTGGGGCCGCCGCCTTCCGCGACGAACGGAACCCGGAAGGAGTAAGCCCATGAGCGCCCGTTTTTCCAGCATTTCATCGCTCGCACCCACGTTGGGCGACCTGCAAAAGCTGCGCACGCGCTTCATACAGGCGTTCAGCGCTATGCTGACCGTTGCCTCCCTGCTGCTCTCGGTCGTGCTGTTCGCGCTGCCCGCGCTCGATACCGCCCAGCCCATCGGCCTGAATACCCGCGTGTATACCCTGGCGATTGGGGCCGTCAGCACGGTTCTGTTGGTGCTGTCGCTGCGCGGCTATTCCCTGTTCGCGGCCATCGGCCTGATTGCGGCGCTGACGGGGATCGCGCTGGCCGCCCCGCCAGATACGCCCGCGCTGGGGCTGCTGGCGCTGATTGCGGCGGCGGCGCTGTGCAGCCGCCCGGTGTTCATCGCCCTTGCGCTGGTGATTGCCGGAAAAATGGCGCTCGAAATTGCGCAGTTGATCGCCGCGACCGAAACCCTGTCGTTCGAGCTGGTGCGGTTCATCCTCACCCGGCTGCTGCTGCTGGTCATCCCGCTGATCATCCGCTACGTGTTCGAAGTGACCGAACGCAGCCTGGCCGAAGCGCAGCGCACATCGATTGTGCTGCGCACCAGCGCGGAAATTGGCGCGGCCAGCACCCAGCTGACCGACCTGAAAACCCTGTTCGACCGCGTGATCGACCTGGTGCAGGAACGGTTCAACTTCTACCATGTGCAGGTGTTCGTGATCAACGAAACGGGCGACCAGGCCGTGCTGCAAGCCAGCACGGGCGAAATTGGGCGGCGGCTGCTGGCACGCAGTCATCAGCTCGCCGTCGGGTCGCAGAGCGTGATCGGCCAGGTCACGCTGCGCGGGGAACCGGTCGTCGCGCTCGATACCGACCGCGATGAAGTCCATTTTCGCAATGAACTGCTGCTGAACACCCGTTCCGAACTGGCCGTGCCAATCCGCGATGGGGCGGTGGTGGTGGGCGCGCTGGACGTGCAAAGCATCGAGCCGAATGCCTTCGACCGCACCGACGTGGAAGCGCTTCAGGTGATCGCAGACTTTTTGGGGACGGCGTTGCGCAATGCGGCGGTGTACGATGAACAGGCGCGGGTGGTGCAGCAGAATCAAGCGCTGCTGCGCGAAGCGGAGGAAAACATCCGGCTGATTCAGCGGTTGAACCGCGAACTGACCCGCGCATCGTGGGAATCGTTCAGCCAATCGGATGCATCGCCGTTGGGCATTCAGGCCAAAGGCGGCCAGGTGGTCGCCAACCCGCACTGGACGGACGCGCAAAAGACCGCCGGGGAAGAACGCCGCACGGTCACCCAGCAGGACGGGGAAAAATCGCTCGTCGCGGTGCCGCTCATGCTGCGTGGAGAGGTGATCGGCGCGCTGGAAGTGGAGAACACCGGGCAGGCCGACACCACGACCGTCGCCATGCTGGAAGATGTCGCGCAGCGCTTGGCGATCAGCCTGGAAAATGCCCGCCTGTATGAAGACTCGCGGGATGCCACCGCCCAGGAACAGTTCATCAACACGCTGGCGGCGCGCTATCAATCGGTCACATCGGTGGATGAACTGCTGCGGATGACGCTGGTCGAACTGAGCGAGACGCTCGGCGCGACGCGCGGGTCGATCCGGCTGGGCAAACTCGAACTGGCGAATGACGCGCCAGTCAGGAACGGAGCAGCCGAAACATGATCGGTGAAGTGCGCATCCCTTTGCTGCAACTGAATTACCCGTATGGCGACCCGCTGATCCGCCAGCGCGCCCAGGCGCTGCTGTACATGATCGCGATTGTCGCGCTTGGATGGGCAATTCTGCTGGTCATCACGCTTTCCCAGGTCGCGGACGAGATTTACGAGCCGGGGTTCATCATCCCGACGATTGTCGCGCCGATCAGCTATGTGTTCATCTATCGCCTGGTGCAAACCGGGCAGGCGCAGTTGGCATCGCTGCTGTTCGTCAGCCTGATGCTGATCGGCACTGCGCCCGTCGCCATCATCAGCCCGGAATTGTTCCTCAGCTTCCTGCTGATCATTCCGCTGGTGGCGGCGGGGGCGCTGTTCAACCGCCTGGGCTTTCTGGTGGTGCTGGCGGTCATCCTGGTGGCGCTGCTCACACGGGCGTTCGTGCTGCTCAACGTCGATACCGTCATCCGCTATATCCCATCCGTCAACGGCGCGGGCGAAATTGCCCTGGCCGGGCTGGTGATCGTGATCGCGGCGGTGTTCCTGTTCGGCTTCACGGGCGGCACCGAACGCATCGCGCAGAGTTCGCTCAACGACCTGCACCACTGGGAGCTTTTCGCCCGCCTGAACCTGCGCGGCGAAACCGACCCGGATCGCATCGCACAGCGCTTGATCGACTTGCTTCAGGCCGAACTCGATTACAACCTGGTGCAGATTTATTTTGCCGACGAAACCGGCAGCATCACCCGGCGGGTGCGCAGCGGCGGCGCGGTGGATCGCCAGTTCAGGGTGCGCATCGACGAACTGCCGACGATTGGCGAAGTCGCCCGCGAAAAGCGGCTGCGCGTGTTCCGGCGCGATTCCTCCACGCTGCGCGAATACCCGCTGGCTCCATCCCGCATCGGCATCGCCCTGCCCATCCTGTACAACGGAATCGTGCTGGGCATCCTGGATGTGCAAACGCGCCGCGCCGATGCGCCGTCGGAAAACCAGATCAACGCGCTGAGCGCGCTGGCCGATGCGCTGGCCGAACTGCTGATCAATGCGCGCCGCCAGACCGAACTGCAAAAGACCGTAGCCGATCAGGAAGGCGTGATCGCCACCTTCCGCACCCGGCTGACCGAACTGCAACAGCGCGGCGCACAGCTCGTCGGCGGGAACTGGATGCGCTACCTGGAAGGGCGCGGCGGCCAGGCGTTCGGCTTCGATGTCGCGGACCACACCCCGGGTGGCACCGACGGCGACTTTGGCAGAGGCGACCGCACCCCGGAAGGCAAAGCCGTCCCCCGCCCCGCCCATGACCTGCCGCCCGCCATTCGTGAGGTGCTTCAGCGCGGCGACCTGTTCATCGAACCGGGCGCGGACGGGACATCGGTCGTGCATGTGCCGATTCTGCTGCGCGAAGAAGTGTTGGGCGGCATGATGTTCACGCTGCCGCCGGAACGCCCGCTGACCGACCGCCAGATTGAAGCGCTGCGGGCGATCTCTAACCGTCTGGGGCAGTCGCTCGAAAACAACCGTCTGTTTGAACAATCCCAGGCCCAGGCGCAGCGCGAACGTAAAGCCAGCGAGATCAGCGCCCGCCTGCTGAGCGCGACGACGATTGAGAACCTGCTCGATTTGGCGGTGATGAATTTCAACGACGCGCTCGGCGCAATTTCGACACGGGTCTATATTCAGCCGGATTTCGTCCAGCCGGATACCTTCCGCCCAGACGCACCCGACCCCGCGCACCCACCCACCCGCAGCGGGAACGGGAACGGAAATGGTGCTGCATCGCACGGCGCGAACGGCGCATGAACGGAGTTAGCCAACCATGTTGACATCGTCCCGCCGCTTAAGCGCGCTCAACCCCCTGTCGTACCCCATCTGGCTGAAGCTGACGCTGGGGTTCGCACTGGTGGTGGTGCTGGTGATCCTGCCCGCGCTGTTCCTGCTCAGTTCGGGTGTGGAGGCCATCGCCTTACAGAATGCGCGCTCGTTCCTTTCCGAAAATGGCACCCGCCAACTGAGCAGCGTTGCCAGTTCGTTTGAACGGGCGCGCGCCAACCTGGATCGGTTCGTGGAAACGCCCTTCAACAACCGCCAGTTGGTCGGTGCGCTGTTGGGCAATGCCGCCGAACGGTCGGATATTGGGCTGGTCGATGTGAACCCGGCGGATACCGCCGCCCTGATGGAATCGATCCTGCTCAACCCGGCGACATCGCTGTACGACAACGTGCGCCTGCTCGACCGCGATGGGCAGGTCGTCGCGCTGGCCGGGCTGGCCCCGTTGGGCGTATCGCTGATCGATCAATCGCAGACGGCGGCCTACCAGGTCGCGGCGGGCGATACCACCGGCGAAACCAGCCTGCTGGTGATTTCGCAGCGCGGGTTTCCGGTGCTGGAATTCGTCCACAAAATTTACTGGCGCGATAATTCGGTGATCGGTTACATGGTCACCCAGTTGAGCAATGCCCGCGCCGTGTATGCGAATCTGCGGTTTCGCTTTCCCAACGATGAACCCTTTGAAGCCTATGCTTTCCTGATCGACGAACAGGCGGTACAGCTCACCCCGGTGGAAAACCGCGAACAGGCCGCCAACAGCCTCGCATCGGAAGGGGTGCGGCGGGCGCTGGATGGTCAGAGCGGGTTGGAGGTCTACAGCCCGGCGGGCAGCGAAAACAACCCGAACGCAGAGGTGATCGGCTATTTCGCACCCGTGCCGGGGACGACGCTGGCGCTGGTGTCGGAACTTTCGCTCGACAGCGTGCGCCAGGACGTGCTGTCATTTCTGCCGCTGCGCGGCGCGGTGGTGGCCATTGGCTGGGTCGGCATGGTCATCGTGCTGGGCATCCTGTTCAATCAACTGTTCGCGCCGCCGCTGGCCCGGCTGCGCCGCGCCGCCCTGGGGATGATTGGCGGGGATTATGAAACGCCGCTGCCGGATGTGCGGCGCGGCGATGAATTCGGGGAAGCGGCCAGCGCGTTCGTGCAGATGCGTTCGCGCATGAAAACGATGGTCGATGAACTGGAATCGCGGGTTGCGCTGCGCACCCGCGATATTGAAGCCACCCAGGAAATCAGCCGCTACGCCGCCACCCAGCGCGATGCAAACGCGCTGATGCGCGACGTGGTGAACCTGATCGTGCAGCGCTTTCCGGCGATTTACCACGCCCAGATTTTCCTGATCGACGCGGACAGGCAGTACGCCGTCGTGCGCGCCAGCACGGGCGAAGTGGGGCGGCAGCTTCTGGAACGTGGGCATCGCCTGGGCGTGGGCAGCGTGAGCGTGATCGGCCAGGTGACGGATCAGGGTCGCTATATCCTGGCGAAAGATGCCGCCGTCAGCCAGGTACACCGCCGTAACGAATTTCTGCCCGATACGCGGTCGGAACTGGCGATTCCGCTGCGCGTGGGCGAAACGATCATCGGGGCGCTGGACGTGCAGTCGAAGCAGTCCGACGCATTCCCCGACGACATGATCCGCGTGCTGGAAACGATGGCCGACAACATCGCCATCGCCATCGAAAACGCCCGCCTGTATGAAGAATCGGTGCGGCGTGTGCGCGAAATTGAGGATACCAACCGCGAAGCCACCCGGCGCGCCTGGCAGGATTATCTGCGTGACCAGCGCGTGTTAAGTTTGAGCCGTGAAGCGGGCGTGCCGCTCACCCAGGACGATACGATCTCCGAACTGCGCCGCCGGGCGCTGGCGACGGGCGAAATTGCCGTCGGTGACCAGACAGGACGGAATACCTACCCGGTCGCGGTGCCAATTCAACTGCGCGGGCAGACGCTTGGCGCGGTAGAATGGGAGCTGCCCGCGGGCGATTTCAGCCGCGAAAAGCTCGAACTCGCCCGCGAACTGGCCAACCGTCTCGCGCTCAGCCTGGATAACACCCGGCTGTTCCAGGAAAGCCGCCGTGCGACCGAACGCGAACGGCTGGTCAACACGATTGCGGCGCGGCTGACGGCGCAGACCAGTATCGATCAGATTTTGCAGACGGCTGTCCGCGAAGTGGGTCAGGCGCTGCGTGCGCCGCAGGTGACGATCCGGCTGAAGGGCAGCGAGTCGGCGGCAGGGCTGAACCAACCTGCATCGCCATTACCGAATGATCACGAGTAGTGTAGGGGAACGACGGACATGTCGATGAGCAGCTCACCCGAAACCCGGCGCAGAACGGCATCGGTTCGCACCCGCATCATGCGCCCGATTGCGTTCGTCGTCCTGGGCATCTTCCTGATCCTGGGGTTGTCCGGGCTGTTCGGCATTCAGGCTTCATCCCGTGCGATTATTCGCGGCGCGCATCTTACCGATATTACCCTGCTGCGCGAACAACTGAACGATGCGCTGAGCGATGTCACCACCGATGTCCGCGCCGCCGCCAATGACCCGGTGACGCGCCGTTTCGCCACGACATCGCTGGCGAGCGTGGTCGGTGAAGATGTCAACCTGGCCCAGGCAGCGCTGGCCGAACGCCTGGAAGCGCTGGTCAACGATCATCTGGATACTTACCTGGCCGTGCGCTATGTCACCTTCACCGGGGCAATCTGGACGGAAGTCACCAACGCCGGCGGGATCACCCGTGCGGCTACGCGCATCCGCCCGAACGAACTGAACGACGACCCCACGCTCGTCACCGCGTTGGGCGGCACCAGCGGCGACGTGATTGCCAGCGATGTCGATTTCCGCGTGAACAACGATGCGCCCGCTTCGACCCGGTTGATCCCGTTCGTGCGCTTCGCATCGCCCGTGTTCACCGAAACCAGCACGACCGACATTGCCGGGGTGATCCAGATCGATTTCGCCATCCCCCAGGTGATCAGCCAGATCAACGCGACGGGCGCGGCGGTCATCGCCGCCCAGGAAGGCCGCCGCCTGCTGGTGGTCGATGATGAAGGCCGCATCCTGGCCGACAGCGGCCAGCCGAACACGAACTTTCTGCGCAACATCGCCAATCGCGTCCCGGTGGTGTTCGACCAGGCGTACCCGGTGCTGGCTGCGGCGGTCGAAAACATCGAAACGGTCGATCTGGCCGAATCCGACGATCTGATCTACACGGTCGATCAGCTCGATTTTTCCAGCGGCGCACAGCGCTTCTGGCGGCTGATCCTGGTCGATGAACGCGGGACTGCCGCCGCCTACCAGGTTTACCTGGGGTTGGGCGTGCTGGTGCTGTTCATCGGTTTCGGCGGGGTGGTGGCCGTGCTGATTGACAGCGTGGTGTCGCGCAATCTGCGCCCGCTGCGCGATGTGGCCGACCTGACGCAGACGATAGGCCGCAGCTATACCGACAGCCGTGAGCCGCTGGAGACGGGCGACGAGTTCGGCCAGTTGATCGAAGCGTTCGAATCGATGGCTTCCGAACAATTCCGGCTGCGCGACGAACTCGAAGCGCAGCGCGGACGCTTCACCCGCAACCTGGATATTGCCGCACGCATCGGGCGCGAAACGCTGAGCCTGCGCGAAGGCGATACGCTGATCAACCGGGCGATCAACCTGATCTGCGACGAGTTCGGCTACTACCACGCTCAGTTGTTCCGCATCGACGATGCCGGGCTGAACGCGGTGCTGGTGGTCAGCCGGGGCGTGATTGGCCAGGAACTGCTGGCGCGGGGCTACCGCGTACCGATCAACGATGCGTCGGTGATCGGCACGGTCGCCGCGCACGGCCAGCCGATCCTGATTCCCGATGCCACGCTGAAGGCGGGCGACCAGGCCGATGAAGCCGAAGGGCTGCTGGCCGAAACGCGGTCGCAGATGGCCGTCCCGCTGCTGAGCGGCGGTGAAGTCATCGGCGTGCTGGATGTGCAAAGCCAGAACGTGAACGACTTCCGCGAAGAAGATTTGCGTATGGTGCAAATCCTGGCGGATCAGATTGCGGTGGCGCTGGAAAATGCCCGCCTGCTGAAAGAGACGAGCGAACGCCTGACCGAGATCGATTCGCTCAACCGCCAGCTTTCGAGCGGGCAGCAGCAGGCGGAGACTCTGAATACACAAATCGACAGTGTGTACCGTTACGACCTGCTCACGGTGAAGCGCGGCGGCGATACCGGGCCGCTCTCGTCCGACCAGCCGAGCATGACCATCCCGATCAGCATTCGTGGTGAGGTGATCGGTGCGCTGGAGGCCGCCGCGCCCCAGGGAATCGATTTCACTGCGGGCGATGAGGCGATCATGCGCGCCGTCGCGGACCGCGTGGGTATTGCGCTGGAAAATGCACGCCTGTTTGAATTGCAGCAGTCCAGCCTTCAGGAAACTTCCCGGCTGTACGAACTGGTACGGGCGCTGAATGAAGCCAACAGCCTGGAAGATGTGCTGCATTCCATCGTGATGTCGGTCATCCCGGATGCGGTCAGCGTGCAGATCGGCGTGTTCGACGAATATGCCGACTCGACTGGCCCACTGTGGATGGAAATTCTGGCCGAATGGACGAGCCAGCAGGAAACGCAGCGCGATGTGCGCATGATGGGCATTCAATTACATGTGCCGGATCATCCGCTGCTGGCAGCCATGCAGCCCAACCAGATCACGCTGGTGAACGATACCGAACGCGATACGCGCCTGGACGACGTGTTACGGGCGATCATCGCCACGACGGGCGGACGGTCGATGGTGCTGATCCCGGTCACGGTGCGCGGCACCTGGCGCGGGGTGATGATGGCGCACTTCCCAGAACCCCGCACGTTCGGCCTGGAAGAAGGCCGCGTGTACAACGCACTGATCGACCAGGCGGGGGTCGTGATCGACAACCGTATGCTGCTGCGCAGCAACGAGATCACCCTCAAGCAGGTGGAGCGGTTGTACTCCGCCAGCCGTGCCATCAATATGGCGCAGACCGCGCAAGACCTGGTGCGGGCGGCAGTGGGCGGCAACGACAACCTGTACCGCGATTATGAACTGGTGATGTTTGAAGGCGACATCGATGCGAGCGGCTGGCCGACGCGCATTCGGCTGGCGGCGTATTCCGAAGGCACCGACGTTCAGGCCAGCAGCGATGTCTACGATGTGGTGATCGCCACCGATTCGCCGCTGCGCTACCGCGAACCGCAGATCATCACGCCCCAGGGCGAAATCGATGACGACGATACGCCGCACGCCAACAACCTGACCCAATATGTGCGGCAGCGCGGCAACCGCTTCGCCGCCGTGTTCCCGCTGTTCAGCGCCAACCAGCCGATTGCGCTGTTCCTGGTGACGAGCAAAGAAGCACGTGAAGAAATTTCATCGGAAGACTTTGACGTGTACCGCGCCCTGACCGGGCAGATGAGTACGGTACTGCAAAACCGCCGCCTGCTCGACCAAACCGCCGCGTCGCTCGATGAAACGCGCCGCCTGTACGCCGCCAGCCGCGCCATTGCCACCGCGCCGGATAAAGAGACGGTGTACGAAATCGCGGCCCGTTATTTGAACATGACCAACGCCGCGCAAACCAGGCTTTCGGTGCTGCTTACCCCATCGCAAAGCGCAGATGCGCCGTTCGTCGAATATACACACCTGTTCACACGCGGCACGGCGTACACGTCCGATATTGATGTGGGGACGCGCATCCCGTCATCGCTCGTGCCGTTCGGGGAGCTGACGCGGCAGGCGCGTACCCAGGCGTTCAACCGCTCCAGTGAACTGGCCGTGCAGCCTGCCCTTCACGCGCTGATGCAGCGCAGCGGCAGCCTGAGCGCGGCGATCATCTCGATCCAGTCGCGTCAGCGCTGGTTCGGCGTGATCTTCTGCGAAAGCGATAAACCTGCCGCCTTCGACGATGCGTATCTGCGTTTTGCTCAGGCCGTTGGTGACCAGGTGGCGATTGCGGTCGAATCGCTCAGCCTGTTCAGCGAAGCCCAGCAGCAGGCGCAGCGTGCGCTCGCGCTGGCGGAAGCGGGACAGCTTGCCAACCAGATCGGCGCGCAGTTCGAGAAAAGCATCGGTGAAGTATTCCGCCGCGTGGCCGAACCCGCCGCCTATGACCGCTGGATACTGATGCTCCATTCGCCTGGTCAGCACGGGCTGCGCCGCGTGGCCGAATACAACGTCGATACCGGGCTGATCGACAGCGATGCGCCCGGTTCGCTCATGCCGCTCAACGTGGTGGGCGTGCCGCTGCTCGATGCCTTCCGCCTGGGACGGACGCTGCTGGTCAACGACCCGTCCAGCTACCCGAACTTCCCGCGCAACTATGCCGGGCTGGACGATTTTGGCGATTACATCGGCAAGCATGTCGCCGTCCCGGTGTTCAGCGGCAGCCAGACCATCGGCGCGCTGGCGGTTGGGCGGCGGCTGGACGCGCTCGACCTGGACGAGAGTGACGAACAGCTTGCGCGCACGCTGGCCGCCCAGGTCGGCATCGCGGTCGAAAACCGCCGCCTGTTCGTGGAAGCGGAAAGCGAACGTTCCAATCTGCGCTCGATTCTGGAAACGCTGCCAGCGGGCGTGCTGGTGCTGGATGCCCGCACCTTCACCCCGGTGCAGTTCAATCAGCAGGCGGTCGAACTCTTGGGCAGGTCGATCAGCATCAGCAGGCCGTTCGATATTGGCGAATACAACGTATACCGCGCCAGCAGCCGCCAGCCGTTCGCCAACGACGAACTGCCAATCTTTGAATCGGCGCGCAGCGGCAGGCTGGCCAGCAGCGACGATGTGATGGTCATGCTGGAAGATGGCAGCGCCAATTACCTGCTCGTCAACGCCGCGCCCATCGTCGATGCCGGGGGTTCCACGACCGCCATCGCCGCCGCTTTCCAGGATATTTCGCGGCTGCGCGGTTTGGAAACCACGCTGCAAGAGACGCTGAATGAAACGATGGCGCTGTACGATACCACCCGCGCCCTGGCTGCCGGCACGACGCTGGAAGCGCTGCTCGACCAGATCATCAACCGGCTGGGGACGCTGCAACCCGCGCCCGATAATGCCTTCGTGCTGCTGCTGGAACCGGAAGGGCTGCGCGTCGCCCGCGCCCTGACCACCCCCACCGATGGCTACAGCCTGCCGGACGAACTGCTCACCCCGGACGTGACCATGTTCATCCCAGATGTGGCGGACGATCTTTCGCTCGATGATGCGGTGCGGCTGGCGCTGCTCAAACAGAACATCCGCGCCGTCGCCAGCCTGCCCATGCTCACTCGTTCCCGCGCCCAGGCTCCGCTGGGGTGGCTGGTGGTGGTGTACCAGCAAGCACAGGAATCGCTGATCGAACGGGCGGGCTTTCTGGGCAACCTGGCCGATAACGCCGCTGTCGCCATCGACAACCGCAACCTGTTCCGCGATACCCAGGCCGCTTTGCAGGAGGCCAACAACCTGTACCGCGCCACCACCACCATCAGCCGTGTGAGCGGGACGGAACAACTGAGCGAAGCGCTGCGCAGCACGATTGAATCGCTGAAGCCGGATGTGATGGCCGCGTACCTGTTCGTGGACGAACAGGGATCGCCATTCGTGACCGAACTGTTCAACGAAAACCAGGATGGCGCGCCGCTCGATTTCGCCATGCTGATCGAACGGCACGGCCTGGGGCAGGTCAATGCGCTGTTCATCAACGATCTGCGGGCGATCACCGACCCCAACCCGTTGGAAATGGCCTTGCAGTCCGTCGGCACGATCCGCGCCCTGGGGCTGATCCAGATGCGTTCCAAGACCCTCCCCGCTGGCTGCCTGATCGTCGGGTATCACCGCCCGCGTACCTTCGATGAAAGCATTGCCCGGTATCTCAGCGCGATCAGCGACAGCGCATCGGTCATCATCGACAACATTCTGCTGTTCGGGCAAATTCAGAACACGCTGGAAGAAACCAGCACGCTCTACCAGGCCAGCCGCGCCCTTTCGGATGCGGCCAACCCGGTCGATATTCTCGATGTGGTGACGGCGCATCTGCACAGCCACACCCGCACGATCAGCACGGCATTCGTGGCGATGCTGGTCACGCGCAGTTGGGAAAGCCCGAACGCGATGGTGCGCGTAGCGGCAAGCTGGCGCAACCCCGCCGAAGCCGATGAAATCGTTGACCTGGCCGGGATCACGCTTACGGAAGAACAGTTCCCCGCGTGGAAACTGCTGGCCGTGAACGATGTGTACACGATTGACGATGTGCTGTCGAATACCCAACTCGACATCATGGAACAGGCGGGGATTGAAAGCATCGGCGTGCGGTCGGTAGCGTTCCTGCCGCTGCGCGTGAGCGGTCAATCGATTGGCACGCTCGTGATCGGGTCGCGCCAGCCGTACACGTATACGGATCGTGACCTGCGCATCTACCGTTCGTTCTCTGAACAGGCATCGCTGCGCCTGGAAGCGACGCGCCTGCTGGAACAGACACAGCGCCGCGCCCGTCAGCTTGCCACCTCTGCCGAAGTGAGCAGCTACGCCAGTTCGCTGCTCGACCTGCAATTCCTGCTGCCGCGCATCGTAGACCTGATCAAAGACCAGTTCCGCTACGACCATGTGCAGATTTTCATGATGGACGATGCCGATGAATTTGCCGAACTGCGCGCCAGCACGGGCGAACCGGGGCGGCAGCTTCTGGGAATCAAGCACCGCTTGGCGAAAGGGTCGTCGTCGGTCATCGGCCAGGTGACGCTGACCGGGCAGCCGACCATCGCCGCCGATACCGCCGATGCCAGCGTGATCCACCGTCCGAACCCGTACCTGCCGAACACCCGCTCGGAAATGGCGATCCCGCTCATGCTCAAAGGCCGCATCGTCGGCGCGCTGGACGTGCAGTCGAACCAGCCGAACGCCTTCGATGAGGACGATATTTCGGTGCTGCGCACGCTGGCGGCGCAGATTTCCGTCGCCATCGACAATGCCGAATTGTACGAAGACGCGCAGCGCCGTGCGTCGGAAACCTCCTTCCTGTTCAACGTGACCAGCCGCGCCGCCGCCGCTGAATCGCTCGATGAAGCGCTGGCGAACGTGGCGGATGAAATGCTGAGCGAACTCGATGCGTCCGCGACGGTGATCTACCTGCCGCGCCAGTACATCGAAGGGGACGACGAAACGTCGGTGTTCACGCAGCTTGACCCGGTGGCGCTGGCGGGGAACGAGCCGTCCAATGGCGGCCAACCGCTCAGCGAGATCAACAGCGTGCGCCTGGACGACGGCTCCAGCCTGCTGGCACAGGCGGGCGCAGCGCGGCGCTCGTTCATCCTGGGCGACCTGGAGCAGGATCGGCGCTACCTGCCCATCAACGCCGAATCGCGGTCGGCCATCATCGTACCGCTGGTGACGGGCGCGCAGTTGGTCGGGCTGGTGGTGGTCGAAAGCCTGCTGCTGGAAGCGTATGACGACAACGTGCTGCGCACGATGTTCACGCTGGCCGGGTCGCTCAGCGCCATCGTCCAGAACCAGCAGCTTCTGGAACAGGTGCAGCGCCAGAACGACGCGCTGCGCGAACTTGACCGCCTGAAAAGCGATTTCCTGGCGAACATGAGCCACGAACTGCGTACCCCGCTCAATTCGATCATCGGGTTCAGCCGCGTGATCCTGAAGGGTATCGACGGGCCGCTGACCGAAATGCAGGAACAAGACCTGAGTACGATCTACAATTCCGGGCTGCACCTGCTTAACCTGATCAACGACATCCTTGACCAGGCCAAGATCGCGGCGGGCAAAATGGATTTGCAGTTCGATTACTTTGAAATGAAAACCGTGATCGACGGCGTGCGCTCCATCGGCATTGGGCTGGTGAAGGAAAAGCCCATCGATATTCAGGTGCATCTGGCTCCTGGCCTGCCCAAAGCGTTTGGCGATGAGTTCCGCACCCGCCAGGTGTTGATCAACCTGGTTTCGAACGCGACCAAGTTCACGCGGCAGGGGACGGTCACCATCGACGTGTACACCGTGAACGAACCCGAAACCGGGCGGCTGATGATCCGCGTGGACGTGACCGATACGGGCATCGGGATTGCCGATAAAGACCTGCCGCTGCTGTTCGAAGCCTTCCGCCAGGTGGATTCGTCGCTCACGCGCACCCAGGGCGGGACGGGGCTGGGGCTGCCGATTGCAAAATCGCTCGTTGAAATGCAGGGCGGGGAAATGCTCGTGCAGTCTCAGGTGAACGTCGGTTCGACGTTCAGCATCCTGGTGCCAACCGAACCCGTCGTCGATGCGCCGGATAAACCGGGCGATATGGCCAGAAAAAGCACCGGGCGGCTGGCCAAGACTGCGCCACTTTCGCCAACGGGCGCGCTTCAGGCGATTGTCGATGAAACCCAGGAACGCCCGAACGTGGGCGGCGATGATACCGCCTTCCCGCCCACACCGACCCGCCCGCCGATGATGGAAAAGCGCCAGATTCTGCTGATCGAAGACAATCCCGATATGGTCGATCAGTTCCGGCGGGCGCTTCAGCGCGAAGGCTTCGATATTTTCGCCGCGTCCATCCCGCTGGAAGCCGAAGCGATGGCCAGCGGCCTGCACCCCACCATCATCATCATGGACGTGAACTTTGCCGATGGCCAGGGCTGGCAAATGCTGAAGCGCATGAAAAGCCGCGATGATACCCGCGATATTCCCGTCGTGGTCGTCACCATCAACCCGGATAAAGAGGATATTCTTGCGGAAGGCGCGTTCCTGTACGTGGCGCGTCCGTTCGTGCCGGAACAAATCGTCGAAGCGGTGCGGCTGGCCGAAGAAGAAGCGCGCATCGACAAAATCCTGATCATCGATGACCAGCCCGAAAGCGTGCGCGTGCTGGAAGACCTGCTGAACGAACAGGGGCGCTACAAGGTGTTCGCCGCCCCCAGCGCGATGGACGGGATTTCGATGGTCGCCCGCCGCCGCCCCAACCTGGTCATCCTTGACCTGCGGATGCCGGAAATGGACGGTTTCCAGGTGATCAGCGAATTGCGCAGCAACCCGGAAACCGCTACGATCCCGATCATCGTGGTGACGGGTGATGTGCTGAACCCGGCGGAACGCGACCAACTGACCAACTTATCGGTGCTGTACAAGGCCGACATCAACGCCGGGCAGCGCCGCCAGTTCATGGACGGGGTGAAGCAGCACCTGACCCGCACCAACGGCGAACATTCGTGACATCTATCCCAGGGAGGGACTTACGCCCTCCCTGGATCAGTTTTCAAGGTTGCAACGTGGTCATCGTGCATCAGCCGCAAGGCACTACCAAACATATCGAACTGGAATGTATCAACTGCCATACCCGCGTCCCGCTCGATAAGCATGTGAGCGGGTGTCCATCGTGCGGCGAAAACATTCTGGAGGCACGCTACGATCTGTCGCAGATCGACGTGATCGAATGGCTGGCGCTTCTGCGCCAGCGCCAGCCGGGGTTGTGGCGCTACCATGAAGTGCTGCCGCTGTACGATGCGCGCAATATCGTCAGCCTGGGCGAAGGCGGCACCCCGCTGATCAAATCGCGGGCGCTGGCTGCCAGCCTGGGGCTGAAACACCTGTATTTCAAGGACGAACGCCAGGGGCCGACCGCCAGCTTCAAGGATCGACAGGCGGCGGTCGCCATTTCCGCGCTGAAAGAGATCGGCGTGGATGAGGTCGTGGTCGCCAGCACGGGCAACGTCGCCATCGCCTACGCTGCCTATGGCGCACGGGCGGGGATCAAGGTGTGGGCGTTCTTCCCCAGCCTGACCCCCGGCGACAAGATGCGCGAAGCCGCCCTGTACGGCGCGGAGGTGATCAAGATCACCGGGACGTATGACCAGACCAAAGAGATCGCCGCCCGCTTCGCCAAGCGCAAGGGCATCTTCCTGGATCGCGGGATCAAGTCGGTGGCGGCCATCGAAGCCATGAAAACGATGGCCTATGAAATTGGCGAACAGCTCGGCTACGAGCTGGACGGCGGGCGGACATGGCGCGCCCCGGACTGGTTCATCCAGGGGGTGAGCGGCGGCATGGGGCCGATTGGCGTGGGCAAGGGCTTCCGCGAAATGCTCGATTTTCGGCTGATCGACCAGATGCCCGCGCTCGGCGTGATTCAGTCATCGGGGTGCGCGCCGATGGTCGAAGCCTTTCAGCGCGGCCAGCGCATCGCCACCCCGGTCGAAAACCCGGAGACGATCATCGCTACGCTGGCGACGGGCAACCCAGGCCGCGCCTATGAACTGCTGTACGATTATGTGCAGGCTTACGGCGGCCATTTCATCAGCGCCAGCGATGAAGAAGCATTCCACGCCACGCGGCTGGTGGCGCGCAACGAAGGTATTTCGGTCGAACCTGCGACCGCCGTCACATTCGCGGGCGTGTTCAAGCTGGTGCAGCGCGGGATCATCAAGGCCGATGATGTCGTCGTCGTGAACGTTTCCGGCCACACCATGCCCGTCGAAACCACCATCCTGGGCGACCAGTGGCAGCAGTCGCTCGATCTGTCGCAGCGCGTGAGCGCCCCGGTCATGCCCCAGGAAGGGTTGTACGCCGCACTCGAACAGATCGAATCGCAGGTGCGGCGCGTGGTGATCATCGAAGATAACCAGGATGCCGCCCGGCTGATCCGCCGGATGCTGCAAGCCAAAGGTACGTTCGATGTGCAGATCGTCCACGATGGCAAGGAAGGGCTGGAACTGGTGCGCACCCAGCGCCCGGATATGGTGATCACCGACCTGATGATGCCCGACGTGGACGGTTTCCAGGTGATCGAAACCCTGAAGGCCGACCCGGAACTGGCGCACATCCCGATTGTGGTGATCACGGCCAAAGAACTGACCGCCAAAGAACGGGCGCGGCTGACCGATCAGGTCGAAATGCTGCTGGCAAAGGGATCGTCGATTGACGAAAGCGTGATCGAAACGCTCGTGACCAAACTGGAATAGCGGACAACGTGACCAACAATCGCACCATTCTGTACATTGAAGATGACGCGGCGAGCCGTTCACTGGTTGAACGCACGTTGAAATTTCACGGGTATCATGTGCTGGTGGCCGACTGCGGGCTGGCCGGGATCGACCTGGCGCGCAAAGAAACGCCCGACCTGATCCTGACCGACATCAACCTGCCCGACCTGACCGGGCGCGAGATCACCACGCGCTTGCGCAGCGACCCGCAGTTCGAACACACGCCGATTGTCGCGCTCACCGCGCAATCGTTGGGCGAACAGCGCGAACTGGCGCTGGCCGCTGGCCTGACCGGGTACCTGACCAAACCGCTGGATATTGAAGCGCTGCCGACCCAGGTCGATTTTTTCCTGAAGGGCGGCAGCGAAAAGCTCGACCAGCAAAAGCTGAGCGAAGCCCAGACGCGCTACACCCGTGAAGTGGCCGAACGGCTGGAAACGCGCATCCGCGAACTGGAGGCGCTCAACCAGCAGTTGCGCCGCCTTGACCGCATGAAGGACACCTTCATCCAGATCACGGCGCACGAACTGCGCACCCCACTCACGCTCGTGTTCGGCTACAGCCGCCTGCTGGAAGACAACCCGATGCTGAAGCCGCATTTTATGGGCGATGCCAATCTGCGCCTGCTCATGGACGGCATGAACCAGTCCATCGGGCGGATGCAGAGCATCATCGGGGAAATCGTCACCATGAGCCGCATCATGACCAACCAGATCGATCTGGTGGTGGGACCCACCGACCTGGGCAACATCGCCGCCAAAGCGATCAAGAGCTATGAAACGGCGCTGAAGGAACGGAGCCTGAAAGTCGCCTTCGACCGGGCGACCTTCCCCAACGGGATGCGCGCCGACTGGGAACTGATCGAACTGGCGCTGAAAAACCTGATCAGCAACGCCATCAAGTACACGCCCGACGGCGGGCTGATCGAGATCACCAGCAAGACCGAAGGCGAACAGGTGCGCGTCTCCGTGCGCGATCACGGGATCGGCATTTCCAAAGACGACCAGCGCGGCATCTTCGAGCGCTTTCATACCACGGGCGATACGCAGCTTCATTCGACCAGCAAGACCGCGTTTCGCGGCGGCGGGATTGGCCTGGGACTGGCGATCACCAAAGGGATCGTTGAAGCGCACGGCGGGCGCATCTGGGTGGAAAGCGATGGCTACGACCCGGCGGCGCTGCCAGGGAGCGCGTTCATTTTTACAATTCCTTTGATCGCTGAACGATCATGATTGATGTAGAATAGGGACATCGATCCGTTGAGCGGCGCATTTTTTACGTCCCGTGCATATCAAAATCGTAACACCCTCTCCCCGCGCACAAGGCATCATGGCGGCGTTTCTTACCCCGCTGTTCCTGGGCGTTGCGCCGATCTTCGGCAAGGCGGCCATCAACGCGGGCGCTGATCCGTTCACGGTGGCGGCCTTTCGCACGGTCGTCGCGGTGGCGCTGCTGTGGGGGCTGTACCTGCTGTGCTTTCGCAAATATCTGTATATCTATCCGGCGGGGCTGCTCGGCTGCGTGGTCGTCGGGACGATCAACGGGATCGGGTCGCTGTTCTTCTATGGCGGCCTGGGGCTGCTCGATGCGTCGCTTTCGCAGCTTCTCAACGGCATGTACCTCATCTTCGCTATCCTGCTGGCGCACCTGGGCGGCGAACGCATCGACCGCCGCACCGCGCTGCGCGTTGGGCTGGCAATGTCGGCGCTGATCCTGATCACCGGGTTCGGCAGTGAACCGATCAACTGGCTGGGGGTCGGGCTGATGCTGGCGAACGCGCTCATGTTCGCCGGGACGGTGATCCTGAGCCAGTACGTGCTGCGCGAAATGCCGTCACCGACCGCCGCGCTGTACATCCTGACCACGATGGCCGTGATCGTGATCATGGTGTGGGCGGGTGTAGGCCGCCCGGTCACCGGGGAGGTGCTGACCTCCGCGCTGCCCGCGATTGCCATTCTGGGCGTGACGACGGCGCTTTCCCGGCTGACAATGTTTGCCAGCGTGCAGGTGTTCGGCAGTTTGCGCACGGCCATCATCGCGGTGGCCGAAATTGGTGTCGCGCTTTCGCTGGCGTACCTGGTGCTGGGGGATCGGCTTGCGCCGGTGCAGGTGATCGGCGTGGCGCTGCTGGGCATTTCGCTGCTGCTCATCCGCGCCAAAGACCTGACCCCGCGCCTGTTCAACCCCAGCAGCCTGCTCATCCGCGATGTGGCGAGCATCCAGTTTCAGCGCATCGCGTTTCACCGCGCCTTCGGCAAAGCCGAACAGGACAACGAATTCGGCGTGATGAGCCAGATCACCACGATGGAAATGCAGATGATCCAGCGGATGATGGGCGCGAAGGAAAGCCCGGTCGATCCGTTCCCGCTATCCAAAGAGCAGGCGCTCGCCCCTGGGGATTTTGAGCGCCTGCTTCAGCCCAAACCCGCCCCGCCAGGGGATTAGCTCATTCCGGCGCGGTCAGGTCTGCCCAATAGACCGTCTCCAGGCCGGGAAATTCGCTCAGCGCGATGACGCGCTCGTTGATGCGCGTATACGTGGTGTACGATAACCGTCCCGCGCCCTGCCGCTGAATTTCCGCGCCCGTCTCCGGCATCAGCGCCCACCCCAACGGCCCCGCCGCCCCGCCAAGCGCGATCCATACTGCGCCGAACCCGCGCACCGGGGTGAACAGGCCATCGGGCGCGGCAGCCGTTGGGTCGGGGTCGCCTTCGCGGAACGTATCGCGGAAGATCGCCCCGCGCCCATCATCGAACAGCGCGTAGATCAGCCCGGTATCGGCAAACCACACCAGCGATCCAGCCTCGAACGGCTGGACTGCGCCATACGTCGCGGCGGGCGGGGCGGGCGGGCAAAGCGGATTCTCGATCCCGTCGATCCAGTCGTAGGCGCATGGGGGCGCATCCGCCGGCGCTGCGTCGAGCGCCGCACCGGGCAGCCAGATCACCGCGCCCACCGGGAGCGTATTCGGGTCGTCGATGCAGTTGAGCGCCGCCGCCTGGGTGATCGTGATCGCCGCCGTCCCGTTCAACAGGGCTGCCAGCGTGTCGCCGGGCATGACGGTCACGGGGCGAAAATCCGGCAGTTGGTAGGCCGAACACACCGCAGCCCGCGCATCTTCGGCGGCGGGGGCGGTGGTTTGGGCGGGCAGCGGCGGCGGGGTGGCTGTCGGGCGAATCGGCACGGGCGTGATCTGCTGTGCGTCCAGCGGCACGCCTAACCCCATCATCAGCACCAGCACGGCCAGCGCTGCGCCGACCGCCCGGTTCAATCGATCAATCGTTCCCATTCGCGCATCGTCTCGTTCAACTCATGTTCGGTCTGTTGGTATTGTTCGGTCAGCGCCCGCACTTTGCCGCCGTCGCCCGCCGCCGTCGCCTGGTTCAGGGCGGTCAGCACGCTTTCGAGCGCGCTTTCAAGCTGCGGAATCTGCGCCTCCAGCGCGGCGATGCGCTTCTGAAGCTGGTGCGGGTTCAGGTTGTGCTTTTTCTCGCTTTTGGCCGCGTCATGCCCATTCGATGGCGTGGAATCGGCCTTGCGCGCCTTGCTTTCGGCGGCGGCGCGTGCAGAGTCGCGTGCTGCCACCCATTCGGCATACGGACCTTTGAATACGTCGAGCCTGCCGGGCGACACCGCCCATATCTGCGTCGCCAGCGCGTCGATGAGGTAGCGGTCATGGCTGACGAGCAGGATCGTGCCGTCGAACTGCGCCAGCACATGCTGGAGGATTTCCTGGCTGGCAATATCGAGATGGTTGGTCGGCTCGTCGAGCAGGAGCAGGTTCGCTCCGGTCAGCGCCAGCTTGGCCAGCGCCACCCGCCCGCGTTCGCCGCCGCTGAGCGTATCGATGGTGCGGTACACGTCGTCGCCCGTGAACATGAACTGCGCCAGCAGGTCACGCGCCTGGCTGATCGGCATATCTTTGGCGGCCAGCACTTCTTCGAGCAGGGTATGCGACGGCGTGAGCGATTCGTGCGCCTGCTCGAAGTAGCCGATGCTGACCGCCGCGCCGATTTTGACTTCGCCCGCCAGCGGTGGAAGCTGACCGATGGCGGTTTTCACGAACGTGCTTTTGCCCGCCCCATTCGCGCCAATCAGCGCGGCCACTTCCCCACGCCGCAGCGTGATGTCCGGCGCGTGAAAGAGCGGCTGCGGCGCATCGGGGTAGCCAACGGCCAGGCCGCGTGTTTTCAGCACCTCATCGCCGCTGCGCAGCGTATTGCCCATGCGCAGATGCATCGCCCCGCGCTGGAGCGGGCGGCGGGCGGCTTCATCGCGCAGCAGCCGCTCCAAACGGGTGCGGCGGCCTTTGGCCTGGCGCGTGTTCTGCCCGGCGATATTGCGGCGGATGTAATCCATCTCTTTGGCGATGAATTCCTGCTGCGACTCATATTCTTTGAGCAGCCGTTCATGGCGGGCTTCGCGCTGTTCGGCATAGCGGCTGTAATTGCCCCGGTAGGTTTCCAGCGTCCCGAAATCGAGTTCCCAGACGGTGGAGGCGACCGCATCCATAAAGTAGCGGTCATGGCTGACCACCAGCACCGCGCCGGGAAATTCCTTTAAGAAGCCTTCCAGCCATTCGACCGCCTCAATATCGAGATGGTTGGTCGGCTCGTCGAGCGCGAGCAGGTCGGGCGCTTCCAGCAGCAGCCGTCCCAACAGCGCACGGGTCTTTTGGCCGCCGCTCAGCAGCGCCAGCGGCTTTTCATAATCGGCAGGCGTGAAGCTAAGTCCTTGCAGCACCCCGCGCACCCGCGATTCATAGCTGTAGCCGCCCGCATCCGCGAAAGTCTCTTGCAGTTCGCCATACCGGTCGAGCAAATCGGTATGGCGGGTGGGGTCGGTTTCGGCGGCAATGGCGTGTTCCAGCGCCGTCAGGTCGCGCTCCATCGCCCGCAGACGGTCGAACCCGCTCATGACCTCATCCCAAAGGGTGTGCGCGCCGGAAAGTTCCGGGCGCTGCGGCAGAAAGCCGATCCGCAGCCCTTTCATCCGGCTGACCGTCCCTTCGGTGGGCGTGTCCATGCCCAACAGCAGGCCAAGCAGCGTCGTCTTGCCCGCGCCGTTGGGTCCAACCAGCGCGATCCGTGCCTTGTGCGGAATTTCGACGCTTACGCCGCTGAAAATATCGTCCGCGCCGAACGATTTACCCAGGTTGCTGGCCGTCAGAATCGACATGGTTGGTCTTTCTTCACCCCTTCTACACCACGACGATTATAGCAGACGGCGCGTGCCGGACGGCAGGGGGTCACCCCACCGTCTGCGGGGTATCGGTTGGACCGTGCATGACCGGGGTATCGCCATCCCACGTCATCGGGTCGATGTGCATCCGGCGGGCAGTGCGATCCACGTCCCAGGCGTGGTAGACGCACATCAGCGTGCGGCCATCCGGCGCGGTGACGAACGAATGATGGCCGGGACCGATCACCCGTCCGGGGCGCGTCTGCATGAGCGGCGTTCCCTGATCCGCCGGGGGCTGGTACGTCCCCAGCGGGTGATCGGCCACCACATACGCGATGCCGTAATTGTCCTGTTCCCACGCGCCGCCGCTGTAAAAACAGTATACGCGCCCGTTGTGCCGCCGCACCGCCGCGCCTTCGACGGTGTGCCAGTCGTAGACGCTGCCGTACATGCTGCGCCCGGCCTTGAACAGATGCCAATCGGCAAACGGGCGCACCACCACACGCGGATCGCCCGCCAGCGTGAATGGGTCGATCAGCTTATCCACCACAATCCCAGTGCCGACGCGGTACGGATCATCGAGCGTGAGAAAATCGCGGCAGTAGTACAGATACCATCCGCCGTCTGCATCCTGAAACGGGTGCGGGTCGATGGAAAACGGCTGATCGGCCACCAGCACCCGCCCGGTATCGCGGAACGGGCCGAGTGGCGACGCGCTGACGGCGGCGCGCAGTTGATGATCGTTCCCATCAACGCCGCGTGCCGAATAGTACATGATGAACTGACCGCCGATGAAGGCGACTTCCGGGGCCCACCATTCAATACCCGGCGGCGCGTGCAGCGCCCAGCCTTCAGGCTGCCAAACGGCTAAATCTGGCGACGAAAGCACCACGAACTGATGGCCATCCGGCGAACCGGGACTAGTGCCATAGGCGTAATAACGCCCGGCGTGGTGCAGGACGAACGGATCGGCAAAATAAGCGGCATAAACCGGATTGTGGTAACGCAGCATGGCATCCCCTTTCGCAGCGTTCGCATCGTGGTACAACCATAGCGCAAACCAGCAAAAAGGAATCCCCCAGTCCACCTAGCATCAGTCCGTGCCAACGGCACGACCCACAGCGGGACGAATCATGTACACTTTTGACATCGTGCGGCGGCAGACGGGACACACGCGGATGGTTCTCCACGCCGCACGGCTTCGGAAAGGCGGATGAACGGCAGCCTGGCAGGGGAGTACGTGAACATGAGCCATACAATCGCGGTGATTGGCAGCGACCACACCACCCGCACCACGTTGAAGGTGCTGTTTCAGCGGCAGGGCTACCGCGTGAACGAAATGACGCTTCTGATCAGCCTGATGGCCGCCCAGCAGCGGGAATGCTGTGACCTGGTACTGCTCGATCTGCCGACGCTGCATACGACAGCGCAAAAAGATCAGGTTTTAGAATGGGTGCGCGAATGGCAGGACATCCCGATCCTGGTCATGATGGCACAGGCAGACGCACATCTGGCGGTGCCGCTGCTGAACGCGGGCATCGACAATTATCTGCTCAAGCCGCTGCGCCGCGATGAACTGCTGGCGAAGGTGCGGGCGCTGCTGCGCCGTCAGGCGCGCACGGGCGATGCAGGCGACGGGCTTGCCAAAAAGATCGAGATACAAGGGCTGCACATCGACCTTGCCGGGCGGCGGGCGTTCGTCGATACCCGCGATATTCGCCTGACGCGCAAGGAATTTTATTTGCTGGCGGAACTGGCTTCGCACATCGACGCGGTGTGTACCCATGAAGAACTGCTGGCGAAAGTGTGGGGCGGCGAATACTGGGACGCGAACCATTACCTGCATGTGTATTTTGGGCGCATCCGCAAAAAAATGGGAGTCCGCTACGGCGCGTTGATCGAAACCATCCCCGGCATGGGGTATATGCTGCATTCCAACAAGCCGCTGCCACAGCCGTTGATCGCCCGACCGGCCACGCTGACGCTGTAGCCGCACGGCGCGGCTAGCCCGCGATGAAGCGGAAAGCGACGAAGAACAGGAACAGCCCGTACAACCGCTTCACCGTGCTGGAGGGCAGCCCCAGCGCCAGCCGCGCCCCGCCGAACGCGCCGAACACCAGCCCGGCGGCGACGGCGACTGCCGCCCCGACATCGAGCGCGCCCTGATCGTAATAGGCGACCACCGCGCCCAGGCCGACCGGAAACAGCAGCGCGCCCAGGGATGTACCGACCGCCACTTTCTGATCGAACCGCAGCAGACCGACTAGCGCCGGGACGATCACGATGCCGCCGCCAATGCCGAACATGCCCGACAGCACCCCGGCTCCCAGGCCGACGACGAGCAGCACCCACCATGCGACGGTGAGTTCGGCTTCTGGCGCAGGCGCAGGCGGCGGAGCCAGACCGCGCACTTCCGCGATCCACTTGCGCGGTTCGATGAAGCGCCAGCCCGCGTACAACAGAAACACCCCGTACAAGCGCTGAAGCGTGTCCGTCGGCAGGCTGAGCGCCAGCCCCGCCCCGGCCACCCCGCCGAAGATCAACCCGACCGCCACGGGAACCGCGATGCGGATGTTCAGCTTGCCCGCTTTGTAATACTCCAGTACGGCGAAGATGCCGACGGGCATCAGCAGCGCGGTAAGCGAAGTCCCGACCGCCTGGGTGAGCGTGAAGCCCAGGAACGACACCAGCGCCGGGACGATGACCACCCCGCCGCCGATCCCGAACATGCCCGACAGCACCCCGGCCACCAGCCCAATTCCAAATAAAATCAATGGCATATCAACACTCGCTTTCAGGAGTGCCGCACACTGGCACTGTGCAGTGCCAAACGTCACGCATTTTTTGCGGCAGATTGAGGGTAGGATTATACTAGCATTTGGAATGGCATACGCCCCATAGATCATGATGCCGCCGACGTGCCGTCGGTTTGCCAATGTACCATCGACACGTCAGCATCTACCCGGTTGAGGAGAAAGCGCGTTGGTCAAGTCACGGACTGAACAACTGATTCAGCGCTTGCGCGACTTGCAAGCAAATTCGGAGAATGTCGAAGCCGCCGCGATTGTCAGCGTGGATGGTCTGCCGCTTGCCTCATCGCTTCCCGGCGGGTATGAAGAAGACCGCATCAGCGCGATGAGCGCCGCCATGCTTTCGCTGGGCGAACGAATTTCGACCGAACTGGGGCGCGGCGATTTGCAGCAGGTGTATGTCAAAGGCGAAAACGGCTACATCATCCTCAACGCCATTGGGGAAGAAGCCGTCCTGACGGTGCTGGCGCGCAAAGAAGCCAAGCTTGGGATGATCTTTCTGGAAATTGGCCGCAGCGTGCAAGCGCTGGAGCAGTTGATCTAACCTTATGGCGGACGAAAAACCTCGCATCCTGATCGTTGAGGACGATCTCGACCTCTCCGAGATGCTCAACGCCTATTTTTCCGTCCAGAACTATGAGGTGCGGACGGCAGCGTGGGGGCAGGAAGCCCTGAAGATCAGCGCCGACGAGAATTTCAACCTTGTCGTGCTGGATATTCGCCTGCCCGACATCAACGGGTATGAGGTCTGCCGCCAGCTTCGCAGCCAGCGCCGCACCCAGGACGTGCCGATCATCTTCCTGACGGAAAAACGCGACCGCGTAGACAAGCTGCAAGGGCTGGAACTGGGCGTGGTCGATTACATCACCAAGCCGTTCGATATTCAGGAACTGCGGCTGCGCGTGCGCAACGCCATTCAGCGCGCCACCCAGCAGACCATCGTCAACCCGGTGACCGAACTGCCCGAACTGCCGCTGGTCGAAGAAAAGCTGAACCACCTGGTGTACGCCGAATACCCCTGGTCGCTGCTGGCAATCAGCATCGACGGGTTGGGCATCCTGCGCGAAATTTACGGGTTCGTGGCCGCCGATGAACTGCTGCGCGCCGTCACGCTCATGATTCGCAACGCGGTGCGCGAATTCGGCAACGATGATGATTTCATCGGCCACTTAAGCGCGGAAGAATTCCTGATCGTGACGACGGCTGACCGGGTGGGGAACATCCGCAACCGCGTGGAAACGCGCATTCGCCAGTCCATCGAACATTTCTACCGCCCAAAAGAGCGCGAAGAAACCGATCATCAGGATTTTCTCAAGCTGTATACCGGGCTGGTCGATCATGCCCACGCCAGCGCCCCTTTCAAGGATGGGGACGGCATCAAAGACGCGCTGACCGCCGCGCTGCCCAAACCGAAACCCAAAGAGATGACCTGATCCCGCATCGGGTCATTTCCTGATCTTAGCCGTTCCCCTGCCCATCGATCCACGCCCGCCAGCCCGCTTCTTCCACCAGTTCGCCGCCCGTCACCTGGGTATCGATGATCTGGCGGGATGCGTTGAAGCCGACTTCCAGTTCCACCCGCTTGAAACACTTCACACCGCTGGCGACCTTGCGCACGAACAAGGCGCTGCCGTCGTCGCTTTCGCTCAGGTCGTTCATCGGGTCAATGCGCACGCGGATCACTTCATCGCACCCGAACGGTTTCACGTAAAAATATAGGCCGCGGTCGCCCGCCGCGCCTTTGGCCGCTTTGGGCGCGGCAGATGCGCCGCCCGCGCCGCCGAACAGCTTCCGTAGCAAATCCATGTCAACCTGTCCCTTTTCACCAGACAACTTTGGCGATATTCGCGGTTTTGATTGCCGCATCATGTGTGATCAATGGCGCGTTTAAGCGACGTGCTAAGCCAACAATGATCCTATCGTGCATTTCAGGCACTTGAGCATCCAAAGCAAAATCCAGCACATCTACGGGTAAAAACGGAATGAATCGAAAATAGGGTTTAGTGTTCAGAAGTCGGAACACCGTATGGAAATCGTCAAACCATTTCCATTTGGTATTGGCAAAATGAAGTTCCGCTAACACCATTGCAGGGATGAGGAGGCGTGTTTGACCGCGTTCTGCCGCGCTGAAAACCGCTCTTGCCTGCTGGCTTAGCTTTTTGTCGCCCGTTAGGTACCAGATCAAGGCATGAGTATCGATCACATGCAGCGGCTCAATTGTCGATGTCATCAAAATCCTGGTTCCACTCGCTGCCAATCGTCAACAAATAATCGTCCAGTTCTTCAGCACTCACGGCAGCCCGCTCACTGAACATCCCATAAAGCGAGTCTGGAACATCGAAAGCGCCTGCTGCACGCAGCGCTTCCAGTTCGGCAAGCAAGGATTCCGCCGTCACGGGTTCCTGTTCGGGATAGCGCAGCCGCTGCATGAGCAGTGCTTTCTGGGTGCTGTTCAACTGCTGCGCCGCCTGTACCAGTTCCTCAAATGTGATCGCCATATAACCGTCCTTTTTCACATCCCGCTGCCGTCCATTGTACATCAACCTGGCTTTCTAACCCGCTTCCTACGCTCAGGCGACGGTTTTCGTACACACGTTCTACGAACTTCTGTGCTACGATTGCGCGTACCTTCGTTGGTTTTTTGTAACAGCACTTACCGCACGGGAAGGACATGCATTCATGCCGCGCCGCACTTTAAAGGATCATCCCACCGCCCAGGCGGTGTACACGTATATCAAGACGTACCGGGCTGAACATGACGGTCAGATGCCGACGGTACGCGATATTGGCCGCGCCTGCCATCTTGCCGTATCCAGCGTTCATCATCACCTGGAGAACCTGGAAACCTGGGGGCTAATCCGCCGCGAACGGCGGATTGCCCGTGCGATTCAGATCGTCGATGAGGATGCCGAATGAGCAGCGCATGGGGGCGTATAGCCGCTAGCGCCCCAACTGGTGACGTTCCAGCCAGGCCATCGAACGCATGATATCGGCCTTGTCGTTCATCTCCAGCACCAGGCGCGGCTGGCTGGTGATGTTTTTCAGCGCCCGGAAAAACGCGAACCAGTTCAGGTTACCATCGCCCAGCGCCCAATGACGGTCGGCGTGGTAATCCAGGTCTTGCAGGTGAACATGACCGAGCAGGTCACCGACGTGTGCCAGCCAGTCCTGGGGTGATGTGCCGCCCTGGGCTTCCATGAGCGCGGCGTGTCCGGTATCGACGCTGAGGCGGACGAAATCGGAGTTGAACGACTTGACCAGCGTGGTCAGCGGCCCCGGATTCTTGTCCGCGATGCATTCGATCACCAGCGCACAGCCCATCGACTGGGCGACGGGCAGCACTTTTTCGAGCGCCAGATGCACATTTTCGATCACCATGTTCAGGATGAGCGGGTTGGCGAAGTTGGCGAATGCCGTCCCGAACGCCATGAGCGGACTGTGAATTACCATGTGGGTCGCGCCGACCACCGCCCCGAAGTCGAGACTTTCCAGGTAGCGTTCCTGAATCACGGCGCGCAGCTTCTTGTCGAACGTCGAAAGTTCGATGCCCTCAAAGGCGGCATGAATGCCGAGCCGGCCTGTATAACCCTTATCGTCGAGCAGCGCCTTGCCGTGCTGCGCTTCGGCGCGCCAGTCCTGATCCAGGTAGCCGGGATAGGCCGGGTCTTGAATTTCGAGATCGCGCTGGTCTGCCGCCAGCCAGTCGGCAAATTCTGCGAGTTCATTCAGGCGCATGGCCGCGCCAATCAGCGGGAGCGTGTGCTGCATCGTGCCGTTCCTTTCCAGAATGATGAATGCGCGCCAATGCTAACGCGGGTACATTAAAGAACTGAAAAGGGACATCATCGAAAAAAGGGAAAGCCATCATGAGCCGCTTTGCGGGCAAACGGGTTTTGATCACAGGCGCGGGGCAGGGGATCGGCAGGGCGATCAGCCTGGCGTTCGCCCGCGAAGGCGCATTCATCGCCCTGAACGATCTCGATGCGGGGCTGGCACAGGCCGCCGCTGATGCGATCAATGCCGAAGTGGGCGCGGCGCGGGTCACGCCGCTGGCGTTCGATACTGCCGATGTGGATGCGGTGCGGGCGGCGTTCGCGGCTTACCGCACCGTACCAGAGTCCGGCACACCGGAGATCGTGATCGCCAACGCCGGGCTGACGCACTTCTCGCCATCGCTGGCCATCACCCCGGCGACATTCGACCGGGTGATGGCGGTGAATCTGCGCGGGACGTTTTTCACTGCCCAAACGGGCGCACAGGCGATGATCGACGCGGGCATACGCGGGCGGATTCTGCTCATGTCGTCGTGTGTGGGCGTGCGCCCGTACAACGGCCTGGGGATATACAGCGTCTCGAAGGCGGGGATCATCATGATGGCGCAAACGCTGGCAAGCGAATGGGGGCGCTACGGCATCACGGTGAACAGCATCAGCCCCGGCGCAACGCTGACCGAACGCACGCAGCGCGAAGAACCGGATTACGAGCGCGTATGGGGGACGATCAACATCACCGGGCGCGTTGGCCAGGTGGACGACATCGCGGCGGCAGCGCTGTTCCTGGCCGCACCCGAAGCCGGGCAGATCACCGGCCATAACCTGCTGGTCGATGGCGGGTGGGCGCTGGTCACCCCGGTATCGAACGGGTGAGACTTTTGTCTCACAGCACGTAGAGGCCAATCTCGTAATCGGATACGCCGTCGATGCCGACCCAGAACGGGCGCACCAGTTCATACGGGCAGGTGCCTTCGACGACCAGGTCAAGTTCGATGGCGTACCGCCGGGCGGTATCGTCACGGTCGATGCGGATCACGTCATGGCGGGCGGTGCAGCCATACCCGCGTGACCAAACGCCCGCCAGCACGCGGCCATCGGCAAAATCGAACGTTTCACGGCGGACAGGGCGGCGGCACAGACGGCTGTTATCGGCCAGGTCATAGAGCGCGGTCAGCTCGTCGGCGGAACGGATCACGAACGGGCGACCGGTCGCATCATGGACCGACTCGAAACACAGCCCGCTCATGACCGCGCTGGCATCGGTCATTTCCGGGGGGAACGGCAGCGGCGTGAACGGAGTCTCGGTCGGCGGCGGGGGAAACGTCGGGACGGGCGTGATGGCGATGGGCGGGGCGGGGATGGTCGGAAACTCGGTCGGGGCGGGTGTCGCGGCGCACGCAGCCAGGCACGCGATCAGCAGCGCCAGGGCAAGGCGCATGACAGCGCACGCGAAACGAGCAGGCAGCATTTTCATCATTTTGGGACGGTATTCATGAATTTTGCGCATTCTTCAGTCGCCCATCCTCACAAACCATGTTATCATGATGATAATCAGAAGCGTAGACGATTTCATCCACCGCACGTTATCAGGCGTACCCAATGCGTATTCTCATCATTTCCGATATACATGCAAATCTGACAGCGTTTGAGACGGTTCTGGAAGACGCGGCCAACCAGTGGGATTACGTGTGGTGCCTGGGCGATGTCGTCGGTTATGGGCCAGACCCGAATGAGTCGGTCGAACGGCTGAAATCGCTCCCGCATTTATGTCTGGCGGGCAATCATGACTGGGCGGCATTGGGGCGGCTGGATATTCGCACCTTCAACCCGGACGCGCGCAAAGCCGTGAACTGGACGCGAGATACGCTGACGGCGGACAACATCGCCTATTTAGAAGCGCTGCCGACCACGTTCGTGCTGGGTGAATATACCCTGGCGCACGGCAGCCCACGCGAACCCGTGTGGGAATACATCCTGGAACCGCAAATCGCCGCGCTCAATTTTTCCCATTTTGAAACCCCGTACTGCCTGGTGGGGCATACCCATCAACCCGTGATTTATGAACTGGTGAGCGAACACGGCGATACCGAAGCGGTGATGCCCAATTACCGCCAGCAGCGCCAGTTGAACGGGCGGCGGCAGATCATCAACCCCGGCAGCGTCGGCCAGCCCCGCGATGCGAACCCGGACGCAGCTTATGCCATTCTCGATATTGAAAAGCACATCTTCGAGCCGCGCCGCGTGCAGTACGATGTCGCCGCCGTACAAAAGCGGATGCGCGCTTACGACATGCCCGAACGGTTGATTGCCCGGCTGGAGCATGGCTGGTGATGCGCCGTTTTCGCCCGGAACGCCCACGATGAGCAAACGCCCTGCCCCCGCGCTGGACGTGATCAAGCCCCCCGACAAAGACGGCGCAGAGCTTACGCCGACCATCCGCGATTATCTGGCGGAAATCTACCGCCTGAGTACACGTGGGAACGGGCGCGATTCGGCGGCTTATGAAGCGCCCGCCCCGCGCAGCGATGATGCCCGTCCGTATGTCAGCACATCCGCCCTGGCCGACCTGCTCAACGTGAGCGCGCCCGCCGTCAACCGCATGGTGAGCAAGCTGCGCGAAATGGGTCTGCTCGATCATGAGCCGTATCGCGGGATTGCGCTGACCGAAAGCGGACGGCGCGAAGCCCTGAAACAGCTTCGGCGGCATCGCATCGTCGAAACGTTCCTGGTCAACGTGATGGGTTTTGGCTGGCACGAAGTGCATGAAGAAGCCGACGTGATCAGCCGGGCGCTGACCGAAACCATCGAAGCGCGCATGGCGGCGATGGCCGGAAACCCAACCGTCTGCCCGCACGGGGAGCCGATTCCCGCGCCGGATGGCACGATCCGCGAACCCGCCGACCTGCTGCTGACCGAAGCGCCCGAAAAACAGCCGCTCGTGCTGACGCGGGTGCGCACCCGCGAACCGGATCGGCTGGAATACCTGGCCGCGCTGGGGCTGATGCCCGGCACGCCGCTGGAAGTGATCCACATCGCGCCGTTTCATGGGCCGCTGCAACTGCGCATCGGCAAAGAATACCGCATCATCGGCCATAACCTGGCCGAAATGGTGCGCGTCGAGCCAGAGCCGCCCGATTCACCGAAGGACACCCGGTCATGATGCCGCTGCCCAATCTGCCGCTGGCTCCCGCCCCCTGGACGCTGCGCGGCGATGCCTGGGTGCTGTTCTACGCCTTCCCGCGCCAGTTTTCCGAACGCCCTGGGGTGTTCGTTCGCCATCCCCGCGCCCGCGCACGGCTGCACATCGGCGCGGTGGCATGGGTCGATTATGCCGAAACCAACGTGGGGCCATACCGCGAACTGTTGATCGTCCCTGGCCTGTTCACGGGTGTCGATGGCAGGTGGGGCGCGACGATCAGCCGCATCTACGTGGACAGTGCCGCGAGCGTGGTCGGCGGGCGCGGCAACTGGGGCATCCCCAAAGACCTGGCGGCGTTCGACATGCAGCGTGAGGCAAACGGAACCGAACGGCTGACCGCCCGTGTGAACGGCACGGTCATCGCCGCGATGGTGTGCCGCCCGTCCCGCGTGTCGGTCACCGGCTCGGTGCGGGCGGGGTTGGTGCCGCTCTTTCAGGAATGGGAAGGCTGCCTGTACCGTTACAGCTTCGGCGGCGGTGGGCGGCTGCACTGGCTGGATGTGCTGTCGATGCGCGGCGACGGGGAGTATTTCCCGGCGCTGACGGCTCTTTCCCCATTGGCCGCGTGCCGAATCACCGGGTTCACCACGACCATCGACGCATCGCAGGTCACGCGGCTGTAACGTCACGTCACCGGGCGATGGCGTGCTGCGCGGGAAACGGCAGTGTGATGGTGAATACGCTGCCTTTGCCGGGTTCACTTTCCGCCGTGAGCGTGCCGTTGTGCCGTTCGATCACGCGGCGGGCGACAGGCAGCCCCAACCCCAACCCCGCCGTTGAATGGGCATCATCCACGCGGTAGAAAATCTCGAAGGCGCGTTCCAGTTCGGCTTTGGTCATGCCCACCCCGGTATCGCGCACCTGAAGGCGTACGTCGGCTGCGCTTCGCATCAGCGTGACGTGAATCGTCCCACCCTGGGGGGTGTATTGCAGCGCATTGGCGATCAGGCGGCGCACGGCATGGGTGAATTCCTGGGACGATACCGGTACGGGCGGCAGATCGAGATCGGCATCGTACACAATCATCAGCCCTTTTTCGCTCGCCTCTGCGTTATAGCTGGCCGTGATCTCGTTGAGCAGCGCGTGCAGATCGATGGGCTGAAGGGTGAACTGGGGGTCATGTTCCAGCCGCGTCATGGTGGTCATGTCCTCCACCAGCCGCAGAATGGTATTCGCCTGGTCTTCAATGCGCTCGATCCGTGCTTCGCGGGCTGCCGGGTCAGCCGTGCGGCGCAGCAGGTATAAGCCGCTGTGAATCGTCGCCAGCGGGGTGCGAAATTCGTGCGAAATGCTGTGAATGAACGTGGTGAGCAGGTCGCGCCGTCTGCGTTCCAGTTCGAGCAGTACGGCGCGGTCTTCGGCATCCTTGAAGGCGGTGATGTCTTCGGCAATCCCGACCGACCGGTACGGCACGCCGTCGCTGTTGTGGATCAGGTACGTGCGCGCCCATATCCAACGGATCGATCCGTCGTTCAGGATGATGCGGTAGCGGGTGTTGTAGGGTGCTTCACCTGCCAGATAGCGGCGGATCGCTTCCTGGTTGACGGCTACATCTTCCGGGTGCAGCCGCTTCAGGTACGCATCCGGGTCGATGAACAGTTCGCGTCCCGGCAGTTGAAACATCTCGTCATAGACCGGGTTGACGTACACATAGCGGCGGGTGTGCAGGTCGCGCACCCAGAACGAAACGCGGGCATGTTCGGCAATCTCGCGGATCACCTGGTCATTTTCGCGCATCTCCCGCTCGAATTCCACACGCTGGGTGATGTCTTCGCTCACGCTGCATATGCCGATCAGCACGCCGTAATCATCGTAGACCGGGTTATAACGGACGGTGAAATGGCGGGTTTTGCCATTGTTCATGTCTGCGAACGTCCAGGTTTCCTGAATCGATTCGCCAAGCTGCACCTGGGCGAAAATCGCCCAGAAGCGCTTGTAATACGGTTCGCCCAGCCGCTCCCCGCTGACTTCGCCCGGTTCCAGGCCGCGCCCGGTCAGATCGACCGCGTGCTGGTTCGCCAGCCCGTTCCAGGCGATCAGGCGGCCTTTCAGGTCGAACAGGGCATAAGCGAAGTTCGAGTGTTCCAGGATGGCGCGCATCAGCCCGCCGCTGAACGCGAGTGCCGACATGCGGGCGCGTTCGGCTTCGGTCTGTTCGGTCTGCCAGGACTCCATCATGCGGGCTTCGCGGATGCCCAACACATGCAGCAGCCCCAGAAACAGCGTGATGCCAATGCCGATCACAGCGACGGCGACCCCGCTCACCTCCTTGATCGCGTTGACATGCCACAGCAGATAGAACAGCGCCAGCAGCAGCGCCAGATACGCCGCGCCGATGAACGGCTCATGGATGCGTGGAAAAGGCACACGCGGGAACGATCCGCTATGGCCGCGGGATGGGGGAAGGGGTTGACGCATTTGAAGCGCTTTCCGGCGTTCATCCCATAAAATGCAAAACTATTTCATTATACCAGGAAGCAGCGCTGACAAGTATATAAGTTGTGGGTAGAAGCGCTCACCCCGTGTGAACGCCAGTCGCACGGGGTGAGGGGGTATTTTCAGATAGTTTTTAGTTCAGCACCGCGTGGAACATGTCCGATTCGGCGGCCAGGTCGCTGGGATGTTCAGGCAGCACGACCACCTGTGGGATGGGGAAGCCGTTGAAGGCGGCGGCGTATTCGTTGGTGTATGCACCCGCATCGTGGAACACCAGCCGATCCCCGATCTGAAGTTCGGGCAGTTCGACGTTCCGGGCGATCACGTCGCAGCTATCGCACGACGGGCCAGCCAGCGTATACGTCCGAAGCGGGCGGCCAGCGGCATCGAGCGCGCTCACCACTGGGGGAAACCCTTCATAGGTTTCCATCAGCCCGTTGAACACGCCGACATCCAGGTAGAGCCAGGTCTGGTCGCCCGTCGCGGTGCGGCGGATCGCCTTGCCTTCGATGGTGGCGAGCAGACGGCCACTTTCCCCGACCATGCCGCGCCCTGGTTCCAGCACGAACATCAGGTCATGGCGCAGCGGGATGTACGCTTCAAGCGCGGCCATCACATCGCAGGCGATGCCTTCAATCGTCGGGATCGACGGGGTGTGGTAGCTGCCCGCCGGGAAACCGCCGCCAATATCCAGGAAGTGGAAGTGATGACCCCGCGCTTCGGCGGCCTGCCAGACTTCACCGCACGCCCGGATCGCGTTGACCCAGTTGGCAGGGTTCAAACACTGAGAGCCGACATGGAACGACAGGCCAATCGGCTGCAAACCCAGGTCACGCGCCTGGTCGAACAGCGCGAGCGCCAGTTCCGCATCCACGCCGAACTTGCCCGCCAGGGGCAGCACGCTGCCGGTGTTATCGACCGCCAGCCGCACATAGACGCGCATTCCGGGGGCAACCTGGGCGATCTTGTCGAGTTCGTCGGCGCTGTCGGCCACGACCGCGTACACGCCTTCGGCCTGCATCCGGCGCAGGAAAGCCGGGGTTTTGACGGGGTTACTGCAAATGATCTGTTCACCTGGCGCGCCCGCCGCCAGCGCCTTATCGAGTTCGGGCAGCGAGGCGATTTCGAAGCCTGCACCTTTGCGACCGAGCAGGTCGAGGACGGCCTGGTTCGCATTGGCTTTCATGGCGTAGAAAATCAACCCTTGCACCTGGGGCGCACGGTAAGCATCGACAAAACGATCATAGGTTTGTGAAATGGCCTCGAAATCGAGGACGAGGGCGGGTGTTGCAACGAGCGGATTGTACAGTGCAGTGTCCAGACGAACCGTGTCCAACCGGACTAGATCCTCCTTGCAGGCTCTCCTGCGATACGCAGCGGGCATAAAAAAAACGGGGGCATTGCCATCCCCACGTCTTATCGTGAACAGCTTCCAGTATAGGGGAAATCGCACGGAAATTCCATTAGAATTGGGGAAATTTCACCGACATGGGTGACACGTCACCCGCATGGGTGACACATCACCGAAAGTGGTGACACGTCACCGAAAGTGGTGACACGTCAGCGAAAGTGGTGACACGTCAGCGTCCCCAGTCGATCACCCCGGTGAGCGCCCGCCATGTCTCGGTGATGCGGTCGATCATGTCGGCTTCGCTCAGCGTCGAGGTATCGATCTCGACGATCTCCGGCAGGGTGCGTATCGCCCATTCGCGCCGCAGCGTCCCCAGCGCCAGCCCGCGCTCTTTCGGGTCATGGTAGCGTGCGCCCAATGCCAGGTGCAGCCGCTGCAAGACGGCATCGAGCGTCGCCACCAGGCAGATCACCGGGCCAGTCGCCCGCATCAGCGCGTAATGATCCGCGCCTAACAAGACCTGGCCGCTGATGTGGATCACGCTGCCGCGTGCCAGCGCGATCTCGTCCATCAGGTCGCTTTCGATGCTGCGCAGCCGGGCATCGCCATACTGCGCCCGCAGCGCGTCCGCCGTCGTGGCAGTGCGGTCTTCAAAGCGGGTGGCAAAGTCGAGAAACGGCATCCGCAGCCGTTCGGCGCAGCGGCGGGCGATGCTGAGCTGTTCCGGGCCGATATAACCCGTCAGCACCAGATTTTGATCGACGGGTGCGACTCCCGTCGTGGCCCCGTTGTACACGCCCGGCGTGACCATCAGCGCCAGCCGGGGAACCAGGTATCGAGCAGCGGCAGGATGGCGTACAGGTCGCTGACGATGGCATCCGGCCTGATGCGCGCTTCATCGAGCGGGCGGCGCGGGCTGCGGCGCAACACCGCCTTCATGCCCATCCCCTGCGCGCCGACGACATCGGCTTCGGGGTCATCGCCCACGAACACGGTTTCTTCGGGCGCAGCGCCGATCTTTTTGAGCGCCAGCTCGAAGATGGCCGGGTGCGGCTTCAGATAGCCCACGTCCGCCGCCGAAACGCGGCATTCCGGGAAATAATCAAGGATGCCGTGCTGCTCGAACTCGACTTCGCGCAGCACCATTGGCTGAAAAGCGTTGGTGACCACCCCAACCTTGACCCCATGTTCGATCAGCGTGCGCAGCGTGGGCGGCACATCGGGAAAGACATACGTACCGGGAATTTTGCGCCAGCCGTAATGGCGCAGCAGGGTATTCTGATCGAGCTTATCGGCCAGCACGCCCAACGCAACCGCCGATTCCATCAGCACTTTGCCGACGTGCGGCGCGATCATGGTGGTACGGGCATTCGTCCATGCAGCAATGGCGCGGTTGCGAAATTCGGTCATGTACGCTTCAAGATCGTCCAGGCCGCCGTTCAGATCGGTATTCAGATGATCGAACACGCCGCGCAGATGGTGAATTTCGTGGCTCGTCCAGTCGTCCTCGAACCGGCTCCAGTCGATCAGCGTGTCGTCTACGTCGAACAGTACCGCTTTGAGCATGTTCAGCCCTTAAGAAACCTGCATCGCGGCGCGCCACGAAAGCAGCACGTCGTCGATACCCTGGCGATAGGTGGTGAAACGCGGCTGCCAGCCCAACAAAGTTTTGGCATCGGCATTGGAGGGGTGCGCGGCGGCGTTCAGCAGGCCGTACTGCGCCGCGCCCAACGCCAGCCGTGCCAGCGGCGCGGTCAGCGGGGAGGCGGCGGGCGCGCCAAGTCCCTGGCTTTCGCAGAAGTAGCCCAGGAAGGCGGCGGGCGCTGCCGGGTGATCATCGACCACATTCAGCCGTGCGCCGTTCACTTCGCTGGCGATGGCCGCTGCGATGGCCGCCGCCGCATCCTGCACATGGATGAACCCGGCGTGGGCATGGCTGCCACTGGTGAACACCGGGCGGCCAGCCTTGACCGATGCGATCAGCGTTTTCAGTTCCGGCACATCGCCGTAGGCATAGCCGAAGCGAAGGATGGCATAGGTCAGCCCGCTTTCGATCACCAGGGCTTCGGCGCGGGTGACCGCGTCGATCACAGGCTGGACGGCTTCATCGTCGCTGTGCAGGTCGGCAAAGGCGAAGCTGCCCTGCACGAAATACACCGCGCCCGCTTCTTTGGCGGCGGCCACGAGTGCCGCTGTGCCTTCCACCAGCAGATCGGCGGTTTCCGCCCAGTTGACGGGCATGAACGGAAGCTGGTTGGCGGCCATCGCCGCCAGGTTGACGACGACCAGGTTTTCACGACCCAGCGTCGTCATGGCGCTGCGCACTTCCCCGGCGCGGCGCAGCCCTGGATAAGCGGGCAGCCCACCATCGGCGCGGATCAGGCTGGCATCCTGGTGGCCGGCTCCCGTGCCGATCACTTTGTGTCCGGCGGCGCTGAGGTGGCGCACAACGGCGCGCCCCATCGATGTGGCCGCCCCGGTGATGAACACGCGCCTAACGGAGTCCGATGGCGACGGGGTCGTTTGTAGTTCGGTCATTGGTGAACCCACTTTGTGCAAAATGGAACGGAATTGGTGCCGATTATGCCATGTTCGCGGCGGGGGTTCAACCTGTCGATCCCCTATCTGTGGGAGCGGGCGACGCAGCCGCCTTGCCCTAAGCAGGTTTTTCCGCTGTGATCAGATACTCAAACAATTCCTTTTTCGAGCTGCGTTTTCGCAATGGCACGATGGAGATGTTCTGAAAGCCAGCGCCTTCCATCATCACCGCATACAGATGTTCGACCGGAACCAGCGTATCGTAAAACTTGGAATTTCCGACGACATAGAATATTTTGCCGAAGGGTGCAACTGCCGGAAAGAGCGACTCGAAATGGACGGACATATCGACAAAATACTTATGGACGTACTTCGCCAGTACCTGGCTGTGCGCAGCAATCGACTCGACAACGGCTTGGAGATGGTCGCTTTCAAAGGCACTGCCTGCCGATGTCCAGTGCGCAACACGGCTGGTCGCAATCCCCCATGTCCCGCCTATCGCCTGCCAGTCGAGTTCACCCGCCTGCTGCGCATTGGTCAGATATTCAAGCCAGTACATATAAGGCCGCAGTTCGCGTATGTAGCTCATGCGGTTTGGATAAGGGGGAGACGTGATCACGCAGTCGTACAACGGGTTGGGCGGCGGTACTGCCCGCGCATCCGCGAGTTGAAACCGCGCCGTTCCAGACAACGGCATTTGAGCGGACTCCAGAATATTTTCCACACTGGCATAGAAATCGTGAATCATGTCCTGTACGTGAAGCAGGGTCAAACCGGGATCGCTGTGGTCTTTGAATGACATGGATTGATGATTGAAGGCGGCATTTGACCATGCAATGACCTTCTGGCAAAACGCGATCAGGAGCAGATTTCGCGCATCATCTGCCCCTGCCGAAACGCGCTTGATGGCAGCATACAAACAGGACAGCGCCTGAATGGCATCGACCGACCACCACCGTGCAATGTTATGGATGGAGGGAACCCAGAGATCGTCAGCAGATAGCAGCGTCAAGGCGGTTTTACGTACCTCATCCGCCAGGGAGTGGGCGTGCGCGATGACCAGCGGATCATAATGGCATGTTTTAACGCTGCCCAACCAGATCAAAAATGGATTGATGTCGAAAGCATCACACCAGCCGCCGCGTTCAGCCGCCACCAAAGCCGTTGTCCCGGTGCCGGAAAACGGATCAAGAATGCGGCACAGGTGCGGATGCTGATCCAAAATGTCATTCACCACTTTGACCGAATAAGCAGGAGTCAGGCGAAGCCAACCATGACGGTTGCGCTTCAGGTTATGCTTAAAAGTCAAGTCCGTCCGGGTCGTCCGCATCGATTTCGTCCGTCAGTTCCAACAGGTCAAGTTCCTGTGACCGGGTAGATGCAGGCATGGTATCCGCCGGGGTGAGCAGTGCCACAAGCACAGCGCGCACTTCAGCGGCCAGCACAGGTGAACAGCGCTGAAAAAAGGCTGCTAAATCGTAATCGAGTACCTGGGTACAAAATGCGAATGTCGAACGTGAGGCAGACGCATCCGGTACGCCTTTCAAAATCAACCAGCCCGCATTGGCATACCTCAATGTGAGATCGGTATCCATCTGTGCAGACATGAGTACCAGGACGGGCAAATAGCCCTGCATCAATGCCGTACCCGCATTGGCAATATCGGCATTTTGGCGCTTCGAGTCCTTGCTTTTGTACCCTTGTCGCACTTCAAAAACTGCGCCCTGGAGGGCGTGGGCGACCGCCGTATTCATACCCACAGCCTCCGTGACCGATCTCAGCCAGTCTTCAAGGCGTTCACGTTTGACTTCATCCTGTACATCATTGAGATCGATCCGAGCATCCAATGACAGGCTACGTCCTTTACCGGATGCCGTTGGCAGCAGATACGCCCAACTTGCCTGGGCTTGCGTAAGCGCCAGTTGATCGCAGATGATCTGCCGGAACAACTCCTCACTTCCGGTGCCGATCTGCCTGTAAAGCGATGTCAGCCCCCTGCCGCTTTATGCGCCGCATACAGCAGCGGGTCATCCATCCCGAACCAGGCATAAAATGGGTCAGCACCATACAATGCGGTGAATTCCTCCAGCGATGTGCTTTTGCCCTGGCCAAGTTTTGGTCGGTACGCCTTGCACACGCTGATTCTGCGCATCAACAGCGCCAGATATTCCGGATCGCGCAGTGCATCAGGCTTGAGCATCGACCGACTCCTGTAGGGGTCGCTTTTCGGCCTTCCCCCCCAGCATTTCGCTGAGCGAAATGCCGAGCGCCAGCAGGCTGATCATGCCGAATACGATGTAGCCGACCGCCGCCACCCCATGAAAGAGAAACCCCAGCGTGAGCGAGAGATCGGGCGGCACGCCCATCATATCGCCTGCCAGCCGCACCGCCCCTTCCCAGGGGCCAATCGACGCGACGCTGACCGGAATGGCGATGCTGAACGAGACCAGCGCCACCACGATCAGCGAGAGCGTGACCGCTTCCAGCCCATGCCCATAGATGCCGAGCGCGATCACCAGCGGGTACACCACCCCCGCCGAACCGATCCAACTAAAGATCGACCACACGATCACCCAGAACAGGCGGCGCACATCGGTCAGAATTTCCAGCCCCGACAGCACTTCTTCCAACCGCTTGATCAGCCCCAGGCGGCGCACGAACGGCAGCCGCGCTTCAATGCCGCGCAGCAGCGCCCCCGCGAACGCCGGGAACCGTGCCAGCACGATCAGCACAATCAGCCCGGTCACGGCGACCGCGCCGAACAACAGGCTGCTTTGGCCGACCACGGGCGGCACATTTTCGACCTGGGACACGCCCACCGCCAGGATCACGATGATCATCACCAGGTCGATCAGCCGTTCGACCACGACGCTGGTGGCCGCTGTGACGAGCGGCACGCCGTAGCGCGTCGAAATGGCCAGCGTGCGCCCCACCTCCCCGGCGCGCAGCGGGAGCAGGTTGAGGAAGTTGGTCATGTTGTAGCTGTGATGCACCCCCCACCAGCGCACCCGCCCGCCCAACAAGACCTGCCAGCGGAAGGTACGCGCCGCCGCCGCCACCCACACGAACCCGAACCCGACGATCACCCAGCCCACATCGGCCTGCCGGATGCCATCGATCACTTCTTCAAACGGGACTCCGCGCAGCGCCAGCCACAAAAACAGGCCGCTGACGATCACGCTGGCGATGATGAACAGGCTGCGACGCGACATGAAGGCTTTACCTTTCAGCGTTGGGCTGGTGCTGCCAGGCGGCATACCCGCCCGCCAGGTTGACGGCGTGGGTGAACCCGTGTTTGAGCAAAAGACTCATGGCGATCTGCGACCGTACCCCGCTTTGGCAGTGGACGATCAGCGGGCGATCCTGGGGCAGCGCGGCCAGATGATCGGCCAGCAGGCCATACGGCAGATTGAGCGCGCCGGGGATATGCCCTTCGGCGTATTCGCCCGCCGCCCGCACATCGATCACGAGCGCGTGCTGTTCGTCGATCAGGCGTTGCGCGCCTTCCGGGCTGACGGACGGGAAAAACTGCTTGCTGGCCTCCACCTGTCCCGGTGGGAACACCCCCGTCACCCGGTCGATGCCGACGGCGCGCAGTTCCTGGATCAACCGTTCGATGTTGGGCGCATCGGCGATCAGATACGTGGGCTGGTCGTAATCGACCATCCACCCGGCATACGTACTGAACGTGCCGCCTGGCAAAATGCGGATCGTCCCGGCGATCACGCTCGAATCGCGGGCATCATAACGCGCATCGATCACGTTCGCGCCGCTCTTGATCATATCCGCCAGGGCGAACCCTTCGAGCGTTTCCGGCGTGGGCAGGTCGGCCAGCAGCGGCGGCCCTTCCCGGTTGATGCGCTTCATGTGCTGGAAATAGCGCGGCGTTTCCGGCTGATCGCTGAGCAGCCAGCGGGCAAATGCTTCGGCATCGTGGAACATGAAGCCGGGGTTGAACTGCTTTTCATAGCCGACGGTCGTCGTGGGAACTGCGCCTAAATCCTTGCCGCACGCACTGCCCGCGCCGTGACCGGGGTAAATCTGCAAATAGTCGGGCATCTGGCGGAAGCGCTGCACATTTTCCCACTGGCCGCGCGCGCCCGCCGCTGCCGACCCATGCAGCCCCGCCGCCGTTTCGAGCAGATCGGGGCGACCCAGGTCACCGACGAACACGCAGTCCCCCGTGAAAATCCCCATCGGCTTATCGGCGTGCGCGCCATCCGTCACGGTGAAACACAGATGTTCGGGCGTATGCCCCGGCGTGTGCAGCACGCCGATGCGTACCTGGCCGATGCTGAACGTGTCGCCATCGTGCAGCGCCCGATCCCCACGCGCCGGGTCGAGAAACCGATACTGCCAGTCCGTGCCACCTGCCCCGCTGAGGTAGAGCGCCCCGCCCGTCGCAGCGGCCAGTTCGCGCGCCCCGCTCACAAAATCGGCGTGGATGTGCGTTTCGGTCACGATGCGAATCGTCAGCCCTTCTTCCTGTGCCGCCGTCAGGTACGGCTCGATGTGGCGCATCGGGTCGATGACGACGGCTTCTTTCGTCTTCTGGCAGGCGACCACATAAGAAGCCTGGGCAAGTGCTTTATCATAAAAGTACTTCAGGAGCATGGGCGCGTCTCTTTCAATGGACGAACTTGCGTCAACCCTCTTGACTCTCACATTATGTCAGACACTAGACTACGGTCAATGCATTCTGGATGGAAGCGGTCATGATCCGAATCGGTGATTTTTCCAAGCTGACGAACGTCTCCATACGGATGCTGCGGCATTACGACGAGTTGGGGCTGCTGCGGCCTGCGCATGTCGATGCCGAGAGCGGCTACCGCTACTACGCGGCGGAACAACTGCCGCGCCTGCACCGCATTCGCGCCCTGCAAGACCTGGGCTTTTCGCTGGAGCAGGTCGGTGAACTGCTGAGGCAGCCGCTCACGCCGGATCAACTGCACGCCATGCTGTTGATGAAGCAGGCCGAACTACAGGATCGGCTGCGCGCCGAAGAAGCGCGCCTGATGCGGGTGGCCGCCCGCCTGAAACAGCTTGAGAGCGATGGCCACGCCTACGATGTGGTGCTGCGCGAGATCGACCCCCAATGGGCTGCCATGCATCGCGGCCACATCCTCACTTACAGCGGGATCAGTACGCTGTTCGATGTGCTGTTCGCGCATGTGGCGCAGTTCGTCCCGCCCCAGCACGTTGGGCTGACGGCGGCGATTTGGCACGATGACAGCGCGGTTGACAGCGGCGGCGAAATCGACGCGGAGGCCGCGATCTATCTGAAAAGCCCGATCCCCGCCAGCGCCGCCGTGCGCGTGGCCGAACTCCCCGCGCTGCCGATGGCGTGCGTCGTGCATCATGGCGCGCTGAAAGACCTGCCCGCCGCATATGATGCGCTGGTGCGCTGGGTGGATGCAGGCGGCTACCGCATCGCCGGGGCGAACCGCGAACTGTACCACCATTATACCCTGCCCGCCCGCCAGGATGACCCGGGCTATATCGTCGAAATTCAACTGCCCGTCACGCGGGAAGGTGGGTGAACGTCCATGAATACGTCTATTCCAATTCGGTGATCATCAAGGAGTGAAGCACATGCAGCTCAATCTGTACCTGGTCGTGCAAAACATGGATCGCGCCGTCGATTTTTACCAGGGCTTGTTTCAGAAGCCGCCGCTGATGCGCAGTGAAAGCTACACCACGTTCGACCTGAACGGCGCGCTGTGGGGGCTGTTCAACGCGCAGCACTACCCGGTTCCGGTGCAGCAGGGCGGGCAGGTCGTGCCGAACCTGCTGGTGAGCGACATCGACGCGGAACATACCCGCGTGGCCGCGCTCAACCCGGCGTTCATCACCGATATTCGCGCTAACGGCCCGTACCGCCTGTTCGTGATCAGCGACCCGGAAGGCACGCCGATTGAACTGTATGCCCATGCGGGCGCATGACGAGTGACGAAAGGAACGTGACATCATGGCGAAAGCGAAAACCGCACTGGAACAGCTTCACAGCGACAAGCAGCCCCACGTCGTCACGCCGATTCCCCAGGGGTTTCCCGGCTGGAAGGACGGCGATTCGATGGTGGTTTCGACCCCCGGCGAAATTGACGGGATCGTCCGGCAGATTCCACGCGGGGCGCTGGTCACGCTGAACGAAGTACGGGCGCACCTGGCGCGCAAACATGGCACGGACATCGCCTGCCCGGTATCTACGGCCATCTTCCTGAACGTGGTCGCCCGCGCTGCCGCCGAACTGGAGTCCCTGGGCGAGACGGGCGCGCCGTACTGGCGGGTGCTGCGCCCCGGCGGGCTGCTGAACGAGAAATACCCCGGCGGCACCGATGCACACCGCGCCCTGCTTGAAAGTGAAGGATACACGGTGGTGCAGGTGCGCAAAACCTGGAAGGTGGACGGGTACGAACGCAGCCTGTTCACGCTCGATTGAAGGCCGGGTCGCTCAGTCGTTGGGGATGGCAATCGCCAACGCTTCGCCCACGTTGCGCGCTTCAATCAGCTTCAGGCCGTCCGGCACATCGAGCGACTTCTTTTTCATCTTGGGAATCATCGCCCGTTTGAAGCCCATCTTGGCGGCTTCAAACAGGCGCATGGAAAGCTGAGCGACCGGGCGCAGTTCGCCCGCCAGCCCAATTTCGCCCACGAACGCCAGGTCGTTGGGGAGCGGCTTTTCGTAGTAGCTCGACGCAATCGCCAGCGCCGTTGCCAGGTCGCTGGCGGGTTCGTCGATCTTCATCCCGCCGATCACGTTCACGAAAATGTCATGCTCGAACAGCTTCAGACCGAACCGCTTGGTCAGCACCGCGCTGATGAGCAGCACGCGGTTCAGGTCGATGCCGTTGGGCGTGCGGCGCGGGTTGCCGAACGTGGTCGGGCTGGTGAGCGCCTGCACTTCGACCAGCAGCGGGCGTGTGCCTTCCATCGTGATGGCGATGGCCGAACCGGGCGCGTTCAGCACCCGTTCCCCGATGAACACTTCGCTGGGGTTGGTCACTTCGACCATCCCCAGGCCGCTCATCTCGAATACGCCGATCTCGCTGGTTGCGCCGAAGCGGTTTTTCACGCTGCGCAGCAGGCGGTAGGCCTGGTACGGGTCGCCTTCCAGGTACAGCACGGTATCGACGATGTGTTCCAGCACACGCGGCCCGGCGATTGCGCCTTCTTTGGTGACATGGCCGATCAGAAAGACGCTCGTCCCGCTGGTTTTCGCCAGCATTTGCAGCCGCGACGAACATTCGCGCACCTGCGAAACGCTGCCCGGCGACGATTCGCTGTCTTCAGTATAGATCGTCTGGATCGAATCGATCACCAGCACTGCCGGGTCAAGCTGGTTGACCTGTTCGAGAATATCGCCCAGGTTGGTTTCGGTCAGCAGGAACAGATCCTCCGCCGTCAGCCCTAAACGGTCGGCGCGCATCTTGATCTGCCGCGTGCTTTCTTCCCCGCTCACGTACAGCACCCGCCCGACATGGTTGGCAATCGCCGCGCACGTCTGAATCAGCAGGGTCGATTTGCCGATGCCGGGGTCACCGCTGATCAGCGTGATGCTGCCGGGGACGAGTCCGCCGCCCAACACGCGGTTGAATTCGCCAATCGGCACGTAATGGCGCTTCATTTCTTCCAGGGCAATTTCGCCCAACCGCTGAGGCCGCGAACTGGGCAGCACCACGCGGGTGCGGTCGCCTGTGCGCGTCCCCGCTTTGCTGACTTCGGTCACTTCTTCGACCATCGTATTGAATTCGCCGCAGGAGGGGCAGCGCCCCATGTAGCGCGGGGACTGCCGCCCGCAGTTCTGACACACGTAGCGCGACTGTGTTTTCGCCATCGTCCGGTTTCCAGATGTGAACAAGTGGTCTAAAAATCATAGCACAGCCGCCGCCCGAAAACGAGCAGCGGTATCCACGGAATCGAAGCGCTGATCCTGCTGTTGCCCACAGCTTCCCCGCCTGGTGGCCCTTGCACTGCGCTCGCGCCCCGTCTACAGTGAGCATTATTCACATCATGGGGTCGAAAACATGCTCAAGAGCCGCCGTGCGCTGCTGTTCATGCCAGGGGATGACCGCCGCAAGATCGAGAAAGGCGCGGCATTAGGACGCGCTGAACCCGGCGTGGATGCGGTAATCATGGATTTTGAGGACGGCGCAGCGCTGAACGCCAAAGACAGCGCCCGCGCCGTGACCGCCGCCGCGCTGCGCGAACTCGATTTCGGGCGGGCGGAAACGTGGGTGCGCATCAACCCCGTCAGCCGCGATCACTTCCCCGAAGCCGACCTGGAGGCGGTGCTGGACGCACGCCCCGACGGGATCATGATCCCCAAAGTGGAAGCGGCCTGGCATGTCGCGCAGGTGAGCGAACGCCTGACCCAGGCCGAACAGCGCAACGGGTGGGAAGCGGGCAGCCTGGCCGTGATCGCGATTGTGGAAAGCGCCGTCGGGCTGGTCAACATCCGCGATACCGCCGAAAACGCGCCGCGCCTGGTCGGGCTGGCGTTCGGGGCGGAGGATTATGCCGGGGATGTGGGCGCGGTGCGCACCGCCGAAGGGACGGAAGTGCTGTTCGCCCGTTCCAGCGTGGTGCTGCACGCCAAAGCCTTCGGCCTGGAGGCGCTCGATACCCCGTACACCAACCTGACCGACGAACCCGGCCTGATCCGCGATACGACGACGGCGCTCATGCTCGGCTTTACGGGCAAGCTGGCGATCCATCCCGGCCAGGTCACGCCGATTCAGAACGTTTTCACCCCCACACCGCATCAGATCGATCAGGCGCTGCGGCTGATCCGCGCACATGATGCGCACCAGGCGCAGGGGACGGGCGTATTCGCGTTTGAAGGCAGCATGGTCGATATGCCGATGGTGCGCGCCGCGCAGACCGTGATCGCACGGGCGCGGGCGGCGGGAATCGCGGCCTCTCAGGAATAGGTGCTTGACGTTTTTGTGACTTTATTCACAATGAGAGATGCACAACATTCATTTGAGCGGGGACGACAGACCATGACCGAACACCGGAAACCGCAGATCGTGATCATTGGCGGCGGCTTCGGCGGGCTGAACGCGGCCAAAGCGCTGCGCGATGCGCCCGCCGACGTGACGCTGATCGACAAACGGAATTTTCATCTGTTTCAGCCGCTTTTGTACCAGGTGGCCACCGGGGCGCTTTCCCCGGCGAACATCGCCGCGCCGCTGCGCGCACTGGTGGCAGGCCAGGCGAATACCCGCGTGGTACTGGGCGAAGTCGCCGGCTTCGCGCCAGCCGAAAACCGGGTGATCCTGGGCGATGGCAGCGCGATTCCCTACGACAGCCTGATCGTGGCGGCGGGGATGCGCAACAGCTATTTCGGCAACGATCAATGGGAGCAGTACGCACCGGGGCTGAAAACCATCGAGGATGCAACCGATATTCGCGGCCAGTTGTTGACAGCCTTCGAGCGCGCCGAACAGGAACCCGACCCGGATCGGGTGCGGTCGCTGCTCACGTTCGTGGTGGTGGGCGGCGGGCCAACGGGCGTGGAGCTGGCGGGTGCGCTTTCGGAGATCGCCCGGTACACGCTGCGCGGCAATTTCCGGCGCATCGACCCGGCGGCAGCACGGATCATCCTGGTCGAAGGGCTGGATCGCGTGTTGTCGAGCTATACCGAAAACCTGTCGGCCTATGCGCGCCGCACCCTGGAAAGCATGGGAATCGAAGTGCGCCTGGGGACGTTCGTCCAGGCGGTGGATGCCGAAGGCGTGACGGTCAAAACCGGGGAGACGCTCGACCGCATTGAAGCGCAAACCGTGCTGTGGGGGGCAGGCGTGCGCGCCAGCGAACTGGGCGCGGCGCTGGCGGCAGCCACCAGCGCGGAAACCGACCGCCCAGGCCGCGTGATCGTCGCGCCGGATACCAGCATCCCCGGCCACCCGAACATTTTCGTGATTGGCGATCTGGCACACTTCAAAGGCAGTGATGGCAAGCCGCTGCCCGGCGTGGCACAGGTCGCCATTCAACAGGGCAAATTCGCGGCGGCGGTGATCAAAGCGCGGCTGCGCGGCCAGCCCGCACCGACCCGGTTCGTCTACCGTGATTTAGGCAACATGGCGACGATTGGCCGGGCGGCGGCGGTGGCCGACCTGCATCTGTTCAAGCTGAAGGGCGTGATCGGCTGGCTAGCATGGCTGTTCATCCACCTGATGCAGTTGGTTTCGTTTCAAAACCGGATGCTGGTGTTTCTGCAATGGGCGTGGAGCTACTTCACGCGCAACCGCGCCGCCCGGCTGATCACGGCGGAATACGAGCCGTACCGCCCGCAGTGACCCTATCAGGCCGAATCGTGGCTATAATCAACCGCAAAGTGACCGTTTTCCGGTAAAGGTCTGGTTTATGCCGCGCGTCGAACATGCGATTGAAATCCACGCCGCGCCCGACCGGGTGTTCGCAATGGTGGCGAACAACCCGGAACGGATGCCCGATTGGTGGGAATCGTTTGAACTGCAACAGCGTGTCACGCCGCCGCCCACCGAAGTCGGGTCGGTTTCGCGCTATGTCTACAACATGATGGGCGTGAAGATCAAAGGCGAACACCGCGTGATCGACCTGAAGCCGGGCGAATACCTGCTCGTGCAGACCACGAGCGGCATTGAAGCGACGTTCGAGTTTCGGTTCGCCCCGTGTGCCAGCGGCGGCGACCCGCCGCACACTCAGTTGACGATCTCGGTCGATTACGCGCTGCCCGGCGCGATGCTGGGCAAGCTGCTCAACCGCCTGACGATGGAACAGAAGAACGAGCGCGATCTACAGCACGCGCTGCTGCTGCTCAAGGCGCTGATTGAAAGCCAGGTCATCACCCCCACGCCATCATGACCCCGATCACCCGCGTGCTGGTCGCCAACCGGGGCGAAATTGCCGTCCGCATCATCCGGGCGTGCCACGACATGGAAATGGCCGCCGTCGCCGTCTATTCCGATGCCGACGCGGGTGCGCTGCACGTCCGCAGGGCGGATCAGGCGGTGAGGATCGGCACGGCTGCGCCCGCCGAAAGCTACCTGAACATCCCCGCGCTGCTCCGTGCGGCGTTCAGCACCCGCTGCGATGCCGTCCACCCCGGTTATGGATTCCTCTCGGAAAATCCGACGTTCGCCCAGGCCGTGATCGATGCCGGGCTGACGTGGATTGGCCCGCCGCCGGACGCGATTCGGGCGATGGGCAGCAAGACCGAAGCGCGGGCGCGCATGGAACAAGCGGGCGTGCCAATTGTGCCGGGGTATCAGGGCGATTCGGACGACGATGCGCCCTTCATCGACGCGGCAGACCGCATCGGCTACCCGGTGATGGTGAAAGCGGCGGGCGGCGGCGGCGGACGCGGGATTCGTGTGGTGCGCCACCGCGACGACCTGCCCGACGCGCTGGCCGGGGCGCGGCGTGAGGCGGCGCACGCCTTCGGGGATGCGCGTATCTTTCTCGAACGCTATATCGACGGCGGGCGGCACATCGAAATTCAGGTGTTGGCCGACGCGCACGGGAACATCGTCCACCTGTTCGAGCGCGAATGCAGCGCCCAGCGCCGCCACCAGAAAGTGATCGAAGAAGCGCCGTCGCCGCTCGTCACCCCGGCGCTGCGGACGCGCATGGGCGCGGCGGGCGTGGAGGCGGCGCGTGCCGTCGGCTATGTCAACGCTGGCACGGTCGAATTCATCGCGGATGCGGCGGGCAATTTTTACTTTCTGGAGATGAACACCCGCTTACAGGTCGAACACCCCGTCACTGAAGCCGTGACCGGCCATGACCTGGTACGGCTGCAACTGATGATTGCCCAGGGCAAACCACTTCCGTTCGCCCAGACCGATCTTCACCTGCGCGGCCACGCCATCGAAGCGCGCCTGTATGCCGAAGACCCGCGCAGCGGCTTTCTGCCCGCGCCAGGGACGCTGACCGCGTTCAGCATCCCGCATATGCCGGGCGTGCGCGTCGATGCCGGGGTAACGAGCGGCGACGCGATCTCGATGCATTATGACCCGATGATCGCCAAGATCATCGCCTTCGATTCGACCCGTGACGGCGCGATCCGGCGGCTGGATGCGGCATTGGCGGCGGCGATCATCGACGGCACGGCCACCAACCGCGATTTTCTGCGGGCGCTGATCGCCCATCCGACGTTCGCGGCGGGCGAAGTCGATACCCCGTTCATCGAACGCCATCTCGATTCGCTCATCGCGGCGATGGACTCGTTCGCGCCGTCCGCTGACCGGGTGACGGTTCAGCCTGAACCCGCTCGTTTCGTCGATCCCTGGGCGCGGGCGGATGGATTCCGCTTAGGCCAGGGTGAAAATGCCCGTCCGGGTGCAGCCGGGGCGGGGCAGGCCAGCCGCCCGCGTGACGGGAACGTACAAGGCGCACGCCGTCCGCTGGTGGGCGCGGGGATGCTCACCGCGCCGATGCCGGGGCAGGTGCGCGATGTGCAGGTCATCGTGGGCGAAGCGGTCAAACGTGGGCAGACGCTCGTGCTGCTGGAGGCGATGAAGATGGAAATTCGCATCACCGCGCCGGGCGATGGCGTGGTGCGGGCGGTGCATGTCCAGCCGGGGCAGACGGTCGAACGCGATCAGCCCGTCGTGGAACTGGCGTGAGTCAGGTCAGCGTAACGCCGCAATCAGCGCGTGCGCGGCGGCGGGTTCGACCGTCACGGGCAGGGTGAGGATGCTCGCGCCCCACAGATCGGCCTGGGGCGTGGGCGTGACGGGCAGGTCTGGCCGCAGCCCCGCCAGCATCGGCTGAAGCGACGGATACCAGCATGTCACGCCCTGGTCGATGACGCGGCGCAGCAGCCCATCGCGCCAGGCCGGATCGACCAGCACCGGGTATTTCCACGTCACCGCGCCGGGCGGCTGGTGGATCGTGCGCACGCGGCGATCATCCCTATACACAGCGAAATGCGCATCGTACAGCGCGGCGATGCGCGCCCGCGCCGCCATATTGTTCGGCAGCGCGTCCAGTGCGCGCAGATGCGCCCGCCATGCGTCCGGCTTCAGGCGGTAGTGGATCGTCGGGGCGTACAGCGCATAGAATGCGGGATACAGCGCGGTCACCCCCGGCGTGAGCCGTTCATAGCGGTGCAGCGCCCAGTACAGCTCGTTCCACCCGTCGATCAGGTCACGCAGCGGCGGGGAGTGGTACGGGATCGCGGGCAGCCGTTCGGTCAGCGCCGCCGCCAGCCCCGCATCATCGGTGACGAGCGCGCCGCCGCCACCTGCATCGACGATCTTTTCCGTCCCGAAGCTGAACACACTCGCATCACCCCATGACCCGGCGGGCTGCCCATCGCTGACCGCGCCAACGGCCAGCGCCGCATCTTCGATCACGAATGCGCCGCGTTCCCGCGCCCACGCGCAGATCGCCCGCATCGGTGCGGGGTTGCCGTACAGGTGACACGGAATCAGGGCGGCAGGCGGTTCGGCGGCCATGCCGCTGGTCGCAGCGGCCAGCGTCTCTGGGGTGATGTTCCCGGTCAGCGGGTCAATATCGACCAGCACGGGGATCGCGCCCGCCCGCAGCGCCGCCCACAGCACGACGTAACACGTATTCGCCGGGATCAGCACCGGGCGGCCTGCCGCGCCGATGATGCCCAGCACCTCCACGATGGCCGTGCCAGCCCGCCCGTAGAGTACGGCGTGCGCCCGCCCGGTCAGCGCGCACAGCCGTTCACGGACGCGGTTTTGCGCGCTGTGTGGATTATCCATGCGGGGGAAAGGCATGGCCGTCGTCCTTCTCGACCCTGATGCAGATCAAAATCATGCTCACAAAAACGCAACGCAAACCGACCTGCCCCCGCCTGTATGATCGAAGGATGCGGCATGTAGTCGAAGGAAGAACCCTCACGATGGCACAGGAACCCGTCAAACCCTCTCAGGGGATCGTCCGTGAAGCCAGCCCGCTGACCGCCGAACTGGTGGCCGGGGCGCGCGCCCGTTTTGAAAATTCTCCCGAAGCGCGGGCGATGGTCACATTCAGCGGGCATGTGCTGGCGCGCATGTTCCACACCATCGCATCGGAAAGCATCGTCAACACCGGGACAGCCCGCGATGTGACGATGAATTACCTGGTCGAAGCGCACCTGCCCACCGATGGAACACGCCGCACGTTTGTCGATCTGGCGTGCGGGTATTCGTCACGCGGGGCAGTGCTGGCGCGCCAGCGCCCAGACCTGGACGTGATCGAGATCGACCTGCCGCCCGTCGTCAAGGAAAAGCGCATCCGCTACGCCCGCGCCGCGATCAAGCTGCCGGAAAACCACCGCTTCATCACCGCCGACCTGAAAACGAGCGCGCTCCACGAGATGTTGGGCGATGTACGCGCCGATGTCGTGATGGCGCGCGGCCTGCTGATCTACTTCGATATGCCGACGATCACGAGCGCGATCCAGCACATCCTGACCGGGATCAAGCCGGGAGGCCGCTTGATCGCTGACCTGGTGTACAACGCGGGCGACCGGCTCTCCGGTTTTGGCCAGGTGGTGAATTTCATCCGGCGCGATACGCACAGCGATGCCAGCCGCGGCCAGTTTGAAAGCCCGGAAGCAGCGGCGGCGCTGTTCGCGGCCAACGGCTACGCCGATGTGCGCGCCGAAACCATTGAAAGCACCGCCAAACGCGCCGGGTACGAAAAACCGCTCAACAACCTGATGATCCTGGTCGATGCAGGCCGCCCCGTATGAGGCCGTTCACTTGGTGAGTGAGGCCGTTCACTCGTTGAGCGCGCTAAGCATCTGGCGGAACGCGCCTTTATAATCCCCGGCCAGGTCGAAGCGCGGGCGGCGGCGCAGCGGGTCGGGGACTTCGGCAGCGGCGGCCACCGCCACGATGATCGGCTTGTTCTTTTCGCGGAAGAAGCGCCACGCTTCGCTCACGCTGGTTTCGGCCAGCGCACCCGGCGAAAGCAGCACGATCATCTGCGAACATTCGCGTAATGACGGATGCACCCCGCCCGCCCAGGCGATGCCGTCATCGGGTTCGGTCTGGTGCATCCACAGGGCAAACCCCATCTTTTCCAAATCTGCCGCGACCTGCCCGGCCAGTTCTTCATCGGCGGGCGCGTAGGCCAGGTAGACCGCCGTCTTGGGCAGTTTCGTCCGTTTGGTTTCGCCCACGTTGACGGGCGCGGGGCGGCTTTTGCGTTCGTGGGCGGGTGTCCAGCCCAGGCGAAAGACGGTGCTGCCACAGGTTGGGCAGTCGCCGCGTGTGGCGGGCTGGCCTTTGCGCGTCCAGACCGGGATCGGCTCATCGAGCCACACGGTATCGCGGCAGCGCACGCAGTACGCTTCAAAAGGTTCGGGATCGTCCGGGGGCGTGTCGTGTGATTCTGCGTCGTGGGCGTGCGACTCACGCGGGTCGAGTACGTCATCCATCATGGGCTGATCCTTGCCGCTGATTAGAATGTTTGTTTTCAGTGTATCACGGGAAATAAAACGGGACACCCTTGCGAGTGTCCCGTTTTGAGGATTTGTTGAGCGGGTTCAGCCCAGGTCGCCAATATCGTCCGCCGGGTCAGCGCCGTTGCTGGCGGGCGGTGGGGCGGGTCGCCCCGCAGCGGCGGGCGGGGCAGCCGGGCGGTTCCCGGCCAGCGTCGGCAGCCCGTAATGCACGCGAATCTGATCTTCGATCTCGTCGCGCATACTCAGGTTTTCGAGCAGGTACTGTTTGGCATTTTCGCGCCCCTGGCCGATCAGTTGATCGCGGTAGCGGAAGAACGCGCCGCGCTTTTCGATGATGCCCAGGTCGGCAGCCAGGTCAAGCACTTCGCCGGATTTGCTGATCCCGCCTTCCAGGAACATGATGTCGAATTCGGCTTCGCGGAAGGGCGGCGCGACCTTGTTCTTGGTCACGCGGACGCGGGTGCGGCTGCCGACGACTTCGCCGCCGCCCGCCTTGATCTGCTCCAGCTTGCGAATATCCAGGCGCACGCTGGCATAGAACTTGAGCGCCCGCCCGCCAGGGGTCGTTTCGGGGCTTCCGTACATGACTCCAATCTTTTCGCGGAGCTGGTTGGTGAACAGCACGGCGACGTTCGACTGCTTGATCGCCCCGCTCAGCTTGCGCAGCGCCTGGCTCATCAGGCGCGCCTGCACGCCGACGAAACTGTCGCCCATTTCGCCTTCAATTTCGGCGCGGGGGACTGCCGCCGCCACCGAGTCGAACACGATAATATCGAGCGCGCCGGAACGTACCAGCGCTTCGGTGATCTCGAAAGCCTGTTCGCCCGTGTCCGGCTGCGAAATGTACAGCGTATCCAGGTTCACGCCAATGCGCTGGGCATACGTCGGGTCGAGCGCATGTTCCATATCGACGAACGCGGCCAGCCCACCGCGCTTCTGCGCTTCGGCCACCACGTGCAGGCACATCGTGGTCTTGCCGCTGCTTTCCGGGCCGAAAATTTCCAGCACGCGGCCACGCGGCACGCCGCCCACGCCCAACGCAATATCGACGGTGAGCGAACCCGTCGGGATGGTTTCGATGATCATGTGCTGCGCATCGCCCAGGCGCAGAATCGATCCGTCGCCAAAGCGCTTGGTGATGTCGGCAACGGCGGCATCGAGCGCTTTCTGCCGCGCTTCATCCTGAAGCGATGGCTGCGTCGAATCCGGGGAATACGGTTCGGGTTTTGGTTCTTTCGCTTTTCGCGGCGCCACGTCCGGTTTGTCCTTTGCTCTTGTACCAGGTTCTCTTTATTATAGGGGGCTTGTCGAAACTCTGCGATCATAGCACGAGTGTTCTAGCAAAGCAACCCGGAAGCTGCCGCATGTCCTTACCCCATCGCCCCGTCACCGTGATCGGGGATGTGAATGTCGATCTGATCGTCCATCTGCCCGATGCGCACGGCGCGGGGCGCGACCTCACCGGGTCGGTGCCGCAGTTGTTCGGCGGCGGCGCGGCGGCGAATACGGCGGTCGCGCTGGCGCGGCTGGACGTGCCGACGCGCTTCATCGGCGCGGTGGGCGATGACGGGTTTGGGCGGGCGTGCCGCACCGCGTTCGAGCAGGAAGGCATCGATACCGCCGGGCTGGTCATGCTGCCGGACGCATTCACGCCCCAGGTGATCGCGCTGATCCAGCCGGACGGCGAACGGCATCTCGTGATCTTCCCGCCGACGGGCGGCGCGGATCGCCTGCTGCACGCCGATCACCTGAACGCTGGCGCGATTCGGTCGGCGGGGTGGCTGCACACCAGCGGGATCGGGCTGCGCGAATCGCCCATCCGCGAAACCGTGCTGGACGCGCTGCGCATCGGGCGGGCGGCGGGCGTGCCAATCAGCCTGGATTTGAATCTGCGCATCGAATTATGGGGCTATGACGATGCGATGCGCCGCACGCTGGAAACGGCGGTCGGGCTGGCCGATGTGGTGTTCGGCAGCGGCGATGAAGAACTGATCCCGGTCACGGGCGCGGCGACGGTGCAGGACGCGGCGCGCCAGCTTTCCGGCTGGATGACCCACAGCGCGGATCGGGTCGTGGTCGCCCGGTTGGGAAAAGACGGGGCGCTCGCGTTCGATCACGGGACGATCCACCGCCGACCGGGGTGCGCTGTCCCGGTCGTGGATACGCTGGGGGCGGGCGATGCCTTCAACGCAGGGTATATCGCCGCGATTCTGAAGGGCGCGGGCATAGGGGAGGCGCTCGAAGCCGGGAACAGCGTCGCGGCGTACAAGATCGCGCACGGTGGGGCGCGTTCCACGCCGACGACGGCGCAGCTCGACGCATGGACATCCGCCCAGGCCGCGCCCGGCGCTGTGCCGCGCCGGACGCGCCAGGCTCCGCGCTGCGAAGGGTGATGGGCAATCGGCTTTAGAAAATTCTCGAATGGATTTATAGAAAGATGATGGTGACAGCATGAATTTTTCGATCCCGATCCATGTACAGGAAATCGCCCGGCGGGTGCGCCAGTTCATCGATTCGGAGGTGCTGCCGCTGGAAAAAGCGGCGCTGGCCGGGCAGCACGTCACAGCGGAGGCGATGCGCGCTGTGCAGGCGAAAGCGAAAGCGGCGGGGTTGTGGTCGCCGCAGCTCCCGCCGGAACTGGGCGGCCTGGGGCTGACGCTGACCGAGATCGTCCCGGTGTTTGAAGCGGCGGGGCGCAGCCTGTTGGGACCGCCCGCGCTCAACTGCGCCGCGCCGGATGAAGGCAACATGCATCTGCTGCACCTGTTCGCGGATGAACAGCAGGTCGAACAATATCTGCGTCCGCTGGCGGCGGGCGCAATTCGCTCGGCCTTCGCCATGACCGAACCCGCGCCGGGGGCGGGCAGCGACCCGAACATGCTGCGCACTGCCGCCGTGCGCGACGGTGACGAGTGGGTGATCAACGGGCATAAATGGTACACCACCGGGGCAGGACACGCCGCGTTCCTGTTGATCATGGCGCGCACCAACCCCGATGTCCCCGCGCACAAGGGCGCGACGATCTTCATCGCCCCGTTCGATTCGACGGGCATCGTCCTGGAGCGGCTGATCCCGGTGATGGGCGAAGATGGCACGGGCGGGCATGGCGAAATTCACTTTCACGATCTGCGCGTGCCGCACAGCGCGATTTTGGGCAAGGAAGGCGATGGGTTCGCGCTCACCCAGGCCCGGTTAGGCCCGGCGCGGCTCACGCATTGTATGCGCTGGACGGGCATCGCGCAGCGGGCGCTCGAAATTGCCACCGCTTACGCCAGCGAACGCGAAGCTTTCGGCAAGCGGCTGAGCGAACACCAGTCGATCCAGTGGATGCTGGCCGACAGCGCGATGGAACTGCACGCCGGGCGCTTGATGATCCACCAGGCGGCGTGGCTGCTTCAGCAGGGGGAAGCGGCGCGAGCAGAAACCAGCATGTGCAAGGTGTTCGTGGCCGAAGCCGTCAACCGCGTGATCGACCGGGCGATTCAAATCTGCGGTGGGCTGGGAATCAGCCGTGACCTGCCGCTGAGTACCTGGTATGAGGCGGCGCGGGCGTTCCGCATCTACGACGGGGCGAGCGAAGTTCACCGCATGGTCACGGCGCGGGCGGTGATCAAACAGTATGGGACGGGCGCGCCCACCGATTGACCGACCGCATGTGCGACCGCACGATGAGACGTTCAGAACGTGTTGTGAGATGATGACACGCTGCTTAGGTCTGGCGCTGTAAGCTGCGCCCGGATTCGCGGCCATACCTGCTCGCCGCACGTTAATGCTACAATGGCCATATTGCCAAAAACGATTCATTTGGGAGGAAGCATGATGGCTTCCCACAGGCCGGATGCCGCGCCGTCCAGCCGTGCCGAACGGCTGCGGCAGTCTGGCTACAAGCTCACCCACGCCCGGCTGACGGTGCTGCGCGTGCTGGAAGAGAGCGGCGGCCACATCACCAGCGCCGAACTGGTCGAACAGGTCGCCCAGACCGATTCGAGCATTGGCCGGGCGAGCGTGTTCCGTGCGCTCGACCTGTTCACGCGGCTTTCGCTGCTGCGGCCTACCTACATTGGCACGAGCGCCACACCGACATATGTCCTGCTGCCTGACGGCCATCACCATCACATCATCTGCACGCGGTGCAGCCAGGTGATCGAATTTGACGACTGCGGGCTGACCCCGCTCAAAGAGATGCTCGAAGCGCGGCTGGATGTGCGGCTGAGCGGGCATCTGCTCGAATTTTATGGACTCTGCACCGGGTGCAAAGATGCACCGCTCGACGACGAATGACCGTCGTCATCATTCAATAGGGCAGCGATACAACATGATTTTGGTGGCGGGCGATTTCGAGAACAGCGGCACGCGCACAGCGTGGGAACTGCTGCAAGCGGGCAAGACCGGGCTGGAAGCGATGGAACAGGGCATTCGGGCGGTGGAAAGCAACCCTGAAGAATGGTCGGTAGGGGCGGGCGGCTACCCCAACGCGCTTGGCATGGTCGAACTGGATGCCGGGGTGATGGATGGCCGCACCCGTGCCAGCGGCGCGGTAGGCGGGCTGCGCGGGTTCGTCCACCCGGTCAGCGTGGCGTATGCGGTCATGCGGCGGCTGCCCCATGTGCTGCTGGTGGGCGAAGGCGCAGCGCGGTTTGCGGGCGAGATCGGCGCGGAACGCGGCGAACTGCTGAGCGAGGCCATGCGCCAGACATGGATCGAGTGGTGCCGCGCACAGGGATTCGACCCCGACGGCGGGCAGTCGTTGATCGACGCGGTATTTCATGGACGCGACCCAAAACGTTCCGGCGGGACGACCGTCTACCTGACCCAGGACGCGCACGGCGACATCGCCGCTGCCACCAGTACCAGCGGGTGGGCGTGGAAGTACCCTGGCCGCCTGGGCGATACGCCGATTGCGGGCGCGGGTTTCTATGCCGATAACCGCTACGGCGCGGCGGCCTGCACGGGCATGGGCGAAATCGCGATTCGGTCGAGTTTGGCGCGGGCGGTGGTGATGTATATGCAGTTCGGCAGCACGGTCGAAAGCGCGGTACAGGCCGCCATTGCCGATATCGGCTATCACCGCGACCAGGTGAGCGGGATCACCGTGTATGCCATCGATGCCAAAGGCGGCCATGCGGTCGGCGCGGTCTACCCGCCGGATCGGGAGATTCCCCATTATTACGCCGCCGTCGATGGCGATGCAGCCCCGACACGCCGTGAAGCCCGGATGCTGAACGATCTGTTCACCGAAGCGTGAGTCACCCCGGCGCGGGCGTATAGGTTTCCCCCGTGAGCGGCCACAGCGGGCGCACATCGAGCGCCAGCCCGTCGCGCTGCCCGGCCTGCCAGCGGTAGTACCCCGCCGCCGCGATCATCGCCGCGTTGTCGGTGCAAAGGCTGAGCGGGGGATAGCGCACGGGCAGGCGGCTTTCCGCGCTGAGCTGTTCGCGCAGCAACCGGTTGGCACTCACCCCGCCCGTGAGCAGGATGGCGGTCGCGTCATGCGCCTGTGCCGCCTTGATCGTCTTTTCGACCAGCGCACCCACGACCGCCGCCTGAAAGCTGGCCGCCGCATCACGCACCGATACGCCTTCGCGCAGCGCCGGGGTTTTTGCGGCGGGTGCGGTGTCCCTTCGGGATGCGCCCTGCGGCGGCGGGACGGTGATCGTGCGCAGCACCGCCGTTTTCAGGCCGCTGAAGCTAAAATCGTAAGCGCCTTCCAGCCGCGCACGCGGAAACGCAAACGCCGACGCATCCCCACCCTGGGCGGCCTTTTCGATGTGCGGGCCGCCGGGGAACGGCAGACCGAGCAGCCGCCCGACTTTATCGAACGCTTCGCCCGCTGCATCGTCAATCGTCCCGCCCAAGCGTCGGTACGCCCCATGCCCGGTCATGAGCAGCAGTTCGGTATGGCCGCCGCTCACGATTAGCACCACGACCGGAAATTCGACCGGCGGTTCCGGCTCGGTCAGCCACAGAGCGTACACATGCCCTTCCAGGTGATTCACCCCGATCAGCGGTTTATCCGCCGCCAGCGCCAGGCCTTTGGCGTAGTTCACGCCCACCAGCAGCGACCCCACCAGCCCCGGCCCGCGTGTGACGGCCACCGCGTCGATCTGGTCGAGCGTCACCCCGGCCTGCACGAGCGCCTGATCGACCACGGGGTTGATGGCTTCGACGTGGGCGCGGCTGGCGATTTCTGGAAATACGCCGCCGTACTGGGCATGGAGATCGATCTGCGAGGCGACCACGTTCGAGGCCACCGTCCGCCCATCGATCACGACTGCCGCCGCCGTTTCATCGCACGAAGATTCGATCCCCAGGATCATCGTCATAGTGTGTCCTCTAACCTAATCTGAATCACCTGGCCCGCTTCCAGTGTTTCCAATGCACGCAAGACTCGACTCATCAACGGCTTCAAGGTTTCCAATGTGCTGTTTTGAGCTGAAAGCACGATCACGCTGATTTCAGCTTGTCGTAAATTCTGCTGGTACTGCAAATTGGCATCCATTGTGATAAACACATCGAATTGGCCTGTCATCAATCGCAGAAGTTCGCCATTTTTCTTTCCCGACCATTCCATTTCAGGAACGGTAAAAACGAGTGATTAGGCAGTTCATGTCTAAGCTTGCGCGGCAAACTTTCATCAATCAAGATTTTCATGATCATTCGCAATGAGCGCCGCGCTTGCCGTTTCTAAAAATGCAATCACCTGTGCGCGTTGAACCGTCGGGAAATCATCCAGAAACGTATCGATGGTTTCGCCCGTCGTCAGGTAATCGAGCAAATGCTGAACGGGGACACGGGTTCCGTAAAACACGGTTGCTCCGCCCAGAATATCCTTACTGTGTGTGATGATAGGCGAGTTCACGCAGACGTTCCTCACGGACTTCATCGACCAGCGCGGCGGCTGAAAAAGAGAGTGTGCCATATTTCACACGCATTTCCATGCGGAGTGCGTGTGCTTCATCAACCCATGAATCGGCTGCTGGAGGCGAAAAAGTCTGTGCGGCCACCTGAAGCACGCGCCATCGTGCTGCTTCATCCAACTGCATGAGTTTCGCCAGAACTTCCTGCTCAAGGGCTGACACGATTTTTCATCCTTTCCACCTTACCGTTTATTATACTCCCCTTTTCAACGCCCCAGGCGCACCCGGCGAGTACCGCCCAGGCGATCAGCGTGGGGAACAGGTAGCGCGGCAGCGCCAGCAGTACCAGGTGAACCGCCAGCGTGTAGCCGATGTACGCCGCGAGCGGCAGTGCCAACCGCCATGCGCACGCCCGCATCACCTGCCACAGCCCGGCTGCACCCAGGATCAGCGTGCCGTAATGGAACAGGTACAGCGCCAGCTTGATCCAGAACTGATCGGCATGGGTGAGGGCGACCAGCCCGGTGATCGAGCGGTCATCGCGCAGCCAGCCGACGGCGAGATCGCGCAGGCTTTCGCCCGCAAAAAAGGCCGTCCCGTGCGGCTGCAAGGCTGCGCCGCTCAGTTCCCCCACGCGCCGCGCCAGGTAGCCCGCCGGGTCAGCGCCGATGGCCGCCGCCGCGCCCTGGGCGAAATCCTGCTGAGTCGGTGAACCGACGGTCGGTGTGCCGTTGGGGTCGTCCATCGGTTGGCCATCCGACATCAGACGGGCATCCGTCATCAGACGGGCATCGACCTCCACCGGGTCATCCCACCCGGTCGCGCCGATGTACAGGAACGCGGGCAGTCCCTCCCCGGCCAGCACCCACCGATCCCAGCGCACCAGGTTGTAGGCCGTCCACGACAGGATCACCAGGCTGGCGGCGGCCAGCAGCACCAGCGCTCGCCCCGCCCCGCGCCGAAAGCCGAGCGCAATCACGACGACGACCGCCAGCATCAGCGGGAACGCCAGCGCTACCGCCCGCGTGAGCGCCGCCAGCCCGAACAGCCCACCCGCCAGCACCCACCCGCGCCAGGCGTGCGGACGATTCACGGCGGAAACCGCCACAGAATCGAGCGTCACCGCCAGGCCGCCCGCCAGCAGCGCCATGAACACGGTTTCGGTGGTGATCTGCGCGGCTTCGATGGCGAACGCGGGTGAAAACGCCAGCAGCCCCGCCGCGATCAGCCCGGCCTGTACCCGCCCGGACACACGCACCGCCATGCGAAAGGCGCAGTACGCGGTGATCGTACTCAGCACCGCTTGCAGGATGCGCACCGCGATCACCGCCGCTTCGGGCGGCAGCACGGTCTGCGGCGCGCCTATCGTGAGCAGGTACACGGGCGGCACCGTCAGGCGGCTTACGTCGTAGATTTGCCCGTCGATCTCGCGGATTGTCGCGCCGCTGGCCAGCACATAGGCATTGCGCCAGTACCACAGGCTGTCGCCGCCCGCATACGTTTCGATGCGCGCATCCTGGCTCAGCCCGATGATCAGGCGCGCCGCCAGGCCGATCCCCAACACGATCCACAGCAGGCGCGGGCGATGAGTCGCGCTCATCAGCGGATGCCCGCCGCAGCGGTATTCGATGGGCGGATGCGCCAGAACGTGAACGCCGTCCCCGGCACATCGGCTGCCGGGACGAAACGCGGGTCGAGCGCGGGATCGTCGATCAGCCGATCCAGTTCCGGGCGATCCGACGGCATGAGCAGGTAATCCACCCCGTAGCGCGCCGCCACAGCGATCACCGTCGCCCGATCCGGGTGGGGATAGACCACTGATGACAGCCCGGCATAGCCCAGGATGAACGGGTCCTGGGTCATGAACACGAGCGCGCCATCGCCCGTTTGATCCGGCAGCGCGCGGGCGGCGGCGGCCATCGTCTCGATGTCGGCCAGGTACGCGGCGCTGGCGGCGTTGTCCTGGCGCGTCAGTTCAACCCCGTTGAGCGCCAGCAGCGCCGCCGCCGCGATCAGTGCGCCCGCCCGCAGCCGCGCATCCGGGATCGCCCGTTCCAGCGCGTACCCGGCCAGCGGGATCAGCAGCGGGACGACCGAAAGCAGGGCTTTTTTCATGCTCCCGCCCTGGCTTTTGAACGGCACCAGGATCGTGTAAAAGACCGTGAAGCCCGCCAGCACGATCAGCGCCGGGGCGATGGCCTGCCAGCGCTGCGCGTCGCGGTCTTTGCGCCACAGCCCGGCGACCAGCAAAGCCGCCCCGCCGACCAGCGGAAGCAGCAGCGCATCGAACGTCGTGATCACCAGTTTTCCGGTCGCGGCGATCTCGAACACGCGCTTGCCGATGATCTGCGCGGGGGTTTGCGCCGCCAGGTACGAATCGAGCGTCAGCCGTGTATCGAAGCGGTAGTGATCGCGGTAATCGGTCAGGAAAAACATGTTGCCCGTCGTCGGGGTGGAAAAGGTCCCGTTCAGCGCCAGCGTGCGCACCACCCAGGGCAGCGCGATGATCAGCGCGATCACGCCCGCGCCAAGTAAGCCGGGGATCACGACGCGCCAGCGTACTGATGTCCGGTCCAATACAGTGTACACAATCACCGATGCGGCCAGCGCGGGCAGGATCAACGCCGATTCGCTGCGGATCAGGTAGGCGATGCCGACGGCTGCGCCGCTGCACCAGAACGGCCAGCGCTGCCCCGTCCGCATCCCATGCGTGAAGGCGATGACCGCCGCGCCCAGGGCAACCGCATTGGGGATCGTGGTATCGGTGCGCACGCTGTTCAGCACGAATTCGGGCAGGAAGGCCGCCGCCGCCGCCATGCCGACCGCCGTGCCTTCGGCCAGGCCGAACTGGCGCGCCGCCGCATAGGTGACGAGCGGGAGCAGCACGCCCAACAGGATGAACGCGGCCAGCGCGCCCGGCAGCCCAACCCCGAACAGGCTCATGCCGCCCGCCGCCAGCCCTGCCGTGACCGGCATCCAGTAATCGTCCGGGTGTTCGACGGCGGCGTATACGTCGTTGTACTGCCAGATGTACGGAATGGTGTAGCCGTGTCCTTCGGCCAGCCGTGCGCCCAGGTTGTAGTAATGATTCGGGTCGGCCACGCCGGGAAAACGCACCACGAATGCCAGCAGCACCAGCCGCAGCGCCAACGCCGCCGCCAGCACACGCATCAGGTTACGGGGGATGATGTCTGCTCCACTGTCTTTTGACTCCACAATTGCCGATTGTAGCACAATGTGACCCGTCGTAGGCTGACCGCTGATTGAACCCGCCCCGCGAACATGGCATAATGGCAGCATTCAGACAGCATAGTGAAGGATGAAGCTGTGAAAATGTCCTCCCGTCTCGTGATGATCGTGATCGCGGCGTGCGTGGCGCTGGCCGCGCTGGGCGTGAGCGCGCAAAGTGCAGAAGGCCGCGTGACCGCGTGGAACCTGAACGTGCGCAGCGCGCCGGAAGTCACGCCGGACAACGTGATCGGCCAGCTTCAATCGGGCGCAGTCGTCAGCATCGAAGGCCGGTCGCTGGCCAATGACTGGCTGTACATCCGGTCTGCCGATGGCGGGCTGGCGGGATGGGCTTCTACGAACTACATTCAATATGACGCGGCAGCGCTGGCGACCGTTCCCGTCGTCTCTGCCGATGCCGTGCCGCTGGTCGGTGAGCCGGGTGTCCCCGCGCCTACGCCGAACTTCACCGTTCCCGAAGCCTCTGAAACGCTGATCATGGAAACGCCGCTGCTGCACAACATGACCTCCGCCGCCGTGTACGATATTTTCCGGCGCGGCCAGCGAGCGGGCAACAACCCGCGTGTGTTCATGAAGGTGGGCGACAGCGTGACGGCGACTCAGCCGTTCCTGGTCGGCTTTGGCGAAGGCACGTACAACCTGGGGCCGTATGCCGATTTGCAGCCGACCATCGACTTTTTCAACGTGTCGCCGGGGCGCAGCATCAGCAGTTCGTTCACGCGCACCAGCCTTTCAGCCGTCAATGGGTTCGTGAGCGGCGCGGTATTCGATGGCACCTGGTCGCCCGAATACTGTGGGCAGCTCGTCCCGCTCGACTGCGAATACGACATCATGCGCCCGGCTGTGGCGATTGTGCTGTTCGGCGGGCAGGATGTGCGCCTGTTCGATGCGGCCTTCTTTCAGCAGAACATGCGCCGCATCGCGGATTCGCTGCGTGACCTGGGCGTGATCCCGGTCTTTACCACCTTCCCCATGCACGAAAGCTACCGCCCAGAGCAGACGATCCTGTACAATACCATCGTGATCACCACCGCCGATGATTTCGATATTCCCGTGATCAACCTGTACCGTGCGCTTCAGGATTTGCCCGACGGCGGCGCGAAGTACGATGACGTGGTACATCTCACCCAGGGGGAGACGTACTACCAGTTCACGGGCGAAGAAGCCCTGTACGGCGTGACGCTGCGCAACCTGCTCACCCTGCAAGCGCTCGACGTGCTGCGGCGTGAGGTGCTGGATCGCTAGCCCCTGTCGATGTAGGTCAACTTCTCTGCCTATGAAAGTTCGTTTCGCACCCTTCCCGCTCAGCGTCGTGTTCCTGTTGGCGCTGAGCGGGTGCTACCTGGGGGATACCCCCACGCCAATCCCGCCGCCCACGCTCACCCCGACGATCACCCCAACGGCGACGGCGACGGCCACCCTCACCCTTACGCCGTCGCAGACCGCGCCGCCCACGGCCACCCCAACGATCACGCCGACGGCCACGATCACGCTCACGCCCACCCCGGCAGGCCCGAACGCCGAAGTCAACACCCTGGGCGATGGACTGCGCGTGCGGTCGCGCCCTGGCCTATCCGCCCAGGTATTGCAAACCCTGGCGGTGGGCGACCCGCTGGTGGTGGTGGGGCGCACCAGCGATGGCGGCTGGTATCATGCGCTGACGCGGGAAAATACGCTCGGCTGGGTGTGGGGGAACTACCTCAGCTTCTATGTCGATGCCAGCACCATCCCGATCACCGGGGAGACGCTGGTCGATCCGACCGTCCCCGCCGCCAACAATGTGAGCGTGGTCGGCAACGTGGGCAGCACCTCCCGCCAGATTTTCGAGCGCGGCCAGGGGATGGGCAACCGCCGCGATGTGTTCTCGAAGGTGGGCGACAGCCTGACGGTCGCCACATTCGTGCTGTATCCCATCGGCTGGGGCAGTTACAACCTGGGCGCATTCCAGCATTTGCAGAACGCGGTCGGCTTCTTTTCCAGCACCAACGCCCGCGAAGGCAATTCGTTCGCCAATGTGTCGCTGGCGGCGGATAACGGCTGGACGACGCGGGATATTCTGGACCCTGGGCGGGCGCGGGGCGGGGTGTGCCAGGCGGGGGAAACGCCGCTGGAATGCGAATACCGCGTCGTGCGGCCATCGGTCGCGCTGATCCTGATCGGCACGAACGACGTATCCGCGCTGGGCGTGGAGGAATACCGCGCCAATTTGCAGCGCATCACCCAGATCAGCATTGACCGGGGGGTGATCCCGGTGCTGAGTACAATTCCCAACCGCGCCGGGTTCGATGTGTCTGCGTTCAACCAGGCGGTGATCGCCACTGCCCAGGGCAGCGGTGTCCCGCTGTGGGATTACTGGAGCGCGATGCAGCTTTTGCCCAACACCGGGTTATCGCCCGATGGCGTGCATCCGTCGTACCCATCGGAAACCGATTTCGGGCTGGCGGCCAACTTCACGGGCGATTACCTGCAATACGGCTACGTGATGCGCAACCTGACCGCGCTCGAAGTGCTGGACGCGGTATACCGCCTGGTGCTGTCGTACTAGTTTCAAGGTGCCGCAGTGCTGCGCTAGGCTTGCAGCAGCCAGTCGATGGCGGCCTGAGCCTGGGCGCGCCTGAAGGTGGCGGTTTTCAGATGCCCCAGCCGAAGCGCATCCATGAAGGTGGTGATCAGGCTGATCAACACTTCATCGTTGTGCAGCATCGCCAGGCGCACGTTGGGATGCACATGCAGCGTTTTCAGCCAGATACGGGCTTTCTGAAACGTGTACGCGATGGGCAGCGTCCCGCTTTCGCGCAGATCGATCAGGAACAGCAGCGTGTCGTCCGCCGTCACATGCGCATAGATGCCGCTGACCTGCTCCATCCACGCATCGATTGCGCCGGGGACGGAAGCCTTGAACGTGAACTGGTGAATGCCGTCCTCACGGAGGACATAGGCACACAGCGTGTCGGCAGAGGGCGGTGTCGTCGTGACAGGTGAAGGCATGATGAATCCGTATAGGTGTCCGTTGTTCAATACAGACTGATATGATGCTTCCATCATGAACGATCTTCCTGTGTTTCCCGTGAGGTTGTGAAAAGAGTTCGGGTTCAGGATGCGCGTTCTTCACGCTTGCGCCATGATCAGGCGGGCTTTTCCACGCTGGAAAAGCGCTGCGCCGACCGCACCCGCGCTTTCGCGGCGACAATCTCGCGGTTCTTCGGTGCGCTCGTCGTTTCCAGGCTGGCGAGCAGCAGGGCGGCGGCGGCGCTGACCGATTCGACGGCGGCCTGAAATGCCGCTTCGTTCGCCTTAGACGGCTTGTTGTACCCGCTGATCTTGCGCACGAATTGCAGGGCGGCGGCGCGAATTTCATCGTCGCTGGCGGGCGGGTCGAAGTTGAACAGCGGCTTGATATTCCGGCACATGGGCGCACATCCTTTCAGGGCGATACAGAACAGATATTCTGTCACAGCATAGGCGGTTTCGCCCGCCGCGTCAAGCCAAGTGCCACCCGCCGTTGACGATCCCCGGCGTGATGCCCGATAATGGCGATCCGTTCACAATCGAGTGATGACGAGCGATGACGACGCTTTCCTTTGCGAATTCGGCGGCGCTTTCAGCCGCAAAACCCTTCCAGATTGCCGATATTCCCCTGGCCACGCCGCTCACGCTTGCGCCGATGGCCGGGCAGACGAACTACGCCTTTCGCCAGTTGAGCCGCGAAATGGGCGGGCTGGGACTGTCGTGTACCGAACTGCTCTCCAGCACGGCGATCCACTATGGCAGCCAGAAAACCTATCAGATGTTCGACTGGCAGCCGACCGAGTACCCGGTCGCGGTGCAGTTGTTCGGCGCAGAACCCGCGCTCATGGCCGAAGCCGCCCGCGTGGTGGCCGACCACGGTGCGACGCTGATCGACATCAACATGGGGTGTTGGGTGCCGAAAGTCGCCAAGCAGGGGGCGGGCGCGGCGCTGCTGCGCGATGTGTGCGCGGCGACGGCGGTGGTAGAGGCGGTCGTCAACGCGGTCAATGTGCCGGTCACCGTCAAGGTGCGGGCGGGGTGGGAAGAATCGCACCCGACGTGCATCGAATTCGCCCGCGCCGCCGAACGAGTTGGGGTGAAGGCAATTGCGGTTCATGCACGCTTCGCTACCCAGGGTTTTCAGGGCGTGGCCGATTGGGCGTGGATTCGCCGTGTGAAAGAAGCCGTCAGCATCCCGGTGATCGGCAATGGGGATGTGGAAACCGCCGCCGATGCGCTGCGCATGTTTGCCGAAACGGGCTGCGATGCGGTCATGATCGGGCGGGCGGCATTGGGCTACCCCTGGATTTTCCGGGAAATCTGGCACGAGATGCACACCGGGGAACGGCTCGCGCCGCCGACGGCAGCCGAAAAAGCAGCGGTGGCCATCCGCCATGCGCGGCTGACGCTGGAGACGACCAAGCTGCCGGAAAAGACCGCGATTTTCGAGCTGCGCGGCCAGTTGACCAAGTACGCTTTTGGCGTACCGGGGTCGGCGCGCATCCGGGAGGCACTCGTCAAGGCCGAATCGCTGGCGGACATCGAACGGCTGCTCGTGCCGCTGGTGGAGGCGGCGCTATAAGCTGGACTGCTGCCGTTTTGCTTTGGGTTCCGGTTTTGGCTGGGGCGCGCCCGTCACCCTGTCAGCGCCGCCCGCATCCGGTCGAGCGCTTCGCTGAGCGTGGCACGCGGACAGCCGAAGTTCAGGCGCACACAACCCGCGAAGGATTCCCCGCCGAACGTCGCGCCATCGTTCAGGCCGACTTTCGCCCGTTCCAGGAAGAATTGGTAGGCGGACTGCGGCAGGTCATAGCCCGAAAAATCGACCCACGCCAGATACGTCCCTTCGACGGGCGCGATTCGGGCGTGCGGGAAGTGTTCGCGGACGTACCCGTCTACAAAGTCGCGGTTATCGCGCAGATAGCGCATCAACTGATCGTGCCACTCGCCGCCGTCGCGGTAAGCGGCTTCGGCGGCGGTCAGCCCCAGGTTGTTGACGATCAGCCCATTGTTGAACAGCGCGGCCATCAACTGCTGGCGCAGTTCGGCGTTGGGAATCACCGCGAAGCCGCAGCCCAACCCGGCGATATTGAACGTTTTGCTCGGCGCTTGCAGCGTGATCAGGCGGTCGTTCAGTTCCGGCGCAATCGTGCAGAAGGTGTGATGTTCGTGCTGCGGGTAGACCAGGTCACAGTGAATTTCATCGCTCACCACGATCAGGTCATGGCGCAGCGCGAACGCCGCCACCTGCTCCAGTTCGGCGCGGGTGAACACGCGCCCGACCGGGTTATGCGGATTGCACAGGATGAACAGCCGGGTGTGCGGGGTGATGGCCGCTTCCATCGCGTCGAAATCGATCTCGTAACGCAAAGTCGCACCATCGACCAGGCTGCTTTGAGCCAAGTTGCTGTTAGCAACCCGCGCCAGCGGAGCCAGCGCCACCGTCCGCCCGCCGTTCACGGGCGCGCTCAGAAACGGCGGGTAGATCGGCGGCTGCACCAGCACTGAATCGCCCGGCGCGCCGAACGTCCGGCAGATCATGTTGAGCGCCGTCACCAGCCCCGGCACGAACAGAATCGCGTCGGGGCTGATGGCGGCGCGGTAGCGGGTCGCAAACCGTTCGACGATCACCTGGCGCAGCGGCGGCGAATCCATCTGATAGCCGAAGATCGCATGTTCGGCGCGGGCCTGAATCGCCCGGACGACGGGTTCCGGGGCGGGCAAGTCCATATCGGCCACCCACAGCGGCAGCACATCTGCCGGGAACCAGTTCCATTTAGCGCTGTGGGTGCTGCGCCGTTCAAGGGGGGTATCAAAGTCGTAGATCATGTGTCCTTATCCGTGATTGATGGCCGCCCGTTTGAAGGCCAGCGCCGCGTCGATCAGTTCTTTGGCGCTTTGGTAGCCGCTCTCGTTCATCGTGCCAAGCATGGCCGCCAGTTCTTCAATGCGCTGAAAATCCTGGGTGAGCGGGATGATCTGCGTGCGCGTGCGGCCTTCTTCGACCAGCTTCATCACCCGGTAATGACGGTCGGCATAGCCTGCCAACTGCGCCAGGTGCGTGACCACCATCACCTGATGATCGCGGGTGAGTCCCCACAGCTTTTCCCCGACCACTGTCCCCACACGCCCGCCGATTCCCTGGTCGATTTCGTCGAAGATCAGCGTGGGGGTGTGGTCGGCGGCGGACAGCACGCGCTTGAGCGCGAGCATGATCCGCGCCGATTCACCGCCGGACGCGACTTTTGCCAGCGGGCGCAGCGGTTCGCCGGGGTTGGCGCTCATCATGAATTCGACCTGATCGATCCCGGTCGCATCGAACTTCACCCGCTCTTTGCCGACGTATGCGCCGTTGGGGTCGGGCTGCTGGCTGATCCCGACCTGGAATTGTGCCTTGCCCATGCGCAGATCGGCCAATTCCTGCACCACGCCATCGCCCAGGGCGGCGGCGGCTTCGCGCCGTGCCTGGCTGAGCCGGGCGGCGGCACTGCCGATCTCGCGCAGCAGTTGTTCCTCATCGGCGCGCAGTTCGGCCAGGCGTTCTTCGCTGTTTTCGATGGCTTCCAGTTCAGCCCGCGCTTTGTCGGCATAGTCCAGCACCGCCGGGATCGTCCCGCCGTAGCGCCGCTTCAGCGCGGTGATCGTCTCCAGCCGTTCTTCGACCGCATCCAGCCGCGTCGGGTTGTATTCGACCGTATCGGCGTAGCGCCGCAGCGACTTGGCCAGTTCATCCACCTGGGCAGAAACTTCCAGCGCCAGCGTGTGATCGTCCTTCAGGGCGCTGTCGATGCCCGCCAACTTGCCGATCAGCCCGACCGCATTCATGATCTGATCGACCGCGCCGACTGAATCCTGTCCGCGTTCGTCGCCATAGAACAGCGCGACCGCCTCCCCGGTCAGCCGGGCGAGCTGTTCACTGTTGGCGAGCCGGTTGCGTTCGGCCTTCAGTTCTTCGTCTTCGCCCACGTTCAGCGCCGCTTCGTCGATGTCGTCCACATCGCCGCGCAGACGGTCAGCCCGCCGCTTGAGCGCCGCCTCATCTTCGAGCAGCTTATGAATGTCGCGCCGTACCCCGTGCAGCGTATCGACCATCTCCGCGATGGCTTCGCGCTGATCGTAGGCATTGGCAAAGCGGTCAAGCAGTTCGATGTGCGACGCGGGCTTGAGCAGCGACAGATGCGCGCTTTGCCCATGCACATCGACCAGGTGTTCGCCAATGCGTTCCAGCACATCCAGGTTGATGGCTACGCCGTTCACCCGCGTGACCGACCGCCCATTCGAGCGTAATTCGCGGCTGATGGTGACGGTGTTGATCACGTCGGCATCCGCGCCCGCTTCGGTTTCGCCGTCCACCAGTTCGGCGGCGCGCAGAATGGGGACGATGGCGGCGGCAGCGGTGTCGTGCAGCGCGAATGTCCCTTCGATCACGGCTTTATCCGCCCCGGCACGCACAAAAGAGGGGTCGGCCTTACCGCCGAGCAGCAGTTCCACCGCGTCGATGATGATCGACTTGCCCGCGCCCGTTTCCCCGGTGATCACGTTCAGGCCATCGGCAAACGTCAAATCCAGTTGATCGATGATGGCAAAATTCCGTATCCGCAGTTCTTCGAGCATGAACTTTAGCCCTGCCCCTCATTCACACTTCATCATACGTCACAACTTCATTTTAAAACGGCTGTACACCGCCGCCGCAATCAGCCCGATGAGCAGCAGCGTGCTGATGTCCCCGATCACACGCCCGATGATCAGGTCGAGCGTGATGGGAGGGAGAAGCTGCGCAATTTCCTGAGCGCTGAGTCCTGCCCCTTGCACCGACCGCTGAATTTCTTCGATATTCGATGCGATCAGCGCCCGCAGCCGGATCACGGTCATCACGCCCGCGCCCGTGAACCCGCCCGTCACCACGCCCGCTGCGGCAATCCAGTGCATCAGCCGTGACCGCCGCCGACCCGTCGCCCGCAGCGCCGCTTCGCTGATGCCCGCGCCAACGGGCAGCCCGACGATCAGCGAGAGCCAGATGCCCAACGGCAGCACGCTGGTGATGCCGACCGCCAGCGCGCTTAGCCCGAAGCAGACCGCGAACGCGATCACGTCGTCGGCCTGGTTCGCTTTGAAAAACTTGTCCTGCCCGCCGCGCACACATTCCCGGCAGCGGTAGCCAACCGGGGTGCGCACGGCGCATTCCACACACATCAAACGGTTGCAGTTGTTACAGCGCAGTCCGGTTTCCCGTTCCGGGTGGACGGCGCACGTCGTGATCTCGTCCAGGGTCGTCACGTCTTCAGCGGCCATCGTTGATCCTGCTCGTATTCGGCGGGGTGACACGCGGTTCCAGCCGATCCAGTAATGAACGGTAAAAATAGGTGCGGTCGCGCAGCCGCACGAACTGGGCGGTATGTTCGCTGGCATACACGCTGATCGTATCGCCCGAATGCAGCTTGCACAGCGGTTCGCCATCGACCGCCAGCACCGGGTCGGTTTCGCCGTCGGCTTCGAGCATGGCGCGCACCGCCGCCCCTTCGGGCAGCACAATCGGGCGGTCAAGGCTGAGATGCGGCGCGACTGGAACGATCAGGATGTTGCGCAGTTCCGGCGGCAGGATGGGCCCGCCCGATGCCAGCGCGTAGGCCGTCGAACCGGTTGGGGTGGCGATGATGAGCGCATCGGCGTGGTAGGTGGTCGTCCAGTCGCCGTCGATATACAGCGGGACGCGGATCATGCGCGTCACGTCGCCCCGGCTGATGACCGCATCGTTGAGCGCGTCGGACATAGCGTGCAGGCTGCCATCACCGTGCCGTGCTTCAACGTGCAGCATCATCCGCCGTTCGATCCAGCAGTCACCGCGCAGCAGCGCAGCGAGCGCATGTTCCCATTCGTTGGGCGCGTCCGGCTGTGTGACTTCGGTCAGGAAGCCCAGGTAGCCCATGTTGATGCCCAACACCGGGACGTTGAACGGCGCGGCGGCGCGGGCAGCCCGCAGCATCGCCCCATCGCCGCCGATGGCGATCACCATATCGGTGGCCGCCAGGTCGCCGGCGATGTCGGCATCCGTCCAGACAGTGCTGACCCACGTCGCCAGGCCGCGTTCGTTGAAGGTGCGGGCGATATGCGCCGCCACCGGGGCGGTGTTGGGGCGCTTGGGGTGCGCCAGGATGCCGATTCTCTCCAGTTTCATCGCGCCTGCCGCCCTGTGGCTCAACTCGTCGTGCCGCTGTCCCGCTAACTATATCGCCGCCCCTGGCAATGATCCAGACACGAAACGGCCTGAAGCGGCGGAAGTGCGGAAGTTCACAGCGTGCCTTAAGGATAGCACAAATGGTCGAAAAACGAGCGTTGGAAACCCGTTTGGAGTCGCCGTTTCACCCCGGTTTGGCTCTTAACAACTGGTTAAAGACGAACGTCCTACTTCTTAACAATCGTTCTGCAAGCTATTAAACGCCGCCGATTAGCATTCGGTTGTCGCTGCATGGAAGTCGAAGTGAAAGGCTTACAGGCGGCGCGTAAGGTATTTGTTCACTACAGGAGATAGCTACATGAAGCGTGCGTTCTGGATCGTCGCTCTACTCGTCCTCGCGCTGCCCTTCGCGGTGTTCGCGCAGGAAGCCACCCCGGAAGTAACGGTTGAACCGATTGAACTCCCGGCTGTTGACCCGCTGAGCATTTCGGGCGACATCATCACCGCTGGCAGCTCGACCGTGTTCCCCGTGACCGAAGCAATGGCCGAACTGTTCATCGAAGAAGGTTTCAGCGGCAACATCACCGTGGACAGCATCGGCACCGGTGCGGGTTTTGAACGCTTCTGCGAAGCGGGCGAAACCGACATCGCCAATGCCAGCCGCGCTATCCGCGATGGTGAAATTGAAGCCTGTGCCGCGCTCGACCCGGCGCGTGAACCGCTCGAATTCCTGGTGGGCGTGGATGCGCTGGCCGTCGTGGTCAGCAGCGAAAACGACTTCCTGACCGAACTGAGCCTGGAACAGCTCGCCCAGATTTACAGCGGCGAAGTCACCACCTGGGATCAGGTCGATGCCAGCTACCCGGCGGAAGCCATTCAGCTCTTCAGCCCCGGCAGCGACAGCGGCACGTTCGATTACTTCGTCGAAGCCGTCCTGGCCGAACCCCTGGGTGACGATGCCGAAGCCGCGATCCTGAATGCCCCCGGCATCCAGTTCAGCGAAGACGACAACGTGCTGGTGCAGGGTGTCGAAGGCAGCCCGTTCGCCATCGGCTACTTCGGTTTCGCCTACTACCTGGAAGAAGCTAACCGCCTGACCGCGCTGACCATCGACGGTGTGGAACCGAACGCCGAAACCGCTGAAAACGGGGAATACCCGCTCAGCCGCCCGCTGTTCATCTACACCGATGCGGGCATCCTGGCTGAAAAGCCGCAGGTGGCCGCGTTCGTCAACTTCTACCTGACCAATGCCAACGAAGTCGTGTCGTCGGTCGGTTACTTCCCCGTCAGCACGGCAGAACTGAACGAAAGCAAGCAGACGCTGCTCGATGTGATGGGCATGTAATTTTTCGCGGATTTTCTGCGAAACCGGGACGGGGCATTGTACATGCCCCGTCTTTGTTACCCGCTGGCGGTGCAGCAGCCCATGCGCGTGGGCTTCGGTCAGCATGTTAAATCCTCTTTAATTCTGTATCTTTCGCGCACAGCATCACGTATCATTCCTCCCTGAACATCCGGAACGTAGACGAGGAATTCTTATGGCGACACCCTCAGACGCGAGCGCGATTGGCGCAAGAAGGTCGGCAGCCGCCGATATTCGTGCCACCCGCGATGCTCGTACCACCATTTTCAAGCGCGCCCGCCCGACGGAATCGGTCATTCAGGCTTTCCTCCTGTTCTGCGGCGTGCTGTCGATCTTCACGACCATCGGCATCGTGTACGTCTTAGGCACTGAAGCGCTGCTGTTCTTCGGGTCGGGCGCGGTCGATCTGTTCGAGTTCTTCACCGCCCCGCGCTGGCAGCCGCAGTCCGGCGAATTCGGGATCATGCCGCTGGTCAGCGCCACCCTGATGACCACGTTCTTCGGGATGCTGGTCGCCATCCCGCTTGGCCTGGGCGCGGCCATCTACCTGAGCGAATATGCGAAGGAACGCACCCGTGCCACGCTGAAACCGATTCTGGAAATTCTCGCGGGTATTCCGACCGTCGTGTACGGGTACTTCGCGCTCACGTTCATGACCCCGGTGCTGCGCAGCCTGTTCGGGCAGGACACGGTGTCGATTTACAACGTCTCATCGGCGGGGTTGGTCATGGGGATCATGATCCTGCCGACCATCGCATCGATGAGCGAAGATGCGCTCAGCGCGGTGCCGCGTTCGCTGCGCGAAGCCAGCTATGGGCTGGGCGCGACCAAAATTGAAACCATTTTGCAGGTGGTGCTGCCCGCCGCGCTTTCCGGTGTGATCGCCGCGTTCATCGTCGGGATCAGCCGTGCCGTCGGTGAAACGATGATCGTGGCGCTGGCCGCGGGCGCGGGGCCGTGCATCCTGTACGGCGCGAATTCCAACTGCTTCCAGCCGTTCGGCGCTGCCGAAACGATGACCGGGCATATCGTCCGCATCAGCGGCGGCGACCTGAGCTACAACTCGATTGACTACACCAGCCTGTTCGCCATCGGCCTGACGCTGTTCCTGTTCACGCTGGTGCTGAACCTGATCAGCCGCTACATTACCAACCGCTTCCGTGAGGTGTACCAGTGAGCGCCGTCAACCCCCCGGTGCAGCAGACCTATCTGCCGGATGAAACCGCTTTCCGGCGTGGACTTTCCAGCCGTCATTTACGGGGACGGCTGTGGCGCGGGTTCTTCCTGCTCTCCATCGTCCTGGCGCTGTTCGCGCTGCTGGCGCTGTTCTATAACGTGGTCAACAGTTCGGCAGGGCTGATCGCGGTGCAGTTCGTCATTCCTCCGGAAGAAGTGATCGAAGGCGGCGATATTTCCAGCGCATCCGCCGAACAGCTTGCGGCGGCCATCGTCGAATACCGCCCGAACCCGGCGCTGGTGCTGATTCGCAACAACATCAGCGCTGTGCCTGCCGATCAGTTCACAACCGCGCCGCTGAGCCAAGTCCTGGCCGGGCGCACCATCCCCGAAGGTGCAGAGAGCCTGACGATCCGCGAGCTTAGCCCGGAACAGGTGGCTGCCGTGATGGCCGCCAACATTTCGCCGGATGTGCTGCGCGGCTTCGTCGATGACGAGATCATTGGGCTGAATGTGCTGGAAACGTACACGCTGACCAATTCGCTGCTCAACCGTGCGGCGATTGAAGCCCAAATCGCCGCCGATATTGAAGCGGGGGAACTGCCGGAAAACACCCGGCTCGAATTCCGCTGGTGGCTGACGGGCGCGTTCATCTCGTCCGGCCAATCGAGCGACCCGGTGCTGGCGGGCATTCGCACCGCGCTGATTGGCACGGTGTGGATCGTGATTGTGACGGTGGCGCTGGCGTTCCCCATCGGCGTGGGCGCGGCCATTTACCTGGAAGAATATTCCGCCCCGCAGAACCCGTTCGCGTTCCGCATCGCCCGGTTGATCGAAACCAACATCCGCAACCTGGCAGGCGTGCCGTCGATCATCTATGGGCTGCTGGGGCTGGCGATTTTCGTGCGCACCTTCGAGGCGCTGACCAGCGGCGCGATATTCGGCATCAACGACAGCAACGGACGCACGATCCTAAGCGCGTCGCTCACGATGTCGCTGTTGATCCTGCCCGTGATCATCATCAACGCTCAGGAAGCGATTCGCGCTGTGCCATCGTCGATCCGCGAAGCGAGCTACGGCCTGGGCGCGACCAAATGGCAGACGATTTGGAAACAGGTGCTGCCCGCCGCCATGCCCGGCATCCTGACCGGGACAATTCTGGGCATGAGCCGTGCGATTGGCGAAACCGCGCCGCTGGTGGTGATCGGCGCATCGACGGCGATTTTCGTAGACCCGAATGGGCCGTTTTCCAGCTTCACCGCGCTGCCAATCCAGATTTACCAGTGGACGGCGCGCCCGCAAGCGGAATTCCGGGCGATTGCGGCTTCGGCCATCATCGTACTGATCACGCTGCTGCTGCTGCTGAACGCATCGGCCATTCTGCTGCGCCAGTATTTTAGAAGAAGACTACAGGGGTAACGACCAATGGCTACGGCTGTCCAGCAAAGCGCACATGCCTTTGAACTGAAAAACGTCAACATCTACTACGGTTCGAAAATGGCCGTGAACGATGTCACACTCTCGATTCCGCGCCAGAAGATCACGGCGTTCATCGGACCGTCGGGGTGCGGCAAAAGCACGGTGCTGCGTTCGCTCAACCGCATGAACGACCTGATTTTAGGGGCGCGGGTGGAAGGCGGCGTGTTCTTCAATACCCAGGATTTGTACCAGGAAACGGTTGACCCGGTCGAAGTGCGCCGCCGGATTGGGATGGTGTTCCAGAAGCCGAACCCGTTCCCAAAAAGCATCTACGACAACATCGCCTACGGGCCGCGTCTGTTGGGCGTGCGCAGCAAAAACGCCCTGGACGAGATCGTCGAAAACAGCCTGAAGGGGTCGTACCTGTGGGATGAAGTGAAAACCGACCTGAAAAAATCCGGGCTGGCGCTTTCGGGCGGTCAGCAACAGCGGTTGTGCATCGCCCGCACCATCGCCGTCCAACCGGAAGTGATTCTGATGGACGAACCGTGTTCGGCGCTCGACCCGATTGCCACCCAGGCGATTGAGGAACTGATGCGCGACCTGGTGAAGCAGTTCACCATCGTGATCGTGACGCACAACATGCAGCAGGCGCAGCGCGTGAGCGATTTCACCGCCTTCTACAGCATCCGCAAGAATGAAGCGGGCGATGGCAAGGAAAATCGGTGGGGCATCCTGGCGGAATACGCGCCGACCGAACGGCTGTTCAGCGCCCCGGCCAGCGAAGAAACCGAACGCTACATTCGTGGGGAATTCGGCTGATCTAAGGGAAATCACCAGCCCCTCACCCTGTCCGAAACTGCGTTTCGGCCTGTCCCTCTTCCACGCAAGCGGGGAGAGGGACAAAAAGCTGTCCTTCTCCCCTCTACTGAAGCGCATCGCGTGAAAGAGGGGCCGGGGGTGAGGGGTTTTACCGCATCCTGCCGACCTACTGAAGTTCCATCGGGACGACCACGACCTGCCCGCCGCTCACGACCGGGGCATCCGCCCCTTCGACCGCGCCGAATTCGTACACGCCCGCTTCGCCCGTATCGTAGTGCAGCATCGGGAACACCTGGCTGCCCGCGCTGGCCGCATCGATGGCGACAACGACGGCTTCGCTGTAGCCCGCCGGGATGAACGTCTGGCCAATCACCGGGCCGGGCGCGCCATCGGCGCTGGCGTGGATCACCAGCCATCCGGCCTGATCGATCACCAGCGACGGGATGGTGACCGTGCCATCGACGACGGTCTGCGTCGATACCGTGATCGACGGGGCGATGTTGATTGGGAAGGTGATCACGTTTCCGGCTTCATCGCGCACCGGGCCATCCGCGCCTTCGACCGACCCAAATTCATACGTGCCAACGGTGTTATCATCCACATGCAGCATTGGCCACACCACCGGGGTGATAGCGATGTCCGCCGGGAACGGAATTTCGACGTTCTGGCTGTAGCCCGACGGCACGGCGACCTGAGTCAGCACCGGACCGGGCGCGCCTTCATTGTCGGCGTGGATGACGACGAAACCGGGGCCGTTCGACAGCACGCCGCTGACCAGGATGCGCGGCGGATTGGCCGTCTGGCCATCGCCCGCCAGCACGGCCTGGGGCGACACGCTTAGGAACGGCGTGGTCTGGAACCCGACCGTCGCCACCGCGCCGTTGATCACGACCGGGCCATCTGCGCCTTCGACCGTGCCGAATTCGTATTCACCGACCACGCCTGTATCGACGTGGAGCATGGGGAACAACTGCCCGGTGCGGCCTTCTTCGGCCAGCGTCACCACGACATCGGTCGTCGTGCCTGCGCCCACCTGGGTCTGGCCGATCACCGGTCCCGGTGCGCCATCGGCGCTGGCGTGGATCACCACCCAACCGCCTTCCGCGAACGTGACCGATGGAATCGTGACCGAGCCGTCTTCGCTCACCAACTGGGGTAGGGTGTTGATGATGGCCACATTGAACGGGGTGACCAGCACGTTCCCGGCGGAGTCGCGCATCGGACCGTCTGCGCCTTCAACCGTGCCGAACTCGTACACGCCCGCTTCGCCCGTGTCTTCATGCAGCATCCCGAACAGCACCGGGGTGGCCGCCGCCGCGTCGATGCTCACGCGGACGTTCGCCGTCGTGCCAACGGCGAGCGGCGTAAAACCGATCACCGGACCGGGGGAGCCGCCGTTGTCGATGTGAATCACGATGAAGCCCGCCCGATCCACGGTGAGCGAGGGGAACACGACCGTGCCATCGGTCACGACCTGATCGACGACTTCGAGCGCGTTCGGTTCCTGGGCGAACGCCGCCGGAACTGCCAACGCCAACACCACTACGATCCATAAAAGTTTGCGCATTGTGTCCTTATCCTTTAGGTATAAAGAGGCTGCACTAGATACAGTACTGAAGATTCATGAATACTGCATGATTGATGCATTTGTCTTATGATGAAGGCTACAGGCCGTATGGAGAGAGAAGCGCAACGATGACAGTTTCAGATCACGATTTTGCGCAGCACAAGCGCACCATCGATGCCATGCACAACGTGCTGCGGGTGCTGAACTCGAACCGGTCGCTGGATGAAATCCTCACGCACATCATCGCGCAGCCCCGCCAGCTTTTGGGCTGCGATGCCGCCGCGATCTACTGCCTGGATCAGGATCAGCGCTTCTACGCCCAGGCATCCGAAGGGATGGATACCAGCCTGACGCGCTTTCAGGAATCGCTGAGCCGAAGCTTTGCCGAACAACTGACGCTCAACCCGGAACCGAACATCGTCCCGGACTGTGAACGGCTGTTGGAAAGCGAGTGGGTGCGCGGCGATGCCGACCGCCTGGCGTATGTGCGGCATCTCGTCCGCCGCTACCGGGCGTATGTGGCCGTGCCGATCTTCGTGCGCAGTGAAATGCGCGGCGCGCTGATGGTGTATTACGAACAACCGCGCACTTTTTCGGCGGACGAGATCAGCCTGGTGACGGCATTTCGCGATCAAGCCGCGCTGGCGCTGGAAAACACCGGGCTGCATGAACAGGTGCGCCAGATTGCGATTGCCGATGAGCGGGATCGAATCGCCCGCGACCTGCACGATTCGGTCACCCAGGCGTTGTACGGCATCACGCTCTGCACCGAAGCCTCACTGCGGCACCTGGCGGCGGGCGATACCGCTGCCGCCGCCAATGGGCTGAACCAGATGCAGGGGCTGGCGCATGAAGCGCTGCACGAAATGCGCACACTGATCTACGCGCTGCATTCGTCTTTCCTGGCCGAACGCAGCCTGATCGACGCGATTCAGGCGCGCATCGACGTGATCGAAGTGCAATCGAACATCCGTATCGACCTGCACGCGCCGCCGTCGCTGCATGTGCCGCCGCCCATCGCAGAAGCGGTGTACCGCATCGTGCAGGAAGCGCTGAACAACGTGCTGAAGCACAGCCGCGCCCGCCAGGTCACGATCCGGCTGCGGCAGGTGGAAGGCTGTTTGTACCTGGACGTTTGCGATGACGGGCGCGGGTTCAATCCGCGTTCGCAGCCGCGCGGCCTGGGGCTTCAGCATATGGCCGACCGCACGGCGGCGCTGGGCGGGCGGTTCGCCGTCGATTCCGCGCCCGGCGAAGGGACGATCATCGGCGCGGAGATTCCGCTCGATGGCGTGAACGCGGAGCCGCCCGCCGATGCATGATCCCATCACTCCCCCGCCCGCCATCCGCGTGCTGATTGCGGATGATCACGCGCTGGTGCGCATGGGCATTCGGGCGCTGCTTGGCACGGAAAGCGGGATCGTGGTGGCTGCCGAAGCGACCGACGGCGAAGAAGCGATCCGGCTGGCGGCGGCGGTACAGCCGGATGTGATCCTGCTCGATCTGGTCATGCCCCAGGTGGACGGGATCGAAGCGATCCGCCGAATCGTGGAGGCGCAGCCCACCGCCCGGATTCTGGTGCTGACCAGTTTCGCCACCGACGACAAGCTGTTCCCGGCCATCAAAGCGGGCGCGCTGGGGTATCTGCTCAAGGATTCGCGGCCTGAAGACCTGATCCGCGCGATCCGGCAGGTATACCAGGGCGAATCGTCACTGCACCCGGCGATTGCCCGGCGCGTGCTGCAAGAACTGGCGAACCCGCCCAAACAGACCCCGACGACCGACCCGCTGACGGCGCGTGAGCTGGAGGTGCTGCGGCTGATCGCACGCGGGTTGAACAATGACGAGATCGCCCGCACACTGGTGATCAGCGAGCCGACGACGCGCACGCATGTGAGCAATATCCTGAGCAAGCTCCAGTTGGCGAGCCGCACCCAGGCGGCGCTGTACGCGCTGCGCGAAGGGTTGGCATCGCTCGACGATGTGCCGTGAGCGATGTTGCACACGCCTACGACAAATGATGTAGGCGGCGGGCAGCGGCTCCGCGTTTTATCGCACGCCGTTTCCGTGCTTACGCCGATGCGCGGCGGCGCTCGTGTGGCCTATCCTGTTGACTATCGCAGCGTTGTACAGGAAGCACAGGAGCGGTCGATCATGAGCAAGATTATCGTGGGATGGGTGGAAATTCCGGTCGCGGATATGGAACGGGCGGTGCGGTTTTACGGGGCGCTGTTCGACGCGAAATTCGATATTATTGAAGGCGGTGTGCGGCGCGTCGCCATTCTGACGGCGGAAGCGGGCGCGGTCGGTGTGTCGCTCAACCACACGGCCAATTTCGAGCCGGGCAGTAAAGGGCTGTACGTCAGCTTCGCGGCGGGCAACGAGATCGATGCACTGCTGGCACGGGCAGAAGCGGCGGGCGGCAGGGTGACGGTGCGGCGCGGGGAACTGCTGCTGCCGAACAACTACTTTGCGTCGGTGCAGGACACGGAAGGCAACGTGTTCGGGTTGGTGTGGGCGGAACAGGCGTAGAGGGTGTTATGGACTTTGTAGCCCCCTCATCCCCCAACCCCTTCTCCCACGCAAGCGGGGAGAAGGGGAGCAGTAACATGCATATGTCCCTCTCTCCGCTTGCTGGCGAACCCTGTTCGCGTGGGAGAGGGACGGCTCAGCTTGCTGAGCAGGGTGAGGGGAAACGAACGTTGCAAAAGTGCATAACACACTTTAGACCGTTGGCAGTTGAATTGTGATGAGGAGCGGGGCGATGCAAACGCGGATTCTGGGGAACAGCGGCTTACAGGTATCGGGAATTGGCCTGGGCTTGATGGGGATGTCGGACTTTTACGGCAAATCCGACGATGTGGCATCGATTGCGCTGATTCATCAGGCGTTGGACGCGGGGGTCAACTTCCTGGACAGCGCCGATATGTACGGGGTCGGCCACAACGAAATCCTGATCGCCCAGGCCTTGCGCGGGCGTTCGGATAAGCCGATCATCGCAACCAAGTTCGGCAACGTGCGCACGGTCGCGGGGACGTTTGCAGGGGTGAACGGCACGCCCGATTACGTGAAGGCCGCCTGCAACATGAGCCTGAAGCGGCTGAACGTCGAAACCATCGACCTGTACTACCAGCACCGGGTTGACCCCAACACGCCAATTGAAGAAACGGTCGGCGCGATGGCCGACCTGGTGAAGGCGGGCAAAGTTCGTTTTCTTGGCCTTTCAGAGGCCGCGCCTGCCACGATTCGGCGCGCCCATGCCGTGCATCCGATCACGGCGCTGCAAACTGAATATTCCCTGTGGACGCGCGACCCGGAAGGCGAACTGCTGGCGACCTGCCGCGAACTGAACATTGCGTTTGTGGCGTACAGCCCGCTGGGGCGCGGCGTGCTGACCGGGCAGATTCAGCAGCCCGACGCGCTGGCCGCCGATGATTTCCGCCGCAACATGCCCCGGATGCAGGGCGAAGCGCGGGATCACAACCTGGCGCTGGTCAAACAGCTTGAAGCGTTCGCCGCCCAGAAGGGCATCACGACGGCACAGCTTGCGCTGGCGTGGGTGCTGCACCAGGGGAACGACATCATCCCGATCCCCGGCACGCGGCGGGAAAAGTATCTGCGCGACAATATTGCCGCGCTCGATGTCACGCTGAGCGCCGACGACCTGGCCGCGCTCGATGCGCTGATGCCGCACGGCGCGGCGGCGGGGATGCGCTACCCGGAAGTGTTCATGCGCAACGTGAACCTGTAGCGGGCGCACAACCTCACCTACAGTACGAGAGCCATAAGCACCAGCCCAAACCCCTCACTTTGTACGCTAAGGTGCAGCGGGTGCGGCGCTATGCTTGGGCATGGGGTCGCCAGCGGCCAGGATGGGCGCGGCGGCTCCGGCTCGAACACAAGGTGAGGAGAAGCACGTATGCGTAAACTCGTCGGCGGGTTGGCGATTCTGGCAGGAGCGCTGCTCAGCGTCCCCGGTTTCGCCCAGGAAGCGACACAAGCCCCGGAAGCGACTCAGGCTTCAGATGCAGCATCGGGGCAGGCCAGCGTGACGGTTTCAGATCAGGCCGTGCTGGACGGCAGGGTGATCGTCGAAGCGGTCACCACGCCTGTGAATGGGTGGCTGGCGATTCATGCCGATATGGAGGGGATGCCCGGCCATGTGACGGGAATCGCGCCGCTGGCAGCGGGCGACAATGCGAACGTCGCCGTGCTGATCGATGGGGCGATGTCTACCCCGGTGCTGCACGTGCTGGTGCATGAAGATACGGGCGAAATCGGCGTGTTTGAACACGCGGTCGATCCGTCGCTTGACCCGCCCGTCTCCCCGGCGGATGCGATGACCCCACTGGCGAGCTTCAACATCGCGGCGATCTTCGCCTACGATCAGGGTGCGGTCGGGGATAATGTCGTGGTCGCGTCGGTGATCACCCCCGAAGGCGGCTGGCTGGTGATCCATGCCGACGCGGACGGGTCGCCGGGGGCAGTGCTGGGGCAGACCCCGGTCACACCCGGCACCATCGGCCCGGTGATCGTCCCGATGGGGCTGGACGGGCGCACCCCGGTGGTGTACCCAATGCTGCATGTGGACGATACCACCATCGGCACGTATGAATTCGGGGCGGTGGAAGGTGCGGACGCGCCGATCAGCATCAACGGCGTGGTGGCGTTCCGTCCGGTCACCCTGGGCGATACGTTCACGCTGCTGCTGGCCGATGGCACGCCCATCGACAGCGACATCATCCCCAGCCTGATCGCGCCGCCCCAGGAAGTGGACATCAGCGGGGAAACGGCGGCTGTCTCGGTCGATCTGGTCAGTTCGCCGGGCGCGGGCTTCGTGGACGTGCATAACGATGTGATGGGGCATCCGGGCGGTTCGTTGGGTCATGCGCCCGTGAGCGAAGGCGACAACACCGGGGTGATCGTCAACCTGACGGCGCAGCCGATGGTGCCTCTCACCGGGGTGGTGTGGCCGATGCTGCACCTGGATACCGACGGCGACGGCGTGTATCAATACCTGCAAGTGCCAGGGGAAGACCCGCCCGTCATCATGAACGGGATGGTCGTGGCGCTCCCGGTCACGCTGGGCGAAGGGCAGTAAAAGCCCCTCATCCCGCTCAGCAAGCTGAGCCGTCCCTCTCCCACGCAAGCGGGGAGAGGGACAAAAGCAAAGCGTTTTCGCCCCTCTCCCACAGCGCAGCGAGTAGGAGAGGGGAAGCTTCCGAAAGAAGCCGGGGCAAAGGCCAAAGCGGACGTGAAAATTGCGAAACGTTATTCGACTTCATCCAGCGTGACGGTGTACACGCGGTTGTCATAGCTGTAATCGCTCAGGCGCACCACGACTTCACCATCCACATCGGTAGTGAATTCGATGCTGAGGAAGCGCACCTGGTTGGCGCTGGTGTAGGTCACCGACATGCCTTCCTGGGTGATGTCGAGCGCCGGTGAGCCTTCCACCCCCTGGGTCAGTTCCATCGTCAGGCGGTAGGTGGTGTTGTCCTCCGCATTGAACACCAAAGTACGGGTGACGGTATTGCTGTTGAAAGACACGGTGACCGGGCCATCATCGAGCGTGGGCAGCGTGGCACGTTCCACCGTGATGGTGACTTCGCCCGTTTCACCGTTCGACGAACGGATCACCAGGGTATGAATGCCGCTGCTGTTGAGCGCGACAGCGCTCGCTTCGGGGTTGGTACCGCTGCCGCTGTCCTCATCGCTGAACACCTGGAAATTACCGGGGTCGTTGATCGCCAGGTTGGTATCGGCATCGCTTTCCACCGTCACGCTAATCACGTCGCCCGCGTTGGCTGCGAACGTGAAGAACAGCGGTTGAGCGGCATCGATCAATTCGACGGTCACCGGTTCCCCGAAGCTGATTTCGCTCAGTTCGACGCGCTGCAACTGCACTTCAAAGCTGCCGGTGTCGCTGCGGCTGAGGCTGGTCACGACCAGGGTGTACGTCCCATCCTGCGGGAGCGTGAACGGACCGATGCGCGAATCCAGGTTGCCCGCGCCGTCGTCGTTGAAGGCCAGTTCACTGCCGTTGAGTTCCAGCGTCAGGTAGCTGTCGTAGTCGTCAGAGAAATGTTCCGCGATGATCACGTCCCCGGCTTCGCCCGCGAAATTGTAGGTGACGCTCAACTGGCTGCCGCTGAGTTCCCCATTCACGCTTTCGCCGTATTCGATGGCGTTGACGCGCCGTTCCTGGGCGCTGAGCGTAAAATCGCCCAGGGCGGTCGGCTGGCCGTTGCGGTAGCTGTAGCTTTGCGCGACGACGGTGTACGTCCCCGCATCCAGGCTGGTGCTGATGCTGGAATCCAGGTTGCCCGCGCCGTCATCGTCGAAGGCGATTTCGTCACCGTCCTCATCGAGCAGCGTCAGGTAGCAGTCGAAATCGTCGGAAGTGAGCCGCAGTTCAACGAACGTTTCTGCTTCGATGACGAGCGTATAGGCGAAGGCGGGTTCATCGAGCGTCAGTTCGCCTTCGACCGAATCGCCCAGGTCGATAGAACCGCCGTCGGTTGGGGCGATGGTATCCTGTGCGAAGGCCGCTGCCGGGACGATGAATAGTGCGAACAATGCCAGCAGGACCAGACGTGTGACCAGTTTTTGCATTCCGAGTTCTCCTTGAAAAGACGGCGTAGCACACACAATACAGGTGCATTGTAGACCGATTTGGCAAAACGCGCTTGCCGTCAGTGGCCGCGCATAGGGCAAACACCTGCCAGGCGTGTTAAACTTACGTTCTACCGAAAACAGAGACGGTGTGAATGACGCTGTAACGTGGGGAATCGTTCCCGCCGGGCGGCAATGCCCGCACAGCCTTCACGCGAAGGAACCCAATACCATGATCGAATCGCTGGCGGGGTGGCTGCGCCCCGTGCTGAATATTCCCTTCATCAGCCGCACGCGGCGCAATCACGGTTTGGAACACGCGACGATTCACCTGCTCAGTGCGCGGGTGAAGAATCTGCGCATGGCTGGGCGCAGCGATGCAGGCGGCTTCATCCTGATCGGGGATGCGCCGACCGCGCTGATCGAAACATCAGCCCGCGAAGCGCTGCGCCGGATGCAAAATGGCGAACAGCATTTAGCGGTGCATCCCAACTGCGGGACGAACCTGGTCACGACCGGGGTGCTGACGAGCGCGGCGGCGCTGCTCGGCTTCAGTGGGGTCAGCCGCCGCGATGCGTGGGAGCGGCTGCCGTTCATGAGCATGGTCATGATCGTCCTGCTGATCGTCTCGCAGCCGTTGGGCGGGTCGCTGCAAAAGCACCTGACCACCGACGGCGACCCCGGCGATTTGACGATTCTGAGCGTGACGCGCAGCACGATGCCGGGGCTGATGGGCGGGACGGTCACGGTGCATCGGGTACGCACGGCGGATCAGCCGTAGGCGGGGCGGGCATGAGCAAAGCTGCGCCGACGTTCTACATTTTTCATGGCGATGATGAGATGCGCATCGAAGAAGAAGTGGACAAGATGCGCGCCCGCATGGGCGATACGCCCAATGCCGACCTGAACACGTCCGAATTCGACGGTGAACGCACCGAAGCGGCGGAAGTGCTGAGTTCGGCAATGGCGTATCCGTTCTTGGCCGATAAGCGGTTGGTGATCGTCAAGGGGATGCTGGGGTGGATCACGCGCAAAGGGGCGGGCGAAACGGGGAAGAAGCAGGCCGAACGGCTGGCGGCTGACCTGCCGACCCTGCCGGAATGGGCGCGGGTGGTGTTCTGCGAACGCGAAAAACTGCCGGATTCGCACAAAGTCGTGAAGGCGGCGCGGGAAAGCGCGCACGGCTTTGAAAAAGCCTTCGACGTGCCGAAAGACTCCACCCAGTGGATACTGAAACGGGCAGCGGATGTGTACAGCGCGCAGATCGACCCCCAGGCCGCCGCCGCCTTAGCGACGGTGACGGGCGGCGATCTGCGCCGTGCCGACAGCGAATTGTTCAAGCTGGTGGCATTCGTAGAAGGCGCACGCCCAATCCGCGAAAGCGATGTCGAACTGCTCACGCCCTATGTGGCCGAAGCGACGGTGTTCCAGTTCACCGACGCGCTGGCGGAAGGGCGGGGGCAGGCGGCGTTCGCGGCGCTGCGGCGGCTGTTCGAGCAGCAGGAAGACCCGTTCCAGATTTACGGCATGATCGTGCGGCAGTTCCGGCTGCTGCTGCTGGCCAAAGAACACCTGGCGGGCGGGGGCAGCCCCGCCAGCGTGATGGACGTGATCGGCGTGCGTTCCAGCTATGCCGCCGATAAGGTGGCGCGGCAGTCACGGGCGTTCAGTTTGGCGCAGTTGGAGAAAATCTACCGCACGCTGCAAGACTACGACGCGAAGATGAAAACGGGCCGCATCAAACCGGAACTGGCGTTCGATTTGCTGATCGGCTCGCTGACGCGGTGAGGGCGGTTCAGCAAAGCACCTAACGCCATGTCGTAGTGCTGACCTGAAGCGCCCCGCCGCTGAGCAGGCTGTACGCGCCGACGGCAGCGTCCACCTGGTCATCGTGGATGCCGTTGGGGAAATGCACGAATTCTTCGATCAGCGCGTCCGTCCATGCGCCGCGCACGATGTACAACTGCCCGGCTTCAGCTTTGGCGGCCAGGCTTTGCGCCCGCACATGCTTCGCGCCCGCTGGCTTGACGGCGCGTGCGTAGATGCCTTGCAGTTCGCGCAGCAGTTCGGCCACCACCTGCTTACCGCCTGCCGCCGCTTCGATGCCGATGAACACGCTGTGCGAATCGTCGCGGGCGGTGCGAATCACGGCATCGCGCACGCCATCCCAGGTCTTGCGGAAGCGCAGCACATCCAAAATCACCAGGCTGCCCGACCGGGTGACGGCCATCTTGACCCCGGCGCTGTAATCCGAATGCGGCGACGCGGTGAGGGCTAAATCCCAGAAGCGCACTACCTGGGCGAATTCTTCGTTGAGCGCATTGGCAGACTCGATCACCCGTAAATCTGCCGCCTTGAACATCCCGCCTTCGCGGGTGACCGGGTTCTGCTGGTACAGCCCGGCGAAGGCGCTTTCGCCCATCAGCCGCCGGGTGTCTTCAAGCATCTGGCGGCTGAACCGTTCCTCCCACAGCGCTTCGCCGGGGGCGCGCCCCAACGGGTCGTCGGCTTCGGCCAGCGCGGGCAGGCGCAGATAGCGCCATGCGTCCGGTTCGCTGCGCAGCAGCCGCCCAACGAGATCGTCAGGGTGCCAGCGCGTCATGACCACGATCACGTTCGCGCCCGGCTCGCGGCGGGTGAACAGGTCGTTCAGGAACCAATCCCAGATTTTCTCGCGCCAGAAGCGGCTTTCGGCCTCCGCCCGGCTTTTCACGGGGTCGTCCACGATGATCAGGTGCGCGCCCTTCCCCGTGATCCCGCCGCCAACGCCCACCGCGTCCATGCCGCCGCCAGCCAGCCCGCCGGGAGCCGCGATGTCCCAGCTCTGGACGGACGCGCTCCCTTCGCGGGCGGTGGCCGGGCGCACCCCGTTCGACCACGCCTGATAGAGCGGGGCGAGCATCAGATTGCGGGTGAGACGGCTGTGACGGGTGGCTAAACTGGCGGCATAGCTCGCCATGATCACGCGCTGATCCGGGTGGCGCGCCAGCCACCAGGCCGGGAACAGGCGCGAAACGGTCAGGCTTTTGCCGTGTCGCGGCGGCATCGAAACGATCAGCCGCCCGCCGGAGGCGCTTTCGACCGCTTCGAGATGCTGATCGAGCAGATCGAGATGCGGGACATGTTCCAGCCGGGGAAAAAAACGCAGTTTGAACGGGGTGAATCCGTTCAGTGCTTCGGTATCCGTTGGATATGTTGTATCCAATGGGCGAACTGTATCCAGCGGGGGCGGGCTGGTGCTGGGGTGTTCAGGCATACGGACTCCTGAAAATGTTGATCGGTTCGTCCATGATACGCCCGTGTCAAGCAACCGGATTCCAACGTTAAGGGGCAGAGGCGCGCCCGATATGGTAGTATCGCGGCGCATTCAGCGATGACGGGGTACGGGAAGGGATGAAACGGCGATGCGCTTGGCGGTGATCGCGGATATTCATGGCAACTGGACGGCGCTGGAGACGGTGCTGAGCGATCTGGAACGTTCCGGCGGGTGGGATCACCTGTGGGTATTGGGCGACCTGGCGGCGTTCGGGCCGCGCCCGGCAGCGTGCATCCATGCTGTGCAGTCGATGATCGACGCGGCAGAAGCGGCGGGCAAAAAAGGCACGGTGCGGGCGGTACGCGGCAATACCGACCGGTATCTGGTGACCGGGGCGCGCCCGCGCAGCAAACCCGCCGAAGATGCGGAGGGACTGGACAAGCTGCGCACGGGCATCACCGCCCGCGAAAGTGTGCTGGCCTGGGGGCTGGCGCAGTTGGAATACCCCGCGTATGAGACGCTGAAAAACCTGTCTGGCGAATGCGATCTGTTCGTGCCGGGCTATGGCTACGTGATCGGCTATCACGGCACGCCGGGGGACGATGAAGGGGCGCACATCACGCCGGAAACGCCCGATGAAGAAGCCGCCGATGCGCTGCTGGAACGTGAAGGCCGCCTGGGGATCGGCGCGCATATCCATGTGCAGATGGATCGGGCGCTGCCGGGCGGCTGGCGGGTGGTCAATGTGGGCAGCGTAGGCATGTCGTTCGATAAGCCGGGCTACGCGCAGTACGGCATCTTCACGTTTGATGAGGCGCAGCTCACGGTCGATCTGCGGGCGATTCCGTATGATGTCGATGCCGCCATCGACGATCTGCGGGCGGTGGGCTACCCGAATATCGAATCGGCGGCAGAGAAATACCGCCGGGGGCAGGGCTGAACCATGCCAGAACGTGCCAAACTGCTGGCCGACCTGGACGGGATCAACCGCTACGGCGTGCTGATGCTGGTGCAGATGGGCGGCGTACCGGAAGAAATTCAACTGATCTTCCAGACGGCGGCATACGATCAAGCGGCGAACGGGCTGCGCCCGCTGAACAATTACATCATCCGGGCATTGGGCGTGCGCGAACACAAGCTGAGCGTGGGGGTGTTTTCGCGCCTGGCGTTCCTGGACGAACACCCGCTGCTGATCCACCACAATACGCCGCGTGTGGCGGTGATGTTCGATGGCGCACCCGCCGATGTGAATGAAGCGCTGCTCGATTTACAAAGCACGTACATCAGCACCTTTCTGATGTGGCGGCACATGGTCGAAAACACGGGCGATTTCAACGCGACCATGCCGCTTGACCGCCTGCTGGCGAAAAACGACGACGAAGGCAGCAAAATGCTTGGCGTGATGCCGCGCCCACTGGCGGATCGCGTGGTCAAGGTGCTGGCGCATCACGGCCTGACGGCGCACACCGCCCAAGACCCGGATTGGGAAGCCGTCGATGAGCATGGCCGTTCGCACGCCGCCAAACTGCTGCTGATCGACCAGAGCTACGTGATCGCGCTCGATTTCAGCGTGGAGCAGTTGAAGAAGAAACCCTAGCGCGCAGCAAGCGCACCACCCTTGAAGGACTGTTCTCGTGTTCGCATCCCTGCTGCGCAATCTGCGCGATCTGCCGTCGGCGCTCACCCCGTCGGCGGTGCTGTCCGGCCTGCTGGTGATCGTGATCGGCTATGCGTCGTCGCTGGTAATCGTGTTCCAGGCGGCGGCCAATGCCAGCCTGACCCCGGCGCAAACGTCGTCGTGGGTGCTGGCGATCACGGTCGGCGCGGGCGTATCCAGCGTCGTGATGAGCCTGTGGTTTAGGCAGCCGGTCACGTCGGCATGGTCAACGCCGGGGGCGGCGCTGCTCGTCACCAGCCTGGCCGGGTACCCATTCAGCGAAGCGGTCGGCGCGTACCTGCTGGCGGGGGTCGCCGTCGCCGCCCTGGGGTTCAGCGGCCTGTTCGGGCGGGTGATGGCGCTGATCCCCACCCCGATTGTGCTGGGGATGCTGGCGGGAATTCTGGTGCGCTTCGGCATCAACGCCTTCAATGCGATTCCCCAGGCTCCGCTGGTGGTGATCCCCATGATCGGGGTGTATTTCGTCCTGCGGCGGCGGGGTTTCCGCGCCCCGGCAGCGGTCACGCTGATCGTCGGGCTGATCCTGGCCGCGCTGACGGGGACGGTTCACCTGGAAGCGTTCACGCTGGCGCTGGCCGCCCCGCAGCTCACGCTGCCGACGTTTTCGGTCGCGTCGGTGCTGGGGCTGGCGCTGCCACTGTTCACGCTGGCGCTGACCGGGCAGAACGCGCCGGGGCAGGCGGTGCTGCGCAATGCGGGCTATGATGCGCCCATCGATAAGGCGCTGATCGTGACGGGCATCGTCTCGGCGCTGATCGCCCCGTTCGGCGGGCATGGCGTGACGCTGGCGGCGATCACGGCGGCGCTGGTGACGGGTTCTGAAGCGCACCCCGACCGCGAGAAGCGCTATGCGGCGGGCGTGGCAACGGGGTGCTGGTATATCGTGACCGGGGTATTCGGCGCGGCCATCGTCGCCCTGTTCGCCGGGCTGCCCCCCGCGCTAATCGCAGCGACGGCGGGGCTGGGGCTGGTGAGCGCGATCCTGTCGTCGCTGAGCGGGGCAATGGCGGAACCGGACGGGCGCGAAGGTGCGCTGGCGGCGTTTCTGTGTACGGCGGCCAATTTTTCGCTGCTCGGCATCGGTGCGCCATTCTGGGGGTTGGTGTTCGGCCTGGCGGTGGATGCGATCATGCGGGCGGGACGATCTACAACGCGGTAAGTGACGTTTTTCCATTTCATTATTACAGGAAAGGTTTAGGACTGATGGAAATCAACAACAGCGTGGCATTGGTCACCGGGGGCGCATCGGGCTTAGGCGCGGCGGTGGCGCGGCATTTCGCGGCGGCGGGTGCAAAAGTCGTGATCGCTGACCGCGACGCGGACAAAGGCGCGGCGCTGGCGGCGGAACTGGGCGCTTCGGCGGCGTTCGCGGCGGCGGATGTGACCAGCGAAAGCGACGTACAGGCGGCCATCGACCTGGCGCGGGAACGGTTCGGCGGGCTGCATATCGATGTCAACTGCGCGGGGATTGGCATGGCGCTGCGCACGACGAGCAAGAACGGCGCGCACCCGCTCGATGTATTCGAGACGGTGATCCGCATCAACCTGATCGGCACGTTCAACGTGATTCGGCTGTGCGCGCTGGCGATGAGCGCGAACGAGCCGAATGCCAGCGGCGAACGCGGCGTGATCGTCAATACGGCGAGCGTGGCCGCGTTCGATGGGCAAATCGGCCAGGCGGCGTACAGCGCCAGCAAGGGCGGGATCGTCGGGATGACGCTGCCGATTGCGCGTGACCTGGCGCGGGAGGGAATCCGCGTGGTGACGATTGCGCCGGGGATTTTCGATACGCCGCTGCTGGCCGGGCTGCCGGAACCCGCCCGCGTCAGCCTGGGGCAGCAGGTGCCGTTCCCGCCGCGCCTGGGTCGCCCGGATGAATACGCGGCGCTGGCGGCGCACATCGTGAGCAATGAAATGCTCAACGGCGAAGTGATTCGGCTGGATGGGGCCATTCGCATGGGGCCGAAGTAGCGGAAGGGATGTGTTACTATAGCAGGTGTGCTGTATCGGTTAAGCAGATGAGACATCCCGATGTTTGATGCCCGCCTTAGCCGCTGCGGAATGTCGCAATCCACGATAGGTGAGCTGTGGAGCATCCATGATTATCACACGGGTGAGCCTTGAAGAATTTGAAAGGTTTATCGACCGCCCCGAAAACGCTGATCGCCGCTTTGAATGGATTGGTGGGGAGATCGTTGAAGTGCCATCTAACCCGTATTCGTCTGAAATCGCCTCCCTGATCGCCTTTTTCATGCGTCTTTTTCTGCATCAGCACGGGTTAAAAGGCCATGTGACCGGGGAGGGAGGCGGCTACACCGTAATGGGCGAGCGCTACGCCCCGGATGCAGCCTATATTTCTGCCGAACGGCAGCAGGCACTTCCGTATACCGAAGGACACAACCCCTTTCCACCGCAGCTTGCCGTAGAAGTTGTTTCCCCAAGCGATAGAGTGCCGAAGCTGCTGCGGAAGGTCGGTAATTATCTTGCGGCGGGGACGGTGGTGTGGGTTGTCTACCCGATTGAGCAGGAAGTTGAGGTCTATGTGCCAAATCAACCCGTGCGGATATTCGGGATGCAGGACACACTGGACGGGGGAAATGTGCTGCCTGACTTTCGTCTGGCGGTTCGAGAAATCTTTCCCCCACGTGAGGGGGCATAATGTCATCGCGGCCATATCACAAGCCGCCGAAGTCAAGCGAACAGCGGAACCTATCTCTTAACGTTTGACCTTGATGATCCACCACAGGTTACCGCGTGGGAAAAGGAAGTCTCAACTTTAGAGAAACTCATTCCACTGCTTGACGAGATACAGCATCCTTGCAATGTCAGGCGTCTTGATCACAAGAAGCAATATCTGGATGTCAATGAAGTAGAAGAATTTTAGAAAGCGGATAAATTCGATGGCACAGCAGCCGATGGCGGAAGTATTTGGTTTTCCAGCCGAAAATATGTCAGAACGGGCGCAGCGACATCGGAAAAACAGACTTTGCCCGTTCAACAATAAAGTTCCGAATTGTACGAAGGATAAAGCCAACGATCCGCTGGGTGTATGCAGTGTGTTCGACAGCACAGACGAACCCGTGATCACCTGCCCAATCCGTTTTCGGCAGGATTGGCTGATTGCTGAAGATGCAGCCTCTTTTTTCTTCAGCTCTGGCGAAGCCTGGACTTCGCTCACGGAAATTCGCTTGAACGACAGTGACGGGCTTTCAGCCGGGAACATAGATCTGGTGCTGGTATCGTATGACGAACGCGGGCGCATCATGAACTTTGGATCTCTGGAAATACAAGCAGTCTACATTTCAGGTAACATCCGCGATCATTTTTCGACATACATGGACGCACCATCTGCATATCTGGCCGGGGATAGAAGTCGTCGAATGCCGCCGCGACCTGATTACCTGTCCTCGTCTCGTAAACGACTGCTCCCACAGCTTTTGTACAAAGGGAGCATCCTCAAACACTGGGGCAAAAGACAGGCGGTTGCGCTGCATCGGAAATTTTTTGAGACACTTCCGCGATTTGATGAAGTGGACAAAGCGACAGCAGATATGGCGTGGCTCATTTATGATTTGGAACGTGTTGAGTCCGAATATCAACTCAGGCTGGTCAAGACCGTGTATACTCAATTCGAGCCTGCTTTAGCACGCATTGCCACGCCCCGTATTGGGCAGCTTGATCATTTCGTGTCACATTTGCAGCGTAAGCTCGATGAAAAGCTCGAAAATGGGAGCAATACGCCGGATGCCCCAACACTATCCGATGGTGAGTTGAGTTAAACGGTTTCATGAAACAACTCTCACTGCCTTTGTATCCCAACGACCCTGCACTTACCCTGAAAGCAGCGAACGTCGCTTCTGTCCCGAATCGCAGTCCATTTCGCTATCCAGGCGGCAAAACGTGGCTCGTGCCTTATATACGCCAATGGTTGTCCTCGTTGAAGGTGCGCCCACCCGAATTGGTGGAACTTTTCGCAGGGGGCGGAATTGTTGGGCTAACCGCTGTATTCGAGAACTATGTGGACCGCGTGCGGTTTGTTGAACGTGATGCTGCTGTCGCTGCGGTCTGGCAAACCATGCTTCACCCCGAACATGGTCGTTGGTTGGCTGAAGCGATTGCAGCCTTCGACCTGACTCCTGAAAATGTCGATGCTCTGCTGGCGCAGCAGAGCATACCGACACATCAACAGGCCTTACAGACCATCGTGCGAAACCGCATAAATAGGGGAGGGATTTTAGCCCAGGGCGCAGGACGCATAAAGCATGGGGAAAACAATCGCGGATTACGGTCACGGTGGTATCCGGCAACTTTGCAGAAACGTATTCTCGACATTGTGCATATGCGTGACAGAATCACGTTTGTACACGGCGACGGCTTAGCAGTGGCCGAAGAAACAGCGCAGCGAACTGACATTGTGTATTTTGTCGATCCACCCTACACGGCATCTGAAAAGAAACCAGGGCGGCGCTTATATGATCATTCCGTGATCGATCATTATGGCCTCTTTGCGCAGTTGCGCCGCACCGCTGGTGATTTTCTGATGACGTATGATGAATCGGAGCATGTCAGAGACTTGGCAAAATCGTTCGGATTCGCCTTTGCGCCTGTACCGATGAAAACCACACATCATGCCCGGCAGCACGAACTCCTGATCGGGCGGAACCTTGATTGGCTGTTCCCCTCCTCATAAGGACAACCCCACCATGCACAAGCTCAGTCGGCAGTTGATCATCCTGTTCGGGTTCTTCGGCGCGGCGGTGATCTCGCTTGGCGCACTGGTCACGGCCATTCCGTATGTGGGCGGCCAGGGACAATCGTATTCGCCGTTCAACCATTTCGTCTCCGAACTGGGCGATACCCAGGAATCGGAACTGGCGAGCGTGTTCAACATCGCGCTGATCGTCGGTGGGCTGGCGTTCGCCGGGTTCATGATCGGCGTGGCGCTGCGTTTTACGGGTGTGATGCGCTACGTGATCGGCATCGGCGGGGTGCTGGCGGGTATCGCTGGCGCGCTGGTGGGCGTGTTCCCCATGGATGTCGATCTGGCGGCGCATGGCACCGTCGCGCTCGCCTTCTTCCAGGGATCGCTCGTGCTGCTGATCGTGTTTTCGCTGTACGTCGGGTTTGCCCGCCAGACGGCGTACCCGCGCTGGCTGGCGCTCGTCGCGCTGCCGATGATCATCAGCAATGCAGTGTTCGTCAGCATCGTGTTGGGCGGCGGTGAGGATGCGCTGGCCGCGCCCGTGGGTGGCCGCCAGGATTTCTGGCTGACCACCGTTTCCGAATGGGGCGTGATCATCTTTCTGATGGTGTGGGTGACGGTGATCGCGATCTGGCAGGCGGCGGGCGGGCGCGGCGCAAAGTCAGCGGCGGCCTGATGGGTTTTTTCCCTGGCGCACGGGCGAACGGGCGAATCGCGTATAATGATAGCCAGGGGTTCGTATCGTACAGGCGTGCAGCAGGATGAATGGAATCGAGCCGATCCGCCCGACGCGGCAGGTGAGTATGCTGGTGTTCGTGCTGGCACATTTCGCGCTGGCCGCGCTGGTCAACCTGGTCTTTTTCGCGGGCAATACCTTCATGCCGCTGGCCAGCGCGACGGGCGGCCTGTTCACCGGGTCGCTGATCGTCAACGTGATCCTGGTGGCCGCGCTGATCTGGCTGCTGATCGGGCGCATCGGCGGGCTGCGTCCCTACGATGTCGGCCTGATCGCCCGCGATGTGCCGATGGGCGCGGCCTTCGGCGTTGGCCTGTGGATCGCCGCGCAGATCATCCATGCCGGGTTCGGGCTGCTGTATCACGGCGCAATCACGCTGCACCCGCGTTGGGATGCCACGAGCGGCGCGCTGATCGGCTGGCTGCTGGCGCAGATTTTCGGCAGCGCGGTCTTTGAGGAAATCGCATACCGCGGGTTCCTGTTCCCCCAGTTGTATTTACGCCTCACCCGCTTTGCCGACCGCCCAGGGCAGCGGCTGGCCTGGGCGATCCTGCTCTCGCAGATGGTGTTCGCGTTTTCGCACATCCCCAACCGCATCTACCTGGGCATGACCCCGTTCGAGATCGGCATCGACCTGGTGGCGCTGTTCGGATGGGGCGTGCTGTACACGCTGATCTACCTGCGCACGGGCAACCTGTTCATCGTGATCGGCGTTCACGCGCTCGGCAACGCGCCGACGACGCTGTTCGCCACTGCCCCGCTGTTCGATGGCAGCGGCGCATCGTTCCTGATCTACATCCTGGCGCTGGTCACCCTGTTTTTGATCCCGCTGTGGCGCGCTCATCTGCGGGCGGTGAACGCGGGTAAACTGCCGCACATCACCGCCGACGATGTGTTAGAGGCGGATGGCCGCCGCGCCGCAGATACAGCGTCCGTGCTGTAGCCCATCTGGTAAGTCCTCCATACCGAAGGAAACCCCAACATGTTTTTCAGCAATCCCCGTGAAGCGCGCCGCGTGCTGTGGCAGACGTTCAGGCTGCGCTGCCCACACTGCGGCATAGGCCGCACCTTCACCGGGCTGTTCAAAGCGGAGCCAGTCTGCACGCACTGTGGCGTGCGCTTTGAACGCGAGTCTGGCGAATCGGTCGGTGGGATGTATATCAACCTGGGCGTTGCCGAAGTCACCACACTGGGCGGGTTCTTCCTGGTGAACGCGCTGTTTCAGCCGCCCGTCCTGCCGCACCTGATCGTCTGGGTCGTGTACAACATCGCGTTCGTGACGCTGATGTACAGCCGTTCGCGGTCGCTGTGGATCGGCATTTCGTATCTGACGGGCGGGGTCTACCGCGATGATGATCCGCGCGCCCGCGATTCGGACGCGGCGTAAAGTTTCGTCAAAACCTGTAGAAAATCCGCAAAAAAGTCCCCGCAAATGCGGCGGCGGACGGCATAATGAAGGGGTTCGTCCGCACGCTACCTCACGAGAGCAACTATGTATGATCCCAACCTTTTCCTGCTCAACCCGGCCAACCGCCCGTTCGTGACGGGCGAAAAAACGCGCATCGGCAGCACACGCGGCATGATGATCCTGGCGCTGATCCTGCTGATCGTGGCGGGTGGAATGGCCGGGTACATCGGCGTGCAGGTGTGGAATCACCAGCAGTTAGAGACGGCCAGCAAAGCCGCCACCGCCCGCGTGATCGATGGCTATTCCAGCACCAGCAGCCGGGGCGGGGGGACGACCTACCATTTGACGTATACCTACCGCATTGAAAGCACGGACTATACCGCCGAACACGAAGTCAACCGGAATTTTTACGACAGCGTATTCATCAACGACCGCGTGGCGATTCGGTATCTGCCGGGGAATCCATCGGTATCGGTGATCGAAGGGCAGGGGTTGAACCTTCCCGAACGAGCGGACGGGCTGGTCGTCCCCGGCGTGTTCGCCATCGCTGCACTGATCGGCGCGCTGTTCTGCGTGATCATCGACGGGAACAACCGCCGCTTTTCGAACAACGGGCAGTTTCTCGATGGCACGGTCATCGAAGCCAAAAATACCAACGCCGGGCGCGGCAACCGCACGCTCACGGTCAAATTCCGCTTCATGAACCCGACGGGGACATGGATCGAAAAGAAAACATCGACCTTGCGCAGCGATATTGGCACCTGGTCACCGCCGCCGGGGACTCCGGTCAAAGTGCGTTATGTGAATGACCGCAGTTTTCGGCTGATGTGAGCGGGCTAGCCTTCCGGGGGGATGCGGGGCAGCGATCCGGTGGTCTGGGTGGAACGGGCATCGACCGGACGCATCGACCCGGTGGTTTGCGCCAGGTCGAACAGGCGGGCGCGGCGGATGCGCGGACGCAGCACCACGCCGTACACGATCAGCCCAAAGCACGTCATCGCGCCGATCACGGTGAGCGCCCCCAACCCGGCGACCGCACGGCGGATCGTCTCCTGGCGGGCGGCCTCTTCCGCTGAAACCGCTTCAATCGGCGTGGGCGGTGCGGCGGCGATGCGCTGACCGCCGAACTCGACGACGGTGGGCGGCGCGGTGGGGTCGATGGTGGCGGTGAACGCGCTGGCGGTGGTCGCGCTGAAATAGGCGCTGGTGACGACGGCGGTGTATTCGCCTGCGGGGAGATACTGAAAGCCGACATAGCCCTGGGTCGCTGTCGGCGCATTGTCGATCAACGCACTGGCGATCACGGTGCCGCTGGCATCGAGCAGATCGACCGCGATCCCGCGTGTGATCAGCGGTTCGCCCGCTTCGCGGATTCCGCTGCCGTTGCGGTCTTCATAGGCCCGCACGTAAAACTGTCCGCCGCTCCGTTCCTGGGTCAGCGCCAGGGAATGCGCCGCCACCATGAGCAGCGCGGCCAGCCCGGTCAGAGCAAAACGCCATCGTGAGATCACCACAATCGTAACCGCCTATCGTGTTTCAACAAATTCGGCACAGGCGCGCTTACCAGCGGCGGCGGGCGAACACCATTGTCAGCCCTGCACCACCCATCAGCACCAGCACTGCCAGGCCGATCAGGAGCAGTCCCAGATTATCCGCTAACGGGTTGGCCGGGGCAAGGATCACGCCCGCAGCGGCAGCGGCAGGTTCGGATTCGGCGGGCGGCACGACGACCGGGGCTACGCCGAAGCCCGCACCAAATTCGACCGGGACGTTCACCCCGGCCACCGCCCGCACCACGAATCGAACAGGCGTGGTCAGGCCATAATCGGTTGGGGCAGTGGCGCTGGCCGTGACCGCGCCCGGCTCCAGCCCTTCAAAACAGAAAGGTTCGCTTTCGCCATCGGTGGTATGCGTCAGGACGGTTTCGGCGTTCACTTGCAGGGTGATCACCCCGCCGGGGAGCAGCGATTCGCCCGTTTCCTGAATGCGGTTGCGGTTGAGGTCGTTGAACATCGAGACGCACAGCGTGGCATACGGCGCGGCGGGGTCGATGCGCGCTGGCACGCTGCCGCCGACTTCGGTCACGGGCGCGGGCGCGGCTTCGGGGACTTCGACGGGCTGGCGCAGTCCACCGTCCGTCGCACCGGGCGTTTGCGCGGCAGAATCCGGCGCTTGTGCAGCGGGTTTGGCGTGTATCGGGCGGGCGCGCATTTTGCCCAGATGAACATCCGCCGGGAGGTTCCCGGCGGCGGTGAGGGTGTATTCAGTTGCGGTACTGCGTGCGGTAAGCCTTACGTTGCGGAAGGCCGTCAGCCCCGCACCAGGCGGGGCTGAGGCCGTATTGCGGACGACTCGCGGTGGGAAATAGCCGGATAACCCTGCGCTGCCGCCGACAACGCCGATTGGCGCGTTGGGGATCGTCGGCAGGATCGATTGTCGCGGGGGTGCGGGCGGCTCGACCTGGGGCTGCACCGGGGACTGCTCCGCCCCGGAAGGCGCAGCGCCGCCGCTCATGATGTCGGCAATTCCGCCGCCTGATGGTGGCACACCACCGCTGTTAGGTGGCGCAAAACCTTCGGGCGCGGCCAGCCCGGTTTCGCCGCTCGCAGCCGGTTCATTTCCCACCCCGCCGACCGCTGAAGTCGCGGCCTGGATGATCACTTCCTGACCTTGCAGGATGTAGCGCGCATCGCGGATGTTCGGGTTGAGCGCCAGCACTTCATCGCGGGTCATGCCATAGGCGAATGCGATGCTGTCCATCGTATCGCCAGGACCGACGATATGCACGATGCTGCCATCGGCACGCTGGTTCTGCGGCACGACGAACGGCACGAACGCCGGGACGGGCGTAGGCGGGGGAGCCGCCGGGACACCGGGAGCCGCTGCCGCGCCGCCCACCCCGCCGCCGCCCAGATAGGCATCATCCCAGTACAGCTTGTTCAACTGGGTGGGCAGGTTTTGCGTGCCGAACAGGAAGATCGTGACGGCACTGCCGGTCGCGGTCGCGGTGGTGGTCATTTGCAGCCAGGTATCGTGGGGCGCGGCATTGGCCGACCAGACGATATCGCTGTCATAGACGTTCGTGCCGCCGTTCGGGTCGATGCCAACGCGCGTATACGCGCCGCTTTCGCTGCTGGATGCGCAGTTATCGGCATTGGCGGGGACGTTGCACGTCTTGATCTGCGCCCACGCGCTGGCCGTGACGTTGCTGCCAGATGTGGCGGCGACCGTCTGGTACAGGGCGACGGTGAAGGTCGCATAGCCCCGGTTGAAGTTCTGGGCGCGTGCGCCCCCATGCGGGTCGGGGCCGGGACCGTTGTGCGGGAAACCGACCGGGACGAGGTTCATCCAGTCCTGGGTGCGCGGGCTTTCGATCACCGTCAGGCTCCACGCGGCAGGCGTGTTGAGGTCGGAGCGTCCGCGATTGGTGTATTCCCCTTCAAAACCGGGGTCGTTCAGGACATTGGCGCTTTGGGCGGCGGTTGGCGCGGCGCTGAGCAGCGCCCCCACCAGCACCCAAACGCTGAGCAGGGCAAACAGCATTCGTTTCATGCGGGGTTTCTCTCGAATTTGCAAAGCGATTGACCTTACGCAACAACGGGCGGGATTATAGCACACGATCAACCATGCGTAGGAAGGGCGTAGGGCGAACGTACAGAATGCTCGCTACATGATGGACGTTATTTCACGTAGGCTTCACAAGTAAAAAGTGGGTAAAGGGGATGCACGCTTAGCTGCTCAGGAAGGGCGATTCGCCCCATCCACACACCCGCACATTTGTGATGCGTGCTGTGAGAGTCGGGCCAACTATGCCGGATTCCTGGATCATCGCCAGAATAGAGTCGGTCGTAACCTGCCCCGTCCACTCATAAAACGAAACGTTCTTTTGCCAATCATACGGGCCTTCTCCAAAGCCATAGGGCGCAGCAATAATACCCCAGGGCGGAACGGCTGACGCTTGGACGCGGATCGACGTGATGAGAGTGGGTGAGGGGAGATCACGTTGAATGTAGCACACAGCCTGGTAACCATTTGCGCCGGATTGCCCCCACCCTTGTGGAGCATATGTGCCAAACCTCCAATCGGGAGCAGCAAACCATCCCTGCGAACCCTGCGTGAAATCGAACGTGTGGCACCATTCATAATTGAGGCGAACTCGCACCTCGAACGGCGTTCCGCTGCGAATTCTGAATGCTTTGAGCTGTTTACCATTCAAGCTCGACAAGTTCGTTAACGGGGTGTACGTCGTGGCATTGCACGCGACATACTCTGCCGATGCACCACTTGGCGGAGGCGTATGCGCGATTACCGATACGACCTGAAGGAAGGCACATCCATCGGCTGCCGCAAGCTGGTACGTGCCAACATATACCCCATCCACATTTGCCGTTGTTTGCTGAAGGATCCATGCTCCCGAAACCGCATCAAATACAGGGAAAGGGGTTTGTGCGTCCCCTTGAAGGGTTTCGCTGCCCACCTGGGTAAGCAGTGCGCTCAGGGTCGCAATATCGACCTGACTGCGGCTGATCACGGTATCGACGGTATGAATGAAGGTCATGATGGTAGCTCCTTCGTATTCGATTTGATCGTTATTCTGTGTCGGGCGATGCCATCCACCCGATGATGTCTGCACGCCCCTGATAAACCTGATAAATGTCGCCCGTTTGCGTGTCGTAGAGATACAGTCCGAAGGATTCGTTAGAGTCTTGTCCTTCTAATCCAGCTTGCACGGCTAGAAATTGACTGTCCCGCGACCAGAATACAGCAGACGAATGTGTGTTTACATTATAATTCCCTAAGCATGTGGATTGGACATCGCCTGTTTGCAGACTTACCAGCTCAATATTTCTAAACGACGTTATATCCTCATCTGGATAGTTCAACGAGTAGACGAGTTGCGCCTCGTCAGGAGACCATGCTTCAAAACTTATCCGTGTATCTGGGTAAAACGTTATAAGCCTGATTGACTCATCTGTATCAAAGTCGTACACATGTACATCAATTTGTTCCGCTGAGTCCATCGAACGAGAGTCAACACGAATCAAACGATGGGAGGTAGAAGATGGATAACCCCTCTCGAAATTTGGACGCACTAGCAATTCTTCTTCTATAAAATCATAAAGCGGCATGTCATTGAACAAATAGCGTCCATCAAACGTAAGTGAGTATCCTGTCAACACAAAAGGATCACCTGCACGGTAGAATGGCAACTCCGGGTCGAATGGAGAAGGGCGTGGCGGCACAGTAAAAGTGTATTCACGAGTAAATGGATTAATGGTAAAATAACCAAATTCATATGTATAACGAATTCCATTAAATGTATTGCGCCTACTTGTGACAGTAGCAACAAGTGAAAGCAATCGATCATTGCCCAACCAATGTGTATTGCGAACTCGTGCAAGTGAGGGCGCACCGTTATAGATTTGTTCACCTGAAGAGTCGTATACAGCTATAGTACTTCCCTCAGAAGATGTATCCAGTGCATAGTAATCGGCAATATATAACCCATTTGGCGAAACCAGATCATCAAAAACCAATCTTGGTTGTTGATTAAAGCGTCCTAGTAAAGATGTAGCAGTGTCTCCTACACTATAAACTAAGTCGCCGGATGTGTGGGGGAGATCAAGTGACTGTATAGGTAACACGTTGCAATTTACATTTTTAACCTGTGCCTGAATGGCCTGGTGCTGGTGTGCAAACAGCAGCGCTGTCATTGCGGCTATACACATCAGCTGCGTAACTGTGGACATCATTCGAGTCCTTGTACAAAGTTGAATTGGTCAGCAGTGAGCAAAAACACGCCAATAGGTGCTTTTGGATCGGGATCAATAGCTGAATACCCGGTAGCAGGCCATGCATCATCTACTGAGATAAATTCCACCCAGCTACTGTTTGAACTTAGTTGTTGAGCGACGAACAAACGACGATTATCTACTGTGAGTACATCAAACTCAGTGCTACCGAATGTGCGAACTGCAGCGTTTGCAGTGGCATTTCTGATGCGGGTACTGTACTGATTAGGGTCACTACTTGACCAATCAAGTTCAACGACAACATTCGCAAATATTGGTCCAATAGGAAGTTGTTCTACTGGAGTAAGCAATTGTTCAAAATAGATATATGTTCGCTCATCTACATCTATACTATTATTATACTCAAGGATGGCACTAGATTGAGCCGCCAAATATTCAATATCCCGGTCATTTGGAGTAGTACTACGATAGATAAAATGTAAAAACTCCATTAAATCAGATGCAACCTGAGCGGCAACATTTTCATCTACTATGCTGTCAACTATAGTGCCATGCTCTAAAGCATTTACCCAACGCACAAGATACTCAATGTCGCCAAATATACCTACTTCATTCCAAAATGCGCGTGTACCTCGTGCAAGTGATTTACGAGCAGGGACGCAACCCGTCAGAATTGAACTTGGCAAAAAGGGTAAATATGCCGATGTTCGAGGTGTGCCTGCCCAAGCCCAATCGCTTACATTCTCTGTTAGGTTTTTTACTGCTGGCTCATAGCAGTTTTCATGACACAACTGACTTGATTGTTCAGGTGTACAAACAATTGTCCGTGAACGATACTCAATAATGAAATCATACGGACTATCTAATATGAGGCTGTGAACAGGATCAATACTCGTGATATTACGATTAGTGAACCCCCGCACGCCTGACCAGTTAGCTCGTAAAATCGTATTTGAGATAGGTGACCACGATTGACTATTCCATAGGCCAGATGCTACATTCGCTTGAAAGATTGCTTGGTAAATATCTCGATCAATCTGAATAACACGGCGCGCAAACTTCGCGTAATCCCACCCATAGAGATAGCCAAAAAGCTTGGTCGCGTCCAGTAGATATTTCGTTGGGGCAAGGCGCACAGGCAGCAGCCAGTCCTCCCCCACCACCAAGCGAAAGGCTGCCGCTGCATTTCCTGCATTCCGTAATCCCGTAAGATAGGCACTCGTTGCAATCCCACCACGTAAGTAACCTGTGTTCGGATCGTTCCATGCGGTGATTTCAGTCTGTAAAGCATTCGCCGTCGTTTCGACCGCCTGTTGTAAGGTGGGAATCAACGAGAGATTTGCCGTCGGAGACGAGAACCATACGCCTAATGGTTCACCACTGGAACCGATCAGGTCAACACGATACCCATCGCGCAATTGCACAATGGTGTCCAATTGCTGTGCGCGGGCGATAAGCTGTGCCAGGGTCAGGTTTGTGGGATTAAATGCCTCTCCGACGACACGACGGATGTCGGCGGTTAATTCAACCCTTATCAACGCCAGGGAGATAGCGAAAATGGACTCGACAAGGGCTGCCAGACATTCAGCATCACATTCTGAAATGTTTTCAAGCGCGTCTACCAACGCAAGCTGCTTATCAATCGGCTCTTGTTCGATGATTTTATGAAAGCCAAACCTGAACTTATCATCGATCTTCCTGGCACCATTCAGGTATATGAACTTTGCGTTTTTCAATGCGGCGATGGTCGCTTGTTTTTCAGCAATTGCCGCCCGCAGCCTGGCCGCCCGCTCGACGGGGTGGGCGGTGGCTTTGGCCTCATTCAACACCTGCTGCGACTGCTCCAGGCTGGCAAGCGCCGCCTGAAGCAGGCCGATGATCTGCGCATTTGGGTTCGACACGGCAAGTCCTCATCTGCACCGGGGGAATGACCCGATGGCGATCTATTACCAATGTACGCCATTTTTGCCTCTGGAAAGCCTCCGTTTGCCATCCGATGGGCGGATTATCCCCCATACACCACACGCCACACATGCCCGTAGACCTGATCCGCGATCAGCAGGTGGCCTTCGGGCGAAACGATCACGTCCGATGGGCGAATCAGCCCGGTCACGAACGGTTCCGGGGCGGGCGGCGGTTCCGGCGTGACGGTCGCCCAGGGCGGGATGGTCGCGCCCGCACGCGGCAGAAAGGCATTGGGCGGCAGCGCACGCGGGTCAATGCGCACCACCCGCTGACCGCCATCTACCCCATTCCACAGCGTCATAAACACGCTGCCGAACAGGTTCGTTGGGAAGCCCGCCCCCTGGTAAACCACGATCCCACGCGGCAGCGTGTAAGGCGGGAACGTCCACACATCCGGCTGAATGCTGAGCGTGGCCGGGGTGAACGGGCATTCTTCGCAGCCGCGTTCGCGGTAATACGGAAAACCGTAATGCGCGCCGCGCACCACGTTCAGCAGGCGGTCACCTTCCCCGGTGATCAACCCGTTGTCGGTGACGAACAAACGCCCGCCCGAATCGAACGCCAGGTCATACGGGCTGCGGATGCCCTGGGCGTACACTTCGAGCGCGCCCGTGTGCGGCTGGATGCGCAAAATCGACGCTTCAAACGATTCCAGCGGCACGAACGGATCGCGGGAGCCTTCCGGCGCTTCAGTGTGATCGGTGATTGCGCTCACACCCAGGTACAGGTAGCCATCCGGCCCGAACGCGATCCCGTTGGGCTGGTTTTCGACGGCGTTCAGGCAGCATGGGAGCGTATCCAGGATCGGGCGGGCTGCGCCGTCCGGCAGCACCTGGAACAGCGCGCCGCGTTCGATGGGTGCGCCCGCCTGATCCTGCCCGGCGATGCGCCCGGTCACGTACAAGACCTGTGTCCCCGGCTGAAAGGCCAGCCCCAATGGGGAGCGGATCGTCTCGCTGTAGCGGACGGGCGCGCCGCGTTCGTCCAGGACATAGACCGCGCCGGATCGTGTCCCATTCTCAAGCACGGTCGCGTACAGGCGGCGGTCTTCGCCAACGGCGATCTGAATCACCTGGCCGGGGAAACGGCCTGCGTGTTCGACCCGGTAGCCATCCGGCACGGCGATGCGCCGCAGCCACCCGTCAAGATCGTCCTCACACGGAAAATCGACGCACGACCAGCCATCGGCGGCGGTGACCGGGGCGGGTGCATGGTCGAAACGGGCGGGCGCGCCCATGTTCGATGACGGGGTGAGCGTGAGCAGCGGGATGGTCGGCGTGATCGTCGGCGTGAGCGTGACGATGGGTGTTGCGGTGATCGTCGGCGTAAGCGTGAGCGACGGCGTAAGCGTGAGCGACGGCGTGAGGGTGACGGTCGATGTAGGTGTGGGCGTATCGGTGGGCGTGAAGGTGTCCGTCGGCGGGAGGGTATTCGTCGCAGTCAGCGTGCGCGTCGGTGACACGGTGGCCGAACGCACGGGGGACGCGGTGAACGTCGGCGTGACCGTGTACACGGGTGCGGTGGCCGTCGCGGGCAGCGTGGCGACGAACGCGGCAGGCTGGCCTTGTGGGGCGCACGCCGACAGGCTGAGCAGCGCGGCGATGAACAGCGAACGACGGATCATGCGAACAGCGCCGCCATATCCAGCGTGAAACCGGGGAGAATCGCGCCGCCGCTCAGGGTTTCGTCCCCGCGCACGCGCAGAATTTCCGGGCGGTTCGGCGCGAACGCATACAGGATCGGCGCGGCGGGGTCGATGACCCAGACCTGTTGTACGCCATCGGCCAGGTAGCCTTCGGCTTTGCGAAAGACCTGCTTCAGATCGTCGTTGTCGGATACGAACTCGACGGCCAGATCGGGGGCGAGCGTGAATATCCGGTCTTCCCAATCGGGATAGGCGCTGGTGTAAACAGCCCACCCTTCGGCGGTATAAAACGATACATCTGGGGTGCGCGATCCCGTCACCCAGGACGACGATTCGAGCATCGTAAACGGCAGTTCGACGAAAACTTCACCCAATGGATGATCGTTCAGGAATTGCAGCAGGATTTTCGCCAGACGGTTCGCACGATACGCATGTTTTACTTTAGCCGGACTCAACGCGATCACCTCCCCATCGATGTATTCCACCCGTTCGGGCAGCCTGTCGAAGTCCTCCAGGCTCATCCCGGTTCGCACCTGTTCGGTCATCGTCCCGCCTCTCTTTCGCACGTTTCAAGCATTCAGACGTTCAGTGCGACCGCCGCGTTCGACAGCACCACGACATCGCGTTCGGCGGCGCGCACGCGGAAGATCACCCGCGATTCGCCATCGCGCCACATTTCGGTGACCAGCGTTTCACCCGGAAAGACGTGTTTGGCGAAGCGCACTTTGATGCTTTTGAAGCGCGCCGGGTCGCCGCCGCAGAACGCCTTCAGCACGGCGCGGCCTGCATAGCCGAAGGTACTCAGCCCGTGCAGGATCGGTTTCTCGAAGCCGCCGAACGCCGCCATCATCGGGTCGGCGTGCAGCGGGTTGATATCGCCCGACAAGCGGTAGATCAACGCCTGGCGGTCGCTGGTCTTTTCGGTGATCACCACGTCCGGTTCGCGTTCCGGCGGCACATTCGCTTCGCCGGACGGCCCCCGGTCACCGCCCCACCCGCCGATTCCCCGGATGAACATGGCCGACTCATTATACGAAATCTCGTGGCCAGCTTCATCGACGCAGCGCGTCCCGGTGATCACGAGCGCGCCGCTGCCTTTGTCGTACACCGCCTGGATGCGCGGGTGACAGGTGATCGTCGCGCTTTCGGGGATGGACGCTTTCAGTTCGAGAAACTGCTCGCCGTGCAGCAGCATCATCGGGTTGAACTTCAGCCCCGGCAGGTCACCCGTGAGCAGCGCGTCGATCAGCTTGCCGGGGAACAGCACCGGGAAGGTGGGCAGCACGCGAAAGCCCGCCGCGCTGCGTTCGTATACGTAGCGTAACTCGTCCTGGTCGAGCGGGTCGGCGGGTGCGCCCACCCCCAGCGCATACAGGATGACATCACGCGGGGTGTACGTGAACGTGATCGGCTCGAAGGCGTGGGCAAGCAGCAGTGCCGGGTCAACGGCAGGGGTAGGGGTCATGAGCAGGGGTATCCTTCTATCGGCATCGGGCAGATGCACAGGGCTGTTCTTCAGGTGTCAGCCGGGGATTATAGCGCAGAAGGGCGGGTCAATCCTGCCGCTTACGCGGGCGTGACCGCTTTCAGGATTGCTTCAGGGTTGGCGTGGCAGCGCTGTATGAATTCGATGGCCGATTCCACGTCGGTGAAAGCCCATCGCCGCGAATCCAAGCCTGCTAGCGCAGCACCCATTCGATAGCCATAGGGTAATCGGTGTAAGGGAAATACTTGGTGCGGTCGTTGGTATGACGGATCAGCACTTGCAGCATCGAATCCGCCAGCGCCGAAAGGGGCGACGGCGGTTGCAGGGTTGCGCCGCGTGTGAAGGCGCGTACTGGGTAGCGGGCGGCCATCGTGCGCAGTTCACCCAGGGCATACCCGAACGGAAATTTGCGCGATTCGCGCAGGTCGATGATATAACGGATCAACTGGTCGGGCGGCGTTTCCTGGTAAAGCAGTTCAAAGACGGTGATAATGACATCGGCAGCGGCGCGGGTATCGCGGCGCACACGGAAGTAATGAATCCCGTTGTCCAGGATTTCGTATTCGCAATCGTACATCATCAGCGAAGGCGGCCTTTGCGTTTACGGTGGCTGTCAATTGGGTTTCGGTTACTTACGTTCAGCAGTGTAGCATCAAACGTGAGCGGTTAGTCATGAAATATTCCCGAATTTTTTGTTACAAGTGTATTGAAGCCGCTCCACACCCTGCTCAACGACGTAAGTCAGGGTGTGGGGAAATTGTCGAGCGAATCCACGCGGCACAAGTGAACCTTACCCGTTGCGGGTAAACCGATCCATGCGCACGCCAGGCAACCACCGTGTGCCATCTGGCAGCGTGGTATCGGTAGAAAACTCGGCATCCTCGAAGCTGGCGTGAAGCAGGGTCGCACCGCGCAGGTTAGCGCCGCGCAGATTGGCTTCATCGAAGGCGGCATACGAGAGATTCGCGTCCTCGAAATTTGCACCTTTGGCGTTGGCGCGCTGCCAGTTCGTGTTCGCCAGCCCTGCCTGGGCGAAGTTCGCACCGCTCACGTTGGCATCTTCAAAGTCGGCGGCCTGGCCGTCCGCGCCCTGAAAATTCGCGCCGCTGGCGTTGGCATCCCGAAACGACGTGCCGTGCAGCATGGCGCTTTGCAGGTTTGCGCCGCTGATGTTGGCATCTTGCAGTTCGGCACCGGTCAGGTCGGCGGCGGCCAGGTTCGACCCGCTCAGGTTGGCATTGCCCAGGTCTGCCCCCGAAAGCCGGACGCGGTGCAGGTTTGCGCCGCTCAGGTTGGCATCGCGGGCTTCGATCTGGCTCATGGCCGCGCCGTGCAGGTTTGCGCCAGAAAAATTCGCATCGTTGAGGGTAGCGGCAGCCAGGGTGACATTTTCCATGTTCACGCCGCTGGCTTCGGCATCGCACAAGTCGGCAGATGTGAAATCCGTCCCGGTAAACGTCCCACCGGTGAGCGTGGCATCGGTCAGGTTGCAATCGACGAAGGTGGCATTGTGCGCCTGTGCGCCGCTCAGGTTGGCATCGGTGAACGTGCTGCCGGTGAAATCCGCCCCGCTCAGGTTGGCCGCGCTCAGGTTGCTCTCGGTGAAATCGGCATCGCGCAGCGACGCGCCGCTCAGGTCTGCGCCGCTCAGGTTTTCGCCGCCTTCAAAAGAGGATACCGCCCGCCGCAGCGCCCGCCGCGTCACGCTGATGACTTTTTCGCGGAGATCGCGCTGCACGTTCGCGGCATCCGGCGTGCCGGGGTCATCGCGCTTGCGCTTTTCGCGCCCCGGCGGGGGCGGTGGGGCAGCAGGCCGATTCACGCTTTCCAGGTAGGCGATCATCTGGCGCAGCGCGATGTTGACGGCTCCCAGCCGCGCCGCATCGTCGGCACTTTCCGGCAGTTCCACTTTCAGCGCGTCGGTGATGTACGCATCATCGGGCAGCAGTTCGGCAAGGCGGGCGTGCAGCGCGGTGTAGCTTTTGTAAGCGCCGCTGCCCGTCCCCTGGGTCATGCCAAAATCGAGATTGCGGTTGATCGCGTCGTTCAGGGCGCGCAAGGCGGGTAACAGACGGTGAACGGCTTCACGGGTCGAATCCTGCATGGTGTCACTTCCTTTGTATGAACTTCTATGCACTGGACTGCGGTTTCAATCGGATAATTCCTGGTCGATGGCGTGCAGTGTCGCCGCGCTCAGCAGGCCGCGCAGCGCACGTTTGGCATAATGCAGACGGCTTTTCACTGTGCCAACGTTCACCCCCATGATCACGGCGATTTCGTGGTAGCTCAACCCTTCTTCGCAGAACAGGATCAAGACCTGCCGCTGTGCCTCCGGCAGACGGTCGATGGCGGCCTGGACATCGGCGTTGAGCAGCATCCAGTACGCGGTTTCTTCCGGCATCGCGGCGGGATCGACCGCGACCGCGTACCCCGCCCCGTAGGCGAACCCGTCCTCCGCCGCCTGGTCGTGATCCGCCGCCAGCGCCAGCCCGTAGCGTTCGATGCGCCGCAGTTCGGCATACGCCAGGTTGCGGGCAATGCCATACGCATACGGGCGCGCCGCTTCAGGCGGGATCGGTGCATCGCGGGCGGTCAGTTTGCGGTACAGGGCGATGAACGTCTCCTGCACCAGGTCATCGACCGCCAGGTCATCGCCGTTCGCGCCCAACAACCGCCGCACGAACCCCCGTATGGCGGGTTCAAGCGCGGCTTGCAGTGCGGTATATCCCTCCATTGTCAGCGCGGCGGGCGCTTCGGGCATGTCGGCATCCTTCAACACAGCGGTACATGAACGCATCCCCACCATGTACGTGATCGGCGGCACGTCAAAAGTTCAAAATGGACGGTGAACCCGGTATACTGCTCATCAACTGCTCACTGTACTTATATAGACCAGTTGTTATAATCAGAGCCACATGGAGAGGTGGAATGACCGCTGCGCGTGACCAGATTGTTGAAACGACCTGTACCCTGCTGGAAGTGCAGGGCTACCATGCCACTGGGTTGAACCAAATTCTGAAAGAGAGCGGCAGCCCGAAAGGGTCGCTGTACTACTACTTTCCCGGCGGCAAGGAAGAGCTGACCACCGAAGCGCTCAACCGCGTGGGGGGAATCGTATTGGAGCGCATCCAGGCGAATCTGGCAGCGGTGGACGATGCCGCCGATGCGGTGCGCGGCTTCATTCACCATATCGCGGTGAACGTGGAAGCGTCCGGTTACACGGCGGGCGGGCCGATCACCACCGTTGCGATGGAAACCTCCGCCACCAACGAGCGCTTGCGGGCAGCGTGCGCCCGAATCTACGAAAGCTGGCAGGCGTTGTTCCGCGACAAGCTCACCGCTCACGGATTCACGCCCGAACGCGCCGAACCGCTCTCCGCGCTGATCATCGCCGCGCTGGAAGGCGGGATCATCCTGTGCCGCACCCGGCGCAGCCCGCAGCCCCTTCATGATATTGCCGAAGAAGTCGGGCGCTTGATCGCGCTGGGCTGAAACGCACGGTTATCACTGCCGCTTGAACCCCAGGCGGCATTTTTAACGACGATGCTATATAGACTGGTCTGTATTGGATACAAGGAGCAAAGCTACGATGCGTATTCTCGTTTACAGCGCGACGGGTTCACAGGGCGGCGGCGTGGCGCGTGCTGCGCTGAAGCGCGGCCATACCCCGGTGCTGTTCACCCGCAGCCCCGAAAAAGCCGAGATGCTGAAAGGCATGGGCGCGGAAATTTTCCCCGGCGACCTGGAAGATGAAAATGCCGTCCGCACTGCCACGGAATCGGTCGATGCAGTGGCGATCACGATCCCGACCTTCGGGCCGCCGCACCTGTACCCGGTGTTCGCCAGGCGCACCGTCGATGCGGCGGCGGCAGCGGGCAAATATTTCTCGTTCAACACCAGCGGCCCGGTAATCCCGCAGCGCGTCGGCTTCCCGATGTACGATGGCCGCCTGGACATCCTCGATATGATCCGCGCCAGCGGCGGCCAGTCGGTGATCCTGAAGCCGACGGCCTACATGGAAAACCTGATGGGTCCCTGGACGCGCCCGAACGTGATCCAGCATGACCAACTGAGCTATCCGCTGCCGGACGATGTGCGCATCGGTTGGGTGGCGACCGACGACGTAGGCGCGTTCATGATCGCCGCGCTCGAACACCCGGAACTGGCCGGGAGCGAACACATCATCAGCGGGGCGCGCAACCTGAACGGGCTTGAACTGGCGGCGGCCTTCAGCGAAGGCGTAGGCCGCCCCATCAGCTACCGGGCGATGCCGCTGAGCGAATTCGCGGCGGCGCTCGATGCCATGTTCTGCCCCGGCGCGGGCGAAAACGGCGCGGCGGGCTACCGCTTCCAGCACGAAAACCGTGACCTGATCCCGATGTTCAACGACGGCATGGCCGAACTCGCGGCGCGCCTGAACGTCGAAATGACCTCACTGGCGGCCTGGGCGGGGCAGTTCAAAGTGGCCTTCGCCAAAGATGCGCCGCTGCAAATGGGGATGCCCGGCTAGGTCTGACCCCTCACCCTGCTCAGCCAAGCTGAGCCGTCCCTCTCCCACGCAAGCGGGTAGAGGGACAGGCCGAAACGCAGTTTCGGACAGGGTGAGGGGAAATCGCTACCGCCCGGTGTAGTTGCGCAGATACAGCCAGTCATGACCGATGGTGCGGCGGCTCACCTTCGCCACATTCGGCATGGTGCGCTTGAAGTGGTTGATCTTCACCCGCCGCCACACCTGTTCGACGAACGAGCGCTCGAAGCCTTCTGCCACCACTTCATCGACCGTGTAGCGTTCGTCCACCAGCATGAACAGCACTTTATCGACTTCGGCATAGGTGAAGCCCAGTTCGCCTTCATCGGTCTGGCCTTCCCACAAATCGGCGCTCGGCGGTTTGGTCTGCACCGCCTGGGGGATGCCAAGCGCTGCCGAAAGCTGGCGCACCTGGGTCTTATACAGGTCAGCGATGGGCTGCAAGGCCACGCCGCTGTCGCCGTAGATCGTCGAATAGCCGAGCAGCATCTCGGTCTTGTTGCTCGTCCCCACCACCAGCCCGCCCCACGATGCGGATTGATCGTACAGCACGATCATGCGCAGCCGCGCCATGATGTTCCCACGCCGCAGCCCGTTCATGTCCGGGAACTGGTCGATCAGCGCATCAGCCATCCCCGTGATCGGCACGGTGAGCGACGGCAGCCCAAGCACATCGATCACGGTCTGCGCGTCGTCTAAACTATCCTGGGAAGAGGTTCTGTACGGCATCCGCACGCACAGCACGTTCGCCGCGCCCAGGGCTTCCGCCGCCAGGTACGCCGAAAGCGCCGAATCGATGCCGCCGGAAAGCCCGATCACAGCGCGCGTCATGCCCGCTTTGTGCATTTCGTCTTTGATGAACCCGGCCAGCATCCGGCGGGCGATGTCGGTATTGATCAGCAGGCGCGTATCAAGCGCGGTCTGCCCGTTGTCGATGTGGACGTGCGGTAACGGAGTCATAGCGTGTGTTCGTCTTTCGCCAGGATGCGGGCAAGTTCGCGCTGCACCAGCGCCGGGCGTTCATCGCGCAGCAGCGGCAGGCGGGCGCGGGTGCGCCGCACCGCGTTCAAATCGATCTGGTGGGTGATGAGCATTTCATCGAAGTAGTGGCCGCGCACCAGAAAATTCCCGTTCGGATCGACAATCGACGAGCCGCCCCAGAAGGCCTTGCCATCTTCATAGCCCACCCGGTTGACGTGGATCACGTAATTGGTGAAGGCGCTGCCATACGCCTGGTTGACCTGTTCGACCCAGCGCGAATCGCTCAGACGTTCTTCCCCGCTCAGGCCGCGCCCAGGGCTGGAACTGCTGAAGATCAGCAGGTCTGCGCCGTCCATCCACAGCAGGTATGGCGGCGACATGTGCCAGAAATCTTCGCAGATCAGCATCCCTACCCGCCCGAAGCGCGTATCGAACGCCCGGACGTGTTCGCCCTGGTCGAAGTAGCGCGCTTCATCGAACATGCCATACGTGGGCAGGTACACTTTATGATGCACATGCACGGTGTGGCCGCCGCTGAGATACGCCTGCGCGACGAAATAGCGCTGGCGCGAATCGCGCTGGACGAACCCGACCACCAGGTCGATCCGTTCGCTGGCGGCCAGCAGCCGCCCGTACACCGGGTCGCGGTCGTGCGCTTCAATGGCGACTTCCGGCACTAAATCCTGCACCTGGTAGCCCGTCATCGACATTTCAGGAAACACGAGCAGATCGGTTCCCGCCGCCGCTGCCTGTTCTACCAAAGCCAGATGTTTTTCGAGATTGACCTGCACATCCCCGATTTTCGGGTACATCTGCGCCAGACCGACCATGAGGCGCATAACGGCTCCTTCGATGAATAGTTGTGTAGGCTTGAATGATACAGGAACACCCCCGGTTATGCACCGGACTTCGCCTCATAATCCGATGAGCGATTGCGCGGAGCCGTCCGCGCCCACAGTGCCAGGCTGCCCGTGCCTACCAACGCATCCAGGGCTTGATCTGCACGCCAGCCCCACCAGACCGGAACCGCGTCCGCCCGCCAGAAACCGATGGCGAACATCGCCGCGCTCAAAAGCGCCAGGCTGAACACCACATCGCGGCTGTGAAGCGGTCGGCGCAACACCAGCAGCCCGCCGATGCCCACCGCCGCCGCCATCCCGAACCCATGGGTGAACAGGCGCGGCGCGACGATCCCGAACAGGTCGCGGCTTTCGGTCACCATCAGCGGGGAGAAGCGCGCCAGGGTATCGACCTCCCGGCCATACGCGCACCCCACCGCCGCGCACCCTAGCCAACCTGCGAACGCGATCAGCGGGACGGCGGGCGCGAGTGCGCTCACCAGCGCCGCGAACGGGACGCGCAACGCCCGCCCGCCGATCCATAAGCCCAACGCCGCGCCGATGACCGCGCCATGCCAGCCGAACCCGCCTTCACGGACGGGGAACAGCCATTCAGCGGGCGGCAGCCCCGCCGCCGCGAAATAGTCGGCGTGCAGCGCGATATGCTCCAGCCGGGCGAGCGCGTACCCGCCCGCCAGCCCGCACAGGCACGCATCGACAGTGCGGCGCGGCGGGACGGTTTTGCGCAGCGTCCACAGCGCGAGTCCGGTGGTCATGAGCAACGATCCGGCGATGATGAACGTATAGGTCGATACGGTAAAGCCGAACAGAGTCACCGAAAGCGGGAGGTTCAAGCCGGGTTCCCCCTCTTTTTAGGGGATAGGTTTCCAATGTAATCCCAATGATCGCACTCTAGAATCGAATTGTGAAGGATAGGACAACGCTTTACCCAATCATCATCGGTATTTTCGGGCAACTTTGCCACACACACGTTGAGGAGTATCAGGAATGGGCATTAGCTCGTTTTTAGGGGCTATTTCACTGCTGGGGTTCGTGTTGTTTCTGGTCGGCGTGGGCATGATCGTCGTCGCGTCGTCGCAGGGGCGTGAAGGCAACCGGGGGCGCGGCGGGGTCGCGCTGGCCATCATCGGGGTGATCATCGGCCTGCTGTTCAGCGTGATCAGCCAGGGCGTGATCGTGGTCGAAGCGACCCAGGTCGCCGTCGTGTTCAATACGCTGAACGGGAACCTGGAACCGCCGCGCCGTTCGGGGACGAACATCATCGTTCCAATTGTGCAGCAGGCGTTCATTTACGACATCAGCCAGCAGCAGTTTTCCATGAGCGACCGCACCACCAACAATGAGCGCGTCGATGATGCGGCGGTCGTGGCGCGTTCCCAGGACGGCCAGGAAATCCGCGTCGATGTCAGCGTGCTGTTCGGCATCGATCCTTCGGGCAACAACCCGAACATCGTTCATCAGCGCTGGCAGAACCGCTACCGCAACGACTTCATTCAGCCGACGGTGCGCGGCCTGGTGCGAGATGCGTTCTCCGGCTACCGCGCATCGGATATTTACGGCGGCGCACGCGATGCGATTGCCAACAACATCACGGGCGAACTGCAAACCCGTATGAGCGAAGAAGGCCTGATCCTGACCGACTTCGTGCTGCGCAATATCACCTTCTCCGACGAATTCAGCTCGTCGATTGAACGGGCGCAGATCGCCCAGCAGGAAGCGGAGCAGGCGCGCCTGCGCGTACAGCAGCGCCAGCAGGAAGCAGAGCAGGCGCGTGTGGTCGCCCAGGGTGAACGCGATGCGGCGATTGCCCGCGCTGAAGGTGAAGCGCAGTCGATCATCCTGCGGGCGCAGGCCGAAGCCGAAGCGCTGCGCCTGGTGAGCGAACAGCTTGCCGCCAACCCGCTGCTGATCCAGTACCAGTACATCCAGACGCTTGGCCCCAACGTCAGCCTGGCGATCATCCCGTCCAACTCGCCGTTCCTGTTCGACCTGGAGTCGTTCACGGCCAATACCGACTTCACCGCCCCGGCGGTGCCGGAAAGCAATCTCGTGCTGCCCACGCCTACCCCGCTGGCTTCATCGACTCCGCAGCCGGGCAGCTAAGCCGCTGAACCGCATGTCTTTGAGGACTGAGCCGATCCCTGCTCAGTCCTCTTTTTATTTTCCATGTCATACAAGGATTTTTCCCCTATGTGGACACTGACCCGTAACCTGATGCTGGCCGCGCTCGTGCTGGTGATGCTGGCCGCGCCTGCTCACGCGCAAAATGCCGATCCACTGGCGGCGGGGACGACGAGCGGCCTGTACGCGATCATGCGCGTCACGCCGGATGTGCTGGCCAGCCGCGCCAGCTTCGAGTACGCCGATTTTGCGGCGGCCTGGGCGCTGCTCCCGCCGGATGCGGACGCGAATACCCGGCTGATGGCCGCCCCGCTGCTGCGCGACCTGACTTCGCTGGCCGCCGCGCCGGATCAATCGTCCACCGTGAACGGCTTCGACTTCTTCGCGCTCGAACGTGCCGCGCAGATCGGCCTGCCGCCGGAAAATGGACTGATTCTGCAACACGCCGCCTTCGACCGGGCGCAGATCGACGCGGCGCTGACCGGGCGCGGCTATAGCGCGCAAAGCTATTTCGGGCTGGAGGGTTGGTGCGGGGAAGCCGGGTGCGACCAGGGCGGCCAGATCGAACTGGGAAACCGCGTGCCGGGCGATGCCTTCAGCGGCGGCGTGGGGTACCGACCGCCGATTGCGCTGAGCGCGGACGGGCGGACGCTGTTCTTTTCGCCCGACCTGGGGACTCAGGAAGTCATCGGCGCGGCGGTGAATGGCGAACTCGATTCGATGGCCGATGCGCCCGAATACCGGGCGATTCTGGCGGCGGTGAGCGCGTTTGCCCCGGCAGATGCGCGGGTGCGCGCCGCCCACCTCATCAACCCGCAAGACCTGCTGATCGGTGACCCGCTGGCCGCCTTGCCATCGGCGGGCGGCACAGCATCCCCCCCGGCGGATGCGCTGCCGCTGATCGGCGTGCCGGATGCGGCGCTGATCGTCGATTGGGCGAACGCGGACGGGCAAACGGCGGCGGTGATCCTGGCGTACCGCGATTCGGCGGCGGCAGCGGCGGCGGGCGAACGCGCCCTGGCACGGCTTGATACGAAGGCGTTTCGCAGCGATGTCGTGGTCACGTATGCGGCGGTGATCGCGGATCGCGGCGGGGTGACGGGCGCGCCCCAGGTGATCGAAAGCGCGGACGGGGCAGCGGTCGTGATTCCCTTCACATACCCGCTCCCGGCGGCGGACGAACCGCCGTATGCGGTGTACGCCGCGCTGCGCGATATGGCCTTCGCCCGCGATATGGCGTGGCTGGCGGCGGAATGAGGCGGCAGGGCGGGTGCTGGTGCGGTACACTGTGCGCATTCGTGAAATCGCGCTTATCCGTGAAAGGAACCCGCCATGACCCGCGCCTTTATCATCGATACCGATACCGCTTCGGATGATGCCGTTGCCCTGATCATGGCGCTGCGTGCGCGGGCGCTCGGCTTTGACGTGGAAGTCAAGGCGATCACGGTCGTATGCGGGAATATGCCCGTTGACCAGGGCGTGCAGAATGCGCTCTATTCGGCGGAATTGTGCGGGTCGGATGTCCCGGTGTATCGCGGGGCGGATCGTCCGCTTACCCGTGAGCCGTTCTACGCTTTCTGGTTTCACGGAAACGACGGCCTCAGCGACCGGGGATTTGCACCGACGCGCCGCACCACGCCCACACCGGGGCATGGGGTAGAGGCGCTGATCGAAACTGTGAAGGCCAACCCCGGCGTGACGCTGGTCACGCTGGGGCCGCTGACCAATGTCGCGCTGGCGGTGCGGCGCGCCCCGGAGATCGCCGGGCTGATCGAACGGTGCGTGGTGATGGGCGGCGCTGCGGTGACGAGCGGCAATGTCACGCCTGCCGCCGAATACAACATCTGGGTAGACCCGGAAGCCGCGCAGATCGCCTTCACCAGCGGCATCCCCATCGAAATGGCCGGGTGGGAGCTATGCCGGGGTGAAGCCGCGCTGCTGCCCGCCGAAATGGACGCGGTGCGCTCGCTTGACACCGACCTGGCGCGGTTTGCGATGGATTCCAATATCCGGGCGCAGCAGGCGGCCTTCGAGCAGAGCGGCGAACCCGGACTCACCCTGCCCGACCCGGTGGCGATGGCGATTGCGCTCGACCCGGACGCGGCGACGGCGCGCAGCCGCCATTACGTACAGGTGGAAACGCTGAGCGAACTCACGCGCGGCATGACCGTCGTCGATAAGCACGGGGTGACGCGGGAAGGCTATAACCAGGCCGTTTGGGGGCGGCTGCGCGAACGTGAACCGAACGTGAGCGTGTGCTGGTCGCTGGATGTGCCGAAGTGGAAAACCATGCTGCGGGCGGCGGTGCGCTAACGCCGCCCGTCCAGATAGGCTACTTCACGTCGAAATAGGCAGCCAGTATCCGCTTGATGTGTTCAGACAGCGTTTCACCCTCTACAGAGGCGTTTTGCTGTAATCGTTCGTACAGGTGCAGATCGTCACCCTGCCAGATGAGATCGATACGGCGTACAGGGCGCATCGCAGCATGGGTGTGTGCCTGGGGCTGCGCCCAGTAACACGTTCGACAAATGTCCGGGTCATTCAGCGAAAGACCATTCTCGCAGTGTTCACATGACCATGATTTAGAACGGTTACACACACCGCACACCAGTTGGTAATCGTCCATAGTGCGATTCTCTGCCGGGCTGTCCCCTCCAACCTGGTACGGCACACGATGATCGATCTGAAGATAACGCGCTTCAAACGTGCCACCGCACACGCCGCATTGCGTGCCATAGTGGGCGACCATCTGCGCTTTGAAGGCTTTTGAAAACCGCTGCCGTCCAGCCAGTGTCCCAGCCGCGTCCTGAACGACATCGCCAAAGGTGTAGACTGCGATAGATCTGCCATCCGTACCCGTGACGCGCCGGGTCTGAAGGGGAATGCCCAGTTCACGCAGGTCACGCGCCGCACGCGGCGGATGCTTGTAGCCGTACAGCGCCGTCAGTTCATCGGTCGAAATTGACCCGTGTTTCAGAATGTGTTCGGCAACGATCCTGGGGCGCTTGCTGGTGATCGTGCGAATGCGCTGCAAAAACCAATCGGGGTAATCGGTCATGACGGTTCGGGAAATGGCAGTGTGTACTGAAGCGTTTGCGGGGTGAGCGTCACAGGTTTTTCGCTGCGTTCAAGCAGGGCAGGGGACAAATAGATCGCTTCGGTAGTTCTCTCGTCACGGCCCAACAGTGTGGCCTGGGATGAACGTCCTGCATCGATTTCAATGCATTGCAGTTTCAATGACGCAGGTAGACTTTGCCCATAGTTTTTTGACCCGGTGCGACCATCATAGCTGACGATGTATGATACCTGCCGCTGGTTGAGCGCGTGCAGCACCGCCATAAATTCGTCGAACAGTACCGCTGCTTTATAGCGCGGGTCACGAGTACGGCTCACGCCCTGATAAGGCGGGTCTAAATACACGACATCCTTGGGGGTGGCTTGCGCCAGAAGGGTCTGATAATCGGCATGAACCAGGGTGACACGTCCGCGCAGCAACGCCGATGTGGTGCGGATGCGTTCGCGCATGGTGTCGGGGTGTGTTCCCCGGCGGCGGTTGTCCGGGCTTTGATTGAACTGCCCGTTCGCATTGTAGCGCACTGCCGCTTTGACGCATCTTGCCAGCAGGAACAGAAACATCTCCGGTTGGGCATCAAGATTGAACGCGGCGCGCACCTGATTGTAAAACGACTGTTCCAACCCACGCTGCTGTTCCCACAGCGCCGCATAAGCGTCTGCCAACGCTTCAGGCGCATCGATGATGCGTTCCCACAACGCCACCAACGCCGAGTCGGTATCGCCCAAGACCACCTGTTCAACCTGTTCATGATGCAGCGCCGCCAGCGCTACAGCGGCTGACCCCGCGAACGGTTCGATCAACCTGTGCGCAGTAGGTGGAAACCAGCGCAGAATATGCGGAGCAATCAGTCGTTTACTGCCCTGGTAGGGAATGACGTGCGGCACACCCATCGGTCATCGTCTCTGTATGCATTCACCCTTACGATCATAGGTGATTTTCGTCCGCCCGTCTACGGCCCGGCCACCACCACCGCCGACGCGAGCGTTTCCGTGTGCGTCAGGCTGATGTCCCACTGATGCAGGCCGATTTCGGCGGCGAGCGCGGCAGCAGCCCCATGCAGGTGCAGCACCGGGCGACCCCGCGCATCCGGCAGAATCTCGATCTCCTGCCAGCTTATATCGCCAATGCCCGTCCCCAACGCTTTGGCGACCGCTTCTTTGCCCGCGTAGCGCGCTGCCAGGCGGTGCGGCTGGTCGGCACAGGCGGCGCGTTCGTTCGCGGTAAAGAATCGGTTAAGAAACCGATCCCCGAAGCGGTCGATGCCACGCCGGATGCGCTCGATCTCGATCATGTCGATGCCGCAGCGGATTGTCATATCGTGTACACTCCAGTGCTGCCGATGGAACGTGATTCCACAATGAGAGGCTCCCGTGACTGCCGAACACTACCGCCCGATGATTCAGGCCATGCAGCATCTCACCCAGCAGGTTGACCCCACCGCCGATTTTGCGCACCGCTACATGTTCGGCGGGGTGGGATTGTACACACGCGGTCAGATTTTTGGGATTCTGATGTTCACCGCGCTGGAACCCACCGCCGAACCCGTCGTGTGGATACTGCTCAAGCTGCCGCCGGACGCACACACCGCCCTGCACACGGGCGAACCCGTCCCGGAATCGCCCATCAGCAAAGCCTACGCCGTGATTCCGCCCAGCATCGCGGAGGATGAAGCGGCATTGATGGGCTGGCTGGAACGGAGTCTGCGCCATGTGTGGAGCCTGAAGCCGGGCAAAAAGCGATCATAGCGCGTCCCAGGTGGGCTGGCCGCCCAACAGAGTTAGCACCGGGGCGGCTTCGCGGAGTCGTTCCGGCGGCATGGCGAACAGATCGACCGGGAACAGGGTGAGATCGGCCAGCATGCCAACCTTGATCTGCCCTTTGACGTGTTCCTGAAATTCGGCATACGCCCCGCCGGACGTGTACGCCCGCAGCGTATCCGCCAGCGATTGACGATGATTCGGGTGGCCTTCGCCCCAGGGCTTGCGGCACAGCGCCGCATACATCCCCGTGAGCGGGTCCTGCGAGACAATCGGGTAATCGCTCCCGAACGCCATATGCGCCCCGGCTCCCCGTACATTCTGCCAGGCATAGCTCCGCCACCAGCGATCCGCCCCCACGCGACCAGGGAATACTTCCGGCACCACCGGGTAATCGAGCGGGCTGTGCAGCGGCTGCATCGATGCGATCACGCCCAACGCCGCCAACCGGGGCAGATCGTCGGGGTGGATCAGTTCGATATGCTCGATGCGGTGACGGCTGTCACGGGGTCCGTTCATGGTCTGTGCCAGTTCAACCGCATCGAGCGTGCGCCGCACCGCGCCATCGCCAATGGCATGAACGGTGACCTGCAAGCCGCGCCGGTCGCATTCGCGCACCAGCGCCGTGAAGTGTTCCGGGGTGTACAGCGCGTCGCCCTTCCACCCTGGCTGATCGGCATAATCATCGAGCAGTAACGCGGTGCGCGCTTCGATCACCCCATCCAGAAAAATCTTGACGCGCCCCGCCCGCACGAACGACCCGGTATGCAGCCGCGCCATCGCGTCGGCTTCGGCCAGCGCATCGAACGGGGTCGATGGAAAGATGCTGTACGGAATGTTCACGCGCAGCCCCAGTTCGCCCGCCGCCGCCATCTGCGCATAAAAAGCGGCCTGTTCCGCGTCGCCATCCATGTTGTGGATGCTGGTCAGGCCGCAGCGCGCCGCCAGTTTCACGCCTTCGCGCAGCCAGTGCCGTTCGCGCGCCGGGTTGAACTGTGGCACGCCGACGGTCGTCCCCACCAGCCCCTTGACCGTGCGCGCCCACGCATCGAAATGCAGCAGCACCAGGCAGTACGCGGCGGGTTCGACCAGTTCGCCCGTCGCGCAGCCGTCGTCGCCCATCACGATGGCGCTGTTCGGCCCGGTCGCCGCTCCGTTGATCGTCCCGGTCTGCTCCAGCGCCCGCGTATTCGCCCACACGTTGTGATGATCGTAGGCCATGATCAACAGCGGACGATCCGCCAGGATCGCATCGAGATCATGACGGTCGATGCGCGCTTTGGGCAGGATTTCATAGCGCAGCCCGGTGCCGTGTACCGCCGCATCCTCCGGGTGTTCGGCGGCATAGCGCCGCAGCCGCTGCGCGATCTCGTCGAACGAGCGTGCGCCGCCCAACTGCACCATGCCCATTTCCATCGCGCCGAAGAACAGATGAAAATGGCTGTCGATCAGCCCCGGCGTGAGCGTGCCGCCGCCCGCGTCGATGATGCGCGTGCCGGGGGTCGCCCAGGCTGCACCGTCCGCCGCACTGCCCACGAACGCGATCCGGTCACCGGCGATCCCGACCGCCGTTGGCGCGTTCAGAGGGGGGCGGTGCGGTTCAGCGGTGAACACCCGTGCATGGGTGATCAGGATATTGGGGGATGCGGTCATCGGGTCAGCTCCGGGCGATTAAGCAGCTCTTGCACAATGTGACGATAGTTCATGCAGACTCGACCGCTACTATCGGCGGGATACGCAGTCGAATACAGGATATGTGTCATGGAAGGATCACTGAACGGCACCGCGCACGTCCCCGGCATTTTCAAGGGACGTTCCGCTGTCCTGGTCAGCGTGTGCAGCCTTTCCGCCGCCGCTTTTGCATGGATCACGCTGATTAGTTTTAACGCAGAAATGGAACAATCGCTCGTCCACATGCGCGCCGATGTGGACGCACTGTACGCCGCCAGGGAAGTCCCGAACGGGGCGATGTGGTCGGTGGGGACGGGGAGCGGCAGCGCGTACCACGAATGGGCTGCCTTCTACCCGGAATCGACGCTGTGGCCGTATGCGGGTGCGCCGTCGCTGCGCTTTACCGACCACACCAGCGAAGCGCCGGATATTCAGCGCGATTTCGAGATCGGGTTCTACCGCTATGGACCAACCTGGTATTCCCGCCATTTCATCACCGAATTCTGGTTGGGCAGCGGCGATGGCGGGGTGCTGTCCGTCGCTGGCAACGAGCAGGGCGGCGGGGAACTGCAAGTCCGCAACCCTGCCGATTCCGACAGCATCATGCTGCGCTTCACCGATGCAAACCACCCGGTAATTCGCACCGAAAGCGGGCGGGCGCTGCATTTCTGGGCGCGGGAGGGGCTGGTTTCGGAAACGCCGCATGTGTTTCAGGACGGGATCGCCTTTGCCCACGATGGCGGCTATATCGGCGTGGTGAAAAGCGGCTGGCAGCAGGGAGCGGTGCGGGTGACCGCGCCCGGCGTGCGTGCCGAAAGCCTGGTGTTCATCACACCGATGAGTGAGCCTGTAGGCAGATGGTGGGTGAACGACCTGGAGCCGGGCGCGGGATTCACCCTGAACAGCACCGCGCCCGGTGAAACGATGCAGTTTCAGTGGATGGTGATCGGCTCACGCTAACGGCTGCTGCGCGCGTTCCGGCTCGTTGACGATTGTATCGGCCATGTTGACGGCGATCATGTCCTCCAGCAGCGCGGCCAGAAGGTCTGGGAACCCGTAAGCATCGCGGAGTTGTTTGCGTGCGCGGTAGCCAATCACCGTGCCAAGCGCCGCCATGCTCCCGCCCAACACCGCCCCGCCAACGCGATCCTCCGGGGAGGCCAGCACGCCCACCACCGCGCCAATCGTGATGCGCCCCAGCAGCGGACCGGCATCGGTACGGTTGGGCGTGAACGGGAGCTTATCCGCCACCAGTTCGCCAAGCTGCATCAGCCGCACCAACCGCACCGCCTGCGGGGAGCGCAGCACTTCCGGCCATGCATGGCTGCCATTTGCCAGCGGCAGCCGGGATGCATGGTCGATCAGGGCGGCCAGTCCGGTCATGCTGCGCAGCCCGGTGACCGCCCCCAACCACACCGCTTTACGATAACTCATGGTCGCGCCTTCCTGTCTTGTGTCCGCCGTCGAATGCCGCTATTGTGCCGCGTTTTCGGGTTGGCTCACATGGGCTGCATGACCTGAATTGAAGCCGCATCACCCGCCCTGGGGATCGTCCTTCAGGGCGCGGTCGATCTGGCGGCGCAGATTATCGCCCGCCGGGACGCGCTTGTTTTCGCCATGCAGGTTGATCAGCCGTTCTTCTTCGGTGGGCAGGGGTTCAACCTTGCGCTTGGTCGGCAGGTCGGCCAGGCTGACGGGGGCGCGCTTGAGTTTTTCCGGCGGCGCGCTTTCGGCCTGCGCGCCGCGCCCGTTCAGCAGCAGGTACACCCCGCCCAGGATGATCAGCGCGGGCAGCAGAATCGGCGCAAGGCCGAACGACAGATTGTCGAAGATCAGCAGTTCAAAGAATGCCGCCATGCCAATGAACGCCGCCCCAAACCCGGTCACCATCCCGCGCCCGGTGCGCACCGCGCCTTCATTGTCCTGCCGCCGCCCGCTCAGGATCAGCGCCAGCCCGACGAATACCGGGATCAGCGCCCAGGCATACGCCCACGATTCCCAGTGATCCGCGAAATTCTGGTAGGCCAGCATCGCGCCGATGCCCGTAATGATCGTGCCGGGGAAGTAAAACCCGGCGGCGTTACGGTCGCCAGAATGGGCAATCGCCAGGAAGATCAGCCCCGGCATGGCGACCAGGAGCGGCCAGGCCGCCCCGAACAGCCAGCCGATTCCGCCGCCGAACTGCGCGATCAGCACGATTACGCCAATGGCGATCAGCACCAGCGCCGGGACGATATTCCGCGACTGCGGTTGTGGATTTGAGGACATTCGGTTTGCACTCTCTCTGGGCGGCGCGGGGTTGAATGTCCGCGCCGCTGCGACTGTTGGTATACAGCCTTATACGTGGGGAATGCGCTCCGGTTGCGCAGCCATGACGCACTGCCCCGTTTTTTGCAGCTTTTTTAGGGCGCTCATGGCGCGGACGATTCATCTGCCGTGAGCAGCGTTTCCACGATCACGTTCAGGGTGACATCGCGGGCGATCAGCGTTTCGATCTCGCGTTCCAGCGCGGCTACATCCGCCTGGGTGATCGGCCTATCGACCGGGGTATACGCCGTGACGCGGATATACGTTGTGCCGTCCGCGCCAATGCGCACCTGTTCGACCGTGCTGTCCGTCAGCGTGGTTTCCAACTGCCGCCGGATCAGCGCGGTTTCATCGGCGCGGGTGCGCAGCCCCAGTAACAGCACCACCACCAGCAGCGCGATGACCGTGAGCGCGACGAACGACCAGTACGCCGCCCGCCCGGTGGCCGGGGAGCGCTTCGGGCGCAGCCCCAACCAAACGAAAATACCCCATCCGGCCAGGCTGATGCAGATGAAGTTGGTCACGAACAGGAGCAGCGCCCCCCCGCTGAGCGCGAACTCGGCTTCGCCCGTGATGCCGATGCCGATCATCGAAATGGCCGGGTTGAGCGATGTCGCCACCGCCACCCCGGCTATCGCTTCGCTCACACTGCTGCGGGCGACGGCATACGCCCCGGCAGCGCCCGCGCCCGCCGCGATCAGCGCATCCAGCAGCGTCGGTTGGCTCCAGGCCAGCATTTGCCCGGTCGGTGCGGTCACCATCCACCCGAACAACACGCTGAGCAGCGCGCCGATCACCAGCGTGATGCCCGACCCAATCAGCGTGGTAGTGGCGGCGCGGCGCAGCAGGTCGGCGCGTCCGGTCGTCAGGCCAATGGCGAACGCGGTGATCGGCTGCTGCATCGGCGCGACGATCATCGCGGCGATGATCAGCGCCACGCTGTCGAGCAGCAGCCCCGCCGCGCTGATGATCCCGGCCAGCGCCATCAGCACGATGTAATCGAGCGTGGCTTCGGCCATCTGCGATGCGCGCCACAGGGTATCCTCATGCTCGAGATCGGTCAGGCGCGGGACGAGCCAGCCGATCACACGCCGCCCGATGCGTTCGCTTTCGGTGCTGCTTTCCGGGGTGGGGAGTTCGCTCACCAGCAGCAGCGGAGCCGCCGCTTTATCGAGCAGCCGCCGCGCAAACCCGCCGAACAGCCATTTTTCCAGCAGCGCCCGCCGCGCAAAGCCGATCACGAGCAGATCGCGGCGGTCGATGCGGGTGAGCAGACCATCGACCGGGTTTTCCGCCGTCAGCACCACCGTATTGACCGGGTAATCGGTGATATGCGCGGTCGATTGTTGCAGCCGATCCCGGTTTTCGGCGCTGGTTTCCCCGCGCCGGGCGATGTGCAGCGCTTCGACCGGAATTTCCAGCGACCGGGCGACCAGCGCGGCGGCGCTTACCCCCACGCGGCTGTGGTCGTCCCCATCCACCGGGACGACCACCCGTTCGGGCGGCAGGTGACGGCGTGACCGCCCCCCGCGCCCATTGGCGATGTAGATCATGACCGGGCAGGGCGCGGCGGTGGCGACGTTTTCCACCGTCAGCCCCAGGGGGTGGGCGCGGTCGTGCTGGTTCTGCGCGCCAATCACCAGTACATCCGCGCCCACTTCGCGCGCCGCATCCAGAATCCCGCGTGCGGGCGATTCCGCCGGGTACGGACGTAAATCGATGCGCACGCCCGCCGCCCGGTGGTGGTTGATCAGGTCGGTGAGCGGGTCATAGGCCAAATCGCTGGTATCGCTTTCCGGGATGTAGACCGCCGTCACCGTCCCGGTTCCCGGTTCGGCCAGGGCAATGGCAATCTCCAGCACCCCGGCGGCGATCTCCGGTTTATGGACGGCGGCGACGACATGTTCAAACTGCGGTATCGCAGACGGGGGCATTGCAGACGGCATCATGAGTGCGTGAGTCTTCCTGGTGGGTGTGCGGTTGGGATGCCGCGCATTGTACGTCCGCTGCACAGCCGCACGCAAAACCGCAGCGCGTGAAAGAGTCAACGCAAAGCTTGCACTGCGGCGCGGAGTCTCTATAGTTGTGTGGCATTGTGCCGCCGTTCGGCTTTTACGCCGTCTTGATGGAACCTGCCATGCCCTCATCGTTTGCCCGCCTGGTCACCCCGCAAGCGCTGTCCCTGTATGCCCTGCTTGCGGCGCTGTTCGCATTCTGTTCCGAAGCGCTGTTATGGAACCGCCCCGAACCCCGGTCGATCCCCGCCCTGGGGCTGGTCAGCGTCGGGTATCTGGCCGCCGCCGCTGTGCTGACCGACATGATGGCGCGCTACCGGGTGCAGACCTTCACCGGGCTGATGGCGGTCGCCGGGCTGTACGGCATGATCAACGGGCTGACCCTGAACCCGGATACCGCGCTGATCGACGTGCCACGCACGCTGATCACCCGCGTGCTGGGCGCGCATACGCTGATGGGCGTGCTGGCGCTCTCGGCGTTCGTCGCGCTGCAACTGGGGTTACGGGGACGTGGGCGGCGCGCCCTGCTGCTGATCCTGTTCGCGCTGTTGGGCATCGGCTGGGGGGCATGGGCGCGCTGGAACGATGCGGGCGGCGGCGCGGCGACGTATAACAGCACGCCCGCGTTTGCGCTCGAACCGATAATCGCCGGCGCGGTACTGATCGCGCTGGCCGCCGGGTGCTGGCGCTGGCATCGTGCCGTCACCGGGGTGCGCCCGCCCCCCCCGCCCGCCGGAAAAGCGCTGATCGACCCGGCTGCGCCCTACAAGCTCACGCCCGGCGGGTACGCGCTGGCCGCCGCCGCCCTGGGAGTCAACCTGGCGTACCACCTGGCGAACGCGCACGTCGATTCGGTTTCGCTCACCATCCTAATCGTGCTGATCGGCTTCGTAGGGTCGATTTTGTGGTTCCAGACGCGCAAAAAAGGGCTGTCGCTGATCGACGGCATCGACGCGGGGACGGAACCGCCGGGCTACTGGATCGCCGCCGCGCTGATCGTGCTGGTCAGCGCGGCGTTCGCCCATCAACTGGCGCGCCAGCCGGACGCGGGCGACCCGGTGGCATGGTTCGGGGCGCTGTTCACCACCGCTGGGGTGGTGTGGCTGCCCGCGCTCACGCTGATCATCGGGGCGCGGGCGTTGGGACGGCGGGCGCGTTCGCTGCGCCTATGACGGCGTGGGAAACATCGCCCGGCGACGGTTCACGCCGCCCGTTAGCTTTGCAGCGCCCGCTTGTAGCGCTGAATGATCATCAGGTTGGACGAAGCCAGCCGCATCCCGCACCGCGCCAGCGCATCCAGGTATGGCACATACGCGCCTTTCGGAGCGCTGGCGAACACCTGAAACAGCCAATCGCCCACCTGTTTATCGAGCGCGGGCGTTCCGATGGCGAGTTCGGTCGCGGCGACGATGCCCGCCGTCACCGTCCAGTCCCCGGCTCCGTGAATCAGGTCGAACAACGCCTGATGGCGCGGGGTGGGTTCGTGCTTGCGGCTGAACAGCCCCTTATTCCCGGTCGGGCGCGTCCATTCCGTACCCGTCGCGGCGATCACGAGCGCGGCGGCCACCTGCACCTGAAACACCCATGACCATTCCGGCTGTTCGGTCGGGTTGGCGGGCGGGTGAACCATCGCCGCCAGCAGGTCGGGGATCGCGCTTTCGCCCAGGCGCTGCCCGGTTTCGCGGGCGGCGGCTTTCCAATCGGCCATCTTGAACGGCAGCGCAGCGATGCGAGCGACGGCTTCGGCAGTGGGCGCGGCGGGCGGCGGCAGGTTGGGAGCGGCTTCGGTGCCAGTGTACTTCCACAACGCCGTTTTCACGCCCGACCGCGTGATGCGCGGGTCGGGTTTCTGAATGTTCAGCACCACCACTTCCAACTGTGCGCCCGGCTGGTAGCCTTCCAGCCAGCGGCGCACGGCCAGCACCGCGCTCGGCGCTTCCAGGGCGCTCACCGTCATGCGGAACACGCCGTCCGGGGCTTTCGCGCCCTGTTCGCTGAACAATTTGATCACGTTGATGATCGAATCGCCCGGTTCTGGCAGCACGTCGAGATACAGCTCGTTGGACGGCAAAAGGGCGGTCGCCAGTTCCGCCGCACGTGCGTTGTCGGGAAAGCGCGCCCGAAAATTGCGCAGCTTGGTCAGCCAGTAGTCATCGCTGTCCAGTTGGTACTGAAGCGCGTAATAGCTCGGCGCAGCCCAGTGCTGATCCGGCTGTTTATCCAGCACCTTGCCATACTGCGCCGCGGCTTCCTGAAAGCGACCGAGCGCCATAAGCAGATCGCCCAGGTCGTTGTGAATCTCGATAACCGACGGGTCGAGCGCGAGCGCCGCCTCAAACGAGTCGATGGCGGCATCGTTCTGCCCAAGCTGGCGCTGCGCGTAAGCGATGGCGACCAGGGTAAACGCGGTCGGCCTGTGGGCGTGGATCGCCTGGGCTTTCGCCAGCGATGCGGCATATTCCCCGATCTTGCGCAGCAGCAGCGCGGCGGGCAGGCCAATCACCGGGTTGATGGGCGTACCGTGCGCCGTCATCGCCGCCTCATACGACTCGAATGCGCCCACCAACTGCGCGACGCGCCCACGCGCCTGGTCGTCGTCGATATGGTCGCCGGGGTGCTTTTTGGCGGCAAAAGCCAGCAGTTCACCTACATTCGCCTCCGGGATCGACGCGCCGCCCTTGCGCAGCCACGACGCGGCCAGCGGCAGAAAGTGCGTATCCGGCAGCGCGTCGATCCCCTTGCTGATCACGGTGACGGCCATGCCATAATCGCCACGTGCAGCCTGCATGTACGCATGGACGGCGGCCTGTGCGCTGCTCAGCTTCTGGTCGAGCGGCGCAAGCGTGAGCGGGTCGATCCCAGCGGCATGGGCGGCGGCGATCACCTGGTCGATCAGGTCGAGCGTCTCATCGCGCTGCGGTTCGGCTTGCAGCGCCCACCCCAGATGATCGGCAGCGTGGCGCAGATCGCCTTTCGCCAGGGCATCGCGGGCGGCGGACAGGTCTTGTTCAAGGGACGGGGGAATCGGCGGATTCATGGACGGGTTCGCGCCTTCCTGTCAAATGCGGTCAACTTTATACTAATGGAGGGAGGTTAAAAATGGAAACGATCACCCTGCTGGACAAACGACGAATCGTGCTGGGCGTGACCGGAAGCATCGCCTGTTACAAAGCGGTCGATCTCGCCAGTAAGCTCACCCAGGCGGGCGCGCGGGTCGATGTGATCATGACCGATGCGGCGCAGCGGTTCGTCACGCCGCTCACCTTTCAGGCGGTCACAGGCCGCCCGGTGTATACCGACCTGTGGCGGGCGGAATCCGGCGGCGGGCTGCCGACGCATATCGCCCATATCGGGCTGGCCGAAGGTGCGGATGCGCTGGCCGTCATCCCGGCGACGGCGGATACGCTGGCGCGGTTGGCTGCCGGGTCGGGCGCGGACTTGCTCGCGGTGACGGCATTGGCCGCCCGCTGCCCGCTGATCATCGCCCCGGCAATGGATGGAAGCATGTACGCGCACCCGGCGGTGCAGGCCAACAAACATGTGCTGATTGAACGCGGCGCGCACTGGATCGAACCGGAAGAAGGGCGATTCGCGTCCGGGCTGCATGGCAAAGGCCGCCTGCCGGAAACCCCGATCCTGATCGGCGCGATCCGCCGGGCGTTGGGGCGCGATGGGGCGCTGCGCGGCCAGCGCGTGATCGTGACGGCGGGCGGCACCCGTGAAGCGCTTGACCCGGTGCGCTACATCACCAACCGATCCAGCGGCAAGCAGGGTCACGCGCTGGCACAGGCGGCGCTCGACGCGGGCGCGGACGTGACGCTGATCACGAGCGCGTCACTGCCGCCGCCCTACGGCGCGGACGTGGTGAACGTGGGGTCGGCGGCGGAACTGCTCGACGCGGTGCTGGCGCACGCCGCCCGCGCCGATGTGCTGATCATGGCGGCGGCGGTGGCGGATTTTCGCCCGCAGCACCCCGCCGAACACAAGATCAAGAAGCAGGACGATGGTTCCGGCCTGACGATTCACCTGACGCGCAACCCGGATATTCTGGCGGCGGTGGCCGAACGCCGCGCCGTCACGCAGATGCCGCGCCTGGTGGTGGGGTTCGCGGCGGAAAGCCGCGATGTGGAAGGCTACGCACAGGACAAACTGCGGCGTAAGGGACTCGATCTGCTGGTCGCCAACGACATCAGCGCGCCCGATGCCGGGTTCGAGGTCGATACCAACCGCGTGCTGATCCTGGAAGCGCGGTCGGGCGCGGTCGAACGGCTGGACACCATGAGCAAAACCCGTGCCGCCGAAGCGGTGATCGCGAAAGTGACGGCTGTTTTGTGAGCGTTTTCGCCCTCTCCTGAAGCGCAGCGAGTGGGAGAGGGGGCGAACGGAGTTCGCGGGGGTGCGGGCCTATTTTCGGCTGCGCCACGTCCGCAGCAGCCAGCCGATCTCCAGCGCCCACTGAAGCGGACGCGAACATGCCCACAGCAGGGCGGCGTGCGCCGCGCCGTGATAGCGGCGGGTGTAGGTGATCATATCTGCGAAGTAGATGCGCATCGCCCGCGCCGAACGGGTGGCGCTCTTTTCGCGGTGCCAGATGAACGGTTCGGCCAGAAAGCGGAATTTGCGCCCGCCTGCCGTCCGCGCCAGGGCTTCTTCGGGAAAGTACAGGCGCAGATCCGGGTTCAGATGCAGGTCGGCATGGCGCATGAGCGTACATGACCCCGGCACGGCTTCGACATCGTGATCGACCGTGCGATCCCAGCCTTGATCGTCGTACCAGTGGTGGGCTTGCAGCGCCCGCCGCCGCCGGGGAAAGAGCCACTGCAACGGTGTCTGCGTGATCAGCAGGTATTCAAACGTGGGAATGCGCGAACACGTTCGCTGAATCGTCCCATCGGGGTAGCGAAGCTGAAGCGTCACGCCCGCGTAGGCGGGATGGGCGCGCAGAAAATCGACCATGCGGGCGAACGCCCCCGGCGGGGGGATGGTATCGGGGTTGAGCAGCAGGGCGTATTCGCCGTGCGCCGCCGCCAGCCCCAGGTTGTTCCCGCCGCAGAACCAGGTATTGCGCCCCGGTTCGAGCAGCACCACACGCGGAAAGGACTCGCGCACCATCGCCGCGCTGCCGTCGGTAGAGGCGTTATCGACCACGATCACCTCTGGCAGGGGGTGGCACTCGTGGATTGCGCTCAGGCAGGCGTGCAGGTCGGCACGGGTGTTGTAATTGACGATGATGACGGAGAGTGTGATCGATCCCATACCCACAGTTTAGCGCATCGGGTACGCATCCGGTAGGCGAATTGCCAGCGCCAGGCCGTCGCCGCGCCGTTCGCCGTCGATGCGACCCTGGTGCGCCTGCACGGCATAACCCGCCAGCATCAGCCCCAGCCCGGCATGGGTGGGTTCACTGATCGCCATCGACTTGTAGAAGGGCTGGAACAGGTACGATAAATCCACATCGGATAGGGTGGTGTGGGCGGTGGTCACGCCGATGTGCAGCGGGCGCAGCGCCTGATGCGCGCCGGACTTCGCCGGTGGCGCATTTGCGTCGGGCGCAACGTCGATGCGGATCGACTCGCCGGGTGGGGTGTGGCGGGCGATAGCCTGGAGCAGGTGGGTGAGCATGATGTCGAGCAGCCCGAAATCCGCCGTCACCACGTCCGACGCATCCACCGTGAGCAGGAACGAATGCCGCCGGCTGTCCTGCACCGTCACCCGGTCGATCAGCGTTTCGAGCAGCGGCGCAAGCCGGAAGTGTTCCGGTCGGAAATCGTGCGGGAGCCGTGCTTCCTGCATGATCGCCGTGACATCATCCACCAACGAACTGAGCCGCTCGATTTCGTGATAAATCCCGCTGATTTTCTCGTCGCGCTTGTCGTCGGAAAGGCGGTGAACGTAGCGCGCCAGCAGGTCGGTCGCCAGTTGAATCGCCGCGAGTGGGGTGCGGAAATCGTGCGCGATGCGGGCGATCAGGCGCTGTTTAAGCAGGTTAAATTCCTGTTCCTTGCGCAGCGTCAGTTCCAGCATTTCCTGACGCATCACACGGCGTTCGGCTTCGATCAGGTCGGTCACGTCGAAGCCCAGGCATTCGATCTCGTGGCTGCCATCGGCATTGATGACGAGCGTAAATTCCCATTCCGTCCAGTAGAAGCCGCCATCTTCTCGCGGTTTGCGCAGCGTGACAGGGACGGGAATGCCCGGCGCAGCGATGCACGCATCGACGGCAGAAATGCAGGCCGGGTGATCGGCCTCCAGAATGGACACCATCGAATTGGTGCCGATCAGGTGTTCGGCGGTATACCCGAACTTTTTCAGGAAGCGTTCGTTGATGAACGTATAACGCGCCTGCATGTCGGTGCGAATCAGGTAGAACAGGTGCGAATGCGCCTGGGGATGGGTGATGCGTTCGGTTGTGGTTGCACTGGGCGGCATCGGATCATCAACGTTCATGCATGGAGGTTCCATAGAGCAGCAGCAGTTTCGCTACAGTATAGAATGATCTTATGATGGCTCAAGCTTAATGTTTCAAATTGGTTATCCGGCTTTGCGGGCGATGATCAGCGTGGTGAAGTTGAATGCCCAGGGCAGGACGCGCCGCAGCACCCCGCCCAGCATTTCGGCGGCGCGGCTGGTGCGGTAGTAGCCGGGGGCGCGAAAGACCCCGCCCAATCCCCACAAGGTATAGCTGTGGCTGGTGGGGACGGCCTTCAGCACGGTGAAACCCGCCGCGCTGACTTCGCGCACCAGCGCGGCGCGGGTGTAGGTGCTTTCGTAGAAGTCGTCGTCGTTCAGCGTGCTGACTCCCTGCATCCCGCGCCGCCACGCCACCACACGGTTGACGACGTTCGGGTACGGAATCGTCAGTACCAGCACGCCGCCGGGCTGCAAGATGCGCCAGGCTTCGCGCAGCGGCGCGCCCATCCCGCTCTCGAAATGCTCCAGCACGCCGAATGAGAGGTACGCGCCGACCGATCCGCTTCTGACGGGAAGGTGATGCACATCCCCCGCGAACAGCGAGAGCGACGGGTCATACGCCCGCGATGTTTCGAGCGCGTTCACGGCATAATCCAGGCCGATCACCGGGTAGCCCATCGCCCGCAGCGTGATCACGACCGCGCTTAGGCCGCTGCCCGCTTCCAGGATCGGCACCTGTTTGGGCAGGTAAGGTGCGTACAGGTGAATCGTCTCCAGCGAACGCGGGTAGGCGACGGCTTCCAGTTCAGTTTCGACCGATGCGCTGTCCCAGATCGTTTCCCAGGTGCGGCGGGTGGAATCGTAGCGATTGTGGGGGGTAGGGGTCATAAGGCTTTCGGCATTTCCTGTGTGGATGGGGTGTTCAGGCGAACAGGCTTTCGAGCGTGACGGTGAAGGTGGGCAGCACGGGCGCGCCTGTGATCTCTCCGTTGCTGGCCGTGTGCGGCGTGGGCTGGTCATGGCGGACAACATGTACCTGCTTCGCGTGCGGATCGACGATCCAGACCAACTGTACGCCATCGGTCAGGTACGCCGCCGCTTTGTCGAGAAGCTGCGTGAGCGTATCCGTCGGGGACATCACTTCGATCACGAATTCGGGGACGAAGATGGCGGGTTTTTCCCGCGCATCCGGGAGACTGTTCAGGAAGGCATCGACCGTCGCTTGCAGCACGAACATCACATCCGGGATGCGTGACCCCCGTACCGAACGGGGATTATCAGTCATCACGAACGTCATTTCGTTGAAGACCAGGCCAATACCCAGCATTTCAAAATGATGAAGCAGATCGTACAACCGTTTACTCATCAAGCCGTGCAGGAAAATCTGAGGCATTTTGGGAATGATCGCTCCGGCGTAGAGTTCAAACGGCGCTTCGGCCTGGCGGCGCAGAAATTCGTCCATGTCCATTGCCCCGGCGGGAATCTGCCCGTCGATGGGCGCAGGGCGGGTGATCGGCGTATCGGTCATGGGAAAACGACTCCCCTCCATCTCAACAAAACGGGGTGGAGCTTTTCAACCCCACCCCATCGATCATACGTGATTTACCCCGGCTTGTGTACCGCCGGAACTGCGCATCAGTTGCCGGGACACAACACCGTTTCGCACGCGATCCCGTCGAAGTCCGGGTCAAGGCTGGTATTGCCCGCCGCCAGGCACGAAAGCGCGGTATTGCACGTCCCGCCGACGGCCTGAATCTGCGTACAGGTGTAGGTGATGTTTGGGCAGAACGCCGGGTTGACCCCAGCCACGGGCGTACCCTGCACCGGCGCGCCCGGCACACCGCCCGGCACGGGCGTGAACACCGGAAGCTGACTCTGGTTCGGCACCGGGGCGACGACCAGGTTACCGTTGGCATCGATGCTCAGGTTTTGCGCGCCCGTCGCCCCGCCCGCCGTCACGTCGGTCAGCAGGACGGCGATCTCGCCTTCCAGCACTTCCTGGCCTGCGCCATCGGTATCCGCGATGATCACCAGGTAGCGCCCGGTCGCCGGGATCAGGATGGGCGCAAGCGTGACCAGGGTGCGCTGGCCGCTGGCCGACCCCACCGAAATGAAGCTGGTCGGGTTATCGAACGGGCTGACCGAGACACTGGGCTGCGGGTTGCCCTGGAACGCCAGCACTTCCAGCTTGAACGAGCGCCCCGCTTCGCCATCGAAGCAGAAGCCGCCCACATTGGTTTCGCGGTCGAAGCGCACGCTGGCAACGGTGTTCACGATCAGGCGCGGCACGACTTCGCTGCGGTTGTTGAACGTGAACAGACACGCCGTGTTCGGGTCGAACTCGAATTCCGGCGGGATCAGCTCGATCAACCGGGCGCGCAGGCTTCCGAACAACCCGTCCACCTGGTTGATCAGGTCGAGCGCCTGATTTACGGTTTCGGCGGGAACGCGGCGGCCATTACAGGCATCGATCAGCAGGTCAATCGCCTGGCGCAGACTGCCCATGGCCGCGTTGAAATCGGTTTGCAGCGGGTCGAGCGTGCCGAAGAACGCCGCCAGCACCGGGTTGGGGATATTGTAATCGGTCGGCTGGAACGGGTACGTGCCGCACTGGAGGTTGCCGCCAAGCGCGAACCCCGTCCAGATGGCGCGAATTTGTTCGAGCGGCGCGAGCGCGATCTCGATGCGCGAGAGCAGCAGGCGCAGCGTATCGGTGTAGCTGTCGAAGGTGCGTTCACTGACCGGGAGCGCATCCGCGACGATGCCGCCGATGGGCAGCACGTTCAGCCCGCCCACCGTCGTGAACTGCATGTACTGCGATGCGATCCACCCAAGCGTTCCTTCAAAGTTGACCTGCACCCACGACCCCTGTTCGTTGCGCCCCAGCAGCGAAAACACCGTGTAACGCGGGGCATTCGCCAGCACCGGGTAGCCCAGGCCGGGGCCGCCGCGCACGCGCAGCCCGCTGAACTCCAGCCGCCCCTGGTTCGGGCTGGTCACGCTGGTCAGCCCGGCGCGGGGGCTTTCAAACCCGCCATACGGAATCGTGCGCGGGTCCTGCACCGAAAGCGCGTTGATGTCGCCTTCGATCACGCTGATGGTCGGGAAGCCGATCCATGCGTCGTTGCCTTCAAAATTGAAGCGCAGCCATTCCCCGTTGCCGCTGATCGCTTCGGCCAGCGCGGTATAGCCCGAATTGACGATGCCCGCCAGCGGCGCGCCAATTTCCGGGATGATGCGCACGTTCACGCCATCGCGGTTGACCACGAACCGCACCCGCGCCGGGTTGAGCGGCACGGCCTGGCCTGCATTGGCCGGGCGCGGCAGTGGGGTGCGCGTCGCCAGCGCCGGGATGAACGTGGGGGTCAGTGTAGGCGTGATAGTCGGCGGCGCGAACGTCGGAAAGGGCGTGACCGTGAGCGTGGTCGTCGGCGTGGGGGTGGTGGTGCCGGTCGCGGTGATGGTAGGCGAAACGCTCGCGGTTGGGCTGACGGTGGGGGTCGCGCTTGGCGTGGGGGTGGCGGTGGGCGTGGGCGGTGTTCCAGAGAGCAGCCCCGGCGAGACGACGAACACGGTGACGACCGTCTGCGCGCTTGCGGGGGGCGCGCCATCGTCCTCCACGCGCACGGTGAACTGATACGTCCCCTGGGGCGCGCCCGTCGGCAGGTTGGGCTGTTCCACGTCCAGGTTGATGGCCTGGGCTGACCCGGTCGAAACCACGCTCGTGGGCGCGGTCTGAATCGTCCAGCCCGCTGGCGCGTTGAGGATCGAGATCGTCAGGGTTTGGCCCACGTCGGCATCGTTCACCGTGAAGGCCGTCACCGTCCCGGTCGAACCCTGTTCCTGGACAATCGCGCCAATCGTGCTGATCGTGGGTGTATTGTTGATCGCCTGGCGCAGCGCATTGGCGGGTGCTGCGCCGCGCAGCACAAGCACCCCCACCAGCACCAGCGCGGCAATGCCTGCCAGCCATCCCGCTTTTCGCATCAGTCAAGCTCCTTGTCAAAAGAAGGAGACACAGCCGTTGAAGTCACAGCCTGTTTGAGTCAAGTATGCACCTGCCCGCATGAAATGCAGACAGTACCTTAGACAGTATAGCCCGACTTGGGCCAAATAAAAAACGGGTGAGCGCCCTGCCCCCACCATACGGACTGGTTGACGCTGGTTCGGGAAGGTTGATATGATCGGGCATACCTGAAGGTGTGAGTTCGAGAAAGTCCTGTGCTGATGGATAAGCGAATGATCGATTTCATCCGTGCGCTGCGGGCGGCGGGTGTCCGTATTTCACTGGCGGAAAGCATGGATGCCATGCGCGGAGTCGAAGCGCTGGGCGTGAACGAACGCGACGTGTTCCGCGCCGCGCTCAAGACCACGCTCGTCAAGGAGTCCCGCGATCAAAGCACGTTCGAGGAATTTTTCCCGCTGTTCTTCGGCTCCGCCACCCCGCCCATGCAGAACATCCCCAACCAGATGTCGCCGGAAGAAAAACAGATGCTTCAGCAGGCGCTCCAGGCGATGATTGGCAACCTGGGCGCGCTCAAAGACCTGCTGCGTCAGCTATTACAAGGCCAGCCGTTCAGCCAGGAGCAGCTCGACCAGCAGGGGCAGCAGGCGGGCTTACAGCAGTCGAGCGGGATGTACCAGCGTCCCTGGTTTGAACGGCGGATGCAACGGCAGATGAATTTGCAGCAGCTTCAGCAGATGATCGACGAACTGATGGATCAACTGGAACAGATGGGCATGAGCGGCGAAGCGCGCCAGGAACTGCGCGAGATGATCGAACAGAACGCCGCCGGGCTGAACGAACAGGTCAGCCAGTATGTGGGCGCAAGCCTGGCCGAACAAATGGCCAACCAGGAACCGAAGCCGAAAGAAGACCTGCTCGACGTGCCGTTCACCCGCCTGAGCGACAGCGAAGTGGACGCGATCCGCGATGAAATTCGCCGCCTGGCCGCCCGGCTGCGCAGCCGCGCCGCGCTTCGCCAGAAACGCGCCAAGACCGGCACGCTCGACCCGCGCCGCACGCTGCGCGCCAATATGCGCTATCACGGCGTGCCGCTTGAACTGCAATTCCGCGATAAACACGTCAAGCCGTGCCTGGTGCTGATCTGCGACATCAGCACGTCGATGCGCTACTGCGCCGAATTCCTGCTCACGCTAATCTACGAACTGCAAGACCAGGTTGCCCGCACCAACAGCTTTGTATTCATCGGTGACCTGACCGACATCAGCATGGTATTCAAGGAATTGCAGCCAATGGATGCCGTCGGGAAGGTGCTGACCGAAAACCGCCCCGGCTACTATAATACCGACCTGGGGAACAGCATGGCGACGTTCCGGCGTGACCATATGGGAACCGTCACCGCCAAAACCACCGTGATCGTGCTGGGCGATGGCCGCAATAACCATAACAACCCACGCATCGACATCATGCAGGACGTGATGCGTAAATCGCGCCGCCTGATCTGGTTCAACCCGGAAAGCCCATCGCAGTGGGGGACGGGCGACAGCGATATGCTCGCCTACGCGCCCGTATCGCATGGGGTGTTCCGCGTGACCAATCTGCGCGAACTGGCCGCCGCCGTCGATTCGATCCTGGCGGATGGCTAACGTAAGAACGGTTGACTCGGCACCGTCTATACGGTAAAGTGAGAACAAGTCCGTTTTGAACGGGAACTTTCGATGATGAACCAGCATGTGTGTTGTTGTTGTCTGAACACGGGCGAAGGCCATTCAGACGACGCGATCACCGGATAACCTTTCACACAGCGGCGTAACCCGCCCTGTTTCTGGAACGCCGACGCATCTGAAGCGTGCCGCGCCCACCGGGACTTGTTCTCCCGCATGGTGCTGCACGCTTTTTGATTGCGGCGGCGTTTTTTGTGGCTTTCGGCCATCGGCTGAAAGCGAGCATCAAGCAATCGTATACCGACCGGGTTTCTACTGGAAGTGACTGAGGCCAGACTCTCATGACGTTGATGACCGCATTACCCAAGATCGCCTACCGCGATGTGCAGGACATTGAATCGCTGATCGGCAACACGCCGCTGCTCAGCTTTCGCCGGGTGACGGCACACCTGCCCGCCAATATCGAAATTTACGCCAAAGCCGAATGGACGAACCCCGGCGGCAGCGTCAAAGACCGCGCCGCCGCCCGCATCATCCGCCAGGCCGAACAGGATGGGCGGCTGCGCCCCGGCATGACGCTGATGGACAGCACCAGCGGCAATACCGGAATCGCGTATGCCATGCTGGGCGCGGCGAAGGGTTACAAGGTCAAGCTGTTTCTGCCCGCCAATGTCAGCCCGGAACGCCTGGCGATTCTGCGGGCATATGGCACCGACCTGGTGATGACCGATCCGCTGGAAGGCAGCGACGGCGCAATTCGGGCGGTGCGGGCGCTGAATGCCGAAGCCCCCGACCGCTACTACTATGCCGACCAGTACAACAACCCGGCCAACTGGCAGGCACATTACCATACGACGGGCGTGGAAATCTGGGAACAGACCGACGGCGCGGTCACGCACTTCATCGCCGGGTTGGGGACGAGCGGCACGCTGATGGGAACCGGGCGGCGCTTGAAAGATTACAACCCGGATGTGCAGATCATCGCGCTTCAGCCGGATTCGCCGTTTCACGGGCTGGAAGGGCTGAAGCATATGCAGACCGCCATCAAGCCGGGGATTTACGATGAATTCTTCCCCGACCAGCAGATCGGCATCAGCACCGAAGCCACCCACGAGATGGCGCGGCGGCTGGCGCGGGAAGAAGGCTACCTGGTCGGGATCAGCGCTGCGGCGGCGATGGTGGGCGCGCTGCAAACCGCCGAAGCACTGGCGGCGGCGGGGCAGCCCGGCGTGATCGTGACGCTGTTCCCGGACAATGCCTACAAGTACCTGTCCGATTCGCTGTGGCGGGGGGAATAGGCGGCTGCGGACGGCCTGACCACGCCGTCGTCTACTCGCCGGCGGGGCGGTAGCGCACCGAGAGCGTTTGCCGCCCCGCCAGCGCCCGTTCGGCATCCGCCCGCCAGTTCACGGTGGGGGTGAGCGCTCGCGCCGTCGGCTTTTGCAGCAGCCCGCGCAGCGCCCCGCGTGTGTAGCCCCACGCATACGCCGTGTAGCGCGCTTTACGCTTGCGCAGCGCGCTGACCCAGTTCAAGGCCATATTGCCGACGTAACTTTTCACCAGGTCGAAGCGGTCGGAAAGGCGCGGCGGTTCCGTCACGCGGTAGTGATCGTTCAGAAAGCGGCGGCTGTAGGCGCGGGCATAGGCCAGCTTGTAAGCCTTGACGGGGTAACTTTTCGGGGTGTCCTCGTCGGGGTGGTCGAATCGCGCCGTCGTGCTGATCAGCAGCCGTCCGTGCGCGCCAACCTGCCGTGAGAGATAGGTATCCTCGCCCAACCCGCACCGAATTTCATCCAGCGCGAACAGATCGTCCGAAAACGTGTCCTCATGCATCGCCTGCATTCGGTACGCCATCACACGCCCTTGCAGCCAGCGGACTTCGGCATACGGATCGCCGGATTGTGGAACCGGGTAAATGCGGTTGCCCACGCTGCTGATGTCGCCCGGCAAAAGGCCGCTCGATGCCCCCATCCAGCGCACCAGCGCACGGGGCGCTTTGTCCAAATCCTGCACGATTTCCGGGTCTTGAAAATGATTCCATCCCCGTGCGTGCGTGAGCGCCGTCACCCCGACGACATCCCGGTAAGCCATGTCCTGGTAAGGCGCGATCACCTGTGCCAGGCTGTCCGGCTTTGGCACCCGCAGATCATCATCGAAATACACCAGCACGTCATAGCCAGCGGCGGCGCGCCAGCCCAGGTAGCGCTGGTACGACAGGTTGCCGTGATTCGATGGCACATACACCACCTTCCAGCCTGGCGGATATTCCAGGCTGCACAGCATATCGCGCACCTCTGGCGATGCCGGGTCGCCGTTCACGATGATCAGGCAGGCGGGGTGTACGGTCTGCGCGAACAGATCGAGCAGTTCCTGCTTCAGCAGGTGCGGGCGTTGGTAGGTGCAGATGCAGATACACAGGCGTGAATCGATCCGGCTTTCCATTGACTTATCGTCCTGCCACTTTGTGAAAAATCGCGGTCATGGTGGGCATCAGCGACGTGATCGAATAGTGTTGTTCCACATGCGTCCGCGCCTGTGCGCCTAACTGCGCCCGCAGTGCGGAATCCTGCATCAGCCGTTCAATGTGCGCGATCCACGCTTCATCGCTGGACGCATGGTAACCCGTTTCGCCATCGCGCACCACATCGACGTTCACGCCCACCGGCGACACGATGGCGGGCGTTCCCACTGCCATGTACTGTATCGCTTTCAGGCCGCATTTGCCGCGTTCAAACACATCGTCGCGCAGCGGCATCAACCCAATATCGATCCATTGCAGCATTTCGACTTCCGTCGCTTCCGTCCAGGGGATGTAGCGCATCTGCACGCCCTGCCAGCGGATGCCGGGATCGGTGTTCGAGATGATGATGAACTCGAAGTCGTGGCGTTGGGCAAGTGTGGTGATGATGCCTTCCAGCAGCGGGAGCATCGCCTTACCCGTATAGCTGGAACCCGACCAGCCGATGCGCAGTTTGCCCGGCGGGCGCTGCGCGGCGACGGCATACTGATCGGTATCGACCACCGTTGGCAGAATCGTCACCTGCTGGTTGAGCGTGCGCGCATACGCCGCCAGAAACGGATTGCCAGGGGTCACATGGGCATACAACGGCAGAATTTTCGCCATCTTGGGGGCGCGCACGCCGACATGGATCGCATCATCGAAATCGAAGATGATGCGTGGGTTGCGCCGCGCCAGCAGCGGTTCCAGAAACGTGACGCTGGTTTCGGGGATGATGTCGCGGTTCATCATGATCACGTCGAAATCGTCCGCGTCGCGGATGCTTTGAACCCCATTGACGACGTGCTGTACAGCCTGCCAGCGCTGGGTGATCACCTGTGAAAGCCGATGCTGCCGATCAGGCTGCCACATGCGGTCGGGCTGCACCACCCGCACGACGACCTCATGCCCCGCCCGCTGAAGCGGTTCCACGAACTGGAGCAGCCGAAAGCGCGCCGAAGGCGATGTCGCGGAGCCTGGCAGAAACAGAATCCTCATGTAACTTTCCTTCGCAGAATGCTGGCATAACGGCTGGCGCGCACGCTTATCGTCCTGATCCAATAGCCCAGGCTCCGTTCATCGGCATGGGCTTTCACCTGGGCATAGGCTTTTTCCAGCCGCGCCAACTGCTGGCGCAGCACGTCGAGATCGGTTTCCTGGTACACGGTGTGTTCCGGGTACAGCGCCGACGTGGGCAGCGCTACGCCTGGGTACAGATCGAACGGAAGGAGCGCGGGCGGCAGCGCCAGCGCAGTCCCCGCCGCTTTCGCCGCCTGCGCGTGCGTCACCATCGCTTCGATCAACCCTTTTACACGCGGTGCGGCGGGTTCCAGTACCAGCGTATCGGCCAGCCGTTCGCGCTGGTACGCCAGCTTGACCGCCGATGGGTGCAGCAGTGCGTCCACCACCGGGGCAATCTGCCCTGGCGCGCTGATCGTCCAGGCGGTTTCGACAAAGCGCGGCGTGTTGTGGTAATCGAGCGCGGCGACCGGGCGGCGGCGCAGCATCGCCTCCAAAATCGCCGTACTGACCGTCGTAATCACCGCGTCTACCTGGTCGATCACGCGGATCAGGTCAAGGCTGTCGAACGCCGTCAGGTGATTTTCCACGCCCAGGTCATGATCGAGCAGCTTGGTCACCCGCCAGATCACGTCAATATCCGGGCGTGCCGCAAAATACGCCTTCACATCGCGCAGCGATTCCAGCGTGACCGCCATCTGTTCGGGCGTGAAACCGGGCTTTTTGGCCGTCATGACCAGCACACGCGGTCTGCGCCCCGGTGCGGCGGGCGCGGTCAGCGCACTGCCATGTGCCTGGTAGTCGCGCACCAGGTCATCCAGGCGCGGCATCCCGGTCACTTCGACTTTGCCCGCATTGCCCCACGCGGCGATTTGCCGGGCGCTTTGCAGGCCTATGCACGCGATCTTATCGGCCAGCACCGGTTGATGCTGAAGCGCGCCGCCGCCCGCCCCGAACAGCGGATTTTCATATTGGCAGCGCCATTCCAAAATGCCATCCTGAAGCACCAGCGACGGAATGCCATGTGCGCGGGCGGCCTCCAGGCAGCGGGCAATCTCATACGGATGATCGTTCACCGTCAGTACCAGGTCGGGAGCCGCCGCCAGCATCGCGGCGGGTTCCCATCCGTCGTCATAGATGAACTGCGCCGTGCCTGGCGCGAACGCGGCTTCGACCGGGCGCGTATGCCCGAACTGGTCGCGCTGTAAACACCATACCTTGATCATGCGTTCGTGCAAGGTCAATCCTAACGGGCGTTACCCCCGCAGCGCCGCGACGAACATCGGACGATGCGCTTCGGGGATGCGGTCATACACGTCTTTCGAGAGTTTCAGGCGCGCCTGCTTCGCGTAGTTTTCATGGTCACGGAACCAGGGACGGTAATACACGTTATAGAGAATCGGGCGTGGGGCGGGCGAACGATTGCCCGCGCCCTGGTGGACCAGGCGGTAATCCATGAACAGGCAGTCGCCCATCGCCATCAGCGGCCCGACCGGATCGACGGCGCGGAACTTTTCACGCGGCAGGCGGTGGCTGGTCGGCCACACGCGGGTAGACCCGGTGAGTTCGGTGATCTGCACCAGCGGGATCACGACGGTGACGGCGAAAGGCGGCAGCATGGCATCGAGCATACTTTCCGGGAACAGGCCGGGAAAATCGGTATGGATATGCTGGTCTTCCGCGCCAGGCAGCGATACTACCGCTCCGAAACTGCCCAGGATCACCTGGTCGGTCAGCAGGCGTTTGATGATGGCCGTCACGGTGGGGTTCGCCCACACGTCGGGCGAATCGAACGGCGGCTCGAATTCCGGTGTGATCATGAACCGTTTATCGCCCACGTTCAGCGCGTCGGCATGATCTTTGTCCTCCAGGTAGCGCTGGTTGCGTGCGATGAAGGCATCGTGCATCCCCTGGATCAGTGCCGGGTCGAAGGCATTGCGCAGGATCAGCGTGCCTTGTGAGGCAAATTTACGCACCGCCTCATCGACCAGGGCAGCATTCACCTGGCCGGACGCGCGTTCTGTATCGCTCAACGCAAATTCTGGCAGCATGTCGGTTATCCTTCGGTGTAAGCGCCGCACCACTGCGGACGCTATTCACCAGTGTAATCACGGTCACTGCTTTATAGGCTAAAGGTGACTGCTGACACTGCGTGTGCCTTCGCACACGTTGGCTGTCCAGGGGTGTGGTGGCACACGTGCGCTAGCGCACGGCTGCTTTGTCGGCTTCTTGTGCCGCAGCGCCAGGCGCAGCGTTCGTCGCTTCCGCAGAAGCGTTCGCCGCCTGAATATCGCGCAGCCAGCTTTGCGGCATGTGCTTTTCGATTTCCACTTCGCCAAACGTCTTGCTTTTGCGTGCGCCCACCGTGCGCGCCCAGTCCGCCATGCGCTGAACGCCCGCTTCCAGCGTGATCATGTCGTGGATGCCGAATACGCGCTTGGCTTTTTCGTGGCTGGCGTAAGCGTGCAGCACTTCATTGCGGGCGGGCAGGTAATCGATGGCCTGTTCCACGCCGAATGCTTCGGCCACCACTTCGGCCAGCCGCTTGACGGTGTACGGCGTATCCGCGCCGATATTGAACACTTGATTGTATGCTTCGGGAATTTCGACGGCGCGGCTGATGTGCGGTGCCACGTTGTCGATATGGCTGAAGGCGCGGCTTTGCAGGCCATCCCCGAACACGCTCATCGGCTGCCCCTGCATGATCTGGTTCATGAAGATACCGATCACGTTGCGGTAGCGATCCCCGATGTTCTGGTATTCGCCGTACACGTTGTGCGGGCGGAACACCACGTAATTCAGCCCGAACATCTCGTGCGCGGCGCGCAGATCAAGTTCGACGGCATATTTGCTCACGCCGTAGGGGTCTTCCGGGACGGGGGTCATGTCTTCGGTCATGGGAAGCTGCCCCGCGCCGTATACCGCAATCGACGACGTGAACACGAAACATTTCACCGCGTGCTTGACCGACGCATTGATCAGGTTGACGCTGCCGATCAGGTTGTTGGTGTAGTTGAAGCGCCGGATGAAGTGCGACAGCCCTTCAGCGGCGTAAGCCGCCAGGTGATAGACGTAATCGAAGTGGTAGCGGTCGAACAAGTCGTCGATCAGCGCGTGATCGACAATGGAACCTTCCACGAACGCCGCCTCAGCCGGGACTTGATCGCGAAAGCCGCCGGACAGATCGTCCAGCACCACGACCTGCTGTCCCATCGCCAGACAATGCCGTGCGACGTGCGAACCGATGAATCCCGCGCCACCGGTCACGAGTGAAAAACCCACGAGCTGCCTCCCTGTACCTGAACCCTTACGGTGAGCATTATATGTGAATTGTCCGCACAATTTCCTTGTGCAATCGATAAAGATGCGGCGTATGTTAGAAAGCTGTTATGAACGCGCCTGAATCAACAGGTCACACAGCTCGCGCACCGCACCATAGCCCCCCGGCTGACGGCTGACGAACCGGGATGCGCTTTTCACCGCGTCCACCGCATCCGCCGGGGCGCACGGCAGCCCCACCGCATTCAGCACGGGCAGATCGACCAGATCATCGCCCATATAGGCGGTTTCGGCTGCGTTGATGTTCAATTCGCGCCACAAGCCTTGCAGATGGTCAAGTTTATTCTTCACGCCCACCGCCGCATACGCAACCCCCAACATGGCGGCACGGCGCAGCACGATTTCGGCGGGCGCGGCAGATACGATGGCGACGACGATGCCCGCCTGCATCGCCCTTTGCAACCCCAGCCCATCCTTGATGTTGAAGCGGCGAAATTCGCGCCCATCATCGAACAGGTACACGCCGCCATCGGTCAGCACGCCGTCGCTGTCCAGCGCCAGAAGGCGGACGGATGCGGCGGCCTGCATCAGCACCGAGTCGGTCATGTTGCTCAAGCGTCCGCCGCCGGGGTCAGCTCGTTCAGGCGCGCCACAAATGGGCGGCTGGTCTGCCACACCGCCAGCAGCATCGAAAGGAACGACTCCATCTGATCGAGCGGGATCATGTTCGGGCCGTCGCTCAGCGCTTCCGCCGGGTTGGGGTGGGTTTCGATGAAGAAGCCATCCACGCCCGCGCCCGCCGCCGCCCGCGCCAGGAACGGGGCGTATTCGCGGTTGCCGCCGCTCTTGCCGCCCGCGCCGCCGGGGGTTTGTACGCTGTGGGTGACATCGAACACGACCGGGGCATACTGCCGCATGATTGGCAGGGCGCGCATATCGACCACCAGGTTATGATAGCCGAACGATGCGCCGCGTTCGGTCAGGAAGGCGCGGTCGCTGCCGCCTTCGCGGACTTTATCGACGGCGTAGCGCATATCTTCCGGAGCCATGAACTGCCCGCGCTTGATGTTGACGGCGCGTCCGCTTTTGCCCGCCTCCAGCAGGAGATCGGTCTGGCGGCACAGAAACGCGGGAATCTGCACAATATCGACCACGTCCGCGACCGGGGCGACCTGGTACGATTCATGGACATCGGTCAGGATGGGCAGTCCCAATTCATGTTTGACGCTGCGCAGAATGGCCAGCGATTCATCGAAGCCAATGGAGCGGAACGAACTGGCCGACGTGCGGTTCGCTTTGTCATACGACGCTTTGAACACATATGGCAGCCCCAGCGCGCCGGTGATCGCCTTCATGCGGCGGGCGGTTTCGAGCGTGATCGTCTCGTTTTCGACCACGCACGGCCCGGCGATGATCAGCGGCATGTCGCCGCCCAGCGGCACAGCGGGCGCGATCTCGAACTGTGAAATCAGTGCGGTCAAGGGTGAACCTTTCGATCAACCTTCATGATAAATGTCATGCACGCGGATGAGGCCAAGACACCGCTCCGCCGCCGGATCGACGACGGGCAGCACGGAAATCTGCGAGGTGCGGTTTTCCATCAGCACCAGCGCCGCCTTCAGCGTTTCGCCCGGCGACACAGTGATGGGGTGCGGGGTCATGATGTCGCGGGCGGTCAGCGCCCGAATATCGTCGTGCGCCGTCAGCGCCCGGCGCAGATCGCCATCGGTGATCAGCCCGATCAGCCGGGTGTCGTCCATCACGCACGCCGCGCCAAGCGGTTTCTGCGTCATGGCGATCACGATCTGCTTGACGGGTTGATCCGGCGTGACCCACGCGACCTGTTCACCCTGGTGCATGACATCGCGCACGCGCAGCCGCATGTTGCGCCCCAGTTGGCCGCCGGGGTGGTAGCGGGCGAAATCTTCTTCGGTGAAGCCGCGTGCATACACCAGGCTGACGGCCAGCGCATCGCCCAATGCCATCGCCAGGGTGGTGCTGGACGTGGGCGCGAGATTGTTCACGTCGGCTTCGGCGCGCACCGCCCCATCGATCACGATGTCCATCAGTTTCGCCAGCGGCGATTCCGTGTTGCCCAGGATGCCGATGAGCGGCGACTCGAATTCGCGCAGGATCGGCACCAGACGCAGCAGTTCCGCCGTCGTACCGCTTTTCGAGAGCAGGATCGTCGGGTCGCCGGGGGTGTAGATGCCCAGGTCGCCATGAAAAGCTTCAGAGGCGTGCAGGAACACGGCGGGCGTACCCGTGCTGCACAGCGTGGCGACGATCTTCTGGCCGACCAGCCCGCTTTTGCCCAACCCGGTCACGACGACCTTGCCGGAATGCGCCAGGATCGTTTCGATGGCGCGGGTCATGCCCGCATCGACGCGGGCGACGGCTTCGCTGATCGCGGCGGCTTCGGCGTTCAGTACGCCGCGTGCCACATCCAGCCAGCGGGCATGGTCGGGCATGTGAGTGTCGGTCAGTCGGTTCATGCCAGCAGCCCGCGCACCCGTTCCAGGTCGGCCTGGACATCGACGGCGATAGGGCGGTAATTGGTTTCAAAGGTCTGGAAGGCGTAGCCCGCATCGAGAAAGCGAAGCTGTTCGAGCGACTCCGCCGTTTCCAGCGCGCTGACGGGCAGCGCCGGGTAAGCGAGCAGGGCGGCGCGGGTATAGCCATATACGCCGATATGCCCCCAGAACTGCGCTTTGCTTAGCCAGGCTTCGGGCGGGGTATCGCGCACATAGGGGATGGGCGACCGCGAGAAATACAGCGCCCGGTTGCGGGCATCCCGCGCCACCTTGACGATGTTCGGGTTGTGAATTTCGGCCACGTCGTGGATGGCGAACACCGGGGTGATCAGGTCGGCCAGCGCAAAATCCCAGCTTGCGATGAGCGCGTCGATCATGCCGGGATCGACCAGCGGCTCATCGCCCTGCACGTTGATCACGCCGTCCGGGGTGATGCCCTGTTCGGCCAGCGCCTGCACCGCCTGGGCGATGCGCTCCGTCCCGCTGCGGCATTCCGGGCTGGTCATGATCACGTTCGCGCCGAAGCCGCGTGCAGCGTCGGCCACTTCATCGGCATCGGTGGCGATGTAGACCCCGGTGGGGCGTGCCGCCTGCATGACGCGGCTCCACACATGCCAGATCAAGGGGTGGCCGTGAATATCCGCCAGTACTTTTCGTGCCAGCCGTGTTGACCCCAGGCGTGCCGGGATCACGGCGATAATGTCGGTCATGGGTCGTCCGCTCGGTGATGATGCGAAAGGGTGCCTGCTCACCGTCCATTATAGGCGACGACTCGACGATCCTTCAATTCAATTTTGGGCAGGGGGGGCGGTGTGTCGTGATTGAAGCAAAAAGGGAGCCATTTGGCTCCCCTCTCTAATCTGGTATGCAATTGTGACCAATGCGCTTGCCCCATCAATCGCCCGCCACCGCTTCACCAAGCGCCCCTTCATCGAGCGGCTGAAGCGTTTCGCGGTCGTCCACCCATTTGATCGTCATCAGGGCGGCGGCGCAGCCCTGGCCGCTGGCGGTGATGGCCTGGCGGAACATCTGATCGTGAATTTCCCCGCCCGCGAACACGCCATCCACACTGGTGCGGTGGTCGGCGCTCACGCTCAGGTAGCCTTCTGCGTCCAGCGCAAGCTGGTTCCCGAACAGGCGGCTGTTGGGGTCATAGCCAATGAAGATGAACACCCCATCGGTCTTGCGGTGGGCGCGTTCGTTCGTCTTGACATTGCGCAGAGTCACCCCGGTGGTCACCCCGTTTTCGCCCAGCACTTCATCGACGACGGTATCGTACTGAAAGCTGATCTTGGGGTTGGCCATCGCTTTGGTCTGCAAGGCGGCGCTGGCGCGCAGCGTGTCGCGCCGATGCACGATGGTGACATGGCTGGCGAACTTGGTCAGGAAGATCGCTTCCTGCAAGGCGCTGTCGCCGCCGCCGACCACGATCAGGTCACGGTTGCGGAAGAACGCGCCATCGCACGTCGCGCAGTAGCTCACGCCGCGCCCGGTGTATTCGACTTCGCCGGGGATGTTCAGGTGACGCGGGGTCGCGCCAATGGTCACGATCACCGAATCGGCGCTGTACGTTTCGGTATACGTCTTGACGGTGAACGGCGACCCGTGCGCAAAATCGACTTCGGTCACGCTGTCCCAGGCGAATTCCGCGCCGAACTTTTCCGCCTGCTGGCGCATCCGTTCGGTCAGTTCCGGCCCGGTGATGCCGTCCGGGAAGCCGGGGAAGTTATCGACATCGTGGGTGGTGGCGATTTGCCCGCCGAACTGAGGGCCGGTGATCACGACGGTACTCAATTGGGCGCGGGCGGTATACAGCGCGGCGGTCAACCCGGCAGGCCCCGACCCGATAATGATGACCCGTACCTTCTTCATGCTGGTGAACCTCGGTTAGATAAGGGGAATTTAGCTGTTCAGCAGACCTGCTTGTTCGGCGCGCACAATCGCAAGCAGCGCGTCCCATTCTTCTTTGCAATCGGCACAACAGGCCATGTGTGCTTCGACGGCGGCGGTCAGTTCGCATAAGTCCGCGCCTGCCGCGACCAGTTCCGCCAGGCGGCAGACCTGCGCTTCACACGCATCACAGTCGATTGCCCCGTCGGTATGGGTATCGAAAATCGTCTGGATCAGTTTTTCAAGCTGGCGATTGTGCGCGTCCGCCATAATGCCATTTTCCCCGGAATGATCGTGTGCTTTCGGTATCTTGATGACCACATGCACATGAATCTTACCCAAGCGACGGCCTTTCGCGCCACTTCGCCCCCGCTGCGGACTCTTTTTGCTCTTGCCGCCGGATTCGGCGTACTCTACACTTAACTGCTTGTACCGGGCCGTTCGTGGGCGAAATACACACGCTGATATGTCGATGAGCCGAAAACTGATGGTGGTCATGCCCACCTACAATGAAGCGGAAAACCTGCCCGTCATGGCCGCAGCGCTGCTGGCGCTGCCGCTGCCCGCACTGGGGCTGCTGGTGGTGGACGACAATTCGCCGGATGGCACCGGGCAGATCGCGGATCGGCTGGCGGCGGCGCATCCGGGGCGCGTGTTCGTGCTGCACCGCACCGAAAAAAACGGGCTTGGTCCGGCCTATGTCGCCGGGTTCAAGCGGGCGCTGCACCTGGGCGCAGACCTGATCGTCCAGATGGACGCGGACGGTTCGCACCAGCCGAAATACATCCCCGACCTGATCGCCGCGCTCGATGCCGGGGCGGATGTCGTGATCGGTTCGCGCTTCACACGCGGCGGCGGGGTCGATTCGCAGTGGAGCTGGTATCGCAAACTGTTGAGCTGGTTCGCCAACCGGGTGTATGTGCGGGCGCTGCTGGGAATCGATGTTGCCGATGCGACGGGCGGCTACCGCATCTGGCGGCGCGAAACGCTGATCGGCCTGGATATGGATCGCATTCGGTCGAACGGGTATGTTTTTCAGGTGGAAATGGCGTATGTGGCCAGCCGTCTGGGCTACCGCGTCGGGGAGATTCCGATCTACTTTCCGGATCGGCAGGTGGGCGAAAGCAAGATGGACGCGCGCATTCAGGTCGAAGCCGCGCTGCGCGTGTGGCAGGTGATGGCGCGCCACCGCCGCCTGAAACCGCACATGCGCCGCACCGAAGCGTATCCCGTCGCATCCGGGTGAGCCGCCCAAATCGCGTGACCTGACACCTAGTTGACCCATCGCAGCTTCAGCGCAGCAGAAGGCAGCGCACCATGACTCACAGCCGCTTTGAACAGGCACGGATTCAACAACTGACCGGACTCTACAGCCCGGATGCGCCACCGCGTCTGCCGCTCGATTTTGGGGATTATCTCTCGCTGCTGTGGCGAATCGACCGCCATGCCGACCAACCGGGACGGGTGCGCTACTACCGCCGCGCCGCCGCTGCGCTGGCCGGGGCGCTGGCGGTTCCCGCGCCAGTGCTGCGCCTGGTCGAACCCGCGCCGCCCGGTGAGGTGTGCCGTGCGCTGGCGAATGTGCCATACCGAAGCGGCGAACGGCTGATCGATGCGCAGGATCGCAAGGCCGCCATCAGCCAGTTGATTCACATCCGCGATGACACGCTGCGCATTGGCACCTACCAGGAAGGCTGGACGAGCAGCTACCCCGGCAGCGGGATTTTGCATACCGAGCTGCGCGAACGGGTGTTCGCAGTGCTGTTCACCGCGCTGCAAGGCCAGTACAGCAACTTCGGGCGGCTGCTGCTGGTGACCGATATTGTGCTGGCCGATCTGCTGGTGGGGATGGATACCGCCCCGGAATTTCCGCTCACCCAGTTGATCGACGAGTTCGACTACCCCGACCCCGCCGATCCGCGTGTGAAGAAGGAGTTTATGGGCGGGCGCTGACCGGGCTGACGGGTGGCACAACATGAAAACGCCGGGCGCGTTATCTGCGATGGCTCTCGCGGCTGCGTCCGGCGTTTCCCCCCTTGATGCCCTGCTCAAACCCTGCACAATTCCCCGGTCATGTGTCGGGGAAGTCCTGCCAGTCCGAATCCATGTATTCGGCGGAATTGACGCGCTTCAGGCTTAGCCCCAGGCGGCGGTTGGTCACGTCGATCTTGACCACGCGCAGCGTCATCACATCGCCTTCCTTCACGACTTCACGCGGGTGCTGCACGCGCTTATCGCTCAGTTCGCTGATGTGGATCAGCCCTTCAATCTCCGGGACATCGACCAACTGGGCGAACGCGCCGAACTTGGTCAGCTTGGTCACTTCGCCGCGCACCAACTGGCCGATCTGGTAGCCCAGGGCAATCGTATCCCAGGGATCGGGAGCCTGGCGTTTCATGCTCAGGCCAATGCGCTTCGCCACCGGGTCAACGCTGATCACCTCCACCTTGACTTCCTGCCCTACCTGGAGCAGTTCGCGGGGATGGGTGACATGATGCCAGGACAATTCGGTCAGGTGTACCAGCCCTTCCGCGCCGCCAATATCGACGAATGCGCCGAAGTCCTCCAGGCTGACCACGCGCCCCATGCGCACTTCGCCAACGGTAAGCTGGCCGATCAGATTTTCCTTGCGTTTTTCACGGCTTTCACGCGAAGCCGACCGTTCCGAAAGGATCAAGCGGTTGCGCTGGCGGTCAACTTCCACCACCTTGATCAGGATCGGCTCGTTGACCATCGAACTCCAGCGTTCTTCCGCGCCTTCACTCTCCAACACCTGGCGGCGGTCGGCGCTCATCTGGCTTTGCGGCACGAACCCGCGCAGCCGCCCGAACCGGACGATCAACCCGCCTTTGTTGTAACCCGCCACCCGTGATTCATACACATCCTGGCTTTGGCGGAAGGTTTCCGCCCGCTGCCAGTCCATTTCTTCCACAGCGCGGTTGTACGACAGCAGAATGTTGCCGTTCACATCGCGCAGATTGACCACATACACCATCACTTTTTCGCCGGGGCGCAGGTCGTCCAGGTTGCGCTTGTTCATGCGCTCCAGCTCATAAGCCGGGATCACGCCGACGAACGTCTCATCGAGCGCGACCGTGACCTGTGTCGGGCTGGTCTCTTTGACTGTGCCTTCCAGCACATCGCCGCGCTTGAATTTGCGCACCCCTTCCGGGATGGGCGCGCTGGCGGGCGGGGCTGCATCGCCTGATGCGGCTGCACCTGTCGCTGCGGCTGATTCATCAGGAGCGGCGTTCGCCGCGTCTGCCGCAGCGGCCAGTGCTTCGGATGCAGCAGCGGCCTCATCTTCGGCAGTCGAATCGGTTCCAGCCGATACCGCATCGTCGCCCATGAAGCCGCCGGATGCCGACACCGCATCGTCCGCCTGGGCGCTGGACACCTGTACACGTTCAGCGTCTGTCTGCTCGCCCGTCGCCGGGGGGGCAGGTTCAACATTGGATGAAGAAGCAGGCGCAGCAGCCTCCGCGTCAGACGACCGTTCGGCCTGGGTCGTCCCCGTTTCAGCGCCAGTCACCGAATCATCCCGCAGGATGTCTTCGTTTTCGCCCTGCCCTGGCATATTCGGAACCATCGCGTTCAATTCTCCCCGCAGCAGGATGGGTTACGCGCAGCTATTATACAGAGCGGACGCTAAGAATCAAACGATCTGCGCAGAGCAGGCGCGCAATTCCGGTACAATAAAGGCAGCAGCACGTATGGAGACCGTCCATCATGATCGCACTCGCCCCCCCCGTCACGCTGGAGGCGTTCGAGACTTTTCTGAGCCGTCCCGAAAACGCGGATCGGCTGTTTGAACTGGTTCACGGGGAGATCGTCGAAAAATTGCCCACCGAAGAACACGGCATCATCGCGTTGAACATCGGCTTTGTATTGCAGACCTACTTTCGGGCGCATTCCATCGGGCGGGTGGCGACGGAAGCGCGGCACCGCCCGGCGAGTGGGGATGCGGATGACCGCCTGCCGGACGTATCCGCCGTGCTGGACTTATCACGCCCGGTCACCCGCCAGGGCGCAGCCCCGTACCTGCCGGAACTGTGCATCGAGATTCAATCGCCCGGTCAATCGCTGCGCGCCCTGCTCGATAAAGCGCTGTTCTACCTGGCCAACGGCTCGAAGATGGTCTGGCTGGTCTACCCGGAACGCCGCGAAGTCGAAGTGCTGACCGCCGATTCCCGCGCCTTCTACGGCGAAGCCGACACGCTCACGGCGGGCGACCTGCTCCCCGGCTTCAGCGCCAGCGTGCGCGATTTTTTCTTCGGCGTGTAGTCAGCCCCGTACACTAACCTGTACAGGGAATGTCACAGCCCTAATGTGGTCAGGTAGTCGCGGTTGCGCTGCGCGCTCGCTTTCGGCGTACCTAAGCCGGGCAGCACATCCTGTTCGACCACGATCCACCCGTCATAGCTGATGGCCTGAAGCGCATCGCGCACCGCCGGAAAGCGCACATCGCCCCGTCCCAGTTCGCAGAACACCCCGTGTCCGACCGATGTCGGCCCGTCCCATCCCTGCTCACGCGATTGACGCGCCACGTTCGGCTCATGATCTTTGAAATGCACATGCCAGATGCGATCCCGGAAAGCGTATACCCCTTCCACCTCATCGCCGCCGCCAAAGCGCCAATGTCCGGTATCGAACACCAGCCCCAACAGCGCCGGATCGGTCATCGCCAGCAGGCGAGCGGTTTCCGCCGGGGTTTCGACCCATGTGCCGATGTGCTGATGAAAGACCGTGCGCAGCCCGGTTTCTTCGCGCACCTGCCGGGCGATCTGTTCCGCGCCAGCGGCGAACACCGCCCACTGCGCATCGCTCATGCCCATTTCCGGCGTGACGCGCCCGGCGTGCAGCGTGCGTACCGGGTCGCTGTACGGGTCGTTGCCCAGCACGATCAGGCAGTCCCGCCCGCCCACCGCCGCCAGCAGCCGGGCAGTACGCACGCAGTCGGCGGCACTTTGCGCGTGGCGCGCTGCATCGTGCAGGTGAACGCTCACCCACGAGCCGAGCAGGTGCAGCCCGCGCCGCCCGATCTCGTCGCTCAGCAGCGCCGGGTCGGTCGGCATGAACCCCCAGTCGCCCAGTTCCGTGCCGCTGTAGCCCGTCGCGGCAATCTCGTCCAGCACGCGGACATAATCGTACCGTTCGCCTTCAATATTTTCGATCACCCCCCACGAACACGGGGCATTGGCAATTCTGAGCATGAAATGCGCCTGCTTTCTTCAAAGGTTGAGGACGATGAACGTTCAGCCCCACCCCGCCCCGCGCAGCAGCGCCAGCGATGCGGGTAAGTCCGCGAGATACTGGGCGGCGGCGGGCGCATTATCCCCCGGTTGGCCGCATTCAAAGGCCGCCCACCCGCTGTATGCCATCGCGTGCAGCGCATCGGCCATCGCCCGGAAGTCGATCAAGCCCTGCCCCGGCAGGCGGCGGTTGCTGTCGGCCAGATGCACATGGCCGATCACGTCGGCATGGTCGCGGATGGCGGCGGCCATGTCGGTTTCTTCCAGCGCCATATGGAACAGGTCGGCCACGATTTTCACCCTGGGATGGTTGATGCGGCGTGCGACTTTGGCCGCCTGTTCCAGCCGGTTGAGGAAATGCGTCTCGTAGCGGTTGATCGGCTCGACGTACAGCGTCACGCCCATTGCATCGGCGTAATCGGAGAGGGTGCGCAGATGGGTATGCAGCATTTCCGCTTCCAGTTCGACCGCCGACAGATACGGCGCTAAATCCGGCATGAGCGGGCCGAAGAAGTGCGGCACGAACACCACGCCCGCCGCCCGCAGATCTGCCGCACACATGATCGATTGGCGCAGATCGTCGAGTCCCTGTTCGCGGGCGAGCGGGTCGCTGTCCAGGATGCGCCCCTGCCGCCCATGATTGACCATCGCCGCCCGGATTCCGGTGCGATCCATCGCATCGACGATCTGTTCGACCTTGAACGGCAGCCCGCGCCCCCAGAACTCGATTCCCTGCACGCCCAACGCTTTGGCGTGTTCAAACTTTTCGACCATGCTGCGCCCTGGCAGCATATCTTCCTGTACAGCGATGTGGATCATCGTTCGTCCTTCATGACGTGTGCGCGGCGCAGCTTCAGAACCCAACGCCCGGCTTGATGGCGACCACCTGCGACATCACCCCGTTATCGGTATGGCGCAGCAGGTTCCAATCGGCAAAAATGCCGGAGAGTTCCCCGATTTCGACCAGTTGATCGCGGGCGAGTTCCGGCTCGATGGTGAGATAGTTCACGTTCCACGTTTCATAGATGATGCGCCCGCCCGGTTTGACGGCGGCGCGCACCTGGGTGATCAGGTCACGCTTGAAATAGCGCGTCGCGCACACCAGGTCATAGGCGAACGGGCGCAGTTTGGCCGCCGATGCGTCGTCGAAATCGACCTGCAAGAAATTCACGCTGCGCAGCCCGCGTGCGGCGGCTTCGGCCTGGGCGGCGATCAGCGCGACCCGGCTGATGTCCACCAGATCGACGGTATAGCCCTGGGAGGCCAGCCATAAGCCGTTCTGCCCCAGGCCGCACGCCAGGTCGAGCGCGCTCGGCGGTTCGGGGTCGTTGGGGCGCGGCGGCGGCGAATACATGAACAGGAGCGGGTCGGGCGGCGGATACGTGTCCAGCACGCCCAATGCCTCCCGGTACACGGTATCCCAGTAGAGGCGGTCTTTCGCGCTCATCGCTCAGGCTTTGCCCATGTAGATCGGCGTGTAGCGCAGCGGATTCGGCACGGCATCGAGCGCGGCCTGGTCACCCGGCAGCAGGGTGAGCGCCGGGTGACGCTGGCGGCGCACAGCCAGCGCATATGCATCGCGCACCGCGACAAAATCCGGGTCGCGCCAGTCGCCGGGGATGGCGATGTATTCCATGAATGCCGTGATGCGCTGCCCGGCGGGGCTGCTCCATGCGGGCGCATTCCCGCGCAGCAGGTCGCCCGTCCCTGGTGGCACTGCCCCGCCCACCTTGCCGAGCAGGTTGTGCGTCAGCCGTTCGATCAACGGCTGCGACTGGGCGGCACTCACCCCTTTGGCTTTGCTCCGCACATCGGCGGGCAGCAGTTCCGCCGCGAGTGAATCGATACGGACGGCGGGCGCAGTGCGCCCGGCTGGATCGACGGGCTGACCAAGCGCGGCGCGCAGATCGTCCGCCGTCCTGCCGGGTTTCAGGTGCGCGCCGAGCGCGGCGGCAGGGTCGATTTTCTCGTCGCCCGCGTAGGTTTCGACCAGCGAGAGCGCGCCGGATGCGTTGTTCGGCAAGGCATCGGAGTCATGCAGCGCCAGCGCCAGCACGAACGGGAACGGATCGAAAGCCAGGACGGTTTTGGCCAGCCCCACCGCCGCCATCATCGTTTCGGGTTCCGGGGCGGCTTTCACGCTGATCCACCCATCGCGGCCATCGCACACGAACAGCTTGACGGCTTTCGGGTACGCCCTGCCGGGGATGAGGCCGAACGGGTCATACGGTTGGTAGCCCATCGCGTTCAGGCCCGCTTGCAGCCGTTCGACCACCTCCCGCACGCGCACTGCCACCGCCCCTGAATCCTCAGCGTTTGCTGAGGCATCAGCGTAAGGTAAGTATAGGCTGCACCAAAGTCCCATGCGGTTCGGTTCTCCCGTTGGCGGGCTGCCCTGCCCGCGCAACATAGCAGACAATGCTGCTGACATCGATAAAGCCCAGTTCACGGCACAGGCGGCGGTCTTCTTCGGTTTCGCCGGGGGCGAACACCAGGTCGCACCCGCGTGCAAGCGCGGCGCGCAGCACGGCGGCCAGCAGCGCCCGCATCCGTTCCGGGGTGCGCGCCTCTTTCATCATCGCCAGCGCGACGACGTGCGCGCTTTTGTTGGCTTCCTGCACGCTGAGCCGCGCCACGCCGATGGGGAAGTTGTGCCGCATCATCAGAAAATCGGCATGTTTGCCCATCAGCAGCGCGGCCATATCGCGCCCGACGACGAGCGGTTCCACGCCGAGCGTGAGGACATCGTAGAAGGCGTTGCGCCACACGTACCACCACATTTCGATCCCGCGCTGGTCGGCCACCGTCTGAATCTGCACGCCCGCCGACATCACGCTCGACGACGGCGGCAGCATGGTATCCGCGCCGCTCGCCCGGTAGATCATCAGCGGGGTTTCGCGTTCCAGCTCCAGCCCCAGGTCGAGCAGGGTCTTGGCGAACAGCGGCGGGAACAGCCCTTCGACATACTGCACGCGGGGCGTGCGTTCCAGCCCGCGCAGCCGGTCCAGCCCCTGTTTGACGTACTGCCCGCTCACCCAGGCGGTGTTGCGGCGCGGCGTGACGTAGTTGAAATCGGGCAGGGGGTTGATCGGATGATGGACGACATCCACCACGCTGATCGTTTCGCGGTATGCGCCTAAATCCTGATGCGCTTGCAGCAGATGTTCATGCACCTGCCGCAGCATCGTGCGCGATTCCCGAATTGCTGTCTCGTCCATAGCCCTGCTCCGGTTCAGGCCTGGCCTCACGCTGTAAGGCTAAGCGTTGGGGGTCGTGGAAACACGTATCCAGCGGATACACATTGCCGTTCACCATGCATTCGTCAACAAATTGTACGGGACTCCTGCCCGTTCGCGCAATGAACGTTTGTTTGTGCCTGCCCCTGCCCGCGCCAGATGCGCTACAATCGGCGGCATTCTGTACAAGCCTTGCGTTTTTTAACCCTTGCGTTCTTCGCAACCCGTACCGCCTGAAAGGGCTTCTGAATTATGTCGCTTGAAACCCTGGTCAGCGCTGAAAGCATCCGCGCTGCGTTCACTCAGCAGTTCGGCGGCGAACCGACCGCGATCATCCGTGCGCCGGGGCGCGTCAACCTGATCGGTGAACACACCGATTACAATGACGGGTTCGTGATGCCAATGGCCATCGACCGCGCCGTATGGGTAGCGCTGCGCCCGCGCCATGACCCGTACATGGTGGTGCATTCGGTCGATTATGCGGCGCTGGCCGAAATTTCGCTCACCGAAATGGTCAGGCAGCACCACCCCGGTTGGGCGGAATATATGAAAGGCGTGGCCTGGGCAATGCAGGAAGCCGGGATGCCGCTGCAAGGATGGGAAGGCGTGGTCGCGGGCGATGTGCCGCGTGGCGCGGGCCTGTCGTCGTCCGCCGCCATCGAACTGGCGACCGCCCGTGCGCTGGTGTATGTCTCCGGCCTGGCGTGGAACCCCGCGCAGATCGCGCTGATTGCCCAGCGCGCCGAAAATGAATGGATGGGGGTCAAGACCGGGATCATGGATCAGATGATCTCCGCGTCCGGCCAGGCGGGGAGCGCGCTGCTGATCGACTGCCGCACGCTGGAGACACAACCCGTCCCGCTGCCCGATGGCCTGGCCGTCGTGGTGCTGGATACGTCCACGCGGCGCGGGCTGGTCGATAGCAAATACAACGAACGCCGCGCCCAGTGCGAACAGGCTGCCGCGCATTTCGGGGTGAAAGCGCTGCGCGATGTGACGCTGGCACAGCTTGAGGCGGCCCAGGGGCAGCTTGACCCGCTGGTCTACCGCCGCGCCCGCCATGTGATCAGCGAAAACGCCCGCACGCTGGCCGCCGCTGACGCGATGCGGGCGGGCGATACCGCCGCCTTAGGCCGCCTGATCGATGCCAGCCATGACAGCCTGCGCGACGATTTTGAAGTCACCGACGCGGACAAGGACGCGCTCAACGTGATCGTGAACTGCGCACGGGCGCACCCGGCCTGCATCGGCGCACGCATGACCGGGGCGGGGTTCGGCGGGTGCGCCGTCGCCATCGTGTGGGGCGGGGAAGCTGTCGCCTTCGCCGCTGCCGTCGGCGCGGATTACCAGGCGCAGACCGGGTTCACGCCCGCCTTGTACGTGACCACGCCAACGGCGGGCGCATCGGTGCTGTTCAACGCCGATTGAGGCGCGCCATTAGCTGGCGCGCCAGCTACAGACGCATCAGCACCCGCGCCCAATTGCCGTGCATGGCCGCGCCGATGTCGTCGGGTGACCAGCCGCGCCGCTCCAGGATGCCGACCAGCTTTTGCAGGTCGGCAATCGTATCGAGATCGACGGGCGATTGATCGCGCCCGAAGCCGCCGTCCAGATCGCTGCCGATGGCGGCATGGCGCGCATTCCCGGCGATCTGGCAGACATGATCGAGATGATCGGCTGCCGTTTCGAGCGTGATCCCGGCGTTCGAGGTGCGGTCGGCGTTCCAATCCGGCTTGAGCATCCACACATCGAGCGCCGTGCCAATCACACCATCACGGGCGATCACGGCGCGAAGCTGGTCATCGCTGAACTGACGCTGGTGCGGCACGAGCGCCCGACAGTTCTGGTGACTGGCGATCACCGTCCCGCCGAAAGCGTCGATGCTCTCCCAAAAGGCCGCATCGCTCAGGTGCGTCAGGTCGAGGATCATGCCCAGGCGCTCCACTTCCGGCAGCAGCGCCCGCCCCAATGCGGTCAGCCCGGTTTCGGTGGCCGTGCCGCCCGCGTAGCGCCCGTACCCGTAATGCGCCAGCCCCAGGGCGCGCAGCCCGCCCGCGTGCCATGCGTCGATCTGGCCGGGCGTGAGGATCGGGTCTGCCCCTTCCATGCTGATCACCACGCCCAGCGGCGGGCAGTTGGCCGGTACCGCGCCGCCGGATTCCCAGGCCGCCCACACCGCCAGGTGATCGCGCACCGCCGCGCCGTCGGTCAGGATGCGCACATCGCCCGCCGCTTGCAGTGCGTGATAGTACGCCAACTGTCCCTGGGCGCTGGCATACGCCTGTTCCGGCGATGCGTAATCCAGGTGCGGGATGCTTTTCCCGGTCGAACGTGCCAGCAGCGTGACCACCGCCACCGCGACCCGGCCTTCGCACAGGTGCGGCAGGCTGACCGTGTTCTGGGCGCGGCCTTTCCCCTGTACGCGCACCTCCTGGGTGCGCAGCGTGTACGCCGAAAGGCGCAGATCGCGGTTCCACATCACGGCATTCCAGGCTAAATCCAGATGAGCATCGATGATGAGCATGAGCGCAAGTCCTTTGTCGAAAATGGGGAGTTTTACCCGTCCGCGCTCACTTTTGCTACACTGGTGCTGCATCCATTCGCCACCGGAGAACCCGCCATGCCCGATTTCGTGATCGCAGAATTCAATATCGCGCAGTGTTTAGCCCCGCTCGACGACCCGATCATGGCCGATTTCATGAAATACCGCGATCAAGTCAACAAGCTGGCGGAAGATGCGCCGGGGTTCGTGTGGCGGCTGACCGATGAGGGCGATACTTCGACTCATTTCGGGGAATACGACGACCCGTACCTGATCGTCAACCTTTCGGTGTGGGAAAGCATCGACGCGCTGCACCAGTACACGTACTACACGTTTCATGCCGATATGTACCGCCGCCGCGCCGAATGGTTCGGCAAAATCGGCAAAACGCCGATGGTGTTATGGTGGGTCGAACGCGGGCATCACCCAACAGCGGCGGAGGGCAAAGCGCGGCTCGATTACCTGAACGCGCACGGCGCAAGCCCGTTCGCATTCACGTTCAAACAGCGCTTTCCCGCCCCGGTCACCGAAGCCTGAACCGCCGCATGAAGGCCATGCGGCGCGTTGCCCACACGCGCCGCGTCGTCCACAGCGCCAGCAGGCCGAACATGATGGGAACCATGACCGTCTGGCGGTCGCCCAGTTCGGGGATCGTGACCGCGCTGAGCGGTTCCGGCACGAACGTGACCGCGAACACGACCAGCCCAACGATCCCCCAGATGCGGCGGCGCGGGTCAAGCGGGGTGATGTCATCGAGCGGCGCGGCATACATGCGCCCGAACAACAGCAGCAGCACGAACCACAAAATCCAGGTTTCGCTGCGCAGACTGAGCAGCAGCACCACGCCCATCAGCGGGTAGTAGAACAGCCGCGCCCGTTTGCCAATCAGCGCGTACAGGATATGCCCGCCGTCCAACTGGCCGATGGGGATCAGGTTGAGCGCCGTCACCAGCAGCCCCGCCCATCCCGCCCAGGCGATCTGGTTCAGGAACACGTCCTCCCCGTTGGCGGGCAGGAAGCGCTGAAAGACGATGGTTTTGGCCAGCGCGTACAGCAGGCTGTTGCCTTCGATGAACGCGATGCCCGGCTCGACCTGCTTCACGGGCGATGTGGCCAGGCCAATCAGCACGATGGGGATGGCGAATACCAGCCCCATGAACGGTCCCGCCGCGCCGACATCGAACAGCACTTTACGGCTGCGCATCGCCTGGCGCAGTTGGATGAACGCGCCGAACGTCCCGAACGGGGTGGGCAGCAGGAACGGCGGCGCGGGGATGAAATACGGCAGGGTGACGGCCAGCCCATGCCGCCGCGCTGCGAAGTAATGCCCCAGTTCGTGCGCGCCCAGGATGAGCAGGATGGCGACGGCATACGGAATCCCGCGCCACAGTTCCAGCACGAACGTATCGAGCAGCGAACGGGCATACTCCAGGTTGGTGGCGGCGATCTCGTTGATCGCGCTTTCCGTCCCCACCCACAGCACGCTGAAGATCGTCGCCAGGAACAGCACCCAGTTCAGCCAGACCGGGCGCGGCTTCGGTTCGCTGCGCCCGGATACGGCGTAGATCACCTGTTTTTCCCCGTCCTGGCGAAAGACTGGGACATGATCGACCGTCGCAAACAGCGAATCGAGCTGGTCATAAGCGGGTTCGCTTTCGGTCAGCAAACGGCCTTCAAAGATGGCGGACAAGCGCGAATTGGGATCGACCAGCAGTTGATGGCGCATGACCTGGACGGCGGTCTGTTCGTCGAACGTGAATTGTTCGCGTTCGATCATGAACACGCGCATGACCATCTGCCGCAGTTCGTCGTGCAGCGCGCTGGTCTCATCGCCCATGTCCCGGTGAGCAGCCCGTACAACAGGTCGGTCTCCAAGCGATGAGGCGGTTTCTGGCAGCATGAACGTGAACTCCATCTCTGTATAGGCGTGCGATGCGGTCGGTACGGCGCATCACGGCGGGGTGATGATTTGCCACAGCGCCCCTTCGGGCAGCAGTTGCAGCACGACTCCATCCGCCCCGGTCGCGTAGATCGTCTCGTCGTCGCCCTGGCGTGCTGCCTGGAAAAAGCCGTTGAACGTGAATTCCGGGTTGACGGCCAGCCCTAAGCGGTTGCGCACGGTGTCATTGCCGCGCCACACGAACCCCAGAATGCGCAGCGGTTGGTAGAAGCCCGGCGGCGGTTGAAATTCTGCCGCCGATTCGGGATCGACCGCCGGGTCATAGCGGTTGGGCAGCGCGATCCACATGGGGGAACGGCCATCGTTGAACAGCGCGTACACCGTATCGACCGCCTGAATATACACCATCCGCCCGCGCTCGAACGGTTCTTCAATAATGAGCGTTTCCTGTGCGGGCGCAGTGGGGCAGGCATCGGGCGCGGGCTGGAAGAACCAGGTATCCGGGCAGGCCAGCGGGATGATCAGGCTTTGTTCGGTGGTCAGGCGGCCATCGCCCACGCTGAGCAGAAATTCGAGCGATCCGCGATCCGCACGGCGGGTGGGGACGCTCAACTGCCCGGCGGTCGCCACCTGGTAGACTTCATTGCGCGTCCCGTTCACCACCCGGTAGATGTTGGCGCTGACCGCGTTGCGGCTCGACCAGTACAGGTTGACCGGGCTGCCCGGCGCGACGGCGGCGGCATCGGTGGTGAAGAACTCGATGCGCGGGGCGTTCGGGTTCAGGGTGGGCGGCGTGTTCGGCTCCGCTGCCTGGGCGATGCGGGTTGGGCCAAGCAGCGGCGTGGGCGACGGGCCAAACGTGGCGGTGGTGGGCGGCAGCGTGAGCGTGGCGGTGGCGGTCGCATTTTCATCGGGCGTGCGCGTGGCCGCGATGGTTTGCGTGGGGGTGGCGGTGGGGCGGGCGGTCGGCACAATCTGCTGTGCGGCGGATTCGCACGCGCTTAGCCACAGCGCCACGAGCATCAACAGGGGAAGGGCCGCGTTACGTGCCGAAAAGTGCATTCGTCTTTACCTTTGTGTGGTTCAGCGCCGCCGATTCAAACGTTTTGCCGCGCCCGAATACCCCCGCCCGGCGCAGCGTATCGCCTTCGCGCTGAAACACTTCGACGAACCGCAGCAGGTCTTTCGCGGATGGACTCGCAGCGGCGGCATCCTCATCAGTGAATAGTTCTCCGGCGATCCATTCGGCGTGTCGGGCGGTTTCGGGGCGGTTGCGAAAGGCCTCCAGCGTGGTCAGCGTGCGGGCTTGGGCAGGATCGGTCATGGCGGGGTCACTTTCAGCCTGGGGACACTCGGTTCATAGCGACTGCGATCACAAATCCGGTATCGGCAATCGCAGTCATTCGAGCGGTGGTTTCGTGGTGAAGCCGCTGTGCGCCGTCACTTCGCGCTCCTGTTTCACCTGCAACGATGAATCGTCACCGCCAGACAAAAAGCCGATCAAGACATCATCCGCTTCGCGGTACGCATCCGACGGGGTTTGATCCGGTAGTGCCGCAGCTTCAAAATTTTCAGGAAATGCGTGTCGCAGCAGTTTATAGTAGCTGTCCACCTGCGCATCACTGGATGCCGCCAGCACTGCGATCAAGGTCTGTCGTGTCGATAAACCCATCGGGACACCTCACCAGATTTTTATACACTATGCATGAAAGTGTATCATGAAAACGGGTGAGCCTGTAGGCGCTCCAACTACCGCACGCTGATGCGGCTGCCGTCGCTCGTTTTGTCGATGGCGATATGCACCGGGAAGCTGTCGCGCAAGTCGTCGATATGCGTGATCACCAGGATCATATCGAACCCGTCCTGCACCGCCGTGATCGCCTCGATCAGCTTGTTCCGCCCGTCCTCGTCCTGGGTGCCGAAGCCTTCATCGATGAACAGCGTGCGCAAATGCGCCCCGGCGCGCCGCGCCAGAAGCTGCGAGAGCGCCACGCGCAGCGCGAAATTGATGCGGAACGCTTCGCCGCCGCTGAACAGCTCATAGCCGCGTGTGCCAAGCTCGTCGGCAATCACGATGTCGAGCGTTTCCGCCACCCCGCCCGTCACCTTGTCGCGCTGCGTCGGGATCGCCAGGCTCATCCGGCCATCGGTCATGCGGCCTAAAAGCGCGTTGGCGCTCGCCTCCAGTTCGGGGATCGCTGTCTCGATGATCATCGCCGGAATGCCGTTCTTGCCGAACGCAGTCTTGAGTTCCTCATAGACCACTTTGTCCTCACGCGCCGCCTGCACCCGTGCTTCCAGTTCGGCCTTGCGCACCCGCGCATCGTCAATCGCTTTGAGATGCTGCTGCGCGATGATGACCTTTTCGCTGGCGCTGCGTTCCGCCGTGCGCAGCCGTAACACTTCTTCGCGGCGCGCCCGTTCTTCTTCGACCAGCACGCGCAGCCGCACGATCTCGATTTCGACCTGTTCCAGCGCGGCGGTTTCGGCGCGCATGGCTTCGGTCAGCCGGTCGATGCGCTGTTCGAGCATCGCCAGCGAATCGCGTTCGGCGGGCAGCGATTCGGCGGCCAGGTTCAGGCGCGTCTGGCGCGCCTCGAAATCGAGATACATCTGCAACTGCTGCTGTGCGGCGGTGTGGCGGTCGCTGTCATACCCGACGGCGGCGCGCAGTACATCGAGTTCGGCCAGCGCCGCCCGCACATCCAGCGCGTAGGCTTCCCGGTCGATCAGGTCGCGCACCACCGCGTAACGCGCCTCAGCTTCGTTCAGGTCGAGCGCGGCCTCGTGCGCATCATCGACCGATTTTTGCAGGCGGGCGGTGTGTTCGCGCAGCGCGTCCAGCTTGCGCACTTGCAGCGCCAGCGCGTCAATCTCGCGCTTGTGCGCCGCCGTCACCTGCTCGATCTCGTCAATGCGCACCTTGTTGCCCCGGTACTGATCCCCGCGTGGGGTGCCTTCGGCGGCGATCTCGTCCACCAGCCGCAGCCGCGTGGCATGATCGAGCGGCTGGCCGCAGTATGGGCAGGTCGCGTCCGCATGGCTTTCCAGCCGCTTGCGCCGGTCGTCCAGGGTTTTCATTTCGCGGTGCAGTTCCTTGTTGGTCGCCGCCAGCCCGGTCGATTCGCTGCGCAGTTCCGCGACTTCGGTGGTGTACTGTTCGCGCAGCAGATCCGCCGCTTCTAGTTTCTCCAGTTCCAGCCGCGCTTCGGCCAGGTCATCCGGGTGCGCCGCTGCGATGATGCGCGTGAGCGTTTCGATGCGCGATTCCAGCACCGCCGCTTCACGGCGCAGCGTTTCGCCTTCAGCGGCGATCTCCATGTCGAGCGCATGGCGCTGGCTGTCGTAATCGCTCAACTGGCGCAGTTTCGTCCCCAATGCCTGGTCATCTTCGCGTGCCGCCCGCAGCAGTTGATACCCCGCTTCGATCTCGTTGCGCTGGTCGATCAACGCTTCATAGTCCTGCACGCGCGCCAGCTTGCGCGCCCGTTCCGTTTCCAATGCGCCGCGTTCGCTTTCATAATTGCGCACGTTCGCTTCAATGCGGGCGCGTTCGCCCTGCTTGGCGCGCAGATCGTTGGGGGCGTTTTGCACGGCACGGTAATGTTCTTCCGCCACTTCGAGCGCGGCGGCGGCTTCCTGCTGCGCGATTTCGGCTTCGGCCAACTGTGTTTGGAACTGCGGCTCACGGCTGATCTGTTCGATCAGGTCGCGGATGCTGGATTCCTGGGCGATGATCGTCTGCTCGATGCCTTTGATCGCATCTTTCGCCTGGGTTTCGTAGTCCTCCCAGCGTGCCAGCCCCAGAATATCCGCCAAAATCTGCTTGCGTTCACGCGGCGGCTTGGTGGTGAACGAATCGGCCTTGCCCTGCTGCAAGAAGGCAGAATTGACGAACGTATCGTAATCCATGCGCAGAAGCTGGTTGATCTGTGCCTGAGTCGCCGCTTTTACCTGGTCATTGCTGTGGCTGATCCAACTGCCGTCCTCCTGGTGGGTCAGCAGGTCGAGCGTGCCGCTGCTCGATTTGCGCGAACGCCGCCGCACCACCTTGTAGAGGATGCCTTCCTGCTCGAATTCGAGCGCGACGACCATATCACTCTGGTTCATATGGATCAGGTCTTCGGCGCGGCGCGTGCGCGCTTCGCCCCACAGCGCCCAGGTGATCGCGTCGAGCAGCGACGACTTGCCCGCGCCGTTCGCGCCCGTCAGGCAGGCCAGGTGAATACCCTCGAAGCGCAGCGGCTCCGGGGAGCGGTACGCGAGAAAATTCTTGATTTCGAGCCGTATTGGAAGCATGGAGTCTGTTTCACCACAAGCTGACGAAAGCGGGGAACGCTGCTGTTGAACCATCGCCGTGTATTATACCCGACTTTGCGGCCAGGTGCGGGCGTAAACCCAAACCCTCTCAGTGGTTGCAATGATTAAGAATAGTCGGTATGCTGAAGGAATTTCCTTCATCATAGAGGCATCACTGATGGGAGAGTTCCTCCTTTTTTCCGCGCAGACCAAGTTTGTTTATGACATTTGCAAAGCGTATTTCAACGGGTTGTTCTACGTGTATTGCAGCCCGGAATTCGATTCGGAAGTGAACCCTGGGTCATCGAATCCAGCGACGCTGATCGCACAATTCAGGCTGGCTGTGCAGCGCAACGACCGGGGCGATACCAAAATTAAGGACATCAAGAAAAAACTGCGGGCGGCGGCACTGCGGAAGAAAAATCGGCGTGAAATCACGCCGGAGACTCTTCGCGAAGTCCAGGTGAGAATCAACAGGGCTGAAGTCCGTGACTTTTTGCCTTATCTGTACCTGATCCCGAAAGATAATGTGAGGGGAATGCTGATACCCGTTCCTTATGCGAAACGGGCAAGCCCGGATTCCGATGAATATACGATTGAAGGCCTACAGGCCTCACAATTTGAGTTCATCACCAGCAAGTTTGGCAATGGGCTGCCATGAAAGAAGTCGCGCCTGAAGGCAAGGATTCAGGCGTTATCAAGTCATATTGGGGGACATGGGCAGGGCTTGTATCGCTTCTTCAAGCTGCGAAAAGCGCGTATCCAGGTAGGTATCTGTGTCTGTACGCTTGGCTGTGCGCAGCAAGGTCGTCACACGGCGCGCTTCGACCTGAAAATAATGGCGCATCGCCTGCGGTTGTGCCGCAATCGTGTCCTGAATGATCGTGTGCAGCGCGTCAGAATCGGTCAGGCCGAAATAATCCGGGTCGGGGTCCTGCGCCTGCCTCAGCGAATACAGCGCGGTATACAACGTATCGAAAGCGAGCAGGGTATCCAGGCCGCACCAGCGAAAGGGCATATCAGGCTGCGGGTATGTGGTTTTCCATGTCGTTGAGCGCTGTTGAGCCGCCTCCGCCTTAACCTGGGTGTACTGAGCCGCAGCGTCAGATAAGCTGGAATAGGCGTATGCTAAAGCGCTTGGCGTGGTGCTGCGTTCAAGGTTGACGATGCGACGCATGATGATGCCCTTCATAAATGATAAAACCAAGCGGCTGGCTGCTGCCTGGTGACGTATTCACGCGATAATGATGGCAAACATTGCATACTCGATTTCAATAGTGTAAAACTCGTTATAAATGCTGTCAATATGGCAATATGAAGCACGTCCCCCTGTGCGGATCGTTTTTGCAATTCGCCCACACTTTCGCACAATAATGAGCTATTGACGCACATTCAGGCGAAAGATACAGGCGAAACACGGCATGGACGATACCGAATCCTCACGCGCACAGCTTCTCGATGACACATTAGCACAGCGCGACGGCCTGATGCGCCCGTATGACCCGGACGAACTGCGCAGCGCCCAGGTGTTTGACCAGCTCGAAGAGGCGTGGTGGGTGCTGGACGGGCGCGGCGCGCTGATCGACATGAACGCGGCGGCGGCGCGGCTGCTGGGCGCGCCCCACGATGCTTTGATCAATACCCTGTTCATGGATCGGCTGGATGAAGCCGACGCGCTGGCACTGCGCGAAACATGCAGCCGTGCCTACCAGACGCGCCAGGGCGAAAATGGCCTGCTGCTGCGCGTGCGGCGCGACGATGGCGAACTACGCCGCATTGAAGCATCGTTGTCGCTGCTTACCCGCGCCGATGGGTCGGTGATCGGATTCGGCCTGTTCGCCCGCGACATCACCCGCATCGCCGCCGAAAACGAAGAACGTGATGCACGCCTGGCGGATTTAGAGGCGCTCGAACTGATTCGGGCGCAGTTCATCCGCGTGATCACGCACGATCTGCGTAACCCGCTCACGCTGGCGATTGGCTATGTCGATTTTCTGGCCGAAACGATTCAGTACCAGATGAACGACGATCAGCGCGCCTACCTGGATCAGATTCGGCGGGCGCACCGCCGCATCCAGGAGATCAGCGCCGATGGTTCCACGCTGGCGCAGACGTATGCCAGCAAGCGCCCGCCGGCCAACCGCGTGCTGCTCGACCTGCTGGTGCGCAAGGCGATGATCGATTTTCGACCGCTGACGAGCGAAAGCGACAAGCGCCTGACGTTTGAATCCGTCCTGCCCGCCCATGAAGTGGTGGTAATGGGCGAAGAAAGCGTATTGTACCGGGCGATTGCCAACCTGGTCAGCAACGCGATCAAGTTCACGCCGCCCAACGGACGGATCACACTGCGGCTGGTCGCCCACGACGATCACGCGGCGTTCAGCGTGGAAGATACCGGGTACGGCATCCCACTGGAACATCACGGACGGTTGTTCACCGCGTTCACACGCATTGCCACGCCCGGCGCACCCCCTGCCGCCGGGACGGGGATGGGGCTGTACATCGTCAAGCGCATTGTCGAATGGCACCAGGGGCGGGTGTGGTTCACCAGCACGCCCGGCGCAGGGAGTACGTTCGGCTTCGACATCCCCATCAGCGCCGCGCCCGGCTGATCTTGTTGCCTGGGAAGGGCGCACACTGCTATAGTGTTCGTACAGCAGCAGTGCAGCAAGCAGCAGTGCAGCAAGCAGCAGTGACGAACAGCGCACATCCCATCGACCGATACAGTCGGAAGGCGAAAATGGTTTGACCACCTCTCAACGCGCTGAACAGTTGGCGGCGGCCCTGGTCGCCGCGCTGAAAGCGGCGGACGACCTGCACGATCCGCGCATCGAACAGGCGCTGCTCCGCGTGCCGCGCCATGTCTTTCTGCCCGAACTGCCATTGGAACAGGCGTATGCCAACGATGCGATCCCCCTGAAGCGCGACAGCGCCGGGAACGTGACCAGTTCGGTCAGCCAGCCCGCCATGATCGTCCAGATGCTTGAACAACTCGCGCTCGAACCCGGCCAGAATGTGCTGGAGATCGGCACGGCGACGGGTTACAACGCCGCGCTCATGCAGTATCTCGTTGGGGATGCGGGGCGGGTGACATCGGTCGAACTGGAACTCGATCTGATCGAACGGGCGCAGCGCAGCTTGCAGCGCGTACAGATGAACGGCGATGTCACGGTGGTGCAGGCCGATGGCGCGAACGGCTACGCGCCGCGTGCCGCCTATGACCGCATCATTGCGACGGCGGGTGTGTGGGATGTTCCCCCGGCATGGGAGCGTCAGTTGAAACCGAAAGGCATTCTGGTCACCCCGATATGGCTGGAAGCGGTGCAGGTGAGCGCCGCCTTTCGCTTCGATGAGGACGGCACACTGATCAGCGATCACAACCTGCCGTGCTGGTTCGTGCGGATGCGCGGCGGTGAAGCCGGCCCCGAACTGACCGCCCGCGTCGGTAATTCATCGCTGGAGCTGATCTCGACCGAAATTCGCCGCATCGACGGCGCGGCGCTGCAAAGCCTGATGGAAGACTGGGTCGAGATCAACTACCTGGATATGCCGCTGCAATTCTGGAAACTGTTCGGCGGGTTTTTGCCCTACCTGACTCTCAACACCCCGCCCGATGCGACGCTGGCCTACTTCGGCGTGAACGACGAAACCGCGCCGTTCGGCATCAAAGGTGCGGGGTTCGCCCTGCTCATGTCGGGCAGCGCGTGTTTCATCTCGTTCACCGAAGGCGGCGGGGCGCACTGCTTCGGGTCTGCCGATGCCTTCCTGACCGCTCAGGACTTTCTCAACCAGTGGCGCACGGGCGGCGAACCTGGCATCGAAGGGCTGCGGATGCGCCTGCTTCCACCGGGGGAACGTTTCACGCCGCCGCGCCAGGGGAAACTATTCCCGCGCCGTCACCACACCCTGCACGCCTGGTATGGTTAAGGACAGAACATGAGCGATGGGCATGTACTGGTGATCGGGGCCGCCGGGATCGACCTGAAGGCGCGTTTCGGCGGCGATGGCATCGTGTGGGAGCAAAGCAACCCCGGCGTGATCAGCAACAGCGTGGGTGGGGTGGCGCGCAATATTGGCGAAAACCTGGCGCGGCTCGATGTAAAAACGATCCTGCTCACGGCGGTGGGGCATGACCGTCACGGCAAGCGCGTGCTGAACCAGTGCGCAGCGGGCGGCATGGATGTTTCAAAAGTGCGCGTGCTGCGCAAGTACCGCACCGGCACGTACATCACGCTGTTGAAGCCGAACGGCAAAACCTGGGATACCGTCGTCGCCGTGCATGATTACGACGTGCTGAAGGCCGTCAACCGGGCGTACCTGCTGCGGCATATCGGGCTGTTCGCGGGCGCAGAACTGATCGTGATCGACGCGAACCTGAGCGATGAAGCGCTGGCGACCGTGTTCGAGCTTTCGACGCGCTTCGGCATCCGCGTCGCCGCCGACCCCACCACGCCGCAGCTCGCCGGGCGCTTGTGCGATTTTCTGCCCTACTTGTACCTGATCACCCCGAACGCAAGCGAAACCCACGCGCTGTGCGGGCTGGATTTCCCCGCCCGTGAACGCGAAACCGCCGTGAACGCGGCGCGGTCGCTGGTGCAGTTGGGGGTGCGCATCGCCGTCGTCACGGTGGGCGAACACGGGCTGGCGTATGCCGATTCGAGCGTGAGCGGGTTCGTGGGCGCGCCGCAGACCCAGGTGATCGACCCGACGGGCGGCGGGGACGCGCTGACGGGCGCACTGATCTTCGGGCTGCTCAACGATGTGGGCATCGATGAAGCGGTGCGCCTGGGCGCGACGGCGGCGGCGCTGACGGTGCAAAGCAAAGAAACCGTGCTGCCCGAACTCAGCGTCGAACTGCTGTACGATAAGCTGATCACGTAGTCGTGCGCACTGAAGCAATGAGGAGGATTGAGGATGAACTACGCCAACATCCATCACGCTGGAACCGGGGAAGCGTTCCGGTAAACCGTGCATTCGCGGTCTGCGCATCACCGTGTACGATGTGCTGTCTTACCTGGCGGCAGGGATGAGTAGCGATGAAATTCTGAGCGATTTTCCGATGCTCACACAGGAAGATATGAGCCTGGCTCAGCTATGCGGCGGCCTCTGGTGATCAGCGGATCGTGAACCTCATACCATAGTGTCACTACGGTTTCGGCATGGGCGGGAGCGGCGGGCGGCGCAGCACGCTGAGCCGGGGCCGCGTGACGGCGGCGGCGGCGGCGGGCGTGGATGATCCACCTTCCAGGTGCGGCAGGGTCACGGTGAAGGTCGTCCCCATGCCAATCTCGCTGAACACCTCAATTGTGCCGCCGTGCGCTTCCACAATCCATTTAGCGATGGAAAGCCCCAGCCCCGACCCTTCGCCTTTCGTCCGCACCCGTGATGGTTCCGCCTGGTAGAAGCGGTCGAAGATGCGCCGCTGGTCGGCGGGCGCAATGCCAATGCCCGTATCCGCCACATCGATCTGGGCATGGGTGGGCGTGCGCCGCAGATTGAGCGTGATCGTCCCGCCATCCGGCGTGAATTTGATGGCGTTGCTCACCAGGTTCAGGAAAAGCTGTTTCAGGCGGTCGCTGTCGCCGTTGATGCGCACCGGCTCGAAGTCCTGGATCGTCACGGTCAGTTGATGGTCTTTCGCCAGCACGCGGGCTTCACGGTAGACCTCACTGACCAGCGTATCCAGGTCGATCACCTTCGGTTCCAGCTTCAGCCCGCCGAAATCGGCCTTCGCCAGCAGCAGCAGATCGTTGACCATGCGCGACATGCGTTCGACTTCGCTTTCGATGGCCTCCATCGACGTTTCTTCCATCCCGTAGCGCCGGATCAGGTCGAGATGGCCGCGTATCGCGGTGAGCGGGGTACGCAGCTCGTGCGAAACATCCGCGACGAACCGCTGCTGCACGCTGAACAGCCCTTCCAGCCGCTCCATCATCTGGTTGAATACCGATGTCAGCCGCCCCAGTTCATCCTGGGGGCCAGACCAGGGCAGGCGCGTTTTCAGGTCGTCTTTGGCGACGATCCCGGCGGCGGTCTGGGTGATCGTCTCAATCGGCGCAAGCGCCCGGTTGCTCAGCCCCATCCCCAGTGCAATGCACCCTATCAGTGCCACCCCGGTGCTGACCACCATGATCACCAGCAGCGCACGGGTGGCCTGGTTGACGGTGATGAACGGCGCGGCGGTCTGAATCACGATCTGGCGTTCATCCCACACGCGCACCGGGCGGGTGAGGACGCGCCAGTCTTCGCCGTTCAGCGCGACGTTGCTCAGATGATCCTGGGGCGGGGTATCCGGCGGGCGAAAACTGGCCGCGTCATGGTGGAGCAGGTTCGGGTTGAGCGGCTGCATGTAATCGGGCAGGTTGCTTGAACGCCCGACGAGTTCCGCAGCGCCGTCGTCCACCTCCCATACCTGCACCACCACGCCCGAAGCCCGAAAGAAGTCGAGTTCCGGCAGGCTGAGCCGCAGCGACGAATTGCCGAATTCGGGCAGCACGAACGGGCGGCTGTTTTCGATCACCTGGTCGGCAGTTTGTACCAGCGTGGTATCGACGCTGTTGATCAGCGTCCAGCGGGTCACACTGTACAGGATCGTCCCAAACAGGACGATGATCACCGCCAGCAGCCCGGAATACCATAATATCAAGCGATACCGAATAGCCACGAATGCCCTTCCAGCGTCTATCTGCGCATCGACGGAGGCCGAACGCTACTCTTCTTCGCGCAGGACATAACCCACGCCGCGCACGGTATGCACCAGGCGGGTTTCGTTGTTCTGTTCGGTTTTCTGGCGCAAATAGCGCACATAGACTTCGATGATATTGCTTTCCCCGCCGAAGTCGTAGCCCCATACCCGGTCGAAGATCACATCGCGGGTAAGCACCTGGCGCGGGTTGCGCATGAACAATTCGAGCAGTTCGTATTCTTTGGCCGTCAGGTCGATGGCGCGTTCCCCGCGATAGGCGCGGTGCGTCCCGGTATCCAGGCTGAGATCGCCAAAGCGCAGAATTTCCGGGCGCGATGACGGCGTGCTGCGGCGGAACAGGGCGCGCACCCGCGCCATCAGTTCATCGACCGAAAATGGCTTGATCAGGTAATCGTCCGCGCCCGCGTCCAGCCCGGCCACGCGGTCTTTGGTTTCGTCCTTCGCCGTCAGCATCAGGATTGGGACGTTGCTGGCGGCGCGCAGCCGTTTGCATACTTCCAGCCCATCCAGGCCGGGGAGCATCCAGTCCAGCACGACCAGATCGGGCGGGTTATCGCGGGCAATGCTGAGGCCGTTCTGGCCATCGCGGGCGACGTTCACCCGGTAGCCTTCGTAGATCAATGCGCGTTCGATGAACTGCGCGATGCGCGCCTCGTCCTCGATCAGCAGTATGCGTTCACCGGTCATGCAAGCCCGTCCTCGTCCTGTACGGAAGTCGTCTATTCCCCCTCATTATGCTACAAAAGTTAAAAAATGAGAAATCTAACGATTTGCGTTTCCTTAGAAATGTTCAAAAAGGCGGTGCGAACGCGGAATCAAAGAGTCAACGCCAAGGCGCACGGAAAAACACCGTCGCTGCGGCCTTGCGCCTTGCCGTCTTTGCGTTGACTCGTTTGTCTGTTTGGGATTTTTACGCGACCAGCCGCAGCTTGATGCCCACCCACACGCCGACGAACACCGCCGCGCCGAACACCCACCCGGAAAGGGCGAAGGCCGAAATGCCGGAGAGCAGCGTCCCAACGGTGCAGCCAAGCGCCAGCATCGAAGCCCATCCCATCAGCACGCCGCCAAGCAGGGCGGTCGCGCTGTTCCCGACGGTAAGCGACGATGGTTTGAAGCGGTTCGCCAGCAGCGCCGACGCGAACGACCCCAGCACCAGCCCGCCGATCAGCCAGCCGTTTTCGGTGATCGCCTGCACGACGGCGGTCGCGCACCCGGCGAACGTGTCCAGCCCGTTCAGGCGGTCGGCCAGCAGCCCGGCGCTGTCGAGCGCGGTGCGGGCGACACTGCCAATCTGCGACGTGACCCCCAGGGGTTCGACGCGGAAATACGCGATCATGCCGATCAGCCCGACCAGCCCCCCCGTGACCAGCGGGTTCCAGCGCTGACCGAAAACGCTGCGCCACAGCGAAGCCAGCGTGATCCTGCCGCCGTCGCGCCGGGTGGTTTCCGGCAGCCAGCGCAGCAGGAACAGGCCGATCAGCGTGAGGACGGCCAGATGAATCGCCAGCGCGCCGCCGTAGCCGAACGTCCCCGGCAGCCAGGCGACGGGCGCGGACGAGATCGTCCCCAGGTACACGCTTTGCCAGGTGAAGAATCCCAGCCCGAAGCCGAACACCGAGCCGATCAGCGCAATTGGAGCGCGGGCATACCCTTCGCCCAGGCGGTACAGGTGGCCGCTGATGCACGCGCCCGAAAGCGCCATGCCCACGCCGAAAACCACCCCGGCGGCGGCCAATACCCAACTGACGGGGCCAATGTGCGCATCCGGCGGCAGGCGGCCTGTGAACGTGTTCGGCAGAAACGCCCCGAACACCAGCGCATAGCCGACCCCGCCGACGGCGAGCGCGGCCAGAATCGCATACAGGCCGGTGCTGTCGCGGTGTTCGATGAAGTCGCGGAGGATGCAGAAAAAGCAAAAACGCCCACGCTGAAAAATCGCGCCGAGCGCCGCGCCGATGAGCAAAGAGAGCGAAGCCCGCGCCCCATACCCCGGCGTATCGTGCAGGGCATACGCGCCGACGAACAGCGCTACCACCACGACGGCGGCGACGATTCCGCGCACCAGCCCGGCACGAGTGATGATGATCTCACCCACGAAAGGGGTGGCGCTGGTCACAGCGCCGCCCCCGACGGTCGAATCCGTCATCGAATTACTGGCCGCCCCACACAGTCCCCGCGGGGTTGACGACCGGGACACCGACGGTGTTGCCGTATTCCGTCCACGAGCCATCGTACAGCGCGACATCGTAGCCGAGCAGTTGGTTGAGGACGAACCAGGTCAGCGCGGCGCGTTCGCCGATGCGGCAGTAGGTGACAATCGGCTGCGTGCCGTCGATGCCCAGGCCGCCGTACAGCGCGCGCAGTTCGTCCAGCGACTTGAAAGTACCGTCGGCATTCACGTTCTGCCCCCAGGGGACGTTGATTGCACCGGGGATGTGACCCGCACGCACGGCGAGTTCCTGCACGCCTTCGGGCGCGAAGATTTCACCGTTGTATTCCGGCGCGGAACGGATGTCGATCAGCGTGGCTGCGGCTTCGCCTTCAACGATGTCCAGAACTTCGGGCAGCAGGGCGCGCAGTTCGGGGTTGGCGGCTTCCGCCGTGAACGTCCCTGCTTCATAGCTGGCCGGGGTGGTCGAAAGCGGGCGGCCATCGGCTTCCCATTTCACGCGGCCACCATCGAGCAGGCGCACATCCTCGAAGCCGTACAGGTTGAAAATCCACGCGCCCCAGGCGGCGAACCAGTTGTTGTTATCGCCATACAGCACGACGGTCGAATCGGCGTTGATGCCCGCCGCCTGTGCCAGTTCGGTGAAGCGTTCCGCCGAGACAATATCGCGCTGGACGGTATCGACAAAATCGGTATGCCAGACGAAATTGACCGCGCCGGGGATGTGGCCGCGTTCAAACACGCCAGGGACGACGCTCACTTCGATCACGCGGACGGCGGGGTTCTCAAGGTTGTCCTCCAGCCAATCGGCGGTGACGAGAACGCCTTCGGTATCCTGGGCGGACACGGTGAAAACGCCGACGACGCTTACGACGAGCAGGCTGAAGATCACGACCAGACGAAGAAGATTACGCATTGAACAGGTCTCCATAACACTAGGATTACGAAAAGCACACGGGCAAAAAGCACCCCGGTGGAACCGGGGCGGGTTGCGCTGCACACAAAAACGCCCCGGTCAACTTGCACCAGGGCGCGCTTTTCCCACACGGGTAAGGCAGGTCAGCAGCGTACACCCTGGCGTTGACACGCCATGCACATGTCTTTATGACACATACACTTCGGCATACACTTCAAAGCGTTCATCCAAGACCTTTTGGGTGACAAGGTGCGGCTTTTTTCGGCTGACGGCTTTAGATTATCTGAACTTTCCCGACCTGTCAAGTGGGTTAAGTGCGAAACCGACGGTGAACACATCTTCGGGTTTTTGATGTGGTTGCCCCGGCTGCGTCCTTGATTCGGGCGGGAACGGGCGGCACAATCGGTTGCAATCCGGCTTTTTTGAAGCCTTAAGCGTTGAAAGGACGTTACACAACATCATGCCGAAGATCGTATTGATAGGAGCGGGCAGCACGGTATTCGCCAAAAACCTGATGGGCGATATTCTGGGCTTCCCCGAACTGGCGAACAGCACCCTTACGCTGATGGACATCAACGAAGAACGGCTGCGCACCTCCGAAATCGTGGCGCGCAAGGTGGCGCGGGCGCTCGATGCCAGCCCGGTCATCGAAGCCACCACCGACCGCCGCGCCGCGCTGAAGGGCGCAGATTACGTGATCTGCATGATTCAGGTGGCGGGCTACAAACCCGGCACGGTGATCGATTTCGAAATTCCCAAGCAGTACGGCTTACGCCAGACAATCGCTGATACGCTCGGCATCGGCGGGATCATGCGGGGGCTGCGCACCATTCCGGTGCTGGTCGATATTTGCCGCGATATGGAGCAGCTTTGCCCGAATGCGCTGTTCATCAACTATGTCAACCCGATGGTGATGAATCAGTGGGCGCTCAGCCGTGCCACGCCGATCAAGACGGTCGGCCTGTGCCACAGCGTGCCGCACACCGCGCACGAACTCTCCGAAGACATCGGCGTGCCATACGACGACCTCAACTACCTGGTGGCGGGCATCAACCACATGGCCTTCTACCTCAAATTCGAGCGCAAAAGCACGGGCGAAAACCTGTACCCGCTCATCCGCAAGGTAGTGGATGAAGGCCGCGTGCCGCACTGGAACCGCGTGCGCTACGAAATGTTCACGCGCCTGGGCTATTTCGTGACCGAAAGCAGCGAACATTTCAGCGAATACGTCCCCTGGTTCATCAAGCGCGACCGCCCCGACCTGATCGAAGCGTTCAACATCCCGCTGGATGAATATATCCGCCGCTGCGAAGTCCAGATCGAAGGCTGGAACCTGATGCGCCATGAACTGGAGGACGAAAACAGCGAGATCGCCGTGCAGCGCAGCGTCGAATACGGGTCGCTGATCATCCACAGCATGGAGACGGGGACGGCGCGCACGATCTACGGCAATGTGCCGAACACCGGGATCATCACCAACCTGCCGCACGGGTGTTCGGTCGAAGTGCCGTGCCTGGTCGATAGCAACGGCATTCAGCCGACGCACATCGGCGCGCTGCCGCCGCACCTGGCCGCGCTGATGCAGACCAACCTCAACGTGCAGGCGCTCACCGTCGAAGCGGCGCTGACGTGTAAACGCGAACACATCTACCATGCCGCCATGCTCGACCCGCACACGGCGGCGGAACTGTCGCTCGATCAAATCTGGGCGTTGGTCGATGCGCTGATCGCCGCGCACGGGGATTACCTGCCGGCGTACCAATAACCCCCTCACCCTGTCCGAAACTGCGTTTCGGCCTGTCCCTCTCCCACGCAAGCGAGGAGAGGGACAAAAACAAAGCGGTTTCCCTTCACTTTGCCTGCTGGTGAACGGGGTTCGGCCTGGAGAGGATAGAGCGCACGCCGTATTGATTCTGCACTTCACGTATACAGCACCAGGCCGCTCCCCCGCGTGTACCCGCGTGCGCGCAGCCACGCGACTACGTCGCCGTCGATCAGGCGGCTTTGCGCGATGATGAGCGCGGGCGGGGCGGCCTGCACATGCGCCCACAAGCCCGCCGCGTCCGCCGCTTCATCGATGGTGTAGGCCGCGCCCGTCAGCACGTCGTACAGCCGTTCGCGCACGGGCGGGTCATCCCCGGTCAGCAGCACGGCACGCGCCCCGGCAGCGCCCCCGGCCCGCCGCTGTGCGTCGACAGCCGCTTCCACCTGCGCGCTGATCGCGTCGAGCGAGATCGGCACGGGCAGCGGCGTATCGGTGATCGCGCCGGGCAGCGCGAACGCGAACATGCTGCCCATCCCAAGTTCGCTTTCCGCCCACAACTGGCCGCCATGCGCTTCGACGATCTCCTTGCAGATCGGCAGTCCCAGTCCCGTCCCGTTCGGCTTACTGGTGAGCGAATCGCCCACCTGCCGGAATTTCTCGAAGACGGCGGGCAGGTCGTCGGGCGCAATGCCGATCCCGGTATCGATCACGCGGACGATCACGTTGCCGTCATACTGTTCGACACGGCACGTCACCGTCCCCTGTTCGGTGAACTTGACCGCGTTCGAGATCAGGTTGATCACCACCTGAATCAGCCGATCCTTATCGCCCAGGACGTGCGGCGCGGACGGGTCGGTTTCGGTGACCAGGCGAATCGGCTTTTGTTCAAACAGGGCGGCGGTCGCGGCGGCGGCATGGGTGACGATCTGGTTCAGGTCGATAAGCTGCATATTCCATTCGATCTTTCCGGCTTCGATCTTCGCTAGGTCAAGGACATTGTTGATCAGGCTGGTCAGGCGTTCGCCTTCGGCCAGGATGATGCTCAAATCCTGGCGGATGCCATCGACCGCCCGTGTGACGGCTTGTTCATCGGCGGGCAGGCGGGGAAAAAGGCGCGTCTCCAACTGTTTCTGGATGATGCGCGTGAACCCCAGCATCGACGTGAGCGGGGTGCGCAGTTCATGGCTGACATTGGAGAGAAAGTCGCTTTTCGTGCGGTCGGCGGCTTCGGCGGCGGCGCGGGCGGCCTGGGCTTCGCGGAACAGGCGGGCATTTTCCAGCGCCGTCCCCATGCTGGCGGCCAGCGTGGAAAGCAGACGGGCGGCGTTCTCGTCGAAGAAGTGCTGTGCGGTGAACTGCTGAAGCCCGACCGAGCCGATCACCCGATCCGCGACGATGATCGGCACGGTCAGCCACGATTCGGGCAGGCGCGCATCGTGGAGCGGGTGCAGCCCGCCATGATCGGCGTGCCAGGCGGTCGCCTGGGCGAGCGTGCCGAAGCGCAAAGGCTGGCGCGACGCAATCAGGTAAGAGGCTATCGGCGCGTTGCGCAGCGGGCGCGGCGGCTCGTGGTGCTGTTCCCCGCCGAAGCGCCAGTACGGGAACCGGGCGATTCCCGCCTGTTCGTCGTACAGCGAGATCATCACGATGTCGGTGCCGAAAATCTCGTGAATCTTCTCGCCCACCGCATCGATGATCCCCTGAAAATCGAGCTGCCGGGTGAGCGCATCGCTTACGCTGTTCAGCAGCGCCAGTTCCGCTTCGCGCTGGCGCAGCCGGTCCGCAATCGGTGATGACATGGGCGCGGTTTCCTTCTTCATCATGCAGGCAGCTCCCATTCCAGGCGCAGCGTGATCGGCTGCCCCGGCTGGCATTCCAGCACGGTACTGCCGTGGTGCGTGGCTGGCGGCGCGGCGTTCAGCGCGGCGGTGTAAGCTATTGCGATGGATTTACCGTCGGCAGTCAGCCGATGCACCCACAGCTTGATCTCCCGCGCCGCCCCCGGCGTGAGCGTGACGGTGAGCGCCCGGTGCGCGGCCACATCGACCGGGGCGGGCGTGTGGACGGTGGTTTCGCGGCCATCGGCGGCGTGCAGGGTGACGGCGGTTGGGCGGTCGCGGCCACTTTCGACGATGCTCACCCGTCCCCCGGCGGGCGCGCCCTCATCGGCTACCACTTCGATCACCAGGCGGTGACGCAGCCCAACCCCGCGCAGCGCCGAACCCGTCACCCCAACGACGGCCAGCCCCGCCACCAGCGTGGCGGCGCGTTCAGCCGTCGTCCCCCAGATCACGAACGCATACGCGAAGATCATGCCGACGTAGACCGCATACAGGATCGCCATCAGCGCCGGATTGCCGAGCAGATCGATCACCAGCGCCGGGACGTAATCGCCTTTGCGCCGCGTGGCGATGATCAGCAGGATCGGGAACACGCCGCTGATCAACGGCAGCGCGATCACGCCCAGAAACGCCAGCATCCCGGAAAACGAACTGCCGCCGGTCAGCGATAACCAAATCGAGAGGATGAGCGCGGCGGCGACGGGCGATGCCGACAGCGCGAACGCCCATCGGGGGGCGCGCAGCGCGGGGATGCGCGTTTGCAGCGCGGGCAGCCGTTCCTGAAGGGTGAAGTACAGGCCAATCGACGCATAGATCGTCACCAGCCCCAGGCTGATCACCACCAGAAACGAGCCGACCACGCTCACGACGGGTCCGGCCAGCGGGACGAGCGGCTCGATGATCGTCCCAGTTTGGGCAGCGAGTGTTTCTGTGCCAAGCGCGCCGTGCATGGCGATCACCCACAGCGCATTGATGACGATCATGGCGATGATGGCGGCCAGACAGCCACGCATCCACGCCGACGCGCCCTGATCGCGCCGGATCACCACCCCGCCGAAAGTGGCGACCAGCACATGCGACAGATAGGCCGTGATCAGCGTGCCGAACACGAGCTGTAGAACCGCCGGGTCGAAAGTGCCGGAAGCGCCCGAAAGATCGGCGGGCGCGGCCAGGTTTTCCGGGCGGATGTGCGGCAGGGTGGCGGCGAACAGGATCAGCACGGCGGCGGCGGTGACCAGCACGATCACGAGTGAAAACGAGACGGTCGTATTCAGGTTGGGGCGCGAAAGAAAATAGATACCGATGGCGGCCAGCACCCCGAACCAGAACGGCGCGGGGATGCCGAGCGTGGTTTGCAGCGTTTGGCCGATTCCCAGGTAGAACACGACCAGCAGCAGAAAATTGTTGATGGCAAACACGATGCTCAGCACTGCCGCCGGGAGCGCGCCCAGGTATTCCCCGACCAGCCCGCCCAGAAAGCCCAGGCCGTAGCGCATCATCCCGCTGCGGGCGGTGGTTTCGGCCAGCGCGCCCACCGTGACCAGGCTGATCAGCCCGAAGGCGAACAGCAACACCAGCGCGGGAACCGTGCCGATGCGGGCGAACGAGATGGGCAGCGCCAGCAGGCCGGAACCGAGCGGCAGCGTGAGGATGAACGCCATCCAGAACGGCGGCAGCCCTTCGAGCGCCTGGCTGACGCGGGCGAACCCCCAGCGCACCTGGTCGCCCACCGACTGGCGCGGCGCGTAGATCGAATCGAGCGGCTGGCCGTACAACTGGGCATACGCGGCGGCCACTTCCGGCGAATCGAGCCGCAGTGCCGCCCGCAGTTGGGGCAGCCGTGCGCGGTGCAGTGTATGCTTCTGCGCGATCAGGTGCGCCGTCCCCGCGCATGTTTCCGCGTCCGCCGGGACGAGCGCCGCCCAGAGCGGGGCGTAGCGCTCCAGGTCTTGCACGGCGGGGACGAACGGCAGGTCACGGCCCGCTGCGACCGCCGCATAAAAGGCCTGCTCCCGTGCCTGAAGCGCGCCATCGGTGGCGGCGTATGCATTGAGCGGGCGGGCCTGCTGCATGGCCTGGGCGGTGCGGCTTTCGATGGCGAACAGCAGCAGGGTAGCGCGGCGCGCAGATGCGCCGCTGAGGATACGGTCACGCGAAAACCCAAAATCGCTCTCGTGCATCGGTGGGGACTCCAGGTGGAATGCGGCAGGGTTCAGCGGTTGCAAGCGTCGGTCAACTGGCGCACCAGGTCGGCGGCGCGCCCTGCCGGGAGCCGCACGAACACAGTATTTTCGTTCCCCTCCAGCGGGTAGCCCGTGCGCGGGAACAGGAACCGGATCGCGGGGGCGGCTTCTTCGCGCCAGTGGCGGATCGCCAGCACATCGACCTGATCGCCATCGCCCACCGGGCGCACTGCGACCGCATACGGGACGCGGAACTGTATCCCCTGTTCCAGCATCAACCCTTTGCGTTCGATGGCCGCCTCCAGAATCCAGTACAGGTCGGTCGGCAGCACGTCGTCGAGCGCGTCGAAGACCAGCACGCGCCCGCGTACCAGCGGTTCGCCGTTCAGCATCGGAATCGCCTGGGAGTCGCCCACGTCACGCTCGAAGAATGCCGCGTCATCGGCCTGGATCGCGTCGAGCAGCGGGGCGGCCAGCGCCGTCCAGTCGGCCTGTTCGTGGGTGCGGGCGGCGTGCAGGCTTTCGCGCAGCCGCAGCAGCAGGCCGTTGGCGAGCGCATTCTCATGTTCGGTGAAGCGCATGGCCGCCTGTGCCGGGTCGCGCCCGCACAGCGCCGCCACCCGCGCCCAGCGCAGATCGGCAGAATCGGCATCGCTGCCCCAGAAGTACGACCAGTCGCCGCCCAGGATCAGTTCGACTCCGGCTTGCAGCAGCCAGGGCGACCAGCTCCAGGTTTGTTCATGGCGGTTGAGCAGGCTGATCTGCATGCCCGCGCCGATCCAGCGGTTGAACTGCCCGGTGAGCAGGGCGGCATCGTCGTCGGCCAGGCGGCCTCCAATGGAGACCAGGCGGGCGGTCGCGGGGGTGATGCGTCCGTCCAGTTCATCGCGCCAGAGCGATTCGGCGCTTTCGGGCGTATCGGCATAGCAGAACACGTCCACAGCGTACCCGGCGGCCTGCAAGTGCTTGCGGCTGATCGCGCCCATGACCAGGCTGTGCGCGTTGAACGGAAACGCAAGCAGGGCTTTCTTTCCGCTGGCGGGCGGCGCTGTGGACGTGGACGGCTCCCCGGCGACGGTGTGCGGTTCAACCTGCCAGCGAATCGGCGTGCTGGCGATGTCGGCACGCAGCATCTCGATCTGCATGTTGTCGGTCACGGGTTCGCTGGTGAACACCTGAATCGTGATGTCGGGCGCGCAGCGGATGCGCACCCCGCAGATCACGTCCAGGCTCGACCAGTACGGCATCTGTTCCGGGAAGAAAAAGGCCAGCACCGTGCGCATCGATTCCGAATAATCCGCCCGGCGCACGTCGATGTCCATCGCATCGGCAATGCGGATGATTGCGCCCAGCAGCCCGGTGCGGATCGTCTCGCCGTTCACGCTGTCGATGCGCGCCGGGTCATATTCCTTGTCCTTGCGGTGCCAGCGGCACACCAGCCCAACGACGGCGGCTTCTTCGGCGGTCAGCGGCAGGTCGCCGCTTTCGGCCAGCCGTTCAACCGTCTGCTGGCTGACGATGTGATGCGAAGCGCGGTTGACCACGTTGCCCACATCGTGGAACAGCGCCGCGATGCGCAGGAAATACTGTTCGGTCACGCTGACCTGCATCAGGTAGCCCAACTGTATGGCGTAATCGCGCACGCGCAGCGCATGGGTGGGGCCGTGGTCGGTAAATTCGGCCAGCTTCGAGCGGACGAAATGCAGAATCGGCACGGCCACGCGCAGCACCTGAATATCGCTGGCCGAAAACGAACGCGGCAGCGTACACATCGGTGACCACAACTGCGGCGGAAGCGCGGTACGGTGCATGACCTGCCCGCCGACGGGTTCGACACGCCCATCGTCGGTCTGGCGCAGCCAGCGCCCATCGATCAACGCCTGCACCGCCGCCTGAAACGCATCCGGGGGGGTATCGCCGCCGACCTGTGCGCGCACCGTTTCAACGGACAGTGGATCGTTGGCCAGCAGGTGGCGCATGATCGCCCGTTCCAACGGCGGGAGCGCGATCAGGTCGAGCGCGCTGAACTTCTGGACACGCATGGTCAGCCTTTCCCCTTCACCCGTCCGGGTCATCCAACAGGCCGCGCAGACGGTCACGCTGGTCGCGGATCGACCGGAAGTAGGCCGATTCGGTGATCGCTTCGACCTTCTCGCGCTGCCGCGCCGTGTCGATCTCGATGCGCAGCGCTTGAATCTGCGCCTGCAACCGCGCTTCGCGTTCGGCGGACTCGTGGGCTGTCCGCTCGATCATCAGCGCCGTATCCAAAGCGGGCGCGGCCTGCGCGCCGATGGCCGTGAGCAGCTTCAGATCGGCGGCGCGGTAAGCATAGTGCGAATCGTGCAGCAGCAGGATCGCGCCGACAGCGCGTCCCTGGGCTTTCAATGGGGTGAAGGCCAGCGCCCCGCACAGGCCGATCACGTCGTGCCAGCGCGAATCGCCCGTCACATCATCGATCAATTCGGTTTTCGGCGCGGCCAGCACCCACCGCACCAGCGTTTTGGGCAGTGGGAACGCCGCTTCTTCCGGCGGCAGAATGACGCTGTCGTCCGAATCCGATGGCACGTCGGGCGCTAACACGATCAGCACATGATCGACCGGGATCACGCGCCTGACCTGGGCGACCAGCACCCGCGCCAGCGCCACTGGCTCCCGCGCCGCTGCGAGCGTGTCGGCCAGGGTGTACAGCAGATTGATCTCGCGGTATACATCGAGCAGTTGATCGGCCAGTTCCAGGGTTTCCCCGGCGTGCGCGGCGGCCAGCGCCACCACCTGGGCGATGATCGCCGGGTGTGCGCCGCCGATCACATAACCGACCGTCTGCGCGCCAACCTGCACCGGAACCCGCGTTTGCCCGACCGAATCGGGCGCGGTTGCGCCCAGGGGCGGCGCGTCGCCCACGATCAGGCCGCCCGCCGTATCGGTGATCGTCGTGTGTGGGTCAAGCGCGGCGATCAGCGCCCGCAGCGCCGCGTCTTTGCTTATGAACCGTTTCAGTCTGAACCCGGCCATCGTCCGTCAGCGTCTCGTTTCGCTCGTCACAATTTCAGAATGTCGTTCACCCACTGCACCAGCACATCCGGGTCGAACGGTTTGGTCATGTAATGGTTCGCACCTGCCGCTTCCCCGCGCTGACGGTCGTAATCCTGGCCTTTGGCCGTCAGGATCACGATCACCACGTCGTGCAGGCCGTATTCCTGCCGGACGCGGGCGCACACTTCAAAGCCGTCCAGCTTTGGCAGCATCACATCGAGAAAGACCAGCGCCGGGCGTTCGCGCACGATCAGGTCGAGCGCGGTCTGGCCGTCTTCGGCGGTGATCAGCGTCACGCCCTGGTCTTCCACGTCCTCCAGCGCCCGTTCAATCAGGCGGCGGATATGGGCTTCATCATCGACGATCAGAATTTTAGGGGTCATGGCGGCTCACCGGGTCATCACAGCGCCAGCACCCGATCCGCGATCTGGCGGTAGCGGTCGGTGATGGCGTGGGCGGGGTAGCGCTGGGCGAAAATGCCTTCGCTCGCCAGCGTGAGCATGTCATCGGAATGCGGCAGCACCGCCGCCACCGGGATGTGATAGGCCGTTTCCACCCGCGCCTTGATCGCGTCCGGCTCCAGGCTGTGCGGGGCTTTGTTCACCACCAGCATGATCTGCGGCACGCCCAACTGACGCGCCACCTCCAGCGTGATACCTGTGCCTTCATAATCCTGCTGATCCGGGCGCATGACCACGATCAGCCCGTTGGAGATCACCAGCGAGAGCAGGGTTTCTTCGTTCAGGCCGGGGTGGGTATCGATGATCAGCACATCGAGCGCCAGCGCTTCGACCAGTTTGCCAAATCCCCTGGTCAATTTCTGCGCATCGTAGCCTTCGCGTAACACGCGGCTGATCTCGCCGGGTTTGGTGCTGGACGGGATCAGGTACAGTTTGCCCGCGAAACCGGGTTCCGCCGGGGTGACATCCTGGGCGATGGCCTTCATCTCCGCGCCGTGCCACAGGTAATCATTCAGCGACCCGGCGACTGAATCGCCGCGTAAGCCGAACAGGATATGAATGCCGGGCGATTGAATATCGGTATCGATCACGCCGATTCGTTTGCCCTGGGCTGCGAGTAAGTATGCGACGTTGGCCGTCGTGTTGGATTTTCCCGTGCCGCCCCGGAAGCTGTGTACCGATATGATCTTCGCCATGATTTAACCTTCGCGTGCGCATGTTTCGATATTGTATCGTTCAAGGCAATCGGGGTCAATTCAGGTGAGCGAACGCCCCCGCAAGCACGAAAAAGAATCAACGCAAGGGCGCAGGCCGAACAAGTTCGGCACGCCAAAGACGCAAAGCGTACTTTCATCTTTGCGTCTTTGCGCTAAATCTTTGTATGTTTCGCCTGTAGATGGTGATGCGTTTGCCCCGGATTGTGTGCCTATGGCTGGTAACTGCGCAGCACCCGCCCGCGCCCGCGCAGCCGGTACGCGCCCAGGCTCGCCGGGATGAGCGCGGTCTGCCCCAGGCGCAGATCGAGCGCGTCGCCGCTTTGCATGGCTGTGGCATTCGCCGTCACCCCGCCGATGTGCGCCGAACCGTCACCCCATTCGATGACCGTTTCGCCTTCGATACACGTCAGGATATGAAAACGCTGTTTCCCAGTATCGAGCCGGGCGTAATCGCCCACGCGCAGTTGATGCAGCACGGTTTCAAAATAGCCCGACGACACCAGCGGGACGAGTTCGCCGCCCTCCCCGCCCGTGTGGGCGATCACCGGGACGGTTTCGGTCCTGCTCACGGCCAGCGCTTTTTCGACATGAATTTCACGCGGGCGGCCATAATCGTACAGACGGTAGGTGATGTCGCTCGACTGCTGAATTTCGTAGATCAGCACGCCGGGGCCAAGCGCGTGAATCGTGCCGGGGCTGACGAACAGCACATCGCCCGCGCCCACGTCGGCATACACCAGCAGCGATTCCAGGCGGGTTTCGGCAATCGCCGCTTTCAGGTCGTCGATGCTGGCGCGGGGCTGCACGCCCACCACCAGGCGCGATCCCGGTTCGGCGGCCACCACGTACCAGGCTTCGGTTTTGCCACGCGGCTCGTTTTCGAGCTGGCGCGCCTGTTCGTCGTCCGGGTGTACCTGAATCGAGAGCCATTCGCGCGCATCCAGAAACTTCGCCAGCAGCGGCATCCCCAACGCCGGGTCGTTGTACGGGCCAACCACATCCTGGCGGTAAGCGCGCACGACTTCTGCGACGGTGCTGCCGCGCAGCGGCCCGTTTTCGACCACCGCGGTATCGTGCATGATCCACGCTTCGCCGTACTGCTCATCGGTGGGCAGGGCGATGTTCAGCACGGTTTCCAGCCGCCGCCCGCCCCAGATTTTGGTATGCAGCGCGGGCCGCAGCAGCAGGGGATACATCGGCACATACGCCATGTGCGCCTTCCTTTTCATGTGATGTTGAACGTCCACCTGATGATACACGACGCTTCAAGACAAGCGTGGTTTTGCGCGGGTTTTCCGTGCGTCCGGTTCTCACGATCTTTTCTCTGTGTGCGGCGGGCGCGATGTGGTTAAATGGAAGGCGCATTGGCCTTGTGCAGCGAGCGATTGAACCCTGAACCATGATGAAGAATCTGCGCTATCTGTCCGTCGCCCAGCGGCGGTTCGTGTTTTTCGTAATTTTCGGCGGCGCGCTGCTGGCGTTCATCGGCATCACCGCGCTGTTGATCAATTCCGCGCTCAATACCGGGGAGCGGGTGCAGGGAATCGCGCTTGACCCGGCGGTGATCGTGCGTGAATTTGCCGCGCTGCCTGGTGAGGATGCCTACCCCCCGGCGGTCGCGGTCGCGCCGGATGGTACGGTGTACACCGGAAGCTATGTCACGGGCGCGGTCTGGCAGATTGCGCCGGACGGGCGCAGCGTGACCGAAATCCCTGGCACGCGCGATGCCATTGGCGCATTCACCGGGATCGCGCTTGCCCCGGATGGCGCGCTGATCGTGATCGACCAGGAAGATACCGACCCGCGTTCGAGCGGCGGGCGCATCTGGCGCATCGCCAACCAGCAGGTGACCCCGTTCGACCTGGTGACCGATTCCACCGGGTGGATCAGCCCGAACGATGCGGCTTTCGATACGGCGGGGCGGCTGTACATCACCGACAGCGGGCGTAACGAAGTCTGGCGCTATGAGGCCAGTACCCTGAACGGCGCGATCTGGTGGGTGCCGCCCGCGCCCGCGCCGGATGCGCCGAACCAGCGCCGTGCCATCACGGGAATCGCGTATGATGCGACGACCGACAGCGTGCTGATCACCGACCCGGAACAGAACCGCATCTACCGCGTGCCAGCCGATGACCCAACAGCCGGGGCGATCCTGTACGATCACGCCGGGCGCGAAACCCCGCCGGGCTTCGATGGCATTACCGTCGCGCCGGATGGGACGGTATATGCCGCCGCGCTTGGCCAGAACGGGGTGGCACGGGTGGAAGATGGCGAACTGCGCTATATCGCCGGGCTGTTCCGGGGCGTGAGCGATCTCGCGTATGCGCCCGGCGACCGCCTGATCGTCCCTAATTTCGATCAGACATCGATTGTGCTGCCGCTGATCGCGCCGCAGCTCCCGTTCGCGCTCGATGAGATCGCCCTCAGCACCCTTGAAGGGACATGACAAAACCGTATGCATATCGCGTTCAACGCCTGGTTCTGGAATCAGCCGTACACGGGGAGCGGGCAGTATCTCCGCCGTCTGGTCGGTGCGCTGCGCAAAATCGCGCCCGATCTGCGTATCACGCTGGTGATGCCGCCGGGGATCACCCCCCAGGCCGATGAACTGCCCGCGAACGTGGAGGTTTACCCCACACGCGGGACGCGCTCCAACCTGGGCAAGGTGTGGTTTGAACAGCGCACGTATCCCGCTGCCGCCGCCGCGCTGAAGGCGGATATTGCCCATGTTCCGTATTGGGGCGCGCCGCTCACCTCCCCGGCGCGGTTGGTCACGTCGGTGCTGGACGTGATCCCGCTGGTCATGCCGGAATACGCGCCCACCCTGCAAGCCAAGCTGTATACGTCGCTCGTCACCGCCAGCGCACGCGGTTCCGGCCATGTGATCACGATCAGCCAGGCGGCCAAAGCCGATATTGTCCGGCACATCGGCCTGCCGGCAGAGTCGATCACCGTGACGTACCTGGCCGCCGATGATCGCTTTCATCCCCGCCTGGGCGCAGAGCAGGATGCGGCAGTGAAGGCGAAATACACCCTGCCGGACAACTATGTCCTGTACCTGGGCGGCTTCGATGTCCGCAAGCGCGTCCTGCTGCTGCTCGAAGCGTATGCATATGTCGCCAAAGCGGAAGGCGAAGAATATCCGCTCGTGATCGCCGGGCGCGAACCGGACTGGGACGATCCCTTGTTTCCGAATGTGCGCGAAGCCGCCAAAACCCTGGGGATCGATCACGTGCTGCATTGGGTGGAAGCGCCCACCGACGACGAAAAGCCGTCGCTGTATCGCATGGCGCGGGTGTTCGTCTTTCCCAGCGCGTATGAAGGTTTCGGCCTGCCTGTGATCGAAGCGATGGCGTGCGGCACGCCCGTGATCGCCCAGGATGCACCGGGCATCAGCGAGATCGTCGGGGATGCGGCCTACCTCACCCGCCGGGACGATGCCCGCTCGATGGGCGGGGCGCTGCTGGCGCTGCTCGGTCAGGACCCGCTGCGCGAGACGCAGATTTCACGCGGGTTAGGCCAGGCGACTCAGTATAGCTGGCGCAAGACCGCCCGCGACACGCTCAATGTGTACGAACGCATTATGAAAACGGAGGTCTGACGGCATATGGACGCTGCGCACGACGGGTTTCAATCGCCCTTTTCCTGGCGCTACGGCTCCGACGCGATGCGCCGTCTGTGGTCGGAAACGCACAAGCGGCGGCTGTGGCGGCGCATCTGGGTGGCGCTGGCCGAAGCACAGCACGCCGCCGGGCTGGTGAGCGCCGCCCAGGTGGACGATCTGCGGGCGCACATGGGCGCGGTTGACCTGGAGCGCGCCGCCGCCATCGAAGCCGACATCCACCACGACCTGATGGCCGAAGTCCACACCTACGCCGAACAGTGCGCCATCGGCGGCGGGATCATCCACCTGGGCGCGACCAGCATGGATATTGAGGACAACGCCGATTCTGCCCGGCTGCGCGACGCGCTTGGCCTGCTCATCCCCCGGCTGGAAACGGCGATCCGGCTGCTGGCGGATCGCATCGACGCGGAGGCCGACCAGGTGTGCATGGCGTTCACGCATCTGCAACCCGCCGAACCGACGACCGTCGGCTACCGCCTGGCGCTGCACGGCCAGGACTTGACCGCCGACCTGGAGACGCTGCGGCGCGTCCGTGATGGCGTGAAAGGCAAGGGGATCAAGGGCGCGGTGGGGACGGCGGCCTCATACGCCGTGCTGCTGGACGGTACAACCATGACCCCGGCGCAGCTTGAAGCGCACATTATGACCGCGCTCGACCTGCCCGCCGCGTACCCAATCACCGGGCAGACCGCGCCGCGCCGCCAGGAATGGGACGTGATCAACGCGCTGGCCGGGCTGGCGCTGACAGCCTATAAGTTCGCGTTCGATCTGCGCGTGCTGCAATCGCCCGCCATCGGGGAATGGAGCGAACCGTTCGGCGCGCAGCAGGTCGGCTCGTCGGCCATGCCGTTCAAGCGCAACCCCATTCACGCCGAAAACATCGACAGCCTGGCGCGCTACCTGGCCGCGCTGCCGCGCACCGCCTGGGACAACGCCGCCCACAACCTGCTTGAACGCACGCTCGACGATTCGGCCAACCGCCGGACGCTGCTCCCCGAAGCCTTTCTGACCGCCGATGAGCTGGTCGCCCGGCTGACGCGGCTGATCAAAGGGCTGCGCATCGACCGTGACGCGATCCGCCGGAACCTGGCGCGTTACGGGGTGTTCGCCGCCACCGAACGCCTGCTCATGGCGGCGGCGCGGGCGGGCGGGGATCGGCAGGCGCTTCATGCCGTGTTACGCGAACACAGCCTGGCCGCCTGGGATGCGCTTCAGGCGGAACAGCCCAACCCGCTGGCCGAACGGCTGGCCGGGGATGCGCGCTTCGGCCTGCCCGCCGATACGATTCGGGCGCTGCTCGATGCGTCGTCGTATGTGGGCGATGCGCCGGAACGGGCGCGCCGGATGGCGCAAACCATGCGCGACACGGCGAACGGCGGGCGATTTGTAACTGAATTGTAAAACGGCTGTAACTTTTCTGTGAACTCGCTGAGAATTGCGCCGTTTCTTCATCTTTTGCACAGATCACGCCGTTATCATGCGCGCTGTAAGCTCGATGATCGGTGAACATAATGGAGACAAACTGACCCATGACTCAGCAGCAGTCCTCAGGGCGCAGCCCCTTACGGGTGATCGTGATCGGAATCGTCGTCGTGGCGTTGATCGGCGTGGCGGCGGTGGCCGCGCTGCTGATCGCGGGGGGTTCCGGCGAAGCCAGCCAGGCCATCACCGCGCCCACGCTGGCCGCAAGCACGGCGGGCGAAACGACCGTGTTCAGCATCGTGCCGGAAGAAAGCGAAGTCCGCTTCAGCCTGGGTGAGGATTTACGCGGCGAACGGGTGACCGTCGTCGGCACGACCGACCAGGTGGCCGGGCAGTTGGAAGTCGATTTCGCCACCCCCGCCAATTCGGAAATCGGCGTGATTCGCATCAACGTGCGCACGCTGCGCACCGACAACGAGTTCCGTGACCGCGCTATTCGCGGGTTCGTCCTGCAATCGGCAGAAGACCGCTTCGAGTTTGCCCAGTTCATGCCGAATACGCTGACGGGGATGCCGGAAAGCGTGACATTGGGCGAACCGTTCACCTTCCAGATCACCGGCGACCTGCAACTGCGCGAGATCATGCAGCCCGTCACGTTCGATGTGACCGTGACCCCCATCAGCGAGACGCGGATAGAAGGCACGGCCAGCGCAACCGTCACCCGCGCCCAGTACGAACTGACGATCCCGAATGCGCCGGGTGTCGCCAATGTGAGCGAAGAAGTGCTGCTCGAAATCGACTTCGTGGCCGTCGCGGGCGCGGCGGAAACCACGCCGGAAGCGTCTTAAAAACGATAAGGACTCAACGCAAAGTCGCAGTGCGAATGCATCGCGTTCGCCACGCAAAGGCGCAAAGATGACCGTCATCTTTGCGCCTTCGGTACTTCTTTGCGTCCTTGCGTTGGGTCTTTTCCTTTTACCTGACAACAAATTAAGGGCGGATTACGTATAAGGCAGCATCGCAACCTTGAGTGTGTGTTCACACAGGATGGCTATGCTGACTTCACCGCGTAACCGCATGTTTGCCCTGCTCACCGTGATCGTGACCCTGGCGGTGGGCTTCCGCCCCGGTCTGGGAACCGCCGCCGCGCCGGACACGTTCATCCCCGACGACGATTTACCCGCGCTTGAAGCGGTGATCGCCCAGGAAATGGACTTCTTCAACATCCCCGGCGCAGCCGTCGCCGTGATCGCCGGGGACGAGGTGATCTACGCCGAAGGTTTTGGGCTGCGCGACATCGAAAACGAACTCCCGTTCACCACTGATACTGTCTTCCGCATCGGTTCGACCACCAAATCGATGACGGCGCTGCTGGTCGCCCAGGCGGTCGATCAAGGGCTGCTGACGTGGGATACGCCCGTCACCGACCTGTTCTCCGCCTTCCAGACCGCCGACGCGGACTTGACCGCACAGGTCACCGTGCGCGACCTGATGGGCATGAACACCGGGCTGGCGAGCGGCCTTGAAGCCGGGTTCTACTGGGGCGACTGGAACGCCGCCGATCTGCTGGACGGCATCGGCGGGCAGCGCATCGACGGCACGTTCCGCGAAACGTACCACTACAACAATGAAGTGTATGCGCTGGCGGGTTATGCGCCGCTGGTTGCCGCCGGGGACGCGCCGACGCTCGATAGCTATGCAAACCTGATCGACCGGGCGTTGTTCGCGCCGCTGGGCATGGAAAGCGCCGTGATCAGCGACGATGAAAACGCGCTGGGTGAAAATGTCGCGCAGTCGTATGAAACTTCCCTGCTGACCGGGGAGCCTGTGCGCATGACCGACCCGCCGATTGGCATCGTCGCCCCGGCGGGTGCAGCCTGGATGCACATCGAAGACATGGCGCGCTACGTGATCATGCAGATGAACGGCGGGGTCACGCCTGAAGGGGATCGCATCGTCAGCGAAAGCGCGCTGGCCGAAACCTGGGCGGCGGGCGTGCCTATCGCCTTCGACGCGCCCGGCATTGCCGATACCGCCTATGGCATGGGCTGGGTGACGCAGACCTACAACGGGGTTCCCGTGCGCTTTCACGATGGCGGCTGGGCGGGGTACAGCACCCAGATGTTCATCCTGCCCGCCGATGACCTGGCGATTGTCGTGTTCGCCAACAGCAGCAGCGGTGGCACGTTCGGCCAGGCGGTCAGCTACAGCTTCATCGAACTGGCGCACGATATGGAACCCGCCGCGGTCGATCTCAGCCATGAACTGATGGCCGGGCTGGACGACCAGATCGCCCAGGCGCGGGCGTTCATCAGCACGGAAATTCCCGCGCCGGATGCGCTGACGGGCCAGTATGCCAACGGCTGGCAGATCGAGACGCGGGACGCGGGCGTATGGCTGATGCGCGGGGAGTGGGAATTTCAAGTCGGGTATGCTGAACTGGTCGATCAGTATTTCCTGGTGAGCGGCGGTGCAGCCGGGTCGCCCATCGCCTTCACGTTCGACAATGCCGGCACCGCCCAGGCCTTCAGCATCGACCTGGGCGAAGGCGGAATGCTCGAAGTGGGGCGCGAAACGCCGTAAGCGATTAAAGGCTCAACGCAACGGCGCAAAGATTAAGTGCTTCTTTGCGCCGTTGGCTTCGCCTTACGTCTTTGCGTTAACGCTTTTCGTTTCTGCTTTGCGCTACTCGCCTGCCGCGCTGATCTGCAAATTATCGAACGTGATGCGCACGCCCAGGCGGTTGGCGGCGCTGGCGGCCAACCCGACCTGGCCTTCGCTGTACGCATCATCGGTCGCTTCAGCGATCAGCGTATCGTTCACGTACAGCGCCAGGTAATCGCCCACGCACACCGCCCGCATCCGGTTTTCGCTGGGCGCGAGCGTGATCGCGTTATTGGTGCGCCAATCGGCCAGCGGTTCGACATCGCGCCCCCGCGCCCGCAGAATCGCGCCCGCGCCCGTCCCCTGGATCAGGAACAGGTAACCGTCGCCTTCCAGCGCTGCCGCCCCCGCCGCTGACGGTTCGGGCGTTTCTTCACCAACCCGTGTGCTTTCGGCCAGCGGCACGGGGGTGGTTTCGGCGGACACGTCCGCTTCGGTGGACACGTCCGCTTCGGTGGTAGCCTCCGCTGTCGCTTCAGGCGTGCTTTGGGCGGACACGTCCGCTTCGGCGGTACTGTCCGCTTCGGCGGTAGACTCGGCTGTCGCTTCAGCGGTGCTTGTCGCCTCCGGCGTGCTGTCCATGATCGCGGCCAGTGTGGGATCGACCACGACCGGTTCACCGACGCGCCCGCGCACCCGGCACATTACGCCGAAGGCGGTTTCGGCACGTTCGGTCACCTGTTCCAGATCGACTTCGATGATTACATCGCCATACGATGCCCCCCACTGCCCCCACCACAGCGTCCCGGTGCCGTCCAGCACATCGATTCGGTAGCGGCCATCGACCACGCGCAGCGTTGCGCCGGGGTACGCGCCCTGTTCCCATGCGCCCGGCTCGCTGAAGTTCACAAATGCCAGTTCATCGCCTTTGGTCACGGTGCGCACGGGTGCGGTACTGCACGCGCCGATCACCAGCGCCATGAACGCCAGCGCCAGTAGAGTGTTGTAGTGGCTGCCCTGTTTCAACGTCGAAGTCCCTTCACGTCCATAAAAAATCGTTCGTTTGTGATTGCAACATTACGCACGGCAGGCCGCGCATGTTCACCGCTTCACCCACCGCTCAGCCAAGCGCGATCCACAACAGCGCCAGCACGATCCCGGCGCGTGCCGTCCATGCCAGCGTGCGTATCCAGTTGGAGGCGACCAGCGCGGCATGAACGCCCGAATCGAACCCGCCCATGAGCTGGCTGTGCTGCGGCACACTGATGCACATCGTCACCAGCCAGGCCACGCCGATCAACCCCAGGCCGACCCACGCCAGCAGCGCGCCCACGCCCGTAAACGGCGCGTTCGTGCCGACCGCGCCCGCCAGCAGCAGCCCGGTGATCGCTTCGAGCAGCATGGCAGGTCCCACCACCAGCGTGATCGCGTCCATGTGCGCGGCCTGGTAAGCCGGAAAAGCGTCTGCCCCCACGAACCGGAACAACGGGTAATGTACGATCTGTACGATGAAAATTGCCCCGGTCATGAACAGGGTCGCGGCAGTGTGGACGAGCAGCAGTAGTTTCAGTTCGGATGCCATGATCCCGCCTTGTGAGTTGATGATCCACTATAGCCGATTTTTGCCCCGCGGCCCCACCAGGTTTAGCGACTGCTCATCCGACAGCGCATCAGGGTCAATCCGCATATTCTTTACACAATTTCACAAAGATTTCACAGACTTGATGCGCGAACAGGGATACGCTTATGGTGCAACATCTAAATCTATACACACAACCCATGATACGCGGTAATGCGCGGCGCGTCCGGCGTGCAGTGCCGCACAAGCGAGACAAACTTATGAGCCTGACCCTGCCCCATGTGGGCGCAGATGCCCAGATTACCGCCCTGATGGACATGCTGCTGCACGGCGATGTTGGCGCGATGCAGTTCGCCCGTAAGACTCTGCTCGGTTGTGGCACATCGATCCTGCCGTTCGTGTATGCCGCGCTGCCGCACGCCCACACACAGCGCGATACCTGGCGGCTGCTGCACCTGGTGACCGAATTTCGGGACGTGACCGCCGTCCCGGTCATGATCCACGCGCTCGATTCGGAAAGCCGCGCTGTGCGCGTGCTGGCCGCCGAATACCTGGGCGATATGCGCGACCCGCGTGCCTTCGCGCCGCTGGCCGCCCGCCTGAACGACGCGCACAGTGATGAATCGAAAGTATGGGTGATCAATGCGCTCGGCCAGTTCGGTGACCGGCGTGCCGTGCCGCTGTTGATCGCCTTCCTGGAACAGACCGAATGCGCCGTTGACCGCTATGCCGCCATCGACGCGCTTGAACGCCTGGGCGACCCGGCGGCGCTGCCCCACATCTGCCGCTATGCCGATGACCCGGATCATCATGTGCGCGCCCATGTGCGCAAAGCCATCGACGCGCTCGAACGGCAGCGCGGCTAGCGGTTCAGCGCGGGGTGTTGACCTGAACCGCAGCCGTTTCCGCCGTCAGCGAAACGGCATTCTGTTCGGTTGCCCGGCGCGCCTGGTACTGGCCGATCACGCGGACGCTGTAGGCCGCGAACAGCGCCGCGACCACGAGCAGCCCCGCCGCGCTGAAATACGTCGCCGCCGCGCTGAAGGTCGTGTACACGAACCCGGCGTACAGCGGGCCTAATACGCGCCCCAATGCCTGAATCGACTGGTTGCCGCCCTGAATACTCCCCTGTTCACGCAGACTGACCGACCCGGACATGAGCGCCGTCGTGGTCGGGATCGTCAGGCCGTTTCCGGTCGAATTGAACAGGATCGCCGCGAACACCAGGGCAGCCGACCCGGTAAGCGCGCCCACCCCGATGATGCACAGGCCGATCACCATGCTCAGCATCCCGCCGACGGCCAAGCGCCCTTCTCCAAAACGCGGCACCAGCCGGGGAATCAGAAAGCCCTGGGTGAACACTTGCAGCAGGCCGATTCCGAAGAACAGCAGGTTGGTCTGGTTGGGTGTCCAGCCAAGCTGATCCTCCGTCAGGTAGGCGATATTCGATTGCAGCACCGCGAACGTGATCGTCCACAGCAGAATTGCGATCAGCAGAAACCGGATATGCGCGATGCGAAACACGCCCGTCAACTGGCTGACCGGGTTCAGGCGGTACAGCGGAATGTTCGTCACCCGGCGGTCTGCCCGCAGGCTTTCGGGCATCACGAACCAGCCCCACACCACGTTGAACAGCGTGACCAGCGCGGCGGCGAAGAACGGCGCTTCCAGCGCGCCCGTCACCTGGTAGAGCAGGCCGCCCAACGCCGGGCCGATCACGAATCCCATGCCCGACCACGCGCCGATTTGCCCGAAAAAGCGCGTCCGTTCCTGGGGGGTGCTGATGTCGGCGGCGTAGGCGTAGATCGTGCTGATGTTGCCGCCCGTGATCCCGTCGATAATGCGCCCGGCGAACAGCACCCACAGCGCCCCGCCGATCCCCAGCATGGCATACCCAATGGCCGACCCCACCAGGCTGACCAGCAGTACTGGCCGCCGCCCGAAACGGTCGCTGAGCGCGCCGAGCGTGGGCGTGGCGATGAACTGGAACAGCGAATAGGCCGTGAACAGCAGCGATACCGTCCACGCCAGTTGATCCGGGTCGGTGACATAGCGCCCGGCCACGAAATTCAGCACGGGCGCGACGATGCCGATCCCGGCCAGGTTGAGAAATGCGGTGATCAGGATGAACGAGCGCGTGCCTTTCGGGAAGGCACTGCCCGGTGCAGAGTCGATGACGGCCATATGGTGAAGGTAACCCCTTGTCCTGTGCTTGATGATGTGGTGTTATGCGCCGCGCACGGTGATCGTGGCAATTTCGGCATAGTCGCCGTCGCCCACGCGCAGCCGCACCGCTGGATCATCGCGTTCGTACACGCCCAGGATCAGCGTGTACGTCCCCGGCGGCAGGGTGGGCGGAATCGCCAGCGCGTGGCGATCCTCCGCGAACGGATCGCCCTGCCAGCCGCCCGCCGGTTCGCTGTCGCGCTGCGCGACCAGCACGCCATCGGCGTTCAATAACTGGATGAACAGCTTGTAGCGCGCAGTGTCGGCGGATGCGTCTGCGTCCCAACCGAACGCCAGCGGGATCGCCGCGCCGGGTGAAACGGTCGTCTCGCCAATGCGGCAGCGTTCCAGCCGGATCACGCCGCCGAACGCGAGTCCAGCGGGGCAATCGCCCGGCAGCGCCGCCCGCACCAGGTAGCGCGCCACGCGCACATCGCCCACCCAGCGCTGATCGATCTCGTAAGCGCGGGCAGCGAGCGTCCTCTCTACCTGACGCGCCGGGTCACGCTGATCTTCCCCCCAGAACAGCACATCGATGCGCCCGGCGGCCTCCAGGATCGTGTCCAGCGCCGCCCCGGTCGCCTGTTCGTCGGCGTTCAGGCCAATGGGAAGCGGGTACACTTGCGCTGCGCCGTCGTAATAGTACGTGAACACTTCGCTTTGACTGGGCGCGTTCAGGATGATGGCATCATCAGCCGCCGCCTGTGCTTCGAGCAGCCGGGCGATGGTGCGGTAATCCGTCCGCTGGTAAGCCGAATCGGTGTACAAGGGCGGCACGCCCGCGCCCAGGTTGACCAGCATCCACAAGGCGGCTGCCAGCGCCGCCAGCCGTGCCATCGCGCCGACGGCGGTCGCATCAGGCCGCCGCTCTCCTAATCGGCTGATCGCCCACACCCCACGCGCCATCCACAGCGCCGCGCCGACCTGTGCAGGGAGCAGAAATTTGAAATTCGTCTCCCGCGCCAGCCCAAACGCGAAGAACAGCGCCAGCGGCACGCCCGTGAGCAGGATCGGCAGCGGCCAGGCCGGGCCGCGCCGTGCAGCCGGCCATGCAAGCGTGCCGGCGATCACGAGCAGCAGCGGAATCGCCAGCGTGAGCGGCTCCCCGGTGACCCCGAACGCCAGCCAGCGCCCGATCACGGCGGCGGCTTCCTGAAACGGGAGCGCGCCCCCGGCCTGTCCCCACCCGCTGATCTGGCTCCAGGCGGTGGGCAGCCACGCGGCGAACAGCGCCAGCGCCAGCGCGTTGGCGGCGGCAAAGGCGGCGAACCAGCGCCGCCGATTGCGCTTGAACAGCACGATCAACGCCAGGATGCCCAACGCCGCCAGCACGAACGGAAAGGCGTAATGCGTCCACAAGCCCGCCGCGCTGCACAGCGCATATGCCAGCGCCCACCGCCAGGCGCGGCGGGCGTTGCGCAGGTTCAGCCACATGACCAGCGACCAGGCGGCGCCCGCCGCCCACAGCCCTAACAGCGCGTACATGCGCGCTTCCTGGGCATAGTAGATGCTGAAGGTGTTCAGCGCGATCAGCGCCGCCGCCAGCCCCGCCGCCCAATTGGGCATCAAGCGCCGCCCGATGGCGTACCCCAGCGCGACCGTGATCGTGCTGGCGAAGGCCGACAGGCTGCGCAGCGCCAGTTCCGATTCCCCAAAGACGGCGCGCCAGACCGCCAGCATCCAGTAATAGCCCGGCGGGTGAATATCGCGCCCGGCGTGATAGGCGATGTCGGCCAGCGACCGCCCCGCCTGCACGACGCTGTTCCCTTCATCGTGCCACAGCGATTGGGAATCGATGCCGTGAAAGCGCAGCACAGCCGCACACAGGATCAGCGCAGTCACGCCCAGGATGGCACCCGCACCTTTCATGAGGCGGTTCCGTTCGGGCGGCGGCGCTGCCAGCGGGCGACCCCCACCGCCGCGCCAACCAGGGTAAGCGGCACGATGCCGATGGCGAACACGCGGAACAGGTTAGCCGCCGTCGCATCCCCAACGCGGATCGCCAGCACGCGCACATCGGATTCCGGCGCAGCCGGATCGACACTGATGCTGATCGCGTGCGTCCCGGCGGTGTAGCCAAAGTCGATCTGAATGGGGTTCGTCACTGCCGCGCCCGCGCCGCTGCTGTCGAGCGGGACGATGCGCACGCCGCCGCCGCCGCTGCGAATCATTGCTGCGCCCTCCCCGGCCAGCGTGATCGCCGCGTCCGTGCCGTACACCGTCACTTGCAGCGGTTCAGCGGTGGGGAGCCGCACCGCGTAGCCGAACGGCGCGGAGTCGTCGGGCAGGATTGCGGCGGCAGCGGGGACGGTGATCGTCCAGTCGTCGGGCGGGTGCGTGCCGCGATACAGCATCGGCGTTTCGCGGGCGATGTGGTCGCGCATGGCGGCGTAGACGGGCATCGGCGTGAAATCCGGCTCGACCATGCGAAAGTAATACCAGCTCTGGCCGCGTTCGTAATCGGCGGCGCGTTTGAAAAACCAGTAGAACATCACGCCCAGGTACGGGTAATCCTGGTTCGCCAGGCGGTAGCCCATCGGCATATAGGCGGCGGCCTGTTCCGGCGTGACCGCGCCATAGGCTTCACGGGCGCTGACATCGGCGGGAACATCGGGCGAATCGACCGGGTTCCAGGCGGCTTCGCTCAGCCAGATCGCTCGGTCGGCCAGGCCGTTGGCGACCAATAGATCGCGCAGGTAGCGGTGACGGGTGAACGTGATCGTCGTCGGGCGGGTGCGGCGGTCGGTGGGCGCGCTGAAGAAGCCATAGGCCTGGGCGGACAGCACGTCGAAGCACGCGCCCGCCCCCGCATCGATCATGCGCTGCAAAAAGATCAGGTCATTCAGGTCACGCCCGCTCAGCTCCAGAGTCGGCGCAAGCGCCCCGGTGATCACCACGATCTGCGGGTCAACCGCCTTGAGCGCGGCGTAGGTGCGGCACAGCATCTCGGTATACGCTTCCGGGCTGACGGGCTGTTCGCCCCATTCCGGGTAGATGTTCGGCTCGTTCCACACCTGGTAATGGGTGATGCGCCCACGATAGCGCGCTGCGACGGCGGCGGCGAAGTTGACGTAATCCTGAAGATCGTCCGGCGGCGCGAACGAGCCTATCGCCGGGTCGGCATGTGACCAGGCGGGCGGGTTATCCAGCCGCGCCATGATGCGCACGTCGTGGGCTTCGGCCAGGGATACAATGTTGTCGTATTTGTCCCATGCGCTGATCGCGCCCGTCACATCCAGGTTGCGCCGGTCGGTGAAATCGCCGCGCCCGTGTATTTCGATGTCCTCCCAACTGAACTGCTGGCGAATCCAGGTGAACCCGGCTTCGCGGATCATCGCCAGGGTACGTGCGCGCTTGGCGATCTCGACTTCCTGTTCCAGAAAGGTATTGATGCCATAGGGGTTGGCGCTGGCATGGGCGACGGGCGCATCCAGCGCTAAATTGAGCGGAGGCCGAGTGAGGTTGCTCCCCAGTTCGACCAGGCCGCGAAACTGGGCGATGGGCGTTTCTTCGCCCGTCAGCTCGAAGAACAGCCGCCAGGCCGCCCCGCGCAGCGCGAGATCGAACGCCAGCAGGCCGCCCAGCACGGTGAAGATCACGAGTGGAATCAGCAGTCGTTTCAACATGCCGCCGATTATAGACGATTTTGGGCTGACTCTTTTGGCTATAATGCTTTCAAGCCGTTCTGATGTGATAAGGGAAAACCGATGCCCGCCCCGCTGATCACCGACCTGGACGAGATGCGCCGCCTGGCCGATGCGCGCTATGACGAATTTCAGGCGATGGCCGAAGCGCTCGAATTCGACGAGTCGCTGACCGATGACGCGCTCGACGCGCTGGTCGAATCGCTGGCCGCGCCAATTGCCGCCGCCATCGACTGCACCCAATGCGCCAACTGCTGCCGTTCGCTCGATGTCTGCCTGATCCCGCCGGACATCGACCGCCTTTCGACCGCGCTCGTGATCCCCATCGAGGACGTGATCACCCGCTATGCCGATGAAGCGGCGGGCGCGGCTCAGGGGGAATGGGCGCTGCTGCCCGCCCACCCCTGCCCATTTCTGAAGGGGAATTTGTGTTCGATTTACCAGCACCGCCCGAATGCGTGCCGCATCTACCCGCAGTTCACGCCGGATATTCGCTATAACCTGGAGGACACCATCGAAGGCGCGTTCTTCTGCCCGATCATCTACAACACGCTCTCCGCGCTGGCCGAACGGGTATCCTTCGACCGCGATCATGATGAGGATGATGAGGGCGAACGCTAAGGGGATGTGCTGGAACCGGGCGGTGATGATGCACGCATTCCCTGCGGAAGTGCATCATCACGCCCTGGTGACGTGCGGGGTCACAGACTATCGCGGGTTTGCAGGAACAGCGCCCGTTTCGCGCCGGGCAGCGTGTAATCGAACCCACACGCCTGGAAAAAGCCATCCGACGAGGTGATCGCCATGACTTCAAGGATGCCGCGCTCTTTGGCAAGCGCCACACACGCATCGACCAATTTCTTGCCCACGCCGCGCCCCTGTGCCGTCGCTTTCACCGCCAGGCTGCGAATTTCCGCCAGCTTGCGCGAATAAATCTCCAGGGCGGCACAGCCCAGAATTTCGCCGTTTTCTTCCGCGACGGCGACAAAGAAGGTGGGGAGCAGGTCTTCAAATTCCGTGTAGGTACGTTCGAGCAGCTTGCCTTCATCCACATACGGGCGGATCATGTCGGCAATTTCGGGGATGTCCTGGCTGCGGGCAAGGCGAACGAGAATATCGGTCTGGATCATCGCGGCTTCCAATGTAGTCATCTCGGTGACTTGAAACACCTCTTTCTTAGGATAGTGTCGAAAAGGAGAAACGGACAGGTCTGGACAATCGATGCGCACCGCGCCTGTTGAACCAGCCCTTATCATTGTGAGGCAAATTGCCCCAGTGTCAACCACTTTTTTTGGGGCGATCTGCCTAAATGCTGCCCTTCGCCGTCAGCCGACCAGCGCCAGCCCCACCGCGCCCGCGCCAACCGCCTGCCGGGGATATTCCGGCCTTTGGATCGTGAACGATTCGGCCACATCGGGCAGCATCCCGGCGCGGATCAGGTCGTGCAGGCCAGCGGTGAGCAGGTCATAGGCCGCCAGCCCGAACCCGCCGCCGATCACGACCAGATCGGGGTTATAGGCCGCCGCGCAGAACATGATCGTCCGCGCCAGCGCGTCGCGCATCTCGTCCAGCAGGCGCACGCCAAGCGCATCGCCCGCCCGCGCCGCCGCCAGCACCGCCGCCGTGTTCAGCGGAGCCGCATCGTTCAGCACACTATTGGGATACGCGGGCAGTAGGTGGGTCGCCCCATTCAGCAGCCCCGTCCCGCTCAACCGCGTTTCGATGCAGCCGATCTTGCCGCACGGGCAGGGGCGCGCATCCGGGTACGCGCTTTGCGGGTACAGCACGATATGCCCCAGTTCCATCGCCATGCCGTGCGCGCCGCTCACGACCGCATCGTCGATCACGGCGGCAGCACCCAACCCCGTGCCAACCGCCAGGTACACGAACGCCTGTGAATTGCGCCCCGCTCCGAAGCGTTTTTCGCCCAGTGCAGCGGCTTTCAGGTCGTTTTCAATGCGAATCGGCACAGCGAGCGCCGGGCGCAGCCGGGTTTCCAGTGCAGCGCGCATGGGGATGTCCTGGCAGCCCAGATGGACGGACTTGACCAGCGTCCCGGTGCGTACATCGACCAGCCCGGTGATGCCGATCCCGACCGCCTCCACCGGGGAATCGGCCTGTGCCGCCAGGTGGAGGATACTGGCGGCGATGCGGTCGAGCAGTGCGGGGACTCCCGCAGCCGCTTCGGTCGGGACGATGCGTTCCGCCAGGATCGTCCCGTGTGCGTCCATCAGGACGGAATCAATTTTGGTGCCGCCAATATCGACACCGATCAGGCGAGTAGTCAACGGTTCATCCTGTATGTTGGGGGAAAACGGCCAGTGCAGCGGCGGCATAGCGTACCACCTTCGGCGCTGGCACGGCAAGCGGGCGCTTATCCCGGTCCCTGCTCGAAGGTGAGGCGCGGCGCTTCGGCCATTCCCAACGCCCACCAAATCCCATTCATCTGCGCGTCGTACAAAAAGCGCGCCATCTGCGCCGGGGTGTACGGCAGGTCGTGGTTGATCCACCACATGATCAGGCCGATCTCCGCGCCCGCCGCCATGTGCGCCAGCAGCGGCAGCGGAATGCGCAGTCGGCGTTCGTCCATCCCATCGATCATGGTGGCGCTCATCACCGTCGCCAGATACTCCATCACGCGCAGATAGAACGTCATGCTGCCTTTGTCGCTCAGCATGACGCGGTAGAAGCTGACGTACTTCTGCACATGCTCGAAATCGGTCGGTTCGCACAAGGCGGCTTCGACGGCGGCGGGGTCGTTGAAATCGACCTTGACCGAAATGGTGGCCAGGTCATCGTAGATCGCCCGCATGTTCTCGAACAGCAGCTCGTCTTTGTCGCGGAAATGCAGGTAGAACGTCGTGCGGCTGACCTGGGCGCGGTCGGTGATGTCCTGAATCGTGACCGCATCGTAGCCCTTTTCTTCAATCAGCGCGATCAGCGTATCGCCCAGCAGTTTGAGCGTGCGGCGCACACGCGGATCGTCCGGGTTGGCGGTACGCCGCCGCTGCGGAACCGTCACCATGTTGTTAACTCCTGTCTACTATGCTACGGGTCGAACAGGTTCATGATTGACATGTAGTTCCTGTTCACTATGATGTTTATTGTACAGTTTGTTCACTAAACCGCAAGCTGTGCATGAATACCGACGTAATGTAAATCCAAAGGACGTGACCGACCATGACCACGCAATCTTACCGCCTGCCGCCGGGACCGCCGCCTATCCGCAATCCGCTTTCGCTGCTGCGCTTCATGCTGGCCTTTCAGGGCGATTTCTTCGGCATTATTGACGGCGGGTTCGACCAGTACGGCGATAGTGTGACGTTCGAGGCGATGGGATCGCGCACGGTGATCCTGCGCCACCCGGAACACATTCATGAAGTGACCACGCGCCAGGCCGATAAGTTTCACAAGGAATGGGCGGCGTACAAAGACCCGAAAAAGGGGATGGCCAAGTTCCTGGGCAACGGCCTGCTGACCAGCGACGGCGAATTCTGGAAGCGCCAGCGCAAGCTGATGTCCCCGGCCTTCCACTACCGCCGCATCGCCAGCTATGGCGAGATCATGACCGCCGAAGCCGACGGCTTGATCCGCGAATGGGCGCACAAGCGCGAAACCGATGTCGATCATGACATGATGCGGGCGACGCTCAGCATCGTGGCGCGGTCGCTGTTCCACAGCGATATGAGCGATGCCGATGTGCGCAGAATCGGCGGGGGAATGGATGTCTTGCAGCAGTTCAGCAGCAACCCAGTGGCGGCGCTGCTCCCGGCGTGGGTGCCGCTTCCTTCGCGGCAGCGTGAAGCGCAGGCGCTGCGTGACCTGGATGAAGTGGTGTACCGCGTGATCGCCCAGCACCGGGCGATGGGCGGCGACAACGGCGACCTGCTGTGGATGCTGCTCGATGCACGGGACGACGACGGACGCGGCATGACCGACCAGCAGATCCGCGATGAACTGGTCACGCTGTTCCTGGCCGGGCATGACACGACGGCGAATACGCTCAACTGGACGTGGGTACTGCTTGCCCAGCACCCAGAAAAAGAGGCGAAACTGCACGCCGAACTTGACCGCGTGCTGGCAGGGCGCACACCCACCCTGGCCGACCTGAAACAGCTTCCCTACACCGACCAGGTGATCAAGGAATCGATGCGGCTGTACCCGCCCGCATTCACGTTCAGCCGCCAGGCGACCGCCGATGTGCAGGTGGGCGGCTATGACCTGCCCAAAGATACCGTCGTCACGGTCATGAGCTACGCGGTTCACCGGGATGCGCGCTGGTATCCCGACCCGCTTAAGTTCGAGCCGGAACGCTGGACACCCGAATTCGAGTCGTCGCTGCCCAAAGGCGCGTACATCCCGTTCGGCGGCGGCCCGCGCATCTGCATCGGCTTCAATTTCGCGCTCATGGAAGCGCAAATCCTGCTCGCGGCGCTGGCTTCGCGCTATCAACTGCGGCTGAAAGGCGCAGCGCCCACGCCTGACCCGCTGCTCACGCTGCGCCCGAAAGGCGGCCTGCATATGCAGGTGATCCCGCGCACGCCGCAGTACGTCCCGGCGGAGGATCTGTCGGCGGTGGTGGCCGAATGATGAACGGGGTGATCGTGCAGCGCGGCTTCCCCGACGTGCATCGTGCAGATGCGGCGGCGCTCTATTATGAGGCGTTCCGGCGCAAGCTGAGCGGGGTACTGGGGCCGCCCGCACGGGCGATCCGCGTGCTGGCCGATTCGCTCTACCCGCCGTGCGCGGTTGCCGCGCTGCACGATGGGCGGCTGGTCGGCGTTGCCGGGATGCACCTGGACGGGCGGCAGTTCGTCGAAGTGGGGTTTACGGAGCTGACCCGCGAGTACGGCGCGTGGTCGGCAGTGTGGCGCAGCGCGTTAGGCGTGCTGCTCCACCGCCCCGCCGACGCGCACTACCTGCTCATGGATGGGATCGCGGTCAATGCGTCGCTGCGCGGCAAAGGGGTCGGCTCCAGCCTGGTGAATGCGGTGATCGAGATGGCGCGGGCGCACGGCTGTCGTGGGGTGGCGCTCGATGTGGTCGATACCAACCCGGATGCGCGCCGCCTGTACGAACGGCTGGGCTTCACGGCTGTGAAAACCACCCGCTACGGCGCGATCACCCGTGCGATGGGGTTCACGCAAAGCACGCGCATGGTCTACCTGACGTAGCGGCGTGCATTGGGGGACTTGCCTGCACAAGTCCCCCACAGGTGACACATTTACCGTTCGATGGTGGGGCGGGTGGCGGGAAGCTGTGCGACGGCCTGATCGTTCACGTCCAGCACGGCACGCGGCAGCCACACGATGCGGCCATCGAGCGCCAGCGTTTGCAGCCAGTCGCCGCGATTGTTGCGCCCCACCAGCCGGAACCGATCCCCAGGGTAGGCCACGTCCGGCGTGATGTATTCCTCACCCGGTCCCAGGCGCATACTGACCCCGGTCGTCCCAGTCACGGCGGCGGTGGGCGCTAACGGGCTGTCGAACAGCAGCGAATAGCCATCCACCCAGCGCGGCACGAGCGCGAAGAAGGTATTGCCGGGCGTGAACAGCATCGGTTCGCCGCTCGCGTCGGTGTAGGTGAGCGGGTCGGTGCGGCTGGCGCGGTTCCACTGCCCGGCGAAGTACAGCCCATCGCGGAACAGGTACGCCCGCCCGCTGCCGACGAAATTGACCGAAAAGGCGAAATCGCCCGGTCCCCAGTAATTATCGGAGATATACGGCTGCACCGTGTGGTCAGCTTCGATGATCACGACATTGGCGGCGCTTATCGGCTCGCCGGTGGCGGCATCGTGATGCGGCGCGCCGTCCTGGGCGCGGAACCAGCGCTCACTGGCCGGGTCATACGTCCATTCGACCGCCGTTTCCGCCCACAGGATGCGGATCGCATCGACCGAATAATCGCCGCTCACATCGGTGCTGAAGGCCATGCCATAACCGTTTTCAGGGGTGGTATCGCGCCCCCGGTCGGCGGCAAGCTGGCGCAGCGCGGCGGTATCCCCGAACAGGGTATGTTCCAGCGCCACGCCTTCACGCGGGTAGCGGCACAGGGCGGGACACGGTTCGACCCCGCCGACGATGCGGCTGGACATGACCGCATCGGTGCGCAGCACGTCGAGCGTCCCCTGAGCCATGCCGGAATAGACCGACAGCGCCCGGTAGATGCGCACCAGTTCAAAATCGACTAGGCGCAGGCTGCGGATCGGTCCGACGACGGCGGCATCCTGGGCATAGAACACGGCGCTGAAGCGCGTCACCCCGCCGGAAAGCAGATGCTCCCAGACAATATCGGCGGCCATCAGGCCGGACTGCGGGCGGACGAACGGCGGGTAATTCGAGATTTTCACGATGATTGGGCGGCGGTTCAGCACGCCGGGGTCAGCGACGGGCAGCCCGGTCAGCGGGTTGACGGACTCTGGGTAGCTGAGCGGACCGATCACGGCATTGGGCGCATTCGGCGCTTGTGCGGCAGCCGGGGCAACGGCCACCACGACGAACAGGGCGAACAGGACGAAAGCGCGGGGGATGAACGTGTGCATTGGGCGTTTCACCGTCAACTGAGCTGGGCGGCGGGTAAGGGACAATGGATGCATGGGCGAAATCTGCGACGCTGGATACTGTAGCGCGTGCGAATGCGAACGGTGTTAAGGCTGTGCGAACGGCGGGTAAAGCGCTGGCCCGCGCCGCACTTCTCCATTGTGACGCGGACACGCCCGTTTGAAAAGTAGAGGTTTGCGCATTGAGCAAGCGGCGGATCAGCGGCGGGTAGTCTTAACGCAAGTTGGCTTGACAACGTAAATGGGGGGGGTAAAGTGCATATATACATAAACACTAGCATATTCACAGGCGCTTCATGACCCATTTTCGATTCATACTGCTGCTGGTGATCTTCTTAGTTACAGCCGTTCCGTATATATTCGCTCAAGAGGCCGATAGTACACCTCCCGTTGAGCCACCAACTCAAACAGCGACCGAGCTTCCAACTGAAACCGCTGCACCGCTCCCTACCGAAACAGCAACCGCGCTGCCGACCGAAACGCCGACGGCCACGCCGACTCTCATCCTTGAAAGCTCGCCTTCGCCACACCCTGAAAACACTGATGTTCCCGTCGCAGGCATTACCGAAACGGCTGCCCCCGTGCCGACCGAAGAAACGGTTGAAGTTCCACCCCCAACCCCGCTGATCCCTACGCCAACCCCAGACTTCGGGATCGCAGCGTTCGCGTTTTCCGCAGTAGCGATTCAAGACCCAAACACCTATATCGACTCGACGTTCGCAGTGATTGCCCCGGCGGATGTCGCTTTACTCTACACCCTGGCTGTCACCGCTTCACCCTGCACGACCCTCACGCCGTATGAAATTTATCTGCTCCCTGGAACGTATATCCTGAGCAGAACCCTTACGATCTGGTGTAACACGGTGATTTATGGACAGGGCGCGGGCGTGACGATTGTGGAGCAAATCGATCCTTTATCAGGGTCGATGAATACCATGATCACGGTCAATGGAACGGCAGCACTTGAAGTGCGCAATCTGACCCTGAACCGCGGCTTTTCCAACACGAACGGCGGCGCAGTGTTTGTATGGGATCGGACGGCGCTGCGCATTTACGACTCGATTCTGAGCAATCATTCTGCGGAAGAAGGCGGTGGAGCCATCTACGCCCAGTTGAGTACGGTTCATGCCGAACGCTCGATTTTCAGCGGCAACAATGCGGCCAACAGTGGTGGCGCGATCCTGATGTTGGGGTCTGGGACTGTCCCTGCCATACTTACCGGGAACTGCCTGACTTTTTCCGGCAATTCGGCAGAAGCCTTCCGGGGAAGTTTCAATGGGGGCGGGGCGATCTTTGCATCGCTTGCCGATGTGAGCATCACCTCCAGCAGTTTTCAGGACAGCTTTTCGCCCGCGACAGGCATTGGTCGTCATATCTTCCGGTTCCCCTTTGGCAGCAGGATTGTGAACGTCCCTGGCAATTACTGGAACAACCCCGCCGCCACCCAGGTGCCTAATTTCTTCATCATCAGCAACCTGCTCGCCGCGCCGCCCTTCTGCCCCATGCTTCCGCCTGTCCCTGTGCGCCAGCCGCCTACCCCTACACCGACGGTTACGCCAACCGCTACGCCCAGTCCGACCGCAACGGCGACCACTGCTATTCCCGTATCACTCATTAACAAAGACTTACCACTTCCCATCATTCCTCCAGAATGGCAAACCGCGTATCAGGAAGCACAAACGCAATTCAGTAACGGCACACCAAACGTAATCACATTTTCCCCAGGACAACCCCCATGCGAAACAGTATTTGAAGTAGATAGTATTCAGGTCGCACAATCAAAGCGGGCGGCGTGTTCGCATTATGCATACATCACTCTGTACGCTTTATACCAAGTTTATACTGATCGTTCTCCCAATGTACGTGACCTAATGGCACTTAACTACTATGGAGAGTTCAACACGTTCAGAAATGTTCGTAACACGGAAAGCGCACAAAGCGATTCGCTTGAAGCTTTGTTCCGGAGTTTTTTCGACGCACAATCAGGCGGGTGTCGTTACCAAGCTATTAGCCAACTCTACAGTTGCTCATATGATAACTTAATTGCTTGGCTTGCACTTGTTCCATCTACCTATATTCACGTTTGCACTGTCGGCTTAAATTGTGGGGCAACCTACAATAATTACATGAATGGGGTAATTGTAGTAGATAGTTCGCGTGTTCTAGGCATTCCTACCAGAGTGTTTATTGACAGTGTAAGAAATGGACAATCTACGTCTGGTATTTTTGCTTACGACCTTCAAATTGAAACACGGCTTACGCCATTCTATTTATCGCTTGAAAATAGCGGTCTAGGATGGGGAACTGGGCAAAGCGGAGATCGTCCCTCAATCTGGGGAAACGGGACAGTTGCACCTGGAACAATTGCATTGCCGTCAAACAGCGAATGGTTTCATGTTTTGATTACGCACACCTACTCCGGAACTTCTCAAGTAAGTTTCGATAGTGTAATTTCCCTCAACGGTGCGGCTCCCACTTGCAGTTTTAGTTTCATTATTGCTACCAGTGATGGCCGCGTCAACGTCACAGACCCCAATGCCACTTGTTAACCGGAATGGATGACACCGATATGCGCAGCGTATCTTTGACCCGCTTTAGCCTGCTGTTTTCACTACTTTTCGGCCTTGCCCTGGTGCAGACTGACCACGCAGCAAGCGCTCAATCCAGCCGGGTCTTTACAATCGTGTACGAATTTAGCGGCCCTGGCGCAGAACGCAGTATCTTTTCTGTCCAGTCGGACGGTACGAACTGGCGCGAACTGACCGACAATGGTTCTGAGCCTGCATGGTCGCCCGATGGGTCGCAGATCGCTTTTGTCAGGGACGAAAACAATACCAGTTATCTCTATGTCATGAACGCCGATGGCAGCAATGAGCGCCCGGTCACCCAAGTTCCATTCCTGTATTACGCCCCTGCATGGTCACCCGATGGCAACCAGATTGCCTACGCGGGGCGCAGTGGATGGCGTGACGATGCCGATGTATACATTCTGGATTTGACAACAGGTATTCAGCGCAACCTGACTGATAACGTTGACATTGACGACTCCGATCCAGCCTGGTCACCAGACGGAAGTTCAATCGCGATCACCTCGAATCGGTTTGGCACAAATGCAATTTACTTTCTCGATCCGGTCACAGGGAATGTGCTTGGGCAGTTACAAACTGCTACATTACCAGTCGCAAGGCCACACTGGTCACCCGATGGATTGTCGATTGCGTTTACAGGAGGTGGATTACCGGGCGGCACATTCGTTTTCAGTCAGCGCATCGGCAGCGACACAGCCGTACAACTCACGAATGAGGGGGAAGCCAGATCATTCGACTGGATTGACAATGAGACCATTCTATATCTTCCGGCACTGGTCGATATTGTCGAGATTCGCACTGCTACAGGCTTAGCAGTGCCAAGCACAGTTCGGTTTAATTTTATACCAGGCAGTATTACCAGCATTGATGTGTTCATCCCGTCACCAGTCGAACCCACCCCCACGCCGCCACCGACGGCCACCCCTAACCCGGACATCGTGTTCACCCAGGGGAGCTACCGGGCGGTGCAGCGCGTGGGCAACCCGCGTGTGTTCATCGAACGCGCACTGGCGGCAGGCCTTGACCCGTTCGACTCCGATCCGGTAGATGGGTGGACGCTGGTGGGGCGCACCAACGGCGCGGGCGATAACGGCACGCTGCGCGCTTTCACCGTGATCGACGCGGTGCCGTATGCCGCTATCCAGCACACCAGCAAAGGCTGCATCGTGGTCACGCCCGTCAGCTTAGCACCTCGGCTGCGCGGCCAGACGCGCCTGGTCACGATCATCGAGCAGGGGAACGGCAGCCGCTGCCAGGGCGATTGGGCGCTGTTCCCGCCTGGGTAAGGGGTCAGCTAGTGGGGGGATCGGGTAAATGATCTCCCCTGTAGCACGAGCATTGGCCACCATATCTTCCGTTTTCCTTTTGGCAGCAGGATTGTGAACGTCCCTGGCAATTACTGGAACAATCCCGCTGCTACCCAGGTGCCTAATTTCTTCATCATCAGCAACCTGCTCGCCGCGCCGCCCTTCTGCCCCATGCTTCCGCCTGTCCCTGTTCGCCAGCCGCCTACCCCGACACCAACGCTTACGCCAAGTGCTACTGCAACGGCGACTTCAACTCCAGAAGCTTCATGGGGAACCACAGGGGTTGTCAGGATTTCAGTTGCGGACACTATTCCTCGATTTGAAAATGTTTATCCAGCGTGTGTTCGGGATAACTTCACTACTAGTCGTTTGCCATGCGCAATAGCCGCGTACAACCAATATCGCCTCAATTTAGGTGGAACCATAACTTGGGGGCAATTTGCAGCACTCGTTGCATATTCAGAAGGTAATACGTTGCTCAATGCGGATGCCACTGGTGCGTTTAGAAATCCTCAAGATTTACAGCTAGGTGAGTGTTGGCGACGTGCTGCCGGGCAGTGGTTTAGTGGCAGGGGAGAATGTAATGTTCCATCTGTTCCTGATGCGCCTGGAATACAAAATGATTTCGTTTACGCAGTATGGGAGTGGTTACTCAAAGAATGTGCAACTGCCACTGGGTTTGTAGGGAGTGCAGGCATACCTGATTATGAGCTAAATGGCATGTTCTACAACGGAGAATGTAATGAAGATGGCTTGATCAGGTTTTTGGTTCAAGTACAAAGCCTGTACCAAGATACAAGCTTTCAGTACAGCCCAAACCTCTACTTGGATCGTATGTCCCAAGAATACGCTTTCTGGGGTTGGTACGATGGCTCATTAAGACGATATAGGTATGGCATATGCCCGTGTACCTGGGGAAATGTCGCTACTCAAGATCAAGCCCGAACTGGTACTACAGGGATTAACAGTGGAAATTCGTTTTCATATTTCTACTTCTACCAAAGTGCAAGTCAGTTCGCGTATTTCAAAGTTTATTGAGCTTGCCAAGCCGTTGCGGAAAGAGGTTCCTATGCGCGTCAAATCGATAACAACTCTGATAGGAGTTTGGCTACTGCTGCTAATCGGCAACTCAATGATTGATGCGCAAGAAATGCCCACATTCACTGATAGCCCTATTCTTGTAATCCGCGATTTTGGCGGGAACAATGCCGATCTGTTTCAGATCAGCCTGGAGGGGGTGCAAGACTCACGCATCACGAATGTGCTGGATACGCTGCAATATCGTTACGTCGAAGATGCAGACTGCGCGCCTGTGCGCGATGAGATTGCGTATATTGCCCGCAGTTTGCGCCTCATCAGCACCACAGGCCAGAATGACAGGGCAATTTTTCTCCCAGGTATCTTGACCGCCGTCACCTGGTCGCCCACTGAAACGCAGATTGCGTTCACGGGCTATCTTGAGGATGCATCCAGCGAAATTTACACCGTTCTACCAGATGGATCGGGGTTGGCGCGGCTCACGACGAATACCTATGTGGAAATGTGGATAGACTGGTCACCGTCGGGCAGCCAGATCGTCGCATCGTATCAGGATGGCGCTTCAGGCGGGCTTCTCATCGTCAACAGCGACGGCAGCGGTACTCGACTCCTCACAGCAGGGGCGGCGCTGGACATCCACCCGGAATGGTCACCGGATGGGTCAGAAATCGTATTTGCATCCAATCGGAACGGCAGTTTTCATCTGTATACGATCCAACCTGATGGAAGTAACCTCACGCAGTTGACATTTGGCGAAACGGATCATCTTGCCCCGGTATGGTCACCGGATGGTCAGTGGATTTTGTTTCGTGCAGACCGGGAGAACCTCCCTTCACAGTTGCAGGTCGTCCCGCGCAGCGGCGGCAGTGTACAGACAGTGCCAGGCCAGGACACAGACATGACGCACGAAAACCCAGCCTGCTGGCTGGCGGGCCAAAATACACCTACCCCCACACCGCCGCCGACGGCCACCCCCAACCCGGACATCGTGTTCACCCAGGGGAGCTACCGGGCAGTCCAGCGCGTGGGAAACCCGCGTGTGTTCATTGAACGCGCAATGGCGACAGGCCTTGACCCGTTCGATTCTGACCCGGTAGACGGGTGGACGCTGGTGGGGCGCACCAACGGCGCGGGCGATAACGGGACGCTGCGCGCCTTCACCGTGATCGACGCTGTGCCGTATGCCGCCATCCAGCACACCAGCAAAGGCTGCATCGTGGTCACGCCCGCCAGCTTAGCACCCCGGCTGCGCGGCCAGACACGCCTGGTCACGATCATCGAGCAGGGGAACGGCAGCCGTTGCCAGGGCGATTGGGCGCTGTTCCCGCCTGGATAAGGATCAACTGTGGGGGAGATCGTCATCGCCCCATGCATGGCGATCCGTCCCCCGGCGCTCAGTGGAAGTCGATTTCGCGCCGCACCGTCGCCAGCAGCAGATCGGCCTTCATCTGCGCCAGCGTGTAGCATGGCCCGCCCAGGCGTTCGGCCAGCTTGGCCGCCAGCCCTTGATCGAACGCGACATGTTCCATATTGATCGTCACCGTCTTGATCGCTTCGGTCTTGATCAAGTCCGCGATGGCGTGGGCTTCTTCCTGGGGCGCTTTGCTGCCCACGCTCACGTTGCCCGCGCCATCGGTCAGCAGGATGATCATCGGCTGCACATCCGGGTGACTGACCTTCTCCCGGCGGATCGTCTCATAGGCCATGATCAACCCGGCGCTGAGCGGCGTTTTCCCGCCGACGGGGATGTTGACGAGCGCCTGTTTCGCCAGCACGACCGAATTGGTGGGCGGCAGGATGGTCTGCGCCCGGTCTTTCTGGAACACGATCAGCCCGACGCGGTCACGGCGCTGGTACGCATCGGTGAGCAGGCTCATGATCGCGCCTTTGGTCGCGCTCATGCGTTCGCTCACGGCCATGCTCCACGACGCATCGACCACGAACAGGATCAGGTTGGCGGTTTTGCGCACGCGCACTTTCTTCTGTAAATCGCCCACGCGCAGCGCGTAGGCCATGCCCGTCCGGGCTTTCTGGTCGGCGCGCTGGCGCTGGAAAGGGGCGGCAAAGCGCAGCGTGGCATCGAAGGCAATATCACGGTGGTCGCCGCGTGCCGGACGCGCCATGATGTAGCGCCCGCGCTTGCGGTCGGTTTTGGTGCGGCTGCGGCGGCCAGCCTGCTGCCGGCTGACCTTGTCCAGTTCGGTGGAAAGCTTGCGGGCGGTAAATTCTTCGCTGCTCTCCACCTTTTTCCCGCCTTCCCACCAGTAGGTATTCTGGTTTTCAAAGACGGACTGCGGCCCCGGTTCGGTCTGGCCGAAATCGGGAATTTCCTGCTGGTCAGCGGGCGCTAGCTGAGGCGTTTTTTTTTAACCGCCTGCTGCTCGCCTTCGGCGCTCGGCTCGGCTTCATCGCCTTCGCCCCATTCGCTGCTCACCTGGTCGTACTGGTTCTCAAGCTGCGCCATGCTCATCTGCGCATCCTGGAACGGGCCGCGCTTCAGGCGGTGTGGGATGGCGAGTTCCATCGCCAGCATCACATCTTCTTTGCTGATTCGGTCACGCCCATGAAAGGCGGCATTGGCGCGGGCGGCTTTGAGGATCACCATATCGGCGCGGTGGCCGTCGATCTTCAGGCTGCTGGTCATGTGCGCAATCGCGGCCAGGTCGCCGCGTGTGTATTCGACCCGATCCACGCGGCTGCGGGCGGCCATGATTGCGTCCGCGAGTTCCTGTTCTTTGGCCTGCCACATCTGGCGGAACGCTTCCGGGTCTTCTTCATAGCCGATGTGGTATTCGACGATGCGCATCCGTTCCTGAGCATCGTGAATACCGCGCACTTCGACCGAAAGCGCGAAGCGGTCGAGAAGCTGCGGGCGCAAATCGCCTTCTTCGGGGTTCATCGTCCCCACCAGGATGAAGCGCGCCGGGTGCGCGAAGCTGATGCCTTCGCGTTCGACCACGTTCACGCCCATCGCCGCGCTGTCGAGCAGCAGATCGACCACATGATCATCGAGCAGGTTCACTTCATCGACGTAGAGAATGCCGCGATTGGCATTCGCCAGCACGCCGGGGTCAAAAGCGCGTTCGCCGCGCTGGATCGCTTTTTCGATGTCGAGCGTACCTACCACGCGGTCTTCGGTCGCGCTCACGGGCAGATCGACGAACGGAGTCCGCCGTTTGGTCACGCGCAGGTCTTCGCCGCGTTCGCGCCGTTCACGGATCGCGTCCGACCAGCTATCCGGGTGGTTGGGGTCATCGTTGAAGGCCGAATCGCTGAACACGTCCATTTCGGGCAGCAGTGCAGCCAGCGCACGCGCCGCCGTCGATTTGCCCGTGCCGCGTTCACCGCGAATCAGCACCCCGCCGATGCGCATATCAATCGCATTCAGGATCAGGGCGGTTTTCATGCGCTCCTGCCCCACAATCGCCGTGAAGGGGTAAACTGAGGGTCGTTTTGCCATAGCTGAATGTCATCGCTTTCAAATGGAGTCTGTGCGGCATTATAGCGATGCTTGCCGCCGCCGACAACCGTAACCCTGCCAGGTGGACTGATCCGCCTTACGGCACGATCAACACTTTGCCGCCGCTCATCTGCGCGGCATATTGTTCCACCGCCGCGCCGAACTGCTCCAGCGGGCAGCGGGCGCGCACATCCGACCGGAACGAGTCCGTATCGCCCGTGACGGCGCGCCACGCTTCGCGCACCCGGTCGGGCTGGGCGGGCATCCAGGTCGAAAGCCAGAAGCCTTCCACGCGCTTATCGCGGAAGATCAACTGATCCACCCCGATGCTGACGGGCGTGCCTTCCAGACCACCGTACACCACCATGCGCGACCCGTTCGGCATGGCGCGCAGCACGCGGTCGGTCAGCGAGCCGCCTACGGCATCGAAGCCGATGACGGCGTTCAGCGACCGCGACCGCTCACGCAGATCGGCATCGAAAGTGCGGCTGCTGCTGTCCAGCACATGTTCCGCCCCGCCCGCCCGCAGCATCTCAAGCTGTTCGGCGCGGCGCACGATATTGATCACCGCCAGGCCGTGCGCTTCCCCGAAGCGGCGCAGCATTTGCCCTAACGCGCTGGCAGCGGCGGTCTGCACGACTGCGCTCGCGCCTGCCGTCTGCGCCATGTCGATCAGCGCCCACGCGGTGAGCGGGTTGACGAGCATCATCGCGCCCGCCTCATCGTCGATGTGATCCGGCAGCGGCAGGGCTAAAGCCGCGTTCGTGGCCATGTATTCGGCGTAAGTGCCATCGCCGCCGCCCGCGAAGCACGCGACCCGCCGCCCGATCCAGTCGGCAGGATCAAGCCGCTCCCCGACGGCGACCACCTGCCCCGCCGCTTCAAACCCCGGCACGACCGGGAGCGGCTTGCGGATGCCATACTGCCCGATCATGAAGCTGAGGTCGGACGGGTTGAGCGGCGATGCGCGCACGCGAATCAGCAGATCGAATGGGCCGGGCGTAGGAACCGGGTGCTGCGGTTCGACGCGCCAGCCACCAGCCTCATACCGATCCAGGACGACGGCGCGCATGTGAGTCGGTAAGGTTGTCATCAAAAAGTTTCCTTGTGAAATACACTATAGAGATACAGAGCTTAACGCAAAGCCGCCCAGAACTGAAAATGATGCACCACATTTGCATCAAGGAGGCACAATGCCGGTTGTGACGTTTTTTTCCACCCGCTTCACACGCATTCCTTTACCCGATGCGATCAACGATGTACTGGGGCATGACCTGGCCGCATGGCTGCATGATGCCATGCAAACCCAGGGCTACGACGTGGACGACGTGATCGGGGAGGATTATGGCTATGGCTTCTGGCTGCGGCTGAACAAGCGCCATTACTGGTTCACGACGGGCGAACTGGAGCCGCCCGGCTTTAACGGCCAGGCCGAATCGCGCTGGCTGGTCAGCCTGGCCGATGATCCCGGCTGTTTCTGGGTGTACCGTCTGCGGGCGCGGCATTCCCCGGCGGAACAGGCGGCCTTAGCACGGGCGCTGCACGCGATCCTGCAAACCGACCCGTCGATCAGCGGGATCGCGTGGTGGGCGCAGGATGTGTACCGCGGCACCCCAACGGCGGAGCCGCCCTCCCTTTAATGCGCATTCCAGAACGCGGACACGTCCTGCACGAACGGGCCGATCTGCGACGGCAGCGCCATGAACAGATGCCCGCCGGGGTAATGCCGAATCGCTGCGCCGGGGATGCCCGCCGCGAGCGCTTGCTGATGGTGCGGCGGGGCAAGCACATCGTCCGGGCTGCTCATGACCAGCGTCGGCGTGCGGATCGCGGCCAGGTGCGGACGCAGATCGAGCGTTTTCAGCCCGTCCATGAGCAGGTCGAAGCCCTGGCGCGTCTGCACGTGCGGGTCGGCGGGCGCGTGGATCACCGCCTGGATGTACGCTTCCTGCTCGAAAACGCTTTCCCCGAACAGCATCCCCGCCCCCACCCGGTTGATCAGATCGAGCGGCACGCCCTGGTCACGCAGCAGCCGCAGCGTTTCCAGCATGAAGTTGGTGCGGTTGTGCGGCGGCACATACGCGAGCGAAACCGCGATCACCTGGCTGCGCAGCCGCGCCGGGTGGCGCAGCGCCAGCATGTTCGAGACGATCCCGCCCATCGAAATACCCAGGGTGTGCGCCGCTTCGATTCCCTCATGATCCAGCACGGCGGCGATGTCGTCGGCCATGATGTCGGCGGATGCCCGCGTGTGTGGGGTGATCGTCGTCTGCCCCGCGCCGCGATGATCGACGCAGATCACCCGGTACTGCCGGGCGAACAGGCCGCGCAGCACCGTCATCACCCGGTCATGGCTGTGCTGGCTGAACCCGCCAAGCAGCACGACTGCATCCCCCGCGCCGTCGATCTCGTAATGCAGCACCGCATCGGTGCGCGCCAGTGTAGGCATGCGTGTCTCTCCTCTTTCAGCCATCTGCTTTCAAACCAAGCAAATCCAATCGTCCTTTATTCTTGCCTTTGGCGGGTTCAACCAGACGAAATTCAGGTTAGCGATCCCGGAGGTAACGTTGCAGCGATATGTACCCCATTCCTGCAAGCGTAGCGGAAAGACAGTTGCCCTTCAACTGTTCTACAGGCGCTGTGAGAACGGCCATCAACAGGTACAATCCTGCCCGTATCACACATGAGGTTCCCGAATGAAACGACTGCTCCCTTTCCTGGTGCTGGCCGTGCTGTGGGCGGGCGGCGCACACGCCCAGGCCGTCACGCCCATCCCCACACTTGACCCGGCGCGCTACGCGGCGCTGCCCCAGGCCGTCAACGTGCGCGGGTTTCCGCAGTTGGGCTTTCCGTCCGCGCCCATCAGCGTGGTGGTGTTCAGCGCGTTCGCCAGCCCCGCCGCTGCCGATTTCTGGCGCGATGCTTTTCCGGTGCTGGTCGCCCGCGCCCGCACAGGTGAAATTTCGATCACGTTCGTGCCGCTGGCCGCCGATTCCGACACCATCCCCAATGGGCGCGGTGCGGGGCGGGCGGCTTTGTGCGCCGCCGAACAGAACGCCTTCTGGAGCTATCATGATCAACTGTTCACCTGGCAGCTTGCCTTTGGCGCGGAAGCGTTCAGCCCGGCGCGGCTGATCGACGGCATCAACAACACGGCGATCAGCCGGGCAGCGTGGGACGAGTGTATGCTCAGCGACCGCCCCGATGCCCAACTGCTTGAAGCCGATGCAACCGCCCGATCCATCGCGCAAAGCCGGGCGCTGACGATCACCCCGCCGTTCGTCACGGTGGCGGATGCGCCCACCCTGCCGGATGCCGTCAGCCTGGAAGCGGCCATCGCGTTCGAGTCGCGCCGGGGGGCGGCCACGTTCGAGGCCGTGATCGAAGCCACGCCGGAAGCTGAGGCCACCGTTGACCCCGAATCGACCGAACCCGTTGTCGTCACGCTCGAACCGCTGTTGGGCATCAGCGCCCCGCCGCCGCTGATCATCGGGCTGCCGCCGGGGTGGAGCTATGGTTATGACACGCTCGTCCTGCAAGACGTGGACGCGATTCGCAATATGCCAGTGGCGGTGTACACCGGCCCGGTCACGGGCGGCACGGGGACGATTGTCCTGCTGTGGGGCTTCCCGAACCTGATCCCGTTTTCGCCTGCCGATGGCGGCGTGCAGCCCAACCTGTGGGCGGACGGGCTGCGGCTGCTGCGGCTGACCATCGTCGAGCAGGGGTGCAATATCGGCACGGATTTACGGCGCGAATACAGCATCGGCGGGCTGACGGCGGTCGGGACGCAGTTCGCGGCGGTCGATTGCCCGGAACTGGCCGATACACGCGGGTGGTTCGCGGGCTTGCAGCAGTTCAACCTGAATTTCGTCTTTTATGCCTTCGCGGAACCGATCAGCGCGATGGATGGGGCGGCGGCGGACGACCTTCAGCGCATTCTCGACAGCGTGCGGTTCGTGCTGCCGCCCACGCCCACGCCCGACCCGGCAGCCCCGACCGCCGCGCCCTGAACCGTGCAGCGGGCGGCGGTGCGGGACTCCCTCGGTTGGGCGCTGATACCCGTCGAAAAGTGGTTCACGCGGCGGATTTGTGGTTCAATTGGCCGCTCTGGACAGCAAGCATGAGCAGCCCTACGGGTGGGAGTGCGTGAAATGAACGTCAACATCCGCCTGATGATCGATGACGATCTCGATCAGGTCACGGATTTATGGGATCAGCACGTCGCGGAAGTCGGCGGCGCGGCTTTCGATGAAGCGGCGCGGATGCGCATTTTCGGCGGGTTGTGCCGCTGCCTGCCCGCCGTCACATCGGTCTGCTATGTGGCGGAAACCGACGGTAAAATCGTCGGGTTCATCGTCGCCGCGCTCAGCGAAAGCGCGCTGTGGCAGGGGCAGGCGGGCGATATTGAAGAACTGTTCGTGCTGCCTGCCTACCGCCGCCGCCGGGTCGCCACGGGGCTGGTGAACACGGTCAGCGGGTGGCTGCGGGCGAAAGGCGCGGGCGTGCTGCGCGTCAATGCCGATGTGAGCGCCGCCGATGTTCAGGCGTTCTGGAGCGCGATGGGCTGGGAGAACGATCTCTCGCTGTTTTCGCGCTACGATTGAGACACCGCACGCCGCACCGCGCTTCGCCAGCGCATTTCCGCCTTCTGGACTAGACTCCCCTGTGTGCCAGTGATTGTTTGCATCTGCGTCACAGCGTGCATAGGGGGAAACCATGAAGCTGTACGAAACATCTTGGTTCTGGGGATTGGTCGGGGCGACCGTGATCCTCATCGTCTTTGGGGTGTTCACGGCGGTGGGCTGGCCGGGCGAGCCGGACGACTGCGTGACCGACCCGAATGGCAACTGCTATTGTGAGGCGTATGTCTCGCCCGCCGTCGATCCGCGTGGGGTAAAACAGCCCTCGAATACGTGGTCGGGGCTTGCGCCAATCCTGGCCGGGGTGATCATCCTGTACTGGGGCGATCAACTGCGCTTCCGCCGTACAGTGGGCAATAACCCGATGGCGGAAGGCACGTTCTATTCGATCTTCTACGGCGCGCTGGTGATCTTCCTGGGGCCGGGCAGCATGTTCTTTCACGGGTCGCTGACGCGCTGGGGCGGTTTCGTCGATAATTTCTCGATGGTGCTGTATATCGGCTTCTTAATCCAATACAATCTGTGGCGCATCTTCAAATGGGACAGCAGCAAAGCGGTGTTCGCCATCGTGTACGCGGTGGCGATCATCGCCCTGGCGATCCCGTCGTATTTGGTGGATGGTGCCGGGCTGATCATCTTCATCGTGCTGGTGGTGGGCGAAATCCTGTTCGAAGGCGCGATCATGATCTGGAAACCGGGCGGCGTGGATCGGCGCGGCGGGTGGGGCTGGCTGGTGGCCGCCCTGGCGACGTTCGGCGTTTCGGCGGTGATCTGGTGGCTTTCGTGGACGAACGGCCCCTGGTGCGACCCGAACAGCGCGCTGCAAGGCCATATCTTCTGGCACATCCTGGCAATGGCGGCGACTCCGTTCCTGGTCTTTCTGTACTTGCGGCAGGAACGGCGTACTTAAAGTACGCCACACGTAAACGAAGCGATACAGCGGGCGAACAGAAAACACATGACGACGGACGTGGTGATCATCGGGGCGGGCATCGGCGGGCTAAGCGCGGCGGTGCGGCTGGCCGCCGCCGGAAAATCAGTGCTGGTGCTGGAGAAAAATCCCCAGCCCGGTGGCAAGATGAGCGAAATTCGCCATGCGGCGCACGCCGAAGCGCACGGCTACCGGTGGGACACCGGCCCCAGCGTGATCACCATGCGCCCGGTTTTCGAGGACCTGTTCCGGGCGGCAGGCCGCGAGATGGGCGATTATCTCACCCTGCTGCCCGTCGAGCCGCTCACCCGCTACTTTTACCCGGATGGGGCGGTGCTGGATGCCACCCGCGACCTGGCGCGCATGATCCAGCAGATCGACGCGCTGGCCGATGCCCGTGACGCGGAGGGCTACCTGGCGTACCTGGCTTATGCCGCCCGCATCCACCGCATCACCGGGTCGGCCTTCATCTATAATGATCCGCCGACGCTGTGGCGGCTGGCACGCACCCCGATCCGTGATATTCCGGCGGTCGATCCGCTGCGGACGATGAGCGGGGCGATTGACGGATTTGTGCGGTCGCCCAAGCTGCGCCAGCTTTTGGGGCGGTTTGCGACCTATGTCGGCGCAAGCCCGTACCGTGCGCCCGCCACCCTGAACGTGATCGCCCATGTCGAACTGACGGGCGGGGTGTGGTATCCCCAGGGCGGCATCTATGCGATTGCCAGGGCGTTTGAACGGCTGGCGCGGGAACTGGGCGCAGACATCCGGTACAACGCGCCTGTCGAACGCATCTGCATCGACGACGGGGCGGTGAGCGGGGTCGAGCTTGCGAATGGGGAACGGATCGCCGCCCGCGCCGTGATCGCCAATACCGATGTAGCCGCCGTGTATGAACGCCTGCTGCCCGCGTCCGCCGTCGATGCGCGCCGCGTCCGCCGCCTGACGGAGGTCGATCCGTCGTGTTCCGGGCTGATCCTGATGCTGGGCGTGGAGGGGACACACGAACGGCTTGCGCACCACAACTTGTTTTTTTCCGGCGATTACCGCCGCGAGTTCGACGATATTTTCGTCCGCCAGATGCCGCCCGATGACCCGACGATCTACCTGTCGATTACGTCGAAGACCGACCCGGATCACGCGCCCGCTGGTCATGAAAACTGGTATGTGCTGGTCAACGCGCCCGCGCTGAGCCAGACCGACCAGGGCGCGAATGCGGCATGGTGGGCGGCCAATGCCGACCGTTATGCCGACGGGGTGATCGCACGGCTGGCGGCGCACGGTTTCGATGTGCGTGGGCGGGTGCGGGCGCGGGCGCTGCTCACCCCGGTGGATATTGAACGGATGAGCGGGGCGCGGCGGGGTGCGCTGTACGGCACGGGGTCGAATGACCGTTTCAACGCGCTGCGCCGCCCGCACAACCGCGCCGCCGATGTGAAGGGTCTGTATTTCGCGGGCGGCACCACCCATCCCGGCGGCGGCGTGCCAATGGTCACGCTGTCTGGCGCGGTCGCCGCCCGGTACGTACTGGAGGATCAACACACATGACAGCTTCTTTCCTGATCCTGTGCCTGCTGGCGGTCGCATTCAGCACGGCGGTCGTGTACGGGGTGCGGCGCTGGGCGCTCGATCACCTGCTCGATGTGCCGAACGAGCGCAGTTCGCACGCTGTCCCCACCCCACGCGGCGGCGGCCTGGGGATCGTGCTGGCGGCGCTGCCGCTGTTCGTGCTGGCGCTGTTCACGGGCGATTACGGCACCGGGGCGCACCTGCCCGCGCTGCTCGTCTTTCTGGTGTGCGCAGCGCTGATCGCGGCGTTGGGCTGGTTCGATGACCGCATGAACCTATCCGCGTCTGTCCGCCTGCTGCTTCAGCTTGGCATCGGCGCGGCAGTGGTGATCGTGATTGGCGCGGCGGCGCAGACCGAACTGCCCGGCCTGGGCGTGGTCGGCTTCGCGCCGCTGGTCGCGCTGGCCATCAACGTGGTGTGGGTGGTGGGCTTCACCAACATCTACAATTTCATGGATGGCATCGACGGGATCGCCGGGTCACAGGCTTTGATCGCCGGGTTGGGGTGGGCGATGCTGCTGCTGGCGATGGGCGTGCGCGATCTGGCGCTGTATGCCGCGCTGGTCGCCGCCAGCAGTTTAGGGTTTCTGTTCCTCAACCGTCCGCGTGCGCTGATCTTCATGGGCGATGTCGGCAGCACGTTTTTAGGCTTCAGCCTGGCGGCGCTGCCCGTGCTGGCGTTCGCCCGCACGCCCGATTCGCGCTGGCTGGGAGCCGGAGCGCTGATGGTCGCGCCGTTCCTGCTGGATGGCGCATTCACGATTCTGCGGCGGGCGCTGCGGCGCGAAAACGTGCTGAAACCGCACCGTTCGCACATCTACCAGCGGCTCACCGCCAAAGGCCGCTTTTCGCATCTGCACATCACCAGCCTGTACGCGCTGTACGCCCTGGTGAGCGTGTTCTGCGCGTGGCTGTACGCCATCAGCACATCGGCGGGCAGCATGGCGCTGGCCATCGCGATCCCGGTGCTGATCTTCGCCGCGCTGGTGGCCTGGACGACGGCACTGGAAAAGCGTGCGCTGTCCCCGAAAGGCTGAACTTTTGCAAAAGTTAATGGTTTGTACATCCGGCAGCGCACGTTTCGGCATACACTGAACGGTAAGCGCGGGTGCGCAGCGTCACCCCATACGACAGGGAGCGAACAGGATGATCGTGTATTCCAAACCCCCGGCTTCGGGCGGCTCAACGGGCGGGACGAAAAAAGGCGGCGGCACATCGGGCGGGGATAAAGGCGGGTCGGGCGGCGGGTCGATGCCCAAGCCGTAGATAATTAAAAGGCAATGCAGGGTATTGGTTATCAATTCACTTTCGCTGGTTTGCCCCTTACCCTGCTCGGCAAGCTGAGCTGTCCCTGTCCAGGGCGAACCCTGTTCGCACGGGGAAAGGGGACGGCGAACAGAGTTCGCACGGGTTGAGGGGCATAAGAAAGCATGTGACGAACACCCTCTTTGCGCCTTTGGCAGTTCTTCGCGTCCTTGCGTTAACTCCTTTTGGTTTGAAGGGTTCGCCCCACCCCAACCCAATCCCATCACGACGCTGCATCCGGCGCTGCAATTTGTTATCATGCATTTCATGAATACATGGAAACTTCACACCTTCATGACAGCCACCCATCCATAATTACAGCCTGAGATTGCAACGATGCCGAATGTCCTGCCCCGTGATCGGTTACTGAAAAAGCTCGATTCTGCTGTCGAGTACCGCCTGACGCTGTTATGCGCACCGCCCGGTTACGGCAAAACGACGCTGACATGGCAGTTCGCGCAGCGCCACCCGGCCCAGACGATCTGGTATGCCGTCGAAGCATGGGAGCGCGACTTTGCCGAATTCCGCGAACGCCTGACCGGGACGCTGTGCGCAGTGCTGCCCCGGCTGGAACCGCTGATCACGCCGAACCCGTCCGCTGACCCCGATGAATGGGCGGCGGCGCTGGCGAATGCCATGCGCACGGTGGTCAAAGACGATCTCTTCCTGATCCTGGACGATGTACATACGCTGGTTGGTGACCGCCGCTTCGAGCGCTGGCTGCGGGCGTTCATCGCGGTGCTGCCAGCCCGCGTCCATGTGATCGTGATCAGCCGGGTGCTGCCGTCGCTGCCGCTGGCGGAGATGGTCGCCCGGCGTGAAGTGCAGGCGATTGGGCAGCAGGAACTCCGCTTCACGGCGGACGAGATCGACGCGCTGGCGCAGAACAGCGAAGCCGCCCCGATGCAGCCCGCGATCCTGGATCGGATGGAAGGCTGGGCGGCGGGGATCGTGCTGGCGCTGCAACCGCTGCCTACCGAAATCACACAGGCGTTTGCGAGCGGGGAAAATGCGCCGGAAGCGCTGTTTGAATCGCTGGCGGAACGGCTGCTGGACGCACAACCGCCGAATGTGCGTGATTTTCTGCTCACCACGTCGGTGCTGACGCGCTTCACCCCGGAAAGCGCCGCCGCTGTGTTGGGCGTGCGCGATGCGGCAGCCCTGCTGGATGAGGTACTGCAAAAGAATCTATTCGTGACACGGCTGGCGGGCGGGGTCAGCTATCATGGGTTGTTCCGGGCGGTATTGCAGCGCCGCCTGTCCGAAAGCGCGCCCGAACGCAGCCGCGAACTTCACCTGAAAGCCGCCGCATGGTACACCGCCCATGACCGCATGAGCGATGCGTTCGATCATTACCTGGCGGCGGGCGAACTGGCGCAGGCTGCCGCGCAGATCGAAAGCGCGATTCTGAACCATTATCAACAAGGCAAATACGAAACGCTGCTGCGCTGGCAGGAGTCGTTCGCGCAGGCGGGCATCGAGAGCGACAAACTGCTGTACGCGGCGGCGACTATCCACATGGAACGGCTGGAGTTCGAGCAGGCGGCGGCGGAACTCGACCGCTGCGAAGCCATCGCCCAGGCGCACGGTCACCATCAGCGCAGTCTCGAAGTCTGGTTACAGCGGGCGCGGCTGCACATGCACAACGGCCATTACCTGGCGGCGGTTGCCCAGGCCGAAAAAGTGATCGCAGCGGTCGAAGCCGCGCCAGACGCGGCGCAGGCAGCGCCCGATAACCTGCACGGGCGGGCGCTCCGTGCGCTCGGTTTCGCCTATTTCCGGCTTGGCAACCTGACCGATGCCGTGCGCCTGCTCGAAAGCGCGCTGCCGCTCGCCCGTGCCTATGCCGATAAGCTGGCGCTGGCGAATCTGCTTCAGGATATGCAGGTAGTGTATCTGCGCGCCGGGCGTGCCGATGATGCGGCAGCATGTTTACAGGAAGTCGTCGCCGTCCGCCGGACGCTTGGCGGCGCGGTGCTGCTGGCCGGGGCGCTCAACGACCTGGGGTATCACTATCACCAGCATGGCGATTACGCCCATGCCTTCAGCACCTTTCAGGAGGGGCTGCGGGTGATCGCGCCATTGGGCAGCCGCCGCATCGAAAGCTATCTGCTGTGGAGCATGGGCGACCTTCAGCGCGACCTGGGCGCGTTCGACGATGCGCTGCCGCTCTACCAGCGGGCGCTTACCTTCACCGGGATCAAGGAACCGAATCTGCGCTGCGCGGTGCTGATCAGCATGGCGGCGCTCTACCGCTGGCAGGGGCGGTTTGAAGATGCCATCACCACCGCGGAAGAAGCCTATGCGTTGGCCGAAGCGCACGAGATGACGCTGGAAATGCTTCAGGCGGAAACGGCGTACTGGGCAGCGCACGGCTTTTTCGACCAGCCCGATGCGGCGCTGAGCCGCCTGAATGCGCTGGCCGACCGCCTGACCAGCCAGCGCGCCCACGCCGAAGCCGCCCATGCGCACATGATCTGCGCCGGAATTGCCGCGCTGCATGGGGGGCGGGCGGTCAGCACGCCGCTTACGGCGGCCATTCAGAGCGTGCGGCAGGGCGGCCAGGCCGTCGGCTTGCAGGCCATCACCGCCGAAATCGTGCAAAACCCACCGCTCGATCAGGCGGTGCTGCAAAACCCGCCCCGCTACACCGCCCTGGTAGAACGGGTGAACGCGCTGCGGGGCAGCCAGCTCAATCAGCCGACCGTGATTCAGCTTGAAGAAAAAACGAGCGCCGATTATGTGTACAGCCTGCGTGTGCAAACGCTGGGCGCGGAAAAGGTCGAGCGCGACGGCGTGCCGATCCTGCCGGGTGAATGGCGGGCGACGGCGGCGCGGGAGTTGTTCTTTTACCTGATGTTCGTGGGCAAAGCCCGGCGTGAAACGATCAGCCTGGATTTCTGGCCGGATCATTCGGCGGAAAAGGTGCGCTCGAATTTTCATACCACGCTCTACCGGGTGCGGCAGGCGTTGGGCGAAAATGTCGTGATCTACCAGGGCGAGCAGTACAGCATCAACGGTGACCTGGACATCTGGTGCGATGCGCACGCATTTGAAAAGCTGGTCGAACGGGCGCAGAACCTTTCGCTGCGCGATGCCCGCACCGAAGACCTGTTCCGCCGGGCGGTCGATCTGTACCAGGGCGATTTTTTGCCCCTGCTCGAAGCCGAATGGATCGCCAGCACCCGCGAACGCCTGCGCGATCTGTACCTTGAAAGCCTGATCGGGCTGGGCTACTGCGCCGAAGCCCGCGCCGATCACCGCCAGTCGATCAGCCTGTTCAAGCAGGCGCTCAAGGTCGATCCGTTCCGGGAGGACATTCACCGGGCGATCATGGCTGGCTATGCGGCACGCGGCGAACGCCAGAAGATATACCACCATTTACAGCACATGATGCACCTGTTCCGCCAGGAACTGGCGATTGAACCCACCCGCGAAACGGTGGCGTATGCGCGCAAGCTGATGAGTTCGTAGGCGGCATTTCCGCCCCCATCCACCCCTTTTCACGGCTGCCCACGCGGCGGATCGAGCGACGATCCGCCGCTTTTTTTGCGTTCCGCACCTGGTCAGCACTTTGTTCAGCGCGGTTGTTTATCGTTGGGTCATTCAACGATTTGATTGACGAATTCAACCACCAGGAGCGCACTATCATGATGACCCTCAACAGCAGCAATCGCGGCCCAGTCGGTGGCGGCGCGGATGTCGGCGGCCTGTAAAGCTGAATTTGCAGCATGTTTGTGATCTCAGAATAGGAGAACAACTTATGGCGATGCCGGAGCCGCGTCTTCTTCCAAAACGGGAAGCGCTGGCGAATGCGCCCGACATCAGGACGCGCCGTCTATGGACGGGTTACCAGGTCTCTCAGGCAGATCAGCGACAGATCGATGCGATGATCGGGAAAGCCTTGCTCGACCCGATGTTCTGCGAGTCACTGCTCAACCGTCGGACTCATGCGCTGCTGGCAGAGTTCGGCTTTTCGCACGAAACGACGGTGTGGCTGTGCAATCTCGAAGTCACATCGCTGACGGAATTCGCTCAGGCGGTCACGTCGCCCTAAGCCCGCGACGTGACCGAAGTTCGAGCGCGCAGGAGTTCGCAGCAAATGGAAAATTTTGTGCTGATCGTCGATGACGACGAAGGCTACCGTACCATTACATCGATGATGCTGAAGCGCAAAGGGTTCGAATCCGTCGCCGTTTCAAGTGTGAACAAGGCGCTGGAAGTCATTGAGACACACCGCCCAATGCTCGTCGTGATGGACTTCATGATGCCGGGCATCAACGGGATTGAAGGGTGCGCCATGATGCGTCATCACCCGATCACGCGCACTACACCGATCATCCTGTTTTCGGCCAGCAACGATCCCACGTTGTGCGACCGCACGCTCGACGCGGGTGCAAACGTGTTCATCAGCAAGATGGAACTGCACCGCCAGTTGATCCCCAACGTGCAGCAGTTGATCGGCGTGACGCTGTAACGCCAGGGGAAAACTGGTGCGAAATTGGCTGAAGATCCCTCTTGACGAGGGATGGGAATGCCCTATAATGATGGAACATTCAATCACACCTCTGGATGCGCGGACAATTTAGTCTGCATTCCCAATCATCCACTCTTTAACAAAAGAAAGACCTGAACAGCGGCATTCGCTACGTGAATGCGGCTGAATTTTTGTCCCTCAGTGACTTGAGACTTGGCATCAGGTCGGGGTTCGGATAGAATGGCGTTTGTGTGCGCGTCGGGAGATGGTCGCACCGGGTGCTTTAACAACAGAAAAGTGAGACAGAACAAGCCAGTCAACAAACGGAGAGTTTGATCCTGGCTCAGGATGAACGCTGGCGGCGTGCCTAACACATGCAAGTCGAACGGTCGGGAAACCGACAGTGGCGCACGGGTGAGGAACACGTAGCTGACCTGCCTTTTGGAGGGGGATAACGGCGC
>JANRJJ010000027.1:0-46551 GCA_033764035.1 bacterium
AGTGGTGCGGGTCGATTACAACGATAACAGCGCCGATACCGCGCAGCAGCAGACCGCCGCCGTGCTTCAGGCCAACCCGAACATCACGGGCATGTTCGCTACCAATACGTTCGGCGCGTTGGGCGCGGGCGCGGCCATCGAAAATGCCGGGCTGGCGGGTGCGGTACAGGTCGCGCTGTTCGATGCATCCGAAGAAAACATCGGCTACCTGCGCGATGGTACCGTCTCGCTGGTGATCGCACAGAAGCCCGCCGATATGGGCTACCTGGGCGTGATCACGGCGGTGGCCAACCTGCGCGGTGTCACGTCGATGCCGGCGCGCGTCCCAACCGGGTACGCGGTCTTCACGGCGGATAACGTCGATGACCCCGATTTCGCCCGCTTCATCTACACCGGAAATTAAACGCTGTTTTGCCCCTTCCCCTGCTCGATGGTGTTGAACGGGTAAGGCGGAACAGCCACACCAGCATCACGAGAGGCGCGCCGCGTGGGTGCGCCTCTCACACTTTCCCTACGGGATTCATGTCGATTTTTAGGTAGGATTTCCAGCTCATGGCTTCTTCAGCTTCCGCCGCGAAAGCGGTTCCCAAACGCCCGCAGGCGCGTGACAGAGCGCTCGATTTTGTGGCGAAAAGCTGGGCGTATCTGTTTCTGCTCGCGCTCGTCGTGTTCTTTTCCCTCACCGGGCGCGGCTTCTTCAGCGTGAACAATTTCTCGAACATCCTCGTCACCAGCACGCTCGTCGCGCTGATGGCGATTGGGCAGACTTACGTTGTAATCACGGCGGGTATCGACCTCAGCATCGCGTGGACGGTCGGCCTTGCGTCGGTGATCAGCGCCCGCACCATGCGCGATCTGGTGCTGGGCGGGATGGATATTCCGCTGGCCATGCTGTTGGGCGTGACCGCCGCGCTTTTGATCGCGCTCATCCCCGGCCTGATCAACGGGATTCTGGTGGCACGGGTGAAAATTCCGCCGTTCATCGCCACGCTGGGCATGTTCGGCATCGTGCGCGGGGCGGCGTTCCTGCTCACCGATGGGCAGCAGGTGGTCGGCAACCTGCCGGATACGCTGCGCGAAACGCTGCGCGCTATCGGCAATGGCAGCCTGCTCTACTATATCCCCGAACAGGGGTTGGCCTGGTTTCAGCGCCCGCCCGACCTGCCGCCGGAGGTGATACGCGGAGTCGCGCCGCTGCTCCCCTACCCGGTGATCATCACCCTGCTGGTGGTGGTGGTGTTCGCCTTCATCCTGGGGCGCACACGCTTCGGGCGGCATACCTATGCGATTGGCGGCAACCCGGATGCGGCGCTGCGCGCCGGGGTGAACGTCAACCGCCACCTGATCCTGATCTATATCCTGTGCGCGTTCACGGCGGGCATCGCCGGGGTGCTGCACAGTTTCCGGTACACGGCGGGCGCACCCCAGGCGGGTGAGGCCGCGCTGCTGCAATCGGTCGCCGCCGTCGTGATTGGCGGGACGAACCTGTTCGGCGGGGAAGGCAAGATCAGCGGCGCGGTGATCGGCGCGCTGATCATCGGCGTGCTGCAAACCGGGCTGGTGATTTTGAACATCGACCCGCTGTGGCAGTTCATCGTCGTGGGCGTGGTCATCATCGTGGCGGTGCTGGTCAACCAGCTTCAATCGGCACTGGAAAGGCTGCGCACGAATGGCTGAGATCGTCTTGCAGTGTGCGCAGATCAGCAAACATTTCGGCGGACTGACCGCGCTCAACCATGTCGATTTTGAAGTGCGGGCGGGCGAAGTGGTCGCGCTCTTGGGCGATAACGGCGCGGGCAAATCGACGCTGATCAAATGCATTTCGGGCGTGTACCGCCCGGAACAGGGGCGCGTCACCTTCAACGGAACCGAGATTACGGGTCACGCGCCATCGCAGATCCGCGAGAGCGGCATCGAGACGATCTACCAGGATTTAGCGCTGGCGGAAAATCTCGATGTGGGCGCGAATGTCTTTCTGGGCAAAGAGAAGGTCAAGCGGGTATTCGGCATCCCCGTCACCGACGACGAGTTCATGCGCCAGGAAGCGGCCAAAGTGCTGGAACGGCTGGATATTCACATCCCGTCGCTGAAGCAGAAGCTCGTGAATCTATCCGGCGGGCAGCGCCAGGCCGTCGCCATCGCCCGTGCGATCTACTGGAATGCGCGCCTGGTGATCATGGACGAACCGACAGCGGCATTGGGCGTGCCGGAACAGCGCAAGGTGTTGGCGCTGGTGCGGTCGCTGCGCGAACAGAACATCCCGGTGATTCTGATCAGCCACACCATGCAGGACGTACTCGAAGTGGCGGATCGGTGTGTGGTGATGCGGCGCGGGCGCGTGGCGGCGAATCTGCCGCACGGCCAGTTCGACGCGGAAATTCTGGTGCGGCACATCGTCGGCGCGGGCGAAATCAGCGGGGCGGCATGAACCTGGAACTGCTCACCTTCGGGGAAGCGCTGGTCGAAATCATGCGCGCCGCGAAGGACATCCCGTTCACAGTGCCGGGGCCGTTTGAAGGACCGTTCCCCAGCGGCGCGCCGTTCATCTTCGCGGTGCAGGCGGCGCGGTTGGGCGCGAAAGTCGGCGCGGTGGGGTGCGTGGGCGCAGATCATGACGGTGAGCCGGACGGCTTCGGGCGCTGCCTGCTCGATCAACTGGCCGCCGATGGAGTCGAAACCACCGGGGTGCTGGCGCTGCCCGGCTACACGACGGGCGCGGCGTTCATCGCCTATCAGGGCGGCGGGGGGCGCGATTTCATCTTTCATCTGCGCCATGCCGCCGCCGGGCAGCTCGACCCGGCGATCCTGAATCGCCCGCAGATCGCCGCGCTGTTCGGCGGGCTGAAATGCCTGCACGTGATGGGATCGTCGCTTTCGATGCACGATGATGCGCTGGCATTGGGGCTGCGGATGCTCGAAATGGCGCAGCGCCAGGGCGCGGCGGTCAGCTTCGACCCGAATCTGCGCCCGCAGTTGATGCCCAACGCCCGCGCACGGCTGGCGTTCGCCCCGTTCATCGCCGCCGCCGATGTGATCCTGCCGACCGCCGATGAAGCGCTGCTGCTCACCGGGGCGGACACGCCCGACGCGGCGGCTGCCCGGCTGGTGGCCGGAAGGCCAGGGCGAATCGTCGTGATGACCGAAGGCGAAAACGGCTGCACGGTTTATACTGAAGGCGAACGGACGCACGTCCCCGGCTTCCAGGTCGATGAAGTCGATCCCACGGGTGCGGGCGACTGCTTCGACGCGGGCTTTCTCGTCCGCTGGCTGGCGGGCGATTCCCCGCCCGAAGCGGCGCGTTGGGCGAATGCGTGCGGCGCACTGGCCGTTACCCGCAAGGGGCCGATGATGGGCGCGGCGGTAAAGACGGAGCTTCTGTCGTTCATGCGAACGGCTTTGCAGAAAGGCACATGATGAGCGTATCCCTTACCCCTGGGCGCTGGCGCGGCCTGAAAACCACCAGCACCGAATCGGCAGTCTTCACTATCCTGGCGTTCGATCAGCGCGGCAGCTACCGGAAGATGCTCCCGGCGGGGACGTCGTATGAAGATGCCGTCGCCATCAAGCGTGAAATCGTGGTCACGCTCACCCAAAAGACGAGTGCGGTGCTGCTCGACAACCAGTATGGGCTAACCCCGGCGATGGAGATTCGCGGCGGGTGCGGCCTGCTCATGTCGTATGAGGAAAGCGGCTACAGCGGCGATGCCACGTACCGCAAGCTGATCTTCAACCCGGATTGGACGGTCGAGAAGATCAAGAAGATGGGCGCGTCGGCGGTCAAGCTGCTGGCGTACTACCACCCGCACAGCGGCGCGCTGGCCGACGAGATCGAAGGCGTGATCGCGGAAGCAGTGGCGGAATGTCACCGTTTCGACCTGCCGATCTTCGTCGAGCCGATGTCGTACAGCCTGGACGCGAACATCGCCAAAGAGAGCGCCGATTTTGCCGCGCAGCGCCCGCAGATCGTGGTCGATACCGCCGAACGGCTGTGCAAACTGGGCATGGATGTCCTCAAGCTGGAATTTCCGGTCGATGCCGCGTTCGACGATGACCGCGCCGGGTGGCAGCGCTGGTGCGAAGCCGTCAGCCGCGTCTCGTCCGTCCCCTGGGTGCTGCTCAGCGCCGGGGTCGATTTCGAGGTGTTCGCAGAGCAGGCGCAGATCGCCTGCAACGCCGGGGCGAGCGGCTGGCTGGCAGGCCGGGCGATTTGGAAAGAGGCGACCGCGATGAGCGCCGCCGACCGCACCGCCTTCCTGACCGGGACGGCGATGGCGCGCACCGAACGCCTGGCGGGGATTGCCACGTCAAGCCGCCCCTGGACGGATTTTTACGCCCCGCCGCCGGCCAGCGAAACCTGGTTCAAGTAGCGCCATGATCCGCCTGTTCAACCGCGACTGGACGCGGGCTGATCTATTACAGCACGTCGGGGAGATGCGCCAGATCGCCGGGGTATCCGCCGTCGAAGGCGCGGACGGCCCCGAACGGGGCGCGCGCTGCTTCGATGTGTACACCGATCAACTGGCGTTCCGCGTGCTGGCGGATCGGGCGCTCGATCTTGGGGCGTGCCGCTTTCAGGGAACTCCGCTGGCGTGGCAGTCCCCGGCGGGGGATGCGCACCCCGCGCATTATGAAGCGGGCGGCGCGGGCTGGCTGCGCACGTTCGGCGGCGGCCTGCTGACCACGTGCGGGCTGGATCAGTTCGGCGCTCCCAACACCGATGGCGGCGAATCGTTCGGGCTGCATGGGCGCATCAGCACCACCCCGGCGCGGGAAATCAGCGCCCGCGCCGATTGGGACGCAAACGGGGGTTACACCATCGAGATCGGCGGGGAAGTGCGCCAGGCGCGGCTGTTCGGGGAGTACCTGACGCTGCGCCGGGCGATCACCACGCGCCTGGGCGAAGCGGCCATCCACATCACCGACGACGTGACGAATCACGGCTACGCGCCGCAGCCGCACATGATCCTGTACCATTTCAACCTGGGCTGGCCGCTGATCAGCCCGGCGGCGGGGCTGCACCTGCCCGTGACCGAAACCCATCCGCGTGACCCGGCGGCAGTGGCGGGACTCGAGTCGTGGAGTCGCTTCCAGCCGCCTGCGCCGGGGTATGCCGAGCAGGTGTTCCGCCATGTGCTGGAACGCGGCAGCGCCGAAGTGGTCAACCCGGAAAGCGGCCTTCGCCTGACGCTGGAATACGATCACGGCGCGCTGCCGCACCTGTTCCAGTGGAAAATGATGGGGCAGGGCGCGTATGTATGCGGCCTGGAACCCGCCAACAGCAGCGCGATCCAGGGGCGCGCCCATGCGCGGGCGGTGGGCGACCTGCCGCACCTGCAACCGGGCGAAACGCGCCGCTACACGTTGAAAGTAGCGGTCAGCCGGGCGTGAAGCGTCTGGTGCATCGTCCAAACGATGAAGCGTTGTGGTTTTGGGGTTCGGGCGCGAATGTGTCACAATCAACGGGTGTCCACTTCCCGCAACCATGCTGCATAAGAGAGGAAAAACATTCGTGGATTTACTTGAATACCAGGGCAAACAATATTTTGCCCGTTATGGCCTGCCCGTGTCGCCCGGTGACGTGGCCGATACAGTCGAACAGGCGGTGCAGGTCGCGGAACAGATCGGGCAGTTCCCAGTCGTGCTGAAAGCCCAGGTACAGATCGGTGGGCGCGGCAAACAGGGCGGCATTCAGATCGCCAACACGCTGGAGGAAGTGCGCACACACGCCGCCTTCATCCTCAACCTGACGATCTATGACCGCACAGGGACGGTTGGCTACCCGGTGCGCCGCATCTGGATCGAAAAAGCGTCCGACATCAAGCGCGAATATTACGCTTCATTCACGCTCGACCGCAGCGCCAAGCAGTATCTCGGCATCCTGTCGCGCAAGGGCGGGGTGGATATTGAACAGGTGGCCGAAGAAGAACCGGAAGCCATCGCCCGGCTGCACATCAACCCGCTGGATGGGCTGACCCGCGAAACCTGCGCCGACTGGGTGCGGCGCGCCGAACTGGACGCGGAAGCGTTCGATGGCGCGGTCGATGCGCTCATGGCGCTGTACGACGTGTTCACCAAAGGCGATTGTGACCTGGCCGAGATCAACCCGCTCATCCTCACGCCGGACAACCGCGTTCACGCGCTGGATGCCAAAGTCACGCTGGAGGACAACGCCGAATACCGCCACCCGGAATGGGAAGCGTTCAAGGGCGTGATCGAGCTGGACGGGCGCGATAAGCTGGCGGCGGAAAAAGGCTTGCAGTACATCGGCCTGGACGGGTCGGTCGGGATTATCGCCAACGGCGCAGGGCTGGCGATGAGTACGCTCGATACCGTCAAGCAGGTGGGTGGTGAAGCGGCCAACTTTCTGGATATTGGCGGCGGGGCAAGCGCGGACACCGTGACAGCGGCGCTCGAAGTGATCAGCACCGACCCGAACGTGAAAGCGATCCTGATCAACATCTTCGGCGGGGTGACGTGGGGCGACAAGGTCGCCAACGGCATCGTTGAAGCATTGGGGCGCGTCAACCTCAGCGCGCCGCTCGTGATCCGCATCGATGGCACCCGCGCAGCCGAAGGCCGTGCGATTCTGGAAGGCCACCTGAGCGAGCGCGTGATGATGGCGCGCACGATGGTGGAAGCGGCGCGCACGGCAGTCGAATTGGCGGCAAAAGGATAACCACGATGTCGATTTGGGTCGATGAAAACACGAAAGTCGTCGTACAAGGGCTGACGGGCAGCCAGGGGCGTTATTACGGGCTGCTCAACCGTTCCCAGGGGACTCAGGTGGTCGCCGGGACGAACCCGCGCAAAGCGGGCGAAAATGTGGAAGGCATTCCGATCTTCGCCACCGTGCGCGATGCGGTGCAGGGCGCGGGTGCAAACGCCGCGTTCGTGATCGTCCCGGCGCAGTTCGCGGCGGATGCGGTGCTGGAAGCGGCGGAAGGCGGCGTGAGCCTGGTCGTGTGCGTGACGGAACACATCCCCATGCACGATGAGGCGCGGGTGTACAACCTGCTCAAGCGCGATTACCCGCATGTCCGGCTGATCGGCCCGAACTGCTCCGGCATTCTCAGCCCCGGCAAGTGCAACATCGGGTTCACGCCCGCTCAGGTGAGTATGCCCGGCTCGGTCGGGATCGTCAGCCGTTCGGGGACGCTGGCGTATCAATCGGTGTTTGAACTGACGGAAAAGGGCATCGGGCAGAGTACGTGCGTCGGCATCGGCGGCGACCCCGTGCCGGGTACGTCGTTCATCGACTGCCTGGAAGCGTTCTTCAACGATGACGCGACCGAAGGCGTGATCCTGATCGGGGAGATCGGCGGGACTGCCGAAGAAGAAGCGGCGGAATTCATCAGCACGCACCCGAAGAAAAAACCCGTCGTGTCTTACATTGCCGGGGTGACCGCGCCGCCGGGGAAGAAGATGGGACACGCGGGCGCAATCGTCAGCCGGGGCAAAGGCACCGCCCAGGGCAAGATGGCCGCGCTGGAAGCAGCAGGCGCGCTGATCGCCCAGAACCCGACCGAACTGGGGTCGCTGATGGCGCAGGCACTAGGCCGCGCTTAACACCCTTTCTCCGCTGCACGTTGGCCCCGAAAGCGCAGGCACGGACACCCCCCTGCACTTTCGGGGTTGTCCACCGCCGATGAAACGCCAGGGACACTTCATGAAGATCCACGCCTTCCAGACCGGAACCACGCGCATCAAGCCGCAGTTTCAGCGCGGCAATGCCGACCGTCCGCTGCTGCCGACGTTCATGGCCGTGCTGCGCGATTCGCCGTCCATCGATCTGCCGATCCTGGCCTGGGTGATCGACCATGACGAAGGGCTGTTCGTGATCGATACGGGCGAAAACCCGGCCACGACGGTGACCCCGGTCGCGTCGATGCACGTCCAGCCGGAAGAAGCTTTAGGCGCACAGTTGGCGGCGCGCAGCATCGATACGAAAACGGTGCGGATGCTGGTGCTGACGCATCTGCATACCGACCATATCGGCGGGATCGGCGCGTTCCGCGATACCCCGGTTTTTGTGAGCGCACACGATCACGCGGTGCTGAATCACCCGCTGCGGCGGCGCATCAGCGCGCTGGCCAACCCGATTCCCGGCTGGCTGCGCCCGAACCCGATCCCGTTCACCGACGGCCCGTTCGGGGCGTTCCCACGTCATCACAAGCTCACCCAACGCGGCGATCTGGTCGCCGTCCCCACGCCCGGCCACACGGCGGGTCACCTGTCGGTCATCGCCATCGACGGCGATGTGCAGGTCATGTTCGCGGGCGATGCCACCTACAGCCAGGCGGCGTTACTGGCGCGCCGCATCCAGGGGATCAGCTTCGCCAAAGCCGAACACCCCGGCACGCTCGCTACGATCCTGAAGCACGCTGCCGCACACCCGCTGATCTATCTGCCATCGCACGATCCCGATTCCCCCCGGCGGCTGTCGGAACGACATCCCGTGCGCGTGCGCTGACCAGCCCCGGCGTGCGCGGCCAGTTCTCGTGTACAATCAGGATATCATGATGGCGGTGTATACAGGGATTCAGGCGGAATGGGCAGAATCGTGCAGCGCATGGGATTGGGGCTGGCCGTCGCGCTGGCATTCGTGTTCGGCCAGCCTGTCACCGCACAGACTGCGGGCGCGCCGGGCATCGGGGATTCGTACTATCCCGGTTTTGGCAACGGCGGTTACGACGTGGCGCATTACGCGCTCGAAATGGCGGTGGACCCCGCAGCCAATTTCCTGGAGGCGCAAGCCACTATACGGGCGCTGGCGCTGGAGCCGCTGAGCAGTTTCAACCTTGACCTGATCGGCCTGGACGTGACGAGCATCACCGTGAACGACCAGCCCGCCGCGTTCACCCGTGACGGCCAGGAATTGACGATCACGCCCGCCGAACCGCTGGCAGAAGGCGAAACGTTCACGGCATCGGTCGCCTACAACGGCACACCCGAACCCGTGACCAGCGTCGCGCTCCCGGTGCGCACCGGGTGGGTGCCGTACACGCCATCCGGCACATCGCCATCCGGCGCGGCAGTGTTCGTAATGAGCGAACCCGACGGCGCGGCGACGTTCTTCCCCTGTAACGATCACCCGCTCGACAAAGCGACCTACACCTTTTCAGTGACCGTCCCGGAGCCGTACCGCGTGGCGATGAACGGGCTGGTACGCAGCGTGACCGATCATGGCGACAGCACCACGACGGTGAGCGATGTCAATCACCCGATGGCCAGTTACCTGGTCACGATCAATATCGCGCAGTTTGAACGCGCCGACGAACCCGGTTCCCACGGCGTACCAATTCGCAACTATTTCGAAAAAGGCATCAGCCCCGATGTGCGGGCGCTGTTCGCCCGGCAGGACGAGATGATGGGCTACTTTGAAAGCCTGTTCGGGGAATACCCGTTCGATGTATACGGCGCGGTGGTGGTGAATACTGAACCCGGTTCGGCGCTGGAGACGCAGACGCTTTCGATCTTCGGGCTGGACACGGTGAGCGAACGCGACCCTTTTGAATCCGAACTGATCATCGCGCATGAACTGGCGCATCAGTGGTATGGCAACAGCGTGAGCCTGGCCGATTGGCGCGACATCTGGCTGAACGAAGGCTGGGCGACGTTCGCAGAGGGCTTATGGATCGAATACAGCGATGGCGACGCGGCGTACCAGGCGTATGTGACCGGGTTGTACGACTACCTGGTCAGGTTCGAAATTGAACCGCCGGGCAGCCCTGCACCGGACGATCTGTTCAACCAGAGCGTGTATTTTCGCGGCGCGATGACGCTGCACGCGCTGCGGGCGCGCCTGGGCGACGACACCTTTTTCGAGATCGCCCGCGCCTGGGCGGCGCAGTACGCCTATGGCAATGCGACGACGGCGGATTTTATCGCGCTGGCCGAGACGATCAGCGGGGAGCCGCTCGACGATTTCTTCGATGGCTGGCTGTACGACGCGCGCGTTCCTGCGCTGTGAATGATGAACCACTCTTTTTTGCACAAGTGAGCCTGAAACCGATGACGCAGACGACGACACACCCCGACCTGTACCACCTTTCGCCCGTGTGGTCACATATGACCGACCTGCAACCCGTGCGCGGCGAAGGCATTTACCTGTACGATGCGCACGGGACGCGCTATGCCGACTTCACCAGCGGAATCGGCGTGACCAACACCGGTCACTGTCACCCGCGTGTAGTGGGCGCAATTCAGGAACAGGCGGCGCGCCTGCTGCATGGGCAGATGAACATCGTGATCCCGCCAAGCGTGGCCGAACTGGCGCGCCTGCTCGATTCGGTCACGCCGGACGGCCTGGACTGCTTCTTTTTCTCGAACAGCGGGGCAGAAGCGACCGAAGCGGCGGTCAAACTGGCGCGGCAGGCCACCCGCCGCCCAAACCTGATCGTCTTTCAGGGCAGTTTTCACGGGCGCACCGCGCAAACGATGGCGATGACCACGAGCAAAACCGTCTACCGTGCGTTCTACGCGCCCGCGCCCGCTGGCATTTTCGTTGCGCCGTTTCCGTACACCTATGAATACGAGCGGCTGTATGGCTGGGATGAAGAAACCACCATCGCCTACTGCCTGGATCAACTGCACAAGCTGCTCAAGGCGCAGACCGCCCCCGAAGAAACCGCCGCCATCGTCATCGAGCCGATCCTGGGCGAAGGCGGCTATGTCCCCGCGCCGATCCGGTTTTTGCAGGCCGTGCGGTCGCTGTGCGCTGAACACGGCATCCTGTTTGCCGCCGATGAAGTCCAGACCGGGTTCGGGCGCACCGGGCGCATGTTCTGCTACGACTATGCCGATCTCACGCCCGACATCATGATCATGGCAAAAGGCTTGGGCAGCGGCGTGCCAATCAGCGGGATCGGCGCGAGCCGGGCGCTGATGGAACAGTGGCAGACGGGTTCGCACGGCGGCACATATGGCGGGAACGCGCTCACCGCCGCCGCCGCTGTCGCCACGATCCAGGTGCTGCGCGATGAGGATTTACCCGGCAATGCGGCACGCATGGGCGAACGGCTGACCGATGGCCTGGCCGAACTGCAATCCCGCCACCCGATGATAGGGAATGTGCGCGGGCGCGGCCTGATGATCGGCGTGGAGTTCGTGCGCCAGGATGCAGGCCGCGCCGTGCCGGATAAAGCGGCGGCCAAGGCGGTGCAAAAAGCGTGCCTGGAACGAAATCTGCTGCTGCTGACGTGCGGCACGAACGAAAACGTGATCCGCTGGATTCCGCCGCTGGTGGTCAGCGCCGCGCAGATTGACGATGCGCTGAATGTGTTCAGCGATGCACTTGCTGCCGTCTGACCGATCAGCGGTCGATGCGTCAGCCTACATATAGAATGAAGACCCTGAGCAAAGGATGAAACGATGCGTGCGGAATATGTGCTGGATTACGATGTGATCTCGACGGCGCGGGAACGGCGGTTGTACCTGCTGGCACGCATCGAATCGCCAGGCCTGACGGGTGGGTCGGCGCGTCCGGCGCTCAATTTGAGCGTGGTGCTGGATCGGTCGGGGTCGATGGCGGGCGATAAGCTGATGTATGTGAAACGGGCGGCGGAATTTCTCGTCCAGCATCTCGCCGCATCGGACATGTTCAGCCTGGTCACGTATGATACCAACGTCGCCGTCGATGTCCCGCCGGGGCGCGTGGTCTACAAAGACCAGATCGTTCAGAAGATTCAGCAGATCGTGAGTGGCAACTCGACCAACCTCAGCGGGGGGTGGCTGCAAGGCTGCGGGCTGGTGGAAGCGAACCAGGCCGACGGCCAGATCAACCGCGTGCTGCTGCTCACCGATGGACTGGCGAACGTGGGCGTGACCGACCCTGAACGGCTGGCGGCGATGGCGCGTGCCAAGCGCGATGAAGGCATCACCACGACGACGATGGGCGTGGGGATGGGCTTCAATGAAGACCTGCTGCGGCGCATGGCGAATGAGGGAGGCGGCGCGTTCTACTTCATCGATAACCCGGATCAGGCGGCGCACATCTTCCGCGAAGAACTGCGCGACCTGCTCAGCGTGGTCGGCCAGAACCTGAACATCACGCTGATCCCGACGGGCGATGTGCAGTGGGTGAGCCAGTACAACAGCTACCCGGTCGAAAAAGCCGGGCGCGCCGTCACCTTCCGTATGGGCGATCTGTTCGCGGAAGAGGTCAAGATGCTGCTGCTCGAACTGCATATCCCCGCGCTCGATACCCTGGGCAAAGTCGAAGTGGCGCGGCTGCGCTTCGATTATGACGAGCTGACCGAAAATGCCGCCGTCCACCGCCAAATCGAACTGCCGATCCTGGTCAACACCGTGCCGCCCAACGAGTACACCAGCCATACCCCGAACGACGATGTGATGCGCCTGATGCTGATGCTGAACGCCGCCCGCGCCCGTGAGCAGGCTGTGCGCCATGCCGATGGCAAGGAATGGGAGCGCGCCGCCGGGGTGCTGCGTGCCGCTGCCGAAGCCATCGCCACCAGCGCCTACGCCGATGACGCGGAGTTCCGCCAGCAAAGCGCGATGCTGCTCGAAGAAGCTATCGATATGGAATTCGGCGCGCAGCGCTACGATCAATATGCGCGCAAGACCCACACCACCAAAGCCGAGTATTTCAGCGAAACGCGGCCTTTGCGCGCCAGCGAAGCCGCCAGCCTGCACGCCCGCCTGAAATCGAGCCGCAGTGCCGCCGAACGTTCGGGCGCAGTGCCGACGATCCTCAAGTTCCGGCGCGAAGCCTACCCGCTGAGCGGCAAGGTGCGCGTCACCATTGGGCGCGGTGCGGCCAACGACATCATCATCGACGATCCGACTGTGAGCGAACAGCACTGCCAGATCGTGCGCGAGGACGATCTGCTGTTTCTGGAAGACCTGAACAGCAAAAATGGCACGTTCGCTAATAACGGACGGGTGGAAGGGCGCTTCAAACTGAGCGCAGGCGACGTGATGACGGTTGGGGCGTGGTTCTTCATGTTCGATCTATAAGGCACGACAGCCCAAAAACTATTAGTGCGCAAGCCGCCTGTTCGATGAGAAGACTCCGTTTTTTGCGATGGTTCAAGAGGCGCACATGATCCCGGACGATTTCAGTTTCAGCCAGACCAGCTTACAGGACTTTGCAGACTGCCCGTCCCGCTTCGATCTGCGCTACCTGAAGCGGGTGAACACCCCGGCGGCGGAAAGCGAACCGCTTGAAGCAGTGGAAGCGCATATGCAGCGCGGGGCGGTCTTTCACAGCCTGATCCATCAGCTTTTGATCGGCGTGCCGCCCGACGAAATTGCGGCGACGATCCCGCCGGACGATGACGCGCTGGCCGGGTGGTGGGGTGCATTTCTCGACACCGGGCTGCGCGACCTGCCCGAACAGCGCACCCCTGAAATCACGCTGACGACGACGCTGGCCGGGCGGCGGCTGGTCGCCAAGTACGATCTGCTCGCCGTCAGCCCCGGCGCGGCACTGGTGATTGTGGACTGGAAAACCGCGCTCACCCGCCCATCGCACGATGCGCTGCTCAAACGGCTGCAAACGCGCGTGTACCGGCTGGTGCTGGTGGAAGCCGGGGCGCGGCTGAACGGCGGCCAGCCCGTGCAGCCGGAACAGGTGAAGATGATCTACTGGTTCGCGGGCTTTCCCGATCAGCCGGAGGTGCTGGCCTATTCCGCTGCGGAGTACGCGGCAGATCGTACCTACCTGGCCGCGCTGATCGACGACATCGACCAGCGCGGCGCGGACGATTTTCCGCTTACCGACGATGTGCGGCGCTGTGCTTACTGCCAGTACCGGGGACTGCACGACCGGGGGACGGTAGCGGGCGATTTTCGCGCCGCCGATGCGGAGCGCGTGGATGCCGCCGCCGAAGCGCCCGACGACGGCGACACCGGGTTCACGCTCGACCAGATCGCGGAGATCGCGTTTTAGGCCGTGGGCTTACTCCAGAAGCCGGCCCTGGGCTTCCCATTCGGGCTGGTTCAGCCAGCTTTCGAGCGCTTCCGGCACATCATCGACCGGGCGCGGCTCGATGTGCTGGCTGCCGCCGTCATCCAGGCGGATGACGAAGTTCACGCGCAGGTTCGGGTCGATTTCGGGGTAATCGCGCCGCTGGTGCGCCCCGCGACTTTCGCGCCGTTCGATGGCTCCGCGCACCGTCGCCTCTGCCGCCGCCAGCGCCGCCCGCAGGTCGAACGCCAGCGCCAAATCCTGGTACCCTTCCGAAGATGGGCGCACATCGAGCGAGAGCGCCGCATCGCGCAGGCCGATCAGCTTATCCAGCCCGGTGACCAGGCGTTCTTCGGTACGCATCACCCCGCAGTGTTCCCACATGGTATCGCGCACCGCCCGCTGAAGCGGACGCGCCATCTCGCTGCCGGGGCGCAGCAGCGTGTCGATCTCGTCGTTGGCCGCCGCAATCGCCTTCGCAGAACGGTGCTGCGCGGGGATCGTCTTGCTGTAGGCCGCCGCGTGTTCGCCCGCACGCCGCCCGAACACCACGATTTCGGCCAGCGAATTCCCGCCCAGACGGTTCGCCCCGTGCAGGCCGCTCGTCACTTCGCCCGCTGCGTACAACCCGACGATCCCGGTCGAAGTCGTCTCGGCATCGACCACCACGCCGCCCATGCTGTAATGGGCGGTCGGCGCGACTTCCATCGGCGCTTTGCTGATGTCGATCATCTGCGATTCGAGGAACTGGCGGTACATGCGCGGCAGTTTTTCCAGGATGAAGGCCTTGCTGCGGTGGCTGATGTCGAGGAACACGCCGCCGTTCGGCCCGCCGCGTCCTTCGATGATCTCGGTATAGTTGGCCAGCGCCACGCGGTCGCGGGTGGAAAGCTCCATGCGCTTTTCGTCGTACTTCGCCATGTAGCGTTCGCCCAGCGCGTTATACAGCCGCCCGCCTTCGCCGCGCACCGCTTCGGTGACCAGCGTCCCGGCGATGTTTTCCGGCGCGACCATCCCGGTAGGGTGGTACTGCACCAGCTCCATATCCGCCAGGGCTGCGCCCGCTTCAAGCGCCAGGTACATGCCATCGCCCACATTTTCATCGCGCCGCGACGAACTGCGCCGCCACAGCCGGGTATGCCCGCCCGTCGCCAGGATCACCGCGTCGGCCAGGTAGACGGTGCGCCTGCCCGTGCGCAGGTCGAAGGCCAGCGCACCGAAGCATACGCCGTCATCGACCAGCAGCCGCGTGACGTACTGCTGGCTGTGAACCGGGATGCCCAGTTCATCGGCGCGATCCGCCAGGCCGAATAGTACCGCCCGCCCGGTGTAATCCCCGGCGTAGCAGGTGCGGCGGTAGCGGTGCGCGCCGAAAAAGCGCTGGTCGATCTGGCCGTCATCGGTGCGGGCGAACGGCACGCCATAGCTGACCAGTTCGTGAATCGCATTCGGCGCTTCATGCACCAGAATTTCCACCATGCGCGGGTTCGCCAGGTGGTAGCCGTCCTTGTAGGTATCGGTGAAGTGCTGTTCCCAGCTATCTTCGGGGTCGCGTGTCCCCAGCACCGCGTTGATCCCGCCCGCCGCCAGCACGGTATGGGCATCGCGGTTCAGGCTTTTGCCGACGATCACGACATCGCTGCCCGCCTCATGTGCGGCAATCGCCGCCCGCAGCCCCGCGCCGCCCGACCCGATCACCAAAACATTGGAAACGTGTGTCCGGTAGTCCATACGCTTCAACCGTCCCTGTTTTCTCTAAACCATCGCCCATAACTTTACAGTTGTCCTTACAGCGTATGACAATCGAGACGGCGGCGGTAGAGACGAGCGGGTGATAGCGGGTATCAGCCAAAGTGATAATGCGCCAGGTGTTGAAAACGTCAAATGCCTGGCAAACAGGATGAGCGCCAGCACAGCGATCCCGCCGCGTTTCGGCAAGTGGCTTATCATGAACAGGACGATCCTTTCCCAGGCAAAAGTACGATGATCACGCTGCATAAACTGAAAGTGTTCATGGTGGTCTGCGATACGGGCAGCTTCAACCGGGCAGCCCAGGCGCTCTACCTCACACAGTCCGCCGTGAGCCAGCACATTCAAACGCTGGAAGATGCGCTCGATACCCCGCTGTTCGAGCGCAGCGCACGCGGGGCGGCTCCTACGCCTGCCGGGAAGGTGCTGTACGAGTACGCCGTACAGGTTTTCGCGCTGCTTGGGCAGGCGGAACGGGCGATCATGCAGCTTGACCCGCTGCGCGCCGCGCCGCTCACGCTCAGCGCCACCCCCGGCGTGAGCGTGTACCTGCTCACCGGGTGGCTGAAGCGCTTTCAGGCGCTTCACCCCCAGGTGAACGTTTCCGTACAAACCCTGCTCACACATGACCTGGTGCGCGAGATGCTCGATCACCGCGCCGACCTGGGCTTTCTGGAAGGCGAACTGGACGAACTCGATCAGGACTCGTTAGGGCGAATGCGCGTCCGCGATGTCGAATACGGCATCGTCGTCAACCCGGCGCATCCCTGGGCGGGGCGCGGTGCGATTCAGGCGGCGGATGTGGCCGGGGAACCGTTCCTCAACCGCCAGCCGGGGAGCCGCGCCCGCCGCTGGATGGAAGGGTTGTTCATGGCGCACGGGGTCAGGCTGCGCACCACTGCCGAACTCGACAGCCCCGGCACGATCAAGTATGCGCTGCTGAACAATATGGGCGTGGCGGTGCTGCCACGCTATACGATTGAGCGCGAGATCGAACGCGGCGACCTGGTGCTGCTGCCGCTGCACGATCTGGAACTCAAGCGCCCGCTGCTGCTGGTGTGGGATAAGCGGCGCACGTTCAGCGCGTTGCAGCGGGCGTTCATCACCCTGCTGGCGGAGGATGCGCCGCAGCTTCAGCTTTTATTGTGAACTTGACCCTTCATGACCTGTTGAGAACCTGATAGAATGCGGTCATCGCTGAAGCAGTCCATTTTGTACAGAAAAGAGGAGCGCATGAAACTTGCAGAAGCCCTGATCCTGCGCGCCGACGCGCAAAAGCGGATCGCACAGCTTCGGGAACGGCTGAACCGCAGCGCCAAAGTGCAGGAAGGCGAACAGCCGCCGGAAAACCCGGTCGAACTGCTGGCGGAACTGAACCGCGCCATCGCGGAATGGCTGGAGATCGTCAAGCGCATCAACCGTACCAACGCCGCGACCGTGATCGAAGCCGGACGCACCCTGACCGATCTGCTGACCGAACGGGATGCGCTGGTGATGGAACGGACGGCGCTGGCCGGGCTGGTCGCGGCCACTGCCCCGCCGGACTTCCGGTATGGGCGTTCGGAGATCAAATACTACGCGACGGTGAGCGTGGCCGAAATGCAGAAGCGCATCGACGATGTGGCGCGCCGTCACCGCGAACTCGATACACAAATTCAGGCGTTGAACTGGCAGATCGACCTGATCTAGCGCTGGGGGCAGTTCCCCGCCGGGTTACGTCGGTCAGCAGGTAACCTTCGATGCGTACAGAAGCGAGCGCAATTTTTGCGGTAAACCAGGTCACCCTGGCGAACGCACTTTCCCTGTAAAGGAAAAAGATGCACGGGGCATTGCATCAACCTTTTACGGCTTTTGCCCAGCATCGGTTACGGGGTACAAGCGCAAGGCGCACTGCTTACAACCGGGCGCTGGTCTGCATTCATCGAGGGTGAGGGTGGGAACGGGGACGTTCAACGCCTGCCCATGTCAAACAGTCGGTTTGCTGCCGATCCACATGCCGCGACCGATAGCGCCGTCCGGGTCGTGCTTGACCTCCAGCCCGGCGGCGGCCAGCGCATCACGGTACTGATCATCGGTGTACAACCCCATGTGCAGCGTCTCATCGATCAGGGTCACGCCGTCCGGGGTGGCGACGATATAATGAAAGTACATCACCGATAGGCCTTCTTCGACACGGCTGCGCGTGATGCGCACGATCTTGGTTTCGGGGTCGGGGTCGGCGCTGAGCAGATGCAGTTTCCGATCATGAAACTTGTCCGGCGGCAGCCAGGGTTCGATCAGCAGCAGGCCGCCGGGCGCGAGATGCGCCGCCATCGCTGACACTGCCCGGCGCAGGTCGTCGAGTGTGGTCATGTAGCCGATGGCGCTGAACAGGCAGGTGATCACGTCGAACTGCCGCCCCAGGTCGAACGTGCGCATATCGGCATGGTGCAGCGGCACACCGGGCAGGCGTTCCGCCGCGATGCGCAGCAGGCCAGGGTCGAGATCAAGCCCTTCGACGGTGAAATGCGCCTGCAAATGCTCCAGGTGTTTTCCGGTGCCGCACGCTACATCAAGCAGGGTGCGGGCATGGGGACGGTTGAACAGGTTCAGGTATTGGCGGATGCGGACGGCTTCGCTGGCATAATCCTTGAAGCCGTAGATCACGTCGTAAAGTGCGGGCAGCGTGTACATGATTCCCCGATGGGTGGAAAAAGCCAGGCATTCCACCAGTATAGACGGTGAACCACAGCCCGCCAGCCACCGTTTGCGCGCTGTTTCACCCCCGAAGAACTGGAAGCGTGACGGCGCGGGGCAACTTTGCATACAATGTAGGTGGGGGATCGACAGTAAGGGGAACGGGTACAGGTGCGGCGATGAAGATGAACATGACACGCTTGGAAGCGCTCTTGATTGGCACAGCCAGAAAATACGCGCCGATGCTTGTCCCGGTGGGGTGGGCGGGCGCAGGCGATTACTTCCGCTACACCGGGAAATCGCTCCCGGAATGCGCCCGGCTGCTGGCCGCACATGGCGCGGTCGTGGTGTTTGGCGATCTTTCGCCCGCCGTGCAGCAGCATGACCTGTACCTGAAAGACTGGGTCGATCAATGGCTGCGGCTGCACGCCCTGTTTGCCGATGCCTTGTTTCCAACCCACAGGCAAATCGATGCGTATCTGCTGGATCGGGATGCGCCCCAGGCGATCCTGATCGCCGCCAACGCGATGCCCGTCACGTCGGCGGTGGCCGAAATCGCCATGCCGTTCGTCACGTACATGAACGGGCGGCCCCCGGCAGAGGCGCACGTCCTCAGCGGGGTGATCGATGCCATGCTGCGCCATGTCGAAGCGAACTGCGAACGCCCGCTGGCCGAACGTTTGCAGCTTCAGGGCGGGGTGATCCTGCGCCTGCTGCTCGATTCTGCTGTGCGCACGCTCTCCCCAATCCCGTTCGTGACCGATGTGACCGTCCCGGCTCCGCTCATCAACGTGGACGACTCCGAACGGCTGACGCTGGCCGACCAGGATACCGATTCGGTGTCGATGTCCGTGACGCGCCCGGATACATTCACGCGCACGGAAGTGATCAACGTGCCGCCGCCCACGCTGCCGGAATGGGACTCGCTGCCGCCTGCCGCACCGCCCCCGCCGGGATTCGTCCCCCCGCGTGTACCGTTCGCGGCACGTCCGCCCACCGAAAAAGGCGATGGGCGCGGGACGAGCGCACCGCTGCCGCCCCCGAAAAAGGGCTGATTGCGGGCGGAAAGGTGTTTCCGGGTATAATGCGGGTTCACGCGCTGGATAAGCTTGGAGCGACAGACCGATGAAGCAAGGGTTACGGGTAATTCGCACGTTCACCGCTGTGGTGCTGTTCGGAGGGATGGCCTTTGTTTTCGCCATCGGGATGGTGCCGCCGCGCACTGCCGCGCAGCAGCCCCCGCCTACGCTCCCGCCTGTGGATGCGCCGCCTACGCTCACGCCATCGGTGCTGCTGGCCACGCTGCCGCCGCCCGTCGATGCGCCCCCGCAGACGGGCAGCGGTGAACCCGCGCTCGACCCGGTGGCCGCGCCTATTCTGACCGCCGCCCGCCAGGATTTGGAAATTCTGGCCACCGACCGCTTAGGATCGCCCGACCGCCCGGAAGCATGGCGCGGCGTGACCGATACCACCCAACCGCAGTACCCGATCTTTCTGCGGCTCGACCTGGAACTGCTGGCCGATACCTTGTTGGGTGCAGGCGAACGCCCCGACGAGTGGACGGGACTGATCCAGAGTGTGCCGTTCGCTATCGCCCGCGATATTCGCCATGACCTGGAACTGCTGGCGGATGCGGCCATCGGCGCATCAACGCTGCGGCCTGGCGGCTGGACGGGCGACGACCCAATCTACCGCTGCGGGCGTGCCGGGCAAAACCTGCTGTTCGTGCTGGAACGCCTGTATGCCTTTTCCTTCACGGTCGATTACAGCCAGCCGAACTACTGTGACCAGATCGAAAATGCCGTGAACGGCTATGTCGAACTCACGCTGATCCAGCCGCAGGGGGGCGCAGAGGCCGCCGCGAATGCCGCGCAGCCGTACCAGGTCGAAACCAGCTTCGTGATCGGCTTCGCGGACATCAACGCCGCGCAGCGCTACGGCATCATCCCGGCGGGGACGGGCTTCACCCCGGTGGGGCGCAGCGGGAACGAGTTCAGCAATATGATGCTGATCACCGGGACGAACTTCCAGGTCTACACCGATTACACGTATACCCCGGTCACGACCGAAGCGTTTGAAGCGCTCACCGTGATCGACCCGGCGACCGCGCCCGTCAACTGTACAGCGGACTGGTGCGCCAATTAACGTGGATTCATCCGAAGCGGCGCCGCTGCATCTTTAGGAAACCTGCATGTTCAATCGGATCGCCGCCGCTCTGGGGCTGTTGTTGTGCATCGCCGCCTGTTCGCTGACTGCGCCGGAACCGGGGCCGATCCTGGTCACCGTCACGCCGCCGCCCGTCACAGCGACGGGCGAGACGGCCACACCTGTGCCGCAGTTGGCCACGCGCCCACCGACGAATACCCCGCTCCCGACCGATCTGCCGTGTACGCCGCGTGATGACTGGTTCGTGTACACCGTCAGCGCGGGGGATACGCTCACCGGGATTGCCATGCGCGCCGGGGCTGCCGCCGATGCGTTGGCGCTGGCCAACTGCATCGACCCGGACACGCCGCTGAACGCATCGGAAGGGGTGCGCGTCCCGGTGGCGATCCTGCCGCCGCCCACCCCCACCGAAAACGCGGATTGCCCGGAACGGTGGTTTTTCGTGTTCCGCCCCGGCAAGAGCGAAGTCACCGCGTCGTGTGCCGACCCCGTGATCGGCGTGGAGGCGAGCGGCCAGGATTTTGAGGGTGGGCGGATGCTGCGCTATGCACCGATTGCGAGCATCAACCAGGGGGGCGCGCCTGGGTCAGGCGGACTCAGCGGCGCGGTCATTTTCGTGTTGTATCACAACGGCTTTTGGGAAGAATACCCGGATACATGGGATGCGTCGCAGCCTGCCATTGATGACGCGATCAGCGCGCCGCCGGGACGGGTACAGCCGTCGGAAGGCTTCGGCAGGGTGTGGCGCGAAAACCCCCAGGTGCGCGCCGCGCTGGGATGGGCGTACAGCGCGCCGATTTCCTTCAGTGGGCGCGCCCAGTTCCCCGCCCGCCGCCTGGATTACTGGTATCTCGATTACGGATCGGCGCGGCTGGCTGTGCGCATGACGCGCAGCGATGTCGCGCCCAACCCCTGGGAAATCGCCGGGGAATACGAATAGAAAAGGATGGAACACAGCATGTTTGACACACTGCCGAATTTGCATACGTTCATGGGCTGGTCATGGGCGCAGATCGAGCCGTACTACCGCGATCTGCTCGCCCGCGACCTGAACGACTCGAACGCGGTCGAATGGCTGAGCGACCTGGCGCGGCTGAGCCAGCTTTTGGAGGAGACGCACAGCCGCCTTGAGGTCGAAACCACGCTCGACACCGAAGATCAGGCGCGGGTGGATCGGTTCCTGGCGTACAACGAAACCGTGATCACCCCGGCGCGGGCGCTGGACAACGAACTGCGCAAGAAAATTCTGGCCTCTGGCATCAACCCGCCCGGCTATGCGGTGCAGCTTCGCAACATGCGCGAAGAAGCCGACCTGTTCCGTGAGGCCAACCTGCCGCTGCTGCTGGAGGAAGACCGGCTGACGAGCGAACATGACCGCATCAGCGGGGCGCAGACAGTGGTATGGGAAGGCGAAGAAAAGACCGTCCCGGCGATGAAGATCGTCCAGCAGAACCCGAATCGGGCGGTGCGCGAACAAGCCTGGCGGCTGGTGAACGACCGCATCCTGGCGGATAAGGATGCGCTCAACGCGGTGTGGATCGACCTGCTCAAGCTGCGCCACCAGATGGCGATCAACGCCGGGCTGCCGGATTACCGGGCGTACATGTGGCGCAAGATGCGGCGGTTCGATTACACGCCCCAGGATTGCGAAGCCTTTCACGCCGCCATCGAGCGGACGTTCGTCCCCGCCGCCGCCCGCATCGACGAAAAGCGCCGCCAGCGCTTGGGCGTGGACACGCTGCGCCCCTGGGATCAGGATGTCGATACCCGGCAGCTACCGCCGCTCAAACCGTTCGCGCCGGACGATACAGCGCGCCTGGTCACCCGCAGCGCCGCCATCTTTCACAAGGTTGACCCGGCGTTGGGCGCGCACTTCGAGACGATGGTGCGCGATGAACTGCTTGACCTGGACAACCGCAAAGGCAAAGCACCCGGCGGTTACTGCACCGATTATGCCTACAGCCAGCGCCCGTTCATCTTCATGAACGCCATCGGCATCCACGACGACGTACAGACCATGCTCCATGAAGGCGGCCATGCCTTCCACTCGTTCGAGACATTCCGGCTGCCCGCGTATCAGCGCGGCACGGTGCCTGATTACGACGTGAGCGCGATCCCGATTGAGATGGCCGAAGTCGCATCGATGAGCATGGAACTGCTGGCCGCGCCCTACCTGGCCGCCAGCGAAGGCGGTTTTTACAGCGATGCAGAGGCCGCCCGCGCCCGCATCGAACATCTGGAAGGGATCATCGCGTTCATGCCGTACATGGCGGTGGTCGATGCCTTCCAGCACTGGGCGTATACCCATGTCGATCAGGCGCTTGACCCGGCAAACTGCGATGCGCAGTGGGCGGAACTGTTCCGCCGTTTCATCCCGTCGCTCGATTTCACCGGGCTGGAATCAGCGCTGGCCGATGGCTGGCATCGCAAGCTGCACATCTACCAGTACCCGTTCTACTATGTCGAATATGGGCTGGCGCAGGTGGGCGCGCTGCAAGTGTGGAACAACGCACTGACCGACCAGGCCGGGGCGGTGGCGGCGTATCGGCGGGCGCTGGCGCTGGGTGGCACACGGCCTCTGCCTGAATTGTTCCAGGCAGCGGGCGCACGCTTCACCTGGGATGCCGACACGCTGCAAATGGAGGTCGATTTGATCGAACGGACGCTGGCACAGCTCGAAAGCCAGCTATAAACGAAAAGGGCGCATCGGATACGTTCCGGTGCGCCCTTGATTCAGTTCACAGAGTCGGATTATTCGCCGCTGCCGCGTGAGTGCGAACGCGGACGGTTGCCCTGTCGCCCGTTGCTGGCGCTGCCCGTCCCCATGCCGGGGGCGGCAGGCTGGCGTGATCCGTGCCGCTGACCCTGGCCGCTGCCGCGCTGCGTATTCTGCTGCGACGACCGCTGCGGACGCGACTCCGGGCGCGGGGGGCGCGGCGGTTCCGGCGGATGCGCGGGCGCGCTGCCCATTGGGTACGGGTGTTCTTCCACCACCGGGACGCGCAGCCGGATCAGCTTTTCAATATCGCGCCAGAAGGGACGTTCTTCCGAATCGCAAAACGAATACGCGATGCCGGATGCGCCCGCCCGCGCCGTGCGGCCAATGCGGTGGACATAATCCTCCGGCACGTTCGGCAGGTCGTAGTTGATCACATGCGTCACATCGTCTACGTCGATGCCGCGTGCGGCAATATCGGTAGCGACCAGCACGCGGGTCGCCCCGCTCTTGAAGTTCGCCAGCGCCCGTTCGCGTGCGCTCTGCGATTTGTTGCCGTGAATCGCTTCGGCATGGATGCGCGACCGTTCGAGCTGTTCGGCCAGCTTGTTCGCGCCGTGTTTGGTGCGCGTGAACACCAGCACGCGCCGGACCGCTTTATCGCCCAGCAGGTGTTCAAGCAGCGCCCGCTTGTTCTGCTTATCGACAAAGTATACCGACTGCGCGATCTTTTCGACCGTCGTCGCCTGTGGGGTCACTTCGACGCGCACGGGCTTGAACATCATCTGGGCGGCGAGTTCCTGAATGGCGGGCGGCATGGTGGCGCTGAACAGCAGCGTTTGCCGTTTCGTCGGCAGCACGGCGATCACCTTGCGCACATCGTGGATGAAGCCCATATCGAGCATCCGGTCGGCTTCGTCCAGCACGAAGATTTCAATCGTGTTCAGCTTGATCACGCCCTGCTGCATCAAATCGAGCAGGCGGCCCGGCGTGGCGACGATGATGTCTGCGCCGCGCCGCACCGCATCGACCTGGGGCTGCTGGCCCACGCCGCCGAAGATCACGATGGATTTCAGGCGGGTATAGCGCGCATAGGCGGTGAAGTTCTCATGAATCTGCGTGGCCAGTTCGCGGGTGGGCGAAAGCACGAGCGTCCGCACCACGCGATGTCCATGCTGATTCGGGGTTTCGATCAGCCGTTGAAGGATCGGCAGCGCGAACGCGGCAGTTTTGCCGGTTCCAGTCTGGGCGCATCCGATCAGGTTTTTTCCCGCCAGTACGTGCGGGATCGCCTGTTCCTGAATAGGCGTAGGCGTGGAGTAGCCTTCTTCGGTCACAGCCTGAAGAAGGGGGTCGATCAAGTGTAAATCTTTGAAATGCATGTAACCTCAGAGGATTCAATGGATGGGGTTGTCGGAACGCCCCCAAGACTTCAGTATAGCATCCTTTTGTTAAATGCGTGATAGAACCTGGCCTGTGCAGGGCTGCCTCTTTTCGCCCGTGCGTGGGTTCGCTATAGTGGGGTCATGCAACCCGCTGATTGTGTGAAAGTATCCCGATGACCCTCACTCTGCTTGGATTAGGTCCCGGCCACATCGACGATCTGTCACGGCGCGCCTGGGCAGCGCTGGAACAGGCGCGCACGATCATCGTGCGCACCGCGCAGCATCCGTGCGTCCCGCTGCTGCCGCACAGCGCGTCGATTCTCGCATGTGACGACCTGTACGAACGCCACGCCGATTTTCAGGACGTGTACGCCGCCATCGTCGCCCGCGTGATCGACCATGCGCAGCGCGGCGATGTAGTGTATGCCGTCCCTGGCGATCCGCTGGTGGCCGAAGCGACCGTACAGGGATTGTTCACGGCGGCAGCGGCACAGGGCATCCCCGTCACCGTCGTGAGCGGGATCAGCTTCATCGAACCCGCGCTGGCGCTGGTGCGCGCCGATGCCATCGACGGCTTGCAGCTCCACGATGCAATTGCCATCGCCAACGCGCATCACCCGCCGCTCAACCCGGATTATCCGGCGCTGTTGGGGCAGGTGTACAGCCGCGATGTCGCCTCCAACCTCAAGCTCACCCTGATGAACCAGTACCCGGATACGTTCGAGGTGTTGCTGATCCACGCCGCCGGGATGCCCGATGCCATGACCGAACGGGTGCCGCTGCACGCCATCGATCACAGCCCGCACATTCGCCATTTGACGGCGCTGTACGTCCCGGCGTATGGGGCGCTCGGCGGTTTTGAAGCGCTGCAAGAGACGATAGCGCATCTGCGCGCCCCGGAAGGCTGCCCGTGGGATCGGGAGCAGACGCACCTGACGCTGCGTAAATACCTGCTCGAAGAAGCGTATGAAGTGCTGGAGGCGCTGGACGCGGAAAACGTCGATGCGCTGCGCGAAGAACTGGGCGATCTGCTGCTGCAAATCGTGCTGCACGCGCAGATCGCGGTCGAGGACGGCGAATTCACCATGCGCGATGTGATCGCCGGGCTGAACGCCAAGCTGATCCGCCGCCACCCACATGTGTGGGGCGATGTGAACGTGGGCGGCGCGGCGGACGTGGTGACGAACTGGGAAGCGCTGAAAAAGCAGGAACACGCCGAAAAGGGCATCGAACGCCGCTCGATCCTGGACAGTGTGCCGAAGGGCTTACCCGCGCTGGCACAGGCTTACGAGTACACCGCGAAGGCCGCGAAGCCCGGCTTCGACTGGGCGAAGATCGACGATGTGGCAGCCAAAGCACGGGAAGAACTGGCCGAACTGCTCGATGCGGAACGCCATGCCGACCACGACCCGGATCATGTGCGCGAAGAACTGGGCGACCTGCTGTTCGTGCTGGTCAACTGGTCACGCTGGCTGAAGATCGACCCGGAAATTGCGCTGCGCGAAGCCAATGCGAAATTTTACCGCCGCTTTCACTTCATCGAAACCCAGGCCGCCGCACAAGGCCGCGCCCTGAACACGATGTCGCTGGCCGAGATGGACGCGCTGTGGAACCAGGCCAAAGCGGAGGGCTTGTGAACAAGGGGACTGTGAACGATACGCCGCCCAAAGGGGGGCCGCCGCCCAAAGGGGAGCCGCCGCCCGAAGGGGGGCCGCCGCCCGAAGCCCCGGAAACGCCCGCGCCGATCCTGCTGGAAGGGCTGCTCTCGGTCGATGCGGCGCTGAAGGCACGCAGCCGCCCGGTCAGCGCGGTGATCGTGCGCGAAAACAGCCGCGATTACGAGATCGGCAAGCTGATCAAGACGGCAGAAGCGGCGGCGATCCCGGTGTATCGCACGCCCGAAGCCGAAATCGACGCGCTGGCGCAGGGGAACACGCACGGCGGGGTGATCGCATTTGCCGGGGAACGGCGTACTCTACCGCTTGAACGCCTGCTCTACGGCATCGACCGTCCGCTGATCGTGATGCTCGATGGCGTGGAAGACCCGTTCAATTACGGCCAGTCGATTCGGGCGTTCTATGCGGCGGGTGCGCATGGGCTGGTCGTGCGTCCGCGTGCATGGACGGGGCGTGCGGAAGGCATCGTCGCCCGCGCATCGGCGGCGGCCAGCGAATGGATGCCCACTGCCCAGGCCGAAAGCGTCGAAGCGGCGGCGGACGTGTTTCGGGCGCACGGCCTGAAGATCGCCGCTGCCGATAAGCACCGGCGCGCCGTGAGCGTGTTCGAGGCAGATTTAGCCGTCCCGCTGTTTCTGGTGATCGGCGGGGAAAAGCGCGGGATCACGCGGTCGTTTGCCGATTCTGCCGATGTGCGCGTGACGATCCCATATGGGCGCGATTTTGAGGCTTCGCTCGGCACCACGGCGGCGGCCTCCGTGCTGGCGTTCGAGCTGCTGCGCCAGCGCATGGCGCGCCAGGTGCGGTAGAGGCGGCAACAAAAACGGCTTAGGAAAGGGAGTCCTAAGCCGTTGTATGTGTGTGGGTCACAGTCGGGGAGGCGGGATTCGAACCCACGACCTCAGCGGCCCGATCGCTGCGCGCTACCAAGCTGCGCTACTCCCCGAATCTATCGCTAGTGTACCGGATCGACCCCCTGAGCGCAAGGGTGATCCCGCCCCGCGTGTGCGGTCAGTTCGCCCGGAACAGCGTGAGCGTCGCCCCGAAGGTGATCACATCGCCATCGCGCAGCCCCCGGCCTTTTTCGTTGACGGGCGTGCCGTTGATCAGCGTGCCGTTGGCGCTTCCCAGGTCGTACACGACCCAACTGCCATCCACGAGCGCCAGCCGCGCATGAGGCCGCGAGACTGACGGGTCTTGCAGGCAGATTTCCCAATCGGCTTTGGTGGTAGCGCGCCCGACGCGCATGTCTTCCCCTACCAGCGGGACGCTCGTCCCTTCCTGGGGGCCGTTGGTGATCACCAGGCGGCCCATTCCGGTATTGGGAAGCGCCGTGATCACGGTCATGCCGTCGGTATTTTCTTCATCCAGCACCGCCGCAAACTGCATTGTCGGCACGTACAGGCGAATCTCGTCGCCCGCCGCCAGCGGATAGGGTTCGGTCACGCGCTCATCGTTCACCCATACGCCGTTGGCGCTGCCCAGGTCGGTAAGCAGGAACACGCCGTCGCGGTAGCTGATCACCGCGTGCTGACGCGAGACATGCTGTTCCTTGATGCACACGTCGTTGCTTTCCAGCCGTCCGATGCTGGCGGTCGCGCCTTCGGTCAGGAAAAATTCGAGGAGTTCGCCCGTTTGCGGATCGACCCAACTGATTTTGGCGATAACTGGCAAGCTGCTCATGCCCGGTTCCCCGTATGGATGCGGTTGGTTAGCCCACGTCGCTTAACTATACCGTGAGTCCCCGCGCTTGTTGACCCCTTTTTAACACTTGATCGAACCTTTTCATGGTTCCTTTACAAAATCCCTGGCCGTGTGGCGCATTCCTGACTGCCGAATTGAGGGAGGCCGCTTTCCGAAGTCGCTGATACAATAGGTCGGATGCGCGTAGGGTGGTGACATGTGAGCCGCTATATCGACTTGTTCATCCGTTCGGATGAAACCCATGAAGTGCTGGCCGAACGGCTGCAAGCAGCGTTGCAGCGGCGGTTGCAGCGCGTCACCGACCGGGGCGCGGATGTCCTGTACCTGTACAGCGGGCGCTATAAATGGTTCGATGTGTGCGCCGGGATGCTGGATCGTCACCCCACCTATGGCTATCAACTCTATGTCGGGCGTGGGCATCACGATATCGGTGACCGGCTGCGGATCAACTTCGCCTGGTCGATCTTCGAGAAGCTCTCCGCACTGTACCCCCTGATCTTCGAGGACAATCTTTCGGGCGTATCGCTCCACGCTGAACCGGGCAGCCCGCCGCCCGTCGGGGTGCTGAACAGCCTGGTGCAGGCGGGCGCGGGCGAAGTGGCGACGATCTTCGCGGCCAGCCGCCAATCGCCATCGACGTTCTGCCATGCGCTGGGGCGGCTGCTGCACATGGAAGCGCATACCAGCACACGGGCGCATTCCCCGGTCATTGCTGTGCTGGTGGGCGAAGCGGTGCGGATGCGCGTCGAAGTGCATGATTATGAAGATACCGACGGCCTCTCCCTGAAGCCGTATCGCTATGTGATCGATCTCGATCCGCTGGATGCGCCCCAGGTATACGCCCGCCTGAAAACGAGCGGGCGCTACGGTCTGCTGTGGCTGCGCAACCTGGCGGAAGTGGTCGATTCGTTTGAGCCAGCGCCGTCGGTGGAATAACGGCTGAATGGTTTCCCAATCAAGGAGAGTTCACGGGTGGCAAACAAGGCAGTAGCGACGGCGGTACGTATTGGCGGCGTGCTGTTCTTCATCGGCGCGGTCACGGTGTGGCGGGTGCGGAAAATGATGCGCGCCTGGCAGAATACCTATCCCCTGGCGGAAACCTTCATCACCCTGCCGGAACTGCATATCACGGTGGAACGCATGTCCACCGGACAGATTCATATTCTGTGGACTATCGATGCCGATTCGGTCACGATCTGCGCCGGGACGAACCCGCGCGACTTTCCCCGCGAAATGGCCGTCGTGACCGATGCCAAAGAAGTCACCTTCGATGACCCCTTCCCGAACCACCGCACCTATTACCAGCTTCAGGCGTACAAGAACGGCGTGCGCGTCGAAACGGCGGTGTCCGCCGAACGGATCATCCACCTGAAAGGCGCATTCAATTTCCGTGACCTGGGCGGCTACCCCACGACGGACGGCAAGAACGTCCGCTGGGGGACGCTGTTTCGTTCCGCCAACCTGGGTGGCCTGACCGATGAGGACATCCTCTATGTCAGCGAACTGGGCATCAAACTGGTGTGCGATTTACGCAGCGCCGAAGAAGTGGCCGAACGACCCGACCGTCTGCCATCGCCTGCACCCAACGTGCTGATGCTGCCGATCTTCGACCCCAGCAATCCATTCGTGCGGCTGGCGCGGGTGTTCAGCAACTTCGAGCAGGTCGATGCCATCATGCTGAAGGGTTATGCCGAAGTCGTCATCGAAGAAAACGCCGCCGCGTTCGGGCGCATCTTCCATCACCTGCTCGATGCGTCCAATCTGCCAGCGGTGATCCACTGCACGGCAGGCAAAGACCGGGCGGGCATCGCCTCCGCGCTCATCCTGCTGGCGTTGGGCGTGCCGGAAGAGATCGTGCTTCAGGATTACAGCCTGAGCAATATGTTTTTCTCCAGCTTCCGCGAAGTGATGGATAAAACGATCACGCCGATCAAGCGCTTCGGCATCACCGTCGATGATCTGCGTCCGCTGCTCACCGCCAGCCCCGCCGTGATGAAAGGCGCGCTCGTGTACATCTACGACCGCTACGGCTCGCTGGAGGGCTACCTGGAGCGGGCGGGTGTGACGGCGGACGATCTCGCCCGTTTAAAGCTGCTGCTGCTGGAAGACTGAACGGTCACGCCGCCATGCTCACCCTGCACGATGTCCTCACACTGCCCGCACTGCATGGGGCGCGCCTGGTGGCGGGCGCGGGCGGCGCATCGAATATCGTCCGCTGGGTGCATGTCACGGGCGTACCCGATGCCCCGGACTGGCTGAACGGCGGCGAGTTCGTCCTCACCACGTCGATCAATATGCCACCAGAGGCCGACGGGCAGCACGCTTACATCGCGGCGATGGCCGAAAAAGGCGTGGCGGCGCTGGCGATTGCCGTCGGGCGCTACATCGATGAAACCCCGGCTTCCTGGCGCGCCGTCGCGGACTCGCTGGGGTTTCCGCTGGTCGAAGTGCCGTACCAGGCGCGCTTTGTCGATATTGCCCGCGCCGTCAACCAGCATGTGATCGATCAGCATTATGTCATGCTGGAACGGGCGCTGCACATTCACCAGGTCTTGACGCAGTTGGTGCTGAACGGGCGCGACCTGAAAGACCTGGCGCGCACGATGGCCGACCTGATCGGCCAGTCGATCAGCATCGAAAACGAGCGCTTCGAGGCGCTCGCCAGCCACAACATCGCGGACATCGACGAGGCGCGACGGTATACGCTCAGCGAAGGGCGCACCAACCCGCGTCTGCTGCAAACGCTGGAAGAACGCCGCTACCTGCGCGAAATTCGCGCCACGCTGCGCCCGGTGCAGCTTCCGCGCATCCCCGAAGTGGGGCTGGAGATGGAGCGCATCCTTGCGCCCATCGTCGTGCATGGCGATATTTACGGCTACCTGTGGATCATCGCGGATGACCGCCCGCTCAACGAGCTGGATCGCCTGGCGATTGAGAGCGGCGCGACAATTGCCGCGCTCATGCTGTTTTACCAGGAAGCGGTGACGAGCGCCGAAGCGTCGCTGAAAGGCGGCCTGCTGGCGCAGTTGATCGACCTGCCCACAACCGGAGCGAATGGCCGCGAAGCGGTGCTGACCGACCAGGCGCTGCGCTACGGCGTTGACCTGACCGCGCCGTTCGTCATGCTCATGATCGATCCTGGGGCGCGCACCGGGTCGAACCGTTTGCTTCAGGTGTACCGCCGCGTGGATCGGCTGGCGCGGTTGGGCGAATGGCGGGCGGTGGTCGGCCAGTTCGCCGGGCAGGTGGTGGTGCTGGCGCAGTACGACAGCGGGCGCGGCGGCGGGGGCATTGTGCCGATTTTGGATGCCATTCATGTTGGCCTGGCTGAAGGCAATGACGAACCGTCACGCAGTTCGCCCGGCGATGTGGCAGGCAAATCGCCGTCGTCCATTCGGATCGCGGTCAGCGCGATGGGGCGCGGGGCAGCCGGGGCGGCGGCAGCACATCACCAATGCCGGGATGCGCTCGATATTGCCCGTCGGTTGGGCATGGACGCGCCGACCATCCACTTTGAAGCGCTTGGCTACCTGCACGCGCTGTACAAGGCAGGGGCGGACAGCCTGCGCGGGAATGCCCATGCCGAACGGCTGCGCCCGCTGCTGGCTGAAACTGAAGCTGATCTGTTTCACACGCTGGAAGTGTACCTGGACAAAGGCGCGAACGGGGTGCAGACCGCCGACGCGCTGTGCATCCACCGCAGCACCTTGAACTACCGCTTGCAGCAGATCGAAAAACTGTGCGGGTTGGGTGGCACCGGGCTAAGCGACCCGGTGCTGCGCACCAATTTACAGATCGCGCTCAAGCTGCTGCGGCTGTTCGAGATGCCGTGAGGCAGGGTTGGCGCTGCGGCGCGGGCGTTCAATCGGCCAGAAGGGTTTCCCAATCGATTCCCTGGGTGATCCCAGGCTGCAAGCTTTCCAGGAAGGCGAGCGCCTGGGCAGCGTGAGTGTGGAGGCCGTTGGCGGATGGAGTGCTGCGGGCGAACATCTGAAAACTGCCGACCATGATCTGCGTGAACGGTTCATCCCCGAACGCGGTGCTGCCCGCCCAGTTGGGGTGGTGCGCCAGCGCGCCCAGGGCTTGCAGCGTACTGAGGGTGATGATGCGCCCTTTGCGCAGGTCGGACAGGAAATAACACGGCCTATCGCAGTCGTTCAGCACCTGTTCCAACGCTTCAAGGTAATGTTGTTCGGCGCGGTCATCCGGGATGGTGTACCAGCGGATGAGGACGAGCGCGGGTGAGACACGCCGAATGCTGTATGCCGGGCGGGTAGTCACGGCCTTTCAATGCCTTCGTCAATGGTGGCAGCCTTTTCATACTCCCGGCGGGAGGTCGAAAGTGCCATCGGCCTTTGGTTCAAAAGTATACACCTGAATGACCGCATTCAGATTGAGTTCACCATAAAGGTGAGGGAACTTCATATCGGCATCCGACCCGGACGCGCCTTCAAACGGCGGCTCGAAGCGAAGTTCGTGCCTCAGTTTGTCGGTATCGACTTCGAGCAGGAGCAGCCCGGTATGCGCCTGAAAACGCGCATTTGCCACCCACAACACCTGTTCACGGGTGGAAAAATGGATGAAGCCCTCCGAATCGAGCGTATCGCCCCGGTACAGGCCATCGCCATCCTGCTGAACGGCCTCCCACTGCCCGCTTGGAATGATGTGATAAATCTTCATAAAAGCGCCTTCTCCAGTTCAATTTCGTCGCGCAGCGGAATGCCATCGAAGCCCATAAGCGGAATATCCGGCTTCACCTGGCGCGACCGTGCCATTTCATTCACCCGCACCGCCGCGATCACGAACCCGCGCCGCTGGTAAAAGCGCAGCGCCCGTAAATTGTCGTTGGTCGTCACCACGATCAGCGTTTTGCAGCCCGCCGCCCGCGCCCGTTCGGTCACGGCTTCCACCAGCGCCGTCCCCACTCCGCTGTTTTCCTGCACGCTGTTGAGCGTGGTCAGTTCACAGGTACGCTTGACGATGTGGTACGTCGCCACACCGATCACCGGGGCATCCCCGAACAGATCAGCGTCTTTGACGGCGGCAAACCCCGGCAGCGCCGATGCATCCCACAGCGCCCCGCGTGTCACCATGCGCGGGCTGCCCCACTGTTCGGCCAGAAACCCGGCGAGCCAGTCCTGATGTTCGTGATTGTCGTTGATCGGGCGGATCGTGAACACATCGTCCTCATGGGTGTGTCTGCGCACCCCAGAATGATAGGAAAGACCGGGATTCAACGCAAGGATGCAGTGCGAATGCGATGCATTCATGTTGAACCGTGACCCATCAGGCCATGTGAACCCCCCACTTTACCCCATCGTAAAGCGGCACTTGTGACTATCCATTGCCCTGTGAACACGCTATACTACGGGTGATTCAGCCTTCCCAGGGGCATTTACCGAAGTGAAAGGACTGCCATCACATGGCAACGGACAACCAGAAAGTCGCGGACGGCATGGTCGTCAGCTTTCAGTACAAGCTGTATGTCGATGGCAAACTGTACATTGAAGAAGATGCCGACGGCGACGACAACACCATCGATTATCTGCACGGTGCGGATAACATCCTGCCCGGTCTGGAACAGGCGCTCGCCGGCAAACGGGCGGGCGATACGCTCAGCGTGATGCTTTCGCCGGATGAAGCCTATGGCGAATATGACGACGAAGACATGGAAACGCTCGACCGCAGCGAAGTGCCGGACGCGGAAGAACTCGCCCCCGGCATGTTGATCGAAGTCGAAAACGAGGACGGCTCGATTGAACTCGCCCACGTCAAAGAGATCACCCCGCAGGTGGTGGTGCTGGACTTCAACCATCCGCTGGCGGGTAAAAGCCTGAAGTACGACATCGAAGTATTGGGCGTGCGGCAGGCCGACGAGGACGAACTGAAGCACGGTCATGCGCACGGCGTGTACGATGACGAAGAAGAATGGGACGAGGACGACGAGGCCTAACCCGTCGGCTGCACCCCCCGAATTTCAGCGAAAGCGTGTGAACACACTCACACGCTTTCGTCATGTATGGTTCAGGCTGTGCGCGTAACCATTCCGGCGCACGGCGGTTATAACTCATAGATGAGCTGCACGGATCACCATCCCCGCGTCACCCATCATTTGTTTGTTTCAGTTGTGGAGCATGGTTTCAGCGTGTCAACCGATTCAGTTTCTTCATCACCCGCCCCGCCAGCGGTGCAGCCCGCTGCGTGGAAACAAGCCGTCGCGCCGTACCAGGAAGCGGATGTACGCCGCAGTTTGTGGCAGATGCTCAACAGCATTGCGCCCTTCTTCATCCTGTGGTATCTGGCCTACCGCAGCCTGGAGGTATCGTATCTGCTCACGCTGGCGTTCGCGTTCGGCGCGGCGTTGTTCGGCGTGCGCATTTTCATCATCTTTCACGACTGCGGGCATGGATCGTTCTTCAAATCGAAGCGGGCGAACGATATTGTCGGCATCCTCACCGGGATCATCACCTACACGCCGTATTATGCCTGGCGGCACAGCCACGCCGTACACCATGCCACCTCTGGCGACCTGGATCGGCGCGGGGTGGGTGATGTGTGGACGCTGACCTACGACGAATTTCAGAAGCTTTCGCCGGGGATGAAGCTGTTCTACCGCGTGTACCGCAACCCATTCGTGATCTTCGGCATTGGTCCATTCATCGATTTTGTGATCCTTCAGCGCTTGCCCACCGTGAACGTATCCGATAAGCGGCGCGAAAAGATGAGCGTGGTCTGGACGAACCTGGCGCTGCTCGGCATCCTGGTGGGGATGGGTTTCACCATCGGCTGGGGGGAATACCTGGCGGTGCAGATTCCGGTGATCGCCATTGCGTCGTCGATTGGCGTGTGGCTGTTCTACGTGCAGCACCAGTACGAAAACACGTACTGGGAGCGCCACGATCAATGGGATTTTGCGACGGCGGCGCTGCACGGCAGTTCGTATTACCAACTGCCGAAGGTGATGCAGTGGTTCACCGGGAATATCGGCTTTCACCACATTCACCATCTCAGCCCGCGCATCCCCAACTACAAGCTGGAGGATTGCCACAACGATCAGGAACTGTTCCGCCAGATCGAACCGCTCACGCTGCGCACCAGCTTACGGTCGCTGCGCGTGCGCCTGTGGGATGAAGACCGCCACAAGATGATGGGCTACCATCACGATCACGCGGCGGCACAGTAAGCAGCGCGGCGGCACAGTAAGCAACGCGGCGGCACAGTAAGCAGCAAAACATCAAAGAGTTAACGCAAGGGCGCAAAGAACCGCCAAAAGCGTAGCGTAAGCGTGTGTTGATGCGCGTTGGCGGTGTTTCTTGCCACTTTGAGTCGATAGCGTTGGCGTTGGTTGTGAGTCGAGTTGCGTAACGGGTTGGTTTGGGCTTAAACTCTGCTGAGTATACGTTTTTAGGATAAAGGCTCGACCAATGCCTGACAGCCAGCACGTGCCTGCTCCAAAAGCGCCGCAGCCCGCCAAGTCCCCTTCCCCGGACGGCCAGATACCACAGAATGAAATATTCAGCACGGCGGACGATGCGCCCGCGTTTTCGCCTGGGGCGCTGCTGCGCTTGCAGCGCATGGTCGGCAATCGTGCAGTCGTGCAGTTAGCGGCGCAGCGTCAGGCGGCGGCCAGCAAGCAGGCGGCCAGCAAGCAAACGGTCAACCCTACACCAGCGCCCAAAGGCATACGGCGTGCGGTCGGGTTTGAATTCGAGAATAACACCTGGAATTCGTTTCAGAAGGTACGCGAGCGAGGGGAGTCAAAATCTCCTCCAAAAAGTGCAAAGCGGTTTGAAGGCCGCACCTTCGCCCTGGGGATGATCATTGAAGACCCGAAAGCGTTTGAAAACGACGATGTGATCAATATGTTCAGCAACGTGCCGCGCCTGTTTCGCGTGCGCGATTACGTCATGCGTTCGTTCACTATGCCCAACAAAAAAGCACTGATCGAACTCCTCACGGGCGCATTAACAACCCCTAACAAAGATGCCAATCCATTGGGCAAAGACAATGAGCTGGACGAAATTTTTCTGAAGTTTGCCAACTACGTCAATTACACCATCAACCAGGTGTTCGGCGCTGACCTGCCCATGCATCCGGCGAACACCGTGCTGCTACAGACGGATAAAAACAAGCTGGCGCGGCTGATGGCGGAAATTGTCGCAGACACGCTGATCGTCGTCTCGAAAGACGATATGACCGATGGTGAACTGGATACGCTGAGCGACGAGTTCACCGGGACGAACGTGTATCAAGACCCCAAAACGGGCAACCGGGACGATGAAAACCCGCATGTCCAATTTGAAGGGCTGGAATCTGCCGGGAAGAAAGGCGAACTCCACAGCGAATCCGGCTTCAAGATCGAACCGGACGGCCCGAACGATAAAGAGCGCATGAACATGGACATTGAGTTTGTCACAGCGCCATTCGAGGAAAGCAGCGCTGGCCTGAAAGACCTGAAACGGGTGCTGAAGCGCATTCGCACCATCTCGTTCGACCTGGCCAAGTATGCCGGGCGCGATTTCCGCAAAGGCGAATTCGTGCGCCCACCGGAAAACAAGATGTCGGCGGGCAATGTCTACCTCAGCGGAGGGTCAGCGAACCCTGCCTTTCAGATGCAGGTCACGCATGGCGTACCGCTGAGCGACCTGCCCACTCTGATGAAATACCTGGGGACGAAGCCTGAATTTGAAGGGCGGGAAGAAGCTGAAGAACGCAGCGGCGCACGCCGGATGATGGGTTGGGAAAACCCGGAGAAAGCCAACAAGACCAGCGATTTCATCGGCGCTGCGCCCGGCCTGGCCAGGGAGGTGATCAACAGCCTGATCGCCGATTATCACATCCTCAGCGATGACGACAACCTACCCGTGCTGGAAGGTTTTTTCGCGTATGCGCTCATGTACATCATGCAGCTTGACCGCACCGATCCTGAAGGGATCAAAATCAGCGTTACGTTGATGTCGCGCTTCTCGTTTGATCAACTGCTCATGCAGATTGACGCGGAAACGCGCAAGGAGTTGAGTTCTGGGGCGCATCTGGTCGCGCTCGCTATCGAAAAAGCGATCCAGAAGTCGGGCCTGATCCCTGGCTTCACGCTGGCGCGCCCGATGATGAACCTTCGATTCACGCCCAATAAATACAAGGATAGGGGGCATGACCCATTCTTCGACCTGTTGAAAAAGGTCGCGGTAGGCGATTGGATTCTGGGCATATTCGTCGATAAGGTCGATCTGCTCACGGCCAGCAGCATGAAAGAATTCCTGAAAGCGGCGGGCGAAGACCCCACCCCGTATGACAAGAGCTTCAATATCTTCTCACGCGGGCATGGCGATTCGTCACGGCTGATCGGCGAGACCGATTCGCTGGCGGTGATGGAAAATCGCGGCATCAATGCATTGACCAACAACTCGCCCACGAACATGGATCAGACCGAAGATATCGCCCTGGCGTACATGGAGTTCATGATCCGCCTGAAGGAAGCCAAAGGCGATGAGGACAAGGTCGGCAAGTTCCCCAAAATGAAATCCGTCCCGCGTCAGGTATAGGCGCAAAAAAAGCGCGGGACGGCTTACCCGCCCCGCGCTTCCCGGTCTGGCTAGCAGAAACGACAGCCCTACATCTGCATCGCGGCGAACGGCTGAATCGTGCTGTTGTAGCCAATCGCTTCGGCTTCGGCGCGGACCGCGGCGATTTCTTCGGCGGTGGGCGGCGCAACCGGGCCAACGAACCCTTCGCCCGACCCATCCAGGAACGGCTGAAGCACCGGCACCACGCCCGACACGTTGGCGACCTGGAATTCCTGGTACGAACGGTCGTTCGGCAGCAGCCCGCCAAGCTGACGGACGAAAGCGCGGTGTTCGGCTTCCACGCCCGCAATCTGCGCGGCGGTCACGGCGAAAGCGGTTTCGCCCGCTTCCGCGAAAATGCGGGTCGCGGCCAGGTACGCCGAAACGAACGTGGTTTCGGCAATTTCGGTGATCTGCGCGAACAGCGCCACATCGCTGAACAGATTTTCCGGCACGTAGAATTCAGTGACGACGGGCTGCGCACCCAGCGAAACCAGCAGGTCAAGGTGATCCTGTTCAGCGATGAAGCCCGCCTTCAGGTAGTTGACCTGGGCTTCGGCCAGACCCAGATCGCCGTTGATCGCGGCCAGGTAGTGGGTGGTGGCGAACAGTTCGGCGGTGGCGGCCAGGTTGAGGACGGTAGGAATGTCGTCGTTTTCGCCCGCCATTTCCTGGGCGAACGCACGGCTGAAGCCGAACAGACCACTGGCACCAAGCGTCATGATGCCAGCAGCGGAACCACTGGCCTTGAGGAACGAGCGGCGGGAAAGCTGAGCCATGTTCAAAATCTCCTTATCAGGTTCAACAAACATCAACGTACAGCAACCGACGTACAAGCGGAAACGCCCGGTATTGCGCTGTTTCCGGTTACTATTCGTGCCGCTGCGCATTCTGGATTGAAATTGGGGGGGGTAGGTTGGAGCAATCCGTCCAAAAGGACGTGCTTGCGCTGGTTGGCGGATTCGCTGGTTGTGTAGTTTTTCAGTTTGTCCTACAATGGGGTTTAGATGCCGTAACATCGGTTAGAAAACTGCACGTTCGGAAGCCAGGTGTTACCACAACGCGCACGCCATTTTGCAAAGGTCAACCTCATGAGCGAAAAAATTCTGGTGATCGACGACGAGCAGACGACGCTTGACCTGATTCAAATGCTGCTGGAACGGCGCGGCTTCGAGGTGATCCGCGCCCTGAATGCTGAAGATGGGCTGCGCAAAGCGTACCGCTACCAGCCCGACCTGGTGCTGCTCGATATTATGATGCCGGATATGGACGGGTGGGACGTATGTAAGCGGCTGCGCGAAATGTCGGACGTGCCGATCATCTTTCTGACGGCGCGCAGCGATACCCGCGATGTGGTCAAAGGGCTGGAAATTGGCGCGGACGATTACGTCAGCAAGCCGTACGACAACGATGAACTGGTCGCCCGCATCCGGGCGCATCTGCGGCGCGCGCCCAAAGCCAACATGAGCGAAGAACTGGTGTTCAACAACGGCGAATTCCGCATCAACTTCCTGAACCGGGAAGTGCGCGTGCGCAGCGATTTGAAGCACCTCACGCCGAAGGAATTCAACCTGTTGGGGGTGCTGGTGCGCAATGCCGGGCGCGTCGTGCCGCGTGCCGAACTGGTCACCGAAGCATGGGGCGAAGAATACGGCGATGCCATCGACAGTCTGAAGCTGTACATTCACTATCTGCGCCAGAAGATCGAGATCGACCCCGACCGCCCCGATTACATTCTGACATCGCGGGGGGTGGGCTACCGGTTCGCCAACCGCTGACGGCTTACCGGATGAAGATGGACGGGTAGCGCCCTGGCCGCTGCGTGCGCATAATTCACGCCATCATCGACCATCGAGCGAAGGAATTTCCCCGTGTTCAAATCGATCTGGCAGCCGCCGCGTCTGTTCCAGGCGCACCCGCATGAACACCGCCGCGTCACCTGGCTGGAATTGTTCTATGACCTGGTGTACGTGGCGACGGTGGTTCAGTTGGGCAACCTGCTCAGCGATAACGTGTCGGTCGTCGGCTTCTTGCAGTTCGCCGGGTTGTTCGTCACGATCTGGTGGTCGTGGACGGGCATCACGTTCTACATGAACCGCTTCATCAGCGACGACATCCTGCACCGTCTGCTCATGTTCACGCAGATTTTCGCCATCGCGCTGGCGGCGCTCAGCATCGAAGGCGCGTTCGGCGCGCTTTCGGCACAGTTCGCGCTCGCCTACGCGGTGATTCGCCTGATCCTGACGCTGCTGTACATCCGCGCTGGCGCGTACAACCCGCAAATCCGCCCGCTCACGCGCCAGTTCACGACGGTGTTCGCCATCGGCACAGCGCTGTTCGTCGTATCGGCGTTCGTGCCGCAGCCGTTCACGTTCATGCTGTGGGCTGCCGCGATTGTGCTGGAATTTTCCGCGCCGCTGTTTGGCGCGTTCCGGCGCAATGTAGCCGAAGTATTCCCGCCGCACGACGAGCATATGACCGAACGGTTCGGCATTTTCACGTTGATCGTGCTGGGCGAAGCCTTCCTGAAGGTGATCAGCGAAGAAGCTGGCCTGACGTTCGGCTGGGAGCAGTTCCTGTTCAGCCTGTTCGGGATGATTGTGCTGTACGCGCTGTGGTGGCTGTACTTCGACGATGTGGCCGAAGCCGATTTTTCTGACCAGGTGCGGGCGAAATTCACCTGGATTTACAGCCATCTGCCATTGCAAATGGCGATGACTGCGTTCGGGGTGGCGGCGGTCAAGCTGTTCACCGCCCCGCTGTTCGAGCCGCTCACCGACCGCTACCGCCTGCTGTACAGCGCCGCGCTGATCCTGTACCTGGTTTTTCTGGGCATCATCGACCGGGTGACGGTGCGCCATGACCGCGCCATCCCCAACCACACCCGCGCTTATTTCCGCTTCGCCAGCGCCGCGATCATCCTGGGGGTGGCGCTGTTCGGCGGTGGCATGACCACGCTGGCCTACATCGTGCTGATGGCGGCGTTGTTCAGCGGCCTGGTCTTGATCGACCTGTTCGAGCCGCGCCGTCAGCCGGGGGGCAGCCCCGCAGCGCCGCCTGTCTCTACCGCCGCATCGGATTAGCAGCGCGCATCAGTCCACTTTGGCACGCCCCTGGCGTTTACACGGCTGCCCCGAATCGGGTAGCATGTGTACTACACAGCGAATCGACGCAGGGGCGTGGCAATGGGTGCGGACGAACACCGCAGGCGTGCGGGGCATGATCCGGTTGGGGTGGCGCTGATCACCGTGAGCGACACGCGCAGCCCGGATACCGACGAGAATTACCACTACGTCCGGGCGCGGCTGCCCGAACTGGGGCATACGCTGGTCTCGTACCAGATCGTGAAGGACGAACCCGCGCAGATCAGCGTGATGCTCGACCAGATGGCCGGGTTGGGCGAAAGCGTGCAGATGATCATCTTCAACGGCGGCACGGGCATCGCGCCCCGTGATACCACGTTCGATGTGATTCGCCGGATGCTGGAAAAGGAACTGCCCGGCTTTGGCGAACTGTTCCGCATGTTGAGCTATGCCGAAGTCGGCGCGGCGGCCATGCTCAGCCGGGCGACGGCGGGCGTGTACCGGGGTAAATTCGTCGTCAGCACCCCCGGCAGCCCGAACGCTGTTCGGCTGGCGATGGAAAAGCTGATCCTGCCGGAGATCAACCATCTGGCCTGGGAAGTGACGCGCAAAGCCTGAACAGGTTAAGTAACCCCCCGGCGGCCTCATGTTCCGACGTTCGATTCAAGCCCTCACGTTCGTGATCGCCGCGTGCCTGATCGGGGGTGGCTACCTGGCGCTGCGGGCGATTGTGTGGCATTACGAAAGTGAAGCGGCGACTGCTGCCAGCATCGGCGTGATCAGCGCCGCCGTCGTCAGCGGGTGCGTCGCAGTGCTGTATGTGCTGCTCGGTCAGCGCGTGTTCGCGTGGATCAGCATCCAGATCGACTGGATGAGCGTGCAGCTTGGCATGATCGGCGGGGCAATGTTGTACGGGGCATACAGCCTGTTCGCCAGCCCGGTCGGGACTTCGGCGGATGCCGGGGCGCGGGCGCTGCAAGGGGCAATGGATGGGCTGGTACTGGGCGCGTTCTACGGGCTGCTGACCTTTATCGCCAGCGGGCGGCGGGTGCGCATCAGCCCGAATGGGTTGGTCGGGTACTGTGCGGTGTTCGTCGTACTGCTGTGCGCGGTGCAGCTTTCCGGCGCAGTGGCGGCATGGGGCGGCGTGTTCCGCGATGCGGCGTGGGCGGTGACGATCCCGGCGGTGGTGGCATTCACCCGGTTGGGCGTTCACCTGTTCATGCGTAAACCGCTGTCCGCTCCCAAGCCTGTCGAACCCGACCCCGCGCCGGATGAATGGGGCGCATTTGAACAAAATTAAATGGCCGCATGTAACATCGAGTAGAGTCCATCATTTCACCACGAAAAGGAGACAAGCAACGTGGTCGCTGAACGCAGCCTGAACCGTGCCGATATTTCGGACAAGTATAAATGGAACGAACAAAGTGTTTTTCCCACCCGGCAGGCGTGGCGCGATGAATTTCAGGCGGTGAACGACGCAATTCCGTCGCTGGAGGCCTTCAAAGGCCGCCTGCATGAAGGCGCGGGCGTGCTGGCCGATTATGTGGAGGTGACAAACCCGCTGGCGCTGCGCCTGTCCACGCTGTACATGTACGCCGTGTTCGCCATGTCGGTGGATACCGCCGATGCCGAAGCCATCGGTTTCGTGGGGCAGATGGGCGGGCTGTTGGGGCGTTTCAGCGCGGCGGCCAGCTTTGCCGACCCGGAAATGATCGCCATCGGCAAAGCGACGCTCGATCAATGGATCGCCGCTGAACCGCGCCTGACCCACCTGGCGCATTACGTCGAAAACCTGTTCCGCCAGCAGGCACACGTCCGTTCGGCGGAAGTGGAAGAAGTGTTAGGGCTGGCCGTCGAGCCGCTTTCGGCCATCGACGATCCGTATGATCAACTGACCAATACCGACCTGAAATTCGCGGATGCGGTAGACAGCGCCGGGGCGAAACACCCAGTCTTGCAAAGCACCTGGGAGACGCTGCGTCAAAGCCCCGACCGCGCACTGCGCCGTACCGCGCTGGAAAGCTACGCCGATGGTTACCTGGCGTTCAAGAACACCATGACCGGGACGTACCTGGCCGCGATCAAGCGCGATGTGTTCAACGCCCGCGCCCGCCGCTACCCGTCCGCGCTGGAGGCTTCGCTGGCGCAGTACAATATCCCGGTCGATGTGTTCCATACGCTGATCGAGACGTACAAAAAGCACATTCCCACCTGGCACAAGTATTGGGAAGTGAAAAAGCGCATCCTGGGCGTGGACGTGATGCGCCCGTATGACATCTGGGCCCCGGTCACGGCTCAGGAACCGGTCGTCTCGTATGAACAGGCCGTCGAAATGATCACGGCGGGCATGAGTCCGCTGGGGAGCGAATACACCGACCCGCTGCGGCGCGGCCTGACGGAAGAACGCTGGGTCGATGTGTACCCGAACACGGGCAAGCGCCAGGGCGCATTCAGCTATGGCACCCAGGCGACGCACCCGTTCATCATGACCAGCTACAACGATACGCTGTTCGGGATGAGCGTGCTGGCGCACGAACTCGGCCATTCGATGCACAGCTATTTCACCTGGAAAAATCAGCCCTATGTATACGCCGATTACTCGCTGTTCGTGGCCGAAGTCGCGTCGAACTTCAATCAGGCGATGGTGCGCGCCCACCTGATGAACACCCAGACCGACCCGCAGTTCCAGATCGCGCTCATCAATGAAGCGATGTACAACCTGCACCGCTATTTCTTCATCATGCCCATTCTGGCTCAGTTCGAGCTGGAAGCGCACCAGCGCGTTGAACAGGGGCAGCCCGTCACCGCCGATTCGCTGATCGAGCTGTGCGCTGACCTGTTTGAAGCGGGGTACGGCGGCGTGGTGCAGTGGGAACGGGAACGGATCGGCATCACCTGGGCGCAGTTCAGCCACCTGTACGCCAACTTCTACGTCTACCAGTACGCGACCGGAATTTCGGCGGCGCACGCCCTGGCTGCGCCCATCCTGGCGGGGGAAGCGGGCGCGGCGGAACGCTATCTCAATTTCCTCAAGGCGGGGAGTTCGGTCTACCCGGTCGATGCGCTGAAGCTGGCGGGCGTGGATATGCGCCAGCCGACCGCCGTCGAACGCACTTTCGAGACGCTGGCGGGCTATGTCGCCCGGCTGGACGAATTGACCCGGTGACCGGATGACGATTCCCACGCTGCACACCGCACGGCTGACTTTGCGCCCCTTCACGCCCGCCGACGCGCCCGCTTATTTCGCCATCCGCCGTCAGCCGGATGTCGCCCGGTTCCTGACGGGCGCGCCGCATGAGACGGTTGAAGAGTCGGCGCGGACGATTGCGCGCATCGCTGCGCATTGGGCGGACAAGCCCTTTGGCATCTGGGCGGTGATCGAACGGGCGACGATGCGCTTGATTGGCCACTGCGGGCTGTGGTCGATCCCGGAGACGGACGATACCGAAATTGCGTATGCGTTCGACCCGTCGGCGTGGGGACAAGGGTATGCGACCGAAGCGGGCGCGGTCGCGCTGCGCGATGGCTTCGACCGCGCCCGCCTGCCGCTGATCTACGGGCTGGCGCTGCCGGAAAACCGCGCCTCACAGCGGGTGCTGCAAAAACTGGGCATGAAGTTTGAGGGCGTGGTCAGCCGCTATTACCACACCGTGACGATGTGCTACCACATGGCGAACCCCGCCCTGCCCGAACCCGATCCACAGGATACATATACGCCATGACTTCGATCCCGCTGGCCGAACCGCCGTCCACGCCCGCCCCGGCCACCCGCTCACGCGAGTTCTGGGCGGGCTTCCGCGACACGATCCCGCTGGTGGTGGGCGCGGTCCCATTCGGGATCATCTTCGGGGCGCTGGCCGTCACCAATGGGTTATCCCCGCTGGCTGCCATCGGCATGAGCCTGTTCGTGTTCGCCGGGTCGTCGCAGTTCATCGGCTCGAACTTGTACGGCGCGGGCGCGGCGCTTCCGCTGATCGTGCTGACCACGTTCGTGGTCAATGTGCGTCATGCGCTGTACAGCGCCACGCTTGCGCCTTACGTCAGGAATCTGCCGCATGTGTGGCTCGTCCCGCTCGGCTTCTGGCTGACCGATGAGACGTTCGTGATCGTCGCCCGCCACTACCAGGAACCGGGCGATGTGCGCTACAAGCACTGGTACTATTTCGGCAGCGCGATCTTTATGTACGTGAACTGGAACGTTTGCACGCTGATCGGCATCATCGCCGGGCAAAGCATCCCCGACCCGGCGCGGTTGGGGTTGGATTTCGCGCTGATCGTCACCTTCATCGGCATGGTCATCCCGTCGATCACCACCCGCCCGATCCTGGCGAGCGTGATCGCCGCGTCGATTGCCGCACTGATCTTCAACCCGCTGCCCAACAACCTGGGGCTGATGGTGGCGGCCATCATCGGCGTGATCGTCGGCGTGGTCGTTGAAAATCGACTGCCCGCCGCTGAGACGGATACACAAAAAGGGGTTTCTGCATGACTGAACTGCTGCTCGTCGTGGGGATGGCGCTGGTCACGTTCGCGGTGCGCTACCCGGTCATGGTGCTGGTGGGGCGGCTGCCGCTGCCGGAATCGCTGTTTAGGGCGCTGCGCTATGTCCCGCCCGCGGTGCTGGCGGCGATCATTGTGCCGGGGATCGTGATGCCCGCCGGACGGATCGACCTCAGCCCGACCAATACCTATCTGGTCGCCGGGGTCGCCGCCGGGCTGGTGGCATGGCGCACGAAAAACATCCTGCTCACCATCGTGATCGGCATGGGGTTGTTCCTGTTTCTGCGGCTGGTGGTGTTCGGGGTTTAGTGAGAAGGCATAACGATGAAAGGGTATTCCTCATGATTAATGTCGCCATCCTGATCTTCGATCAGGTCGAAGTATTGGACTTTGCCGGCCCGTTCGAGGTGTTCAACGCGGTGGGCGATTGGCAGGGCGGGGAAAAGCGCTTCAACGTATACACCGTCGCGGAAACCGCCGACGCGGTGCGCGCACGCGGCAGCCTGACCATCGTGCCGCATTTCAGCATCGACAGCGCGCCGCCGCCGCACGTCGTGGTCGTCCCCGGCGGGGCGGGGTCGCGCCGGGTGATGGAACGCCCGGCGGTGCTGGCATGGATTCAGGCGCAGTATGAGGCGCAAGCCCTGACGACGAGCGTTTGCACCGGGGCGCGGGTGCTGGCAAAAGTTGGCCTGCTCGATGGCCTGAAGGCGACGACCCATTGGGAAGCCCTGGATGAACTGGGGCGCTTCGCGCCGCACACCGAAATCGTGCGTGGGGTGCGCTTTGTCGATAATGGCCGGGTGATCACGTCCGCCGGGGTGCAGGCGGGCATGGACATGGCGCTGCACATCGTCGCCCGGCTGACCGACTCGGAGACGGCGCGCATGACCGCCCGCTATATCGAGTACGAGTGGGACGCGACGGGCTGATCGATTCTGGAGGGCGGTTCAGCCGCCTTCCAAAAATAGGGACAAATTTCCGGACATTTGGGTCACCTTTTCAAAAAATAACGCCTATCCTTTGCTCAGTTGCAAAGACTGGACGAGAGAGTAAAATGGTAAGGTATGAGCCAAAAACGAGAAAGCAAGTACGTCCGGTTTGCGCGTCTCGCATACGCGGTCGCACAAGCGAGTGTGCCGCGCTACGCGCATCCCAAAAGCCCGCAGCGCTTCACCCAGCCGCAACTGGTCGTGTGCGTCCTGCTCACGCAATACCTGAACCTGAGCTACCGCAACACAGAAGAATGGCTGCTGGCCAGCGCGGAAGTGCGGGACGTGCTGGAATTGACCGAGGTTCCCGACCACACCACGATTTCCCGAATGCTCAAGCGGCTGACGCTGCCACGCCTGGAAGCGATGCTGGCACACGTCCTGAGGCAGGTTGAGGCGAAGGAGGAC